>CAVZNH010000078.1:0-139187 GCA_963776505.1 uncultured Alphaproteobacteria bacterium
CGTTTCCTTCCTTCAGCCGTGCCGCTGTCAGTGTGAGGAGCACGGCGACGATGTTCTCAGCATTCGCCGAGCCGTGGGCGGATGACCTGATCGAAGGCGACGAGCTCGGCCTCCGGCATATTGTAGCCGCCGGCAAGGTCGTGCGCCGGGAACAGGAATACATCGTCAATGCCCGCTTCCTCGCGCGCACGCAGAAGCCGCTCCGCACAATTTTCCGGTGATCCGAACAGTCCGAACGCATCCGCAATCTGCCGTGCCTCGCTTTCGGTGATGGCAGCCGGATCGTGCGCCTCCGCCAATGCAATGCCGGCTTCCCTGAGCCAGCGAAGATTCGAGGCGCTCGGATAGTTGAGGAATGGCTGTCCCGGAGCGAACCAACTCCGCACCCATCGTGCTCCCACCTCGGCATCGGGTCCGAGACCGATCGTGACCACGAACTTCACGGGAAAGTCGGTCAGAGAACGGCCGGCCCGCCTGGCCCCCGCCTCCAGGTGACGCAGCGCTGCGCGGACGGAATGCGCATTGAGACCAACCATAAGAAAGGCGCCATCGGCCACTTCGCCCGCGAGTTCGATCATGCGCGGGCCTGCCGCAAGCAGATACACCGGCGTCGGTGTCGCGCTGCGGTTCCGCAGTCGAGTCGATATCGAACCGAAATCCACCTCCTCGCCGGCAAGTAGCCGACGGAGATCGTGGATCGCGTCACGCATGAAGGCCACGCCCGCGCGCGGCTGCCCAATGCTCCGGGTCGAGATAAAACCCGGCGCGACGGTTAGATATGCGCGCCCTGGAGCGATTTCATCCAGACTGTGGGCGAGCGAGGCGAGAACCAGCGGATGCCGAACCACGGGGCTCGAAGTGGCCGGGAAAAGTTGCAGCCGGTGTGTCGCTTGGGCAGCCAGGGCAAGCGCAAGATAAGCGTCCCGGCCACTCGATGGATGGTCGTGAACGCCTACACCGTCGAAGCCAGCGCCCTCGCAGCGGGCGACGAATGCAGCAATCTCGGGCAACGGCCGGCCGACCGGAACGCGCAGCGCGATGCGGAGCCGGGTCATCTGAGGCGCCTTGTCAGGCCGGCACCAACGGCGCGTGCAAGCGGGTACCGTTGCAAATAATGCCGCCACGATCGCCGATCGTGATCTCGCCGTAGCATTCGGCAAATACCGGCGGCAGCGGCCGGGCGTCCGGCGGGGCGAGCCACAGGCGCAGCAGATGGCGCTTGCGCTCGGCTTCGGGCCAATCCTCGTAAGCCGTGCGGGCGTGCAGGATCGTATGGTTGTGCAGGAACTGGATGTCGCCCGGCATGAAATTCATGTCGAGCCGCAACTCGGGATCGCCCGCCAATTCGCCCAGCATGTCGAGCGCCTCGATATCCTCGGCGGTAAGCCGGCGCGCATCGGGAAAACGCTGCGATGATCCGATGTGCAGGCGCGAGTACAGCACGGAAAGCCGGCCTGCATGTTCATTGAACACCGGCGCGTTATAGAACGGCGCCTTGCCCTCCGGCACCTCGCCACGCCGATCGACTGGGAACGGTCGATACAGTCGCTCCAGCAGATCGGGCCGGCGGTCCAGCATGACATTATGCACAGCCATCGAACTTGCGATCGCCGAAAGGCCGCCGGATTTCGCACGCCGCAGGCAAAGCAATGCCACGACATCGCAGCGATCGATGTGGAAGTTCTGCCGCTCCGATGTCGCATAGCTGCGAATATTCGGATTGGTCGCGCTGCTGCCGCCGAGATCGTAGATGTGGCCGAGCAGATGCCCCTTCGAGTTCTGCGAACGGGCACTGCCGAAATAACTTCCGATGCCCCAATATGCGGTGGCACTCTCCGCGACTGGTCGATTCTCGACCGGCACGCCACGCAGCAGCACGAAGCCGCGCCCCTCCAGCACTTCGGCTCGCAGGCGGTCCAGCACCGGACCGAGCGTCGGAAGCGGGAAATTCTCGCGGCGGATTTCGGCGATATCGATGCCGTGTGCCTGCACCGCCTTCAGTGCAGCTTCGACCTCGGCGATTTCCGAGGGCGACAGCCGGTAGCTCCATTCCGCCTCACGTCCGCGCATATCCGCGCCTACCCAGGCATCTGGCCCGCCTATCGGTTGCCGCAGCGGCAAGTCTCGCGTTGGCGTCATGACATTTGCATCGGTAGCGGGCATCGGAATTCACCTCCGCGAGGAAGACCCAGCGACACAGCATACCCGGACGAGGCGCGCGGTCCAGCTTCAGACCGGAATACACAGCGCGTTCGGAACCAGGAGATTGTCGTAGACGCACCGCCGCTCCCTGAGCCTGAGGCCGTCCGCGGTGCGACAGAACACATCACGATAGCTGCCGACCTGATGCAGCGTGGCATCCGGCCGGTCAAACAGCACTTGCAGCACCACATAATTGGCCTGGGCGCGTATATCGCCATTGGCCTCTTCGCCCAGCACCAGAAGATTGCCAATGACATGCCGCAAGTAGCGCGGCGCGAACATTGCCGTCTTCTCCAGCGCGAAGGCGCGATCCCGAATCATTGCCTTGCCTTCGCAGTAGATCAGCCCGACGGGAAATCCCTGGTCCGCATTCTCGCGCGACGTGACAAGGTAGAACGCGTCATCGACGAACAACTCCACCCAGTCCTGCAACCGCTGTTCGTCGAGCGCGGCGGCGTACCGGGTGTTGAACAGCTCAATCTCATGATGCAGCAACAATCCCGCGAGGCGCCGCTCGGTGTCCGACGAATGGGCGGCCCGCATCTGGTTCACAGGCCCATGACCTCGCGCCAATGCCGATACATGCCGCGAATGGCCGCCTCGGAAATCAGCGTATCGGTGCTGCCTGTCGCAGTGGCGGGATCGAGCTCGACAAAATGCCGGCCGCCCGGGACGCCCAGCATTCCGTCCTGCACGAACTTGATCGCCTCGTTGTCCTCAAGCCCCAGGAAACCCGCCGGTCCCATTAGATTTCCCTGGCGCAAGCGGTGGCGCGTCATCGCATCGTCATCGCCTGCGAAGCCGAACATGGTCCATTTCATGATGAACTCGTGCGGTCCGGTCGGCACGATCTGGCGAATGCCGAGTGTGTTCATCTCCCGCTGCACGATAAGGTTCGGCCAAATCGTCGACATCGTCACGGACCATGGACTGTCGAACTCGTCGATGAAGTCCATGAGTCGCGGGTCCGCGAGGCTCATGCCCTCCTTGTAGGCGCGCATCTCGGCGCGATGCTCCTGCGCGACGGACGCGGCATCGGACTTGGCGGAACACATGACGCCGTGGCGGCCCGATGCATCCGCGAGCATCAGAGAACGGTTTCCGGCAACCAGCAGGCCGAACGTGACCAGGAATGTGTGCAGCAGCGTGGCGTGGTACGGGTCCTTCAGGTTCTCATGATAAAGCTTCCAGTTGCCCGGCAGCGTATGTCGGTAGTGGCCAAGCACGCGCAACGGCCTACCGTCGAATGTCGCCTCGAACTCGCGCAGGATATCCGGGCCAAGATAGTCCGCCAGCGGCTCCATATCGTCGGCGTAGGATGCGAATACGACCCCGCGATGCGTGGTGACATTGAGCCGCCGCAGACTATGCCGTGCAGGTTCGAAGTCGGTCGGCATGCCACCCTTGCCGGCGACGCCGCGGCGGAACGGCACGCTGCGCAGGTGGCCATTCAGTTCATAGGTCCATTGGTGATAAGCGCAGACGAACTCCTTCACGCTGCCGGAAAGTTCGCGGCAAAATTCCGCGGCGCGATGTGCGCAGCGGTTCTCCACCACGTTTATCGCGCCGTTCTGATCGCGCACGACCACGACAGGGGTCGGACCGACATTGGAGCGGATGAAATCACCTGGGGTTGCGATCTCGGCTTCGAGCGCGACGTAGTTCCAGGTGCGCCCGTGGAAGATCCGCTCGACCTCGCGCTGATAGATCGTCGTCGTCCGTGTACACCCAATCGGGAATGCGCCCGAGCCCCTCGGCTGGCCACTCATGTTCCGTGGTAGCGGAGAAGACCAGGCCGTCTGTCATTCCGATCCTCGCGGCGTTGACGGTTGCGGGTTGCGTCCGGAGTATAGACCGATGGCAAACGCCGCTCCAAGGAGGCTGCGATGGCACAGGAACCTTTGGCGAAACGAGGCAATTTCCTGCATATCTACGACTTTCGCGTGCAGGCCGGACACGAGGAGGAGTTCATCAGGCTGTTCGAGGAATTCGACTACTCCGACGGCAACCCGATGCACAAGTCGTCTGCTCAGGTAAAGGATGGCGTTCTTTGCCGCGATACGGAGGATCCACAGCGCTTCTTCCTGATAGCCGAATGGGCGGACATCGAGGAGCACGCACGTATCCGCCGCATCCTTGCCGACGAGATCAAACCGGCTTTCATCAAGTTTATCGAGGGCAGCCGCTTCGTGCCGAAATACGTGGAGGTCGTCTCGTCCACACCGAAAGAAATTCTCCAGAAGGCTGCGCGGTAGTGCACACAGTCGTTGAGAGCGAAAGCTAGACGCGCATGGCATTCGATCCTGCCAGGGACCCGCTGCTGCGCCCGTTCCAGGTCAGGCACCTGACGCTGCGGAATCGGCTGATGAGCACGGCGCAGGTTCGGCAGGTATGCATGCTTGCCTGGAGTTGCCTTTGCACGAAGCCTTCTGCTTGTTGCTGATGGCGCGCCATCTTTGTGGTTCGCATCAGCGTCTCCCGCGACCGAGCATAGGCTCAGCCCGTGACGAACGGGAAGCCTCGCCTGGTCAGACGAAAGCGGCTTAGCGCCAGAGTTGGCGGCTGGCCAACGCCGCCCCCTGGACAAGTGCTTCAAGTTTTGCCCAGGCGATTTGCGGATGAACGCGACCGCCGAGACCACAATCTGTTGACGCGATGACACGTTCCCTGCCGACGAATTCCGCGAAGCGGACGATACGCTCGGCGACGAGCTCCGGATGCTCGACCACATTGGTGGCATGGCTGACAACGCCCGGCAGTATCAGCTTGTCGTCAGGCAGCCTCACGTCCTGCCAGACCTTCCACTCGTGTTCATGACGGACATTGCCGGCCTCGAACGAGTAGGCGTGGGCGTTGACCGCCAGCATGACCTCTACGATGTCGCGCATTGGGATGTCGGTCGTATGCGGGCCGTGCCAGCTTCCCCAGCACAGATGAAACCGGACACGCTCCTGGGGCAACCCACGAAGCGCGTGATTGAGCGCCGCCACCTGAATCATCGCAAACTTTCGGTAGTCTTCAACCGTAGGTTCGGGATTGATCATGTCCCAGTTCGTGGCCAGAGCCGGGTCGTCGAGCTGCAAGACAAGTCCGGCCTCGACGATCGCCGTGTACTCCTCGCGCATCGCGTCAGCGGCGGCGAACAGGAACTCCTCGTAAGTCTTGTAGTAGACATTGGCCATGCGCGTGGTACTGCCGGGCGCGATCGAGGTCATGAAGCCTTCCTCTACACCGGCGGCATCGAGCGCGGCCTTGAAGTTCGCGATGTCGGCCTTGATCGCGTCGCCGCCGATATAGCGGAGAGGCGCAACACATACCGGCCCTGTCGCCGGCCGAGGGCCGGTCGACACGCCTGATTCGGGATCAGCGTATGCCGCCGCGAACCGTGCGCGATCGCGCCGATCGGCAAAGCTCGTCAGCACAGGCTGGCCCGGGTTCGATCGCCGCGGCGCCACGTCGTGCATGTCCGGGCCAGCCAGATCGAGACCGCCCAGGCGATGGTACGCGTAGCTCATCCATGCACCGAAGTTGACACGGTGTCCCATGGACTTGCCGAATTCGCCGTCGCCTGGGATGTCGATGCCGAGGTCTCTCTGATGCTGGACGACTTGAGCCACCCCTGAGCGAAGGCGCTCCTGAAAGATTGTCTCGTCGTACGCCTCGCCGGCTTCGCGCGACCGGTTGGCTGCTATCAGGTCGTCCGGGCGTGGCAGACTCCCGACATGAGTGGTCAGGATGCGATTGGAGCTGGCCTTCATGGCTGTCCTCTCATCGCAAAGGTGCAACTCAGCCCCAGAGTTGGCGGCTCGCCAGCGCGGCCCCTTGTGCCAGCGCCTCGAGCTTCGCCCAGGCGATCTGCGGATGAACGCGACCGCCCAAACCACAGTCGGTTGAAGCGATGACCCGCTCCCTCCCGACGAGATTCGCGAACCGCAGAATGCGCTCGGCGACAAGCTCCGGGTGCTCGACCACGTTGGTCGCATGGCTGACGATGCCTGGCAGGATCAGCTTGTTGTCGGGCAGCTTGACCTCCTGCCAGATCTTCCACTCATGCTCATGGCGGACATTGCCGGCTTCGAACGAATACGCGTGGGCGTCGATCGCCAGCATGACCTCGACGATATCCCGCATCGGGATGTCCGTGATGTGCGGGCCGTGCCAACTACCCCAACACAGATGAAACCGAATCCGATCATGGGGCAGACCCTTGATCGCGTGGTTGAGCGCCTCGACGCGGACCATCGAGAACTTCTTGTAATCCTCCACCGTCGGCTCGGGGTTGATCATGTCCCAGTTCTCGGCGATCGCCGGATCGTCGAGCTGCAAGATCAGCCCCGCATCGACGATCGCCTTGTACTCCTCGCGCATCGCATCCGCGCAGGCGTACAGCAGTTCCTCCTCGGTCTTGTAGTAGGCATTGCCGATGCGCGAGGCGCTGCCCGGAGCGACCGAGCTCATGAAACCTTCCTCGATGCCGTTAGCCTGCATCGCCTCCTTGAAATTGGCGATGTCCGCCTTGATTGCGTCGTGGCCGGTATAGGTGATCGGCGCGACGCAGACCGGCGCCGGCGGCCGCGGCCCAGTGGTGATGCCTGAACTCGGGATCGGCGTAGGCCGTGGCGAACTGAGTACGGTCCCGGCGATCGCCGAAGCTGGTCAGCACAACCTCACCGGGTCGAGACCGCCGTGGCGCCATGTCGTATAGACTGGACTCGCCGGGTTTGAGCCCGCCGAGACGTTGCCAAGAATATCGCCACCATGAGCCGTAGTTGACGCTTTGGCCCATCGGCTTGCCGAACTCGCCGTCACCGGGGATGTCGATGCCGAGATCGCGTTGACGACGCACGACCTCTGCAACCGCGTCCCGCAGCGTCTGCCGAAATGCCTGTTCATCGAAAGCCTCTCCGGCTTCCACGGCACGGTTCGCCGCGATCAGACCGTCCGGACGCGGCAGGCTGCCGACATGGCTGGTGGCGATATGATTGATGCTCGCCTTCATCGTTATCCTCCCTTGGACGGCAATGCCTCGTAGCCCATACCAAACCAGCGAGAAAGATGGCAGAGGCGCGCCGATGCCGCTACATTCCGGCGGGATGGATGGATATCAGAGAAGTCGTGCTTGCGTCTGGCTACGTCTGATTGCGTCAGTACTCACTATGCAGAGTGTGTCCGTTGGCGCCAGGGCTGCGGAGCCGGGCTCTTTCACGCCGGAAAGCTGGGAAGTTCAGCAAAGCGCCCAATGCAGTTCCGCAATCCACGAAGCGGAGCAACGCCATCAGTTGCCGTCGGGCCTGCTGACCTCGATCGCGCGGGTCGAAAGCGGCCGACCTGTGACGGCGATGAACGACGTGCGTCCCTGGCCTTGGACGATCGACGCCGACGGTGATGGCCTGTTTCTGGACAGCAAGGCCGCGGCGGTTGCGTGGGTGGAACAGCAGACATCGCATCACAGGTATATCGATGTCGGCTGCCTGCAGGTCGACCTGACGCTGCATCCCCACGCATTTGCCTCGATCGAGGAGGCTTTCGATCCGGTGGCGAACGCCGACTATGCCGCGCGTTATCTCTTTGCCCTATATCGCGATGAGGCTGGGCGCGATTGGGATGTTGCGGTCGGCCTGTACCATTCGCACACGGCAAACCTCGCAGCGGATTATCGGGATCGCATCGCGATGGACGGTGCGCGTATTTTGCACGGCGTGCTCGAACCGGTGCCGCTCTACGTGCGTGCCATCCGACAAGGCACGCTTCGCCTGCCCCTGGGCGCCGGAAAATCGACGCCGATCAATGTGAACCGGCAACCCGCTGCGCGTTCACACCGCAGGCTGTCCACCTGTCAGATCGAGCGGGTTTTAGGTCCTTATCTCAATGCCTCGGGGAGCAACAATCGATGCACCCAGACCGCTCGCTCGTCGGGGCCCTGATCACGTTGATTGCCGAGCCACAGCTCGCGGCGCCATGCTGCCAGCGATATTCAGGGAGGCCGTCATGAACGATGCCGCGCCTATGTCGGGATACCCCGAAGCCTACGCCGCCTGGCGTGCTGACCCGGAAGCGTGGTGGGCCACGGTCGCAGACGGCGTCACCTGGGATCGGCGTTGGGACCGTGTTTTCGATCCCTCAATCGGGCCGTATGGCAGGTGGTTCCCCGGCGCGATGCTGAACACCTGCTTCAACTGCGTCGACCGCCACGTGCTTGCGGGCCGCGGCGAGCAGGCGGCATTGATCTGGGACAGCCCGATGACGGGGCGGATCGAAACCTTCACCTATCGCCAGATGCAGACGCGCACCGCGAAGCTCGCGGGTGCGCTGGCAGCACTCGGCGTGACGCGGGGCGACCGGGTAGTGATCTACTTGCCGATGGTGCCGGAGGCAGCGATCGCCATGCTCGCCTGCGCGCGGCTGGGCGCAATCCATTCCGTGGTGTTCGGCGGCTTTGCCGCGGCGGAGCTTGCATCGCGCATCGCCGACGCCAAACCGAAGGTCATCGTGTCCGCGTCATGCGGCCTCGAACCTGGGCGGGTGGTGAAATACAAGCCGCTGCTCGACGCAGCGATCGCGCTGTCGCCACACAAGCCGGACGCCTGTCTGATCCTGCAACGCGATGCAGAGCGCGCCACACTGATTGTCGGGCGCGACCATGATCTGGTTGAAGCCGAGGCTGCGGCATCGCCGCACGATCCGGTTCCCGTCGCTGCCACCGATCCGCTCTACATCCTCTACACTTCCGGCACGACAGGACGGCCGAAAGGTGTGGTGCGCGACAATGGCGGCCATGCGGTGGCGCTGTGGAACTCAATGCGCATGCTGTATGGCGTCGATGCTGGTGACGTATATTGGGCGGCGTCGGACGTCGGCTGGGTGGTCGGCCACTCCTACATCGTCTACGCGCCCCTGCTGCGCGGCTGCACCACCGTGATGTACGAGGGTAAGCCGGTCGGCACGCCTGATGCGGGCGCGTTCTGGCGGGTTTGCGCGCAGCACGGCGTGAAGGTGCTATTCACCGCGCCGACTGCGATGCGGGCGATCAAGCAGCAGGACCCCGAAGGCAAGTTGCTGCACGCCCACGATCTGACGAAGCTGGAGGCGCTGTTCCTCGCCGGCGAACGCTGCGATCCGCCGACCGCGGAGTGGGCGGCCGAGCTGCTCGGCAAGCCGGTGGTCGATCACTGGTGGCAGACCGAGACCGGTTGGGCGATCACCAGCGGGTTCCGCCAGTTGGGGCTGTTTCCCTTCAAGCCTGGCTCAGGCGGACGTCCGAGCCCGGGCATCGACCTGCACGCACTGGACGATGAGGGGAACGAAGTCGCGGCCGGGCACACCGGCAATCTGTGCGCCAGACTACCGCTGCCCCCGGGCTGCGCGCCGACGCTCTGGCAGAACGATGAAGGCTACCACACCGCGTATCTGTCGGATTTTCCCGGCTGGTACCGCACTGGCGATGCCGGGATGATCGACGCGGAGGGCGATGTCTGGGTGATGGGCCGGACCGACGACATCATCAACGTCGCAGGACACCGGCTGTCCACGGGCCAGATGGAAGAGGTACTGGCATCCCACACAGCGGTCGCCGAATGCGCGGTTGTCGGTGCCCGCGACGATTTGAAGGGTCAAACGCCGATCGGATTGGTGGTGCTGAAGGCGGGCGTGAACCGTCCGGACGCCGAAATCGTCGCGGAGCTGGTGGCACTGGTACGTGAGCGGATCGGGCCGGTCGCCGCGTTCAAGGACGCCCGCGTGGTGCCGCGTCTGCCGAAGACGCGGTCCGGCAAGATACTCCGCGCCTCGATCCGCCGGATCGCCGATGGCGAAACTGCGCCGGTGCCGCCCACTATCGAGGACCCGGCGGCGCTGGATGAGGTGGCACAGGCCTTGCGCCATTGACGTCTCCCGCCAGGTTGTAGTGGCAGGCGCAGGCACCCGCTGTTAACCTGCCGCGCGCAATAACAACAGTGGGGAAACGCTGCGCATGGCCGATATCCGCATGAGGCTCGGTGTCCATAACCTTGACGCGACACAGGTGGCCGACTTCCGCAAGTCCTATGGCCAGATGATGGGGATCAGCGACAACCGTGGCTATCAGGTGCTCGCCGGCCGCCATGGAACACCGGACTGGTATTGCTGGCACCACCAGCAGAACGCGCGCATCGCGCAGAACATGCGGCTGTTTCTGCCCTGGCACCGCGCCTATCTCTACAACTGGGAAATGGCGATGCGCGACCAGGTGCCGGGGGTGACACTGCCCTGGTGGGATTGGACACTCGGGCCACCACGACAGAGCGGGCTGCCAGGTATTTTCACCGACCGCACCGGGGCTGATGGCCAGCCGAACCCGCTGCTCGGCTTTCGTGTCAACTTGCCGCAGGCCAGACCTCCGATCGTGCGGATCACCAGCCGCGCGCCCGGACCACCCGATGGGCTTCCGACGCAGGACGACGTCGACAATTGCCTTGCGCGGACTGACTGGTCGGACTTCAGTGACGCGCTGGAGGATATTCACGACCAGGTTCATGGCTGGGTCTCCGGCGATATGGGGGTCATTGGTACCGCCGCGTTCGATCCGATCTTCTGGTCGCATCATGCGATGATCGACCGCATATGGTGGATCTGGCAGGCGCGCAACGGCAACGGCAACATCCCATCTGACCTGGTCGACCAGGTGCTGCCGCCGTTCAATGTGCAGGTGCGCGACGTGCTCAATGTCCATGACCTTGGCTATGAGTACAGCGCCGCGCAAAGCGTGGTTCCGATTGGAGGGACAAGCTGATGGCTCGAGCATCCAGGAAGGCCCCGGCACGCAAGGAAGCTCCTCCGGCATTGCGACGCCTCGGGGCGCCGAAGCGGGTCGGCGGTGGCGCGGAGACCTTCACCAGCAAGCCCGTGCGGATCGATTTCGCCTCACCGGAGCATCGGCTGACGCGTGCCGATCTGGAGATTGACGGCATCTATCACGGCGAAGCGTCGTACGAAGGCCGCGTTTTCTTCAACAACCCCAACGCCGACCACGCCACGCCGCGCGCGCGCGAGAGCGGCTATGCGGGTTCGTTTTACATCTTTGGCCACGGCGGCTGCCTTGGCGATCCTGGTCACTGCGAAGTCAACGAACATGGGCGTGAGGCGTACGATTTCCGCGCGCCGCATCCACTGACATTGGCGTCGAAGCGGGTGACGGTGACGGACACGCTGCGGGAACTCGCCAGGACCCACAAGGAGGTTGTCATCACCGTGGTCCCGGTGATCACCGCCGCCAATGAGCTGTGTGACACGAAGAACGTGTTCCGCTGCGAGAATATGCGGTTCGTCAGCTATAACTGAGCCGCACTCGCCCACCCTTAGGCAGGGCGAACGGCCGCCAGCGCTCGCAGCGTTTCCAGCGCGGCAGCGTTGCTGAGTATGGCCGTCAACTCCGGTATTTGCAGCACGCTGAGCGCGTCCTGTAGCGTTTCGGCCTCGTCCAACTTTGCGCGTGCCTGAACGAGGACGGGGTCGATTGGGTCTAGCCGCGGCCGACGCGGCGGCGGCAGCATCGCCTTGTGGACCTCCAGCAGCGACTGGTCCCGCAGCAGTTGTGCCACGCTGGGCGCACCCCGCTTCTGCCACTCGATTTGCAGCGCCAGCGCACGGGCCACCACGGCGGGCGGCACAACATCCTCAGGCGTACGCAGTAGACCCCCCGCCCTCCGCGCGCCGGTCAGAAACGCCAACGGGATCGCCAGTGCAAGACCGAGCACGACCGGCAGCATCCACAGCGCAAGAGACAGCGAGACTGCCCAGGCCACTCCGCCGAGCAGCAAACCGAGCACGGTATGCCGCCGATATAGCCGTCTGGTCTCCCGTGCCGGAATGGCGCCGTCGCCACGCCGCTGCGCGGTCCATCCTGAATCGCGTCCAACGAGAATTGCCGCGACGTCGATTGTTTGAGTGAGCATCACCACCGGCGCAAGCAAACCGGCGATCAGCGTCTCGAACAGGATGCCGGCCAGAAGACGCAGGACGCCGAAGCCGCGCCGCTCCTGACGATGCAGCAGGATCACAATGCATCCCAGCAGTTTCGGCACCAGCAGCAGGCCCATGGTGCCAACGAACATCCACATCGCGCGCACCGGATCGACCACCGGCCATTGCGGAAACAGCGACTTACCCTGCGGAAAGTAATCCGGCAGCACAAAGCGAGCCTGCACCGCGATCAGGATGCCGGTGAGGATGAACAGCAGCCACAGCGGCGCAGTTATGTAGGAACCAACACCAGTCAGCAGATGCAGCCGGCTGATCGCGGCGAGCCCGCGCGTCGGCAGCACTGCCATGTGCTGCAGATTGCCCTGGCACCAGCGCCGGTCGCGCACGGCGAGATCGGTCAGTGTCGGCGGCACCTCCTCGTAACTGCCACGCACGCCGGGAACCATGTGTACCGCCCAGCCACCACGTCGCATCAGCGCGGCCTCGACGAAATCGTGACTCATGATCGGCCCGCCGAACGGCTTGCGGCCGGCGAGTTCGGGAAGCCCCGCACACTCGGCGAAGGCGCGGGTGCGGATTATCGCATTGTGGCCCCAGTAGTTGCCTTCGGAACCATGCCACCACGCGATGCCGTGCGCGATCAGAGGTCCATAGACGCGGCCGGCAAACTGTTGCACGCGGGCAAACAGAGTCGTCGCACCGATGATGATCGGCAAGGTCTGGATCAGTCCGACATCGGGATGCCGCTCCATCGCACCGGCCAGCCGCACCAGCGTCTCGCCGCTCATCACACTGTCCGCGTCGAGGATCAGGAACTGCGCGTATGCGCCCCCGAAGCGCATCACCCAGTCCGCGATATTGCCCGACTTCCGCGCGACGTTCCTCGGACGCCGGCGGTAAAAGATCTGCGTATGTGACCCTGTATTTTCACGCAACGCCAGGAAGCCCGCCTCCTCGGCAATCCAGATGTCAGGATCGGTGGTGTCGCTTAGGATGAACAGGTCGAACGCGTCGGCTGCACCGGTTTCGCGCAGCAACTCCCAGATCGCCTGCAATCCCGCCATGACACGCGCTGGCTGCTCGTTGTAGGTCGGCATCAGCAACGCGGTACGGGATGCGAGATGCGGCACCGGCGCATCGGCGCCCGTCTCCAGCCGACAGCCGCCACCCGCGAGTTGTGAGCAGAAACCGGCCAGCCCACTGGTGAACGACAGCGCGATCCAGGCGAACAAAGCGAGGAACAGCGCCATCATGAAGACCGCCAGAATCGTCACACCGTTCACCGCAAACACCAGGTACATTTCGTGCGCGCCGGCGATCGTCAGCACAACTGCGCCGCCGATGACCACGAGCCGGCGCAGCCACATGGCACGCGGCGAACTCGCCGGCCGTGGCATGCGTGGTGGCGCCGCGCGCAGGGACTGGGTCGGCATGGCGAGCGGCGCCTCACCGGGCAGCGCCCGAAATGCTGTTGCCGTCAGGTTGTCCATCGATAGATCCAGGTCTCGGTCAGCGGCGTTTGGCCGTCCATCAGCCGCGCGTGCATCTCGACCAGCTTCTCGCTCCCCTGGTCGAGCTGGAAGCTTAACCGCCACCCGCCGGTCGCCGGATTCTGTTCCGCAACTGGATTCTCGATCTTGCCCTTGCTGGCGCCGATATCGATCGTCGGCGGCGCAGCCATGCGGCGGCCCTTCAGCGCGCCGCCAGCAAAATCGATGATGAACAGCCGGTTCTTCTGATCTCCCGCCAGGCCGCAGCGCGTCCCGAGCACCTCGGCCACGGTGGTCGCGCCCGGCACCGACCAACACCAATGCAGCCGGTAATTGAGAATGAATTCCCCCTTTGCCTTCAGCGGATCGCGCGGCCGCCAGAACGCGACGATATTGTCGTTGACCTCCCGATCGGTGGGTATTTCGACCAGCTCCACGATGCCATCACCCCAATCGCCGATCGGTTCGACCCACAGCGAGGGACGGTTCTCGTAGTGTGCCTCGAGGTCCTGGTAATCGCTCAACGTCCGGCCACGCTGCATCAGTCCGAAGCCGCGCGGGCCTCGGTCGGTGAATGCGCTGATCTGAAGCTCCCGCGGATTGGCAAGCGGACGCCAGATCCGCTCGCCCTTCCCGGTCCACAACAGCAGTCCATTCGAATCATGCACCGCCTCGCGATAGTCATCGATCCGTGTCCGATCGTTGGCATCGAACAGGAACATCGAGGTAAGCGGCGCGATGCCCACGGTGGCAAGGTCAGCGCGCGGATACAGCGCCATCTCGGTATCGAAGACGGTCTCCTTGCCTGGCCGGATGGTGAAGCGGAACGCAGCCGCCGCACTCTGGCTGTCCAGCAGCGCGTGCACCACGATCGCATCGCTGCCTCTGCCCGGGCGCTCCAGCCAAAATGTGGTGAACCGTGGGAACTCCTCCCCCGTGGGATCGGCAGTCTTGATCGCAAGGCCGCGTGCCGACAGGCCATAGCCCTGGCCTTTCGCCACCGCACGAAAGTAGCTGGCGCCGAGGAAGGCGCAGATTTCGTCGAAGTAATTCGGGCGGTTGAGCGGATAGTGCAGACGGAAGCCCGCGAAGCCGATATCGCCAGAGGGTGGTTTCACTTTGTCGAAGGTGAACAGATCCGGACTGTAGGGGATCAGTTCGGCGCGACCATCGGCAACCTGGTAGATCTTGACCCCCTCTTTGTAGAGGAAGCCGCGATGGAAGAATTCGGCAGTGAAACGTAGTTTCTGGCCGCGCCACAGCGCGTGGCCTGGATCGAAGCGGATCGAGCGGTACTGCTGGTAGTCGAGGTTCTTCAACTCGTCGGGCAGTGAAGCGTCCGGCGCCTGCCACGCGTGCTGCGCCAAATCCCGCGCCAGATTGCGCACGGTCGCATTATCGAAGGGCATCGCCTCCTCGGCTCGCGCGCCACGTCCCAGCACAGCAATGATCGGCAGAACCGCGCCCTGCAGCAGAATATCGCGGCGGTGCATCACGTCTCCCCTAAATCGGCATGGCAGTCGGTTTCAGCGCCGGATTGGGGCGAGATAATGCCATTCAAGCCGAGTTGAAGCGTTAAAGCAGCTTCAGTGCCAGGAAGCCGCCGACGAGGCCGGCCGCGAACAGGCTGGTGACAAGCGTCAGCCGCCGCTCGATGAAGTCGCGCATCGGAGTGCCGAAGAAATGCAACAATGCGGCGACGATAAAGAAACGGGCGCCTCGCGTGGCGGCGCTGGCCAGCATGAACACCGTGAAGTTGAATTTGGCCGCGCCCGACGCAATCGTGACTATCTTGTAAGGAATCGGCGTCAGCCCCTTGATCAGGATCACCCACAGCCCGTAGCGAGCATACAGATCCTGAAATGCCGCGAACCGGTCGCCGTAGCCGTAGAAGTTGATCAGCGGTCGTGCGAGCTGGTCGAAGACCGCGTAGCCGATCAGATAACCGAGCGCGCCGCCGACCACGCTTGCCACCGTGCAGACAGCGGCGAAGCGCCAGGCGCGGTCCGGCCGCGCCAACGCCATGGGAATTAGCAGAGCGTCCGGCGGGATTGGAAAGAAGCTGCTCTCGGCGAGCGCCACGGCGGCGAGCCACCACAGCGCGCGCGGCGAGGCGGCCAGCGCGAGGGTGCGCATGTATAGGCGATGCAGCATGCCGTCTCCTACCACCGACCCGGGCCCTGGTCACTGATTCGCGCCCGCCCTATCGTGCCGACGCAATCATCCGAGGATCGTGCATGCGCCGCATCGCCTGTCTGATCGTGACCTTGGCCCTCGCGACGCTGCACATCGCGCCGGCTCGCGCGCAAGGGCTGCCGCCGCATGCATGGCTGTTCGGCGCCTGGACCGGCGGCCTGTTCCCACCTCCCAGCGCGCTCAGCGCCCAGGAGTGCCTCGCGCTGCCGGTGGTGATCTTCACCCGCGACATCGTGATGCGAGCGGTGATCACCGATCAGCTTTACGCTCAGCGCCTCGTGGAAACCGCGCGGGTCACGCCGGACGGGGCGGAGTTCCGCTTCACCCGCCCGGTGGCAGAGGCCCCTGCAGGCCCGTTCAACCTGTCGCCCAGCGTCGCTACCAACGATGTCGGCTTCGGCTGCTCCAGTCCCGACTACCTGCGCGTGCAGCGCCACGGCGAGAATGAGATCACCTTCCCCGGCTGCACCGAATTCCCCTACCCGCTCGTGCGCTGTTCGGCGCGCTAAGAGATGATTAGGAGACGTCATCGACATGACCCGTTCCGTTGCCCGCCTGCTTGCCGAGAGCCTGGAGGCGCACGATGTCGATCAGATCTTCTGCGTGCCCGGCGAGAGCTATGTCGGGCTGATCAATGCGCTGACCGACATGAACTCGCTGCGCCTGATCGTGTGCCGACACGAGGGTGGCGCTGGCTACATGGCCGTGGCCGACGGCCGTCTGCGCAGCCGTGCCGGCTGCTGCATCGTGTCGCGGGGTCCGGGCCTATCGAACGCCATGGTGTCGTTGCATTCCGCCTATCACGACGCAACGCCGATGGTGATGCTGGTCGGCCAGGTGGAGCGCAAGGATTTCGGCCGCATGGCGCTCCAGGAGCAGAACTACTCGCGGCTGCTGTCGGACGTTACCAAGTCGGTGATCGAGGTGATCGAGCCGGAGCAGGCCTCCGAGGCGATCGCCCGTGCCTTCCATCTGGCAGAGAGCGGCACACCGGGGCCGGTCGCGGTGATCCTGCCGGAGGATCTGTTTGACGCGGCAACAGATGTCGAGGTCGATCAGCCGCGTCCGCGCGTGCTGTCAGGACCGCGGAGCGAGGACCTCGATCGCCTTGCGGAAATGCTGGCGAAGTCGGAGCGACCGCTGATCCTGGTTGGCGGCGCGCTGCTCGGCGACGCTTTGTATAACGAGGCGGTGTTTGGCGATTTGCGGCGGTTGGCGGAAGAGTGGGTGCTGCCGATCTCGCCCACCCATCGCCGTCCGCAACTGTTCGACGCAACACATCCGCATTACGGCGGCTACATGGGCATTCGCGTGCCGCCGCGCGCTGATCACCGAGATGAAGCGCGCCGACCTGATGGTGGCGATTGGCGAGCGGCTGACCGACAGCGTAAGCCAGTCCTACAGTTTCCCCGCCGCGCCTCAGCCGCAACTGCCGCTGGTGCACGTCTGGCCCGACGCGAACGAAATTGGCCGCGTGTGG
This sequence comes from uncultured Alphaproteobacteria bacterium, assembly GCA_963776505.1. GTDB lineage: Bacteria > Pseudomonadota > Alphaproteobacteria > Acetobacterales > Acetobacteraceae > JAMXLO01. Next base: position 17,326 of record CAVZNH010000078.1, read on the forward strand.
CGGCCCGAGCTTGGCATCGCCTCTTCTCCGCACGAGGTGGTGAAGGCGCTGCTGAAGCGCGGCGCACCGGGCGGCGCGGAGAAACGCCGCGGCTGGGTGAACGGGCTGCATGCGATCCATCGCAAGCTGCTGGCGAAGGAGTGGGATCCGACGCCGGACGGCATCAACTTCGCCGCCATTGTATGCGAGGTGGACAAGCATCTGGCGCCTGATGCCACCGTGACATCGGACGCCGGCAACTTCGGCAGCTTCATTCACCGCTATATCGGTTTCAAGCCGGGACAGATCTTCCTGTCATCGGTGGTGGGCGCGATGGGCTCTGGCATGCCGATGGCGGTGGCCGCCACGCTGCGTCGGCCAGGCAAGCAGGTGGTGGCATTCATGGGCGACGGCGGCGCGCTGATGGCCGGCAACGAGATCGCCACCGCGGCCCAGTATGGCGGCGCACCGATCATCGTGATCTCCGACAACCGGATGTACGGCACGATCGGCATGCATCATCACGTGCGGTACCCCGGGCGGCCGTTCCAGGAATTGATGAAGCTGACCAATCCGGATTTCGCCGCGTGGGGACGTTCGTTCGGCGCGGAGGGGATCACGATACGCGACGAATCGGAGGTGGCGGACGGCATCGCGCGCGCCTTCGCTGTGAAGACGAAGCCCGTGGTGGTGCACTGCCACACGTCGGCGATCCAGATGAGTGCGTGGCGAAGGTACGAGCCGAAATAACCTGGAGCTGCCTGCTACTTCCCCAGGTGCCGGTCGAAGAATCCCGCCACTTCCATATTGTATTCCTTCGTCTCCGGCGCGTTGATGTCTCGGTAGGTACTGCGCGTGCGACTCACCCTCGAACACCTGCAGCACCGCTTCCACGCCGGCCTCGCGCAACTTGCGATGCACCCGCACCGTGTTCGACAGGAACAGATCCCGCGTGCCTGTCGTCAGAATGGTCGGCGGAAACCCGTGCATGTCGCCATACACCGGTGACAGCAGCGGATCCTTCAGGTCGTGCCCATTGGCATACAGCAGCGCCGCCGCGTGCAGGAACCCGTCGTCCGACACCAGCACGTTGTCGACCATCTCGTTGGCGTAGAAGCTGTCGCCGGTCTTGGTCATATCCGACCACGGCGTGCCGGGTGCGATCGCGCCAGGCAGCGGCAGGTGCTCCATCTTTGCGCGCAGCACCATCGCCAAGTCATGCCGCCGCCGGTGGATGTGCCGAATATCCCGACATTCTTTGGCTTCGTCGTCTTCAGCACCGCGCGGTACACCGCCATCGCGTCATCCATCGCGGCGGGATAGGGATAATCCGGCGGCATCCGGTAATCCACCGAGATCACCTTGAACCCGCCGAACCCGGCAAGCTCGATCGCTTCCTTGGTCGCCGCCTCACCCGGGCTCAGCACATAGGCGCCACCGTGCACGTGCACCAGCACGCGGTTGCGATTGCGCGGCGGGATCACCTTCGGCGCCACGATGAACGCCTTCACGCCATCGATCGTTGTGGGCTGCACCGTCACGCCCAGCTTGTCGCGGATCTCCGGCAGTGTTGCGACCACTGCCGCCGCGGCCTTGTCCACGATCGCCTTCCACTCGTCCGGCGTCTTCGGCACTACGTTCCATGTGGGATTGTAGGGCTGCGCGATGATCGCCTGCATCTGCGGGCTGACGGTATCTGGCACGGGAATCACTTTCGCGGGCACCTGGCGCGCTCCCGGCGGCGCCGGCTGCGCAAAACATGGTGTGCCGATCACCGTCAGGGCCAGCGCCGCAGCATGCGTGAGCCTCATCGTCGTTCCCCCCGTTGTTGACAGCGTCATTCGGCGCTCGCCAGGATCGACTCGATTGACATAACGAGCAAGACACATGCTGCCACTCGATGACCGGCTGCGCATCGGCATCCAGACAATCCACCGCCGCACCGAGCCGGCGACCGGTCCATGGCTGCCGAAGATCGACGAATTGACCAGGCTGGTCGGGCTGGTCGATCGCAGCGGATACGACTTGCTATGGGTTGGCGATCACATCTCCTTCGCCGTGCCGGTGCTCGATCCGCTGCTGCAGCTTGCGCAGGCGGCGATGGTAAGCCGGCGGCTGACGCTCGGCACATCGGTTTATCTGCTGCCGCTGCGTCATCCCGCGCCGGTGGCGAAGCAGGTCGCCACTCTGGATCATCTGACCGAGGGCCGGCTGATCTTCGGCGTCGGTGTCGGTGGCGAGTTTCCACGCGAATACGAAGTATGCGGCGTGCCGCGCAACGAACGCGGCCCGCGGTTGAGCGAAGGGATCGCGTTGCTGCGTCGATTCTGGAGCGGCGAGCCGGTCAGCCACGCGGGACGGTTCTATGGCCCGTTCGCCGACGTGCCGATGCAGCCACCGCCGCGCCAGCCCGGCGGACCACCGATCTGGTGCGGCGGCCGTTCCGATGGTGCGCTCAGACGCACCGGACGGCTGGCCGATGGCTGGCTCTCTTACGTCGTCACCCCCGAGATGTATCGTGCCGGCCTGGAGAAGATCGATGCGGCAGTGCGCGAGGCCGGACGCAGCATGACGCAATTCGCGACCGGGCACCTGCTGTTCACCCGCATCGACGACAGCTATGAGCAGGCACTCGATGCCGCGACGGAGACGTTGAGCGTGCGCTATGCGATGGACTTCCGCAGAGCGGCGCAGCGCTATTGCGCACTCGGGAAGCCGGAACAAGTGGTGGAGCGCATCCGCGAATTCCACGCCGCCGGCGTGCGGCACGTGATGCTCGATTTGCTCGGGCCGTACGAGCAGCGCGACGCACAGATCGCGCGCTTCGCAGCCGAGGCCATGCCGCTGCTGCGCGACCTGATGGGGAACGCCACGCTATGATGTCCACCCGACGCGATCTGACTGCCATGCTGCGGCCGCGCTCCATCGCGCTGGTCGGCGCGACCGACCGATCGCGCTGGTCACAGAACACCTTCGACAACCTCATCAACCGGAAGTATCCCGGCAAGGTGTATCTGGTCAGCCGCCGTGGCGGCACAGTGCATGGCCGCAGCGCGGCAACCTCATGCGCCGCGGTCGGCGCGCCGATCGATCTCGCGCTGCTGATGGTGCCGATGGCCGCGATCGATGAGGCGATGGCCGAGCTTGCAGCGGCGGACGTACACAACGCCGTGATCCTGACTTCGGGCTTTGCCGAGACCGGCCACGACGGCGCCGATCACCAGGCGCGGCTCGCGTCATTGGCGCGCCAGCACAATGTATCGTTGCTCGGCCCCAACTGCCTGGGCTTCGTGAATTTCATCGACAATGTGCCGCTGTGGACCGGCGGTTTTCGCGCACCCTCCAAGCCCGGTTCGATCGCAGTCGTCACCCAGAGCGGCGCGAACGGCAGCTTCATCTCCAGCCTGGCCGCGCAGCACGAGATCGGCCTGTCGCACATGATCTCGACCGGCAACGAGGCCGACCTCGATTGCGCGCACTTCATCGACCATCTGATCGACCAGCCTGACGTGCGCGCGATCGCGCTGTTCGCCGAGACGATCCGCCATGCGCCGAGTTTTGCCGCAGCCGCACGACGCGCGATCGCTGCGGCCAAGCCGATCGTGGTGCTGAAGATCGGTCTGTCGGAAGTCACCGCGCGGTCCGCGCAGGCGCACACCGGCGCACTGGTCGGCGACGACCGCGTATTCGATGGCGTATGCCGCCAGTTCGGCATCGTGCGCGTCGAGTCGATCGAGGACCTGCTGTTCACCGCCGATGTGATCACGCGCACCGGCGTGCTCCAGCCGCAAGGGATTGGGCGTGGTATCGATCTCCGGCGGTGCCTGCGAAATCGCCGCGGACCGCGCGCAGGTGCTGCATATGCCGATGCCCGCCCTGTCGGACGCCGCGGTCGCCGAACTGCGCACCGCCCTGCCGAGTTTCGGCACGCCGAACAATCCGCTGGACATCACCGGCGGCGCGGTGTTGCAGCCCGATCTGTTCGAGCAGGGCCTGCGCATCCTGGGCAAGCAGCCCGAATTCTCCGCCCTCGCCTGCCTGTTCGACGTGCCCGTCGCCGACGAGCATGCCACCGAATTCGTGCTTGCCGCACTGCGCCACATCGCGGCGGGCCTGCATGCCGCCAGTGTCCCGGCTCTGATGATCAGCCACACGGTGAAGCCGGTGACCGAGATCTCCACGCGCATCATCGAGGAGATCGGTCTGCCCTATGTCAGCTCCGGCCTGCATCACGGCATGAACGCGCTTGGGCAACGCGTTCTGGTGGTCGGAACAGTATCGGCGTCTCGCCGGCACATCGGCGTCGATTGCGACGATTGCTGATGCAAGCGAGCGGCCGGACTCAGAGCGCGCAACCTTGGATTACCTCGCGCGGTGCAACGTACCGGTGGTGCCGACGACGCTGGCGCGCGACGCGGATCAAGCGGTGGCGGCGGCGCGCACGATCGGCGGGCGCGTGGTGCTGAAGATCGCCTCCGACGACATCGCGCACAAGAGCGATATCGGCGGCGTCGCCCTGAATCTGGAGGGCGATGCCGCGGTGGCTGACGCGTTCCGGCGCATCATGGCGGTGGCGCCGGCGGGTGCGCGCGTTGATGGCGTGCTGGTGGCGCCGATGCGCAGCGGCGGGTTGGAACTGTTCGTCGGCTGCACGCGCGATCCCCAATGGGGACCGGTGATTGCGGTCGGTCTTGGCGGCGTGTGGGTGGAGGTGTTGCAGGATGTCGCACTGCGCCCGCTGCCGATCGGCGCGGCGGAAGTGAAGCGCATGCTCGCCGAACTGCGCGGTCGCAAAGCTGCTGCATGGCATACGTGGCATGCCGCCCGTCGATCTCGATGCACTCGCCGCAGTGATCGCACGCATCGGAGATGCCGCAGTAGCGCTCGGGCCGGACCTCGAAGCGCTGGAAGTGAACCCGCTATGGGTTCGCGGCAGCGAGGTTGAGGCACTGGACGCGTTGGCGGTATGGCATTGAACCCACTCTCCCCCTCCCCTTGCGGGAGGGGGTCCGAGAGGGGAGGGGGAGAAACTGAAGCGGAGGAACGCGCATGGACCTGAGCCTGTCCGACAAACATCGGGCCTTGCAGGACGAAGTGCGCGCATTCGTCCGCGAGCACGGCCACAAATCGCCAAAGCTCGGCGGTGGCCGAAAGCGGCCTGACCAAAAGGCGCTGGACTGGCAGAAGCTGCTGGTCGATCACGGCTACGTCGCACGCACTATCCCGCGCGAATACGGCGGCTTCGGCGCGGAACCCGACGTGCTGGAAGCGGCGGTGATCGCATCGGAATTTGCCGCCGCGGGTATTTATGCCGGCCTGACCAATCAGGGCATCAGCATGCTGGTGCCGACACTGCTGGAGGTCGGCACCGAGGCGCAGAAGAAGCAGTGGATCGAGAAGACCATCCGCGGCGATGTCATCTGGTGCCAGGGCTATTCGGAGCCGGGTGCCGGCAGCGATCTCGCGTCATTACAGACCCGCGGCGTGCTTGCAGGACGGGCATTTCGTCATCAACGGCCAGAAGATCTGGACCAGCTCGGCTCACTACGCCGACATGATGTTCCTGCTCTGCCGCACCGAGCCGGACAAGCCGAAGCACGAGGGCATCTCGTATCTGCTGCTGTCGATGAAGACGCCTGGCATCGAGGTGCGCCCGCTGCGCACCATGACCGGCCGCGCCGAGTTCAACGAGGTGTTCTTCACCGACGTACGCGTCCCGGAAGACCAGATCGTGCTCGGCCGCGGCAAGGGCTGGTATGTCGCCAACGTGACGTTGAAGCACGAGCGCTCGATGATCGGCAATGCCGAGAAGATGACGACGCGGCTGGAACAGCTCATCGCACTGCTGAAGTCGAATGGCCTGCTCGGCATGGCGGAATACCGCGACAGGTTGCTGAAGCTGCAAGGCGAGGTGATCGCCTGGAAGGCGCACAATCTCCGCCTGCTGACCGAGAGCCGCGGAAGGCGTCGATTCCGGCGTCAGGCGCATGATCATCAAGTATGGCGGCACGATGCTCGGCTTCCGCCTGGCCGCGCTGGCAGTCGATGCGCTCGGCACTGACGGCCTGCCATTCGAAAGCGCCGGCGAGGATGCCGAGGACGATGACGCGACGACATGGAACATCGACTATCTGTACGATGTCGGCCTGATGATCGGCGGCGGCTCCAACAACATCCAGAAGAACATCATCGCGGAACGCGGCCTCGATCTTCCGCGCGAGCCAAAGATCGCGAGGGCCTGATGGAATTCGCCCTCAGCGAGGAGCAGCGCCTGTTCGCGGATTCGCTGCGCAGTCTCCTGGCGGATCGCGTGCCGATCGAAGCACTTCGCCGCCATGCGGAAATCGGTTGCGGCTTCGATGCCGAATTGTGGCAAAGTCTGACAGAGCTCGGCCTCCCTGGCCTGCTGGTACCCGAACGCTTCGGCGGCGCGGGGCTCGGCATTCTGGATGCCGCAGTTGCGGCCGAGGTTCTGGGCGGTGCGGCGGCTTTCGCTCCGTTCGCTGGCAGCGTCGTCATGGCAACGCTCGCGTTCGTGCACGGCGCGACGGAGGAATTGCAGGACGCGTGGCTGCCACGCATCGCCGCTGGTGAGGTGCGCTTTGGAGTTGGCATTCGGTAACGCTGCGACCATGACTGCCGGGCGTCTCTCGGGACGGGTCGCAGCGACGATCGATGCCGGCGCACCGACGCATCTTCTGATCTATCTGTCCGACGGCAATGCCGCCGTCATCGCGGCTGATGCGGAAGGTGTCTCGCGGCAGATGCATCGCAGCATCGATCGCACGCGGCCAGTGACCGACCTCGCCTTCGACAATGCGCGCGCGGTGCTGCTCGATGCGGCGAACGCAACCATTGGCGTCGGCACAGCGCGTGCTGGATGCCGGGCGTATTGTTCTCGCCGCCGACACGTTGGGCGCGGCGCAGCATATGTTTGATCAGGCGCTCGCCTTCGTGAAGCAGCGCACGCAGTTCGGCCGTGTTATCGGCAGCTTCCAGGCCGTCAAGCACCAGTTCGCCGAAATGGTGACGATGCTGGAGCCCTGCCGCGCCATGGTGTGGTACGCGGCCTACGCGCAGGATGCGCTGCCAGGCGAGGCGCGACTTACGGCGCTGCAAACGAAGGCGCATCTCGGCGATGTCGGTCGCGACATCGCACGCATGGCGACGGAGGCGCACGGCGGCATGGGATTCACCGACCTGCTTGGTCTGCACTACTGGTTCAAACGCATCAGCTTCAATCGTCAGATGCTGGGCAGCCCCGAGCATTGCCGCGATGAGGCCGCGCGCTTGCAGGGATGGATCACGTGAATCGCTTGCCGTGATCGCGTTCGACGTCCGGCACTACGACAGCATCGGCTCGACCAATGACGAGGCGATGCGGCTGGCGCGCGACGGTGCAGTGCACGGCACCGTCGTTCATGCGGACGAGCAGACCGCCGGCCGCGGCAGACTGTCGAGGCGCTGGCTCAGCCCACCGGGCAACCTCTATGTGTCGATCGTGCTGCGGCCCGGATGTGCCGGCAGCGCGCTCCGTCGAGATCGGCCTTGTCGCCGCGCTGGCGGTCGCGGATGCAGTGGACGCACTGCTGCCGCAGCAAGTGCGCGCGACGCTGAAATGGCCGAACGATGTGCTGGTGCGTGACGGCAAGATCGCCGGCATCTTGCTGGAGCAGGCGGACGACACGCTCATTCTCGGCATCGGTCTGAATGTCCTGCAAGCGCCGAGTGGCGTTTCGTACCAGGTGTCAACCATTGTTGGCTGCGGCGGACTGGCCACCGTGGATGGCGCCCGGGAAAAACTTCTGTCAGCGCTGGCAAACTGGTTCGGTATCTGGCAGCAGGAGGGCTTCCCGCCGATCCGTGCGACCTGGCTCGCACGTGCGCATCCGATCGGCGCCACGCTACGAGTGCGGCTCGCGGACCGATTTGCTACCGGCAGGTTCGCTGGCATCGATGACGATGGCGCGCTCCTGCTCGATGCGCCGGACGGCCGTACCCGCATCGTGGCGGGTGATGTGCAGGCGGGATAACAACCAAACCGTCAATGCGGAAACGGACCAAGGAGGCTGGTATGGACTTCGGCATCGGCATCGCAACGTCGCACGATTCATGGAAGCTCGCGCAGCGCGCCGAGGAACTCGGCTTCACGCACGCCTGGTTCTTCGACACGCAGATGATCACCGCCGACTGCTTCGCCGCCATGGGTGCCGCGGCAATGAAGACCTCGCGTATCCGTCTCGGTACCGGCGTGCTGGTGCCGTCCAATCGCATCGCCGCGGTGACCGCCAACGCCTTCGCCACGCTGAATGGCATGGCACCTGGCCGGATCGACTTCGGCGTTGGGACGGGCTTTTCGGCACGCCGCGCCATGGGCCTTGGCGCCATGAAGCTCGCGGACATGGAAGAGTATATACGCGTCGTCTACGGCCTGCTGAACGGCGAAACGCTGGAGACAAACATCGAGGGCAAGCGCAAAAAAATTCGTTTCCTCAATCCCGACATCGGCCTGATCAACACACACGATCCAATACGGCTGCACGTCTCGGCCTATGGCCCTAAGTCGCAGGCACTGACGGCAAAGCTGCATGCCGGGTGGAAGAGCTTCATCTCCGACGTACCGGGCGCCATGACCGCACTTGAGAGCATGCAGCAGAGCTGGAAAGCCGCGGGCCACAGTGCCGGCGATCTCTACGCTACCGCATGGGCGTGCGGTTGCGTCCTCGCCGATGGCGAACCCGCCGACAGTCCACGCGCAGTCGCACAGGCCGGACCGCGCGCAGCAGTGTTGCTGCATCGCGCGGCCGATCTCGATATGGAAGGCTGGCAGAACACATCGCCGGTGCCACCGTCGGTGCAGGAACAGGTGGACGGCTACGTTGCAATGGCACGCGGCTTCGAACCGCAGGACGCGCGCTACCTCAACAACCACCGCGGCCATTTCGTGTTCGTCAAGCCGGAGGAGCGGAAGTTCATCACCGCCGAATTGATCCGTCATACCACCTTCACGGCGACCGAGCAGGAACTGAAGCAGCGCGTCGAAGCCTTGCGCAGCGCAGGTTGGAGCCAGCTCGTCGTCCCGATCACGCCCGGAGAGGAGCGCGCGATCGAGGACTGGGCCCGGGTCAAGCGCGCATTCGACTGATTGAATTGAGATTTTCGCGTTTTGCGGGTGACGCTACCCAGCGGCCTCAATCAGGCGTATCTTAGGGTCAGGTACAAGCCGATCATATAGGGGACACTAAGCCTTGCGACCGCCCAGGAACGACCGCCAACGGCCTCCACGCCGCCGCGGTTTTGATGACGACAACTTTTACGGCAGCGCGCCGCCGCCAATGCCGTTTCCCTCGTTCGCCTCCAGCGCGGCAGGCCCGGAGACAGAGGCGACGGTCAAGTGGTTCAACGCCGAGAAGGGTTACGGTTTTGTGGCGCTGAGCGACGGGTCGGGCGACGTTTTCCTGCACGTCAACACGTTGCAGGCGGCAGGCGTCCAGACCGTCAGCCCTGGCGCTACGCTCCGGATCCGCGTCGGCCAGGGGCAGAAAGGGAAACAGGTCGATCAGGTGGTGTCGGTCGATGAGAGCACCGCGACCGCGACTCCCGCGCGACGGCCGGGCGGCTTCCAGCAACGCCCGCAGCGGAGCTTCGAGGGCGGCCCGCGACGGCAGGTCGATCTCAGCACCGCAGTCGAGATGATGGGGACGGTGAAGTGGTACAACCCCGACAAGGGGTTTGGCTTCATCACCCCGCAGTCGGGCGGCAAGGACGTGTTCGTCCACGCGACGGTGCTGGAGCGTGCCGGCCTTGCTCCGTTGCAGGAGGGCCAGTCAGTGCGGATGGGCGTCGTGCAGGGCGCCAAGGGCCCGGAAGCTGGGACAATCAGCGTGGACTGATCAAACCGTCGCGAGCGTCTCGAATACGTCGCCCGCCGGGCGCAAGGCGAGAATGTGTCGCCGGTGCCATAGCGCGTAGAACAGCAACCTCCAGCAGGCGACGCTCTGCCGCCGGTGCCTGATGTGGCTGAACAGCAACCGCACCTTCGCCGGGTCGGCGATTTCGGCAACGCCGGGCTGGGCCGCCACCAGAGGCCCAAGCCGTAACCCTTGGCCTTTGATCCAATCGCCGATCGGCATGGCAAAGCCCTGCCTTGGAGTGAATGGCTGTGCCACCGGCAGGTATTTCTCCAGCCATTTGCGCAGGATCCACTTGTTCGACCCGTCACGCAGCTTCATCCCATCCGGCAGCCGGAACGCTGCCTTCACCACGCCTGGATCGAGGAACGGCGTGCGTCCCTCCACTGCATGCGCCATCAGGCAGCGATCCAGCTTCAACAGCACGCCGTGTGGCACCCAATCTGCCATGTCGGTGGCCTGTGCCGCTGCCAGTCGCGAGCGACCGCCGTCCGACGCCTCGGCCTCCGCGGCAACGATACCGTCGCGCCAGGACGACGGGCGCGCGCGCAGCACATCTACCCGGTCAAAGCTGCCGCGCCCCCACATTGCGCGCCCGCCACGCCACCACGGCCGCATTGCGTTCTGGTAGCGAGAATAACCGGCAAAGATCTCGTCACCACCCTCGCCGCTCAGCACCAGTTTCACATCCTGTCGCGCGCGCTGCGCCAGGAACCACGTCGGGATGATCGCGTGGTCAGCCACAGGATCGTCCATGCAACACACGATTTCCGGCAGGTGACGCCAGACCATCTGCTCGCTGATCTCGATCGTTTCGTGCCTGGCGCCGAGCGCTTTTGCGACAATGGCGGCATGTTCGCGACGATCCGCCGCGCCCGGCGCATTGAAGCCAGCGGTGAACGCCAGCACTGGCTGGTTGCTAAGCCGCGCCATCAGCGCAAGCAGGGTCGAGCTGTCGATGCCGCCGGAGAGAAACTTACCGTACGGCACGTCGCTGCGCTGGTGCAGATCGACGCTCTCCTCGAGCGCATGATCCAGACGCATCAGGGCCGCGTCCTCGTCGATGTTTTCCGGGCCGCCCTCGGGAATGTGCGATATCCGTTGGCGGTCGAGCACGTGGCCATCGGCGCAGCTCAGCGTCTCGCCTGGCAGCAGACGCTGGATGCCCTCGAAGATGGTGTCTGTGCCGGTGGTGAACTGCAGTTGCAGCAGTTCCTCTCGTGCTGCGGGCCGCACAGCGCGTGACACCAGTCCGGCCTCCAGCAATGCCTGCGCCTCGGAGGCGAAAGCCAGCCCGCCTGCCACCTGGGCGAAATACAGCGGCTTGATTCCGAACGGATCGCGCGTCAATGCGACCGTGCGCTGCATGCGCTCATGGATGGCGATCGCATACATGCCGCGCAGTTGCCGTGCGTAGTCGCCGCCGTCGCGCAACCACAGGTGCAATGCTGGCTCGCCGTCGCTATTGGTGGCGAAGTTCTCCCCCGGCATCGCGGCGCGGAGTTCGCGGTCATTGCAGATCGCGCCGTCACAGACCAGAGTCGCTGGGCCAGCGAACAGCGGCTGGTCGCCGGTGGCAATATCGATGATCGACAGCCGGTTGTGCACGAGCGCTATGCGGCCGACGACCGCGTGGCCGGTACCGTCTGGACCGCGATGCCGCAGGCTGTCGATCAGTCGTGACAGCGTAGCCGGATCAGGGGGCGGCGCACCGCTAGATAGGATCAGTCCGGCAATGCCGCTCATTGGACGGAAATGTCCCTTTTGATCAGTTCGCCGCTTCTCGCCCCATATGAGGGAGGCATGATCGCCGCGCCAGATGCTGCCTGCGGGACTTTCGCCCCTGGGGCGGCCCTTAAGAGAGTCCTCTGGGCTCAGCCATTGCCGTGGGTCGCCGAAACACCAATTCTTGGCGTATGAACTCGTCTGGCTGCACTGCCGCGTCGCGCTGTCCTGGAGATCGAGGGGGAGGATCGCGTGTCCTTCCTCCAAGGGCTCGTCTCCAACGACGTGACCGAAGCCCGGCCAAGTCACGCAGTGTGGGCTGCCCTTTTGACACCGCAAGGCAAGTGGCTGGCCGATTTCTTCGTGTTTGCCGATGGCGACCGATTGTTGCTCGACTGTGAGAGCGACCAAGCGTCAGCGACGCTGCAACGCCTGTCGCGTTATCGCCTCCGGTCCAGGGTGACCCTCCGGGCCGCCGATGAGCTGTCCGTTTATGTTGCCTGGGGCAGCCCTCCGACGGTGCGGGCGATCGCTTCCGCTGACCCACGCCTCCCTGAGGCCGGCTGGCGCCTGTTGTCCCCGGTGGCACTACCAACCACCGCACTCGAAGTCGACTGGGATCGCCACAGGCTCGCTCTGGGTCTGCCGGACGGCTCGCGCGACCTGGAAGTCGAGAAGACGGTCCTGCTGGAGGCGGGGTTCGACGAACTGCACGGCGTGTCCTGGACCAAAGGCTGCTACATGGGCCAGGAACTGACCGCTCGCACCAAATACCGCGGACTGGTGAAGCGCCGCCTTATCCCGGTTGCCATCGAGGGGCCACTCCCGGCGCCTGGGACGCCGGTGACGCAGGACGGCGCAGAGGTTGGGACCATGCGATCGGGACGTGATCAGTCCGGCCTGGCGGTGCTGCGACTTGATGCTCTCGGCGGCGCCTTGCGATGCGGCGCCGCCACGCTGGCGCCGCGGATGCCCGACTGGATGCAGTCGCGCTGAGGCCACGTGCCCGTCGCCGCATCACCCTTGCGCATCGTGAATGCCATGCTGGGTCGCGGGCTCGGTGGGCTTGAGCAGGCTTTGCTCGACTATGGCGATGCGCTCAGCCGGTTCGGCCACGAGGTCCACGCAGTGATCCATCCGGATGCGGCGATTCGCCCCGCACTCGTGGCGCGCGGAGCGATATGGCACGGACTGCCGCATCGTGGGGCGTGGGACGTGATCGCGGCGATACGGCTCCGCCTGTTGCTCTGGCGACTGCACGCCGATGTGTGCATTGCACACGGCAATCGCGCCATGAGCCTGCTGCGACAGGCCGGGGCAGATCCACTGATAGCCGTTCTGCCAAACTACAAGATGAGGTGCCGTGGCGCAGCCGCGGTGTTCCACCCGACCCTCGACCTGAAGCGCTACGCGCGAAGTCAGGGCGTGTTGGATACCTGTCTCTACCACATCCCGAGCATGGTCGATGTGCCATCGGCACCGCCACCACGCGTTCGGCGGCAGCCACTGGTCATCGGGGCGATGGGACGTTTCGTCGCAAAGAAGGGCTTCGACATCTTCATTGGCGCGCTGGGCCTGCTGCGATCGCATGGCGTCCCGTTTCGTGCCGTCCTCGCCGGTGATGGGCCGGAACGATCGACGCTTGAACAACTGGCCGCCGGACATGGTCTTGCCCAAGTGTTGGCCTTTCCAGGCTGGGTTAACGACAAACAGACATTCTTTGCCGATGTCGACGTGTTCTGCCTGCCCTCACATCACGAGCCGTTCGGTATCGTCCTGATCGAGGCGATGGCGCAGGCATTGCCGATCGTCTCGACCGACAGCGAAGGGCCGTCAGAAATCCTGCACGATGGATCCGACGGTATTCTGGTTCCGCGGGGCGACATCGAGCGGTTGGCGCTGGCGCTCGGCGGGTTGATCGCTGACCCGGAACGCGCGGCCCAACTCGGAGCAGACGCCTACCAGCGCGCCAGAGAGACATTTGATATGCCTTGTATCGGCGCCCGTCTCGACGTGGCGGTACGTCGAGTCGTGCTCGGCACGCCGCTACCGACCGCTGACGAGATTGGCGTAACCGCCTGAGGTGACCCGATGAGCGAAACTCAAGCGATCGACTGGGAGAGCCGCTATCGGGATGGCAACACCGGTTGGGAACGGCATGGCCTGAATCCCGCGTTCCTCGCTTGGCGCGACGCGGGCATCCTCGCTCCGTGCCGCATTCTGATCCCAGGTGGCGGGCGCAGTCTGGAGCCGCTGGCGCTTGCCGAGGCTGGCTTCGACGTCACGGTGGTGGACGCAGCGCCAAGCGCGGTCGCAGCGCAGCGTTCGCTTTTCGAACGGCTGACGCTTCCAGCGCGTGCTGAACAAGCCAACCTGTTCGACTGGGAGCCCGACCAGCCATTCGGTGCCATCTATGACCAGACCTGTCTTTGCGCATTACCGCCCGATCTTTGGCCTGCCTATGCTCGGCGGCTGCACCGTTGGCTACGCCCCGACGGATTGCTGTTCATCCTGTTCATACAGAGCGACCGGCCGAATGGGCCGCCGTTCCATTGCGATGTCGACGCAATGCGCCGCCTGTTCGCTGCGCCGGCCTGGCACTGGAGCGAGCCCCTGCCCGAGCCGCGTCGAGCATCCGTCAGGTCTGGCCGAGCAGCCGGCTGTGCTTCGACGGCTTTGAAGCGCCTCCTCTGGCTCGCTGGTCAGCAGGTTCCATTGGCGCGTATCACCTGACGGAGGCTTTACGTTTGCCTGCAGGGCCCTTATAGCCAAAACCAAGGTCAACCCTTGGTTGACGGTGCTATAATACCGCATCGAGCCTCCCGGGCGCCAAAATGATGACAGAAGATCATTTGTCGTGAGGTCTTGAACGATTTGTTAGGGGTACAAAGGATCGAATTGCTCGCCAATGGGACGATGGGGATACGTTCCCCCGGTGGGTGGTAATAGTGGACCGGCTTACGAGCATGACCGTATTCGCCAAGGTAGCGAGCACCCGGAGTTTCTCCGGGGCCGCCCGTGAACTCGGGATTTCCCAGGCCACTGCCAGCAAGCATGTGCAGACGCTCGAGGACTGGCTTGGCGTGCGGTTGTTGAACCGCACAACACGGCGCGTTGCGCTGACCGATGTCGGTGAGAGCTTCTTCGTGCAATGCACGCGTATCCTCGAGGAAATGGAGACGGCGCGTTGCTCGGCCAAGCCGGAAGCGCCCGTGCGCGGCAGCATGCGCATAACCGCGCCGGTTGTATTCGGCAGCACGCGGCTGGGGCCTCTCGTCGTCGATTTCCTGCACCGGCACCCTGAGCTGTCACTAAATGTCGAACTGTCAGATCGCTCAGTCGATCTGATCGAGGAAGGCTACGACCTCGCAATTCGCACCGAGTCCGACCACCGGTGCCGGCCTCGTCGCCTGGCCGCTGATGCCGCTCGACTATGTACTCTGTGCGGCGCCCTCTTATCTCGCCCGCCATGGCGTGCCCACCACGCCCACGGAACTCAGCACGCATCACTGCATCACGGGCAACGACTCAGCGGGCGTTAGTTGGAGTTTCGATGGGCCGAATGGGCAAACGGAGGTGCCGATCTATGGCAGGTTGCAGGTCAACAACGCCATGCTGCGATGCGATGTCGCGCGTGCCGGCGCAGGGGTCCTGCTTTGCGCGCGAGTATCTGGTAGAAAGTGATTTCGCCAACGGCCGGCTGGTCAGGCTGCTGCCAGAACCACAAGCCGGCCGGCGGCACATTGCATGCGGTCAGCCCAGCCTACCGCGCCGGTTCGCCGAAGGTCCGCAGCCTGGTCAGCCATCTCACAACACCAGCTCGGCGATTGCTGGATAACGATTGGCGCGACTCCCCGGTGCTTGCTAGTCAGGTGTCGTGCCGAACTTTTTGCTGGAAAAGCGCGCCGGCGGGCGGGTCGCCGGGGTGGACGAGGTCGGACGCGGCCCGCTCGCCGGCCCGGTCGTCGCCGCCGCCGTGGTGTTCCCGACCGGGGTGCCGCGCCGGCTTGCCGCGCTGCTCGATGATTCCAAGAAGCTGACAGCTCGAACAGCGGCTGGCGGCATTCCAGGCGCTGCGTGTGTCTGGCCGCGCCGAGATCGCCGTCGGCGCCGCCTCGGTGGCGGAGATCGAGCGGCTGAACATCCTGCGCGCCGCATTGCTGGCGATGTGCCGCGCAGTCGCCCGCCTGCCCTCGCCGCCTGATCTCGTCCTGGTCGATGGCAACCAGCCTCCGCCGCTGCCCTGCGCCGTGCAATGCGTCGTCGGCGGCGACGGCCGCTCGCTGTCGATCGCCGCCGCCTCGATCGTCGCCAAGGTGTTGCGCGACCGGGCGATGGCGCGGCTGGCGGTGCGCTTCCCGGACTATGGCTGGGGCAGCAATGCCGGCTACGCGACCGAATTCCACGTGGCGGCGCTCCGCCGGCTGGGGCCGACCCGTCACCATCGGCCGAGCTTCGGCACGGTGAGCCAGCTCGCGCTGGAACTTGAATGTGGTTCGATGAGCGGCGATTGAGGTCGAGCGGGGGCCGTCCGAGGCCTCTGCTCACGGCACCCTCTCGATCTGACCGATTGACGCGGCTGTCGGGCAGCCCGCCACGATGCGACCGCCGCTCAATCTCCGCGGCCCCGCCGCAACCCCGTCACACGGAAGCACCGTGGAAGTCGTCCGCGAACTGCCGCTCGATCAGGTCATGCTGGGGGACTGCGTGCAGCTGATGCGCATGCTGCCGCCGGCCTCGGTGCATTGCGTGTTCGCCGATCCGCCCTACAACCTGCAGCTCCGCGGCGAACTGCGCCGGCCGGACGACAGCCTGGTCGACGGGGTGGACGAGGAATGGGACCGCTTCACCGACTTCGCCACCTATGACGCGTTCACCCGGGAGTGGCTGACCGAATGCCGCCGGCTGCTGCGCAAGGACGGCACGCTGTGGGTGATCGGCGCCTACCACAACATCTTCCGCATCGGCGCGGCGTTGCAGGACCTGGGGTTCTGGGTGCTGAACGACGTGATCTGGCGCAAGGCCAACCCGATGCCGAATTTCCGCGGCCGGCGCTTCACCAATGCGCACGAGACGCTGATCTGGGCGGCGCGCGGCCGGGATTCGCGCCACCGGTTCAACTACGCGGCGATGAAGGCGCTGAACGACGACATCCAGATGCGCAGCGACTGGTTCCTGCCGCTGTGCACCGGGCCGGAGCGGCTGCGCAACCAGCACGGCCTGAAGCTGCATCCGACGCAGAAGCCCGAGGCGCTGCTGCACCGCGTCCTGCTGGCCAGCACCGCACCCGGCGACATCGTGCTCGATCCGTTCCTCGGCACCGGCACGACGGCGGTGGTGGCGAAGCGGCTGCATCGGCACTTCATCGGCATCGAGCGCCATCCGGCCTACGCCGAGGCCGCGATCGGCCGGGTTCGCGCGACGCGGCCCGTGCCGGAGGAGGGGCTGTCGGGCGCGCATATCGAAGCGCGACGTGCCGCGGGTGCCGTTCGGCAGCCTGGTGGAGCGCGGGCTGCTGCCGCCGGGAACCAAGCTGTTCGACCGCATGCGCCGGGTCAGCGCCGTGGTGGCCGCCGACGGGTCGGTGGTGGCGGGCGCCGTGCGAGGCTCGATCCACAAGGTCGGGGCGGCGGTGCAGAACGCGCCGGCCTGCAACGGCTGGACCTTCTGGCACTTCGAGCGGGATGGGCGACTGGTGCCGCTGGACGTGCTGCGGGATCCCGAGCCCGCGACGAAGGCATGACGCCGGCGGGCTCCGCCTGCGGCGACGTGGTCGAGATCAGCCAGCCACCCGCTACGGACTGACTACGGGTGGTTTAGCCCGGACATTGCGGAAACCGTCCTCACGGCCACAGAAGATAAAGTGCGAATTTGCTCACCAGGATTGCGCAGGTCCACGGCCGCAGGGGTCTCAAACAGCAGTTTCATGGCAGCATTGAAAGGAGGCGCGCAGTGGCTTTATGCGGGCGTGCATTAGGCGGGTCTTGCGGTGGCGCTGCTGGAGACCCGTCACGGCAACAGCGACACGCTAAAAGAGGCGTCAGTAAAGCGAATTGCAACGATGCGCGAGGCATGGCGCCGCGCTGTCAGCACACAAGCTGGCGTATGGCAAACTTCATCCGTGCAAGAGTGACCAACCGATCAGTCGCGTCGCGGGTTGCGACTGACCCTGGGTCGGACGGCATCCGTGTATGGGTTGGATGGCCAGTTGTGCACCCAATCGACATGCGCGTAGGCGGGCAACTGGGCCGGGTTGGGATCGGTATCGCTGCCGCCGTAGTCCGCGCCCGTCAGGAGGTACCAGAGGGCCGGATAGATATCGTAATTCCCTCCAGGGCTTGGCCGCGACCACCGCTCAGTCCCGTCGATGTACCATGTGATCTTTGGTCCGGGTCCACTCAATGGCGTACGTGTGCATTCGGGTGATATCGATGCCGCGGATCTCTGTCGATGGCCATCCATTACGGGTCGCGATATTGAACTTCACGTGCTGCGAGCCGTCGCCATTGGTGTAGAGTATGATGTCAATCTCAAATGGAAAGGCCACGTCGCCGGTTTCCAGGCATGCCTGGAACGTAAGCCCGGACACAGCGTCAACAGACGCCCTGATCTCGAAGTAGCCGTATAGCTGCTTCTGAACCGAGTACAGCAGTGTGCCGACAAACGGCATATGGATCCCGGCGGATCGAGTCGATCCACGATTGGTAGGCGCGCGGTGTCGGCATTAGGCCCAGATGCAACTGACCGTTGGATGCGGTGTAGAGGCCATTGACCGGCGTCTTCGAATTGAACGGGTTCGTCCACCACATGTGCGTGTCGCCTTCGAACCAGTTGGGACCGCCGCGCCCATTAGGGGTGCGAGGCGCAATCAATCCCCAGATATCGCGGCCGGTTGGCCGATAATGCAGCGACAGCGAGTTGAATTCATCGTCGAGTGAAGGTGGCGGCAGCGGGTAATCGTTGGATGCGGCCCAGGAAGCTACCGACGATCCCAGCAGCAAGACGAGAACGGTCAGTGCGGTTCTGGTCATCTGGCAGAGTACAGGTTGGTGTCGCCGCCATGCGGGCACGATTGCCAGGTGGCAGGGTAGGCCATCGCGTGCCCGCGCAACCGCAACCGGTCCTTCCGCCTTGCTGGCTGTCACCATCGGGCCAACCTATCCGGCGATGCCAATGCGGTAAAGCAATGCAAAAGGGCATCCTTCACCGAGTTGACCGGAGCATGTCGATTGTCTGGTGTCGCACAGGACGTCTCACCCTTCCGGACCTATTGCGAGACACCCTCCCGCAGCAATCCATTCGGGCCTTCTTCAGCGAAGCGTTGTTGCCAGCGCCACACCATCGGGGGACTGACCTCAGCCTCCCGCGCCACTTGCTGCGCCGGCTGGCCGCCCACCGAGGCCAGCACGACCCGGGCTCGGTCAACATACTTGCGCGGCCGGCTGCGATCCGAAGCGATCGCCTCAAGCCGACTTCTGTCCGCCGCGTTCAAAAACACGCATACTGTCTGTGCCATGCGATCAGACTCGCATGTTGCACGCGTGTCGTGAATCGACAGAATGCGTCAGAGCACTAGCTATCCCTCTGGGTATTTTGCCCAATCATATGGTTTGATTGTTGGCCAGCTCCTTGGCCAAGTCCTTGCTTTGTTCGTGTTGGGGCAGGTCTGGCCTTTCCTGCTAGAGGCATTGTCCGCAACGCGCGCCATTTAGCGGCCATGCGACACATAGCGGTACACTATTCTCACTTCGCAATTTACGGCGCTCCACAGTCAGTGCTCAACTCGCTTTCCGGGAATGTCCCGACCTTGTTGTTGACCGGTTTTTTCGGCGCGAACGAGACGGGACTGTTCTGGTTGGCCTACCGGATGCTGATCCTGCCGAATCAGATCCTCGTGGAGAGCATGCGCAGCGTTCTGTTCCAAAAACTGAACGAGGTTCATCTATCCGGCAAATCCATGCAGCCATTGATGCGCAGGGCGGCCCTCCAGCTTGTTATGCTCTGCGGTCCAATTGCTCTGATCCTGCTCGCCTTCGGACCGACCTTGTTTGCATGGGTATTCGGCCCGAACTGGGCACGGGCGGGGACCGATGCGCAGATACTCGCTATATCCTGGATGCTTGGCAACGTTTCCGTGCCGGCGTCGATCGGCGCAGTTATTCTGGGTCTTCAGCGTTCCTATTTTTTCCTGGAACTGGTGATGCTCGGTGTGCGGGCGATTAGGATCTGCATCGGAGCTCTTCTGAACAGCAGCAGCGTAGGTCTCATTCTGTTCTCCGCGGCTGCTGCCACTTCCAGTATAATCTTAATGGCAATGGTTACCGTTGCCGATAGGAAAAACCGTACTGCGATCACCGAGCGCGGTTGAGATTGAAGTCCTGCCGTGCGGACGCGCGAAGACGCCGTGCTGACCGAGAACCAGATCGTGAAATAACGGCGTGGCTGAACGCTACAGCGTCGCCTGGGTCCCAAGGATGACCGTCGCCTGTGCGGACAAGACGCCGCCGTTGCCGTGCACCAGGGCGGTTTCCGCCTGCGCAACCTGCCGCGGACCGCATTCGCCGCGCAACTGGCGCACTGCCTCGATCAGAAGGAACAGACCGTACATACCGGGATGGCAATAGGACAGACCGCCACCATTGGTATTCACCGGCAGGCTGCCTTTGGGTCCAATGCGTCCACCGCTGACGAAACGCCCGCCTTCCCCCTTCGGGCAGAAGCCGAGGTCCTCGAGGAACAGGATCGTGTTGATGGTGAACGCGTCATACAGCGCCAGCACGTCGATGTCCGTCTCGCGCAACCGCGCCATGCGATAGGCGGCGGCGCCTGAATCGCGTGCGCCGGTCACAGTAAGATCCGGCATCGACGAAATCGACGCGTGCGTAATTGCCTGGCCGCAGCCGAGTACATAGACCGGAGGCTTCGCCAGACTGCGCGCGCGGTCCGCGGACATCATAACGATCGCGCCGCCACCGTCAGTGATCAGGCAGCAGTCACGCACCGTGAACGGATAGCTGATCGGTCGCGCCGACAAGACCTCGTCAATCGTGAGGGGCTTCTTCTCCCATGCGACCGGGTTCAGCAGCGCCCATTCCCTGGCTGCCACAGCCACCTCGGCCAACTGTTCCCGCGTGGTGCCAAACTCGTGCATGTGGCGCGACGCAGCGAGCGCGTATGCGGTCGAAGGCAGAAACGGCCTGAACGGCGTCTCATAGGGATTGTATTCCCGCGCAGAGGCCTGGCGGCGACCGACGGTACGCTGCGTGCTGCCATAGGCGATCACCGCCACAGAACACAGACCGGCCGCGAGTGCCGCTTGTGCGTGTGCCACGTGCACCTCGAACGACGAGCCGCCGACGATGGTGGAGTCGGTGTAGGCCGCTGGCAGGCGAAGGTACTCACACATTGACATCGCCGACGTGCGTGCCTGCGTGGCGGCGCAGAAGATGCCGTCGACGTCGCGCAACTTCAGTCCACAGTCCGCGAGCGCACGGTGGATGCCCTGCGCCATCAGATCGAGCGGGCTCATGTTGGCGGCGACCGCGCCGATATCGGATTCCGCCGCACCGACGATGGCGGCGCTGCCACGGGTGAGGCCGTTCATGGCGTGGCCTCCGTCGGCGTAAACACCGGATACGGCGGTTCGTCGCCCTCCGCCGCATGCACGCGGAACTTCACGCGCATGCCGATGTGCACATCGAGCGGGGCGATGTCCTCGACGCAACTCATCATGCGGAAGCCTTCATCGATGTCGATCAGCGCGACATTGTATGGATCGCCCTTCTGCGGATACACCACGGTGGTGGCGTGCACCGTGCCCATGCCCTTGCTGACGCGCCATTGCAGATTGTCGCCGCCGGTGAGCGGGCAGATCACACGCGGGTAGAACACCGCGGCATTGGCATCAGGGCTGAATTGGTAACCCAGTTCGCCCTTCTCCAGGTGTTCGAGATAGACACCCAGGGGTGAGGTGGCTGCGTTCGCCATCATACTGGCCTGTCGCCAGCGACTGTGACGCGATGACCGGAGCGCGTGTGCGGCCAGTAATCCCACATCGCGCGATGCTGCGCGCAACGATTGTCCCAGAACGCGATGGAGTTCTCTCGCCAGCGGAAGCGGCACTGGAACAGCGGGTCCTCGGCAAAATCCCACAGGTAGTGCAGGATCGCATTGCTCTCATCGCGTGGAATGCCGACGATGCGCTTGGTGAAGCCGCGATTGACGTAGAGCGCCTTCTTGCCTGTCACCGGATGCGTGCGGATCACCGGATGCTCGGCACGCGGATAGGTTGGCTTGTCGACGACGCCATAGTTGGCATAGGTGCCGCGATAAGCGTCCTCGCCGTCATGGATCGCGGTGAGGCCTTCCAGATAGCGCTTCATCCGCTCGGACAATGCCTCATAGGCCGCGTACATCGAGGCGAATAACGTATCGCCACCGCGCGGCGGGCACTTGCGGATATACAGGATACTGCCCATCGGCGGCTCCACATCACAGGACACGTCGCTGTGCCAGCCCTCGCCGTTGGCGCGCGGCGAGTCCCTGTCGGCATGCACGATCATCAGTTCGGGATGCCCCGGCGCGTGCGGCGCCGCAGGGTGGATATGCAGTTGTCCAAAGCTGCGGCCGAAATCGAGGTGCTGTTCCTCGGAGATGTGCTGGTCGCGAAAGAAGATCACCAGGTTCTCCGCCAGCGCTCGATGGATCTCGCCATAGGTCTGGTTGCCGAGGGGTTGCGAGAGATCGACGCCGCCGATCTCGGCGCCGATGATGGGCGTCAGCTTGTCTACGGTTATCGTCTCGTACGGCATCAACTCATCGGCGTTGTGTTTATAGCGCGGTCCGTTGTTGCCACGCAGGACGCTCATGGACGGTCTCCCTCGGCAAACAGGTCGGCAGCAAGTCTACCCGCGGTCGCCGCGCCGCGCTACGTCGGGGTAGAACTGTGGCGCCTCCCGCCGATCCGCGAGGCCATAATCGCGGATCACGCGCACACGCCGCTGGCGGACCGATGCGGGCGGCTCCCAGTTGTCTGCCGCCGCGCCATCTCGCCAAGAGATCAGCAGCAGCAGACTTCCCGCCTCGTTTATGCTTTCGTACAGCTCGGCATCATGGACCCCATCGCGGGCCGTCATTTGCTGGGCTTCGGGAAGCGTCTGTGCATTGCCCTCGAGGATCGTGATGCCCTTCGCTGCTCCGACATCGGTCGTGTCGAACCGCTGCTCCTTCAGCGTTCGGCCGGAAGGAAGCTGCGTGTCGGCAGTGATTTCCCCGACCCGCAGGTGGTAATTCTCGAATACCTCGAAGCGCCCTTTTTCCTGCACCCCATGATGCATGGCATGGGTGCGCCAACGGATCACCGCCTTCTCGTCGGCCCAGATCGAGAGGGACAGCAGGCGCCCCTCGGTGCGATGGCTTCTGTAGCGCACGTTCTCGATGAAACCGTCGATCCGTTCGAGCTCCGGGCGAAGCTGCGTTGCCAGACCGAGATACTGGTCCCAGCGATCCGACTTTGGCTGCACTTCAAATATCACTGCGAACATCGTGTCCTCCGTATCAATCCATGTTTGCCGGTTCATCGCCCCCGGCGAGAAAATTCTGTGCTTCGCGATACAGCGCATAGCGGCTTGTCTCGAGATGCATCAGGTGGGTGCCACGACTGATCTTCACATCGCGCCGGATCGGTGACGAGGTGAGGGCATCGAACAGCCAGGCCGCGTCCTCGTCCGTGCACATGCTGTCCCACTCGCCGCGGATGATCGCCACCGGCGCGCGCACACGGGACGGATCGTAAGCGAGATCGCCTGCCCAGGCGCGACCGATGTCAGCCCACGGCCCGCTCGGTGTCTTCACGCTCGGTGGAACTCGCGTCCTGCTGGCCGGGTCGCTGTCCAAGTAACCCTCGCCCCACTCGCCGAAATAACGGCGGGACAGCACGGGCGCTTCGCCGGCCGGCACCTCCGCGGTGAACCGCTGCCACTGATCCTGCAGCGAAACCAGCCGCCATGCGGGGTAGTCCTGCACCAAGTTCCCTCCCCGGCGCGCGATGGCACCGAACAGGACGAGCCGTTCAATCAGATCTGGGCAGCGCGCGGCGAGGCGGCCGCTCACGATCGTGCCCCACGAATGCGCGATCAACGATATCCGATCTGTCGCGTGATGCTGACAAATATACCTCGCAACCTTTTCCAGTTGCTGGCTTGCATCTTCTGCGGTGCATAGCGGTGCGCGGCCGTCCGGCGGTTCTGCCATGGCAGGGTACGGATCCGAATGACCGTAGCCGTGGAAATCGAAGCCCCATACATGAAACCCCGCGGCGCAAAGCTCATCGCGCCACGAGCGGCCATCGAAGCGGTGTGCGATCGATAGCGCGGATGGGAACGTCGCACCATGCACGTACAGTGCGACGCCCTTGGGCGAAATGCCGTCCGGCGGTGGCAGGTGGCTCAGGAACAGCGACAGTCCGGCATGGCTGCCTGGAATGTAAAAATGCCTCTCGCGTGGATCGAGCAATGCTGGCATTGGCGTGCCTCCATCGGTGTTATCCGATATGCATCGCCGAACGCCATGCAGCCACACGCGTTGCTACGGTCGCTGCCGAAGCGTCACACCACCGCGATTGCACTCATTTCGATCAGGTAGTCGGGATGGGTGAACTTGCTCACCTCGACCAGCGTGGAGGCCGGCGGCGGCGAGGCAAAGAACTCACGTCGCACCTTATGGATCGGCGCGAGGTTCTCCATGTTGCGCACATAGACATCCACTCGGCAGACATTGGCAAGCGTGCCACCTGCGGCCTCCACCGCTGCCTTGACGTTCTCGCACACCTGACGGGTCTGCGCCTCGATGTCGCCAATGCCGGCGATTGTGCCGTCCGGGCGCTGGGCCACCATGCCGGAGATGAACACCAGCCGCCCGGTCGCTTCCACGGCGATCGCCTGCGCGAAATGTCCGCCAGGCTTCGGCGCTTTGTCGGTGATGATCTCCTGTCGCGGCATCGGCCCCTCCCTGCTGTTCAGTGGCACTTGAACGCGTCGAACGGCTCCCGGCACGCGCGGCAGCGATGGAGCGACTTGCACGCCGTCGAGCCAAATTCGCTGATCAGTTCCGTATCGGCGCTGCCGCAATGCGGGCAAGCGGGATGCGCCTCACCGAATAGCGCGCGGCGCGACGCCGTATGCTCGGGCGGCGCGATGCCGAAGGCGGCGAGTTTGCTGCGCGCCGCATCGGTCAGCCAGTCAGTCGTCCATGCGGGCGATAGACGAGTGTTCACGCGCGCCTTGATGCCCGCACGTGCGAGCGCCGTTTCGATGTCCAGCGTGATCATGTTCATTGCCGGGCAGCCGGAGTAGGTGGGCGTGATGGTCACCCGCACCGTGTCATCGTGCACCGACACGTCCCGCAGTATGCCGAGGTCGCTGATCGTCAGCACCGGGATCTCCGGATCGGTGACGGTTTCCAGCGCGGCGAGTGCGCGTTCACGCAGCGTGGCAACGTTTACCATGTGGCGCCCGGATAGCTGCGCTGGAGGAATTGCATTTCCGCCAACAAATGGCCGAGGTGTTCGGTGTGTCGTCCGCTGCGGCCACCCGATTGCATCCAGCCATCCGGCGGTCGTTGCAGCGTGGCGCGCGCGAGGATTCCGTCAATGCTCGCGTTCCAGGCGTCGCGTTGCGACATTGGCGGCGCGACAATGCCAGCGTCGCCTGCCATGTCGGTGAAGAGTTCGCCGGTGTAGGGCCACAGATCATCCAGCGCGTTCTGCGCCCGACGATGACTTTCCGTTGTGCCGTCGCCGAGGCGGATCAACCATTCCGCGGCGTGCCGCAGGTGATAGGCAGTTTCCTTTTCCGCCTTCGCGGCGATGGCGGCGATCGTGCTGTCGGGTGACACAATCGAGGCGCGCCAGAACGGATCGGTGAAAGCCGATACCAGCACCAGGCGCGCGATGCTGAACGCGAAGTCGCCGTTTGGCAGTTCCATCATCAGGCAGTTCCGCCACGCCGGGGCATCACGCAGATAGGCAAGCTGGTCCTCGGTGTGGCCGGTCAGCGTGCCGGCGTAGCTGTAGAGCGAACGCGCCTGGCCGATCAGATCGAGCGCAATGTTGGCCAGCGCCAGTTCTTCCTCGAGCATTGGCGCATGGCCGGTCCACTCCGACAGACGGTGTCCCAGGATCAGCGCATCGTCCGCCAGGCAAAGCAGCTGATGGACGACGGGCGTCTCCTCGACAGCGATTGAGGTCGTTTGTGCCACGACCTCAGTGGACGGGGATGCGCACCGGCATCGTGGAAATGCTGCGCAGTATGTTGGAATAGGCGCGGGTCGGCGGCTCCAGCACCTCGATCATCGGGAACCGTTGCAGGATCTCCTCCCACAGGATCGTCAATTGCAATTCCGCCAGGCGGTTGCCGACGCAGCGGTGGATGCCGAAGCCGAACGACAGATGCTGACGTGGCCGCGCACGGTCGATAAGGAAATCATTGGCGTTCTCGATTGCCGCATCGTCGCGATTGCCGGAGATGTACCACATGGCCAGCTTATCGCCCTTGCGGATGTGCTTGCCGCCAAGCTCTGCGTCCTCCAGCGCCGTGCGCCGCATGTGAATCACCGGCGTGTGGTAGCGGATGATCTCCGGCACCATGCTGGTAACCAGCACGGGATTGTTGACCAGCTTGCGATACTGCTCCGGGTTGTTGTGCAGCGCCCATAGACCGCCCGACATCGAGTTCCGTGTGGTGTCGTTGCCGCCGACCAGCAGCAGGAGGATGTTGCCCATGAATTCCGCCGGCCGCGAAGGGAGATCGCGTGTCGCCTCGCCGTGAGCAAGCATGGAGATCAGATCGGGCCTTGGCTCCTGCTTCGCGCGCTCGTGCCAAAGGTCGACGAAGTACTCCATTGCCTGCTGGAGCACGGTGTCCCGCTTTTCATCTAAATCGATCTCGGTGCCGGCGCGCGTGTTCACCGTCGCGACATTCGACCAGTAGGTGAGCTTGCGCCGCTCCTCGAACGGGAAGTCGAACAGCGTGGCGAGCATCTGCGTGGTCAGCTCGATCGACACGCGATCCACCCAGTCGAATACTTCGCCGCGCGGCAACTCGTCGAGCACGCGCTGCGTGCGCTCGCGGATGGTGCTGGAAAGGCGCTGGAGGTTGCCGGGCGCAACCACAGGCGACACGACCTTGCGCTGCTCGTCGTGCTTCGGCTGATCCATAGAGATGAAGCTGGGTCGCCGGAAGTCCATCGGTGTGTCGCGCAACACGATGCCACCCATCATGGCATCGGAAGAGTAGACCTTCTGGTTCGTGTCGACCTGCATGATGTCGTGGTACCTGGTCACCGACCAGTACGAGCCGTACATGCCGTTCTCGCACCAGTGCACCGGGTCTTCCTGGCGCAGGCGCTCGAAATACGGTTGCCAGATGTCGTCCTGATAAAGCCGCGGCTGGCTGACATCGATCTTGTCGAGTGGGAGCGACCAGGCGTCTTCGCGCGGATCGATGTTGACGGGGGCATTCATTGCGTTTCATCCCTGTTGGTCGAGGTCCGGCTTAATCGTACAAGCCGTGGCCTACATGTTGTCCACTTCGTCGGGCACTTCGTAAAACGTGGGGTGACGGTAGATCTTCGAGCCGGTCGGCTCGAACAGCATGTCCTTGTCCGAGGGATCCGAGGCGGTGATCGCTGTCGACGGCACGACCCAGAGGGAGAGTCCCTCGCCGCGTCGCGTATAGACGTCGCGCGCCGCCTGCAATGCGAGAGTCGCGTCGGCTGCGTGCACGGATCCGACATGCCGGTGTGCCAGCCCTGTGCGGGCGCGGATGAAGACCTCCCACAGCGGCGTGGCCTGCTCAACCATCGTCAGGCCGCTGCGCGATGTTGCGGCGTGCTGTGCTTGGCCGCGTAGGCCAACGCTGCCTCGCGTACCCACGCGCCTTCTTCGTGCGCACGGCGTCGCGCGGCGAGACGTTCGCGGTTGCATGGGCCGTCTCCGGCGAGCACACGCCGAAACTCGGCCCAGTCGATCGGACCGAACTCCCAGTGGCCGGTCGCCTCATTCAAACGAAGCTGCTCGTCTGGGAAGGTCAGCCCGAGAAAGTGTCCCTGCGGCACGGTCGCATCGACGAATTTCTGCCTCAGCGAGTCGTTGGTGAAGCGTTTGATCTTCCAGCGCATGGAGGCATCCGAGTGCTGCGACTGCGTATCAGGCGGCCCGAACATCATCAGGCTCGGCCACCACCAACGGTTCAGCGCATCCTGTGCCATCGTCCGCTGCTCGGCCGAGCCGCGCGCAAGCGTGGTCATGATCTCGAAGCCCTGACGCTGATGAAACAACTCCTCCTTGCAGATACGGATCATCGCCCGCGCGTAGGGACCGTAGGAGCAACGGCAGAGCGGGATCTGGTTCATGATCGCCGCCCCATCCACCAGCCAGCCAATCGCGCCGATGTCCGCCCAGGTCAGCGTCGGATAGTTGAAGATCGAGGAGTATTTGGCGCGGCCGGTCAGCAGCTGCTCGACCAGCTCTTCGCGCGTCACTCCCAGTGTTTCCGCCGCGGCATAGAGATAAAGCCCGTGTCCGCCCTCGTCCTGCACCTTGGCGAGCAGCGCGGCCTTGCGCCGCAATGTGGGCGCGCGCGTGATCCAGTTGCCCTCCGGCAGCATGCCCACGATTTCCGAATGCGCGTGCTGGCTGATCTGGCGAACGAGGGTGCGGCGATACGCCTCCGGCATCCAGTCGTTCGGCTCGATCCGCTCTTCCGCGTCGATGCGCGCTTGGAACTGGGCACCAGCCTCGCTGGTGTCGGCCGGACCTGTGGGAGCGTTTAGTGCCTGACTGTACATGCTCACTCCGGCCAGAAATCTGGGCTCATCGCCTCGTCGTATACATATGGGCACTCGGTCGGGAAGGTCGTGCGTGCCAAGCCGGTTTCGCGTTCTGCCTCAACCAACGCTAGACGGTAGGCATCCCGCATAGCTTGTCCAAGTTGCGCTTTCAAACTCGGATTGTCCTTGAGATGATCCTCCAAGCGGTAACGTTGCTCCTCAATTGTGAGCCGCCAACTGTTGCTGCGCAGCCCCGGTTGGAAGCGCCACTTTAGCAGGTGCAGGAAGAGCACGGTCAGACGATTGACCAGTTCGCGCTTCTCGCTCCGTCCCATGCTCTCGATCTCTTCCGCGATGTGCTCGATATCTGCCTCCGTCAGCCTACCGGCGCGCAGCAGTGAGGCCTGCTGGTTGGCCCAGGCATAGAAATCAAGATCGTAGAGGCTATTCGACACCGCCGCCTCCCTACCGCGCAGCCGTGGGGGTGTTCAGCGCTTTGTTATACATGGAACATATATGGCCCAGCCAGTCAGCCCCTGAAAGGTCCCGCCTATGGACTTCGCCCTGACCGACCAGCAGCAGCAGATCCGCGACGAGGTGCTGAAGCTCTGCGGCCGCTTTGACGACGCCTACTGGCTGGAGCGTGACCGGACCGCGACCTTCCCGGATGCCTTCTTTGCCGCCATGGCGGAGGGCAATTGGCTCGGCATCGCCATGCCCGAGGAGTACGGGGGCGCCGGTCTCGGCATCACCGAGGCGACGCTCCTGATGCAGGCGGTCGCCGAATCGGGTGCCTGCATGTCGGGCGCCTCGGCCATCCACCTGAACATCTTTGGCCTCAACCCGGTGGTGGTGTTCGGCACCGAGGCGCAGAAGCGGCGCATGCTGCCGCCCATCGTCGCCGGCCGCGACAAGGCGTGCTTCGGCGTCACCGAGCCCAACGCCGGCCTCAACACCACGCAGATCACCACGCGCGCCGAGCGCCGCGGCGACCGCTACACCATCAACGGCGCCAAGATCTGGACCTCCACGGCACAGGTCGCGACCAAGGTCCTGCTGCTGGCGCGCACCACGTCGCTCGATCAGGTGAAGCGTCACAGCCATGGCTTGACACTGTTCTACACCAAGCTGGACCGCGCCCACGCCGAGGTTCGGCTGATCCACAAGATGGGGCGGCACGCGGTGGATTCGAACATGGTGTTCTTCGAGGATATGGAGGTCCCGGAGGAAGACCGCATCGGCGAGGAAGGCGAGGGATTCCGCACATTGCTGCACGGCCTGAACCCCGAACGCGTGCTGGTCGCGGCGGAGGCGATCGGCATCGGCCGCGTCGCGCTGGATCGCGCGTCGCGCTATGCGCGCGAGCGCGTGGTGTTCGGGCGGCCGATCGGTCAGAACCAGGGCGTCCAGCATCCGCTGGCGAAATGCTGGGCCGAGCTGGAGGCGGCCAACCTGATGGTGATGAAGGCTGCCTCGCTGTACGACCAGGGCCTGCCCTGCGGCGCCGAAGCCAATGCCGCGAAGTACCTCGCCGGTGAGGCAGGCTTTCGTGCCTGCGAGCAGGCGGTGATGACGCATGGCGGGATGGGTTATGCGCAGGAGTACCACGTCGAGCGTTATCTGCGTGAGTCGCTGATCCCGCGCATCGCGCCGGTCAGTCCGCAACTCATCCTGAGCTACCTGGCCGAGCGCGTGCTCGACCTGCCGAAGTCTTACTGAACTGAAAGTCGATTACTTCAACTGGTCGCGGATCTTGTCCAACCCGGCGCGCGCGCAGCCATCGTCGAGGTTCGCGCCGGGAGCGCCCGCGGCGCCAATCGCGCCAACCACCTCATCGCCCACCTTGATGACGATACCGCCGCCGAGCAGAATCAGGTGCGGCAGTTGAGTGAACAGATTGGCGAAACCCGGCGCGGTCTTCGACCGCTCGAACAGGGCGCTCGTATCGGTCTTGAACGACGCGGCCGTGTAGGCCTTGTCGTAGGCGCTGTCGAGCGTGTGAGCGCCAGCGCGGTCGCCGCGCAATACGGCCTGGCGCACCCCGTCCGCATCAACCAGCACGGCGGTCTCGAAATAACCTTGCTTCGCACAGCTCGCGACGGCTTCCGCCACGGCCTGGCTGGCAAGCTCCGCAGATATATGGTGGGTCGGCAACAACCCCTGGGCGCTGGCAGTGACCGGCAGCAGCAACAGCGCGAGGACCGGCAGGTATCGCATCATCGTGATGGCTCCTTGGCGAACAGCACGTTTCGGACGCGGCCGCCGTCCACGTGCAGGCCGGTGATTCTGCCCGCAGTGTCGCGCAGCACGCGGCCATCCAGCCATGCACGAAACAGCGGCGTTGGCGAGACGATGCGGATGAAGTCGCCCTCGATCGGTTCGATCTCCCATGGGCCTGCTGTCCGCAGGGGTCCGGCGACATGCAGGCGCATGCCGTTCTCGTCGGTGCCGATGTTCCAGGTCGCCGCCATATCGGCATTGTGGTAGCGCCCGGGCAAATCGGCTGGCAGCGCGGCATTGCCCGAAATACGATGCAGTAGCTCGCGCATCCCCGCATCGCGCTCCACTTCCAAGTGTGTCTTGAGAGGTCAACCACATGGTGAAGTCAGCGGAGCCACGACTGGTGGCAAGGCCACCCTCGACAGTGGGGATCGTGGTAAAAGCCACACCATGCGTGCACGCGGTGACCCGGCCAATCTCATCGATCTCCACATCCACCGTCCCGCCGGTGTCGCGATTCAAATACCGGCCGCGCAATCGATCCGTCGCGGGCATCGGTGGCACGGCATGCACGCCTGGCCTGCCTTCGATCATCGCATCGATGGCCTGAAACGCCAGATCGTGCGGGTCAGACGTAGCATCGTTGCTGATGCAGATCACCGCGGCATTGAGATCCGGAATGCGCACGAAGCTGGTCTTGTAGCCCGGCCATAATCCGTCATGGCCGATCGTACTCACGCCGCGATGCAGCTTGATCCGCAGACCACGCGCGTACGTGTTGGGCCTCCCGTTGTTGAACGGCGTCATCGTCTCAAGCGCGTTCGCCAGTGCGGATCCGCCCAGACGCGGCGAGGTAAAGTGGGCGTGCCACAGTGCAAGATCGGCGACAGACGAAACCAGTCCGCCTTCGCCATGCAGCGGGAAATCATGCTGCGCCCGTACCCAACCAACACGGCTCGCGGGGAAGTATCCGGTCGCCAGGTTCGGCACCACTTCGGCCGTGCGCTCGACATGGCGCGTCGCGTTCATGCCGAGAGGAGCGAAGATACGGCGGTCGAGGAAATCGCGGAACGCCTGCTCGCTGACCTGCTCCACAATGCGGCCGAGCAGCATGAAGTTGGAGTTGCTGTAGAGATAGCGCGATCCCGGAATGAAGTTCAGACCGCGTTGCCGACAAACGCCATCCAGCAGGTCTTGCGGCTCGCAAGGCTGGCCCAGATCGAGCCCGCCGAGTCGCATGATCTCCAGCATGTCGCGGATGCCGGAGGTGTTGTGCATCAGGTGAGCAAGCGTGATCCGGTGGCCGAGATCGGGTAAGGCGGGAATGTAGCGCCGCACATCATCGTCGATCGACAGCCGGCCTTCGGCCGCCAGCAGCAGGATCGCCGCGCAGGTGAATTGCTTGCTGACCGACGCGATGCGGAATGTCGTCTGCGGTCCGATTGGGACGCCGAGCTCGATGCTCGCCATGCCGGCGCTCTCGTGCACCGCGAGATCGCGGCCAAGCACCACGCCGAGCGTCACGCCTGGTCCGTTGGACTGACGCCACGGCGCAAGCAACCGCTCGACGCGGCGGCGCAGCAGCAGTTGATCGAGATCTTTCATCGGCGGGATTGATACCGCGAGCAACGGCCGGGACAAGCCCGGCCGCTGCGTAAGCTACGCTTCGATCTCCTCGCGATCGACCCCGCCGTCGCCGTCCTCATCCGGCTTCGGCAGCGCGGGCAGCGCGGCCTCGATGATCTCGAAGTCGAGCTTGCCTTCCTTCAAGGTGACCTTCACCGAGCCGCCCTTCACCAGCTTGCCGAACAGCAATTCCTCGGCCAGTGGCTTCTTGATGTGCTCCTGGATCACACGAGCCAGCGGCCGCGCGCCGTACAGCTTGTCGTAGCCGCGTTCCGCCAGCCACTCCTTCGCCGCAGAGGACAGCTCGATCGTCACGTTCCGATCAGCAAGCTGCGCCTCAAGCTGCATCACGAACTTCTCGACGACCCGCCCGACGATCTCCGGCGTCAGGCCGGCGAATGCGATCGTGGCATCCAGGCGGTTGCGGAACTCAGGAGTGAACAGGCGCTTGATCGCATCCTCGTCCTCACCCTCGCGGGTGTCGCGGCCGAATCCGATCGCCTCCTTCGCCATGTCGGACGCGCCGGCATTGGTCGTCATGATCAGGACCACGTTGCGGAAATCGACCGTCTTGCCGTTGTGGTCAGTCAGCTTCCCGTGGTCCATCACCTGCAGCAGAATGTTGAACAGGTCCTGGTGCGCCTTCTCGATCTCGTCGAGCAGCAGCACAGCATGCGGATGCTGATCGATCGCGTCGGTCAATAGGCCGCCCTGATCGAAGCCGACATAGCCGGGCGGCGCGCCGATCAAGCGGGAAACGCTGTGCCGCTCCATGTACTCCGACATGTCGAAGCGGATCAGCTCGATGCCCATGGTGGCGGCGAGCTGGCGCGCGACCTCGGTCTTGCCGACACCTG
Organism: uncultured Alphaproteobacteria bacterium; assembly: GCA_963776505.1. Lineage (GTDB taxonomy): Bacteria > Pseudomonadota > Alphaproteobacteria > Acetobacterales > Acetobacteraceae > JAMXLO01. The sequence continues at coordinate 50,471 of CAVZNH010000078.1, forward strand.
TCGGGCCGCAGAAGAGGTAGTTGCCAATCGGCTTCTCCGGCTCGCGCAGGCCGGCGCGGGCCAGCTTGATCGCAGCCGACAGAGCCTCGATCGCCCTGTCCTGACCGAAGACCATCGACTTGAGGTCGCGCTCCAGGTTGCGCAGCGTCTCCTTGTCGTCGGCGGACACGCTCTTCGGCGGAATGCGGGCGATCTTGGCGACGATCTCCTCGACGTCGCGCAGCGTCACGGTCTTCCGCCGCTTGTGCTCGGGCAGCAGCATGCGGCTGGCACCGACCTCGTCGATCACATCGATCGCCTTGTCGGGCAGCTTACGGTCGTTGATGTATTTCGCTGACAGCTCCACCGCCGCGCGGATCGCTTCGTCGGTGTAGCGCACCTTGTGGTGGCGCTCGTAGTTGGTCTTCAGGCCGCGCAGAATCTTGACACTGTCTTCGAGGTTCGGCTCGTTGACATCGATCTTCTGGAAGCGGCGGACCAGCGCGCGGTCCTTCTCGAAGTAGTTGCGGAATTCCTTGTACGTCGTGGAGCCTATACAGCGCAGGTTGCCCGACGCCAACGCTGGCTTCAGGAGGTTTGAGGCGTCCATCGCGCCACCTGATGTGGCGCCGGCCCCGATCACGGTGTGAATCTCATCAATGAACAGGATGGCGCCCTGCTGGTTTTCCAGCTCGGATACGACTGCCTTCAGCCGCTCCTCAAAGTCTCCGCGATAACGCGTGCCTGCGAGCAGCGCGCCCATGTCGAGCGCGTAGATGGTGGAACGGGCCAGCACCTCGGGCACGTCACCTTCCACGATGCGCTTCGCCAGACCTTCGGCGATCGCCGTCTTGCCGACGCCGGGATCGCCGACATACAGCGGATTGTTCTTGGTGCGCCGGCACAGGATCTGGATTGTCCGCTCGATTTCAGGCTCGCGACCGATCAACGGGTCGATCTTCCCGGCCATCGCCTTTTTATTCAGGTTCACGCAGTAATTCGACAGCGCGTCCTGGTTACGCCGGCTGGGCTTCTCCTCGCGCTCCTGCTCCTGATGCGCTTCCGGCTGGCTGCCCGTCCCCTGCACCGGGCGCTGCGCGGACCGGCCAGGTGCCTTGGCAATGCCGTGGCTGATGAAGTTGACCGCGTCGAGCCGCGTCATGTCCTGCAACTGCAGAAAATAGACCGCGTGGCTCTCGCGCTCGGAGAACAGCGCCACCAGCACGTTCGCGCCGGTCACCTCGTCACGACCGGACGATTGCACATGGATCGCGGCGCGCTGCACGACACGCTGGAAGCCGGCCGTTGGCTTCGGATCACCCGCCCGGTCGGTTGCCAGGCCGGCAAGGTCCTTGTCGAGGAACTCCGACAGATCGTTGCGGAGCTTATCGAGATCGACGCCACACGCGCGCAAAACCGTTGCCGCGTCCGTATCGTCCGCCAGGCCCAATAGCAGGTGCTCCAGCGTCGCGTATTCGTGATGACGCTCGCTGGCGAGCGACAGAGCGCGATGCAGCGTCTGTTCGAGGTTTCGTGAAAGCATGGTCGTCGACGCTCCTACGCGCTGAAGTCAGTGAGCTGGACCGATCATCTCCGGCGACCCAACCGGCAGTCAACTAAGGCAAAGTCCGTACCGTCTTCGCCTTCATCTGGTAGCTACCTCTCCGAACCCCGCAATCATTCCTTCTCGATCGTGCATTGCAGAGGATGCTGGTTTTGCCGCGCCAAATCCATGACCTGCGTCACTTTGGTCTCGGCCACCTCATAAGTGTAGACACCGCACACGCCGACGCCGCGGCGGTGGACGTGCAGCATGATTCTGGTGGCCTCCTCGCGCGTCTTCTGAAAAAACCGTTCCAGGACATGCACGACGAACTCCATTGGGGTATAATCGTCGTTCAGCATCAGAACCTTGTACATCGCCGGTTTGCGCGTCTTTGGCCGCGCTCGGACCACCACCCCGGTGTTCGGGCCTTCCGTGTTGCTGTTCCCGCCGCGCCTGTCGCTCATCGTGCTTCCACGCCCATCTACCCCGACACCCCGCCAAGTCCGGACGAGCCTGTCTGTTCCACAAGTCGTGGAGTCCACTCCACCGCCTGCCGAGGCACGAACCATATCGGAAGCCAGTGGTGGGTTAAAAGAGCATTGACCAGCAAAGATTAAGCGCACGTATCACAACACAAAAAAACCCTGGCGAGTGGCCAGGGTCTTTTCTGATCGATCTATCGGGCTAGCCCGCACGGGGAAGGCCGATAGGCCGTCCGATCCAGTACCGAAAGCGAGCCCGATCGATAGCTTCCGGCCGCTCAGCCGGCCTTGGCGAACTTCTCCATCGCCAAAGTGACCCGGGCCGTCAGCGGCGCCAGCGTCTGCTCGGTCAGCTTCATGGAGGCGTCGGTCAGCTTGCCCGACTCCGCCAGGGTCTTTTCCAGCGTCGTCCGTGCCAGGGTTGCCTGCAGATCGAACGCATCCTTCAGTGACTTCGCCGACGTGAGCGCCTTGAACGTGGACATCGTCTCGTCGAACGAGGCCTGCGCAGTCGCAGCGATCTGCTTGCCGATATCCTGCATCCCGGAGGCCCAGATCTGGCCGGATTTCACCATCGCTTCGAGGTTGCCTTGGCTGAACGCCATCAGGTCCTCAGCCGTCTTCATCGCCTTTTCCATACCTTCCTTTACCTTTTCCTGAGTATTCTCGAAGCCGGCGGTCGCCCGGGTCATGCCGTCCTTGAGCCCCGACACCGTTGATTTAAAGCCCTTGTTGACTTCCGCCGTCTGGTCCTCGATGGCGGCCGTTTCGATCACCTTTGGTCTGTTTGCCATACGCGTAACCTCCTGGTGAACGGCCCCCGCGCCAGGCTGCCGCACCTTCGAGTTGGTTGCCGAACCGTTTTGCTGCAATGCAGCACAACCCGGATATATGCCGCCGCCCTGCTAGGATCAAGCGATTTTTGTGCACTGCACAAGATTACTTGGGGTTGTCTTAATTGCCGCTCATCGGCGTCGCGCTTGTGCAAGGACTCGCCTCTAACCCGTTCTGTTTTTTCTCTTTTCGTGCGGATTTTCGACTGGACAGGCGCGACGGCTGGCCCCTAGAGTTGCAATCGACCGCAGGAGGTAGGCAAGGAATGGCTGCGACGGAGCGCTCAGGACGCAAGTTTGTGACGCGTCTTTCGGCTCTGGCGTGCGTCATCGTCGCCGTCGCAACGGGGATTCCCACGCAGGCCGCGGCGCAGATCGGCTCCGCCCGTTACAGCTCGATCGTGGTGGATGCGGCCACGGGTAATGTCCTTGAGGAGGCGAATCCGGACGCTCCGCGCCATCCGGCGAGCCTCGCCAAACTGATGACCCTGTACATGGTGTTCGAGGCGCTGCGCGACCGCCGCATCAGCGCCGAGCAGTTGGTACCGGTTTCGCCGCGCGCCGCCGCAATGGAACCCTCCAAGCTTGGCCTCGTCCCGGGAACGCGGTTGACGGTGGAGGAGGCGATCCTCGGGTTGGTCACCAAATCGGCCAATGATGCGGCAGCCGCGCTTGGCGAACTGCTTGGTGGCTCGGAGGATCGGTTTGCCCAGATGATGACCTTGCGTGCCCGCGCGCTAGGCATGAACCGCACAACCTTCACCAACGCCTCGGGCTTGCCAGATCCTGACCAGTGGACCACCGCTCGCGACTTGGCACTCCTGGCCCGGCACCTGGTGACCGACTTCCCAGGGTTCTATCCCTATTTCAGCACCCACAGCTTCACCTTCCAGCGTCGCATCATCTTCAATCACGACCGGATGCTGGCGTCCTACCCTGGCGCGGACGGCATGAAGACCGGTTACACCGAGGCGTCCGGGCACAATCTCGTCACCAGCGCGGTGCACAGCGGCGTGCGTCTCATCGGTGTCGTGCTGGGTGCCAGCTCCAACCCCGAGCGTGACGCACACATGGCAGCACTGCTCAATCAGGGTTTCGACCAGTTGGATGTGCCACCAGAACGCCGAACGATGCTGGCGAGTAGCAGGATGCCCAGTCTGGTCGGCACCGCGCACGCAGCGACTCTGGCGGTGCAGTCCATCCGTCCGGCGGCGCATGTGCGCGCAGCAACCGCCGCTTTCGCGATTCAGGTAGGCAGTTTCGGCAGCGAGAGGGCGGCACGCGAAGCGGCATCGAATGCACGCCGTGCGGCAGATGATGGGGAGGCGCGTGTCGAGGCCGCCAGTCTGCATGGCCGGACCCTCTGGCGTGCGCAGGTCACCGGCCTGACGTCCGCCGAGGCGCAGGGCGCCTGCGCGACGCTGGCGCGCCATCGGGCCTCATGCGTCGTCCTGCGCCTCGACCCGCACCAGCTCGCCAGCAACTGACGCCGCTCAGCTAGGGCGCCAGAGCTCCCGGACACCCTGATCGCTTGCCACCAGGGCCTGGCGGGCCATGCCGACGAACAGGCCGGTTTCCACCACCCCGACGATCTGGCCGATGGCCTGATCCAGGGCGGCGGGATCGGCAATCGTGCCGAATTCTGCAATCGAGAATCCGGTGGCCACCGTCGGTGCAGAACAATTGGCCCGCCGCGTCGCGTCTTGGCTGCGGGTCGGTGCCGAGACGGCGCAGTCGGTCCGCAGTCGTCTCCCACCCGAACGGCACGACTTCAACCGGGACCGGTACGGTCGCCCCAAGCCGCTCCACCAGCTTTCGGCCGTCCGCGACGATAACGAGTCGCTCGCTCGCTGCCGCTACGATCTTCTCGCGCAGCAGAGCGCCCCCTGCCCCCTTGATCAGGTTGAGCGAGCTGATTTCAATTTCATCAGCGCCGTCGATCGTCAGGTCCAGCCGTCGATGTTCGGCGAAGCTGGTGAGCGGAATGCCGCCCTCGCGTGCCTGCGCCGCGCTGCGTTCGGACGTGGGGATCGCCCGGATGCGCAACCCTGCACGCACACGGCGGATCAGAGCGTCGATGGCGAAGCGAGCCGTGGAACCGGTGCCCAGCCCGACCAGCATGCCATCCTGCACCAGGGCGGCGGCAGCCTCCGCTGCCTCGCGCTTTTGCGTGTCGCGGTCCATCAGCCGCGCACCGCGTTGAATACGCGCAGCCAGTTCCCGGAACAGATCTTTGCCACCTCCGTCTCGGACATGCCCTGATCCCGCAAGGCCGTGACGATTTCGGCGTGTCGCGTGAAGTCGGGCATCTCGGCCTTTGCCGCACCGGCCGGCAGATCAGTGCCGATGCCGACGTGGTCGACGCCCACCGCGTCGATCAACCGGCACAGGTGGCGGATCAAGCCGGGCAGCTTCTCCTGCCACAGCACGGCGATCCAGGCACCGATCACACCATCGGTCTCAGCAACCATCCGCGCGTACTCAGGACTGATGTAGCGTGGATGATCGCCATCCGGATGGTCCGGTTCCTTCAGGTTGGCATGCGTGCACAGGATCGGCCTGGTTGCGGCTTTGACCACGCCGGCCACCGTCGCCTCCGAGCAATGCGCCACATCGACGATGATGCCGAGGTGGTTCATTCGGCGGACCGCTTCGGCGCCGAACGGCGTCAGGCCGCCATGCACCGGTGGGGCAGTCTGGATGTCGCCTGTCTCGTTGACAAGGTAGTGGGTGAGTTGGACCGAGCGCACGCCGCGGGCCTCGAGGGCGTCCAGCCGATCCAGATCGCCCTCCAGGAAATCGCAGCCTTCCACGGCGAGGACCAACGACGGGTCGCCGCTGCGGATGTCCTGCGGCTCCCGGGCGACACGCATGCCGGTGGCCTCGAATGTGCCGAGGTACTGGTCGACGCAGGCCAGGCATTCACCGGGCTCCGGATCGCGCACCTTTTCCAGCCGTTTTGTCGTCGGATGGCGCCGGATCATCGGCAGGTCGGCTATGGCTGAGACCACGGCGGCGGCCACCCCACCGGGCGCCATGGTCGCCAGGACGCCGAGATCGACCGGCCCGATCCGATTGGGCCGACCGGCGTGAGTGTGCATGTCGATGATCATGGGCACCCAGAATTGCAATCAGTTGTCAGTGAATAGATAGCCCCATCCTGGCCGTTTGGGCCACCGGTGATGCGCGCGGCGTTCCCTGGGTGCTAGGCACGCGCCAGTGGTCTACGATCGTCGTAGTGGGAAAGCAGGAGGGAACATTGCGTTGGGTGCCCCTGGTAGCACTTGCCGCCATGCTCGCCCTCGCCAGCATGGCGCGCGCCCAAACCCTCGAGCAGCAACGGGGCTGGTGCGAGGACGTAAGCGATCCAGACCGCGCCATCGGCGGCTGTACGGCGGTCATCCAATCAGGTACCGGCTCGCTGGAGGAGCAGGCGGTCGCCTTGAACAATCGGGGTTACGCCTACTCCAGGAAGGCCGAATACGACCGCGCGATCGCTGATTTCGACCAGGCCATCCGGCTCAATCCAGAGATCGTGCTGGCCTTCATCAATCGCGGGGACGCGTATGCCGCGATCGGTCAATACAGCAGTGCGATCGGCGATCTCGATCAGGCCATCCGGATCGATCCCAGCTCTCCCACCGCGTTCAACGATCGTTGTTGGACACGCGCGCTCAGCGGGGCGTTGCCTGAGGCCTTGGCCGACTGCGACGAGTCGTTGAGGTTGCGGCCCAACGCGCCGGTCACTCTCGACAGCCGCGGCTTCGTCTACCTCAAGCTCGGTCGTCCGGAGCAGGCTATTGCCGACTACGACGCCGCTCTCGCACAAAGGCCCACATCGGCCAGTTCACTCTACGGCAGGGGTCTGGCCTATCTGCGGCAGCAGAACACGGCCAATGGAGCGCGGGACATTGACGCCGCCAAACGGATCAACCCTGACATCGCAGCGAAATTTCAAAGCTGGGGCGTGGCTGCTCCCTGACGATAACGGCGACTTGTGCTCCATCAGCGCAGACATGTTGAGATAGCTGACCGAGCCAAACTCGGCCCTGAGCGACCCGCAGTGCCGCAGCGTCCTCACGCTGATCGGCCTTGCGTGCCGCGCCCCGGTTGCGCATGTTTCAGCGAGGCCGCGGTGGTGCCGCGGGAAGCCTGGAGCAAGCCACAGATGGACGGTGGAGCCGACGCACGACGCATAACCATCCATGCCCGGGAGGATTTCGTCGGGATGCGTGCCGCAGGCCGTCTGGCGGCCGAGGCGCTGGACATGATCACCGAGCACGTCCGGCCGGGCGTTGCCACTGGCACGCTCGACACGCTGTGCCATGAGTTCATCGTCAAGCACGACGCTGTGCCAGCGCCGCTCAATTACCGCGGCTATCCGAAGTCGATCTGCACCTCGATCAATCATGTCGTGTGCCATGGCATTCCGGGTGAGCGGAAGCTGGAGAACGGCGACATCCTGAATATCGACGTCACCGTGATCCTGAATGGTTGGCACGGCGATTCCTCGCGCATGTATGTCGCCGGCTCGGCCTCGACGCGGGCGCGCAACCTGATGGACGTGACCTACGAGGCGATGATGCGCGGCGTCCGTGCGGTCAAGCCTGGTGTGACCCTAGGCGACATCGGCCACGTGATCCAAAACTATGTGGAAGGCCAGCGTTTCAGTGTGGTGCGGGACTTCTGCGGCCACGGCATCGGGAGGCGCTTCCACGAACCACCGAATGTGCTGCATTTTGGCCGTCCAGGCGAAGGGCCAGTGCTGCGGCCCGGAATGTTCTTCACGATCGAACCGATGGTGAATGCCGGCCGGCCCGAGGTGAAGATACTGGACGACGGCTGGACCGCGGTGACGCGCGACCGCAGTCTGTCGGCGCAGTTCGAGCATATGATCGGGGTGACGGAGAAGGGCTGCGAGATCTTCACCCTGTCCCCGGCCGGGTTCAGCAAGCCGCCCTACGGAACGGACTGACGCCTGCCCCTGGTCCCACACTGAAAGGCCATCTAGGCTGAGTGTCGGAATACCAGGAGGAACGCTATGAACGACCAGACCATGACCATGCCGACCATGAAGGTCGCCGTGGCCAGCAAGGAGAATGCGAACTACGTCGCTGGCCGCCGTGCCTTCTTCAAGTACCGCGACCTCGGCGTGACTGACGGGACCAACGGTTTCATGCGCGCCCAGGTCACTTCGGCCGAGCAGGGGATGTCGAAGCCGACCGGCTGGCACGTCCACAAATGCCAGGCGCAGTTGGTGTATATGCTGAGCGGCTGGGTGGACCTGGAGTTCGCCGACCGCAAGGTGCGCGTCAACGCCGGCGATTCGATCATGATCCCAGGTAACACGCCGCACAACGAGACCGGCACCTCGGACACGTTCGAGCTTCTGGAGGTGTCGGTTCCCGCCGACATGGGCACCGAGCCCTGCGATCCCCCGCCGGGGCATTAACCTCGGTTCAAGCTGAGTCCGTCACTCTCGGGGCGTGGCAACCACGCACTACACCGAGGGGGTCGACCTGTTCGACGTCACGCTGCCGGGCACGGCAGCGCGATCGGCCGGCGTCGACGGCCATCGTGGGCGATTGCGCGAGCGTCTGCTGACCGCAGGGCCGGACGCACTGGCCGATCACGAGATGCTGGAGATCATGCTGTTCGCCCTGCCGCGCCGCGACACCAAGCCGCTCGCCCGCGCGCTGCTGTCTCGCTTCGGCAGCTTCGCGCGGGTGATCACTGCCTCGGTCCCTGACCTGCTGTCAGTCGAAGGCCTGGGCGAGGCAGGCGCGGCGGCGCTGAAATCGGTGCAGGCTGCGGCACTGCGGTTGCTGCGCGCCGAGGTGATCGAACAACCGGTGCTGACCAACTGGGATCGGCTGACGGCCTACCTCAGCGCTGAACTGTCGCGCGAACGCATCGAGCAGTTCCGCGTGCTGTTCCTCGATAGCCGCAACCGGCTGCTGGCGGACGAGGCGCAGCAGCGCGGGACTGTGAACCATACCCCTGTCTACCCGCGCGAGGTCGCCAAGCGCGCGCTGGAGCTACACGCCACCGCCCTGATCCTGGTGCACAACCACCCAAGTGGCGATCCGACGCCATCGCGCGACGACATTGCTATGACCGAGCAGATCAGGGCGGCCGCGGCGGCGTTGTCGATCGCGCTACACGACCACATCATCGTGGGCAACGGACGGTGGCTGAGCTTCCGGCGAGAGGGGCTGCTGGTCGATAAGATCTAGGCTCGGCGGCTGGATCGTGCCCGATACCCCACGCCAACACCTCGCAGCGGAAGACTTCTTGACACGGAGAAATTAAGGCGAGGGCCACGGAGATAGGGAAGGTGGGCGCTTCGCGCGAAGCGCATAGATTACTTTCTCCGTGGCCCTCGGTGGCTCCCTCGCCTTCCCTTCTCCGTGTTGAATTATGGCGGCCGCAACCCGCACGAACCCATCCCACGAGGCTGCGGTGGCCACTTCATCGCGGCCGGTCGCCGGCGAGTGTGATGCGCTGCATGACGCGGCGCTGCCCGTGGTAGTCGTTCACCGCGTAGTGCTGCGCACAGCGATTGTCCCAGATCGCCAGCGAGCCCGGCGTCCAGTGAAAGCGGCAGGTGAACTCCGGACGGATCTGGTGACTGAACAGGAACTCCAGCAGCGGTGCGCTTTCCTCCACGGTCATGCCGGCGATGCCAATCGTGTGAGCGCGATTGACGTAGAGCGCCTTGCGTCCGGTCTCCGGATGCGTGCGCACCGCCGGATGCTCGGCCTCCAGCAGCTTGCGCGCCTCTGCGCTGCCGTCCGATCGGATGCGGTCCTCGCGCGTTCTGCTTGCGTCGGCCTTGGCCGAACTGGACACGCCACGCAGGCCTGCCAATAGTCCGCGCAGCTTCTCGGACAGCGTCTCGTAGGCGAGGTATTGGTTGGCGAACAGCGTGTCGCCGCCGGCCTCGGGCACTTCCCGCGCGACCAGCAGCGTCGCCATCGGCGGCTCCTGCAGATAGGTCGTATCCGAATGCCAGACGCCGCCGAAGTTGACCGTCTCGTGCTCCAGCTTGGCGACGTTGATGATTTCGGGAAAGCCTGCGATGCCCTTGACGAATGGGTATTCGATCGGCGTGCCGAAACGCCGCGCCAGTGCCAGGAAGCGTTCAGGCGGCAGATCCTGGTCACGGAAGAAGATCACGAGGTGATCGAGCAGCGCCTGGCGAATCGCACCGATCATGGCGTCCGGCAACTCTGCTGCGAGATCGACGCCGCGCAGCTCGGCGCCAAGCGCACCGGCGATCGGCTTGATCTCGAACGGCACGTTGCGCATGCATTGCCTCCAGGTTCGCTGCCCGTTGAGCCTAGTCCAGCAGGCCGATCCCGAAAATGGCGCCCAAAACCGCGGTCCCACCGGTGAGCGTGCACACCGCCACCACCAGCCACAGATACGGTCCCCTCGGTCGATGCGGTGGCGGTAACGCCTTCATCGCCAGAGCAGCCAGCATCCCAAGCACGGCCGGCAGCATCAATGCGTTCATCACCTGCACGCCGATGTTGAGCGCCACCAGGTTCGGCCATAGCGCCACGATGATTGTGGCGCTCGCGACCATCAGCAGATAGCCGCCATAGAACCATCGCACGCGTAGCGGATGCTGCTCGAGCGTGTGGCGGTAGCCGGTCACCTCGCCGAGGCCCCAGGCGAACCCGAGAGAACAGACGATTGCCGCCACTATACCGGCGCCGAGCACGCCGGCACTGAACACGAACCGCCCCAGGCCAATGCCGAGATAGGGGGTAAGCGCCTTACTCATGTCGCCGACCGAATGCAGTGTGACGCCCTTGCCACCCAGGGTGGCGGCGCAGGCGATCAGCACCGCGGCCATCACAAGCTGGGTGACCACCGCGCCGATGGCCGTGTCGGATCGTGCGATCGCGTAATGTTCCACCGCAAGTTTCTTGTCGGCGATTGCTGACTGCTGATAGAACAGCATCCATGGCATCACCACTGAGCCAATATTGGCCGCGGTCAGATAGAGGTAGTCCCTGTCGCCATAGGCGATGTCGAGACTGCCGCTGAGCATCTCGTGCATGTTGGGCTGCGCAGCCCAGGCGACGAAGAAGAATGCCAGTTCGAACAGTCCGATCGCGATGGCCGCGCGTTCCACGGTACGATGCGAGCGAGTGATCATCACGGCGAGCAGCCCGATCGCGCCGACCGGCAGCGTAACAATGCGCGGCAGTCCATACAGTTCGCCAACACCCGCAACGCCGGCGAATTCGGTGAGCAGCGCCCCCAGCGTGGCGATGGCGAGGCCGGCGACGGACAGCCAGGCCCAGAACGGTCCGAACGTCGCGCGGATCAGTTCGCCGTGGCCCCGGCCGGTGAAGATGCCGAGACGGACGGTGAGTTCCTGCACGATGTACAGGATCGGCATCAGCAGGAACTGCAAGCCAAGGAGCCGGTAGCCCCATTGCACGCCCGACTGGCCGGCGGTGATGATGGATCCGACATCGCTGTCGGCCAGCATGACCACGAGGCCAGGGCCGAACACGGCGAGAAGGCGCGCACGTGCACTGCCTAGCATTGATTCACCCGCCGGTTTGGCCGAGAAGACCGCTTATCTGGAGAAGGAACCCATGCACGCGCTCTTTCTGCACAACAGCCTGAGCCGCCGCAAGGAGCGCTTCGAACCGCTCGAGCCGCAGCGTGTGAGGATGTACGTGTGTGGCATGACTGTGTACGATCTGGCGCATATCGGCAACGCGCGCACCATGGTGGTGTTCGACGTGCTGGCGCGGCTGCTGCGCGTGCTGTATCCGCACGTGACCTATGTGCGCAACATCACCGACGTGGACGACAAGATCAACGCGCGTGCGAAGGAGAGCGGCGAGCCGATCACTTCGATCACCGCGCGGACCGCGGCGGACTTCCATGCCGACATGGCGGCGCTCGGCGTTCTGCCCCCAGATGAGGAGCCGCGCGCGACGCAGCACGTCCCCGAGATGATCGAGATCATCGAACGCCTGATTGCCGCCGGCCATGCCTACGCGGCGGAGGGGCATGTGCTGTTCTCGGTGGCGAGTTACCGGGCGTATGGACATCTGTCCGGACGCAGCCCCGACGAGCTGCTGGCCGGTGCGCGGATCGATGTCGCGCCGTACAAGCGCGATCCGGGTGACTTCGTGTTATGGAAGCCGTCCACGCCCGATCTGCCTGGTTGGGAAAGCCCATGGGGTCGCGGCCGGCCGGGCTGGCACATCGAGTGCAGTGCGATGTCCTGGCGCTATCTCGGCGAGACCTTCGATATCCATGGCGGCGGCACAGACCTGATCTTCCCGCACCACGAGAACGAGGTTGCCCAGAGCGTCTGCGCATTTCCCGGCAGCCATTTCGCGCGCTACTGGGTACACAGCGGTATGCTGAACGTGAACGGCGAGAAGATGGCGAAGAGTGCCGGGAACTTCTTCACCATTCGCGATGTACTGGCCATGGCGCCGGCCGAGGCGGTGCGGCTTTCGTTGATCCGCACGCATTACCGCTCGACGCCGGATTTCTCCGATGCGGCACTGGCAGAGGCGAAGCGCGAGCTCGATCGCTTCTATCGTGCGCTGGAGCGTTATCCGGACATTCCGGGTGTCGATGTGCCGGCACCGGTGATGGAGGCATTGTGCGATGATCTGAACACGCCGCTCGCGCTGTCAGCGATGCATGCGCTGGCCGACCGCGCCTTGGCGGGCGATTTCGATGCAGCTTGCGGCTTGCGCGCGGCAGGGCAGGTTATGGGTCTGCTCCAGCGGGAAGCGCAGGACTGGTTCAGAGGCGGCACAGATGACGTCGTCGCCATCGAGGCGGCGATCGCTGAGAGGCTGGCCGCGCGCAAGGCACGCGACTTCACACGCGCCGATGCCATACGTGCCGAATGGGCGGCCAAGGGGATCACGTTCGAGGACGGCCAACAGGGCACTACCTGGCGGCGCGCAAACTCATGACCGGCCGCGACGGCGGCGCGGAGCTTGCGCCGATTGCCAACTCACCTGTCGTCATCCTGGTGCGGCCGCAGCTTGCCGACAACATCGGTGCCTGCGCGCGCGCCATGGCGAACGGCGGGCTGTTCTACCTGCGCCTGGTCGCCCCACGCGACGGCTGGCCGCAGGAGAAGGCGTGGCGCAATGCATCCGGCGCCGATCGCATTCTCGACGCGGCGACGGTGTTCACATCGGTGCCGGATGCAGTCGCCGATCTGCATCATGTCTTTGCCACGTGTCCGCGTCCCCGCCACATCATCAAGCCGGTGCTGACCGCGCGCGGCGCCGCCACTGAACTCCACGAAATCGCTGCACGCAGTCTACGAGCTGGCATACTGTTCGGCCCGGAACGCGCCGGGCTCGACAACGACGACATGGCCCAGGCCGATGCGCTGGTGCGCTATCCGCTCAACCCGGCGTTCATGTCGCTCAATCTGGCCCAGGCCGTGATGGTGCTGGCCTACGAATGGTGGACTGTCGCGGAGGCGACTCCGCCGCGTGAGCTGATGACCAACGAGACGCATGTAGCGACCAAGGCTGAGTTAGAGAACTTTCTCACTCACCTGATCGATCAGCTCGACGCGTGCGGTTTTCTGCGCAATCTGCCAAAGCGTCCGGGCATGGTGCGCACCATTCGTCACTTCTTCCAGCGCGGCGAAGTCACCGAGCAGGAACTGCGCACCCTGCATGGTATCGTGACGGAACTTGCCATCGGCCGCCGGCAGATGGGACGACTGGAAGACGCGGATTAGTCGCCCGACGGCTTACTTGCCCGACTGGGCGACGGACAACAGGCGCTGCTTCAGTGATGGATCGGCCTGCGCCATCTGGATCGCCTGCTGGTATTGCTGCACCGACAATCCTTGATCGCTGATCGCCTTCACCATTTCGTTCTTCGCCTGATCGTCCAGTGTCCCCTGCTGCTGTGGCGCCATCGACTGGGCACGCTGTGAATATTGCTGGCGGATTTCAGCCACGTGCCGCAGTGCCACGCCGACCTTATGCACCATGGCATCCGACATCTGCCCCTGCTGCGACGTCGCTCCGGGCGTCTGCTGTGCTATTGCGGGAAGCGCAGCAGACGCCGTCAGCAGGGCTGCCGACACGACAACCACTCGAGACGCTTTCATTGATTTTCCCCTGTGTTATGGATGGATCAGCTGGCCCGACAGGCGACCAGGACGCGCTCCTCCAGATCAGGATCCGCCTGCGCGCCAGCGATCACCTCGTTATATTCCGCCACGGTCAGACCCTGATCACCGATGACGCGCACTGCCGCAGTCTCCACCTGACCAGCGAGAGTCTGCCGTTCCGCCTCAGTCTGCACTGTCGCCATGTTCTCTTCCAAGGATTGACGCAGCTTCACAATCTCAACGACCGCCTTGCCGACCTGCGATACGACCTGATCGGATACATCGCCACTCTGCAAGGTTCCGTCGCGCCGTGGCGTGCCTGAAGTGCTGCTCTTCGCCATGGGTATCTCCCTTCAGATTCCGCTCGTGCAGCGAACGCAAAACAGCGTGCTGCCCCATCGACCTCGATGGTCGCCGGAAGCTTGGGACGACCGACTCTCGATCAAGGGGGACGCGCGATCGGTAATGTCGCTCAGCGGATCGTGAAGCGTGACGGCTCAGCGCGCGCAGTCGATCACAACCGTGCCGACCTTGTCGCCGCGCTCCACCGCCTCGTGAGCTGCCGCGGCCTCATACAGTGGGAATTGCGCGGCGACCGACAGAATGCGCTGCCCGCTTGCGATCCAGTTCGCCATGTCGCTTTGTGCGCGCTTGCGTGCCGGGTGCGGCGTGCCGGGCAGTGACATCGGATACAGCGAGATGTTCCGTTGCATCAACTCGCCGACAGGCAGGCGTGGTGTGCGGTCACCGTTAGACGCATAGATCGCGATGCTCCCGTTGGCACGCACGCAACTCAGGATCGCCGCAAGGTTGCCGCCGAAATCAACATCCACCACGTGATCGACGCCTTCACCGCCGGTGATGTCGCGCACCCGTGCCGCGACATCCTCAGTCCGATAGTTGATCACATGATCCGCGCCGCCGGCGCGGGCGCGTTCGGCCTTTGCCTCGGAGCTGACTGTGGCAATCACCGTGGCACCCGCCCACTTGGCAAGCTGCACTGCGTAGTGCCCGACGGCACCCGCCGCACCGGTCACCAGCAGTGTGCGCCCCTGCACCGAACCGCCAGCGAATACGCAATAATGCGCAGTCATTCCTGGGATGCCGAGGGTGGCGCCTTCGGCGAACGACACGTGCTCCGGCAGCGGCATCACCAGATCGACATTCAACGCGATGAACTCCGCCGCGGTGCCCATCCATCGGCCGTTCCGCTGACCGTTGTACAGCCAGACGCGTCGACCGACCCAACTTTCCGACACCATCGATCCGACGCGATCGACCACGCCGGCGCCATCGCTGCACGTGACAACACGCGGATACTCCATCGCCGGTGCAGGCCCGCGGCGACGACCAGCGTCGGACGGGTTCACGCCCGCGGCTTCGAGCCTCACGCGGACTTCGTAGCTGCCCGGCTCCGGCGTGGGTAGTTCGCCGCACACCAGGACTTCATTCGCCGGTCCTTGCCGGTCGTACCAGACGGCGCGCATCATCCGGTCTCCTCGATCATTGGAACTATGAGGGCATTGCCAACGTGAGGGTGAACCAATGAGCGGACAACGCAACCCGGTGCTGACGGGTGGCTGCCAGTGCGGCGCGGTACGCTATGCGCTGTACGCCAAGCCAGATCGCGTCGGTATCTGTCATTGCCGCATGTGTCAGAAGGCGGTCGGCGGACCATTCTTTGCCTGGGCGGCGGTGCGCGACACCGACATCGCCTGGACGCGCGGCACGCCTGCCGTGTTTTCCAGTTCGTCTGCCGCGGATCGTGGCTTCTGCTCGCTCTGCGGCACGCCGCTGACGTTTCGCTACCTGAAGCGGCCTGACCATATAGACGTCACCCTGGGCAGCCTGGACGATCCCGCCGCCGTCACGCCCGCGATAGTGATGGGGACCGAAAGCCGGCTCGGCTGGTGCGCCTCGCTGCTGGGCTCCACGCCGTCCCAGGCCACCGGCGAGGGCGACCCGCCCGAGGACCTGTCGCGCATCACGACATTCCAACATCCGGACCACGACACGCCGGCGGACTGGCGCCCTCCTGCGGCCTAGTCCGGCTCGCTCTCCAGCTTGTGCCGCGCCGCCTCAAGCGAGGCCTCCTGCTCCGCGGTCAGCGGCGGGAGGTTCAGGTCGAGTGACTCAATGGCCTCGATCATCGCGGCCACCACGATCAGCCGCGAGAACCACTTGTTGTCGGCCGGCACCACGAACCATGGCGCGTGCGGTGTCGCTGTGGCGGCGATGGCCTCCTGATAGGCGCCCCTGTATTCGTTCCAGAAGGCCCGCTCGGCCAGGTCGCTCGCGCTGAACTTCCAGTGCTTGTTCGGCTCCTCAAGACGCTCCAGGAAGCGGCGCTTCTGCTCTTGCTTCGACACGTTGAGGAAGAACTTCAGCACCACCATGCCCTGGCGCGTGAGATAGCGCTCGAAGCCTGTGATCGCCTCCAGTCGTTGATCCCACAGCCGCTTGCCCATCAGTTCCTTCGGCAGATTCTGCCGCTCGAGCAATTCGGGATGCACGCGGACCACGAGCACTTCCTCGTAGTGGCTGCGGTTGAAGATGCCGATGTGGCCGCGTGCCGGAAGCGCCCGATTGGCGCGCCACAGGAAGTCGTGCGCCAGTTCCTCGGGTCCGGGCGCCTTGAAGCTGGTCACCTGCACGCCCTGCGGGTTCACGCCCGACATCACGTGCTTGATCGTGCCGTCTTTGCCGGCGGCGTCCATCGCCTGCAGCACGCACAGCACCGCCCATTCGTCCTGTGCGTACAGCTTCTCCTGCAACGCGGCCAGACGGTGCACGTCCTCGGCCAGCATGATTTCCGCTTGCTGCTTTGTCAGCAGGTTATCCGCGGTGTCGGCAGGGTCGAACTTGACGAGACGGAAACCTTTGCCGTCGGTCACGCGATAGCGGTCGAGGACGCGGCGCATCTTCTTGCGCGACAGGCGAGGTGCGGTTGCGGTATCGACCGTTGCGTCCATGAACGTTCTCCTGAACAACCGACAGTACGTGCCCAGATGAAATCCAAGCAACCCCGCGTGACGGCGCTTGCCCGGTTGGGCGGCCACGGATGACAATGCAGCGATGCAACCGCGGAATGTCCAGTCCCCGGTCGACCGCACCGCTCTTCCGAGTGAGCCGCGGCGATTCGCCGGTCCGGCGTTTGCCGCGCTCGACCTGGGCACCAACAATTGCCGCATGTTGGTTGCGGCGCCGTCGGGCGACGGATTCCGCGTGCTCGACAGTTTCAGCCGGATCGTGCGGCTGGGCGAGGGTCTGCACCGCACGGGGCAGCTCAGTCCCGCGGCGATGGAGCGGGCGATTTCCGCGCTGAGCGCCTGCGCGGCGCGGCTGGAGCGCCGGCCCGTGCGCAAGCTGCGCGCGATCGCGACCGAAGCGTGCCGGCGTGCGGCCAATGGCACGGCGTTCCTCGCCCGGGCGAAGCACGAGACAGGTCTGGATATCGGCGTGATCTCCTCGCGCGAGGAGGCGGAACTGGCGCTCGAAAGCTGCGCGCCACTGCTTGCCGGCTGGGGGCGGCGGGCGCTCCTGTTCGATATCGGTGGTGGATCGACTGAGCTCGCCTGGGTGCGGATCGATCCGAATGGGAGGCCTGAGCTAATCGGGTATGACTCGTTACCCGTCGGGGTGGTGACATTGGCGGAGCGCTTCGGCCATGCAGGATTCGATTCTGGCGGCTTTGAAGCGATGGTGGATGACGTCGGCGCCCGACTGAAGGCATTCGAGGCGGTGCATTGCATCGGCCGCGAGATCCGCGAGGGCGGCGTGCAGTTGCTGGGCACCAGCGGCACGGTGACGACGCTGGCCGGTGTGGCCCTGGGTCTGCCGCGTTACCGACGGCTGCTGGTCGACGGCACTGTGCTGAGCGCCAATGAGGCCGATGCGGCGATGGCCAACCTGCGGGCGCTCGGCCGCGACGGGCTGGAGGCGCATCCCTGTGTCGGGCCGGATCGGGTGGACTTCGTGTTGCCGGGCTGCGCGGTGTTTGCCGCTCTGGTGCGGCTGTGGCCGGCGCCCCGGGTGATCGTGGCGGATCGCGGGCTGCGTGAAGGCATGCTGCTGCGCATGATTCGCGCCGACCGAAGGCGCGGGCGCGGGTGAAGGAGCGCAAGACGGCAGCTCCACGCGGGCTGACGGTGACGGTGCGGGCGTCGAAGAAGCGCAGTGCCGCCTCGCAGCGTTGGCTCACGCGGCAACTCAACGATCCCTATGTGGCTGCGGCGAAGCAGCAGGGCTTTCGCTCGCGCGCGGCATTCAAGCTGGTGGAGCTTGATGAGCGCTTCAGGCTCATCCGCCGTGCCGCGAAGGTGATCGACCTGGGCGCCGCGCCGGGCGGCTGGACACAGGTGGCGATACAGCGCGGCGCGGCGCGCGTGGTTGGGGTGGACCTGCTGCCGGTCGATCCGGTCGCCGGGGCGGTGCTGCTTCAGGGGGATTTTTCCGAGCCCGGGATGCACGAGAGACTGGTGGCCGAACTGGGCGACAAAGCGGACCTCGTGCTGTCGGACATGGCGCCTAACACAACGGGGCATGCAGCCACCGATCATCTGCGCATAATGGCACTGGCCGAGGCGGCGCTTGACTTCGCTGCGGAAGTGCTCGCGGAGGGCGGCGGGTTCGTGGCCAAGGTCTTCCAGGGTGGTGCCGAGCGGGCAATGCTTCAGCGGCTGAAGCAGCAGTTCGCGCTGGTGCGGCATGCCAAGCCTCCTGCAAGCCGCAAGGAATCCAGTGAGCTTTACGTGGTGGCGACGGGGTTCCGTTCCCGTCCCTGACGCTGCGACGAGATGACCTAAGCGAATTCTCAACTCACGCCGCTTACCCTCCTTGCAAGCGAAGGTGTGCCGACAGCGCGCTCAATGCGCATCGAGCATTTTTGAGAGGCGCAGCATAATGGATCGGAGCGGGTTCATCCGGTTCGCCGGGCTCTCAGGGCCGTCACCATCGAGGCGCACCTCTACGGCAGTCTCAGTGCCACCGGCAGGGGGCATCGCACCGACCACGCCATCATCGCCGGCCCGCTGGGCGAGAAGCCCGAGACCTGCAACACGGCCCTGATGGAGAAACTCGGCGATACCGGCCGGATCTACACGATGACCGTTGCCGGGCGGAGTATTCGCATCGGCGCGTCCACCATCGTCTGGGACAAGGTTCAGCACTCGTTCCCCTTCTGAAGAGGGCGTGCTTCCAGGTCCGTTCGAGTTTCATCGCAAGGCCAGGCAGATCTACCAACGCTCGCTCAAGCTCGAGGGCGGCGAGCGCTTCATGGGCCGATCGAGTGCCTGCGCGCTCGCGGTCTCCGAGCACAACGCAGCGGGCCGCCTCGCCGTCACAGCACCAACGCTGGGGTCGGCGGGCACCATGCCGGCGATGGCGTTCATCATGAAGAACGATCTCAAGCTGTCGCAGGACGCCATGCGCCGCGGGCTGCTGATGGCTGGACTGGTCGGCACGCTGTGCAAGGCCAACGCCAGCGTGGCAGGGGCCGAAGTCGGGTGCCAGGGCGAGAGCGGCGTCGCGGCGGCGATGGCGGCGGCGATGATCACCGCCACCGGCCATCCGCTGGAGGTGACGGAGATTGCCGCGACGATGGCGCTTGAACACCACCTGGGCATGTCCTGCGATCCGGTCGGCGGCTTCGTGCTGATCCCGTGCATCGAGCGCAACGCCTTCGGCGCGATCAAGGCCTACAACGCCTACCTCATCGCGACCAACGAGATCGCTTCGCAGCACTGGGAGGATCTGGTCCGGGTGATTGCAGCGATGCTCGAGACCGGAAGGGCGCACTGCCGCAACCCTTCAAGGAGATGGGCACCGCCGGCCTGGGCGTTTCGATGGTCAACTGCTGAAGCGGCGGAGCCGGCCCGCTAGGTCCACCGGTGGATACATGCAGGCAGGGAGTTTCGCTATGTCACAGGACAAGACAAGGTTGCGCGCCATAGACCTCGCAAGGGGCCTGAGCGGTGACGCCGCGCCGGACGTGGAGCACTCCCTGTTCGGCGAGATCGTAGGTTTCCTGGGCGGCCCTCCTGCCGCGCCGGTGTTCATGGCATTGATGGGGATATCGTTTTATTACACCAGGCATACCGAGTTCCGAGTTCAAATATGGCGTCCAGAGAGGACTTTGGCTGATCCTCCTCGGCTACATACTGAACCTGCTTCGTGGCGTGCTGCCCATTGTTAACCTTGGTCTGCTCTCACCTGCCAGGGCTGCACAGATACCTGACGCAGTCGAGCTCGACATCCTGCCATCTCGCCGTCGAGCACATCAGGGCGAACCGCGTGTTCGAGGTGATCTATTACTGGAGCAAGAACGTCAACGTCATCTACCTCGTCCAGTGGGTGCTCATCATGTGGGCAGCGGACACAATCCTGGGATTTAACAAGAGCTCCTATTACGCGACGATTGCTTCAATGCTCCTGGTAATAATGGCATCGCACGCGGCGACCGAGGTTTACCTGCAATTGAAGCGACGGAACAGGTCCCACGTTTCTGCACGGGCTTAGAGCGGCGCACGACCCCATGCCTACGGTGCGCCGCACTCCGCGAACACCTAGGCACGCAGCTATTCTGGTGGAGTCGTCGATGACGGGCCCGGTCCTCGACGAATTGCGCCTCACTCCAAGGTCAGCGGCATCCCATCCAGGTCCTCGGCGCGCTCGACCTTGATCAGCACTGCGAAGCCCTTCTTGTCCGGATCGCGGTCCTTCTCAGGCTGCACCAGCCTGCGCCACACTTCGTCATATTGCGGGCCTGACTTCACCACGCTGGCGGTGCCATAGAACCTTGCAATGCCGCCCTTCGGCAGCACGCCGTCTGCGCGCAGCTGCGGCTTGCGGAAATACACCGAGAGCTTGGTGCCATCCTTCATGCGCCGCGTTGCTCGAGCCTTTGCCGCGCTCCCACAGCGCGATGTGGTCATCGTCGAGCACCATCGTGCTGCCGCGCGGCGTGATCTGCGCATAGCCGTTCGGCAAAACGGTGCCGACCAGGCAGACGTGCTCCGGAAAGGCGTGTTGATGTGCGGGTGCAGAGTCTTCGGGATGGTTGCCACGGTGTCTTGCTCCTGGTGGTTGATCGGCCGCATCAATCATCATACGTCATCTTGTTGCAAGCCGGCGCGGTGCGGTCGCCCGGGTAGGTGGCGATCACCTGCGGCACCGGCATCGGGTCCTCCTGCTTCACCACCTTCACGATGTAGCCCTGCTGGATCGCCTGATGATCGCACGCGCGGATCGCGACGTGGCCCTTGATGCTGTCGATCGCCACCGTCTCGAGCGCCGCGCGCAGCTTGTCGGTCTCGATGCCGCCCGCCTTCGTGATGCCGGCAGCGAGGATCTGGCAGGCCTGCCATTGCTCGCCTTCGTTGTTGTCCGGCACCTGGCCATATTCCTTCTGCCAGAGTGCGACGAACTCCTTGTTGGCCGGATTGTCGAGCGTGTAGGTGTAGCGCGTCGAGCCGATCAGCCCGACCGCGGCATCGCCCACCGCGCGGATCGATGTCAGATCGACGACCTCGGTGAGCAGTTGCACCTTGTCCGACAGGCGGTACTGCTTCGCCTGCGTGAGGAACGCGTTATAGTCGTCGCCAGCCAGCACCATGTAGAGCGCATCGGCGCCGGACTGGCGGATCTTGCTGATATAGGTGGCGAAATCCTTTGTGCCGGTCGGCGAGAACACGGTGCCGATCAGCGTGCGGCCGGCCTTCTTCACCTCCTCCTCGAACACGCCGACGCTGTTGCGGCCCCAGGCATAGTCCATGCCGATCGCATAGAAGTTCTTGAACGGCGCGTCGCGCAAATAGAGCGACACGGCGCGCGTTCCCATTGGGCCGGAGATGTTCGAGCGGAAGAAGTTCGGCACCAGCGAGGCGGCGGTCAGTCTGCCGTCGCCATTGTCGGAGGAGACAAAGATCGCGTTCCACTCGGCGAGTTTCGGCACCACGGCGAGCGCCTCGGATGACAGCGTCATGCCGAAGAACACACGGCAGTTCTCGCGCTCCACCAGTTCCTGTGCCTTGCGCACGCAGGTCGCGGGATCGCCGGCGGTATCGGTGATGAACAGCTCGATCGGTCTGCCGAGCAGACCGCCCTTGGCGTTCTCCACCTTGGCCCAGAGCTGGGCGCCGTTCTTCATCTCCTGACCAACCGAGCCCAGCGGGCCGGTCAGCGCGAGCGGCATGCCGATCTTGATAGGATCCGCGGCGTGGCCGAGGCGCGGCAGGGCGGTGACGGCGAGCGCAGCGCTTACCAGGCTGCGGCGGCTGATAATGGCGGGCATGGCGCTTCCTCGTTGGTATTTCTCCACAGGCTACTCCGCCAACGAAGTCCCGCGAAGAGGCGCCATGCCCGGCTGAAATCAGCGGCGGTAATAGGGGTTTCCGTAATAGCCATTGTAGCCGTAATAGGGCCGGTGGTGCTCGTGCCACGCATGCCGCTCCCAGCGCTCGTGGCGCGAGGCCTGACAGCGCGGGCCGCAATACCAGTCGGCCTGCTGAACAGCGGACGCCTGCGCCGGCAGATGTGCCGGAGCCACCGGTGCAGCCGATGCGCCGATTGTTCCCAGGCCGATCAGGCCTGTGGCGGCCGCTAGAGCGATCAGGGTCTTGCGCACGGTTTGGTCCTCCCGGTTGTTGCCGTGGGGCAGACTGTGGGGTCGCCGCGCGTCGGCTTGGCGGCTGCATCGCGGCGGAAATTTGGTGGCCGATGAAGTGTTCGTAATGCGAGCCGGCAACCAGACGCATCCATCGCTCGTTCGGGAGCACACACCGTGGAGATAGCCATGCAGGCTTTGCCAGACCCGCGTCCGGATCCCAATCCGTCGCCGCAGCCTCCGATTGAACTTCCGCCGCGGCCCGATCCGCGTCCGCCGGAGCCAATGCCGACGCCGTTATGATCTCGCGCGTCTTTGAGCAGCTCACGCCTGACA
This sequence comes from uncultured Alphaproteobacteria bacterium, assembly GCA_963776505.1. Classification (GTDB taxonomy): domain Bacteria; phylum Pseudomonadota; class Alphaproteobacteria; order Acetobacterales; family Acetobacteraceae; genus JAMXLO01. The sequence continues at coordinate 73,389 of CAVZNH010000078.1, forward strand.
AGAGGCCAGCGAGATGCTCGGGCCGCTCGCTTGCACGCCCGCACCCAGGCGCCTAAGCACCGAGGGCGAGCCTCGGGAGACCGTAATGGACCAGCCCCTTCCCACCGATCCGCACGCCGAGATCCGCGCCGAAGTGGCAAAACTCTGTGCCCGCTTTCCCGGCGAGTACTGGCGCAACCTGGATCGCGACCGCACCTATCCAACCGCGTTCGTCAACGCGCTCACCGAGGCCGGCTATCTCGCCGCACTGATCCCCGAGGAGTACGGTGGCGCCGGCCTGCCGCTGTCGGCTGCTGCGGCAATCCTCGAGACCATCCATGCCGAGGGCTGCAACGGCGCCGCCTGCCACGCGCAGATGTACATAATGGGCACCATCCTGCGGCACGGTTCGCCGAAGCAGAAGCAGGAATACCTGCCCAAGATCGCAACCGGTGAACTGCGCCTGCAGGCGTTCGGCGTCACCGAGCCGACCAGCGGCACCGACACCACCTCGCTGCGCACCTTCGCCAAGCGCGAAGGCGACCATTACGTGGTGAACGGCCAGAAGGTGTGGACAAGCCGCGCCGAGCACTCGGACCTGATGCTGCTGCTCGCGCGCACGACGCCGCGCGATCAGGCGAAGCGGCGAACTGACGGTCTTTCGACCTTCATCGTCGACATGCGCGCTTCCATCGGACATGGCATGACCATCCGACCGCTGCGCACCATGATGAATCACAACTCGACCGAGATCTTCTTCGACAACTTGATCGTACCGGCCGAGAACCTGATCGGCGAGGAGGGCCGCGGCTTCCGCTACATACTCGATGGCATGAATGCCGAGCGCCTGCTGATCTCGGCAGAGTGCATCGGCGACGCGCGCTGGTTCCTGAAAAAAGCCACCGACTACGCGCGCGACCGGCAGGTGTTCGGCCGCCCGATCGGGCAGAACCAGGGCATCCAGTTCCCGCTCGCCCGCGCTTACGCGCAGATGCGTGCCGCCGAATTGATGATCCGCGAGGGCTGCCAAAAATTCGAGGCCGGCCAAACGCCCGGCGAGGAGGCCAACATGGCCAAGCTGCTCGGCGCGGACGCCTCCTGGGCGGCGGCCGAGGCGTGCCTGCAGACGCATGGCGGTTTCGGTTTCGCCGAGGAATACGATGTCGAGCGCAAGTACCGCGAGACGCGGCTGTATCAGGTGGCGCCGATCAGCACCAACCTGATCCTGTCCTACATCGCGGAGCACGTCCTCGACCTGCCGCGGAGCTACTAAGCCTGCGATCCTCGCCACGTCGATCCCGAAGCCACGGCTGAGCACAGCGCGAGGAAGGTCAACGCAGCATTTGTCGCATGCGAATACTCCCACCTGGCGCGAAGTGCCTCCCAATTATCAGGCGCCACGGTCCAATTGTTGGTCATCTGATTGACCGTAAAGGTCCATATGAAGAAGACCGCGAGCGTGACGCCGAGCAGCACAGTGGCAGCTGCAGCGAACAGCACCGGCGTCCTCTGGCTGCGCACAACGATAGCCGACCCGAGATTGGCCAGCAGAGCCGCAATCAGAACGATGCCGAGCAGCGCCCAGCCACGATAGATCTGCTGCACCGCCACATACTGTGCCTGCGCGAGATGAATCTTGTTCGGTAGTTCGAGCACGTGAGCCCCGACCGGCACAAGGGCAAGCGCCGTGAGAATGGCGGCGGCGAATTGCATGATCCGGACCTTCATTCCCTGGGAACGTCGCTTGCCGGCTGCGGTTCGAGACACCTGGTCGCATTCCGCCACTTGACCGCACGTTAGCTAGATGGGAACGGCATAGCCTCTCGAAGCGGAGAGGTCGGCGTCATGCACATGCCTTTGGACGGCCTGCTCGTCGTCTCGCTGGAACAGGCCGTGGCTGCGCCGTATTGCAGCTCGCGCCTGGCCGACGCCGGCGCGCGCGTCATCAAGATCGAGCGGGCGGAGGGCGACTTCGCACGCGGCTACGACAAGGCGGCGAAAGGGCTGTCCAGCTATTTCGTCTGGCTCAACCGCGGCAAGCAGAGCCTGGTCGCCGACATCAAGCAGCCAGATGACGCGGCGCTGCTGCATCGCATCCTCGCGCGGGCGGACGTGTTCATTCAGAACCTCGCTCCGGGTGCGGCGGCTCGCGCGGGCTTCGGCTCCGAAGCTCTGCGAGAGCGATATCCCCGGCTGATCACCGTGGACATCTCTGGCTACGGCGATACCGGCGACTACGCCACGATGAAGGCTTACGACCTGCTGGTGCAGGCAGAATCCGGTCTGGCGATGATCACCGGCCATCCCGCTGGACCTGGCCGCGTCGGCGTTTCCGCCTGCGACATCGCCTGCGGCATGGCAGCACACGCCGGCGTGCTGGAGGCGCTGATCGAGCGCGGCATCACCGGTCGGGGCAAGGGCCTCAAGGTGAGCCTGTTCGACGGCATGGCCGATTGGATGAATGTGCCGCTGCTGTTCTACGAGGGCACCGGCCGCGCACCGGAGCGGCTTGGCCTGGCGCATCCGTCGATCTGTCCCTATGGCGCATTCGCGACCGCCGATGGTGCGCTGGTGCTGATCTCCATCCAGAACGAACGCGAGTGGGTGGAGTTCTGCGCGAAGTTCCTCGACGAACCGGAGTTGCCGCAACGCGAGGGTTTCCAGACCAACGTTGTCCGTGTCGCTAACCGCGCGATGGTGGATGCGCATATCGCCAGCGCATTCGCGCAGTCTGTCGCGCGAACAGGCAGCCGAGAAACTGCGCGCCGCCAATACGGCATACGGTTTCGTCAACGATGTCGCGGCATTCTCGCATCATCCGGCATTGCGTCGCGCGACGGTCGATACGCCGAACGGTCCGGTCTCGCTCGCCGCGCCGCCGGTGCTGTTCAGTGATGGACCGCGCGCGCTGGGTCCGGTGCCGGCGATCGGCGAACACTCCGCGTTGATCCGCGCCGAGTTTGCCGCCTGAGGCTATCCCCCAATGCGTCGCGGCGGCGGCTGGAATGCGAGGCCGATCGGCATTGCCCGATAGGCGTCCAGTCCACGGCCGGGCGCTGTCACACCGCCGACATTGGGCAGCATGATGATGTGTGGTCCTGGCGCCATCCCCGTCGGCTGCTCGCGCAAGACGCGCGTGAAGCCGGGCGCCGGCGCGGTCATCGTGGCGCTCCAGGCCTGGGCCAGCGGCGTCGCGCCCACCAGGCCGGCGAGACGCTGCTCCTCCGGCCAGACCGCCAGCACCTTTTGCTGATATTCGGCGCCCAGTTCCGGCGTCGCCGAGTGGTACATCGCCGCCGCCTTGTTCCAGTCGCCGGTCTGCGCGAACAGCTCCTTGAGGAAGCGTGCCGCATAGGCGGCGTTGGCCTGCGGGTCGAACGCCTGCTCCAGGCTCGCGAAGGCGTCGGGATGGTGCATCAGGTTGATCTGTCCGCAGCCGACATCGATCGAGTGGATGCCGCGCGCCTGCATCGCGCGCACCGCCGCCACTGCCTCGGCCTTGGTGTCATAGAAGGAGCCCTGCGCCCTCGGCATTCACGGTCCACGGCCAGGGATGCACGCCGCCGGTGGCTGGATCACGCCGCCCGCTCTCCACGCGATTGATCGCGGCCAGCAGGTGCGCCGGAATGCCGCTGCCCCGTTCGGCTGCGGCAACGGCCGACCGGCACAGCAGACCTGGGGTTACCGGCGAGGGGACATCGACTGGATCGTCTGGGCCTTGGCCGGCCCGCCGACCGCCAGCAACGTCACGACTGCGAGGCAGAACCACCGCATGGGCGGGATGATAGCGGCCAAGCCTTAGCGGATCGTTGCCAGTCGCCTGGCGATCTCGGTTCCGTGATGGTGCATTGCGAAAAATCGCTTGCACGCGAATGACCGCTCGCCTAGTTTGTGCATCGCAGCAATGCGGTCCCTGACCGCGCTGTCTGCTTTCTTGGACGTTTCCTCCCTAAACTTGGCGGCGCCACAAGCGTCGCCATTTTTTTCTGGTCAGGTCGGCCTCGCTCAGGAGGCCGCGCGGTCTGCGCGAGGCCGGCGATCAGGCGGGTGATCGCTGTGCCGCACTGCCACGAAGCCGGGCAGCCGCTCGATTCGGCTCTCATCCATGTAGAGCTCGCGCGCGATCTCGATCTGCAACGCATGCATGCCCTCACGCGGCCGGCCGTAGTGGCGGGTGATATAGCCACCGGCGTAGGGGTCATTGCGTCGCACGCTGTAGCCCAGGTCCACCAGCAGCGCCTCGACCATCCGAGCCACGCGCGGCGAGCAGGCGGTGCCATGGGCGTCGCCGAGGACGAAGTCGGCCGCCCTCGACCCGGACCGGGTCGCATGACCGTGCGTCGGCATCGAGTGGCAGTCGATCAGCAGACAATGCCCGAAATCGGCGCGGGTCTCAGCGATCAGCTCGGCCAAAGCATCGTGGAACGGCTGCCAGCAGGTGCGGATGCGCCGCTCGGCGTCGGCGAATGACAGTTTGTCGCGGTAGATCGTCTCGCCGGAGGCGACAACGCGGGCGATCGTGCCGAGACCGGCGCCGACCCGGGCGCTGGTGGTGTTGACCCAGGACGGCAGCCGGTCGGCGAACATCGCGGGATCGAGCTCCCAGGGTTCGCGGTTGGCGTCGCACCAGGCGCGCGGGAAGGTGGCGGCGAGCAGCGGGGCGCCATGCTCCGGCGCCGCGGCAAACAGCTCGTCCACGAAGCCGTCTTCGCTGCGGCGCAGGCTCTGGCCATCCAGCCGGGAGGCGGCGAGCAATTCGTCTGGATAACTGCGTCCCGAATGCGGCGAGGCAAACACCACCGGAATTGTCTGTTGTGCCGGCCGCAGCACCACGACGGGGTCAGGCGAAGTGATCGAGGCGGCGACTGGCACGTCCATGGCCATATAGAAGCCGGCGCAGCGTGCGCTGTCACGACCCAAGCTTGCCCGTGGCAGGGTAGACGCGTATTTTTTCTGCGGATGGGCGCGTAGCTCAGCGGGAGAGCACTGCCTTGACATGGCAGGGGCCACAGGTTCAATCCCTGTCGCGCCCACCATCCAGCAGATAGTCGCCGCGTCAGTGCGGCTTCTTCGCCGCCTCGTCGAATACGGTGCACGCCAGCGTCACCAGTTGCTCGGCAGTGGTGGTGTAGCCGGCACGGTCCGCATCCTCGGCCAGGGCGATCAGGCGATCGGACAGGATCAGCTCACTCACTTTGCCGGTCCGGGATGCCTGGATACTGGCTCCATGCATGGGATTTTCCCTCTTGGTGGTTATCGAGGGCAGACAATGCAACCTATGGTTTAGAGAGGTGTTAATGTCGCAGGGAAGAATTCACGCAGCGCCAGTACCCTCAGCGCGGACGCCAGCGGACGGCCGTCACCACGCTCTGCGTCGGCCGCAGCCACCAATGCTGTCAGGGTCTGCTGGCGGCCGGCCGCGATATGCATCAGTGCCGCCCAGAATTCCTGTTCCAGGGCCACGCTGGTGCGGTGGCCGGCGAGAGAGAAGCTGCGTTTGATCAGGCCACTCAGCCGCCGCCTCCCGGCAGCGTGGCACCCGGCTCCGTCATCGCCGCCGGCACAACCCAGCGATCGAAATCCTCCGGCCGGACATAGCCGAGTCGTTCCGCCGCCTGCTTCAACGTGATGTTCTCCGCAAGCGCGAGCTTGCCGATCCTTACCGCCTAGTCATAGCCGATTCGCGAGATTGAGTGCGGTCACGAGCATGAGCGATCTGGCGAGGTTCTGGCGATGCGCTCGCGATTCGGTCCCGATCTGATCCAGCATGCGTCACACGCGAAACTTGCCGCTGAATCCGTGAGGATTCGGCAAGATTGCAGCAGGTTCTGGATGCGGATCGGGCCGGCAAACATTGAGCTCCAGGTGGCCCTGCGCGCTGGCGACCGTCACCGCAACGTGATTACCAGCCGGCAGGCGAGTTCGGTCGGCGGGGCCCCGCTGGCTCCGCTCTGCAGTCGCTCGCACGCCCAGGCCGCGGCCTCGGCGACCACGGGGTTCGCGTCGTTGGTCAACCGCGCCGCGATCTGACGCAAATCGAGGTCGCCTGAGTTGCCGATGGCGATCAGCACGTTGCGCACGAAGCGGTCGCGGCCGATGCGCTTGATGGGCGACCCGCTGAACAGGGTGCGGAAACCCGCTGTCGTCCAGAGCGGCGAGGTCCGCGAGGCGTGGCGCCGTCAGTTCGGCGCGGGCGCGCAGCTTGTCGTGCGGCGTGATGCGGGCGAAGCGGTTCCACGGGCACACGGCAAGGCAATCATCGCAGCCGTAGATACGATTGCCCATCAGCGGGCGGAGTTCGCGCGGGATGGGACCATGATGTTCGATGGTGAGGTAGGAGATGCAACGCGTCGCATCGAGCCGGTAGGGCGCAGGGAATGCATTGGTCGGGCAGACGTCGAGGCAGCGCGTGCAGCTGCCGCAACGGTCCGCGATGAGGCTCGTCGGGCGTGATGTCGAGCGTGGTGTAGATCTCGCCAAGGAACAGCCACGAGCCATGGGTGCGTGAGACGAGGTTGGTGTGCTTGCCCTGCCAGCCGATCCCGGCGCGCTCTGCCAGCGGCTTCTCCATCACCGGCGCAGTATCGACGAATACTTTCACCGCGGGGCCGAGGCGCGCGACGATGAACTGAGCGAGATGCTTCAGCATGCCTTTCACCACGTCGTGATAGTCGCGGTTGCGGGCATAGACCGAGATGGTGCCACGATCGGCGAGCGCTGAGAGATGCGAGCGGATCGTCATCCGGAGCGTACGACAGGCCGAGTGCGATCACGCTGCGCGCGTCAGGCCATAGGTCGCGCGGATTGCTGCGTGCGTTCGATCGAGATGCGAGCCAGCCCATGTCCCCGTGCTGTCCCGCAGCGAGAAATTCGGCCAGTCGTGCGCGTGCCTCTCCGCCCAGTTCGGCGCCACAGAAGCCGACCGCGTCGAAACCGAGCGCAAGGGCGCGATCGCGAATCAGTGGCTTTGGATCAGCGAGTGGGCGAGATGAATTCAACCCCGCCCCCGATAGGGCGCGACCTCCTGCGGCGGAATCCATGCGCCCTCCGGCGGCGCACCGGTCTGCCAGAATACATCGATCGGGATGCCGCCGCGCGGATACCAGTAGCCGCCGATGCGCAGCCACACCGGATCGAGCAGCGACATCAGCCGTGCCGCGATCCCCATGGTGCACGCTTCGTGGAACGCGCCGTGGTTGCGGAACGACGTGAGGTACAGCTTCAGCGACTTGCTCTCCACGATCCAGTCGCGAGGGATGTAGTCGATGACGATATGGGCGAAGTCCGGCTGCCCGGTGATCGGACAGAGCGAGGTGAACTCCGGGCAGGTGAACCGCACGACATAGTGCCTGTCGCGCGCCGGGTTCGCCACGCGCTCCAGCCTGGCTGCATCAGGGTTGGCCGGTTGCTCGACGTGATGGCCGAGCTGCGTCAGGCCGGCATAGTTCTCGTCGGTCATGGCGGTTCCTCGTGCGCCCACCCGGCACGCACGGCGGCGGCGAAGGCATCCAGCCGGCGTTCGATGATGGCGGTGCGCAGGCCGCGCATCAGGTCCTGATAGTACTGCACATTATGCCACGTGAGCAGCATTGGCCCGAGCATTTCTTCCGCCTTGAACAGATGGTGCAGATAAGCGCGGCTGTGGCGCGTGCAGGCGGGGCAGGCGCATGCCGGGTCCAACGGCGCGGCATCGTCGGCGAAACGCGCATTCCGCAGGTTGAACACTCCGCCCGAGGTGTAGGCGCGCGCGGTGCGGCCGGCGCGCGTGGGAATAACGCAATCGAACATGTCGACGCCGCGCTGTACCGCGCCGATCAGGTCGTCCGGGGTTCCAACGCCCATCAGGTAGCGCGGCGCGTCTGCCGGCAGGTGCGGCACGGTGGCGTCGAGCACGGCGAAGGTGGCTGGCCTGGCCTTCGCCGATCGCCAGTCCGCCGATCGCGTAGCCATCGAAGCCAATCCGCAGCAGCGCGCGCGCGGACGCTTCGCGGAGGTCAGGATAGACGCTGCCCTGCACGATGCCGAACAGGCCGTAGCCGTCGCGCGGCCGAAATGCGGCGCGCGACCGCTCCGCCCAGCGCATTGACAATTGCATGGACGCACGCGCTTCGTCCGGCGTGGCGGGAAACGGCGTGCACTCGTCGAGCACCATGGTGATGGTGGCATCCAGCAGGTGCTGGATCTCAACCGAGCGTGCCGGCGTGAGACGGTGGGTCGAACCGTCGAGATGCGACTGGAAGGTGACGCCGTCGGTGTCGAGCTTGCGCAGCTTTGCCAGCGACATGACCTGAAAGCCGCCGGAATCCGTCAGGATCGGTCCAGGCCAGTCCATGAAGCGATGCAGACCGCCGAGACTGGCGATGCGCTCCGCGCCAGGCCGCAGCATCAGGTGATAGGTATTGCCCAGGACGATGGTGGTGCCGGTGGTGCGCACAGCGTCCGGCGTCATCGCCTTCACCGTGCCGGCGGTGCCAACCGGCATGAAGGCAGGTGTCGGAACATCGCCATGCGCAGTAGTCAGTACGCCGGCCCGCGCGCTGCCATCTGTGGCAGCGATACAGTGAGCGAACGCCATTACATCAATTCTCCCCCTCCCCTTGCGGCAGGGGGTGGGATTCGGCCCGGCTCCAGCAGGCACGCATCGCCATAGGAGTAGAACCGATACCCAGCCTCGATCGCATGCGCGTACGCCGCGCGCATCCGCTCGCAGCCGGCAAAGGCGCAGACCAGCATGAATAACGTCGACCGCGGCAGGTGGAAGTTGGTCAGCAGCAGATCGACCGCGCGAAATCGGTAGCCCGGCACAATGAACAGCGTGGTGTCGCCGCTGAACGGCTGGACGCATCCATCCTCCGACGCAGCGCTTTCCAGCAGGCGGAGGCTGGTCGTGCCCACCGCGACCACGCGCTGAGCGGCATTGATCGCGGCTGCGGCTTGCGGCGTGATCTCGCCGCGTTCGGCATGCATGTGGTGTTGCGTGATGTCGTCGGTGCGCACCGGCAGAAAGGTGCCGGCACCGACATGCAGCGTCACCGTGACCCGCTGCACGCCACGCCGCTCCAGCGCCTCGAGCAGCGCCGGTGTGAAATGCAGTCCGGCCGTCGGCGCCGCCACCGCGCCGTCGTGCTGCGCGAAGATGGTCTGGTAATCATCGCTGTCCTCGGGCAAAGGTCCGGCAGGCCGCGCGATGTAAGGCGGCAGGGCGAGAGCCCCGGCGTGCCGCAGCGCCGCCACGAACTCGTCGTCATGCCGGTTGAACGCCAGCACCACGCCGCCGTCCGCATCGCGTTCCACCACCGTGGCGCGCAGTTCGTTACCTGCCATCGAAGCGCAGCTCATCGCCCACGTGCAGACGTCGCGCATTGCGCGCCAGCGCGTGCCAGGTGCCGTTTGCTCGCGGCTGGTCCAGCGTGATGCCGATGCGCGCATCGCCACGCCGCGCGGTAAGCTGCGCCGGGATCACCCGCGTATCGTTGGCCACCAGCACATCGCCCGGACGCAGCAGCATCGGCAGATCGCGCACCATGCGATCCGCGAAGCCATCGTGCGCCACATGCAGCAGACGCGCGGCATCGCGTGGACGGGCGGGATGCTGTGCGATCCGGTCGGGCGGGAGATCGAAGTCGAAATCGGCAAGCCGCATCAGGCGGGCGTCGGTGCAACCCGGCGGAGCAGCCGCATCAGCGGGATGGCGACCAGCACGGCCCAGAGCTTCCCCACCACCTGGCCGGCGAGGAACTCCAGGCTGCCGAAGGCCAGCGTCAGGAATACCACCGAATCCACCACCAATCCGACGATGGACGAAGCAACCACCGCCAGCGTGAGCTGCCGCCGCTGCAGCGGTGTATAGACAGCGAAGTCGACCAACTCGCTCAGCGCGAACGCCGAGCCCGACGCGATGACCAATGCCGCCGGCGCGACCAATGCCGACAGAACGGTGCCGATGGCGATCGCCGCCAGACCCCAGGTGAGGCCCAGGCAGCGCTGCACCACATCGCGCAGCACCAGCGCCGCGCCGACGGTCAGCACGCCCGACGGCGCCAGCAGTCCCGGCGCGACCGGCACCAGGCACGCACCTTGCGGCACGCACACCGTGCCGACATGCAGGATCATCCAGTTGGCGAGCGGGATCGACGCAAGAAAACAAGCGAAGGCGGCAAGCCCGATACGGCCTCTCAGGGCAACATCCATCAGCTTGCCAGATAGGAGGAGATCTCAACCAGGTTGCCGTCCGGATCGCGGCAATATACCGAGCAGATCGGGCCGAGCGCGCCAGCCCGCTCCGCAGGGCCGGCATAGATCGCCACGCCGCAGTCGTGCAGATGGCTGACCACCTCGTCTGGCGGCGCGGCGGTAATGAAGCAGAGGTCGCCGGCGCCTGGTGCGTCGTTCGGTCCAGTGACCCAGCTTCCCTGATCGGTGCCGCTCGGGCGAACGTTGATCTTCTGGCCGCCGAACTTCAGCGCGGTGCGGTTGCGCGGGCCGAAATCCTCCCGCTCCATGCCGAGTACGCGCATGTACCAGGCGACGGTGATCTCCACGTCCTTCACGTTCAGCACGATGTGGTCAATGCGGTCGACGGTGAACTGCATCATTCGAGCCCATCATAGAAGTCGTTGCCCTTGTCATCGATCACGATGAACGCCGGGAAGTTCTCCACCTGGATGCGCCATACCGCTTCCATGCCGAGTTCGGGGTATTCCAGCACCTCGACCTTGCGGATGCAGTCCTGTGCGAGACGTGCAGCGGGACCACCGACACTGCCGAGATAGAACCCGCCATTCGCCTTGCACGCATCGCGCACCGCCTTCGAGCGATTGCCCTTCGCCAGCATCACCAGCGAACCACCGGCGGCCTGGAACGCCGCGACATAGCTGTCCATCCGGCCGGCCGTTGTAGGGCCAAAGCTGCCGGTGGCATATCCGGTCGGTGTCTTGGCGGGCCCGGCGTAATACACCGGGTGGTTTCTGATGTAGTCAGGCAGGCCCTCGCCTCTATCCAGCCGCTCCTGCAACTTGGCGTGCGCGATGTCGCGCGCGACCACCATTGTGCCGGTCAGCATCAGCCGAGTCTTCACCGGATGGGCCGAAAGCTGGCGCCTGATCTCTGCCATCGGCCGGTTCAGGTCCACGGCGACCGCATCATCACCGAGGTGTTCGTCCGTCGTCTCAGGCAGGTATTTCGCGGGGTCCGTCTCCAGCTGCTCGAGGAACACGCCCTCGGGCGTGATCTTCGCCAGGACCTGCCGATCGGCGCTGCACGAAACACCAATGCCCACCGGCAGCGATGCGCCATGCCGCGGGAGGCGGATCACCCTCACGTCATGACAGAAGTATTTGCCGCCGAATTGCGCGCCGATGCCAAGCGTGCGCGACAGCTCCAGCACCTGCTTTTCCATTTCAAGATCGCGGATCGCGTGCCCCGCCTTGCTGCCGACCGTCGGCAATGTGTCGAGCCAGCGTGTCGAGGCGAGCTTCACCGTCTTCAGCGTCATCTCGGCGCTGGTACCACCAATGACGATAGCCAGATGATACGGCGGACATGCCGATGTCCCAAGCGAACGCATCTTGCTGTCGAGGAATTTCAACAGCCGCTCCGGCGAAAGGATCGCTCGCGTCTCCTGGAACAGAAACGACTTGTTCGCGCTGCCGCCACCCTTGGCGACAAACATCAGGTGGAATTCCTCGGCATGCGCCGCGCCGGGTGCGGCCATGATATCGAACTGCACTGGCAGATTGTTGCCGGTGTTCACCTCCTCGAACATCGACAGCGGCGCCATCTGCGAATAACGCAGATTGGACTCGGTGTAGGTGCGATGCACGCCCCAGCTCAGCGCCTCTTCCTCGTCGCCATCCACCCAGACGCGCTGGCCCTTCTTGCCGAACACAATCGCTGTGCCGGTGTCCTGGCACATCGGCAGCACGCCGCCGGCCGCGATGTTGGCGTTCTTCAACAGGTCGAGTGCCACGAACCGGTCGTTCGCGCTCGCCTCAGGATCTTCGAGAATGGCCCGCAACGACGCCAGGTGTCCCGGCCGCAGCAGATGCGACACGTCGCGGAATGCCTGAAACGCGAGTTCGCTCAGGGCGTCGGGCGTGACGCGCAGCACCGTCTGGCCATCGCAGGTCGCGGTGCGCACGCCGTCAATTGGCAATTGTTTCCACGCCGTGCGGTCCGGGCCAAGCGGAAACATCGGCGAATAGAGGAAGCCGGACGGTCTCGGCATCGGTGCATTCATCTCAGGCTTTCTCCGGCTAGACGACGCTGACATCTCCCCACACTGCGGCGACTATTCCTTTGGTGGGCGGCGGCGGAATGCATCGAGGCTCACCACCTGCGGCGCCTCGGCCGGTCCCTCCACTCTGGCCGGCTCGGCTTCTGGCTCCTCACCGGCATCGACTGCGGGGATTGGCCTGAACCGCAGGGCAAACCGCACGTACGGATCTGCGAAACCGGTCACTGAATCGAGCGGGATCACCAGCGCCGCCGGTACACCGCCGAACGACAGGCCGACACTGAACAGTCCGGCCGCATCGTCCATCTTCAGATCCCAGAACTGGTGCTGGAGGACGATCGTCATCTCCTGCGGGTACTGCGCGCGCAGTCGCTGCGGGATCACCACACCTGGGTAGTCGGTGCGGAAGGTCACATAGAAATGGTGTTCCCCCGGCAGACCGTTGGCGACAGCGTGGGCCAGAGCTCGCGCCACCACCTGGCGCATCGCGGCCTCCACCCAGTCATCATACGGGAGCAGGCTCTCCGGTTGCTGCTCCTTGTCCTCTGCCATGCAATACCTCGCGCGGTGCGCGTTACAGATAGCGCGCGGCGGGCGAGGGGGCAAAGGGTACACTGTCGGGTGCCGCCTCCTCGCGTCAGACCGACAAAGGTCGGCATCACTGTCGCAGCCGTTCGTTGCTCTGGCGCGAGATCCCGCCCAGCCGCGGCGTGCCCGCCGTCGACTTCTGCTTCGGGGTCAGGCCGAGCCAGGCGGCGAGATGACGCCCCGAGCGGAACTGCGAGACATCCACCGTGAGGGCGAAGCTCAGCGCGGTGATCGGGCCGACGCCTGGTATCTCCGCCAGCAACTGGCTCACCGGGCTGCTCCTGTGCAGCCGGGCCAGGTCGCGGTCGAGCGCTGTCAGCCGCACGCTCAACTCGGCGATCCGTCCGCCCAGCTCGGCGAACATCGCGCCGGCCGGCTCAGGCACCGCCGGGTCGTCGGCAATGCGCGCCAACAGCGGCTCCACGTGCCCGGTTCCCTTGGCCGCGATCACGCCGAACTCCGCGGCATGGCCACGCACCGCGTTGACCAGTTGCGTATGCTGCTTCACCAGCAACTCGCGCACCGACAGGACCATCGCCGCCGCCTGCTGCTCAGCCGACTTCACCGGAACGAAGACACGTCTGTCCTCCTGTTTCAAAGCCGTGGATGCCAGGCCTTCGCCCCATGGCGGCAAAGAGTGGCCGTGAGTTGATGATTTCACTCGTGAGCAGTTCGCCGGATGCCAATCAACGGCAACGACGGCGCCACCTGCCAACAGCGTCGCAGATAGGATGAGCGCGCTGCGGATGCCTGCGACACCGCCTCCGGCCATAAACGCCCCGAACAGCGCGACGCCGATGCCTCCGCCGGCCTGCCGTACGGTGTTCAGCACACCGGATGCGACGCCGGAGCGGGTACGCGGCACTGTGGCCAGCAACGCCGACGTCATCAGCGGAACCGACAGCCCCACGCCCAACGGAAGCACCACCAGGCCCGGAAGCAACGACACATAGTTGGTTGTCGCGTTCAGTCGTGCGAGCAACCAGTAGCCTATGCCGGCGATCATCAGGCCCAGCGTCATTGGAATGCGCAGGCCGAACCGATGTCCGACTGTACCGGCAGCGACATTGGCCATCCCTAGCACCACCGGGAGCGGCAAGAAGGCAAATCCGGCGATTGCCGGCGAATAGCCGAGGATCTGCTGCAGATAGAGTCCCAGCAGGAAGATCGTGCCGTACAGCGTCAGGTTGATCACCAGGCCGACCAGTGTCGCGGCACCGAATGTCGGATTGCGGAAGAAGCCGAGGGGCACCATCGGGTCCACGGCACGCGCCTCTCTCAGCAGGAAGCCAGCGCCACACAGCAGGGCACCGGCGAAGCCTGCGATCACCAGCGGTGCATCCATGCCGAGGCGTCCCGCCTCGATGATGGCGCCGGTCAGGCCGAGCAGCGTCAGCAATGCCAGCGCCTGTCCAGGCAGGTCGAGTGCCCCGTCCCGACGAGGTGTCTCGGCAACCGTGCGCCATGCCCACCAGATGCCGGCCGCACCGATTGGTATGTTCACCAGGAAGATGCTGCGCCAGCCCAGCGCATCGACCAGCACGCCACCCAGCAGTGGCCCGGTGGACAAGGTCACGCTTCCGCCGGCGGTCCACAGGCTGATCGCGCGCGCCCGTGCGGCACCGTCATCGCCGCATGCATGGGTCAACAGGGCGAGCGAGCACGGGACAACGAATGCCGCACCCACGCCTTGTAGGGCCCGTGCCGCGATGAGCATCCCGGTGCCGGGTGCGACGCCACAGACCACCGATGCAATTGCGAACAACGTCAGTCCCGCAATGTACGCCCGTCGCGCGCCAAGCCGATCACCCAGCGCTCCCGCCGCAAGCAACAGCGATGCGAAGGCGATCGCATAGGAGTCGATGATCCATTGCAAGCCGGCGACGCCACCGCCAAGCGACTCGCTGATCCGTGCGAGCGCGACGTTGACGATGGAGACATCGAGCTGCACCAGCGCAAATCCGAAACTCGTGGCGGCAATGATTGGCCAGAGGGTGAGCCTTGCCGCGCGCCGTCGCGGCAAGGTCGTCGCGCACACGGTGGATGAAGTGAGGCTGGCATTCGGCACGTGCATCTCCTCTTGCGAGTGATGCACGGAACGTGGGCAACAGCGCCCTGGATGTCCGGCCTGATTGCTTCGATGAGCACCGTAGCATTACCGGCGATGGCGCCGCATCACATCCACAAGCCGATCGAGGGGCAACGCATGCGCTGTGCGGCCGGCGAAACCGGTCATCGTCTCGGCACCGGTAAGCGCGTTGAGAATGGCTTCTTCCGTCGCTTCCGCCGCAGCCTGAAACAGCGTGTTCATGTTGTCGGGCGATAGCATGCGAACGTCGCTGATCGCCTCGCCCCGGCGGACATGGTTGCCGGTTGCAAATGCAAGAAAAATGTCTCCGCTGCCGTTGAACCCGATGCCGCCAACCCAGGCGAGGCCCGTTGTGGCACGCCGCGCCAGTCGCTGGCACTGGATCGGCAGCAGTGGCGCATCCGTCGCCAGCACCACGATGATCGAACCGGCATCGCGTGGCGCGTTGCGATGCGACGGCACGATGTTCGAACCGATCTCTCGCCCGACCGGCACGCCATCGACGCGCAGAAGCTCACGTGCGCCATAGTTTGCCTGCACCAGCGCGCCGACGATGAAGCTCTCGCCTGCGGTGTTCGCCACGCGCGACGCAGTGCCGGTGCCGCCCTTGAACTCGTGGCAGATCATCCCCGTGCCGCCGCCGACATTGCCCTCGGCGATCGGTCCCGCGACTGCACTGTCCAGCGCGGCAATCGCATGTTCGGCAGTGACTGGGAAGCTCGCGGCGTCGCTGAGCCAGCCGTCATAGGTCTCCGCCACGACTGGCAGCAACCAGGGCACCGGCACCTTGTCGCGGATGGCGAGTGCGCAGATCGCGTCGCGCACCACGCCGACCGAATGCGTGTTGGTTATGCAGATGGGTGACGCCAGCAGCCCTTGTTCTGCGATCCACGCCCAGCCGGTCATCTCGCCATTGCCGTTGAACGAGTGAATGCCGGCGAACACGGCATCGGTCCACAGCTCCTGACCGCGCGGCCAGATCGCGGTGACGCCCGTCCGCACGACCAATGGCGTGTCACGAATCAGCGTCGTGTAGCCGACGCGCACGCCAGGCACATCGGTGATGGCGTTCCACTGGCCCGGTGGCAGTGTGCCTGTGAGGATGCCAACGTCACGCAGTCTGGCGCGCGGCATATCGGTTCCTTTCACACTGTTCGCAACGACACGGATCGCGCCTGTTCCAGCAGCCAGTCGCGGAAGATCAGCAGACGCGGTGGTGGATCGACCGCTTCGGGATAGACGATGAAGTACGCAGCGGTCGGCGCGCACGCTGTGCCGCACCGGCCGTACCAGGCGGCCGGCGTCCAGCTCCGGCTGCGCCAGAATCCGCCGCGACAGCGCAACGCCGAGACCGTCGATCGCGGCGCGCAGCAGCAGGTCGGTCTCGCTGAACGTCATGCCTCGCCGCGATGGCGTCACATTCATGCCCAGTGCGCGAAACCACTCGTCCCACGGCTGTAGCGGTGTGTGCAGCAGCCGCGCCTTCGCGAGTTCGGCGAGCGTCTTCGGCAGGCGGCCGCCATTGAAGCGCGGGCTGCACACCGGGAACACGTCCTCATGCGCCAACTGCACCGCGATCAGGCCCGGCCATTTCCCGCTGCCATAGCGCACCGCAAGATCGACGTCCTCGGCGGAAAAATCCGCCAGCGCCTGGCCGGCGCGCACATTGATGTCGATGTCGGGATGGCGTCGGTTGAAGTCGGCAAGCCGCGGGATCAGCCAATGCGTCGCGAACGCCGGCAGCACACTGACAGTGAGCGCGCGGTGCGGCTGGGCACGCAGCTCGGCGACGCCACGGGCAATGCGGTCCAGCCCATCGCGCACCGTCGCGGCGAGCGCGCGGCCGGGCTCGGTGAGCTCCACGCCGCGACTGCGCCGATGAAACAGCGTCACGCCGAGTTCGCGCTCCAGCGCCTTTATCTGATGGCTGATCGCGCCGTGGGTGATATGCAGTTCTGCGCCGGCGCGCGAGAAGTTCTGGTGGCGCGCGGCGGCCTCGAAGGTACGCAGCGCGGCGAGCGGCGGCAGGCGCGGGGTCATCCGATGTGAGCCAAATTCACCGACCATGTGAGAAATCGTCGTTACAAAGTCGAATGCCCGGCAGCTTATGTGGTGAACCTGGCTCATAGCAAGGGACGCCGCCGCATGACCCGCGCCTTCACGTCGCTCGCCTTCAGCCCCTCGGTCCGCGCTACGCAAGAACGCTACGGTTCGCGCGCACGCATGGCGCAGCTTGCGGCACGAGAACCTGAACGTGCGGCGCTGTCCGACGACATGCAGGATCGACTGCGCCGCGCCAACAGCATCATCATCGGCACCGCCAGCCGCGAGGGCTGGCCCCATGTCCAGCATCGTGGGGGACCGCGCGGCTTCATCAAGGTGCTGGCGCCGGACGAACTGGCATTTGCCGATTACAGCGGCAACCGGCAGTACATCTCGGTGGGCAACCTCGCGGAGAACGACCGGATGTTCCTGCTGCTGCTCGACTATGCCGAGCGAACGCGACTGAAGATCTGGGGCCGAGGCGAAGTGATCGACGACGATCCCGCGTTGCTCGAGCGCGTGCGCGATCCGGACTATCCGGCGCGGGTCGAGCGCGTGATCCGCATGCGCGTCGAGGCATGGGACACCAACTGCAACAGCCACATCCCGAAGCTGGTGCCGGAGGCCGGCCTCGATGGCTGAACCCATTGCCGCCGCCACTGCGTTGCCGCAGGCACGGCCAACGCATCTCGGCATCGTTCTCGGCCTGGCGATGGGGCCGGCGGTCGGTCTCGGCCTCGGGCGGTTCGCCTATGCATTGCTGCTGCCGGCAATGCGGCTCGATCTCGGCTGGAGCTATGCGGCGGCCGGCGCGATGAACACCGCCAATGCTGTCGGCTATCTGATCGGCGCATTGGCGGCGGCGCCAATCGCAGCGCGGTTCGGCGACAAGCGCGGCTTTGCGCTCGGGTTGCTGTTGGCCACGGCGTCGCTGTTCGCGACCGGCTGGAGCAGCGACTACGCCGTGCTCGCGGTGCTGCGCGCGGTAGCAGGAGCGGCAGGGGCGCTGTCACTGATCACCGGCGGCGCGTTGGCCGCTGCCGCCGGCGGAGGTGGCGGCAAGGGACGGCCCACGCTGGCGCTGGGCGTGTATTTCGGCGGCGCCGGGTTCGGCATGGTGGTCTCGGCATTCGCAGTGCCGGCATTGGTGGCGGAGGCTGGCTGGCGCACCGGATGGTTCGTACTCGGCGCGCTCGCCACGGCAGCGACTGTCGCGGCACTGCCGGCTCTGGCGCGCGCACCAGACGTCGCAGCACATGAGCTGCGTCGTCCGCCGATCTTCACCCCGCACGCGACGCGCGGATTGCGCGCGGTGATGGTGAGCTACGTCCTGTTCGGCGCCGGCTACATCGCCTACACGACGTTCATCGTCGCCTATCTGCGAAACCAACTGGGCTTCGACGCTGGTGACGTGACGCTGTTCTGGTGCTGCGCCGGCGTCGCGGCGACCGGCGCCGGACTGGCGTGGGGGCCTCTGCTGTCGCGACTGTCCGGCGGACGCGGCGTGGCGTTGGCGAATGCCGTGGTGATGATCGGAGCGATCCTGCCGGTGCTGATCGCAACGCGGCCGGCGGTATTCGCGTCTTCTCTGCTGTTTGGCGGGTCGTTCCTGATCGTTCCGACCTCGGTCACCGCGTTCGTGCGCAAGGCGGTGCCGCCACGCGCATGGACCGCGGCAATCGCGGTGCTGACCGTCGGCTTCGCCATCGGCCAGTGCATCGGCCCGTGGCTGAGCGGCGTGGTGTCGGACGCGCGTTACGGTCTGGCCGGCGGATTGCTGCTGTCAGGCGGCATTCTGGCAGGCGCCGCGCTGATCGCACTGCTGCAACGCGAGCCTACGCCCATGGGTCGACCATGACCTTCGCATGCCGCTCTGGCTTCGCCAGCTCGGCAAACGCGCCCTTCACGCCATCCAGCCCGACATGCCCGGTGATCAGTGGCGTCACATCCACCTTGCCCTCGGCAATGTTGCGCAGGCTGGCGGCAAACTCCTCGCCGGTATAGGCGAGCACGAATTGCAGATTGATCTGCTTGACGATGCCGAAGAACGGCTCGAACCGATCGGTATCCATGCACACGCCGACCACCACGATGCGTGCGCCGGGTGGAGCACCGGCGATGATCTGCTGAATCACGCCTGGGACGCCGACACATTCAAAGAACACCGCCGGCCGCTGCTTCGGCCCGCTGCCGAACAACTGCGCGTAGCGGCTGCCGTCATAGCCGGGCGGTGTCGCGGCTTCCTGCCAGCTCTGATACGGCGAGGTCTCACCCGGATCGACCACGACATCGGCGCCCATGCGCAGTGCAAGCGCACGCCGCGCCGGCGAAAAATCCGCCGCGATGATCGGATGCACGTTGCGGATCGCGAGGCCCGCGATCACCGCCAGGCCGACAGGTCCGCAACCGATGACCAGCGGCACATCGTCCGCCGCAAGCCGCGCGTTCTGCACCGCGTGCCAGCCCACCGCGATCGGCTCGGTGAGCGCCGCCTTGTCGGCGGGCAGCCCGTTCGGCACCTCGAGCAGCAGTCGCTCGGCGAGCGGCATGTACTGCGCGAAGCCGCCGGCGATGTCGTTGGAATAGCCGATGCCCTGCACCGTCTTGTCAGCGATCGTCATCGGCATCGAGCAGACCAGCGTGCCGGGTTTCAGGCGCCCCTCGGTGCCAGGACCGTGTTCGACGATTTCGCAGCAGAACTCATGGCCGAACACCACGTCGCGCGTCGGATCCATCGACAGGCGTCCGCCGGAGCGGCGCGCACGCTCGACAAACTGCGCCGTATGCTTTGCCGCGTGCAGATCGGTGCCACAGATGCCGCAGCACAGCGTCTTCACGAGCACCTGGCCTTCGGCCGGTCTGGGATCGGCGACGGTATCGACCACGATGTCGCCGTGGCGGAAGATCGCTGCACGCATGGCATTTCCCCCGGTTTGCTTTGTCACGCCGCGAGCATGGCACGGATATCGGGCAGATGCTCGCGCCCCCAGAACAGTTCGTCATCAACGACAAAGCTGGGCACGCCGAACACGCCCTTCGCCTCCGCTTCGCGGCTGATCGCCGCCACCTCATCGCGAGCTTCCTGCGCGTGCGCGGCGAACGCAGCGCCATCGGCACCCGACTCTGCCAGCACCGCGGCGATGACCGTGACATCCTCGATATCCAGCTCCCGCTTCCAGAAGCGCTCGAACACGATGTCATGATAACGGCGGAACACCGCATCGCCGGCGCGCTGCGCGTGCAGCATGCCGGCAGCGGCAAGGGAGGAATCCCAGATCTTCTGCGGTCCGCGAATCACCAGTCCGCGTTTGCGCGCCTGGCGACGGCAGTCCATGTAGCTGTAGCGCACGCGACGCCATTGATGTGCGTTGCGCTCCGCCTCCAGCACGTGCCCTTCCGCATCGAGGCGCGCCGAACCGAGAAAGCTTGGGATGTCGAGCACGTAGGGGCGCCATTCCAGGCGAACCGGAAAGTCGCGCTCGAGTTCGTACTCAAGGTCCTTCGCCAGATAGGCGTAAGGGCTCTTGTAATCGGTATAGACCGTGATGCGGCGCATGGCGTCCTCAGAGCGAGATGGTGCGGCGCTTCATTGCCTCGTCCCACAGCTTGCCGCGATCGAAATCAAACACCAGCTTTGGGTCCTCCGGTACAGTGAACCAGCCGCCGACCGCCAGTTCGCCTTCCAACTGCCCAGGGCCCCAACCGGCGTAGCCGAACGCGACAAGGCTCTGCCTGGGACCTTCGTGGTGGCCGATATCGCGCAGCACGTCCGGGTTGCTGGTCATCGCGACGCGGCCGTCGATATTGACCGTGCCGGTGCGGTGATACTCGGCGCTGTGCGCGACGAGGCCGACCTCGGGTTGCACGGGCCCCCCGGCATACAGCCGAACTGTGCCCTCGCTGCCCTTGCTGTCGAGGCCGAGCGCGTCGAGCAGCTGCGCGATCGGCAGTTCCTCGCGCGGCCGGTTGATCACGATACCGAGCGCACCATCCTTGTTGTGCTGCACCATCAGGATGACCGTGTGCTGAAACCGAGGATCGCTCATCTCGGGTGTCGCGACCAGAAGCTGGCCGGCCAAGCGATGCGCCTGGCTGAACGTCCTCGGGCTTTGCTTGCGCGGTGGCGCTGAGCAGCGGCGAAACGAGCAGGACGCCGAAGCACAGAACGCCACGCCTGGACCGCATGAGAGCCATCAGCCGATATCCTGCCGCGATGCACGAACGCGCGCAAATGCATATGATGCTGCGGTCAGGAGAAGGAAACCCAGGATGCCAGACACCCCAACATTCGGCCGTTACACCGAGATCCCGTTCGATCGCATGACGTCGGAGCAGCAGGAGGGCTATCGCTTTCTGGTCGACGGCCCGCGCGGGCGCCTACCTGGCCCATACAAGGTCTGGGTGCACAATCCGAAGCTGGTGCATGCGGCCGCACCACTCGGGCAGCATTTCACGCCGGGGGCATCGTCACTGACCGAGCGCGAGCGCGAGATCGCTGTCGTGGTCATCACCAGCAAGTGGCACTCGGCTTATCCCAACAATGCGCATGAGAAACGCGGCAAGGAGGTAGGACTGCCGGCTGCCGCAGTGGAGGCGATCGTCGCCGGATTGCCCACCGCGTTCGTCGATGCGCGCGAGCAGGTAGTGTACGAGGTCGCTATGGCGTTGGCCAATGTGCAGCTTGTGCCGCAGGGGCTGTACGATCGCGCAGTGAAGGTACTCGGCCACGAGAGCATCACCGACATGATCGTCCTGATGGGCTACTACACGTGTGTATCGCTGACGATGAATTTCTATGCGGTACCGGCGGGGAGTCCCGGTCTGGCGCGCTGACTGTCATTGCGAGGAGCATAGCGACGAAGCAAGCTCGGTCACGTTCCAAACCTTGACCGAGATTGCTTCGTCGCGACGCTCCTCGCAATGACAGTGCGCCTCACTCGACGCCAAGCCGAGGGACCACCTTGCGATACAGGTGCCATGTTGCATGCCCGAGCACCGGTAGAACCACCACGAGGCCGACGAACAGCGGCACCGACCCAACCACGAGGCCAAAGGCGACGATCAGCCCCCACAGCGCCATGACGCCGGGATTGGCCGATACAGCACGCACCGATGTGGATATGGCGGTGCCGATGCCGGCGTTGCGATCGAGCAGCAGCGGAAACGACACGACGCTGACTGCGAGCACCAGCAGCGCGAACAGGAATCCAGCGCCGATGCCAACGACGATCATCGTCCAGCCAGCGTTGGTGGTAAATACCTCGCTGATGAAGCCAGTAACAGACGAGGGCGGTTGCGGGCCAAGCGTGACGACATAGATGATCTGCGCCACGACCAGCCAAAGCAGGAACAGCGCGATCAGCATCAGGCCGAGCAGCAGGATCGCGCCGATCGAGGGTGAGCGAAGCACGCCGAATGCATCCACCCAGCGCACGTCGCTGCCTTGCTCGCGTCGCCGGCTTATTTCATTCAACCCGACCGCCGCGAACGGCCCCACCAGCGCGAAGCCGGACGCGAGCGGGAACAGCAGCGGCAGCAATCCATAGCCAGACGCGAGCCGACCTAGAACCAGGCCAATCACCGGGTAGATGACGCACAGGAAAATGACGTCGGTGCGGTTTGCCTCAAAGTCGGCAAGCCCCCGCGCGAGCGCGTCCCATAGGTCGGCGACGCCAATGCGACGAACAGCGAGGGGCGCGTCTTCCGTGGCGCCCTTGTGCCAGTACTCCTCAGGTCCTGCGGCACCGATTTCGTGTACCGCAAGCCGAACCTGATCCCACCCCCAACCAGGCGGACTTTGGATGACCATGCTCGTTCCTCCCGAACCAGTGGTCAGGGAGCGGCAGCGGTCAGAGAGCCACCGCTCCCCGTGACGGAAAGCATACGTCGCGGGATACCAGAGTGGCCATCATAAAATTCCGACGGGAAGCGCGGCTTATTCTCCTGCTGCGGTTGCGGCTACGCGCGGATCGGCGGCCGGAACGGAGATGGCGCCACCGCGGTCGGACGCGAAATTGATCGTCCCTGGCGCGTCGGGACCGCCACCTCGCCGGCCGAATGATTCGACGACGGGAACATCCGCGGGATCCATCGGCTTCATGCGTGGCTTGCGCGCGAGTGCCTGCTCGATGAACGGAGCCAGCTCCGCCTGCTTTTGTTTCTGGCGTACCGCGTCGCGCGCCTTGAACTCCGGCAGCATGGTGGCTGCGAACAGTTCCAGCGAATCGCAGATGTGCTCGTGTTTGTTGGTACCGGACTGCTGCACGAAGATGACCTGGTCGACGCCGGCGTCCTCGTAACCCTTCAGGTGAGCACGCAACTGATCGGGCGTGCCGATGCCGCCGCGTCCGGCATTGTCCGGCAACTTGTCCTTCACCTCCAAAAACTGCTCCCACATGTTGGTGACGCCGGGGCGATGTTGGCCGAAGAGGGCGATGTAGCCGAGCGAATAGCCAAAGAAGCGGAAGCCATCGAGACCGCGACGGATCGCCTCCTGCTCATCGGTGTGACACGACATGCCGGTGACCAGCGCGATGTTCGGATTGACGCTGTGGCCGAGCGGCACGCACTCCGGCGATTTGATGATGTCGTAGTATTCCTGCACCCATTTCGCGGCCAGTTCCGGTTCCAGGAAGGCGAAGGTCAGTGCGCCCAAGCCGGCACGCGCGGCGCGATGGATGGTCTCGCGCTTGGAGCACGCCACCCACATCGGCGGATGCGGCTTCTGCACCGACTTCGGCACCAGGTTGCGGCACGGCATGTCGAAATATGTGCCACGGAATCCGGGATAGGGGCGCATCGCCAGCATGTTGGCGGCCTGTTCGGCGGCCTCGCGCCACATCGCGCTCTTTTCCTCAGGCGGGATGTTGAAGCCTTCCATCTCCAGCGCGGTCGCCGATTCTCCGGTGCCCCAGTCGGCGCGCCCGTTCGACACCAGGTCGAGCGTGGCGATGCGTTCCGCCACGCGCGCGGGATGATTGTACTTTGGCGGCATCAGCACGATGCCATGGCCCAGCCGGATCCGCTGCGTGCGCTGCGAACAGGCGGCGAGGAAAATCTCAGGCGCGGATGAGTGCGAGTACTCTTCCAGGAAGTGATGCTCGACCTCCCACACGTAGTCGATGCCCAGCTTGTCGCCGAGTTCGACCTGCGCGAGCGCTTCCTGATACAGGCGGCGTTCAGAATCCTCGCCCCAGGGCTGTGGCAACTGGTGTTCGTAGAACATGCCGAATTTCATCGTGCTTCCTCCTGAGCGTCATGGCGGGGCTTGGCCCCATTGGCGCCAGCATAAGGCCATTGCGGCGACCGCTCCCAATCGTCATGGCCGGGGCAGGCTGCAACACGCAACCGCGGCCGGGTCACCCTGGGCCAGGCCGTGTCCGCAGGCGACAAGAAGAATGGAACCGCAAAGCACGCAAAACACGCAAATGCCGCCAGTTCGCAAATGGGTTTGTGCCGGACTGACGGCTGCGTCGGCTGGCAAGCGTGACTGGCGATGGGCGCTTACGCGCCTACATGAGCACGGACCCATCGGCGTTCATTTGCGGCCATTTGCGTTTTTTGCGTTGCTACTTGCTTCGGGCCGCAGCGGCGATCCGGGGAGCCGGTTGCCAGGCGTCGCAGCGGGTGATTGTTCGGCGTTCAGGGCGGACCGGTGGCGGGCGACGGCAATCGTGGCGGTGCGGCGGGCCATAGGGGGGCCGCTCGGTCAGCGTGGTCGGCAAAGCCGAAGGCGATGAGCCGCGTGTGCAGGTTGCCGAGGAAGCCGGCGAGGCTTCCGTCGTACGCGATGATGGCGTGGCTGATTTCGTCCCAGAATGCCCGGTCGAGGTGGCCGGGCGCGATGCCGAGGTCACGGCAGATGTCGACGATGACGGCGCCGACCGGGCGGCGACGCACCTCGGCGGCGATTTCCGCTTCCGTGGGGAGGCGGGCGAGACGCGGGTCCTCGGTGTGGTGGGAGGGCTGGGGGTCGGGCTGGGTGTCCGGCGGCGCTGACTGCCGAGCGGGACGTGGGTGAGGCGCGGCGGGCGCGCGGATGGGCGACGGTGTGAGGTCTCGGCCGCGGGCGGCGCGACGGCAGAGGCGCGGCTTCGAGGGCCGCGGCGCGACGCAGGCCGCTGGTGATGCGGGCGAGGATGGCGGCGAGGTCGGCGGTGCCGAAGGGTTTGGCGAAGAGGGGGAAGCCCGGGGTGGTGGTGCGCTGCTGGACCGAGCTGGCGAGTTGCTTGCCGTAGTCGATCAGTTTGCGGACGAGGCTAAGGACGCGGCCGAGGCGGCTGGGTGTGTCTGCGTCGGCCCGAGGTGGATCGGGGTCCGTGGTTGCGGTGGAGGCTTGGGCGGCGGCGGACATGAACTAAACGAGAACACAAAGGGAGGCGCGTTGTCAAGGAAAAGATTCCTGCAATCATGCCCTCAGAAGAGCTCGCGGTGCGCGCAACGATGGCCCGGGTCACGGCTTCACGGTACATGTTTAAAACAGCCCGTTGATCTCCACCCCTGGCGTCAGAGTCACCTTGCTCGGGAATTCTTGCCACTCGGCTTCGTTGTCGAAGTCGTTCCTCAGCCAGCGGCGCAGATGTGGTAAGTCACGTAGCCGCAGAAGTTGCCTGTTCTGATCAGCAAACCAAGCGGCGTCTGGCGTGAAGCGCGTGTTGGTGACGAGAATACCCATGTGGAAGAAGGAGTGTGCCGAGGTGAGCGCGCCGTGAAGGTCACGCACGCTTTCCACGCGAGTTGGCGCGCCCCGGGGATGGTGCTTCACCTGCACAGCCGCGAGAAAGGGCAAGCCGCCTCTCGGATAAGCGATCAGGTCGACTTCTCGGGGGTCAGGCTATCGATGCGCCTCGGGTCCTCGTCCAATTGGGCCAGAAACTCCGGAGTGAACTCGCGAAGCGCGACGATGTACGGCTCTCGGCTGCCCCACTTCTCCTGAGAGATGCTCTCGATCTGACTGCGGACATAGAGCTGCATGGGATTGGATACTTTGTAATGGGGGTTATCCACCCGGTAAGAGCGCAACCGGTCGAGGTCCGCCGGCTTCAGTCGGGTCCTCGTTCAGGGCGCGGGTCTTGGTAATGTACCTGGTACTCGCCCTGGCGGTCCGCCTGACAAGACCTGCAGAGAGGAATATCGAGGATGGGATGGCGTCTTGCAGTCGACTTGGTGCAATGAATGCAGGGCGCCTTTTGTTTCATCTTTGCCACCGCTGTCCCTCTTGAGTTGCTTGTGGTCCTGGATAGCTGAATCCGTCAGGCGATGTCGCTACAAGGCCCCAACCGTGATCGCCGCCGCTTCCGTGACCCGTGACGATGGCTCGAGTTAGGCGCAGATCGGCGCCTCCACAGATTCACAAGAAGCGCAGCGATAGCAACAACTATCCCGATAACCCATTTCCGATGTTCGAGCCAAAATTTGACGATCGATCGCACTTTGCGAGCAGTCCAATGAAGACGATAGGCTCCGAATCCCATGAAAGCGACAGCAGAGGCAGGGTTGCCTTTCCAGTGCACCCACTCGCCTTCATACCAAGTGTACCAAGTGCGAAGCCCCTTGCGGCCGCAGATTCCTTGCATCATGCAGGCTATCGGCCGCCCGAGCCGCCGCCGCGAGAATCGCTCAGGCCGTTCGCGGCTTAGATCGAAGTTGCGTCGGGGCAGCGGCTTATCCCGAGACAGCATGTCCACGACTTCCAGCAAAAGCCTGTCCAGCGTTCTGCCGTGCTGTGCTGATTTCTCGCGCCGATAATCCCGTTTGAAGCGGTTGGTATACTTAACAGTCCGCACTCAGTCTCGCGAGAAGGTCGGACGGCTTGCCCGCGGTTACAACATCACCGCGACGCGCGGCCTTCATCGCTTCCACGGTTTCAGCATTCGGCACCAGCGGCTCAAAGGGTAGCGCCTTCTCGGCGGCAACCCGCTTCAAAAGCAGCCGGAAGGCGTCGGACAAGGTGAGGCCCATCGAGGCCAGCACTGCGGCCGCCTCGTTCTTGGTTGCCTCATCGATCCGGGCGCGGACTACGGAGTTCTCGGTCATGGCTCAAATTCCTTCTGGGCTACAATGTGGCACGCATGTCCAGAGGATCAGACGCGATGGCGGACCCCCAATATTGGGGCACGGCGGCCAGGTCGGTGGCGATATCCCCGGTTGAGGCTGTCACCGGCGCGCGCGGCCTGGGCGGTGGCGGCCTCAGCGCCCCGGTCAGGCGAAGCGGGATTGTGGTCATGGTCGCAGTCTTCGTCGCTCCGCTGTGTGGCAAAGACGTGGATGGCCGGGCCAAGCCCGGCCATGACGGTGGATGGATCGGGCCATGACGGTGGGTGATCCGGCCATGACGGTGGGCGGACGGTGCGACGTCGGTTTCGTGCATGTCGTCGATGTTGAAGATGGCGACCGTCGGCGCCGGCGCGAAGGGAAGACGTGCCCCCGGGTCGCCGCAAGGCGATGCCCGAGGGCGTGGATGGCCGGGCTGATCCTCGGGTCAAGCCCGAGGACGGCCGTGGCGATGGTACAGTTACCCTCGCCCGGGTGCGATGAAGTCCCACGGCGCGTATTCCTGGGTGATGTCGGTCATCACCTCGATCAGCGCCGGCGAGTTCGTCGCCAGCGCCTCGCGCAGCGCGCCGCGCAGCCCATCGGCGTCGCTAGCGCGCCAGGACGGCACGCCGAAGCTCTTCGCGTAAGTCTGGAAATCCGGATTGCGCAGCTTGGAGCCGGAATCGCGGCCCTCGAACAGCCGCCGCTGATCGCGCAGCACATTGCCGTAGGATGAGTTGTTGAACAGCACCGTGACCAGGTTGATGCCGAACTGCACCGCGGTCGCGAGTTCGGCGCCGCCGAACAGGAAGCCGCCGTCGCCGGTCAGCGCCACCACCGGCCGGTCCGGCATCGCCACCTTCACGCCGAGCGCGGTCGGGAAAGCCAGCACCGAGCGTGCCGGAGAAGCCCGAGGTGATCAGCGTGCGCGGCGCATGGATCGGGAAGCCGAACCACGAGACATAGCCGGCCTGCGTCATCTCGTCGCACAGGATGCCGTTCTCGGGCAGCACGTCGCGGATCGCTTCGAGGAACGACATCTGCGGCTGCACCTTCTGGATCGTCTGCGCGGTCTCCGCCTTGGCGCGCGCGATCGCCTCGGCGCGCGCGGTGTCGTTGCGCGGCGCGACCACGGCGGCGAGCGCACGCGCGGCATCGGCGCTGTCGGCGACGATCGGCACATCGGCCCGCAGCCGGCGCATCTCGGCCGGATCGATGTCGATGCGCGCGACCTTCAGGCCGGCGGGAGCCGCACCCCAGCGCGACATCGGCACTTCCAGCCGCGTGCCGAACGCGACCAGCAGATCGGTCTGCGGCCACAGCTTGTATGCCGATGCGATGGTGAGGCCGAGCGGATGCCGGTCATCGACGATGCCGCGTCCGCTGCGGAACGATACCACAGGCGCATTGATGCGCTCGGCCAGCGCGCGGATCTCCGCCGCGGCATGCAGCGCGCCGCCACCGACCCAGAGCATCGGCGCCTTCGCCTCGTTCAGCAGCTTCGCCAGTGCGGCGATGCGCTCGGGATCGGGCAGCGGCTTCGGATGTCGCGGCAGCGGATCCTGCGGCGTGATTTCGGCCGATGCGCCGAACTGGTCCCACGGCATTTCCAGCGCGACCGGGCCTTGGCGTCCCGACAGCATCTCCTGGAAGGCGCGCGCGGTGAGATACGACGCCTGGCTCGGATGCTCGATGCGCTCGGCCCATTTCAGCAGGCTGCGCAGCGTGGCGAGCTGGTCCGGCAGTTCGTGCAACTGGCCGCGGCCGCGGCCGATCATCATGCTGGGCACCTGGCCGGTCAGGCACAGCACCGGCGCATTGACCCCCCAGGCGGTGGCGAGTGCCGCGGTGGTGTTGAGCACGCCGGGACCGGGCACCACGGCGTAGGCGGCGGGACGGCCGGTCGCGCAGGCATAGCCAAGAGCCATGTAGGCGGTGGTCTGCTCATGGCGCGCGTTGATCAGGCGCAGGCTGTTGGAAGCGCGCGCGAAGGCGTCGAACAGGCCATAGGTCTGCACGCCCGGCAGGCCGAACACGGTGTCGATGCCGTGGCGAATGAGGCTGTCAACGATGGCTTCACCGCCGGTCATGCGTGGCATGGGCTTGTCCTTGCGCTGGTGGGCGGGCGCACGTTGGCATGACGGGACCGGTGGGAAAAGTCGGCCCACGATGCACCGATGGCTGCGTTGCCAAGGATGCGGGGAGACTTTACTGATGGGGATGATAGGCTACTGCTAGGTAAGCAAGGAACTCCAATGCCACCGACGACCGCCGCTCTCGACCTCGAAGCCACGACCATGCGCCGGGTATCCTGGCGTCTGATGCCGTTCCTGCTGCTCGCCTACCTGATCTGCTACATCGACCGGGTCAACGTCGGCTTCGCCGCGCTGCAGATGAACAAGGCGGTCGGCATCGATCCGAAGACCTACGGTCTTGGCGCCGGCATTTTCTTCGTCGGCTATTTCATTCTGGAAGTGCCGAGCAACCTGGCGCTGGAGCGGTTCGGTGCACGCACCTGGATCGCGCGTATCATGATCACCTGGGGTCTCGTTTCAGCGGCCTTCGCGCTGATCGGCGGCCCGATCTCGTTTCTGGTGCTGCGCTTCCTGCTTGGCGCCGCTGAAGCCGGGTTCTTTCCCGGCGTGATCCTTTACATCACCTATTGGTACCCGGCGCACTATCGAGCGATCATCGTCGGCATCTTCATGGTGGCGATTCCCGTCGCCGGCCTGATCGGCTCGCCGATCTCCGGCGGGATCCTCTACATGGATGGCCTGCTGGGGCTTGGCGGCTGGCAGTGGATCTTCCTGCTCGAGGCCGCGCCGGCCGTGCTGCTGGGCATCGCCTCATTCATCTGGCTGACCGACCGGCCGGAGCATGCAACGTGGCTGACCGGTGAACAGCAGCAATGGCTGATCGCCAAGCTGGAAGCCGAACGCCGCCGCGCGCCGCGCATCTCACATCAGTCGGTCTGGCGGGTGATGACCAACAAATACGTGCTGATCATGGCGCTGGTGTATTCCGGCGCCGCCGGCGCCTCCACGTCGCTCGCGCTTTGGATGCCGCAACTGGTCAAGTCGTTCGGCCTGACCAACTGGCAGACCGGCCTGGTGAACGCCGTGCCCTTCGGCATCGCCGCGGTGTGGATGATCCTGTGGGGCCGCAGTTCCGATCGCAGCGGCGAGCGCGTGTGGCACAACGCCCTGCCGCTGGCCTGGATGGTGCTTGCGATGGTCGCGACATTCTTCGCGATCCACAGTCTGTGGGCGATGATACCGCTGCTGACACTGATCGCGGCCGGCACCTACGCCAGCAAGGGGCCGTTCTGGGCGCTTGCGTCCGAGTGGCTTGGTGCGGCGTCGGCGGCAGCGGGGCTGGCGCAGATCAACGCGCTCGGCAACCTGTCCGGCTTCGTCTTCAACTACCTGATCGGCTGGATTCAGGAAGAGACGCACAGCTTCCCGCTGGCCCTGATGCCGATCGCCGCGGTGGCGACAATCGGCACCATCTGCCGTTCTGGTGATCGGTCGTCGCCAGCCGCGTACCGTGGCGGCGACAACCTGAGGTCAGGCTTCGGCCAGGCGATACACCCGCGCCGCGGTGCCGCTGTAGAGCGATTTCTTGTCGGCCCTCGACGCGCCGGCGGTGATCCGCTTGAAGGCGTTCCACAACTCTGTGTAGCCGCAGGATTGCTTGTCCGGCGGAAAGTTGCTCTCGAACATGCAGCGGCTGGGGCCGAAAGCTTCGATGCATGGCTCGACGTATTGGCGCCACGCCGCGGCAAGTTCCTCGGACGACGGCGGGACGTCGCGCTCGTGGAAGTCGAAGCCGAACGAGGTCATGCCGATGCCGCCGAGCTTGACGTTGACATTGGGGCATTTCGCCAGTTCGCCGATGTCCTTCCTCCAGGCGGCGCGGATCTCTTCGCGACGACCTGCATAAGGCCCCACGCCGAGTACGCCGCCGACATGGTTGAGGATGATCGTCGTGTCCGGGAAGGCGCGTGCGAGATCGATCGCATCCGATAGTTGCGGATGGTACTGCCAGGATTCGAAGCTGAGGCCGAGCCTGGCGAGCTGCGCGAAGCCTTCGCGGAATTTCGTGTCGCGTACCAGCTTCGGCGGCACGACCCGGGAGATGTATTTGCTGATCACCTCGCTCGCGTCCCAGGAAACGCCATAGCGGATGCCGCGAAAACGCCCGCCCGCGACGGCGATCTGTGCCTCAAGCACGTCGCGCACGCGCGCGCCGAGGGTAAGATCGGCGTGGCCGATGATGGCTTCGGCGACGCGGCACGGGCCGTAATTGCCCGAAGCGCTCATGGCGGCGATGCCGTTGACGAACTCGACCTCGCCTACAGGCGCCATCTCCGCAGGGCCGTGCCTGCGGTACATCGCCTGGCACTCGAGGAAGACCGTCGCCACGATGTTATGTCCGCCGCCGATGTCGGCCAGGAGCTCGGGCAGGAAGTAGCGGCCACGATGCGGCGCGTCCCAGAAGTGGTGATGCGGATCGATGATCGGCAACTCCGGCTCCAGCGCTGCCTCGGGCGGACGTTTCGCCAGCCACGCCTTCAGCTCGGCGTCGTTGCGATAGGTCAGGCCTGGGTAGTCGCCCCTGGCGTCGCCTGGTTGGGCCATTTTCCGTCCCCTTGGTTTATCCCGGCAGGCACGCTAGGCATGGGCAATGCGGTGGGGCAAGACTGGGATGGTTCGGCAGGGCCAGACGGAGCACGGATCAAGTATCGATGAGCCGGATGTTTCGGCACGCCAATAGCTGGCACAATGTCCTGACAACGAACGGCATTATTGAAGACAGCAGGTGAAGCGATGACGATATCGGCCAGGGTGGCGCGTTTGAGGTGTTGGATGCCGGGCGCGGCTGCGTTCGGTCTTCTGATCGGGCCATCCGCCGCGCTGGCAGCGCCGTTCTGCCTGGAGACGTTGGCGGTTCCGCCACAGTGCATGTACTACGATGCCAACCTGTGCCGCAACGATGCCACAAAGCAGGGCGGATGGTGCTCGCCGAACCCGGCCGCGACGCGCGCTGGAACCGGCAGTGGCCAGTACTGTGTCGTGACTTCGCAAGGCGCTTCGACGTGTGCCTTCCTTGACCGGGTCACCTGCGATTCCGAGGCAGCTCGTCAGCACGGTGTCTGTTACCACGATGAGGCGCGTGCGACCGGTGCTCCCGATCCCTACGCTGCGTCCGGCGGCCCGTATGGGGCAGCGCCGACGCCGTGAACCGCTCAGTGCACTCGGGCGGCTAGCCGCGTCTCTGCTGGTGCCATTTGATTGCGCCGGACGCCGTAAGCTCATGGCTTCTGATCAGCTCTCCTGTCAGCGCGGCTTGGAGCCGTCTGCTCTCACTTCTGAGCTGGCGAGAGTCGCTCACGATGCGGTTTTGCTGCTCGCGCATGGTCAGGAGCCTCGCATAAGACCGATGCATGATCGTGATGTTCTCCGCGGCGTTCTGCAGAGCCTGTTTGTGCAGCATTTGCCAAGGCGGTCAGCCGAAAGGGCTTGTCGAGATGCGGATATCCGTGAAACTTGCATGAGATCTGTTCGTTCGGATGTCCGTTGATCAGCAGGACGGGTATATTGCGGTCGGCGATACTTTCCGCCAATTCGAAACCGGAAATGTCAGGCAGCCGCGGCTCGATTATCGCAAGATCGAGGCAACGGGTTGTCAGGGCCTGCGTCGCGGCCCTGCCAGTATGGGCGCGGATAACGGCCGCACCACAGAGCTGCTCCAGTCCAGTCGCGACGGCCTCACATACACCGTCATCAGCATCAACAACGAGAAGTTCCAGCATTCCGACGGCGGTCCCCACCGAGTGTCGCTGTCACTACGATACGATCATGCGCCACGGGATTCAAAGAAATTCGTAAAATTCAAAGCGCTAACTGCGCCGCCACATGGCAACCTGTACCGCAACATTCCGTCACCAACGCGACGCCGCCCCCACGCTTGCTTCCGCGATATTGCTGCATATCCTTCCGTCGGCGGTCGGGCGGTGCGTTGCCCGATTGACCGACGCCAGATCCTGCCACACCAACGCTAAGGAGGGCCAAATGTGGCGCTTCCTGTTGCCCGCTTTCTTCGCGATGATGGGAGCCTCGTCTCTTCACCGGTGTCCCCGGCGATGCTCAATCGGCGCCCGGCGTGCCGGAGCGGGCCAACGATATCGTCGGAGACACGGCACCCAGCCATGCTGCGCCGCCGCTGCCAACGCCGGCGCTCCCTCGCCCCGCGCAGGGCCCTTCGGTATCCGACGATCGGGCTACCGATCTGCGGCACCAGGTCAGCGACCTTCAGGATCTGGTGGCACAGGTCAACCAGCAGCTTGCGCAACGCAAGGCGCAGAGCCCGGCCGCGGGCGCTGACGGACAGCCGGGAGCGCCCGACTCGTCGCAGTCCGACGATCTGCAGCGTCAGGACAGTGAACTGCACAACGAACTTCAAGGTCTGATCACGCAACTCCAGCAGGAGCTGCAGCTTGAGGAGCAGAACCCTCCGATTGCAGACGTCGCGGAGCAACAGGAGCGGCAGGCGGCGCGTGACGCCCTCAAGCACGAGATTGCTGATCTGCAGCGCGAGGACGACGAACTGCAAGGCCTGATGGCACACCACGGGGCGGCTGTCGCACAACGCGTGCCCGAGAGGCAGCCAGCCCCAGACGCCGGCAAGCAGACAGACCTCGGGCGACACGCTGGAGCATCAGGCTGCTGATCTGCGGAGCCAGATCGCCGATCTGCAGCGACAGGATGATGCCCTTCAACGCCAGCTCGCCGCGCACAGGCAAGAGCTCGCCGAGCGCACCCACGAACTCGATGCTGCGCGAGCTGAAGCGGACAACTTGCACAAAGACCTTGATACGCTCCGTCGACAGCGCCAGGCGGAGGAAGCGTCGCTGGCGCTGGACAAGCTGCGCCAGGGCATCGACACGTACCGACAGCAGCGGCAGGCCAAGGACGCGTCGGGAGCGCGACAGAAGACCCCAAGAGCAGCAGCAAGCAACAACCGCGGCACCGGCGCGGCTTGCCGCATCGAAGCCCCCCTCCCAACCAACCCAGCCCGTCTCGGCCCGGCAGCCAGGTCAGCCCACGCCGACTGCACAACCAGCGCAGCCGATGCCCGCCGCATCCGCCTGGCAGCAATTGCAGACCGCGCAGCAGTGGCTTTCCGCAGGTCGACCGGATGAGGCGCGACGCGTGCTGGCGATGGTGCAGACCCAGGTGGTGTTTCAGCCCGGAATACCGGATCAGCCTGTTTCCCAGGTCTCCAACCCCACGATGACCGACGTCGGCGATGCGATCCGTTGGCTCGACATGGGCGCGGGCGGCCAAGCGATGGAGGCGATCACGCGCGCGATCGACGATGCGAACCCCGGAGGCGGTGCGGCTGCCAAGAAGCGATAACTCTGGGGCTTAGTGGGCCGTGAGCTCTACCCGCTCTCGCCCTCCCGGAAGGCCGCCGCCGCGCGCCAAGCTGTCGCACGAATGATGATGATGTAACAGGCAGCGCAGGGCTGGCACACCAACTCATTAACTATACCTGCCGCACTATGGCAAAGCCCGGTCCCCTTTCCCCGGGCAACCGTGCCTTTGGTGAACCGCCCCCCCGACCCCGAATTCAGGGGCGGTTCACCGCCGGCCGCGGACTACCTGCTCCCCGACACCCTTCAGGCGATGCCGATCACAGTCCACAACGGATCGCCGCTCCCACGGCGTCGAGGCTCTGGCCGTCGACGTCGGTGAACCCGGCTGCCCTCATGTAGGCTCCAATCAGATGCTGCTGGTCTGGCCCGGAAAGCGACTGCCAGATCGCCACCGCCTTGGTCGGAAAGCATCGGTTGGAGAACGACACCACGAACGGCGCACCGGGTCGCAATACGCGGTGGACCTCCCGGAAAACATCGACCGGTCGCTGCAGGTACTGCACCGATACACACAGGCAGGCGCCGTCGAATACGCCGTCACCGAGCGGAAGCGTCGGCTCGATGTTGAGATCCTGCACGAACCATCGCGAAAGGCGCGGGTTCGCGGCGAGTTCCTCCTCGTTCATGCCATGGCCAACGACGGAGGCGTAGGCAATGTCCTCCGGCAAATGACTCACCCAGCTGCTCATCAGATCGAGCACCGCTCCACCCGGCTGGCAGTCTCTCGCGATACACCCGCGTTACAGCGGCGATCGCCCCATCATCGATGTGGGTGACAAACCGTGGGTATGCGTAGAACTCGGCGTCCGGTGACGGATCCACCTTATCGAACGCCGCCTCTGGCAATCCGGGTAACTGCTCCATTCGAGTTGGCGATCGACGCCGATCAGCCTATGCGCGCACGTAGTTTCGACACACGAGGCGCAGCCGGTTGCTGATCTGGTCTCGAACGTGCTGGGGCATCGGAGTCGAGCCACTCGCGTCCTTCCATTCCGCCGTGTCGACCACACCTGGAGATGTCAGATGATAGAGTGCGACGTATTTCGGGCCGCCGCCGCTCGTGCGGAAACGGCGCGCGCACAGCACACCGGGGACAGCCGCCAGTGCAGGGACGTGCTCTTTGTCATACCATGTGTTGAAAGCGGTCTCGACTTCCGTCCCAGGGGTCATGCCGACCAACAGGAGGCCGCCGGCATTGGCCGGCGCGATCGCATCGCCCGGGAGAATCTGCTCGCCTTCATAGCGCAGCAGCCGCTCCACCTTCGCGGTCACGCGCTTGGACCACGGCGACAGGTTCTCTCCCCCGATTGCGCGGTAGCCTGGACCGCGCAGCACCTCAAGGCTGTCGAGGTCGTAGGTCGCAACCGATTGTTTCGGGTTCTCCGCGCCGATCCACCGCTGCAGTGTCAAAAACCCCGGCACCCGCTGGCGTTCAGGAACATGCTCGGTATCGTACCAGTCGTTGAATTCGCCGGCATCCACATTCGAGAAATCCATCGCCGCGATCAGCACACCCTTTGCCATGGCGTTCCTCCTTCTTGCGCAATTGGTGGATTTCGATGTGGGTCAAGTCACGCCGAGATCCACTGGATGCCGGGAACTCTAAGATAGCTGCGCCGGAATCCAAAGGGGCAGCTCACGGCAGGTATCAGCCAACGGTACTGCCCGGACCCGCGTGGCTCCTGCCACGAAAGAAGATCAACGGGTCGCCATCCGCGCGCGAGGCAACCGCGACAACCTTGCCAATGATGATCGAGACGTCGCCTCGGTCGAGTATTTCGTCAACGACGCAGTCGAACACGCCGAGCGCGTCACAAAAGACGGGAGCACCGGTTGAGAGGACGCGCCATTCGCCGGCAGCGAAACGGTCGGCGCCGGAGACGCCTGCTCTTCCGCCAAACGCATCGGCGACCTTGGCAGCTTTGGCCGGCAGGAAATTTACCGCGAAGTGACGGCGCGACATGATGCCGGCAAGGGCACTGGTCTTGCGATCGACCGACACCAGCATGGTTGGTGGGTTGGCTGTCACGTGGGCACGCGGAAAGTCCAAGAAAGCCGGTAGGCCCGTCGTCACTGTCCGCGGTGACAACAGTCATGCCGGTCGCCCGCTGCCCGAGCGCCGTCCAAAAAGCCTTGGCGTCGATTTCGCCGCCCGATGTCACCGTCAAGGTTGTCATGTCGGAGCCCGCCGTCGTGGTTTGCAACCGGCGTCCAATAGCGGATGATACCGCCGATCGGAAGCTCAGGGCTTGCGCGGGGAAGCAACAGAAGTCGAAAGAACATGATCAAGGATCCAGCTTGGGCGTTGGCCGAGCATGTGTGTGGCATGGACTTCGCGGGCTTGCCGACCGCCACGCGGGTCGCCACTCGCAACGACGTCCTTGATACGTTCGGCTGCCTGCTTGGCGGCAGCGGCGCACCGGGCATCGCGGAACTGGCACGCGTCATCGGCGGCTGGGGCGGTGCTCCGCAGAGCCAGGTGATGCTGTGGCAGCTTCGGCTGCCAGCGCCGCAGGCCGCGATGATCAACGCCAGCATGGCGCATGCTCTCGACTTTGACGACACACTCGATCACGGCGGTTCGATCCATCCGGGTGCATCGGTGCTCGCTGCGAGCCTTGCCGTATCTGACATGCTTGGTGGCGTGTCAGGCCAGCGCCTGCTTTTGGCGATCGCACTCGGCCTCGATGTGTCTTGCCGCGTGGCGCTCGCCTCGACGCTCGATCGCGGCTGGCATCGCACCGCGGCGATGGGCGTGTTCGGCGCCGCAGCGGCTGCCGGCAAGCTGCTTGGCTTGAATGTGGAGCAGATGGTGAATGCGCTTGGGATCGCATTCAGCCAGGCCGCCGGGAACCGGCAGTGCATCGTGGATGGTGCGCTGACCAAGCGTCTGCAGGCGGGCCAGGCTGCCAGCAGCGGCGTGCTTGGCCGCGATGCTGGCCAGCGAGGGCTTCACCGGTGCCCACAATATCTTCCTGGGCCGCTTTGGTTTTTTCGAGCTATACCAGCCTAACGGTCATGATCCGGCGAAACTGCTCGAAGACCTGGGTAGAGAATTCCGCGGCGATCAGTTGAGCTTCAAACCCTATGCGTGCGGCCGCCCTCAACATGCCATCCTCGATGCCGCCATTGCCGCACGGAATCAGCTTGGATTGGGAACCACCGTCGATCTTTCGGAAATCGCCGACGTGCGGTTGACCGCTGTCGCCGCGACCATCGCCGAACAATTCGATGGCGCCTCGCACAAACGCCAGCCCACGCAGATCGTGGAGGCTCAGTTCGCGCTGCCGTATCTCATCGCCGCAGCCTTGGTGCACGGCCGTGTCGGCATCACGGAAGTCGCCGATATCCATAACGCCCAGGTCCTGCACATTGCGGAGCGCATGGCCGGCATCGACGCAGGACACGAGAAGGCCGCTGTGGCTATCAGCCTGCGTGACGGTCGCACGGCAACTGTCACGACAGGCTCGCCTCTCGGCTCACCAGAGAACCGCCTCAGCATCGAGCAGCTCAGGATGAAATTTGCGGACTGCGCGCGCAATGCGGTGCGGCCACTGTCGGACGATGTAGTGCGTGAGGCAGTGCAGGCGATTCTTCACCTGGAAGAAGTGCAAGATGTGAGTGACCTGCTGCGGCACTTCGTGTGACGGCCACCCACGCTGAACAGGAGACCGGATGGTGACTGCCAGAAAAATGCGACTGGGCATGTCGATCCGGGGCTATGGCTACCACCCGGCGGCCTGGCGCCATCCCGACGTACCGGCCGACGGCACGCTGCATGTCGAGCATTATGTGCGCAATACACAGGTCGCCGAGAGCGGCAAGCTCGATATGATCTTCTTCGCCGACGGCGCCGGCATCCGCCAGGGCGACAATCCTCGCGGCGCGCTGTGCCGCACCGGCTCGGACATGGTCGAGATGGAGCCGATGACGTTGCTGCCGGCGCTCGCGATGGTCACGAAGCATATCGGCCTGGTGACGACGGCATCCACGACCTACAACGAGCCGTACAACCTGGCGCGCAGGTTCGCCACGCTCGATCTGATCAGCAACGGCCGTGCCGGCTGGAATGTCGTCGCATCATGGTCGGACCACGAGGCGCAGAACTTTGGCCTGGAGACAACGCCCGACTACGACACGCGCTATGCGCGCTCGGCCGAATTCGTCGAAGTGGTCAAAGGGCTGTGGGATAGCTGGGAGGACGGCGCCCTGCTGTTCGACAAAACCAACGGCCGCTATTTCGACGAAGCCAAGATGCATGTGCTCAACCACACAGGCCGGTTCTTCAAGGTGCGCGGCCCGTTGAATGTCGCGGGCATGCCGCAAGGCCATCCGGTGATCGTGCAGGCGGGCGCATCCGATCAAGGGCGCGAACTTGGCGCCGCAACCGCGGACGTCATCTATGCGATCCACGACTCGATCCAGCGTGCGCAGGACTACTACGCCGACGTGAAAGGGGCGCATGGCGAAGTACGGGCGCGAGCCGATGATCTGAAGATCATGCCGGCACTTTGTCCGGTCGTCGGTCGCACGCGCGCGGAAGCACAGGCGAAGTTCGATGATTTGCAGGCGATGATCGATCCGCTGGTCGGCCTGGGGCGGCTCTACAGTTCGTTCGGTGACCTGTCGGGCTATCCGCTGGACGGTCCGGTGCCCGAGGATGCGCTCGGCAAGCAGGAGCATCGCAGCCTGAGCGTTCAACTCGTGGAACGCGTGCGGCGGAGAGAAGCCGACGATCCGCGAATTGTATTTGCGCTCCGGCATCACCGGCTCCGCGAGGATCGGCACGCCCTCTGACATTGCCGACGTGATGCAGGAATGGTTCGAAGCTGCCGCGTGCGACGGTTTCAACGTCACGCCCGCGACTCTGCCAGGAGGCGGTGAGGATTTTGTCGCGATGGTTGTGCCCGAACTGCAGCGGCGCGGCTTGTTCCGCATGGAGTATGAAGGCAGGACGCTGCGCGAAAACCTTGGCCTGAGGCCGGTGATCAATCGCTACAGCCGGCAACGCCGTGCCGCCGAATAATACGTCTGCCTACACCCAACTCATCTCAGCGAGGCAAATGCAATGGCCAGAATACACTACAGAATAGTCGCTCACGACGGAGGCTGGGCATATAAGCTCGACGACGTGTTCTCCGAGCCCTTTTCCAGCAAGGCTGCGGCCCTTGCCGCAGCAAAGCGAGTTGCCGCCGAACAACACGTTCCCGGCGACACAACCCACATCGAATACCAGGATGAACTCGGCAGGTGGCACTCCGAAATGTCTGAAGGCGACGACCGGCCCGAGGCCGATGTGGTTGCCTGAACCCGGGCGAGCGGGCCGGCATTCCGGTTGCCAGCCTTGGCGCCTGCGCCCATCATGAAGCGCTTTGACCGGCCAGATGGATCACACCCATGTCCATGAGCCTCTCGCCAAACCTGCCGCCCGACAAGCAGCGCGAAATGCTGCGCCAGATGCTCACCATACGCCGCTTCGAGGAACGCGCCTCGGCTGACTACCATGCCGGCAAGATCTACGGCGTCGTGCATTGCTACATCGGTGAGGAGGCCGTCGCCGTCGGCGTCTGTTCAGCGCTCGATCGCGGCGATCGGATCATCTCCACGCATCGTGGCCACGGCCACTGCATCGCCAAGGGCGCCGATCTCAACCGCATGATGGCCGAGCTCTACGGGCGACAAACCGGCTACTGCAAGGGCAAGGGCGGCTCCATGCATATCGCCGATTTCGGCATCGGGATGCTTGGCGCCAACGGGATCGTCGCGGGTGGAATTTCGATCATCACAGGCGCCGGCCTTGCCGCGCAACTCGAAGGCAAAGGAGGCGTCGCGGTTTCCTTCTTCGGCGACGGTGCATCGAACGCGGGGCCATTCCACGAGTGCCTCAATATCGCGGCGACCTGGAAGCTGCCGATGCTCTACGTGTGCGAGAACAACCTGTACGCGGCTCAGACATCGGCCGCGGCGACGCACGCCTTGAGCGATGTGGCGGCACGCGCGGCGGGGTACGGCATTCCGGGTTTCGTGGTCGACGGCAACGACATCGTCGCCGTTCATCAGGCTGCGATCCGCGCCGTGGAGCGGGCGCGGTCAGGCGGTGGCCCGACACTGATCGAGTGCAAGACCTACCGTCAGCGCGGCCACACGGAGCGCAAGGGGCAGCCCGATCCTCGCGACAAGACAGAGATCGAGGCGTGGAAGCAGAAGGATCCGATCGCGCTGCTCGAGCGGCAGCTGAGGGACCAGGGTGCTCTCGACGACGCCGGTTTGCAGGCGATCGAGCGCGATGTCATGGCCGCTCTCGAAGCCGCCATCGCCTTCGCCGAGGCCAGTCCCTTCCCGCTGCCCGAACAGGCGACCGACGACGTGTTTGCAGCGTGACGCGAGGAGCGGACGATGCGTGAGCTGACGTACAATGAGGCTGCTCTCGAGGCGATCGCCGAGGAGATGCGGCGCGATCCGAAGATTTTCTACATGTCGACCGACGCGCTGCCGCCGCTGCTGAAGGAGTTCGGTCCGACGCGGGTCAGGGCGACACCGATAACCGAGGCGGCGCTGACCGGCATGGGGATCGGCGCGGCCGGTTCCGGCTTCCGCCCGATCGTCGACTGGCGGCAGGTGACGTTCTCATTTGTCGCAATGGACCAGATCGTCAATCAGGCCGCGAAAATCCACTACATGTTCGGCGGCCAGGTGACGTTCCCGATCCTGTTTCGCGCGTCCGTCGGCGGCGGCGGCCAGGTCGCGGCGCAACACTCGCAGTCGCCCTATTCGATGTTCATGAACGTCGCCGGCCTGAAGATGTTCCTGCCGTCGACGCCCTACGACATGAAGGGGCTGCTGAAGACGGCGATCCGCGACAACAACCCCGTCATCTCGTTCGAGTTTGGCCGGCTGATGGGTCGCAAGGGGGAAGTGCCGGAGGAGGACTACACGATCCCGCTCGGCAAGGCCGACGTCAAACGCGAAGGCAGCGACGTAACGCTCGTCGCGTTGGCGTGGCTGGTACACGAGGCGCTCGCCGCGGCCGAGACGCTTGCCGCGGAGGGGGTATCGGTCGAGGTCGTCGATCCGCGCACACTGGTGCCGCTGGATGCGGAGACAATCCGCAACTCAGTGCAGAAGACCGGCCGGCTGGTCATCGCCGACGAAGCGGGTCCGACGGCGGGCTTCTCGGCGGAGGTCGCAGCACTTGTCACCGAGGACGCCGCGACATTTGCGCGTTTGAAGGCGCCGGTGAAGCGGGTCTGCGCCTTGCAGGTGCCGATACCCTACAGCCCGGTGCTGGAAAGCGCTGTCTTTCCGGACCGCAACCGGATCATCGCCGGGGTTCGAGAGGTGCTGCAAGAGCAGGCGCGCGCAGCCGCCGAGTAAGGTTGTACGGTCACGGGGCGCCGCTGACGTCGCCTGACGCGCGCACCTTGCAGTCCGCGGCGTTACTCAAACCAGGCGGAGGATTCCATGCCCATCGACGTCGAGCGAGCGCGCCGGGAAACACCGGCCGCGAGTCAGGTTTTACATTTCAACAACGCCGGCGCGGCGCTGATGCCGGAACCGGTGCTGCAGGCGCAACTGCGTCACCTGCAGCTCGAGGCCGACATCGGCGGCTACGAAGCCGCCGCGGCAGCAGACGATCGGGCCGCCGCGGTCTATGATTCCATCGCGCAACTCCTGAACGCCGACCGTTTGGAGATCGCACTCGTCGAGAACGCCACGGTGGCATGGGACATGGCGTTCTATTCGGTCGGCTTCGCGCCCGGCGATCGCATCCTCACTGCCGAAGCCGAGTACCTCAGCAATTACATAGCCTTCCACCAGGTCGCGCGCCGCACCGGGGCGGTCGTTGACGTCGTGCCAAGCGATGCAGCGGGCGAGCTCGATGTCGATGCGCTCGAACGCATGATCGACGAGCGCGTCAAGCTGATCGCCATCACGCATGTGCCGACCAATGGCGGCCTGGTCAATCCGGCGGCGGCGATCGGTCGCATCGCCCGCGCCCACGGCATCCTCTATCTGCTCGACGCCTGCCAGTCCGTCGGCCAGATGCCGATCGACGTCGTCGCGATCGGCTGCGACATGCTGTCCGCACCCGGTCGGAAATATCTGCGCGGGCCGCGCGGCACGGGCCTCCTCTATGTGCGGCGTGCCGTCCTCGACCAGCTCGAGCCGCCGTTTCTCGATCTGCAGGCAGCGAACTGGGTCGAGCCCGGACGGTACGAAATCCGCCCGGACGCCCGGCGCTTCGAAAACTGGGAGCGCAACGTCGCGGCACAGCTCGGTCTCGGCGTCGCGGTCGATTACGCACTCCGCTGGGGTCTCGACGACATAGCAGAGCGCATCGAGATGCTGGCCGACGACCTGCGGCGGCGTCTCGCGGAAATCCCCGGTGTCATCGTGCGTGACCTCGGGCGACGGCGCTGCGGCATCGTGAGCTTCAACGTCGAGGGTAAGCCGTCGCGGGGTCTTGTCGAGGCGCTGCGCCAGCAACGCATGAATTGCCACACGTCAACACCGGTGACGACGCTGCTCGATGCTCAGGCACGCCGGTTGCCGGATCTCGTGCGCGCATCCTTGCACTACTACAACACCGAAGAAGAGGTGGCGCGCTTCGCGGCAGCGGTCGCGGCGCTGGCCTAGCGGCGGGTCCTCCATTGCTGCCCCCCGCCCGTGTCGGCATGATCCCCCATACCGTCACCACGCGCGAGGGCGACAATGCCCGCTCCAATCGTCATCGCCGACAGCATCACCCGCGTCGGGCCTGAAGCTGCCAACGCGGTCGTCGTCAACGCCTCGCATGGTGGCGTCTATGCCGCCTATCTCGCGGCAAAACTTCATTCCGCCGCCGCGATCTTCAACGATGCCGGCGTCGGCCGCGACCGCGCGGGAATTGGTGGG
The DNA here is from genome assembly GCA_963776505.1 of uncultured Alphaproteobacteria bacterium. Classification (GTDB taxonomy): domain Bacteria; phylum Pseudomonadota; class Alphaproteobacteria; order Acetobacterales; family Acetobacteraceae; genus JAMXLO01. Next base: position 116,694 of record CAVZNH010000078.1, read on the forward strand.
CTCGATTACCTGGACGAGTTCGGCATCGCCGCGGCAACTGTCGGTCATGACACGGCGCGGATTGGCGACGGCGCCGACATGATGGCGAGCGGCGTCATCACCCATGCCAACGCGATCGCTGCATCGCTTGGCGTCAGCCCTGGCCAATCGTGCCGCGACGCGGCCGCCGCGCTGCAACAGGCGCGCCCGACGCATCGTGCGCCGCCCGAAGCTCTGGAAGCGGCATTCCTGCTCATCGCCGAACCGCCATCGGTCTGGGCGCTCAATTCCGCGTCACTCGTCCTGCCCGAGCACAAGGACTCGATCGTAATTACCGGCTCGCATGGCGGACTGCTCGGTAGCAAGCCAGAGACCGCGCTCAAGTACGACGTACTCGGCGCCCTCTATAATGACGCCGGCATCGGCAAGGACGCAGCCGGCACGTCGCGCCTGCCAGCGCTCGACGCACGCGGCATCGCGGCCGCAACTGTTTCGTCGGCAAGCGCCCGTATCGGCGACGCGCGTTCAACCTACGAGGACGGCATCATCAGCCGGGTCAACGCGCGCGCCGCTTCACTCGGCTTGCGCGAAGGCATCAGCGCCCGCGATTTCGTGGCCGTGCTGCGCCGGGCCCTCGCCGCATAACGGAGGAAACCATGAGCCCCACACTGCAAAATCGCCCATCGGGTACGATGACTGGTGGACGCGCCCTCGCCGAGATGCTGCGCCTCGCCGGCGCTGGCCCGATGTTCGGCATGGGCGGGTTCCAACTGCTGCCGTTCTACGACGCGGTCGGCCTTGTCGGCCTGAACCACCACCTGATCAACGACGAGCGCTGCGGTGCATTCGCCGCTGACGCCTATGCGAGGGTCACCAACCGCCCCGGCATCTGCGACGGCACACTCGGTCCTGGCGCCACAAATCTCGTCACCGGTCTCGTCGAATCGCTGAACGGCGGCATCCCGATTGTCGCGATCACCGGTGATACCAACCGCATGCATTCCTGGAAGAACATGACCCAGGAGTCCCGCCAGGTCGAAATCCTCCGGCCCGCGGTGAAGGAGCTGATCCGCGTCGAGATGACTGCCCGCATCCCCGAATTGGTTCGGCGTGCATTTGCGGTGGCGACGTCAGGGCGTCCAGGCCCGGTGTTGCTCGACGTTCCCGAGGACGTCGCCCACGGCGCCCACGATTTCTCGCCCGAGGATTTCGTCATCGACGAAGCAACGTTGAAAGCGCCGGCACGGCGCATCCGCCCCGACCATACCGACATCGAGCGCGCCGCCAGGCTGATCGCCAAAGCGAAACGTCCGCTGCTGCTGACCGGCGGCGGTATCCATCTGTCCGAGGCCTGGACCGCGCTGACCCGCTTCGCCGAGGAGCAGTCGATCCCGGTCGCGCATACCATGACCGGCAAGGGCGGCATCGCCTGCACGAACAAACTGTCGGTCGGTCTGTTCGGCCGCTATTCACGCATCGCCAACGACCTGATCGAGGCGTCGGATTGCCTGATCGTCGTCGGATGCAAGCTCGGCGAGATCGCGACCAAACGGTTCGCACTGCCGCCGTCCCACATCCCAGTGATCCATCTCGACATCGTCGCCGAAGAGATCGGCCGCTGCATCCCCGCCAATGTCGCGCTGTGGGGTGATGCGCGGGCCGGTCTCGAGGACCTGACCGACGCGTTGTCGGACACCGGGGCGGCCGCTCGCGCCGCAAGGGCCGACTATGTCGCCGAACTCGCGCCGCGCATGAGGGCATGGGAAGACGACGCCGCGCCGCGGCTCAATTCGCGCGACCGGCCGGTGCACATGGCGCGCCTCTGTCGCGAGCTGAACAAGACTCTGCCGAAGGACGCAATCCTCGTCGCCGATGGCGGGTTCGCCGGGCATTGGACCGGACTGCTCTACGACACCAAGAGCGCAGGACGCAGCTTCATTCCGGATCGCGGCTTTGCCTCGATCGGCTATGGGCTTCCGGGCGGCATGGGCGCCGCGCTGGCGGCACCCGACCGGGCCGTCGTCGCGATCAGTGGCGATGGCGGGTTCAACATGACGCTCGGTGAGCTGGAGACCGCGCGCCGCACCGGGTGCGGTCTCACGGTGATCGTCGTCAACAACGCTGCCTCCGGCTACGTCAAGGCCTTGCAGCACGCGATGATGGGCGGGCGCTACCAGTCGGCCGACCTAAACGAGATGGACTACGCGGCGATCGCCCGCACCATGGGCTGCGGCGGCATTCGGGTCGAAGACCCCGAGGCTCTGTCGCCGGCACTTCGTCAGGGCATGGAACAACGCGACCGCCCGACAGTCATCGACGTCGTCGTCACGCGCGACCCCGCACAGATGCTTCCCGCGGTCGACAACCGCACGGTGGAGATCAAACGAGGCGACCGGGTGGCGTAATGCCTCGAAGAAGCACCGACGAGGCTGTGGCAACGTGGAACAACGGCCTGTGAGCCGGCTTGCGTGAGCCGAGCCGCCGGGCCACGCTGTGCGACAAACATATGGAGCTCAGAACATGTCCAACTCATCCGAGTACACACCGCCAAAAGTCTGGACCTGGAACAAGCCAAGCGGCGGACGGTTCGCGAACATCAATCGCCCGATCTCGGGATCGACGCACGAGAAGGAGCTGCCGGTCGGTCGCCATCCCCTTCAGCTATACTCGCTCGGCACGCCCAATGGCGTGAAGGTCACCGTGATGCTCGAGGAACTGCTGGCGCTCGGCCATAAGGGCGCCGAGTACGACGCCTGGCTGATCAAGATCGGCGACGGCGATCAGTTCGGCAGCGGTTTCGTGGCGATCAATCCCAACTCCAAGATCCCGGCGCTGCTGGACCGCAGCGGCCCGAAGCCCATACGGGTGTTCGAGACCGGCGCAATCCTGGTGCATCTGGCGGAGAAGTTCGGGGCATTCCTGCCGACCGAGCCCGGCCTGCGCGCCGAAACCCTGTCGTGGCTGTTCTGGCAAATGGGCAGCACGCCGTACGTCGGCGGCGGGTTCGGCCACTTCTACGCCTATGCGCCGACCAAGATCGAATATGCGATCGACCGGTTTGCCATGGAGACGAAGCGGCTGCTGGATGTGCTCGACAAGCGACTGGCGGACAACGAGTATCTTGCAGGCGACGTGTATACGATCGCCGATATGGCCGCGTGGCCCTGGTACGGCGGCCTGGTGAAGTTCAACCAGTACGGCGCGGCCGAGTTCCTGGCAGTGCACGAGTACAAGCACGTGAACCGCTGGGCCGACGCGATTGGCGCACGGCCGGCAGTGCGGCGTGGCCGGATGGTCAACCGCCTGCAGGGCGAACCATCGAGCCAGTTGCACGAGCGACATGACGCCAGCGACTTCGACACGAAGACGCAGGACAAGCTGGCCGCGAATTAGGCAAACAGGCCGCCAACCAACGCCGAGCGTGAATCAATATAAGGGAAGGAGGTACCGCCATGCCGTTCTACCAAAAGGGCAACGTTCGCATCCGCTATGAAGAAACCGGAAGCGGTTTCCCGCTGCTGGTGACACCCGGTGGCGGGTTGAACTCCCGCGTCAGCAACTGGCCGACGGCTGTGTTCAACGCCATGGAGGTCTTCAAGAACGACTTCCGCTGCATCACCATGGACCAGCGCAATGCGAACGGCGGCGAGTCGACCGGCCCCATTGCGGTCGATGATCCGTGGGGCGCGTTCGCCGATGATCAGCTCGGGCTCATGGATCACCTCGGCATCAGGGAGTTCTTCTTCATGGGCTACTGCATCGGGGGCTGCTTCGCCCTCAAGCTCATGGAGCGAGCGCCCGATCGTGTGGTGGCCGGCGTGCTGTGTCAGACGGTCGGGCACCGGCCGGAAAACCCGGACGTCATGTATAACTCTGGCCGGGATGTCTGGGCCCCGGAGCTGATGGCGCGGCGGCCCGACGTGACGATGGCGACAGTCGAGCCCTATCTGCACAACCTCTATCGCGCCCGTCCCGACTTTGTTTACAGCGTGTCGCGCGAGTTCGCGCGTTCCTGTCAGATCCCAATGCTCGTCATGCCGGACGACACGCCCTCGCACCCCTATCAGTCATCGATGGATGTCGCGGCATTGGCACCGAAGGCGGAGGTGACGGCGTATCCTTGGCGCGAACCGCCGGAGCTGCTCGCCAAGACCATCAACCAGGTCCGTGGGTTCTTGCGGGCTCATCAGCCTATGTCGGCGGCCGCTCAATAAAGCTCGTCTGAAGCGCCGGCGCGTGATGGTTCGATCAATCGGGCACATCCACGCCGGTCGCTCGCACATACGTCGGAACGAGCCAATCGCTCGGCCTCTTGAGGACCAGTTATAAACTTACTCGGGCTTACCGCCCATGAGCTTCGCTTTGTCGCTTTCCGACAAGCGTTCGGGAAAATGAACGTCAATGATTTAGCATTGGCCTCATGACCAATGCCAAACCTGCCGGCAGCCGCATGCCTGGGATAGAAGTACCCAGGTTCAGAGCCATTCAACCTCCAGCCTTCTCCAGCGCATACCCTTTCGCCTCCATGCACTTCAGAATCGCTGCGCGAACCGCTGGAGGTCCAGTGAACGGGGAAACGATCCAGCTCTGAGGAGTGCTGGCATTCTTGAGACGCACAGCTTCAGTCGACGACGTACGGCATTGCTCAAGATCAGCCTTGTACTTGTCCGACGTGCGGTCACCCTGGACAGGCGGATCGTAGGCAGCGCAACCGCTCACTCCAACCAAGAGTAAAATGACCAACGAGGGGCGAATGGGTCGCATTGGGCGATGGTATAAGCAGAGAGTGCACGCCAAGGAAGCTCTGCCGGCCACATAGCCTCACCGTCGCTGCCATTTTGGCGATGACCGAAGGCCAGGTCCACGAACGCGTCGGCGGGTTCACGATTGAATTGCGTCAACAGCAGAGCGGAACGCTGATTAGGCCGCTGCGCGAAGCTTTACCCCGCACGCCACGGCGCAAGCCTCGCTCGGGATCGGATTTGGCCAGGGCAACATTGCGCAAGGAGCAAGCTGCACCGACGGCAAATTGGTCAGGACCGGAACCAGGACACTCCGTTCTGTCATCGTGCGTTCAGCACGTCGCTATGCTGGGAACCGGGTTCGCGTACTTGCCTAACGGGAGCCGTCCATACAAGACAATCAGGTGAATCGCGGAATCACCTTCTCGCCGACGATCTCGATCGAACGCATGATCTGGTCGTGCGTCGTGCGGCCGATCTGGAACATGAAGACCATCTGATCGATCCCTGTCGCCGCCCAGCGCTCCACCTGCCGGCAGACGCTGTCGGCATTGCCGCCGATCGCCATCCCGCTCTGCAGCAGGTCGTCGTCCGAATAAGCCGTCATGCGCGCCTTGATCCGCGCGACGCCTTCCGATGAACCGAACCGCACGTGGTTCAGCTCCGCGTCATTGTCGCCGTAATAGAACCGCGCCGCCGCACAGCCGACATCGCGCCCGATCCGGTCATCGTCATGCACGCAGCCGATTGCGAATACGCCGACATGGTTGTTGACGAAACGCCCGATTGGCGTCGCAGTGCGGATCGCGGCACGATACGCCTCGATATGCGGTCTGATCTCGTCATGCGTGTAGCGGGTGACGCCGAGTACGCCGACACCCGCAGCACCGGCGCGCTCGAACGTCTCGAGGTTGGAGGCGGCGAACCACAACGGTGGATGGGGACGCTGGATCGGCCGTGGCACCACCTGGCGCGCGGGCAAGTCGAAGTGCGTCCCCCGGTAGCCGGGGAAATGCTCCTGCTCGAGCATTTGCACCACCGCTTCGAGCGCTTCGCGACCCACCTCCCGCCCGTATTCGGCATCGGCGTTGAAGCCGAGACCTTCAACCACGTAAGCGGCGGTGCCACGTCCGGCACCGAACTCGCAGCGGCCGTTGGACAACACGTCGAGCGTCGCGACCCGCTCGGCGATCATGAACGGGTTGTGGCATGGCATCAGGATCACCGCGAAGCCGAGCCTGATCGTGCGCGTGCGCTGCGACAGCGCGGCGAGGAACATCTCCGGGGACGAGGAATGGCCGATCTCGGCGAAGAAGTGCTGCTCGGTCAGCCAGAAATGGCTGAACCCTGCATGCTCGGCCGCGACCACGTGGTCGAGGTTCTGCCAATACACGTTGCGCTCGGTGTCCTCGGCCCACGGTTTAGGCACCTGAAGCTGGCTCAGCAGGCCGAATTTCATCGCTGTTCGAAACCTACTCTGCCGCGGCCATCGCCGGCCGCACGCGGGCGATCCGTAGCACCAGGATCGATGCCATCAGGCACGCCAGGCCGCTTGCCATGAAGGCCAGGAGGTAGCTGCCGGTCCACGTGCGGACGATGCCAGCGCCGACTGCCGCCGTGGCGCCACCGATCTGATGCGTGGCAAAGATCCACGACATCAGCACCGGCGCGGACTTCCTGCCGAACACCTCGTTGACGAGCGCAAAGATCGGCGGCATCACCGCGATCCAATCCAGGCCGTAGAACACCGCGAACACCGACAGGCTGACGCTGTCGAAGCTGGTATAGGGCAGCACCATCAACGACAGGCCGCGCAGGCTGAAAATCCAGAACAGCAGGATGCGCGGATTGTAGCGATCGGTCAGCCAGCCCGAGATGGTCGAGCCGACGAGGCTGAACACACCGACCGAGGCGAGAATGCCCGCGCCGGCGAACTGCGAATACCCGTGATCAACGCAGAACGCGATCAGGTGGGTGCCGATCAACCCATTGGTCGAGAAGCCGCAGACACCGAAGCTCAGTGCCAGCAGCCAGAAATCCAGCGAGCGGACGCCGCGGATAAGTCCATCAATGGCTACGGTGAACGGGTTGGCGGCGCGCGGCGCTGCGGGAGGCTCGGATGTGGTGCCGAGAGGGGTGAGGCCGATCGCTGCGGGTGACTCAGGCAACAGCAGCGCGGCCAGCGGGATCAGCACCGCGATCGTCGCTGCCACCGTGATGGACACGCTCTGCCAACCATAGGTCTGCGACAGGCGTCCGAGGATCGGCAGGAATATCAGTTGTCCCGCCGCATTGGCCGAACTGAGCAGTCCCATGGCGAGGCCGCGATGCGCCACGAACCAGCGGTTCGCAATCGCCGCGCGCCATGCCCACTGCGCCGGCGCTGGCGCCGACGCCGACCATCAGGCCCCAGGTGGCGAACAGCTGCCACGGCGCGGTGATGAACGTGGAGAGACCGGTCCCCAGCAGCAGAAGCGACAGACACAGCAGCACCGTACGGCGCAGTCCGAGCGTCTCCATCAGGCCGGTGATGAACGGTCCGGTCATGCCGAGCAGCAGGATGTTGAGCGAGATCGCGGCCGAGATCGTGCCGACGCTCCAGCCGAATGCCTGCTGCAGCGGGACGATGATCACGCCGGGGGCGGCGCGCACGCCGACCGCACCGAGCGTGATGGTGAAGGCGACGATCAGCGCGACCCACGCGTAGTGGACGCGCCCCGCGCAAATTCTTGCCAAAGCGGCGGTCATGCACGATCTCTTTCTGCTACCGGCCAGTATGCCGGTGCACCTCGCTTTCCACCAGACCCCAGACCTGTGCCTTCAGCGCAGCGTAGTCATGCGAAAGTTGGATCGACACGTGTCTCGGCCGTGGCAGCGTGTTGTGCAGGATCGTCTTCACCCGTCCCGGCCGCGCCGACATCACCACGATCCGATCCGCCAGGATCAGTGCCTCGTCGATGCTGTGGGTGATGAACACCACGGTCTTGCGGCTGCTCTCCTGGATGCGCAGCAGTTCCTCCTGCATCTCCTGGCGTGTCATGGCATCCAGGGCAGCGAACGGTTCGTCCATCAGCAGCACTTCCGGATCAGCGGCGAGGATGCGCGCCAAGGTCACGCGCTGCTGCATGCCGCCCGACAACTCGGCGGGGTAGTTGCGTTCAAAGCCGGTGAGCTTCACCAACTCGATGAAGCGGGCGGCACGGCGGCGGCGTTCGGCGCCAGGCATGCGCTGCATGCGGAGGCCAAACTCGACGTTGCCCTGCACCGTCTTCCACGGAAACAGCGCATAGGACTGGAACACCACGCCGCAACGAGGCTCAATGCGGGTGATCGGCTCGCCGTGCAGCAGCACGCGGCCCTCGGTGGGCTGGATGAAGCCGGCGAACATGTTCAGCATCGTGGTCTTGCCACAGCCGGATGCACCGAGCAGGCAGACCAACTCGCCGGCCGCGACGTCAAGCGAGAAGTCGCGCACCGCGACGACATCGGGGCCACGGCCGATCGAGAACGATTTCGTCACGTGCTCCGCGCTCAGGATCGGCGGCATCAGGTGCGGCGATGCCGTTCCCAGGGAAGCAGCAGGCGCTCGATCTGGTTGGCGATCACGTCGGCGATCAGCACCGTGATCGAGATCGCCACCATGCCGACCAGCACGAGGGGCAGATTGCCCCAGTCCTTGCCTTGCCAGATCAGCGCGCCGAGGCCGGATTGTGCTGCGACGAGTTCCGCCGACAGCACGCAGGACCACGAGATGGCGAGCGTGATCTTCAGGCCGGCGATGATGCCGGGCAAAGCGGCGGGCAGGACCACCTGCCACATCACAGCTGCGTCCGATGCGCCGAGATTACGCGCGGCGCGGATCAGCAGCGGATCGACTCGCTGCACAGCCGCCAGTGTGTAGAACAGCATGTAGATCCAGGAGCCGAGAAACACGATTGCGACCTTCTGCTGCTCGCCGATGCCCAACCAGAGGATGGTGAGGGGAATCCAGGTGATGGAAGGCAGCGGCCGCAGCAGCGAGATGAACGGATCGACGATGGCCTTGGCCGGCCACCACACCGCCATCACCACACCGAGCGGGACGGCGACGAGGCCAGCGAGCACGAAGCCAGCGAATACGCGTTCCGAGGAGATCAGCACCGACCTCCAGAGATCGCCGGTGGCGATCAGATCCTGGGCCTGCGCGACGATCTGCGCCGGCGTTGGCAGGAAGATCGGAGATATCGCCCCGGTGGTGGTGGCGAAGTGCCAGGCGAGCAGGAACGCTGCGACAGACGCCAGACTGATGGCAATTCGCTTGAAACCTCCCCCTCCCCCTCGCGGGAGGGGGTCGGGGGGAGGGGGCGGTGCGGCGCTCGCGCGGCCCCCTCCCCCCGACCCCCTCCCGCAAGGGGAGGGGGAGAACCTTTTGGCGCCTCACTGCTTCGGCATGAAGCTGGTGTTCTCCCACTTCGCCACGTCCGGTACGCTGGGGATCTTCTTGTTGTCATACAGCCACTGGGCCAGATACTGCATCTGCGCGGTGTGCAGCTTCATGTGCTCTTCCCACCCCTTGGTGCCGAAGAACTTCAGCGGTTTCATGCCCGCCAGCACCTCTTCCGGTGTCTTCTTGAAATAGTGCGCTGTGGTCTTTGCCGCGTCCTCCGGATTGGCGATCGTGTAGTCGGCGCCCTTCAGCATCCCGAGTGCGATGCCGCGTGCCTGGTCCGGATGCTGCTCGACCAGCTTGCGCGAGATGATCGCGATATCGGGCGACGCCATGGTGCCAAACTTCTGATACGTCGTGGTATCTGTATCCAGGCCGAGCAGCCTGCCGTCCGGCGCCGCCTTCTTCAGCCCATCGAGCAGCGGCTGCCAGACGCACGCGGCCACGATGTCGCCCCTGGCGAGCGCCGGTGCCATCTCGGTCGGGCCGAGGTTGAGGTAGTCGATGTCCTTCTCGGTCATGTTCTGCGTGGCGAGCAGACCGCTCAGCGTGATCTCAGCCGATGTGTTGGCGGCGACCTGCTTGCCGCGAAGATCCTTGATGGAAGCAACGCCAGGCCGCGCCCAACAGCCCTCGATGCCAGGCGAGTCATCGAAGTTGTAGAAGTAGAAAAAGTTGGTGTCGCCGCGTGCCATCGCCGGAATGATCGAGCTGCGGCCGAGATTGCTGAATGCTGACGAACCGGCATCCACCGAGGCCAGGCGGTCGGAGGAATTCAGGATCACCTGGTATTCGATGTCGAGGCCCTGTTCCTTGAAGAAGCCCTTGTCGATCGCGACCATGATCGGCACCTGACCGAACCACGTGACGGATCCGGCGAAGCCGAGAGAATCCGCCCGCGCGCCGCTTGCCGCGAACAACATCGCCACGGCGCCCAATATACCGATCGTGCGGCCCATGCCCGTTCCCCTTGGTTATTATGCTATTTCAACGATGTGGCGGCCGCTCCGGCGCACGGGCGTGCGAGCCGCCGTGCTCGGGCCATTCCCACGGCCCGTCCACATCGACACCCTTGCCGCGCAGCATCTCGCGATGGTCCTCGGCATTGTCCTGCGGGCGATAGCCGAGAAACTCCCAGTTGGGATCGAACGTCTTGATCCGCGTGTTGGCGGAATAGCCGTTGACCACCAGGCAGCCGGGGTCGGTATGCCGTAGCGACGCATCGACCAGACGCGCCACGTCGCCCGGCGACAGCCAGGTAGCGAGCGAACGCTGGTCGATCGGCAGCGTCCGATAGGTGCCGATGCGCAGCGATACGGAGCGGATGCCGTGGCGGTCGAAATAGCAGCGCAGCATCGTCTCGCCCCATGCCTTGAACGTGCCGTAAAGGCTGTCGGGGCGCGGTGGCAGCGCCGGGGAGACGCGCTCCTCGATCGGATAGCAGCCGAAGGCGTGATTGCTGGACGCGTACACGATGCGCTGCACGCCGGCCAGCCGCGCCGCCTCGAACACGTCGAACATGCCGCGCGCGTTGACACGGAACAGGTCTTCCAAGGTGTAGTCGCCGCCGACTCCGGTCATGTACACGACGGCGGCCACACCCTCCATCATGCGTTCGACGGCGGCACGGTCGGAGATGTCGGCGACGATGCATTCCTCGTTGGGCGTGGGGTCGGCGATCGGCCTGACATCTGTCAGGCGCAGATGGCGCCACTCGCCGCGCAGTCCGTTGCGCAGCGCAGTGCCGATCGCGCCGGCGGCACCCGTGATCAGGACGCGATCGGTGGCGGGGTTTATCATGGCAGAGAGCTCCAATGCATTTGCACCAGGTTCTCCCCTCCCCTTCCCGCAAGGGGAGGGGAGAAGCCAATCTAGTTCACACCCCTTCCGCGCAGCGCGCGACGCGTTCCACCGCGGCGAGGTATTCCTCGATCCCGCGTTCCTCTGGCGCCACCAGCACGTGCTGGACGCCGGCGGCCTTGTATGCCTCCAGCCGCCCGCGCAGCGCACCGCTGTCCCTGCCCTCATCCGACGTACGCAGCGAGATCGTGAACGCCGGCGTCCGGCCGACCGGCGCGCAGGCGCTGCACCATCGCCGGCGCCTGTTCCGGTGTCACGCGACTGCCGTGCCAGCCATCCAGGCGCAATGCTCGCGCGATCGCCGCGTCCGATGAGCCGCCGATCCAGATCGGGATTGGCGCGCATGGCTTCGGCTGCATGCGCATCGTGTCGATCTTCGCCGCGATCCAGCGCGTCGGGAACGTCACCGGATCGTCGTTCCACACCGCCTTCATCATCGCGATGCCTTCATCCATGCGCCGGCCGCGCTCGCGGAACGGCACGCCGAGAGCGTCGAACTCCGCCTCCATCCAGCCCACGCCAGCACCGAGGATCAGTCGTCCCTGCGAGAGGTTCTGCAGCGTCGCCAGCTCCTTGGCGAGCGGCAGCGGATGGCGCATCGGCAGCACCAGCACACTGGTGCCGAGTTTGACGCGCTGCGTGCATGCGGCAGCCCAGGTCAGCGTCAGCACCGGATCCCAGAAGTTGGCCGATGGCGGGTAGTTGGCATCCTTCGGGATGATGATGTGCTCACTCACCCAGACGTCGGCGAAGCCCAGTTCCTCCGCCTGAACGGCGGCGCGACGGATTGCGTCAGGGCTTGCCTTGCGGCCGATATGGGGCAAATGGATCCCGACTTGCATGAGCGCCAACTCCTCCCGTTGCGCAAGGAGGCTCGCGCGTCATGGCGGCTTCGTCCAGGGGGAGAGGATCTGCCCTAGGTCATGCCGCACGTCGCCTCTGCGTCAGCGCGGCAAGGGCGCGATCGATCCGTACCAGCGCGTGCGGTTCCGAGCTGAACACCACGGCGAGTGCGCCACCGTCGCAGCGTACCACCCGTGCGGGCACCGGACCGTCGGCCTGTGGCAGTTCGAGTTCAATCGGTGTGCCGGGCGCCAACGTCCAGTCGCAGACCAGCGCCGCGCCGCCGCGCGATATGTCGCGGAGCGTAAGCCGGGTTGCCGAGCGCCCCTTCGTCTGCACACCGACCATGACGCCATCCATGCTCAGGCGCTCATAGCGACGGCGTTCTTCAGTGGTGTCATCGCGTACGGCGACGAGGAACTGATCCACCTCGACGCGCAGGGTCTCTGCCTCGCGTCCGATCCCCGCCGCGCCTGTCAGAACGTCGCGGCTGACGGTGCCGGCCTCGTCGGCAACGGTGACCACATGCTGCATTGCCTGAGCGGTACCGGCAGTGGCTCCAGACACCGCCTGCACGCTGGCGGCGATCTCGTGGGTGGTCGCACTCTGCTGTTCCACGGCAGCCGCGATCGCCGCCGACACCTCGTTGATCTTGCCGATGATGGCGCCGATGTCGGCCATGGCCGCCACTGCTTCGCCGGTGGCGCTGCGCACAGTGTCGATCTGACTGCCGATATCGGCGGTGGCTTTCGCGGTCTGCGCCGCCAGTGCCTTCACCTCGCCGGCGACGACAGCAAAGCCCTTGCCGGCCTCGCCGGCGACGTGCCGCCTCAATCGTCGCATTCAGCGCCAGCAGATTGGTCTGTCCGGCGATGTCACTGATCAAGTGCACCACGTCACCGATGCGTGCCGTCGCTTCGGACAGACCCTGCATGGTGGCGTGGCTCGAAGTCGGCGCGCTGCACCGCCTGACGCGCCACATCTGCCGCTTCCGCCAACTGACGCGAGATCTCGCCGACACTTGCGTTCAGTTCCTCGACCGCAGCGGCAACCGAGGTGAGATCCTGCGAGGACTTGGTTGCACCGCCAGCGGTGCTGCCGGCCTCATCACGCACGGCTTCGGCCGCCTGGGCCATCGATTCGGCAGCCCGCCGCATTCCCTCGGCGGAGCCGGCCAGCGACGCCATGACGCCGGAGATCGAATTGCCGAAGTCCTGCGTGTGCCGCTCCATCGCCGCCGATCGGCGCTCCTTGGCGGTGCGCGCGGCCTCCTGTTCGCGAGCAAGCCGCTGCGCTTCGATGGCGTGCTGTTTGAACACCTCCACCGCGCGCGCCATGTCGCCGATCTCGTCCTGGTTGTCGCGCGACGGGATTTCGACGCTGTTGTCACCTTCGGCGAGCCTGCCCATGACGCCGGTCATCGCGGCCAGCGGTCGGGCGATGCCGCGCCCGATCAGGAAGGCCAGACCACTGCCGAACACCAGCGCCGCGACGGCCAGAATCTCCTGCAGCGAAGACGCCCTGGAAATGACGGCAAAAGCCGTCGAGCGGCTGTCATTGAAACTCTGAGCGAGAGATGTCGCCGCAGTATCAAGCTGCTGCTGCATAGCAAGAATCTGCGGCCGCATCTGGTCGTTGTAGAGTGCTCCGACGCCCAATCTGGCCGTCGAATATGCGGTGAAACTTGCTTCATACGCCGCCAGCGCCGTCTGCACCGGAGCAATCAGTTGCATCACGTCGGGGGAGGCCACGCCCTGCATTTCGGCGAGCGGCGGCCGTGCGTTTTCCGCTGCGGTCCTGAATGTGCCGACACCGGCGCTGTCCTGCGTGGCAATGAATCGCCAGCTTGCCAAACGGACCAGCAGCATGGTGCGTTCGACCCGGTCCGCCGCGTTGCCGGCCTTTTCGTCGTTCGATGCCCGTGCCGCCGCCACCAGCTTGTCCGTGGCAGCCGTCAGGGCATCGCCACCAGCGAACAGCCTGGCGCGCTCGGCCACCCAGGTCGTGCTGAGTTGGCCGAAGTGATCGAGGTTCGTCAGATGCGCGCGCAGCGTGTCCTGCACTGCGTGATAGGCCTTCCGGCGCTCCTCGGTCAGCACGATCTTGATCGCGTCAGTCAGCAGCGCGTCCGCCGCGCTCGCGTTGTCCCGCGCATCTTTCATGGAGGCCTCAGGAGCGTCGACCAGGTAGCGCGTCTCCGCCCGACGGATCGCCTCGAGCTGGCGCGTGATGGTCAGTACGCGTTGCGTGTTGGTCGCCAGAAGATCCATCTTGCCGACATTCGTGCTGACGCCGGAGAGCTGGTAGACGCCGAAGGCGGCGATGCCAAGGCTCAGGGCCACGAGAACCGCAAAGCCGAGATAGATGCGCGTGCGCACTTTGAGCCGAATGAGTCGCATGGGTGCCTTTCGTCGTGCCGCGGGATATGAAGACGGGCGCCACCATCGGCACGAGCGACAAACATCCGGTTAATGCCGGGCGCGGCGGGTGCGTGCTTGCGCGGACCCACCCGGCTGCGCCACTTTCGCGCCCCTTAAGCCGTGACCATCCAAACGAGTCGGTGCGACAGTGCAGTCATGACGAGTGTCCGCAATGGAGAACCAGCGTCTGCGAGACCAGCTCGCCGGTCCCGGAAGCGGCGCAGTGAAGCGGGGCCGCTCGATCAGCTCGCGCCGCCCGACGTGTTCGTGCCGCTGGCGACCGAGCGACTGGTCCTGCGTCCGCTGGTCCCCGAGGATGCCGAGGCGCTACACAGCCTGGTCAACAACTTTGACGTGACGCGCAATCTGGCGGCCGTGCCGTTTCCTTATCCCCGGGAACTGGCGGACGACTGGATACGCTCCACGCGGGATTCGCTGGCGAAGGGCAGCGCCTACCAGCTGGCAATCACTGGCCGCGAGGGCAAACACGAGATCCTGGTGGGGGTCGTCGGACTGCGCGTCGAGCTGTCCGCCCGCATCGGGCGGCTCGGCTATTGGGTCGGCCGTCGGTTCTGGGGTCACGGCGTCGCCACCGAGGCTGCCGGACGCCTGGCGCGCTGGGCATTGGCCAACCTCGACCTCGAGCGGCTCGAGGCTGGCGTCATCACCGACAATCCGGCCTCGGCCGCCGTGCTGCGCCACATCGGCTTCCGCCACACCGGCGAGGGAACCGACAAGTTCGAGGCGCGCGGCGGCGAGCATCCCGGTCTGGCTCTTTGAGGCGACGCGCGACGACATCTTCGGACACATCGAGCCGGAGGGTGAGGACGGCAGCAAGCCATTGCTCCTGGTCGCCGCCTGCGCGCTGATCGATGTCGACGGCCGCGTGCTGCTGGCGCGCCGCCCGGAGGGCAAGAAGATGGCCGGGCTGTGGGAGTTCCCCGGCGGCAAGCTGCACGAGGGAGAGACGCCGGAAGCGGCCCTGATACGCGAACTCAAGGAGGAACTGGGCATCGACGTATCGGCCGCGTGCCTCGCCCCCTTCACGTTCGCGTCGTACGATTATGAACGGTTCCACCTGCTGATGCCGCTCTATCTGTGTCGCCGCTGGAAGGGCACGCCGAAGCCGCGCGAGAACCAGACATTGGCCTGGGTGCGGCCGCAGAAGCTCGCCGACTACCCCATGCCGCCGGCTGACAAGCCACTGATCCCGCTGCTGCGCGACTTCCTCTGAAGGATACGCCGATGCCCGAAACCAACCCCACCGCCTGCCTGCTGGTGATCGGCAACGAGGTACTGTCGGGTCGCACGCAGGACGCCAACATCCGCTTCCTCGCGACCGGCCTCGGCGCAATTGGCATTCCGCTGCGCGAGGTGCGGGTAATCCCAGACGTGCCGGAAACAATCGTCACCACGGTTAACGAGGTCCGGGCGAAGTTCGACTACGTGTTCACCACCGGCGGCATCGGCCCGACGCATGACGACATCACCAGCGAATGCGTCGCCGCCGCGTTCGGCGTGCCCTGGGAGCCGCACCCCGAGGCGTGGGCGCGCATGGAGCGCAGCTACAAACCGGGTGAGTTCAACGCCGCTCGCCAGCGTATGGCGACGATGCCGCGCGGCGCGACGCTGATCGACAATGCGATGTCGGTGGCGCCGGGGTTCCAGATCGGCAACGTCTACGTGATGGCGGGCGTGCCGCGTGTCATGCAGTCAATGTTCGAGTGGCTCGCACCGCGGCTGAAGGGCGGTGCGCCGATTGTGTCGCGCTCGGTGCATGTGGCCGGACTGGCGGAAGGCATCATCGCTGCCCCGCTCGGCGAGGTGCAGGCGAAGTATCCGGATATCGATATCGGCAGCTACCCGTTCTATCGCCCGAGCGGCAACGGGGTGTCGATCGTCGCGAAGGGCACCGATGTGACGGCCGCAGAAGCCGCGATTGCGGAGGTAACGGCGTTCATTACCGGGTTCGGCAAAGCGCCTGTTCCCGGTGAGCCGGAGGGGTAAGCCCCGAAATACTGTTCAAGCGTCGAGGAACCGTGCCAACCGAACGGCGGTATGACCGCGGCTTGGGCGCAGGCTCGGCATGATCAACAGGCAGTCATCGTGCGGAGTGCGGATTTCCGTCTCGCCATCCATCGCGATCAGCGTGTTCCTCTGGTGAATCACGTCGCCGCCTCGATAGGGCTGTACGAAAGCGAAGCTTCCAGTCGCCGCCGTCACCGCCATTGTGACCTCGGCAAAACGCTGCGCCTGCGGCGCCGGCCTCGGCAGCACCGGATGCGGTGCCACCACGTCTATATGATGCAGCAACCCGACGGCGCTCGCGAACATCGTGTCCACCGTCGCCTGCCGCCAATGTTGTCCGGCCTCCACGAGGCTTGCCGCGCACGGCGTTGTCGCATCGGCAAAGCGTGGATAGTCGATCATGCGCCGTCCGCTTGCATGCCCACGATCCGCCACAACCAGCGCCGGCACCCCCGCGCCAAGGGCAAGGCGCTTTCCCTTCGGCGACGTGCCGCACAGGATCAGCGGGTCCGATGGCCATAGCATCGAGTGCAGGTCGAACAATACGTCCACGGTGTCGATCAGCGGCCGGATCTCGCGCGCCCGGTCGAGCTCGATCGACCGCCGCGCGCTGTCCAGTACTGCTGGGTCCCACAACCGGTTGATGTCTTCATCGATGAAGCGCGATGCGGTCGGCTGACGTGACTCGAACCGCTGATACGCAGCGACGTTGACGAAGCCGAAGGTGAGCCTGCCGCGCGTCGGCGTCACTTGTGCCTTGAGCAGGCGCTCCAGCACGATCGCGCCGGCGATCTCATTGCCATGGGTGATCCCCAGCAATGCGACATGCGGACCCGCAACTCCGGAATCGCGCGTGGTGAAGCCGCGCACGCCGGTGTTGCCGGCGAGCCACTGGCCGATGTCGGGCGCGGCAATGTGTACTTCGAATGCTGGCAACGGCGGTTGCACGGTCGGTGACATGGGGTATGCGCGTCAGACCAGCACGCGATCCACCAGACGGCGGATGAACGCGTCGCATGCATCGAGCTGCTCCTGCGCGATCCATTCGTCGGGCTGGTGTGCCTGCGCGATGTGTCCCGGGCCACAGACGATCGTCGGGATGCCTGCGCCCTGGTAGTAGCCGCCTTCTGTACCGTAGCTCACCTTTCCCGTGCTGTTCGAACCGGTGAGCTGCTTGACGATTGTCGTCAGCTCATGATCGGCGCCGAGCGACAGGCCCGGCATCAAGGTAGTTATCTCGAAGTCGAAGCCGGTATGGGCGCTCACCGCATGCATCGCCGGTTCGATGCTGTCCGCGACGAACTGCCGCATGCGCTCGACATGGCGCGTCGCGTCGTCGCCCGGGATGTTGCGCCATTCCATGACGAACTCGCAGCGCTCGGGGATGATGTTGAGGATCGTGCCACCCTGGACGGTACCGACGTGAATGGTGGTGTGCGGCGGGTCGAAACCTGCCTCGAACGGGCCTTCCTTTGCCAGTCGGCGCGCCTCCGTCACGACGTATGCGATCGCCTCGCCGGCGGCGTGGATCGCGTTGACCCCCTTGGCCGGCTCAGCGGAATGTCCGGTCAGCCCGCGCACCTTCACGCGCAGGTTCAACTTGCCCTTGTGGGCGAGGATCGGCTGCATGCCCGACGGCTCGCCAACCACGCAAAGCGCCGGCTTCAGGCCGGATTCGTCGAGATCCTGGATCAGCCGCTGCGCGCCCTGGCAGCCGACCTCCTCGTCATAGCTGATGAACAGGTGCAGCGGCCGCGCGAGGTTACGCGCCTTGATATCCGGCACGGCGGCGAGGCAGGCGGAGACAAAGCCCTTCATGTCGGCCGAACCGCGTGCATAGAGGCGCCCATGGTCGCGCCTCAGCGTGAACGGATCCGCGCTCCATGCCTGACCGTCAACAGGGACCGTATCAACGTGACCTGACAGAGCGATGCCACCCGGACCTTGTGGACCGATGATGGCATGGATATTGGCCTTTTGTCCCGTCGCGTCAGTGCTGACGCGATACGAAATGCCATGCGCGTCCAGGTAGTCTCGCACGAACGCAATCAGCGCGAGGTTCGAATTGCGGCTCGTTGTGTCGAACGACGCCAGTTTGGCGAGCAGCTCCGTGGTGGTGCTGGGTGCATCCATGGGGTGAGCTTATACGGGTCGGCACGGACGGCCAACCGATGGCACCTGCCCGTGGGGGCATGATATAGGTCGCGCCCAGGGCACGGGAGACCTGATGACAACCTGGCTGATCCGGCGACTGATTCAGGCGCTTTTCGTTTTGCTCGCGATGTCAGTGATCGTGTTCATCGGCGTGCATGTGATCGGCAATCCGGTCGATATCCTGATCTCGCCCGAGGCGGACCAGGCGGAACGCGCCCGCGTCATCGCCGCGCTCGGGTTGGATCAGCCGCTGTGGAAGCAGTATCTGCTGTTTGTCGGCGACGCGCTGCACGGTGATCTCGGTCGCAGCTTCGTGTTCAACGAGCCCGCGCTCCGGCTGATCGCGCAACGTATGCCGGCGACGATGGAGCTTGCGGTCACCGCCGTGCTGATGTCGATGCTCATCGGCATTCCACTCGGGCTGTACGCAGGACTGTATCCCGAAGGCGCGCTGGCGCGCACGATCATGGCCGGCAGCATCCTGGGGTTTTCACTGCCGACTTTCTGGGTCGGGCTGATGCTGATCATGGTGTTCGCAGTGCAGCTCGGCTGGCTGCCGAGCACCGGCCGTGGCGCGACAGCGGAGTTGTTCGGCATCCAGTGGTCGTTTCTTACGCTGGATGGCCTGCGGCATCTGCTGTTGCCGGCGTTGAATTTGTCGCTGTTCAACATTTCGCTGGTGCTGCGTCTGACGCGGGCTGGCGTGCGCGAGACGCTGCCGATGGACTTTGTGAAGTTCGCGCGCGCCAAGGGGCTGACGCCGGCGCGGGTGATCTTCGTCCATGTGCTGAAGAACATCATGATCCCGGTGGTGACCGTGGTCGGGTTGGAGCTTGGCTCCACCATCGCATTCGCCGTGGTGACCGAGAGTGTGTTCGCGTGGCCCGGAATGGGGAAGTTGATCATTGATTCGATCAACGTGCTCGATCGACCGGTGATCGTCGCGTATCTGATGATGATCGTGCTGCTGTTCGTCACGATCAACCTGGTGGTGGACGTGCTTTACACCGTGCTGGACCCGAGGGTGCGGTTGGAGACGAAGGGGTGAGCGGCAGCGCCCCCTCCCCTCAGCTTCCTCCCGCAAGGGGAGGGGGAGTATCTACAGCGACGGCGCTCCCCCTCCCCTTGCGGGAGGGGGTTGAGGGGAGGCGTGAGGAAACCCCATTCCGCCGCTTCGTCTCCGAGTTCGCGGCGTCGCGCATGGCTCTTGCGGCGCTCGTCGTGTTCGTCCTCATCGGGCTCGCCGCGATCTTCGCCCCGCTCATTACGCCGCAGAATCCCTACGACCTATCACAGCTCGACATCATGGATGGCCGCCTGCCGCCGGGTTCGGCGTCGGGGGCCGGCTACACCTATATGCTGGGCACCGACGACCAGGGTCGCGACATGTTCTCCGGCATCCTTTACGGCCTCCGCATTTCGCTCGGCGTCGGCATCGGCTCCGCATTCATCGCGTGCATCTTTGGCACCGCTCTCGGCCTGTTTGCCGCCTATACCGGAGGACGAACCGACGCCGCCATCATGCGTCTGGTCGATCTCCAGCTCTCTTTCCCTTCCATTCTTGTCGCGCTGATGATTCTCGCCATGCTCGGCAAGGGCGTGATGAACGTCGTGCTGGCGCTGGTCATCGTCGAATGGGCGTACTACACGCGCACGGTGCGGGCCTCCGCCCTGGTGGAACGCCGTCGCGAATACATCGAAGCGGCAGAATGCCTCGCGCTGCCGAAGCACCGCATCATCTTCCGCCACCTGTTTCCCAACTGCCTGCCACCGCTGATCGTCATCGCCACCCAACAGGTCGCACGCGCCATCGCTCTGGAAGCGACGCTGTCGTTCCTCGGCCTGGGCGTCCCGATCACCGAGCCATCGCTGGGCTTGCTGATCGCCAACGGCTACCAGTACATGCTCTCTGGCAAGTACTGGATCAGCTTTTATCCAGGGATTGCTCTGCTGGTCACCATCGTCGCCATCAACCTGGTTGGCGACCAGTTGCGCGACGTGCTGAACCCGCGGCTGCAGCGGTGACCACCGCGACCCTCGAGGTGCGCAACCTGCGCACGCATTTCTTCACGCGCGCGGGCGTGGTGAAGGCGGTGGACGACGTGTCGTTCTCCATCGCGCGCGGACAGGTGCTGGGACTGGTGGGCGAGTCAGGCTCCGGCAAGACGGTCACCGGATTCTCGATCATTGGCCTGGTCGATCCACCGGGACGCATTGTCGGCGGCTCGATTCTGTACCAGGGCCAGGACCTCGCGAAACTCTCCGAGCGCGAGATGCGCACCCTGCGCGGCAACCGCATCGCGATGATCTTCCAGGACCCGATGATGACGCTCAATCCGGTCCTGCGCATCGACACGCAGATGATCGAGGCGGTGCGGGCGCACGCTAAGGTGTCGCACGGCGAGGCACGCACGCGTTCGCGCGATGCCCTTGGCATGGTCGGGATTCCCAGTCCCGATGAACGCCTCGCAGCCTATCCGCATCAGTTCTCCGGTGGCATGCGGCAGCGCGTGGCGATCGCCATCGCGCTGCTGCATCATCCCGATCTGCTGATCGCCGATGAGCCGACCACAGCGCTGGACGTCACCATACAGGCACAGATTTTGGCCGAGGTGCAGAAGCTTGCGACAACCTATGGCACCGGGCTGATCTGGATCACGCACGATCTGTCGGTGATCGCCGGCCTCGCCGACGAGATCGCCGTGATGTACGCCGGGCGCATCGTGGAGACAGGCGCCGCGGAGGCGGTGCTCGACCGGCCACTGCATCCGTATACACATGGCCTGATCGGCAGCGTGCCGAGCCGCAACCGGCGCGGCGAGAAGCTGCGGCAGATTGCCGGCATGACGCCGAGCCTGCTCAGCCTGCCGCCGGGCTGCGCATTCCGCACGCGCTGTGCATACGCCGACGCCGCGTGCGAGCAGGAACCGGAAGCATCGCAGCCGGTGCCGGGCCAGATCACTCGATGCTTTCATCCGCTGGTCGCTGTTCCGGCATGAACGCCACGCCGATCATCGAGCTGCGCGGCGTGTCGAAGCGCTTCGGCCCGACCTACGACGCGGTCGCGCGCCTCGCCCGTTCCGTCTCGCGTAATTTTGGCGCTGCACAACGAAACGAGATCGTGCGAGCCGTGGATAACGTCGATCTCACCGTGGCACGCGGCGAGGTCGTCGGCCTGGTGGGCAAATCCGGCTGCGGCAAGTCCACACTCGGCCGGATGGTCGCCGGCATCATGCCGCCGTCCGACGGCGCCGTCCTGTTCAAGGGCCAGGATATCGCCACCTTGGCGCCGGATCGTGCGCGCGATGCCAAACTCAAGGTGCAGATGATCTTCCAGGACCCCTACGCCTCGCTCAACCCACGCCTGCGCGTCGAGGACATCGTCGGCGAGGCCCCGCTCTTCCACGGCCTCGTCGCACGCGGCGACCTCGATGCGTATCTCGATGCACAGCTTCGCCGCGCCGGCCTCGATCCCAGCTATCGTCGGCGCTATCCGCACCAGTTCTCCGGCGGCCAGCGCCAGCGCATCGGCATCGCCCGCGCGCTCGCGGTACAGCCCGAGTTCCTGGTGTGCGACGAGGCGGTCGCCGCGCTGGATGTGTCGATCCAGGCGCAGATCCTCAACCTGTTCATGGATCTCCGCCGTGAACTCGACCTCACCTATCTTTTCATCAGCCACGATCTCGGTGTGGTCGAGCATCTCTCAGATCGTGTGCTGATCATGTATCTCGGCCGCATCGTGGAAAGCGCGCCGGCCGAGGAAGTGTTCGCCCGCGCGAACCATCCTTACACCCAGGCACTGCTCGCCGAGGTGCCACGCATCGAAATACGCAAGCGGCACTTCACTGCCATCAAGGGCGAGATTCCCAGCCCACTCACGCCGCCCTCGGGCTGTCACTTCCATCCGCGCTGCCCGCACGCGATGCCGCGCTGCAGCCAGGAGGTGCCGCACCTGCGCGAAATCGCGCCCGGCCATCGCAGCGCGTGCCATCTGAACGACGGGAGCTGAACGTCCTGTGACTTCCTCACCACTCCGTATCGG
>CAVZNH010000079.1:0-26588 GCA_963776505.1 uncultured Alphaproteobacteria bacterium
TGGCGCCGATCGCCGGACGGGCAAGCGGCAGCGCGGCAGCCGCAGCGGCGGTCATGAAGGCACGTCTTTTCACGGTCGTCTTCTCCCATGTCCTGGGTCCATGTTTTGGGCGGTTTGCTGGCTTAGCGCAACAGACTGGCGCCGGCCCGTTCCAGCCGGTCGATGGACCAGACGATGACGCAGCAGATGATCGCCGAAATAGCTGGCGCGGTTATTCTGCGACGAGGCGCTGATAGTCGAGCGTTGCCATCACCTGGATTCGCCGCATGTAGCGCGGCTCGTCCACGGTGTAGTCGCCGACGGCGTTGTGGATCGTGCCGATGTTGTCCCACATCAGCACATCGCCCACCTCCCAATGATGCGCGTGAAGGTAATCAGCACGCTCCTGGTGGCGGAACAGGAAGTCGAGGATCTCACCGCTCTCCTGCGGGTCCATGCCGTCGATGGCCATCGCGTAGCCGACGTTGGCGTAAAGCACGTAGCGGCCGGTGATGGGGTGGCGGCGGAAGATCGGTTGCGACACTGGCGGCTTCTTGGCGCGCTGCTCTTGTGTCAGTGGTTTCCGCGTAGAGCCGGCCTTCGCCACCATCATGTCCCAGAACTTGGCAAAGTCGTGAGTCGCGGTGCGGCCTTCCAGTCTGTGCTTCAGCGCGTCGGGCAGATCGTCGTAGGCCGCATGCATGTTTCGGAACTGCGTCTCGCCGAGCGGCTTGCCGTTGCGCGTGGGCACTTGCTGTGCGTGCAGGATGTTGGCGAGCGCGATGTCGCGGCTGTACGACATGTCGGTGTGCCAACCCTGGCCAGCATCGTTGGCGCCAATCTGCTTCCCATCGCGCTTCATGTTGGACAGGATCATCATCTCGGGATGGCTCGGCTCGTGATAGGCATTGGCGACGTTGATCTCCAGCTCGCCGAAGCGGCGGCCGAAGGCTGCGAGCTGATCCGTGTCCAGCGTCTGACGCGGGAAGCACAGCACGCCGTGGTCGCCGAGTGCGCGCAGGATTGCGCGGAAGTCGCTGTCCGACAGTGGCAGGGCGAGATCGATGCCGGTGATGGCGGCACCGAGCGTCTGGCCGCTTGGCGTGATGTCCATCGGTATCTCCTGAGCCAATCCACGATCAATTCGCGCGGGGGAATGACCGGGTCAAGCCCCGGACCTTCATGCGGCGTCGTGGAATATGATGCCAAGCGTCTGCCGGGTGCCGCCCGTCACGCGGCTGACGCCGTGGCGCATCGTGACGCGATACGCGCCGCGGGTGCCCTGGGCCGGACGATGATGCACCGGGAAGATCACCGCCTCGCCCTGCGACAGCGGCACCACGGCGGGGCGCGACTGCGCACGCGGCCGCTGCTCGACCAGCACGAATTCGCCGCCTGAGAAGTCCTCGCCGGGCGCGCTCAGCAGCACGGTCAACTGCAGCGGAAACACCAGCGGGCCGTAAAGATCCTGGTGCAGACAGTTGAAATCGTCCTTGCCGTAGCGCAGCAGCAGCGGCGTCGGCTTCGTCTGGCCGGCCGCGTGGCACTCGGCGAGAAATCCGTCCAGTGTCGGTGGAAACCGACCCGCTTCCTTGAGTGCCGCACCCCATTCATTGGCGATCGTCGCAAGCGGCGGATAGAGCGCGGTGCGTAGTTCGGCGACCGGCTCAGGCAGTGGATATGCCAGATACTTGTATTCGCCACGCCCGAAATTGTGCCGTTCCATCACGACGCGGCTGCGGAAGCGTGTCTCGTCGTCATACAGGGCTGCCAGCGCACGGCATGTTTTCGGGTCCAGCACACGCAGCGTCGTGTAGCCGTTCGCGGCGAGTTCGCTAGCCGCTCGGGTCAGGTCCAGGGTCATCTACGCAAGGTAGGCCTTGTGAGCACGGGCGGAAACTCCGGACGTTGCTTCGACTTCAGCGATAAGTGGCCCGCAGATGATGTACCAGCGGATTGTCGCGGTCAGGCAGCATGTACCCGGCGGAACTGGCGGCTGGGCCGGCCGAGATATCGCTTGCGGTACGCCGCTGTGTCGAAAGCCGGGGAGGGGTCGATGTCCCTATACGTGCCGGCCTGCAGAAATTGCGCGAATGGATCGCGGTTGCCGGTCAGTTCCCCGGGATGCTGTTCAACATACCAGCCGACGTCGAACAACGGCGTCGGACTGAACGCCTGGCTGCGCCGATGTGTCAGGAAGTGCGCCAGCGCCCGCTGACCGGGCGGTACCGCATAGGTCTTGCGATACCAGAGCGAGTCGAAATACGGCACAGGCCGGCGGCCGGTCATCTCGCCTTCGCAAATATAGTGCACCACCGGATTGATCCCCAATCGGCCTACCTGCGGATTGGTGTGAAGATACCAGCGCGTGTCGAAATAGATGTTCGGCTTGCGGCTCTCACGCCAGCCGTAGCGACAGAAATGCTCAGCCGGATCGAGCTGTGCTTCGTGCACATCGGCGCCATTGATCAGGTAGTAGTTGGGATCGATCAGACCAGATGCCGTGACGATGCACGCATCAGGGAACGGTTCGCGCTGCTCGCGCATCATGTCGTCCAGATAATGTGCGAACGGGTCCTCTCCGCCAGCGGGATCGTCGCAATACGGCTCTAGGTGCGGCACGGCCCAGAGCTCTGGAATTGGCGCGAAGCGGCCCGAGGTCCGTTGTGTCAGGAAATGCGCCAGTGTCAGCGCGTCGGCCGGTATGTCATAGGCGATGCGATACCAGGCCGGATCGAAATGCTCGACCGGGCGGCGCCCCTCCCGGTCACCATCGCGCATATAATGCAGCAGCGGATTCAGCTCGGCCGCGCGCACGTCGGGATTGCACTGAAGATACCACGCCGGATCGAAATACCGGTTGGGCCAACGGCCCTCGCGCCAGCCGTAGCGACAGAAGTGCAGCAAGGGTTCCAGCCCGGCGTCCTGCACGTCCGGATTTGTCGCCAGATACCAGTCGGCGTCGAACAGACCGGATACGGCCAGTTGTTCGAGTTCGGCGGGATCGTCGGCTTCGTCGCTCACGGCGCATTCAGTTGGCGGCAATATAATCCGGGTTCGGAGCACAGGTCCTGGGCCAGCGCCGCAGCGATAGCTGCGATTACCGGATCCCAGGCGCCAGGTGTGATCTGGCGGAACAGCCGTGCGGTCGGATACCAAGGGCTGTCGCTGCGATCCAGCAGCCAGCGCCAGTCGCTCGCCTTCGGCAGCATGATCCACACCGGTCTGGCCATCGCGCCGGCCAGATGGGCCATCGCGGTATCGACCGTGATCACCAGATCAAGGTTGGCGATCAGCGCCGCCGTTTCGCCGAAATCGGCCAACTCGGCGGACAAATCGACAAGCCCCGGAAGCTGCGCCACCGCCGTCAGGTCGGCGGATGGCATCGGCTTCTGCAGCGAGACGAAGCTGGCGTGACCGGGCGCGGCGAGCGGTGCAAGGCGGGCCAGCGGCATCGAGCGTCGGCGGTCGTTGGGATGCGTCGGACGACCCGATCCAGGCAAGGCCGATGCGTCTTACGCCGTGCGGCAGCTACGCATCCAGCTTCCGCGCCATGCAGCGATGCGGGCAGGGTCAGCGTGCAGGTAGGGCACATTGGCCGGGATCGTTTCCAGCGTGGTGTGCACCAGGTGCGGCACACTGGACAGCCGGCAATGCGCAGCATGGCCCGGCACATCAGTCCATCGGTGGAAGTACTGCTTGACGCCGGGGATCATTCGCCAGAAGAGGCGCCATTTCGGCGCTGCAACCCACGATCAGCTCCTGGCAGCGGTCGACGATCAGCGGGATGTAACGCGCGAACTGGATCGTGTCGCCATAGCCCTGGTCGCCCACCATCAGCAGACGGCCTTTCGGGATGCGCATGCCGTTCCAGTTCGCAGAGGTCATCCTGGGTAGCGTGCTCTTGCCGGCCTCGGTGAGATTGCGCCACTCGTACTCCTTCCAGCCCGGCTCGAAATCGCCCATCGCCAGCAAATTCTGGCCGAGCGCCAGATGGCCATCGGCGTGGTCAGGCTTCAGCCCGAGTGCGCGCAACAGGCAGGCGAGGGCGTGCTCGCGCTCGTCCACGTCGGTGAACACCAGCGACAGATTGACGAGGTGGTCGGCGTTCTGTGGGTCCAGCCTGACCGCCTCCTGACCGACCCGCAGCGCATCCTGCATGCGATAGACCATGCGATACAGCGCGCTGAGTTGAGCGTACCAGCTAGCGACGCCAGACCGCAGGGTCACAGCACGCTCCAGCAGCACGATGCCGCGCTCCGGGTCGTTGGTGTGGGCCGCGATCATGCCCTGCAAGGCGAGAGCAGGGGCATTGTCCGGCGCGGCGGCCAGCACGTCGTTGCAGATGCCCGCGGCCTCGCCGAACCGCTTCGCCTGCGCGGCCGCCCGGGCGCGGATGAGGGCCTCTTCCGATGTCTCGGTCGCGGCAGGCGTAGCTGGCGTTGCGGCTCCGCTCATGGGGTCCGCTTAGCACTTCCTGCCGGACCATTCATCCACTGTCGTGCGCAGCTAACCCAAGATGCTCGGGAAAGGCCGACCGGCGGCAGTCAGGTGCCGCAAATGCGGTCGATATTGGCCAACTCCTCCTCGGTGAGATGCCATCCGCCAGCCTTCACGTTCTGCTCGAGCTGCTCCGGCTTCGTCGCGCCCGCGATCACGCTGGCGACAGGGCGCTGTGCCAGCAACCAACTGAACGCCAACTCCAGCATCGTATGCCCGTGGCTTTCCGCGAAATCGCCAAGCCGTTCGGCAATATGCCAGTTCCTCTCGGTCAAATAACGATCTGCCAGGCGCTGCGTGCTGGCCAGCCGCGTGCCAGTCGGCAGCGTCACATTGCGCCGGTACTTGCCGGTCAGCAGACCGCTCGCCAGCGGGAAGAACGGCAGCAGGCCCAATCCCAGCTTGCGCATGGCCGGCATCAGTTCGGCCTCGGGCTTGCGGAACACCAGCGAATATTCGTCCTGACAAGAAACGAAGGCATTCAGCCCACCAGTCTTCGCGGTCCACTGTGCTTCCATGACCTGCCAGGCGGGGAAGTTTGAGCAGCCGATGTAGCGCACCTTGCCCTGGCGGATCAGGTCGTCGAGCGCACGCAGCGTCTCCTCGATCGGCGTGAGCGGATCGGGTGCATGAATTTGATACAGATCGATCCAGTCGGTGCGCAGGCGGCGCAGGCTGTCCTCCACCTCGCTCATGATGTAGCGCCGCGAGCCGCCGACCTTGACCCCTTCGTCGTCCATCGGCATGCCGAACTTGGTGGCGAGCACGATGCGCTTGCGGTCGTCGCCGAGGATCTGGCCCATGCAGGTTTCCGAACCGCCGCGCTCGCCATAGGTGTCGGCAGTGTCGAACAGCGTGATGCCGAGATCGAGCGCCTTGTGGATGACCTTGCGGGTCGCCTCGAGATCGATGCGCCCACCGAAGTTGTTGCAGCCGAGACCGATCGCCGACACGCGCAGGCCGGATGCGCCGAGGTTGCGTATTTCCAAGCGAAACTTCCTTGTTCAGAAGGTGAGCAGACGAGCTACATCCTTGCCGCGTTCGGCAAACTCGTCAAAGTCGAGCAACGGTCCGACGGGGACGATGCCGGTCGGATTGATTCGCTTGTGGCTCTGGTAGTAATGGCGCTTGATGTGACCGAGGTTCACCGTCGCCGCAATGCCGGGGATCTGGTAGATATCGCGCGTATAGGCCCACAGGTTTCGGTAATCGGCCAGTTGGCGAACATTGCATTTGAAGTGGCCGTGGTAGACGGAATCGAAGCGCACCAGCGTGGTGAACAGTCTGATGTCCGCTTCGGTAAAGGTGTCCTCACACAGGAAGCGCGATTGCGCGAGGCGTTCCTCCAGCCAGTCCAGCGTCTCGAACAGCGGTGCCACCGCGTCCTCGTACGCCGATTGGGTAGTGGCGAAGCCTGCCTTGTAGACACCATTGTTGACGGTATCGTAGATACGCGCGTTCAGCGCATCGATCTCCTCGCGCCGCTCCCTGGGATAGTAGTCTCCCGGCCGCGCGCCAACCGCGTCGAATGCGCTGTTGAACATGCGGATGATTTCGGAGGAATTCGTTGTTGACGATGGTCTGCGTGTGCTGGTCCCATAGCACCGGGACGCTGGCGCGGCCCGAGTAGTGCGCATCGGCCCGCGTATAAATTTCGTGCAGGTATCGGCTGTTGAACAGCGGATCCGGGATCACGCCCTCGCCCGGCGAGAAGGTCCAGCCCTGCTCGGCCATCAGCCAGTGAGTGACCGAGACCGGGATGATCTGTTCGAGACCTTTGAGCGCGCGCATGATCAACGTGCGATGCGCCCAGGGGCAGGCCAGCGACACATAGAGGTGATAGCGGGCGGTTGCAGCGGAAAACCCGTCGCTGCCGGTCGGGCCCGGACGTCCGTCCGACGTTACCCAATTGCGAAACGCGGTCTGAGCGCGTTCGAAGCGGCCTGGCGTGCGGGCAGGCTCGGCCTTCGTGGCCTCCGGTTCCTGCTCCTGCCAGACGCCATCGATCAACACACCCATAGTGGTCCCCCGTTGTCGTCGATATGGACCATTTTACCGCGCAACGCTGCGCGGTGCGATCACGGTGACGCGGCCAGCTTCCGAGGCGTGCCACTCTCAGCGATCTCGGTGACCAGCTTGCGGGTCATTGCCTCGCCGAAGGTGTGGAAGTCATGTACCTCTAACACGAAGCTGCTGGGGCCGCCTGTTACATTTTCCCGATAGTAGTTCGGCAGTCCGCCCGGAGGCTGCACATGGGCATAGGTCCAGGACACCGGATGGTCATTGATGATCGCCAGGCCATTGATTGTGATACCCGCCTTCACTGCATCGTCACGTGACTCGGTCACGTCGCGGCCGGCATTGTTGGTGCCATCACCGCACACGTCGATCACCCGCCGCTGCGTTTCGAAGCCGCTTTCCGCCAGCAACTGTACAGCGCGATCGACGCCGGAGCTGATCGCGGTGCGGCCCCAGAACGAGCGTGGGGCCGCCTCAAGTTTGTCTGCGAATGCCCGCGCCGAGGCCTGATCGCGGATCACGCTCCAGTCCAGCACCGTGCGGACCTCGAAGCTGGAGGCGAATTCGACGTAGGCGACGGCGATTGCACCGACATTGCCGCCTTGGATCGCGTCAATGACCTGGCGCGACGTGAATGCGGCTGCATAGCCTTCTTTCTCCAAATTGAACTCCGAATCGTCGATGCTGCGCGAGACGTCGGTTACCAGGACGAGCGTCAGATCGACGGTGTCGGCGGCGCGCGCCGGTGTAGCGAGTGCAAGGCAGGCCGCGAACAGCCAGAGAATGGGGCGCATAGCCGATCTCTCCAGTAAGCGCTGCATCATGCGGCGGGGCCTCGAAACCTGCCAGAGGGAAGAGGGTCGGGAAGCGCGTTGGGCAGAGCGCCTTGGCTACTGACTGGCCCAGACGATGCGGTGCATCCAGGCGACGTCGACCAGGTCGAAGCTATAGTTGGGATGCGCCGGGTTGAGGCTGCGCAGCTCGATGCGGCGAGCGGAGCGGCGGGCGAGCTGCTTGGTCATCACTTCGCCGCGCTGGGTTCTTACCACCACCCGATCGCCACGGCGGATCGGCGCGGCGGGCGAGACGATGACCATGTCGCCATCGCGGAACACCGGCTCCATCGAGTCGCCGCTGATCTCCAGCGCATAGGCGTTGGCATCGCCGATTTCCGGCAGCGTGACCTCATCCCAGCCGCCGCCGACGGGGTAACCGCCATCGTCAAAGAACCCGTCGCTACCGGCCTGGGCGAAGCCGATCAGCGGGATGCGCCGCCCGGCACTGCGGGCGGCGCCATTGCTGGCGAGCGCGCGTGCACCGGATACCAGCGCGGTGAAGGCCTCGAGGCTGGCGCCGGTGGCGTCCAGCACCTTCGCGACACTTTCGGTGCTGGGCCACCGGGCGCGGCCGTCCGGCATGCGGCGCTTGGAGGGGTTGAAGGTGGTTGGATCCAGCCCGGAGCGCTTGGCGAGGCCCGAGGCGGACAGGCCATTCTCCGCGGCAAGCGTGTCCAGTGCACGCCAGATGTCGTCATGCTTCATGCCCGTGGGTTCCGGTGGGGTCGAGTCGGTCGAGCACCAGTGTCGTAGGATTCCTGGCGGATTGGAATAGGAAAAAACACTGACCTGACGGACGACTGTCCTAGCGCGGCTCACAGGTGAGGCGGATATTGCCGAACCCATCGAGTGTGGCACTCACCCCCCGCGGGACCAGGCATGTCGCGTCATACTCCTGCACGATTAGCGGCCCGGTGCGTGCGCGGCCGGCCAGTGCCGCTCGGTCGATCACTGGCGTATCCAGCCAGCCGGTCTCCGGGAACCAGGCGCTCCGGCTTGCGGGAACATGTGTGGCCAAGGGTGGGATGGTATCGGGCAGGCGGTCGCGCTCAGGAATGCCGCGCGCGATGACCGACAGACCTATCAGCTCCACCGGCTCGTCTGCCGGCGCGCGGAAACCGTAAGTGCGCTCGTGCTCCTCACCGAACAGTTCGGCAAGACGGGGCAGGAAATCGCCATCGGGCAACCGGACCTCGATCTCGCTCGACTGCCCGACATAGCGTGCCAGCGCGGCCCGACGGAACGTGCGCCGCTCCGGCGGAAAGCCATCGCGCGCCAGCCGCTCTGCCCCGGCCGCACTGAGTGTCTCCAGCGCCGTCGTGATACGCGCCGCATCGGCTTCATCGAGACGCATGCGCAGGCTCTGGGTCGAGTGATGTTCGGTGTCCGCCACCAGCAGACCAAATGCGCTGAACACGCCCGGCAGCGGCGGCACGATCACGCGGGCGATGCCGAGTTCTGCCGCGATCGCGGCGGCGAACAGCGGACCATTGCCACCGAATGCCAGCAGGGCGAACTGCCGCGGATCGCGTCCGCGTTCCACTGACACGGCGCGGATCGCACGCATCATCGACGCGGACGCCAATCGCAGCATGCCGAACGCCGCTTCCTCCACCGATCGATGCAGCGGCTTCGCGAGCGACCGTGCAATTGCCGAACGTGCGGCGTCCACGTCCAGCTTCAGCGCACCACCGACCAGGCCAGCCGGGTCGAGGTAGCCCAGAGCGAGGTTGCAGTCGGTGATGGTGGGCTCGGTACCGCCGCGCCCGTAGCACACGGGTCCTGGATCGGCCCCCGCGCTGTCCGGCCCGACCTTTGGCGCGCCACCTGCATCGAGCCGGCAGATCGAGCCACCGCCTGCACCCACCTCAGCCAGATCGATTGCCGGCAGCTTCAGCAGATAGCCTGCACCGACCAGCAGCCGCGATCCCGCCATGACACCGGCGCCGACCTCGAGAGCCTCACTGCGCAGCACCTCGCCGTTCTCGACCAGGCCTGCCTTCGCCGTGGTGCCACCCATGTCGAACGTGATGACACGCGGCTCATCGAGCTTTGTCGCGAGTGCGGCGCCGCCGACCACGCCTGCTGCCGGACCGCTTTCGATGATGTGTGCCGGCGCGATCGCGGCGAATTCCGCCGATGCCAGGCCGCCGTTCGACTGCATCAGCTGCAGCGGGGCCTCGATGCCGAGTTCACGCAGCCGCGCGACGAGCGACGTGACGTAGGCGCGCACCACCGGCTGCACGTAGGCGTTGATGACCGTCGTGCTCGTGCGCGGATATTCCTTGATCTCCGGAAGGATCTCGTGACTGACCGAGATCGCCACATCGGGCAGCGCCTCGCGCACCGCATCGGCGACCGCGGCTTCATGCGCGGGGTTGGCGTAGGAATGCAGCAGGCAGATCGCCACGCTCTGCACCGCCTCCCTGCGCAACATGTCGATCGCCGCCGTGACGCTCGCCGCATCGAGTGGCGTCGCGACCGAGCCGTCCGGGCGGAGCTTCTCGATTACCTCCAGTCGCAGCCGCCGCTCCACCAGCGCGCGCGGTTTTGTCCAATGCAGATCGTACAGCACCGGCATGCGAAGGTCGCGGATCTCCAGGATATCGCGAAAGCCCTTCGTGGTGATCAGCGCGGTACGTGCGCCCTTGCTCTCCAGGATCGTATTGGAGCCGATCGTCGTGCCATGCAGCACGTCCGCCACCATCCCGTTGTGCGGGTCCAGCAGTGCGCGCAGACCATCGATGATTCCCTCGCCATAGTCATGCGGCGTGGATGCGATCTTGTGCGTGATCACGCGCCCGTCCGAAGTTGTCGCGACGAGGTCGGTGAAGGTTCCGCCGATATCGATGCCGATGCGCTGAGGCATGTTCCGACCGCGTCTCCGTTTCGCTGGTCGGTTGACTATGCCGACCTACTCACGCGCGGTCGAGCGCCATCCTTATGGACTGCGCGAGATCGCCGCGGCGATACGGCTTCAGCAGCAGCGGCACGTCCGGGCGATCGGCTCCGGGTCGGTGCACGTTGGCATAGCCAGACGTGACCAGGGTCTTCAGGTCCTGCCGTATGACGCGGGCACGGTTGATCAGCTCGAAGCCATTCATGCCGCCTGGCATCACGATATCGCTGAACAACAGATCGATCGTCTCGTCGCCCTGCACGATATTTCAGCGCGGAGGGCCCGTCCGCGGCGGTCAACACGCGATATCCCAGGTCGCTGATCGTGGCGACAGCAAGTTCCAGCACCTCTGCGTTGTCCTCGACAACAAGCACCGTCTCATGTCCTGTGGGCGTTACGTCCAACGCTCTGTCCTGGACATCTCCCGTCTGCGGAAGTCGCTCGCAACGTGGCAAATAGAGGCGGAACGTCGTGCCGGTGCCGGGGCAACTGTCGATCACCACGTGGCCGCCGGATTGCTTGATGAAGCCATAGACCTGACTGAGACCGAGGCCCGTACCCTTCCCGACTTCCTTCGTGGTAAAGAACGGCTCGAAAACGTGCGCCGCGACATCAGGATCCATGCCTGTGCCGGTATCGGTGACACGCACCATCACGTAATCGCCGGCAGTCAGATCGGGTGACCGTCGTGCCTCCGCGGCGCAGATCACAACGTTGCTCGTGGTGATTTCCAGCCGCCCTCCCAGCCGGCATGGCGTCGCGAGCGTTGACGACAAGATTGAGGACCGCAGCCTCGAACTGCGATGCATCGATCCGGCAGGCCCACAGGTCCGGCTCGAAGTTCAGGTCGAGCACGTTCGTCTCACCCAACGCCCGCCGAAGAAACGGCTCGCACGCGACCAGTACTTCGTCGAGGGTGACTACATCCAGCGTGAATGTGCTGCGGCGGGCAAACGCGAGGAGCTGCTGTGTCAATTTTGTTGCGCGGCCTGTCGCAGCTTCGGATGCCTTCAGCAGACGCAGGATCTTGGCACGCGGCAGATCGCCACCTGTTTCGAAGGCCGAGCGGATCATCTCAACGCTGCCGACAATAACCGCGAGCAGATTGTTGAAGTCGTGAGCGATGCCGCCGGTGAGCTGACCGACAACCTCCAACTTCTGGGTATGCCACAAGACATCTTCGGTCTTGCGCCGCTCCTCGATCTCGATTTTCAGCCGTCGATTAGCGTCGGTCAGGGCGCGGGTGCGTTCCGCAATCAGCAGCTCCAGGCTTTCGTTGAGTCGGCGCAGCTCCTGCTCCGCGCCACGCATCCGCAGCAGAGCCTGTGCTGTCGCGATCAATTCGTCTGGCTCGATCGGCTCCACGAGGAAGCCGTCCGCCCCGCCATCCAGCGCCACCGCACGATCTTGCGAGCTCGTTATTGCGGCGGAGGTCTGCAGCACGGCTATGCCGGGATTTGCTGCCTTGATCCGCCGGCTCACCTCGATCCCATGAACGTCGGGCAGCATGACATCGAGCAGGACCAGGTCCGGCGCAGCGAGGCAGCACTGCTCGATCGCCGCGATGCCCGACGCGGCCTCGGTGACATTGTAGCCGTGCTTGCGCAGCACATGCGCTTTCAGATAGCGACCGCCATCATCGTCATCGACAATCAGGATGTTGGCCTTGGCGTCGTTTCTCATCGCCCGGCGCTTCCAGGATGCCAGTCTCGAACGCACCAAGACGGACGCGATCGACGCCACCGGCCTCGCGCGTCTGGCATTCGAGAAGCGGCCCGCACCAACCCGGCTGCACGACGAGGCGTCCGAGGTTCTGCGCGAGCTGGTCCGCCATCGCGACCGGCTGCGGCAGGATTTCGACGATCGGGTCCGCCAGTTGCATCGCCTGGTCGATCTCGGCTTCCCCGAGTTCACCCGCTACGTCCGCAGCCTCGACAGCATGCTCGCCACCTGTCTGCTGGCCGAATATCCCACCGCGCACGCCTTCGCTCGCGCCACGCCGCGCCGGCTGGCCCGATTGCGCTACGACGGACGCCACCTGGTCGGCGACGAACTCGCCCGACAACTCATCGAGACCGCCAAGCATTCGGTCGGCCACCACCACGGACCGGCCTACACCCTGCAGGCGCGCCACATCTGCCAGGATCTGGATCTGTGGCGACGCCGCCTCGCCGAGATCGAGCATGACATCGAGGACCTGCTCGACACGCATGAGGTCGGCAAGCTGCTGCTCACCATCGACGGCATCGGCCCGCAGTCGGTCGCACGCATCATCGCCGCGGTCGGCGATCCAGCCCGTTTCACCTGTGCCGCGGCGTTCGCCGCCTATGTCGGTGTGGTGCCGGGGCTGCGCCAATCCGGCAAGCGCAGCTCGGTCCGCGCCGCCATCGCGCCACTCGGCAATGCGCGCCTGCGCATGGCGCTGTGGATGCCGGTGCTTGGTGCGGTGCGCCGCAACCCTTGGCTGCGCGCCTTCTACGAACGACTGCGTGCCGCCGGCAAGCCGGCCAAGCTCGCCCTCATTGCCGCCATGCGCAAGCTGATGCACGCCATCTACAGCGTCGCCAAGAACCGCAGGCCATTCACACCCAACCTCGCCACTGGCTGAACCAGCCAACCGTCCTGTGGTTCGATCAAGGCGACCGTCCCGTCGTCCCGACCTGCGTTCGCACAACTCGTCGCGCGCAGCGAAGGTCAAGGAGGCCCGAAGGGCACCGCCAAAGGCGGCGCGCAGCGTCCTTGACCGCAGCGAGCACGACGACACACTCGCAGCAGTCAGGGAGCAAATTAGATCTTGCTCAACGTCACGGTATCTCATGCGCCCCCAACAGCCTCATTCACCTTCAGAACGCTGTTGATGGCGTCGACCAGCGTGCCCGATGCAAGAGCGGTCTTCGGCAGGATCAGCGACGCGCCATCCAGCAGAGCGCGCTCCTCAGCGGTTAAATTGTCGAGGTCACGACGATCACCGGTACCGCCGGAAGCGAGGCGTTGTGTCGCAGGTGGGCGAGAAACTCGAACCCGTTCATTCGCGGCATCCTCAGGTCGAGCAGGACCACGTCAGGCTTTTGTTCGACCAGCTGAGCCAAGCCATCCGTTCCATCAACGGCAATCCAAAGCCGATACTGAGCACGCGGCAATAGCTGTCGAACGAGGTAGTGAGTCACCTCTTCGTCATCAACCAGCAACACTTTCGTGAGCGAATGGCGTCCCGTCACGCGGTCAAGAATGTCGATCAACCTTTCGCCATCGACAGGTTTGGCCAGGTAGTCATCGGCGCCAAGATGCTTTGCCTTGCGGGCCTCGTCGATCGACGACGTGACGATCAGTGGTATCTCCGCGCTCGCCTCCCCATCGCGCAGTTCGAGAAGAAGCCGCCAACTCTCGTCGCCCATCAACAGGATATCGAGCAGATATAGCCTCGGGGCGTATCGATTGCATCACGCGTCTGGCAGCGCGGACCGTGCGTGCGCGCAGTGGTTGATAGATGGAGCCGGCGAGCAGACGCTCGATGGCGAGAGCATCGGCCGGATCGTCTTCAACCAGCAGCACCGGTGTACGTCCGGGCTCCAACGCCCACTCCTGATCGGCATCGGCCGGCTCGTCGGCGTGATAGACTCGCGGGACCGTGACGGAGAAGGTCGAGCCGTTGCCGGGTGAACTTTCGACGCTGATGTTGCCACCGAGCAGCTCGGCCAGCTTCTTCGCCAACGGCAAGCCAAGGCCCGTGCCCTTCACCCGACCTTGCAGCCGATGTGCGACCTGGCCGAATTCCTGGAAAATGATGTCGATGTCCCCGGTAGCGATACCAACGCCGGTATCCCGCACGTGCAGACTGACCGTGTCGGTGGCGCGATCGGCGGTTGCCCAGACGCGCACTTCTCCACACTCCGTGAACTTGATCGCGTTGGAGATGAAGTTGCGCAGGATCTGCGACACCTTGGCCTCGTCCGTATCGAGCGACGGCACGTCAATTGGATCCTCGAACACCAGGGCCACGGCATCGCCGACCAGCAGCGGCCGCAACATGCCGCGCAGCGCGCCAAACAGCGACGTCACGGTGAACCGTGATGGCACCACCACCGTCTTGCCCGCTTCCACCTTGGCGAGGTCCAGCAGATCGTCGACCAGCTCAGTCAGGTTCTCGGCAGCCTTGCGGATAAAGCGGACCTGCGTCTCCTGCTCCGCCGTCAGCTCGCCGTCACTGCGCGACAGCAGCAGCCGCGACAGCGCCAGGATCGAGTTGAGCGGTGTGCGAAATTCGTGACTCATATGCGAGAGGAATTTTGATTTCAGCTCGTCCGCGCGACGCAGGTGATCGGCGCGCTCGTCCAGCTCGGCGTACAGTGCGACGACGCCACGATTGGTGTCCTGCAGCTCCTGATTGAGCCGCTGCAGGTCCTCCTGGCGCGATCGCAGCTCGTCCATCTGCAGCAGAATCTGCTGGTTCTGTCTGGTGATTTCCTCGATGGCATCGCCAGTTCCTCCCGCCGACAACGCATCCGTGATGCGCTTGAGAAGCGACGGGGTGATAGACGGCGCTGACCGTGGCAGCATCTTTCCGAGCCGCACCGTCGTGCCCTCACCGGCCTTCGACGTAATGCTGAACGTATCCATCAGGCGCCGCGCGCCAAGCAGACCGATCCCCATCCCGGTCGCGGACTCGTACGATCCCGACTGCACCGCGGCCAGATCGGCAATACCTCGCCCTCGGTCGCGCACGACAATCACGAAACTCGGCGGCGTTGTCTCGCCGGTCAGATGGAACCCGATATGACCACCACCGCCATGCTCGTAGGCATTGCGCGCTATTTCCGAAATCGCAGTGGTGATGCGAGTCTGATCCTGCGCATCGAATCCGATCAGCTCGGCGAGGCGTCGCGTCCGACTGCGAACCAGCACGATGTCCGTCTCGGCGGCGATCGCGATCTGTAGCAGGCAGATGTCCATGGTATCCTCTAAGTCGCTGCCCGCATCGCGACCACCGAGGCATCGTCGCGTCCCCGCCGGTGGTCACGTAACAGCACGCCCGCGACCAGCGACGGATGTTGAGCGGCAAGCCCCGGATAGGCCGCGAAATCCCAGCGGCTGGTCAGTCCGTCGGAGTGCAGGATCAGCAACGGATCGGTGGTGAAGTCGTAGGTGAACTCACGGATGCGTGGCGCGATGTGTCCTGCCGTGCCGTTGTGCGAGACCATGTGACGCGTCTTTCCGGCATTGACGAGCATGGCGCTTATATTGCCCAGCCCGACGAAGCGTACGACATGTGCGGCGGTGTCGATCCGCGCTACAGCCACCGCGGCGCCGCGGCCGCTCGCAAGCGCACGGTGCACACGGTCGACGATTTCCTCGCATGCCGCATCCGCGTGCCGCAAGAACGTCTGCACCGCGGTGTCGGCGGCGCGCGCCGCCTCGACACCATGGCCAGAGCCATCGACCAGCATGATCGTGCGGCCGCGCGCGGAATCGCTCCACGCCCAGTTGTCGCCGCACACTGGCTCGCCCGGATAAGGCGCGAGCACAGCGCCCAGCAACGCTCGGGCACCTCGCGTGGGTGGCCCGGCGAAGCGGGCCATGACCGCGCAGCCCTGACCGGGACGTGAGTAGATCCGCGTGGTGTCGGCGAGGCGGGCGACAGCGCCAAGCCCCGTGCCGGGACTGCCAGCGGTGGAGTAGCCGTCCTGCATGCACCGGTTGGTGTCGGTCATGCCATTGCCGCGATCGAGCGCCAGCAATTCCAGTCCCGCACCGTCTGCGTCATCGTATTGGGAAGCATGGATGTAGCCGCCGCCACCGTGCTTGAGCATGTTGGTGGCGAGTTCGGTCACGACGATAGCCACCTGGTCGACGCGCGCCTGTGCCAGCCCGATACGCCTTGCAAAATCGCGTACCAATCGGCGAGCTTCGGCGACCTGGCTGGCATCGGAGACAGCGGTAAACACGCTATATCCATCGAGCCAGAGTGACGACCGTTCCCTGGCCAGGGGCGGATCGGACGTCGAACTCGTTGCACAGGCGCTTCGCGCCGCTAAGACCGAGCCCAAGGCCGGAGCCTGTCGTGTAACCATCCTTCAGCGCCATGCTAAGGTCGGCGATCCCTGGCCCCTGATCAGTGAAGGTGAGGCGTACGCCGCGGCGCTGCCCGTTGCGCACCACTTCGATACGCGCGGTGCCGCCACCGCCATAATCGACGGTGTTGCGGGCAATCTCGCTCGCCGCGGTGACGATCTTCGTCTGATCCACCAGGCTGAAGCCGGCGCTGACGGCGCGCGCCCGCACCGCCTGTCGCACCCTGACCACATCGTCGGAGGTGCGGACCGGCATCGTCTCATCGGTTTCGGTCGGCATCGTCGCGCTCGGGGCTGTCGATGGCACGTCGGATCAGCGCGAGGCCTTTATCCACGTTGAGCGCGGTGCGCACCCCGGTGAGGCTGAGGCCGAGCTCGACCAACGTGATCGCCACGGCCGGGCGCATTCCGACGACGACGGTCGTCGCGTCCAGCACACGAGACATCGCGGCGATGTTGTTCAGCATGCGGCCGATGAAGGAATCGACGATCTCGAGTGCCGAGATGTCGATCATCACACCCCGCGCGTGATCGGCCACGATCCGCTCGGTCAGGTCGTCTTGCAGCGCCAGTGCCAACCGGTCGTGCATATCGACCTGGATCGAGACCAGCAGGCAGTCGCCGATCTTCAGGATGGGAATTTCGCCCATCCGCTATGTCTCCGGGTCGGCGCGCTGCTTCCGGTCGGTTATGACCTTGCCGGTGCGGCGCAGTGCCAGCGCGAGCGCATCGGCCATGGTCGCCTTGGACACCACATTGAGCTCCAGGCCGAGATGCACGATCGTCTGAGCGATCTGCGGTCGGATGCCGCTCAGTATGCAGTCGGCACCCATCAGCCGCGCAGCCGAGATGGTCTTTATCAGGTGCTGTGCCACCAAAGTATCGACCGTGGGCACGCCGGTGATGTCGATGATCGCGATCTCCGCACCCGAGGAGACGATGCGCTGCAGCAGGCTCTCCATGACGATCTGCGTGCGTGCACTATCGAGCGTGCCAATGAGCGGCAGCGCCAGGATGCCGTCCCACAGTGCGACCACAGGAGTAGACAGTTCGAGCAATTCCTGTTGCTGGCGGGTGATCACCTCCTCGCGCGTTCTCGCGTAGCACTCCATGGTGTAGAGGCCCAATTTGTCGATCAGGCGACTGGCGATCCAGGTCTCGCTTGCGAGCCGGCCAGCGTCCGCGCCGAGCTCACGGCGCAATAGCGCGAACAGCGGCTCCTTCAGCGAGAAGACAAAGACAGCGGTCTCGTTGGGGCTGAAACCCTGCACAGCCCGGTCGCGGGACAGATCCTCCAGCAGCTCGCGCATCGGCTGCCATTCGGTGGCGTGGATGTCGTCGAACTGCGTGCTCCCCGCGCCGCGGCGGAGCTCCTCGAGGAAGCGACGCGCCAGCCCCGCGGTATCCGCCCTCCGGTCGGCATCGGGGAGCCTCATGTCGCGCTCCTGACACGCAAGCCACTCGGTCAGCAACCGTTGGTGGTGCTTGTCGATCAGCGACCAAATGGTGTTCCGGTCGTCGTTCATTCAGTCCCATGGTGTGTGTGATGTGGCAAAATAGCGGCGGATCGTGCGGCGGCTTGCGCCGAAAGTAAATGCCACTCGGACCTTGCGTCGGTCCGCCTGACGCCATAAGCATAGGCGCTCAGGAACGTGATGATCTTGCCTGCTGCCATGAATGCAATTGCGCTCCAGGAGGCTGACGTCGGCATGGGCCGCATTCTCGTCGTGGAGGATGACCGGACCTTTGGAGAGGCGTTGTGCCAGGTTCTGAGCCGCGCGGGATACGCTACGTCGCTCGCGACCGACTTCCAGACGGCGCTGGGAATTCTGGAAGCGGAGCAGCCGCTCGACCTCCTGTTGGTGGACATCGTGATGCCAGACGGCATCAATGGGATCGCGCTGTCGCGCATGGCACGCATGCGTCGGCGTGACCTGAAGGTCATCTACATCACCGGCTACAACATCCCCGGCGTGGAGCGGGAAGCGCTGGGACCGGTTCTACAGAAACCTGTCGACAACCAACGGTTGATCGAGGAGATCGCCCGAGTGCTGGCGGAGTAGCCGACTAAGCCGCGCCCTGCCACGCGACGTCGGGCAGCCTGCCACGCGTGATCTTGAGCTTCGCGCGCAGCGTCTCGGTTGCCGCAGCGTCAATCTCCGGCGGATCACCGTGCGCCACCACGCCGTAGTCACGCGCTGCCCCCTCGATCGTCACCAGCCCGTCGCGCAGATCCTTGGCGACCAGCGAGAGATCACGCTCGAGTGCATCGCCCCAGCCTCCGGCGCCGGGCAGTTCATGACGGAACAACTGGCCCCGTCGCAGCGTCATCGTCAGTTTCGCGTGCAGCTTCTGCTCGGTCGGCAGTTCGGGATCCAGCACGTTGCGCCCCGCCGCGCCGGGACCGCCGCCCTGCAAACCATACGGCCGATGCGTCTGCCGATCGGCGCGCACCTGCAGGATCCCCTCATCCGCCAGCATCCGCCAGGTCTTCCGCTGCGACATGCCGCCACGGAACTTTCCCGCACCGCCAGTGTCGGGGACGAATTCGTAGTCCAGCACTTCGAGCGGGTTCTCCGCCTCGATCACCTCCACGGAGAAGCTCGCCATGTTGGCGAACATCGACGTGTTGCCGTCCAGCCCATCCGCCCATGGTCGACCGCCCCAGGCGCCGGACAGAAAATCGACGTAGATGAATGGCCGCAGCGCCGCGTCGTAGCCGCCAATGGTGATGCCGGTATTGCCGCCCTCGCTCGCTGCGATCACACGCTCCGGATACAGCTTCGCCAGCGCACCGAAGCAGCAGTCGACGCCGCGGAAGCCGGTCAGTCCGCGCGCGGCACACGCCGCCGGCAGCTTGCCATGCGTGATCGTGCCGGGCGGGGCTATCACCTTGATCGGGCGGAACACGCCGTCGTTGTTCGGCATGTTGATCGACAGCACCGACTTCACCGCGGTGAAGCTCATCGCGGCGGTGTAGCTCCAGGTGTTGTTGATCGCGCCCTTCACCTGCGGCGCGCTGCCGGTCCAGTCCACCTCCATCGCATCGCCGTGCTTGCGCACCGTGCAGACCAGCGGGATCGGCTTGCCGACATCGATCTGGTCGTCGTCGATCCAGTCGGTGAAGGTCGCCTCGCCATCCGGCAGTTCCGACAGGCAGTGCCGCGTCAACCGCTCGGAATAGTCCATCGTGGCGTTCATCAATGTGACGACACCGTCGGCACGGTAACGCGCCACCAGATCGGTCATGCCGCGCGCGGCGATCTCGCAAGCGGCGAGCTGACTGCGAATGTCCCCCAGCACGCGTCCGGGCAGACGCACGTTGCGGTCGATCATGCGGAACAAGGTGGTGTTCGGCTTGCCGCGCTCATACAGCTTGAGGGGCGGGATGCGCAGGCCCTCGGCATAGATCTCGGTGCTGTCCGACGCGTTTGAACCCGGCACACGCCCGCCGACATCGGTGTGGTGACAGATTGTCGCTGCATAGGCGATCGGTTTGCCGTTCGCGAACAGCGGCTTGAAGATGAAGATGTCCGGCAGGTGCATGCCGCCATCGTACGGGTCGTTGTTGATGAGGACGTCACCCTCGGCGATGTCGTCACCGAAATGCCGCAGCACCGCCTGCAATGCGACGGGGATCGAACAGAGATGCCCCGGCAGGGCAAGACCCTGCGCCGCCAACCGGCCCTGCGCGTCGCACAGCGCCGCGCTGTAGTCCATGATGTTCTTCAGCACCCCCGAATACGCGGTGCGGTAAATCGTCAGTACCATTTCGTCGCCAAGTGCGGCGATGGCGTTGCGGAACAGCTCTTCGGTGATGGGATCGGGGCTGGACATGCTGGGCATCGGACCACCGATGGCAACATCTGACAACCGGCGCACCGCCTGCTGCACTCGACTTGGGTGCGTCGCCGCGGTAGCTGATGGCCCGGAACAATCGGGTTAGACGCATGCAGACAGCTCCGCTCGATCCACCGCCACTGCTGCGCGATGGATGTGTCGAGTTCCCGGTGCACCACGTGCGCGGCGGCACATCGACCGGTCTGGTGATCTCGGAACATTGGGCGCCGCGCGAGCAGCCCCTGCGCGAGGAGTTGCTGCGTCATCTGATGGGTCTGCCGCTCGAAGGCATGCGTGC
Source organism: uncultured Alphaproteobacteria bacterium (assembly GCA_963776505.1). Lineage (GTDB taxonomy): Bacteria > Pseudomonadota > Alphaproteobacteria > Acetobacterales > Acetobacteraceae > JAMXLO01. The sequence continues at coordinate 20,440 of CAVZNH010000079.1, forward strand.
CGGCAACAAGCAGATAACCGGGTTGGGGCGGATCGTCCCGACCGGCAACAAGGTGTTCTTCGCGCGTCTCGAGGCCGATGGGAACCGACGACGCATCGTCAGCACATTCGCGCAGCTTGCGGCCGACAAGGCGGCGATCGACTGGAGCGTGAACTGTGGGAACATGACCGCCGCACTGCCGCTCTGGGCATTGGATACCGGGCAGGTGGCGGCCATGGGTGCCGGCGACGCATTCGAGATCGATATATTCAACACCAACACCGGCGTGACCGCCGGCTCGCGCATGCGGGTCGGGTCCGACGGCCGGTTCATCACCGCCGAAATACCCGGTGTGGACGGGGCGTTTCCCGGTGTGGACCTGTTCCTCGCCAACCCGGTGGGTGCCAAGACCGGACGCCTGCTGCCGACCGGTCAGCCCGTGGATGACATCGCCGGCTATGCGGTCTCCTGCGTCGATGTGGCCGTGCCGATGGTGATCGCGCGCGCCGCCGACTTCGGCAAAACCGCGCATGAGACGGTGGAGGAACTGGAGGCCGATCGCGACCTGATGGCGGCACTGCGCACGGTGTGGGTCGAGGCGGGGCTGCGCATGGCGCTCAAGGGCGCGGGCGGGCGACCTATGACAGCCGACGAACTCGCACAGAGCGAGACGATTCCGAAGGTGTGCATCGTGGGACCACCCCAGAAGGCAGGCCACATCGCGGTGCGCTACTTCACGCCGCAGACCGCGCATCGTTCGATGGCAGTGTCTGGCGGCTGCTGCCTGGCGGCGGCCGCACTGGTCCCCGGTTCGGTCGCGCATGAAATAGCGGTGGGACTGCCGCCAGTTGGTGCGGCGTTCACCGAAGTTGATGTCGGGATCGAGAATCCGGCCGGCGTGCTGGAAGCGACCATCGAGGCGAGGCTTGCGCCAGCCGGACTCGAAGTGCGGAAGGCGGCGTATCGGCGCAGTACCCAGATCCTGCTGCGCGGACACGTGCCGCTGTACCGGGCGTCCGACGCTTTGCGCGAAGTTTTGGAAGCGGTGTGCTGAGCGGTCCGTCAGGCCAGACCGGCGACCGCCAGGACTGTCGCGAGACCGGCTGCCATTCCACGAACCGAAGGCTCCGGCGCCACGTCGATCCATTCCTCCAGTGAGTGCGCTCGGCCGCCTGTGCCGCCGGAGCCGATCTTGATGGCGGGGATGCCGAGACTCATCGGGATGTTCGCGTCGGTCGAGGAGGTCTCGAACCTTGGCTGAAAGCCGTGAGCGCCGATCGCTGCCTGCGCGAGGCGGACGAGGTCGTTGGCCTCGTCCGTACGGCCGGCCGGCCGGTCGCCGATCTTCGCGATGTCCGTCGCCACTGCGCCGTTGCGGGTCGAGCGCGCCGCGTTCTCCGCCGCGACCGACTTTGCTGTCAGATCGAGGAAGGTCGCTTCCAGCCGTGCCAGTTCGGCCGCTGACTCCGATCGCAGGTCGAAGTCCGTCCAGACGGTGTTGGGGATCGAGTTGATCGACGTGCCGCCCCCGGTGACCGAGGCGCTGTAGGTCGTCTTGGGGCTTGCCGGCACCGTGATGCGGCCGAGCCGGGCGATCGTGTCGGCCATGGCGAACATCGGGTTCACCAGGCCGAACGCGCCGTAACTGTGGCCACCCGGCCCCTTGAAGGTGACGCGATAGCGCTTGGAGCCGACGCCGCCGGTGGCGATGTGCTCCATGTCCGGACTGTCCACTGTGATGAAGGCGCTGATGCGTTCCTTGTACGGGCCTTTCTGGAAAAGGTGCCGCATGCCGCGCAGATCGCCAGGTCCTTCCTCGCCGACATCGGCGACGAACAGCAGGTCGGCGCGGGTGCGCACGGCGGCGGCATCCATCGCGCGGAGCCAGGCGAGCAGCACCGCCAGCGACCGCGTGTCGTCGCCGACGCCGGGGGCATACAGCTTTGTGCCATCCCGCCGCACGGTCACGTCGGTGCCGGCGGGGAAGACCGTGTCGAGGTGGGCAGCGACGCAGATCAGTGGGCCACCACCCACTCCCGGGCGAATTCCGGTAACGTTGCCCTCGGTGTCGATTTCCAGCTTCTTAAGGCCGTGTGCGTTCGCCATCGCGAGGAAGGCATTGGCGCGGGTTTCCTCCTGAAACGGCGGCGCGGCGATTTGGGTCAACGCGACGATGTCTTCGACGGTCCGATCGTGGTCGGCGGTGAGGGTCGCGATGGAAGCGCGATACGCCTCGCTCGCCATGACGTCGTGGATGATCGACATGGCCTGAGTGGTCATGGCATGGTTTCCCTTCGGCGTTCGCCGGTATTGGCCGACGCCAGCGCCGTCCGCAAGAGAGGCAACCCATATGGACCTGGTCAGAGACTGCAACGGGACCTGCCGCCGCTGCCGCGATGGATGGAAATCACCATCACCTCAGCCGAACCTGACCGGGTGTCTGCCGAACTCACGGTGCGCCAGGACCTGTGCACGTCCGGCGACATCTTGCATGGCGGCGCGATCATGGCGTTCGCCGACACGGTTGGCGCGCTTGGAACCATAGTGAACCTGTGCGAAGGGCAAGGCACCACAACCGTTGAAAGCAAGACGAATTTCTTCGCCGGCTCACCGGTGGGGACGCGGCTGGTTGCGGAGGCGACGCCTCTGCATCGTGGCAGACGCACACAGGTCTGGGAGACGCGGATCACCAACGGGCAGGGCAGGCTGGTCGCGAAGGTAACGCAGACGCAGATGGTGCTGTAGGATCCCAAGAGCGCGCGCGAAGAATACGTCGCGTGCGCTCGCGAGCCGCGTGGCGATCTTTCCTTTCTGCCAGCCCAAGGCTAGCGTTCACCAATAATGCGATGGAGGGAATGATGAAGGCAGCCGTTTTCCACAAGCCAACCAACCACTCACCATCGAGAACGTGGAGCATGCGCCGTTGAAGCGCCGCGAGGTGCTGGTGCGTACCGCCTATGCCGGCCTCTGCCACTCCGATCTGCATTTCATCGAGGGCCTGTATCCGTTTCCCACCCCTTGCGTGCTTGGCCACGAGGCGGCCGGTGTGATCGAGGCAGTCGGTGATGACGTCACCTACGTCAAGCCGGGCGACCATGTGATCACCTGCCTGTCAGTGTTCTGCGGCGAGTGCCCGCAATGCATGACCGGTCATCCCAATCTTTGCGAGAACACCGAGGTCAAGCTGCTGCCGGGTGCCGCGCGTCGTCTGACGTGGAAAGGCGAGGTGCTGAACCAGGCAATGAATTTGTCGGCCTTCGCCGAATTCATGTTGGTGCACGAGCACGCCGTGGTGAAGGTGCGCGACGATGTGCCGCTGGATCGCTGCGCGTTGGTGGGCTGTGGTGTGATGACCGGTGTCGGCGCGGTCTTCCACGCCGCCAAGGTGGAGCCCGGCGCGACCGTCGCAGTGATCGGCTGTGGTGGCATCGGCTTGTCCGCGGTGAACGGCGCGGCGATGGCCGGGGCCTCGCGCATCATCGCGATCGATACCATAGCATCGAAGCTCGACGTCGCGCGGCAGATGGGGGCCACCGATACGATCAACGCCTCGAATGCCGATCCAGTGGAGATGGTGAAGGAGATGACCGGCGGCGGTGTGCCGTACCTCGTTCGAGGCCATCGGCACCAAGACCACGGCGGAGCAGTCGTTCGCGATGCTGCGTCCGGGCGGCACGGCGACGATCATCGGCATGATCCCGCTCGGCACCAAGATCGAGCTGCACGGCGCGGATTTCCTCCGCGACCGGAAGATCCAAGGCACCTCGATGGGCGGCAACCGGTTCCGCGTCGATATGCCGCGGCTGCTGGAGATGTACCTGCAGGGCAAGCTGAAGCTGGATCACATGGTCTCCGGACACATCAAACTGGCCGACATCAACGAGGGCTTCGCGCGGATGAAGCAGGGAACGCTGGTGCGGCAACTGATCGACTTCTCCGCCGGCTAAACCTTCTGACCCACTCTCCCTGCCCACTTTATGAGTGGGCAAATTTGTGGTTGACGCCTGCCCGACGCATCTCTGATCGCAGCAAGATCGATCCGGGAGGTCGTCCCTTGAGCGAAAGCCTGCTGCACGACATCGCCGACTATTGCCGCCGTGCCCGCATGGCCGAATCCACGTTCGGCCGGCTTGCGGTGAACGACGGCAAGCTGGTCAGCCGCCTGCGCATCGGCGGCCGCGTCACCACCGATACCGTGGACCGCGTGCGCGCCTTCATCGCCCGGAGCCGCGGCGCGCCGTGAACGGTGTGCCGGTCGGCGCTGCCGGTGCTCCCCGCTGCAGGCCGGCACCACCCACAATTTCCGCTTCTACGACAACCGCCAGAAATATCTGCTGTTCGTCACCACCTGCGGCGAGAAGTGGGTCATCGCCCAACGCGTGGGCATGGAACTGGCCAACATCCATCCGCGCCCACCGGCGCTGCGGGTGTTCGACGCCGGCATGGGCGACGGCACGGTGCTGTCGCGCACCATGCGCGCCATGCACAACCGCTTTCCAACCATGCCGTTCTACATCGTCGGCAAGGAGATCAGCCTCGAGGACGTCCGTCTCGTGCTGGAAAAGATGCCCGACCGGCTGTTCGAGCATCCCGCGACCGTGCTGGTCATGACCAACATGTACTACTCCGAGGCGCCGTGGCTGAAGCCGAACTCGGTCACCGCCGCCACCAGCCTCGTCTGGCACGAGCTTTCGCTGACCGGCAACACGGCGCACGAGTTCGAAACGCAGATCACCGAACTGGGGCCGTTCCTGTCGGAGAACTGGCGCGCGCGCATGAGCCGCACCACCGGCAATCCGGTCTACGAAAAGCCCGTCGTGCTGGTGATCTATCGCGAGGACCACAAGTTCCTGCTGGACCAGGTCCGCCCGCGCCGCGGCTTCACCGACGCGGAATACGATCTGGTGATCGCCTCGCAGCCGTATCGCGCGCGCGCCCCGCTGGAGTTCAAGGCGCGACGCGTGGTCGCGCCGCTGGCCCGCGCCTGGCGCCCGGCGGCCGGCTGATCGCCATCCACTCGCACGGCAACGATCCTGGCCTCGAGATCATCCGGCGCATCTGGCCCGGCGAGAACCCGTTCACCACCGATCGCCACGCGCTGCTGCGCGCGACCAAGGCGGAGCTCGGCAGTGCCGGCCGCGATCTGAATTTCGGCGCCTACGCCGACGCGCGCTCGCTGTTCCGCTACGACATGCACACGCTGCCGAGCGAGATCAGCGAGACCATCGGCACCTCGACACTGTTCGCCGCGTGGAACGCCGCGGTCTATGTGGCGCAGATCGAGGACCAGCGGCTGTCGGAGGCGATCAGCAGCGGCGCCTATCTCGACGCGACCAAGGCGGTGCTGCAGCAACACGGCGGGCTGTGGTTCTGGGACGAATCTTACGTGATCTCGCGCAAGCGGGATTCCGGTTGATGGACGAATCACAACTCACCAGCCAGGCAGAGACGCGGGCGACGCTGATCGGCGATTGCTCGATCGAGGTCTCGCCGCGCGACGAGTTCGCCGGCGAGGCACTGCGCAAGCTGCTCGATCCAGGCACCACGGTGTTCGTCAATCGCCAGCCAGCGTGACGCATCACGATATCGTTGCGGCATGCGTGCGCTTGCACCGTGCCGGCTTCGTGCCGGTCCCGCATGTCGCGGTGCGCCGGCTTGCGAGCTTCACGCAGGCCAGCGACTTCCTGCACCGCGCGGTGAGCCAGGCCGGAGTTGAGCGCGTCCTGCTCATCGGCGGCGACGACAGTCCGGTTGGGCCCTTTCGCGCCAGCCTGGATGTGCTGGGCACCGGCGTGTTGGAGCGGCACGGCCTCGGCCATGTCTCGTTCGCCGGCTATCCCGAGGGCCATCCGGCGATCGATCAGCGGACGCTGGACGCCGCGCTGCAGGCCAAGGTCGCGCTGGCGCGCAGAGCGGATTGCAGGTGTCGCTGGTGACGCAGTTCGGCTTCGAGGCGGAACCGATCGTGCGCTGGATCTCGGCGCAGCGCGCCCACGGCATCGACTGTCCCGTGCATGTCGGCGTCGCCGGGCCAGCCAGCGTCGCGACGCTGGCCAAGTTCGCCATCCGCTGCGGCGTCAGCGCGTCATTGCGTGCGCTGGCGCGCGGCCACACCGCGTTCGCGCGCATCCTCACGGAAGCCGGACCTGATGCGCTGATCAGCGAACTTG
>CAVZNH010000080.1:0-157041 GCA_963776505.1 uncultured Alphaproteobacteria bacterium
GTGCACTATCGAGCGTGCCAATAAGCGGCAGCGCCAGGATGCCGTCCCACAGCTGCGACCACAGGTGTAGACAGTTCCAGCAATTCCTGTTGCTGGCGGGTGATCACCTCCTCGCGGGTTCTCGCGTAACACTCCGTGGTGTAGAGGCCCAGCTTGTCCATAAGGCGACTGGCGATCCAGGTTTCGCTGGCGAGCCGGTCGGCGTCTTTGCCGAGCTCACGGCGCAATAGCGCGAACAGCGGCTCCTTCAGCGAAAAGACAAAGATGGCGGTCTCGTTGGGGCTGAAACCCTGCACCGCCCGGTCGCGCGACAGGTCCTCCAGCAGCTCGCGCATCGGCTGCCATTCGGTGGCATGGATGTCGTCGAACTGCGCGCTCCCCGCACCGCGGCGGAGCTCCTCGAGGAAGCGACGCGCCAGCCCCGCGGTATCGGCCTTCCGGTCGGCATCGGGGAGCCTCATGTCGCGCTCCTGACAGGCAAGCCACTCGGCCAGCAACCGTTGGTGGTGCTTGTCGATCAGCGACCAAATGGTGTTCCGGTCGTCGTTCATTCAGTCCTATGGTGTGTGTGATGTGGCAAAATAGCGGCGGATCGTGCGGCGGCTTGCGCCGAAAGTAAATGCCATCCGGACCTTGCGTCGGTCCGCCCGACGCCATAAGGATAGGCGCTCAGGAACGTGATTATCTTGCCTGCTGCCATCAATGCAATTGCGCTCCAGGAGGCTGACGTCGGCATGGGCCGCATTCTCGTCGTGGAGGATGACCAGACCTTTGGAGAGGCGTTGTGCCAGGTTCTGAGCCGCGCCGGATACGTTACAACGCTGGCCACTGACTTCCAGACGGCGCTGGCGATTCTGGAAGCGGAACAGCCGCTCGACCTCCTGCTGGTCGACATCGTCATGCCAGACGGTATCAACGGGATCGCGCTGTCGCGCATGGCACGCATGCGCCGGCGCGAACTGAAGGTCATCTACATCACCGGCTATAGCATCCCCGGCGTGGAGCGTGAAGCTCTGGGCCCGGTTCTGCGTAAACCTGTCGACAACCAAAGGTTGATCGAGGAAATCGCGCGGGTACTGGCGGAGTAGACGCCTAAGCTGGGCTTTGCCACGCCACGTCGGGTAGCCTGCCGCGCGTGATCTTGAGCTTCGCGCGCAGCGTCTCGGTTGCCGCAGCGTCGATCACCGGCGGGTTACCCTGCGCTACCACGCCGTAGTCTCGCGCCGCCCCCTCGACCGTCACCAGCCCGTCGCGCAGGTCCTTGGCGACCAACGGGAGGTCGCGCTCGAGCGCGTCGCCCCAGCCGCCGGCGCCGGGCAGTTCATGACGGAACAACTGGCCCCGTCGCAGCGTCATCGTCAGTTTGGCGTGCAGCTTCTGCTCGTTCGGCAGTTCGGGATCCAGCACGTTGCGCCCCGCGGCGCCGGGACCGCCGCCCTGCAAACCATACGGCCGATGCGTCTGCCGATCGGCCCGCACCTGCAGGATCCCCTCATCCGCCAACATCCGCCAGGTCTTCCGCTGCGACATGCCGCCGCGGAATTTCCCGCACCGCCAGTGTCGGGGACGAATTCGTAGTCCAGCACTTCGAGCGGGTTCTCCGCCTCGATCACCTCCACCGAAAAGCTCGCCATGTTGGCGAACATGGACGTGTTGCCGTCCAGCCCATCCGCCCATGGTCGACCGCCCCAGGCGCCGGACAGGAAATCGACATAGATGAATGGCCGCAGCGCCTCGTCATAGCCGCCGATGGTGATGCCGGTATTGCCGCCCTCGCTCGCCGCGATCACGCGCTCCGGATACAGCTTCGCCAGCGCACCGAAGCAGCAGTCGACGCCGCGGAAGCCGGTCAGTCCGCGCGCTGCACACGCCGCAGGCAGCTTGCCATGGGTGATCGTTCCCGGCGGCGCGATCACCTTGATCGGGCGGAACACGCCATCGTTGTTCGGCATGTTGATCGACAGCACCGACTTCACCGCGGTGAAGCTCATCGCGGCGGTATAGCTCCAGGTGTTGTTGATCGCGCCCTTCACCTGCGGCGCGCTGCCGGTCCAGTCGACCTCCATCGCATCGCCGCGCTTGCGGACCGTGCAGACCAGCGGGATCGGCTTGCCGACATCGATCTGGTCGTCGTCGATCCAGTCGGTGAACGTCGCCTCGCCATCCGGCAGTTCCGACAGGCAGTGCCGCGTCAACCGCTCGGAATAGTCCATCATCGCGTTCATCAAAGTAGACGACACTTTCGGCGCCGTAGCGCGCCACCAGATCGGTCATTCCGCGCGTGGCGATCTCGCACGCGGCGAGCTGACTGCGGATGTCGCCCAGCACGCGTCCGGGCAGACGCACGTTGCGGTCGATCATGCGGAACAAGGTGGTGTTCTGCTTGCCGCGCTCGTACAGCTTGAGCGGCGGGATGCGCAGGCCCTCGGCATAGATCTCGGTGCTGTCCGACGCGTTTGAACCCGGCACGCGCCCGCCGACATCGGTGTGGTGACAGATCGTCGCGGCATAGGCGATCGGTTTGCCGTTCGCGAACAGCGGCTTGAAGATGAAGATGTCCGGCAGGTGCATGCCGCCATCATACGGATCGTTGTTGATGAGGACGTCACCCTCGGCGATGTCGTCACCGAAATGCCGCAGCACCGCCTGCAATGCGACCGGGATCGAACAGAGATGCCCCGGTAGCGCAAGCCCCTGCGCCGCCAGCCGGCCCTGCGCGTCGCACAGCGCCGCGCTGTAGTCCATGATGTTCTTCAGCACCCCCGAATACGCGGTGCGGTAGATCGTCAGCACCATTTCGTCGCCAAGTGCGGCGATGGCGTTTCGGAACAGCTCTTCGGTGATGGGATCGGGGCTGGACATGCTGGGCATCGGACCACCGATGGCAACATCTGACAACCGGCGCACCGCCTGCTGCACTCGACTTGGGTCCGTCGCCGCGGTAGCTGATGGCCCGGAACAATCGGGTTAGACGTATGCAGACAGCTCCGCTCGATCCGCCGCCACTGCTGCGCGATGGCTGTATCGAGTTTCCGGTGCATCATGTGCGCGGCGGCACATCGACCGGCCTGGTGATCTCGGAACGTTGGGCGCCGCCGCGAGCAGCCCCTGCGCGAGGAGCTGCTGCGCCATCTGATGGGTCTGCCGCTCGAGGGCACGCGCGCCGGCAACAAGCAGATCACCGGGCTGGGGCGGATCGTCCCGACCGGCAACAAGGTGTTCTTCGCGCGGCTGGAGGCGGATGGGAACCGGCGACGCATCGTCAGCACGTTCGCGCAGCTTGCCGCCGACAAGGCGGCGGTCGATTGGAGCGTGAACTGCGGCAACATGACCGCCGCGCTGCCGCTCTGGGCGCTGGATACCGGACAGGTGGAGGCCGAGGGTGCCGGCGACGCATTCGAGATCGACATCTTCAACACCAACACCGGCGTGACCGCCGGCTCGCGCATGCGGGTCGGGACCGATGGCCGGTTCATCACGGCCGAAATACCCGGTGTGGACGGGGCGTTTCCCGGTGTGGACCTGTTCCTCGCCAATCCGGTGGGTGCCAAGACCGGACGCCTGCTGCCGACCGGTCAGCCCGTGGATGACATCGCCGGCTATGCGGTGTCGTGCGTCGATGTGGCGGTGCCGATGGTGATCGCGCGCGCGGCCGACTTCGGCAAAACCGCGCATGAGACGGTCGAGGAACTGGAGGCCGATCGCGACCTGATGGCGGCACTGCGCACGATGTGGGTGGAGGCGGGGCTGCGCATGGGGCTGAAGGGCGCGGGCGGGCGACCTATGACAGCCGAGGAACTCGCGCAGAGCGAGACGATTCCCAAGGTGTGCATCGTGGGACCACCGCAGAAGGCAGGCCACATCGCGGTGCGCTACTTCACGCCGCAGACCGCGCATCGTTCGATGGCGGTATCCGGCGGCTGCTGCCTGGCGGCGGCGGCACTGATCCCCGGTTCGGTCGCGCATGAGATGGCGGCGGGCTGCCGGCAGTTGGTGCGGCGTTCAGCGAAGTTGATGTCGGGATCGAGAATCCGGCCGGCGTGCTGGAAGCGACCATCGAGGCGCGGCTTGCGCCAGCCGGGCTGGAGGTGCGCAAGGCGGCGTATCGGCGCAGCACGCAGATCTGCTGCGGGGCACGTGCCGCTGTACCGCGCGTCCGACGCGCTGCGCGAGGTTTTGGAAGCGGTGTGCTGAGCGGTCCGTCAGGCCAGACCGGCGACCGCCAGCAGCGTCGCGAGACCGGCTGCCATGCCACGGATCGAAGGCTCGGGCGCCACGTCGATCCATTCCTCCAGCGAGTGCGCTCGGCCGCCGGTGCCGCCGGAGCCGATCTTGATGGCGGGGATGCCGAGGCTCATCGGGATGTTCGCGTCGGTCGAGGAGGTCTCGAACCTGGCTGGAAGCCATGCGCGCCGATCGCGGCCTGCGCGAGCCGCACCAGTTCGTTGCCTCGTCCGTGCGGCCGGCGGGCCGGTCGCCGATCTTCTCGATGTCCGCCGTGATGGCGCCGTTGCGGGTCGAGCGCGCCGCGTTCTCCGCCGCGACCGACTTTGCCGTCAGATCGAGGAAGGTCGCTTCCAGCCGGGCCAGTTCGGCCGCTAACTCCGATCGCAGGTCGAAGTCGGTCCAGACGCTGTTGGGGATCGAGTTGATCGACGTGCCGCCGCCGGTGACCCTGGCGCTGTAGGTGGTCTTGGGGCTTGTCGGCACCTTGATGCGGCCGAGCCGGGCGATCGCGTCGGCCATGGCGAACATCGGGTTCACCAGGCCGAACGCGCCGTAGCTGTGGCCGCCAGGCCCCTTGAAGGTGACGCGGTAGCGCTTGGAGCCGACGCCGCCGATGGCGATGTGCTCCATGTCCGGACTGTCCACTGTGATGAAGGCGCTGATGCGTTCCTTGTAGGGGCCTTTCTGGAACAGGTGCCGCATGCCGCGCAGGTCGCCAGGTCCTTCCTCGCCGACATCGGCGACGAACAGCATGTCGGCGCGGGTGCGCACGGCGGCGGCATCCATCGCGCGCAGCCAGGCGAGCAGCACGGCCAGCGAGCGCGTGTCGTCGCCGACGCCGGGGCGCAAACAGCTTTGTGCCATCGCGCCGCACGGTCACGTCGGTGCCGGCAGGGAACACCGTGTCGAGGTGGGCGGCGACGCAGATCAGCGGGCCATTGCCCACTCCCGGGCGAATGCCAGTAACGTTGCCCTCGGCGTCGATCTCCAGCTTCTTCAGGCCGTGCGCCTCCGCCATCGCCAGGAAGGCATGGGCGCGGGTTTCCTCCTGGAACGGCGGCGCGGCGATCTGGGTCAGCGTGATGATGTCCTCGACGGTGCGATCGTGCTCGGCGGTGAGCGTGGCGACGGACGCGCGATACGCCTCGCTCGCCATGACGTCGCGGATGATCGACTTGGCGTGACTGGTCATGGCATGGGTTCCCTGCTGCGTTCGCCGGTATTGGCCGACGCCGGCGCCGACGGCAAGAGAGGCAACCCAATGGACCTGGTCAGCCGACTGCAACAGGAACTGCCGCCGCTGCCGCGCTGGATGGGAATGACCGTGACCTCAGCCGAACCGGAGCGCGTGGTGGCCGAACTCACGGTGCGCGAGGACCTGTGCACGTCCGGCAACATCATGCATGGCGGCGCGATCATGGCGTTTGCCGATACGGTTGGCGCGCTTGGCACCGTGGTGAACCTGCGCGAAGGGCAGGGCACCACGACGCTGGAAAGCAAGACCAATTTCTTTGCCGGCTCGCCGGTGGGGACGCGGCTGATCGCCGAGGCGACGCCGCTGCATCGCGGCCGCCGCACACAGGTCTGGGAGACGCGGATCACCAACGCGCAGGGCGGCTGGTCGCGAAGGTGACGCAGACGCAGATGGTGCTGTAGGACCGCAGAGCGCGCGCGAAGAATACGTCGCGTGCGCTCGCGAGCCGCGTGGCGATCTTTCCTTTCTGCCAGCCCAGGCTAGCGTTCACCAATAAAGCGATGGAGGGAATGATGAAGGCAGCCGTTTTCCACGAGCCGAACCAGCCACTCACCATCGAGAACGTGGAGCATGCGCCGTTGAAGCGCCGCGAGGTGCTGGTGCGCACCGCCTATGCCGGCCTCTGCCACTCCGACCTGCATTTCATGGAGGGCCTGTATCCGTTTCCCACCCCTTGCGTGCTCGGCCACGAGGCGGCCGGCGTGATCGAGGCGGTCGGTGAGGACGTCACCTATGTCAAGCCGGGCGACCATGTCATCACCTGCCTGTCGGTGTTCTGCGGCGAGTGCCCGCAATGCATGACCGGCCATCCCAATCTCTGCGAGAACACCGAGGTCAAGCTGCTGCCGGGCGCCGCGCGCCGGCTGACGTGGAAAGGCGAGGTGCTGAACCAGGCAATGAACTTGTCGGCCTTCGCCGAAAAGATGCTGGTGCACGAGCACGCCGTGGTGAAGGTGCGCGACGACGTGCCGCTGGATCGCTGCGCACTGGTGGGCTGCGGCGTGATGACCGGTGTCGGTGCGGTGTTCCATGCCGCGAAGGTCGAACCCGGCTCCACCGTGGCGGTGATCGGCTGCGGCGGCATCGGGCTGTCCGCGGTGAACGGCGCGGCGATGGCGGGTGCGTCGCGCATCATCGCGATCGACACCGTGGCGTCGAAGCTGGATGTCGCGAAGCAGATGGGCGCCACCGATACGATCAACGCGTCGAACGCCGATCCGGTGGAGATGGTGAAGGACATGACCGGTGGCGGCGTGCCGTATTCGTTCGAGGCGATCGGCACCAAGACAACGGCGGAGCAGTCATTCGCGATGCTGCGGCCGGGCGGCACCGCGACGATCATCGGCATGATCCCGTTCGGCACCAAGATCGAGCTGCACGGCGCCGACTTCCTGCGTGACCGCAAGATCCAGGGCACCTCGATGGGCGGCAACCGCTTCCGCGTCGACATGCCGCGGCTGCTGGAACTCTATGTGCAGGGCAAGCTGAAGCTGGATCACATGATCTCCGGCCATATCAAGCTGGCCGAGATCAACGAGGGGTTCGCTCGGATGAAGCAGGGCACCCTTGTGCGGCAGCTGATCGACTTCTCGGCCGGGTAGCCGTTCCGACATTGTGATTGCGAGAAGCGCAGCGACGAAGCAACGCCGGTCATAAGTTCGCTCGATCGGGCGAGATTGCCTCGTCGCAGCGCTTCACACGTCGCTGATCCCACTCCGTTGCCCACTTCAAGAGTGGGCAAGTTTGTGGTTGACGCCTGACCCGTCGCGTCGCTGACTTCCCGGCAAGACGTTCCGGGAGGCCGTCCTATGAGCGAAACGCTCCTGCGCGATATCGCCGAGTTCTGCCGCAGCGCCCGCATGGCCGAATCCACCTTCGGCCGGCTCGCGGTGAACGACGGCAAGCTCGTCGGGCGCCTGCGTCTCGGCGGCCGCGTCACCACAGATACGGTGGACCGCGTGCGCGCCTTCATCGCCCGCGAGCCGCACCGCGTTGTGAACGGCGCGCCCACCCACCTCCCAGAGCCCGCACCAAAGGCCACCGGAACGGCCCACAACTTCCGCTTCTACGACAACCGGCAGAAATACCTGCTGTTCGTCACCACCTGCGGTGAGAAGTGGGTCATCGCCCAACGCGTCGGCATGGAGCTGGCCAACATCCATCCGCGCCCACCGTCGCTGCGGCTGTTCGACGCCGGCATGGGTGACGGCACCGTGCTCGCCCGCACCATGCGGGCCATGCACAACCGCTTCCCCACCATGCCGTTCTACATCGTGGGCAAGGAGGTCAGCCTCGAGGACGTGCGCCTTGTGTTGGAAAAGATGCCCGACCGTCTGTTCGAGCATCCCGCCACCGTGCTGGTGATGACCAACATGTACTATTCCGAGGCGCCGTGGCTGAAGCCGAATTCGGTCAACGCCGCCACCAGTCTCGTCTGGCACGAGCTCGCCCTGACCGGCAGCACGGCGCACGAGTTCGAGACACAGATCACTGAGCTGGGGCCGTTCCTGGCCGATAGCTGGCGCGCCCGCATGAGCCGCGCCTCCGGCAATCCGGTCTACGAAAAGCCCGTGGTGCTGGTGATCTACCGCGAGGACCACCGATTCCTGCTCGATCAGGTGCGGCCGCGCCGTGGCTTTACCGACGCCGAATACGATCTGATCATCGCATCGCAGCCATATCGCGCCCGTTCGCCGCTGGAGTTCAAGGCACGACGCGTTGTCGCGCCGCTGGCACGGGCGTTGGCGCCGGGCGGGCGGCTGATCGCCATCCACTCGCATGGTGACGATCCGGGGCTGGAGATCATCCAGCGCATCTGGCCTGGCGAAAATCCATTCACCACCGATCGCCACGCCTTGCTGCGCGCGACCAAGGCGGAACTCGGCAGCGCCGGGCGAGACTTGAATTTCGGCGCGTACGCCGATGCGCGCTCGCTGTTCCGCTACGACATGCATACGCTGCCCAGCGAGATCAGCGAGACGATCGGCACTTCCACGTTGTTCGCTGCATGGAATGCCGCGGTCTACGTCGCGCAGATCGAGGATGAGCGACTGTCCGAAGCAATCAGCAGCGGCGCCTACCTCGACGCCACCAAGGCGGTGCTTCAGGATCATGGCGGTCTGTGGTTCTGGGACGAGTCCTACGTGATCTCGCGCAAGCGGGATCCGGCTGATGGACGCGATCACTCTCACCGCCAGGCAGCGCCAGCGCGCGGTGGCACTGATCGGCGATTGTTCGATCGAACTTTCGCCGCGCGACGAACTCGCCGGCGAGCCACTGCGCAAGTTGCTCACTGCTGGCACAACGGTGTTCGTCAATCATCCTGCCAGCGTGACGCACCACGATATCGTCGCTGCCTGCGCCCGGCTGCGTTGTGCGGGCTTCGTGCCGGTGCCGCATGTCGCCGCGCGTCGTCTGGCGAGCTTCACCCAGGCGAGCGACTTCTTGCAGCGCGCGGTGGGCGAGGCGGGGGTCGACCGCATTCTGCTGATCGGCGGCGATGACAGTCCTGTCGGGCCGTTCCGGGCGGCTCTCGATCTGCTGGCGACCGGTGTGGTGGAGCGCCACGGCATCGCCCATGTCGCGCTCGGCGGCTACCCCGAAGGTCACCCCGCGATCGATCCGCCCACGCTGGATGCGGCGCTTCAGGCCAAGGTGGCGCTGGCGCACCAGGGCGGCCTTGCCGTGTCACTGGTGACGCAGTTCGGCTTCGAGGCGCAGCCGATCCTGCGCTGGATCGCTGCCCAGCGCGCCCATGGCATCGGCTGCCCGGTGCATGTCGGCATTGCCGGCCCGGCCAGCGTGGCGACACTCGCGAAGTTCGCCATCCGTTGCGGCATCGGCGCATCGCTCCGCGCTCTCGCGCGCGGTCACACGGCGTTCGCACGCATCATGGTGGAGGCCGGTCCTGATGCATTGATCAGCGAACTTGTCGCCGCTGGGGGCGAGGATGCGCCGATAGCGGCCATGCACGTGTTCACCTTCGGTGGCGTGCGCCGCACCGCAGAATGGATCCGCGCCGCGAGCGATGCCCGGTCAATAAAATGACGTGCGGTTGGCAACCCTGGATTTTTCCACGCCCACATCCACCGCTCACAACCAACTGAAACGCGGTTGCTCAGGACGGCGCGGCTTCCCTCGCCTACCTTCCCAGTGTCGGCATCACATACTCCGCTCCGCGCCGCGCACCGGTCGGCCAGCGCTGCGTGATCGCCTTGTAGCGTGTATAGAACCGCACGCCCTCGGGCCCGTAGATGTGATGGTCGCCGAACAGCGAGTGCTTCCAGCCGCCGAACGAATGGAACGCCATCGGCACCGGGATCGGCACGTTCACACCGACCATGCCGATGTTGATCCCGGCGGCGAAGTCACGCGCCGCGCCGCCATCCGAGGTGAAGATCGCGACGCCGTTGCCGTATTCATGCGCGTTCACCATCCGCACAGCGCCCGCCATGTCCGGCGTGCGCACGACGCCGAGCACCGGGCCGAAGATTTCTTCCCGATAGATACGCATGTCGGTGCCGACGTGGTCGAACAGCGAGCCGCCCAGGAAGTAGCCGTTCTCGTAGCCCTGCAGCGACAGGCCGCGGCCATCGACCACCAGCTTGGCACCCTCCTTCACGCCGAGATCTATGTAGCCCGTCACCTTTTCCCGGTGCTCGCGCGTCACCAGCGGGCCCATCTCAGCGTCGGGATCGGTGCCGGGGCCGATCTTCAGCGCGCGCACCCGAGGCTCCAGCTTCTGCACCAGCCGGTCGCCGGCCGAACCCACCGCCACCGCGACCGACACCGCCATGCAGCGCTCGCCCGCCGCGCCGTACGCCGACCCCATCAGCGCATCAACCGCGTCGTCGATATCGGCGTCGGGCATCACCACGAGGTGGTTCTTCGCCCCGCCCAACGCCTGCACGCGCTTGCCGTGCGACGTGCCACCCCGATAGATCGTCTCGGCGATCGCCGTCGATCCGACGAAGCTGATCGCGGCGATGTCGGGATGCGCCAGGATTGCCTCGACCGCCTCGCGTGCACCCTGCACGACCTGGAACACCCCGTCGGGCACGCCCGCCTCGGCCAGCAGGGCCGCGAGCTTCAACGACACGGACGGGTCTTTCTCGGAAGGCTTCAGGATGAAGCAGTTGCCGCAGGCCAGTGCCACAGGGATCATCCACAGCGGCACCATCAGCGGGAAGTTGAATGGCGTGATGCCGGCGACCACGCCGAGCGGCTGGCGGACCGACCAGGCGTCGATGCCGGTGCCGACTGCTTCAGTGAACTCGCCCTTCAGCAGATGTGGAATGCCGCAGGCGAACTCCACCACTTCAAGGCCGCGCTGCACCTCGCCGTCCGCGTCCGACAGCACCTTCCCGTGCTCGGCCGTGATGATCGCGGAAAGCTCCCGGCGATCGCGCTCCAGCAGTTCTTTCAACTTGAACATCACGCGGGCGCGGCGCAGCGGCGGGGTCGCGGCCCATGCGGGCCACGCGGCGGTGGCGGCCGCGACAGCCTTGCTTACCTCGGCGGCATCGGCCAGCGCCACGCGAGCGATGACCTCGCCGGCGGCAGGGATTGAACACATCGCCGTATCTGCCGCTGGTGCCGGCAACCGGCTTGCCAGCGATGAAATGGCCGATGTCCTTCATGAACCGCCTCCCTGCGAACCACAGAGGCGGATTAGGACGAATTCGGCCTGCCCGCTAGGGGCGTGGGCGCGTCGATCGTCTAGCGGGCGGGCTTGTAGGCGCCGGCGACGGAAGCAGCCTTCGACATAGCGGCCACGCCTTCCGCGCCGCTCATCAATGCTGTCGTCTGGGCAGATTTGACAGCGCCGCCGGCACCGATCGCGAGTGCGATTGCCGCCATGCATTCGGCATTCGGCACATCGGCGATGATCACCAGGTCATATTCGCCGAAACAGTACCAGCCGCCGACGAGTTTACCCCCGACGAGCCTCGCAGACCGCGCGTCCTACTGTCTCGGCGCGATTTTGCGGGTTCTTCAGTTGTGCGGCCCAGGATTCGGGTGTGTACGCTGCTTGATACATGAAAAGCGCCATCGTTGCCTCCGTTGTTTTGTTCGTTCTGTCGGACGACGGGGGTACAGGCCAGGTTGGCAGACGGCTGTCGTCTGCGATCGCACCGCTGCGCACGGTGCCGAGGACTTCGCCACGCGTCAATCTGCCGGAGCGAGCACTATAATGGTCAGCGGTTCAGCACGAACTCGCTTTTGCGGTTACGAGATCGACGTTGGAGGCTGCCATGCGTGCACGCGACCTGGGGCTCGCCTGTGGGAAATTGCCTCCCGGCGAGCACAACAGCATTGCCGATGTACCAGGCGTCACTGTGGGGCACACGACGGTGGTCGAGGGTGACGTGCGCACAGGTGTCACGGCCATTCTGCCGCACAGAGGCAATCTGTTCCGCGACAAAGTCGTGGCGGCTGGGGTCGTGCTGAACGGCTTCGGCAAGAGCACGGGCCTGATGCAGGTGAACGAACTCGGCACGTTGGAAACGCCGATTCTGCTCACCAACACATTCGCCGTCGGCACCTGCGCCAACTCGCTGATCCGCCGGGCGATCGCTGCGGATCCGGAGATCGGCCGGCAGACCGCGACAGTCAATCCGGTCGTGCTGGAGTGCAATGACGGCTACCTGAACGACATCCAGGCTATGGCGGTCACTGAGGCACATGCCACCGCGGCGATCGAAGTGGCGAGCGAGGAGTTCGCGGTCGGCGCGATCGGCGCCGGAACCGGCATGAGTTGCTTCGGCCTGAAGGGTGGTATCGGCAGCGCATCGCGGCGGTTGCGGCTGGACGGAGAGAGCTATCATCTCGGTGTTCTGGTGCTGGCCAACTTCGGCCGTGCCGGTGATCTGCGTTTGCCCGATGGCAGGCGGCTGGACCGAACGTCGCCGCGCGCCGCGGAGGCCGGCTCCTGCATCATCGTCATTGGCACCGACGTTCCGCTGGAGCATCGCCAATTGATGCGCGTCGCGCGTCGTGCGGGTGTCGGTCTCGCATGGTGCGGCTCATTCTGGGGCAACGGCAGCGGCGATATCGCGGTGGCGTTCACCACTGCGAACAAGGTGCCGCACGACGCCCAACAGGATCTGCTCGAACACCGCGTGCTGGCCGAGGCGCGTATCGACCGGCTGTTCCAGGCTGCCGCGGAAGGGACGCAGGAAGCAGTGCTCGATGCACTGGTCTCCGCGCAGACCATGGTGGGACGACAGGGACACCGTCGTGTCGGGATCGCCGAGGTGCTGTAGTCTGCCGGCCGCGCTGTCGCGCCAACAGGAGGAAACAATGAACGCTACGCCGGATCGCCGCGGTCTGCTGCGCGCCGCCTTGAGCCTTGCGGCCGTTGGCGGCGCCTCGCTCGCCCAGGCCAACGCCCAGCAGCAGACCGAGGTTCGCTGGTCTGTGGGCACCGAGCCGCCAAAGACCAAAGCGCCTCCTAACGCGACGGATTGCCACTTCCACATTTATGATTCGGGCTTCCCCATCGCGCCCTACGCTACGCTGAAGCCGCCACCGGCCTCGGTGCAGGACTACCACAACCTGCAACGCCGGATCGGCACGACACGCTGTGTGGTGATACTGCCGTCCACCTATGGCACCGACAACTCGCATTTTCTTGCGCTGCTGCCGCAGCTTGGCGGCAAGGAGCGTGCCCGCATGGTCGGTGTGGTAAACACTTCGGTGACGGATCGGGAACTGCGCCAGATGCACGATGCAGGCGTGCGTGGCATCCGCTTCAACCTCGCACCCGCGGGAGCCACCACGATCGATATGGTCGAGCCGCTGGCGAAGCGCATCGAGCCGATGGGATGGAACTGCCAGATCAACGCTCCGCCAGAGCAGATCGTCGCGGCGCAAGAGATCTTCTTGCGAGTGCCGGGACGACTGGTGTTCGACCACCTCGCGCATGCACCGGATGTCAACAGCCCGAGCTACCAGTTGATCCGGCGCCTGATCGACAAGGGCAATACCTGGGTGAAGCTGTCTGGCGCCTATGCCGACACGAAATCGGGACCGCCCGAATACGCCGATCGCCTCGCGGTCGCGCAGGGCTATGCGCGCGCCGCGCCGGAGCGCGTGGTGTGGGGCAGTGACTGGCCGCATCCGAGCGAGGCCGTGGACAAGAAGCCGGACGACGCGGTGTTATTCGATCTGCTGGCGGTGTGGGTGCCGGACGCGGCGGCGCGACACAAGGTCCTGGTTGAGAACCCTGCCGCGCTGTACGATTTTCCCACCGGCTAAACGCACGGCGACGGCCCTAGTGGGGCGCCAGCGCCTCGATGGTGGCGTTTATCCAGCCGCTTCAAGATCCTCTCGTGCATATGCGCAACTCCAGTAGATTGACACCGGGGAACTCCAGCTGGACAGCAGGATCTCCCGTGGCGACGATGCGGTTTCACCGTCGTTGGCAGGAGAGGCGTCGCCATGGCTTACGAGTTCTTCTATTGGCCGGAAATCCAGGGACGCGGCGAGTTCGTTCGCCTCGCGCTGGAAGATGCAGGCGCCGCCTATATCGACGTGGCACGTGGCTCAGAGAGCGAGGGACGCGGCGTTCCGGCCATGCTGGCCCTGCTTCGTGGTGAGGGCACGTCGCACATCCCGTTCGCACCACCGTTCCTGCGCGATGGTGACGTGATTGTCAGCCACACGGCGGCGATTTTGCTGTATCTCGGCGGGCGGATCGGACTTGCGCCAACCAATGAAGACGGCCGGCTGTGGACGCATCAGATCCAGCTCACGATTACCGACATCGTCAAGGAGGTGTACAATTCACACCATCCGATCGATGAGGATAAGTGGTTCCATGAACAAAGGGATGAGGCGATCGCGCGCGCCGCGGTCTTCCGCAGGGACCGGATGCCGAAGTTTCTTGGCTGGTTCGAGCGGATTTTAAAGGCCAACCCGGCCGGTGCGAATCACCTGATTGGTAGCTCCGTCACCTATGCCGATCTGTCCTTGTTCCAATTGGTCGAAGGATTGCATTTCGCGTTTCCTCTCGTGTGCGAACGAGAGTTGACGAAGCTGCCGCGCCTGATGGCCCTGCACAAAGCGGTGGCGGAACGACCGCGCCTGAAGGCTTATTTGACGAGCGAACGACGCGTACCGTTCAAGGAGACCGGGATCTTCCGCCGCTATTCGGAACTGGATGGGTAGCGCGGCCGACGGACCATCATGCACGCGGACCGGCGCGACGACTATTCGCGCGCGACGGGTATCTCCAAACCAAGCAACGGGCCATATTGCTGGCTGCCGTAGATGTCGCCGTCGCCAGGTCTGCCGCTGGGAAGCGTGCGGCGGATGGCGAACTTGGTCGCGCGGGCGGCCCGCCAGGTCACCGCGGAGCAGTTCGATCAACCGGGAGCGCAGCAGGCATTGGCGCCGGTCTCGCCGGAGGGCAGGCGCAAGCTCGTCGTCGAACGCCGGGCCGAACGTCCCGCCGGCGACTGCCGTGGGCACACGACCAACACCCGCTGTGGCCGTTGACACCACGTTCTTGATGAGTCGGACGATCGGGCTCGTATGGGTTTTCCTGGCTTGCCGACTTCGTGGCTTAGCCTGAGCAGTACCGCCGCTGTGGCCGGACCCCGTGTGCAAGAGGGAGATGGCCGGCAGTAGGCGGTTGCGTTCGGTTATGACGTAACGAAACCGAAGGAGAAAAGACCATGGCGTTTATCCGGCACGTTGCGATAGCGAGCAAGGATCCGGCGGGCACCGCTGAATTCTACAAGAAGCACTTCGACCTGAAGGAGCTGTACCGGCAGCCGAAGGACACCGGTGACGATGGCGTCTGGCTCAGCGACGGCTACATCTATTTTGCCATCCTGAAGCACGGGCCCAACACGCCCCAGCTCGGGCCTGAGCAGTCATCGGATTTCTGCGGCATCCACCATATCGGTTTCATGGTGGACGATCAGAGGGCAAAAGTTGCTGAACTGGACGCCGCGAACGTGCCGCACGTGCAGGATAATCCGGCGGCGCCGCGACGGGAGAGCCTGATCAGGAACGCACCGAATGAGAAGTTCATCGGACCGGACTGGGTGCATTTCGATGTTCGTGAGAAAGGCTGGAACGAGGCCATCCGGTCCAACACGCAGCTCTATGAGCTGACGCCAGTCACGTCCGACCGCTAGGCAACCGGCAACGCTTGCGGGGCGGCAGGTTGCAAGACCGGCTGCCCCGTTTGCGGTGGGCGCCGAGCTCCGCACTTGGCGCGCCGATCAATCTGATCGCTTATCCTGAACGCGCACTGCCCTTGATCCTGCAATGCTGCAATGCTGCATGCAGCATCCAACGCACGCACGCTGCTCTGTTCATGCATAATCCTGTCGTCGACATGCACAACTGGAATAAGCGATGCCCCAGTCATCGGAGACCGGACTTACGATCGATCCCACTCCGTCAGGATCAGGTCGGCAACCAACAGCCCTGAACGGCGCAGGCGATCGTGCCGGACACTGGGGCGCGATCGATCTCAATTTGTTGATCGTCTTCGACGCGCTCATGCAGGAGCACAACCTGACGCGCGCCGGCCGACGGCTCGGTCTAAGTCAGCCGGCGACCAGTCATGCCCTCGCGCGGCTCCGCCACATGCTGAACGACGAGTTGTTCGTCCGCGCGCCAGACGGAATGCAGCCCACGCCGCGGGCCCAGCAGATGGCCGAACCCATTCGTGATGCGCTGCGCGTGCTGCGTCTCGCGCTGGAGCCCGAGAACTTCGATCCGGCACAATCGTCGCGCGGCTTCACACTTACCGTGAACAACTACGCGGCGCGTGCGGTGGTGCCGACACTGGCCCGCAAGGTCGCCGAGGAAGCGCCCAATGTCACGTTGGACATCAAGCCGGTCGGCCTGATCAATGTCCTCGACCAATTGGACGCGGGCGGCGCCGATGTTGCGCTCAGCCGGCTTGTCGATGGCGGCGACCGCTTCAAGTGCGTGCGGATCACCGATGACGATTATGTTGCACTGCTCGACCGCCAGCATCCCGCCGCTCGCGAGAGCGCACTCTCCGCGGAGATACTCGGCGAGTATCCCGCATGTCGTCATCACCTCCAGCGGCGATGACACGAGTTTCGTGGATGCGGCACTGGAGGAGCGTGGCCTGGCGCGCCGGATCGCGACGCGCGTGCCATTCCTGTCGATCGTTCTGATGTTGGTCGGATCAGATCGACTGGCGATCGTACCGCGCCGCGCCGCCAATGATCTGGCACTGATCTGTCCGCTTGTGGTGAAAGAACTGCCGTTCGCTTCGCCGCGCATCGGCTTGTCGATGATCTGGCATCGGCGGCTCGACAGTCATCCAGCCCAGCGCTGGCTGCGCAGCATGATCCGCGCCTCTGTGGAGGCCTGAACCCCACCGCCAACGCGGCGGCATTCCCGTCCCGCATGTGCCCATGCGCCGCATCGGGCCTTCAGCCCTGCGCACCCGCTTCGATATTGCGCTGCAGCATGGCGAAGAAGGACCGGAAGAATGCACGGACGAAGCAGGCGGGTCGCTCTGCGGCTGGGGGCTGTTGCGGTTTGCGCGGCGGCGGCAGTCGCCTTTGAGATGCGGAGCTCGTCCGCGCAGCATGCAGCAACGCAACAGGATGTAACGGAGGCCGCCGGCGTCCCCGCAGTGGTCGCAAAGGCTACCCGACAGGATGTTCCGATCTATGAGACCGGCGTGGGCTCCGTCGAGGCCTATCAGTCGGTGCTGATCCGCGCCCGCGTCGATGGAACGCTGATGAGCGTTCCCGTCACCGAAGGGCAGGAGGTCAAGCAGGGCGATCTCATCGCCGTGATCGATCCGCGCCCCTATCAGGCCGCGCTCGATCAGGCCACCGCGAAGAAGGCGCAGGACCAAGCGCAACTCGTCAATGCCCGGCTCGACCTGGCGCGCTTCCAGTCGCTGTCGACCCAGGATTTCGCGTCGCGCCAACAGGTGGACACGCAACAGGCGCTGGTCGGAACGGACACCGCCGCCGTGGCCGGCGATCAGGCAGCGATCGAGGCGGCGCAGCTCAACCTCGCCTATTGCTACATCACATCGCCGGTGAACGGCCGCGTCGGGCTGCGATTGGTTGATCCCGGCAACCTCATCCAGGCCGCCAATGCGACCGGCATCATCACCGTCA
This sequence comes from uncultured Alphaproteobacteria bacterium, assembly GCA_963776505.1. Taxonomy (GTDB): domain Bacteria; phylum Pseudomonadota; class Alphaproteobacteria; order Acetobacterales; family Acetobacteraceae; genus JAMXLO01. The sequence continues at coordinate 17,617 of CAVZNH010000080.1, forward strand.
CCCAGATCCATCCGATCTCGGCCACGTTCACCTTGCCCCAGGATGAGCTGCCTGGCGTTCAGGCAGACATGCGCCGCGGACCGCTGGCGGTATTGGCATATTCCAGCGACGACGGCACCGAACTCGATCAGGGAACTCTGCTCACACCGGACAACACGATCGACGCCACCACCGGGACGATCCGACTGAAGGCAACCTTCCCGAACCCACACGAACAAACTCTGGCCCGGCCAGTTCATCAACGCTCATTTACAGACCGGCACCGCGCATGACGCCGTCACCGTGCCACCCAGCGCAATCCAGCACGGTCCTGACGGCCTGTACGTTTATGCCGTCGGTCCCAACTCCACGGTGACGCGCGACCCCGTCACCATCGGATACCAAACCACGCAACTCGCCATCGTCACGAAGGGCCTCAGCGGCGGCGAAGACGTCGTGGTCGGCGGTCAGTCGCGTCTCCAATCGGGCACGAGGATCGCCGCGCGATGAGCATCTCGGAACCCTTCATCCGTCGCCCCATCGCCACATCGCTGCTGATGGCGGCAATCCTCCTCGTCGGCCTCGCCGCATATCCACTGCTGCCGGTGGCGCCGCTGCCGCAGGTCGATTTTCCAACCATCACAGTCACCGCACAGGACCCCGGCGCAAGCCCCGACACCATGGCGTCCAGTGTGGCGCAGCCGCTCGAGACGCAGTTCAGCCAGATCAACGGACTGGCACAGATGACCTCGATGAACGTGCTGGGCACCAGCACGATCACCCTGCAGTTCGACCTGGACCGCAATATCGACGCGGCGCAGACCGACGTGCTGGCGGCGATCAATGCCGCACAAGGTCAGTTGCCAAAGGACCTGCCCAATCAGCCAACCACCCGCAAGATCAATCCGGCGGATGCGCCGATCTTCGTGCTGGCCGTGCAGTCGGACGCATTGCCGCTGACGGCGGTGGATGACTACGCCGAGAATGTCTTGGCGCAGCACCTGTCGAAGATCTCTGGCGTCTCGCAGGTGTTGGTTGGCGGTCAGCAGAAGCCGGCCGTCCGTGTCCAGATCGATCCTGCCAAGCTCGCGGCCATGGGCCTGACGCTGGAGGACGTGCGCAGCGCGTTGACCAACGCCACCGTCAACAGCCCGAAGGGCAGTATCGACGGCCCTGACAGCTCGTACACGGTGCTGGACAACGACCAGCTGATCCACGCCGCGCCCTACAACGACATCGTCATCGCCTGGCGCAATGGCGCGCCGGTGCATATCGGCGATGTCGGCCAGGCGATCCGCGGACCGCAGAACCGCGAGTTGGCAGCCTGGCAGAACGGCAAGCGCGGCATCCTGCTGCTCGCCTTCAAACAGCCCGGTGCAAACGTCATCAACACGGTCGAGCGCATCAAGGCGGCGCTGCCGGCACTCGAGGCGTCGATCCCGCCGTCCGTGCATGTCAGCACGATCGTCGACCGCACCCAGACCATCCGGGCTTCTGTCAACGACGTGGAATTCACGCTGGCCCTGTCGATCGGGTTGGTGGTGATGGTGATCTTCCTGTTCCTGCGCAACGTGTGGGCCACCATCATTCCCAGCGTGACCGTGCCATTGGCTCTGGTCGGCACACTTGGCGCCATGTACCTGCTGGGTTTCAGCCTCGACAACCTGTCATTGATGGGCCTGACGATCGCGGTCGGCTTCGTCGTCGATGACGCGATCGTCATGCTGGAGAACATCTACCGGCACATCGAAGATGGCATGACGCCACTTGACGCGGCCATCAAGGGCGCCGGCGAGATCGGCTTCACCATTGTCTCGATCAGCCTCTCACTCGTCGCCGTGTTCATCCCGCTGTTGCTGATGGGTGGGATCGTCGGCCGTCTGTTCCGTGAATTCGCGATGACCGTGTCGATCACTGTGTTGGTATCCGCGATTGTCTCGCTGACCTTGACGCCTATGATGTGCTCGCGCTTCCTGACAAGCCATCACACACAACACGGCCGACTCTACCGCCTCGTCGAGGCCATGTTCGACGGCATGCTGGCTTTCTACCGCACCACTCTCGACGTTGCACTCCGCTTTCGCTTTTGCACGTTGCTGGTGTTTCTCGCCACCGTCTCTCTCACCGCAGTGCTGTTCGTGGCAATCCCCAAGGGCTTCTTTCCCACGCAGGATGTCGGATTGATCATCGGCATCTCCGAAGGCGCGCAGGACGCCTCATTCGCGCAGATGGTCCGGCTTCAGGAGCAGCTCAACGACATTGTTGCGCATGATCCCGGCGGTCGCTTCATTCGCGTCGCAGGTCGGTGCGGGAACTGCGGGTCAGCAGGGCAATGACGGCCGGATGTACATCAATCTGAAGCCCTGGAGCCAACGTCCGAATGACGGCGTGATGCAGGTGATCGCCCGCCTCTCAGCCAAGGCGCAGACAATTCCCGGTGTGCAGCTCTACATGCAGCCCGCGCAGGACATCACCGTGGGCGGCCGGCTGACGCGCACCTTGTATCAATACACGCTGGAGGATTCGGACCCTGCCGAACTGAACACCTGGGCGCCAAAGGTGCTGCAGCAGATGCAGGCGCTGCCCATGCTGCGCGATGTTGCGACGGATCAGCAGATCGCCGGCACCACCGCGACGCTGAGTATCGACCGCAATGCGGCCCAGCGCTTCGGCATCCAGCCTCAGCAGATCGACGACACTCTGTACGACGCCTTCGGCCAGCGCGAGGTGACGCAGTATTTCACCCAGCTCAACTCATATTTCGTCATCCTGGAGGTGCCGCCGCAACTTGAAGGCGACGTCGCGACACTGCGCAAGCTCTACGTTCACGCGCCCAGTGGCCAGGCGGTCCCACTCGCGACCCTGGTGCATGTGGATACCAAACCGGTCACGCCACTCGCGATCAATCATGAAAGCCAGTTCCCGGCAGTGACAATCTCGTTCAACCTGGCGCCCGGTGCCTCACTCGGCGATGCGGTCACCGCGATCAGCCACATTCGTGAAACGCTGCACGCGCCACTGTCGCTGCAAGGCAGCTTCGAGGGTTCAGCCCAGGCGTTCCAGACCTCGCTCAGCACGGAGCCCTACCTGATCGCGGCCGCCTTGGCCTCCGTCTACATCATCCTCGGTGTGCTCTACGAAAGCTACATACTGCCGCTGACAATCTTGTCCACGCTGCCGTCGGCCGGTGTCGGTGCCCTGCTGATGCTGATGCTGGCGCACACAGACCTGTCGGTCATCGCCATGATCGGCATCATCCTGCTGATCGGCATCGTGAAGAAGAACGGCATCATGATGGTCGACTTCGCCATTCATGCCGAGAGACAGAACGGCGCGTCGCCTGATGACGCGATCCGTGAGGCCTGTCTTCTGCGCTTCCGCCCCATCCTGATGACGACGATGGCGGCCTTGTTGTCTGGCCTGCCGCTGATGCTCGAAAACGGCGCCGGGTCGGAACTGCGCAAGCCCCTGGGCTATGCCATGGTGGGTGGGCTGCTGTTGAGCCAGGTCCTTACGCTCTACACGACTCCGGTGATCTACCTCTATCTCGACCGGCTGCAGCACTCGTTGGCGCCACAACGCCGCCTGCGCCTGTCGACCCTGGCGACGAAGCTCGGTGAAGCCCGGGCGAACTGACAACATGTCCCGATGCAGAACATGCATGGACATGGGTGTTGGCCTCACATGCAGCTCACCCATCTGACCTGCAGTGCCCCACCGCCTTCCTCAACATCCTCAAATGACCAAAGGACCGCACGATGCTTGACTTCACCGTCAATGGCGTTCGCCAGAGCGTGGATGCCGACCCCACAATGCCCCTGTTGTGGGTGCTGCGCGATCTCTTGGGACTGCGCGGCACCAAGTTCGGCTGTGGTATCGGCGCCTGCGGTGCCTGCACGGTGCACCTGGACGGCGAGGCCGTCAGGGCCTGCATCACCACATTGCAGGATGTGGCGGACAGGCAGGTCTTGACGATCGAGGGTCTCGGCATGCACGGCGAGCATCCGGTACAACGCGCCTGGAAAGCGTCCAATGTTCCGCAATGCGGCTACTGCCAGCCCGGCCAGATCATGCAGGCGGTTGCGCTGTTGAAGCAGACGCCGAAGCCAACGGATGAGCAGATCGTCGATGCGATGAGTGGCAATATTTGTCGCTGCGGCACCTACCAGCGGATCAAGGCGGCGATCCATGCCGCGGCGACGGAGGCAGCCTGATGAGCAGGATACAGAACCTCAGCCGGCGGAATGTCCTGAAGGGTGTCGCTCTGTCGCGCTTCCTGCTCGGAGCGCCCGTCGCGAACTGGTCGCCGATCAGCCAGGCCGAGGCTGATCCAGCTAGCTTTGTGCCGAACCTTTTCGTCGCGATCGACTTTACCGGACAGGTGACGATCGTGGCGTCGCGCTCCGAGATGGGCACCGGCATACGGACCAGTCTGGCGATGGTACTGGCGGACGAACTGGATGCCGATTGGCATGACGTGCGCGTGGTGCAGGCACAGGGTGACGCGAAGTACGGCGACCAGAACACGGATGGTTCCAAGAGCATTCGCCTGTTGCTGAATTCAATGCGCGAGGCGGGCGCAACGGCACGCCACATGCTGGTGATGGCCGCGGCGCAGCGTTGGAACGTCGCTCCGTCAGCGTGTCATACCGAGGCCAGCGCAGTCGTGCTCGGTGCCGCGGGAAAGCGCCTGTCATACGGCGAATTGGCGGGTGACGCTGCGAAGCTGCAGGTGCCGACGGCCGCAGCAGTCCAGGTGAAGCAGCGGGCGGAGTGGCGCTACATCGGCAAACCCATGCCGATCGTCGATCTCGACGATATTGTCGACGGAAGTGCGGTATTCGGCATCGACGTGATGCTTCCCGGCATGAGGTTCGCATCGATCGAGCGGCCACCCAGCTACGGCGACCACCTCGTCAGCTATGATGCCGGCGATGCCCTGAAAGTTCCTGGCGTTGAACGGGTGGTGGAAATCCCTGGCGCTGCGCCACCCTCCGGCTTCCATCCGCTCGGCGGCGTCGCAGTCATCGCCGACAATACCTGGGCGGCGATGCAGGCACGGCAAAAGCTGCGAATCACCTGGCAGCCCGGCCCTAACGCCGCATACGACACCACGGCCTATCGCGCGGAGCTGGAAGCCACAGCACGTCAGCCCGGTAAGGTGGCGCGCGACAACGGCGATGTGACGCATGCGCTGGAGGCCGCGGCAAAGCGTGTCAGCGCCGACTATTTCGTGCCGCATCTTGCGCACGCCACGATGGAGCCGGAGTCGTGCACCGCGGCGTTCGCCGATGGCCGATGCACGGTATGGGCGGCCACCCAGAACCCGCAGCAGGCGCGCACGACGGTCGCCGAGGGTTTGGGCATCGACCAGTCCGATGTGACTGTGAACGTGACCCTGCTCGGTGGCGGCTTCGGGAGAAAGTCAAAACCCGACTATGTCGCCGAAGCGGCATTCCTCTCGCGTTCAGTCGGCACGCCGGTGAAAGTGACCTGGAGCCGCGAGGACGATCTGGCGCATGGCTACTATCATGCAATCGCGGCGCAGCATCTCGAAGGCGGACTCGATGCGAACGGCAAGCCGGTCGCATGGCTGCACCGTACCGTGTTCCCCTCGATCGCTTCGACGTTCACTGCCGATGCGGTTTACGGATCCACAGGCGAGCTCAGCCAGGGCGTGGTGGACATGCCGTTCGATATACCGAATGTGCGCTGCGAGAACGGCAAGGCCGAGGCGCATGTGCGGATCGGCTGGTACCGCTCGGTCTACAACATCCCGCATGCCTTCGCCGTTGGTTCGTTCGTGGATGAGCTCGCGGCCGCTGCTGGCAAGGACCCGCTGCAGTACCTGCTCGCGATGCTGGGCAGCCCGCGCAAGCTGGATCCACAGGTCTTCGGCCCCGTGTATGGCAACTACGGCGCCTCGCTCGAGCAGTATCCCATCGACATCGGTCGCCTGCGCAATGTGGTGTTGCTGGCGGCTGCGCGCTCCGGCTGGGGTTCTCCACTTCCCGCGCGGCACGGCCGCGGCATCGCCGTGCATCGCAGCTTCCTGACCTATGTCGCGGCCGTGGCGCATGTTGCGGTGGCAGACGACGGCAGCGTGATCGTCCCGCGCATCGACCTTGCGGTGGATTGTGGGATGGTGGTGAACCCCGATCGCGTCGTGGCGCAGTTCGAAGGCGCCGCGATCATGAGTCTCGGCAACACGTTGCTCAGCGGCATGACGTTCAAGGACGGCCGCGCCGAGCAGAGCAACTTTGACGGCTACCAGGTGCCGCGCATGGATGCCGCGCCGGAGACGCACGTCTACATCGTGCGCAGCGACGCGCCTCCGGGCGGTGTCGGCGAACCAGGTGTGCCACCGGTTTCCGCCGCCATCTGCAACGGCATCTTCAGTGCGGTCGGGCAGCGCGTTCGCGCTTTGCCAGTGGATCCGACGCAGCTCAAGGCAGCCTGACGACCCCGCTGGTTGGACGCCGCAAGTGGTGATCCATCCTCCCCCTCCCCTTGCGGGAGGGGGCTGGGGGGTAGAGGGCCTTACGCAGCCTTCGCCTCTCGCCGGCGCTCATGCAGGATGAATTCCGTATATCCGTTTGGCTGCGCGCGGCCCTTGAAGACCAGGTCGCACGCTGCCTTGAATGCCGGTCCGTCGAACCCCGGCGCCATCGCCCGGTATAACGGATCTCCGGCATTCTGCCGGTCCACCACGACGGCCATCCGCCGCATCGTCTCGATCACCTGCTCGCGGCTGACGACGCCATGATGCAGCCAGTTGGCGATGTGCTGCGACGAAATGCGCAGTGTCGCTCGATCCTCCATCAGGCCGACATCATGGATGTCGGGGACTTTCGAACACCCCACTCCCTGGTCAATCCAGCGCACGACATAGCCAAGAATGCCCTGACAGTTGTTGTCCAATTCCTGACCGATGTCCTGTGGTGACCAGTTCGGCCGATCGGCGATTGGAATGGTCAACAGATCCGTCAGCGACGCCCGCTTGCGCTTCGCCAGTTCCTCCTGCCGCTGGGCCACATCCACCTCATGATAGTGCAGCGCATGCAAAGTCGCTGCGGTGGGTGAGGGGACCCAGGCGGTGTTGGCTCCTGCCTTTGGGTGCCCGATCTTCTGCGTCAGCATGTCCGCCATCCGGTCGGGTGCCGCCCACATCCCCTTGCCGATCTGCGCGCGCCCGCGCAGGCCGCATTGCAGGCCGATATCGACGTTCTGATCCTCGTACGCCTTGATCCACGCGGTGTTCCGCATCTCGTTCTTGCGGATCATCGGACCAGCCTCGATCGAGGTGTGGATCTCGTCGCCGGTGCGATCGAGGAAGCCTGTATTGATGAACACAACCCGATCCTTCGCCGCGCGGATGCACGCCTTCAGATTGGCCGAGGTGCGCCGCTCTTCATCCATGATGCCCATTTTCAGCGTGTTGCGCGCGAGGCCCAGCATGTCCTCAACACGGGCGAAGATCGTGTCTGTGAACGCCACCTCTTCCACGCCGTGCATCTTCGGCTTGACGATATAGATCGAACCCGTGCGGCTGTTGCGCATCGCGCCTGTGGCCCTCACGTCATGTATCGCAATCAGCGAAGTGATCGCTGCATCGAGCAGGCCCTCAGGTGTCTCGGCGCCCGACGCATCGAGCACCGCGTCGGTGTACATGTGATGACCGACATTGCGCACCAGCATCAGGCTGCGGCCTGGCAATTTGTACGTGCCACCGTTCGGCGCGGCATACTTGCGATCGCGGTTGAGGTGCCGCGTTATCGTCTGGCCGTTCTTGTCAAACGTCTCGGTCAGAGTTCCTTTCATGAGACCGAGCCAGTTGCGATAGGCTTCCACCTTATCCACGGCATCGACGCAGGCCACGAAGTCCTCGCAGTCCTGGATCGTGGTGATCGCCGCCTCGAGGACCACATCGGCGATGCCTGCGGCGTCCTGCTGTCCGATGGGACGCGTCCGGTCGACGACGATTTCGAGATGCAGGCCGTGGTGCTTCAGCAGCACTGCTGATGGGTCGCTGGCGCAGCCGCGATAGCCCACGAACTGGTCCGGCCGCGCGAGCGCAGTTTGTGCATGATCCTTCAACGTGATCGTGAGGCGGCCGGCATCGATCCTATAGCCTGTTGCATCTCGATGGCTGCCAATGGCGAGCGGAGCCGCCTGATCCAGAATCTCGCGGGCCTTCGCGATGACGCGGGCGCCGCGGTTCGCGTTATAGCCAGGACCGCGCGTCGCACCGCCATCTTCAGGGATGACGTCAGTCCCATAGAGCGCATCATACAGGCTGCCCCAGCGCGCGTTTGCAGCATTCAGCGCATACCGCGCGTTCGTTACCGGAACGACGAGCTGGGGGCCGGCAATGGTGGCGATCTCGGGATCGACATTTTCGGTAGCGATCAGGAAGTCCGGGGGTTCCGCTTGCAGATAGCCTATGCCGCGCAGGAAGTCCGTATAGTCGGCGAACTCGATCGGCCTGCCGCGGCGATCCAGGTGCCACGCATCGATCTGGCGTTGCAGCTCATTGCGCTTCTCGAGCAGGGCCTTGTTGCGAGGCGCCAGATCGCGGACCAAAGCACCAAAGCCTTCCCAGAATGCGGCGGCCTCCACGCCGGTCCCAGGGATCGCCTCGTCGTTGACAAAGTCATACAGCGTCCGTGCAACCTGCACGCCGCCGGCGGTCTGGAAATCCATTTCCAAGCAACTCCTCGAGGGTTCGACACCAAAAGCAGCGCCGCTGGCGCTGTCTGCCTCCTTGTCGTTACCCCCGCAGGACTACCGCAGCCCTAACTTCGCTCTCGCGCATCGCGCCACTTCTCGAACGCAGCTCTGGTCGCCGCGTTCGGCGGATAGGTGCCGGGCAAGGAGGCGCCATCCGCCACGCGCTCCAGTAGGAATTCCTCCAACTCCTCCTGTTCCGCGGCATCGTGCGCAACCTCGTCCGCCATGGCGGACGGGATCACGACCACCCCGTCGCGGTCGCCCACGATGATGTCGCCAGGATAGACCGCGACGCCGCCACAACCAATCGGCACATTGGTCTCCACCGCATGATGCTGCGCCAGGTTCAGCGGCGCGCTAGCCCCTGCACAGAATACCGGGAATTGTGGCATTTCTCCGATCGGGCCGGCATCGCGGATACCTCCGTCGCCGACCAGGCCGGCGACGCCGCGCTTCATCAACCGGGTCACCAGTATCTGTCCGGCACATGCGGCGCGCGTATCACCTCGGCAGTCGATCACGAGCACGTATCCCGGGGGCGTGATCTCGATCGCCTTGCGCTGCGGGTGCTCCGGGTTGGCGAACACGGCGACGTTGTCGACATCCTCGCGCGCCGGGATGTTCCGCAAGGTGAATGCGGGGCCGACCAGATTGGCTCCGTACTGCCCGAGCGGGCGCACGCCCTGCATGAACGCATTGCGCAGCCCGCGCTTGAATAGCTGCGTCGTCAGTGTCGCGGTGCTGACCAGGCGGAGCCGGTCGAGCGTATCGCGCCCGGGGCTGGACATGCTGTTCGGTGCCTCGCTGCCATCAGACGGAGGAACCTGCCGCAGCAATCCCTGGTGATCAATGTGGGTAGGCGAGGTCAGTTGGCGGGACGCATCCTTGGGGTGGCGGAGCGGTCCTCGCTGCTCATGGCCGAGTACCGGTCAACCAGCCGGTTCAGCGCCTCTCGCACCATCGCCACCTGCTCGGCTGCCGCCATTGCCCGCAGATCCGACACGATTTCCAGCAGCTCGGAATGTGTGACGATGTTGGACATGACGGCACTATGACCTCTGCAACGACCGGGCGCTGTGACCTGGGTCACAGCATGACCCGGCCAAATGCCGAGAACCGCTGAGACTGGATAGCCCATGACGCCAGGAGGCGGCGGGAGTAGTATTGCGAATTGTCACCCAACGCCCGAGAGAGCGCCTTGACCCAGATTGCCATCACCAAGACTGCCAGCCCGAAGCAGCCTCCGGCGGATGAGACGCTCGCCTTCGGCCGCGTCTTCACCGACCACATGTTCCTGATGGACTTCCATGAGGGTAAAGGCTGGCATGATCCGCGCATTGTGCCGTACGGGCCGTTCACCCTGGATCCTGCCACCTGCGTGCTGCACTACGGCCAGGCGATCTTCGATGGGTTGAAGGCGTTCCGTGGCCAGGACGGCCGCGTGCGGCTGTTCCGCCTGCCGGACCACGCACGTCGGCTGAATCGTTCCGCGCATTACCTGTGCATTCCGGAACTCGACCCGGAGATGGTGGAAGAGTTGATCCGCGCCCTGGTGGAGGTCGATCAGCGCTGGGTGCCCTCGCTGCCGGGCACGTCGCTGTACATCCGCCCGACGGTGATTGCGACCGAGACCTTCCTCGGCGTGCATCCATCCAGCAACTACCTCTACTACGTCATCCTTGGACCCGTGGGCGCCTACTACAAGGAGGGTATGAACCCGGTCAGCATCCTGGCATCCGACACCTATGTCCGTGCGGTCCAAGGCGGGTTGGGCGCGGCCAAGACCGCGGGCAATTACGCCGCCAGCCTGTTCGGTGCGGAAGAGGCACAGAAGGCGGGCTATACCCAGGTGTTGTGGCTGGACGGCGTCGAGCACCGCTACCTCGACGAGGTCGGCACGATGAACATCATGCTGAAGATCGACGATGAGGTGATCACGCCCCCGCTGAATGGTGCGATCCTGGCGGGGATCACGCGCGATTCAGTCCTCACACTGCTGCGCGACTGGGGGTTGCGCGTGTCGGAGCGGCCGGTGGCGATCGATGAGGTGATCGCGGCGGCGCAGGCGGGACGGCTGGAGATGTGGGGCACCGGCACCGCGGCGGTGATTTCGCCGGTGGGCGAGCTTGGCTACAAGGGCGAGCGCTACGTCATCAATGGCGGCCGCACCGGCGCGCTGACGCAGAAGCTGTACGACACGATCGTCGGCATCCAATATGGGACTGCACCCGATCCGCACGGTTGGACGCGGCCGCTGGGCAATCGGCTGGGCGGATGAGCGTTGACATTAGACCCTCGCGCGTGCATTCCGGCCACGTGATCAGCGCCGCTCGCATCGTCGTCATCCGCCGACGCCGCCGTCCTTTGACGGGGGCAGGAAGGTTGCGCGCGCGATAAGGCAAGCCCGCAGACCGATCACGAAGGCCCCCGTCGGTAGCGACGGGGGCCTTCGTGCTTTCGGGGTCCTCTGTCGCTCCGACCTATCAGCAGCAAGGAGGACATGATGACGAGTACAGTTGGTTCATTCGACGCCGTGATGGACATCGCGCGTCGGCCGCCCGTGGTGTTCGTGGCCGGCGAAGGTTCGTGGCTGACCGACAGCGAAGGTCGCCGCTATCTCGACTTCATTCAGGGTTGGGCGGTGAACTGTCTTGGCCATTCGCCGCCGGCGATCACGCAGGTGCTGGCACGACAGGCGGAGCGCCTGATCAACTGCAGCCCGGCCTTCTACAATGATCAGATGATCCGGCTTGCGGAGTTGCTTGTCAGGCACAGCGGGTTGCATCAGGTGTTCCTCGCCAACAGCGGCGCAGAGGCGAACGAAGGCGCCATCAAGCTCGCGCGCAAATGGGGTGCCAGATATCGCGACGGGGCGAGCGAGATCATCACCATGGATCATGGTTTCCACGGTCGGACGCTTGCCACGATGTCGGCGTCCGGCAAGACGCAGTGGGAGCACCTCTACGAGCCGAAGGTGTCGGGATTCGTGAAGGTGCCGCTGAATGATCTCGCGGCGGTCGAGGCTGCCATCACCCCGCGTACGGTGGCGGTGATGCTGGAGCCGATCCAGGGCGAGGCCGGCGTATTCGAGGCAACGGTGCCGTTCCTCCGCGGACTGCACGCATTGACCGCGGAGCGCGGCGTGCTGCTGATCCTCGACGAGATCCAGACCGGCATCGGCCGCACGGGTCGTCTGTTCGGCTTCGAGCATGCTGACGTTAGGCCCGATATCATGACATTGGCGAAGGGTCTTGGCGGTGGCGTGCCGCTCGCCGCACTTGTCGCTCATCGTGACGTCTGTTGCTTCGAGTATGGCGATCAGGGCGGCACGTTCTGTGGCAATCCGCTGATGGCCGCGGTCGGCTGCGCGGTGATCGAGGCGGTGACGGAGCCTGGCTTTCTCGCCCGAGTGACGCGAGGCCGGCGAGTATTTGGCTGGGCGTCTGCATGCGCTGTCCCTGCGGCATGGCTGCGGCGAGGTGCGGGGCAGGGGCCTTCTGCTGGCGCTCGACCTGGGGCGTGACATCGCGTCGGAGGTTGCCGATGCGGCGATGGCGCGTGGGCTGCTGGTCAATGCGCCGCGTCCGGATTCGCTGCGGTTCATGCCTTCTTTGACGGTGAGCGACGATGAGATCGACCGGATGATCGATATCCTCGATAGCGTGCTGGGATAGTACCCAGTATCGGTGAAGTGCGAGTCACGCCGACTTGTCATTGCGGGAGTGGAGCGACGAAGCAATCTCGTTCGATGGAGCGAACCTATGATGGGGATGCTTCGTCGCTGCGCTCCTCGCAATGACAGTCCACATGTCTCGCAGTTCTTTGATTCCGAATACTATCTAGGCCTGCAGGAAATCGTCGGTGTATTCACCACGGGAGACCTTCACCGGGATCTCCTCCTCGGTGGTGCATTCGAGGATTTCCGGACCCGGCGGCGCGCGACGGCACTGCAAGCTGATCGACCTGATCAGCGAACGCCGTGGCGCGTTGCGCGTCGAGGCGCCAGACGAAGCTGTTGTCCGCGACCGGCTGTATGCCGGGCGCGCCGGCCGATGCGGTCATGGTGACTGCGGTGCGAGGCGAGGTGCAGAAGCCGAGTTGGTCCAGCCGCACATCCGACAGCTCGCGCGCGAAGCGGCGCAGCACGCCGGCGAGCAGGCGGAGGTCTTCGGCCTCGCCGAGTACCAGCAGCATCGGGTTGAAGTCGCTGGGCAGGAAGCCGAGGCGGAGCACTGTCAGACGACCTCGATGACGTCGGTCGCGTGGCACAATTCCTCCGTGCCGGGGTCGCCGTTGGGCACCTCGATCAGGCGCACCTTCGCCCACTCGTCGTTGACGATCTCCAGCACCTCGGCGGTAACGCCGCCGACGAGACGGAGCTTGTTGCCAACAGCGACGCCCAGAGTTCGATCATCAGAAGAAGATACTCAGGTTCTTGGCGAGCAGCACGTTCTGCTCCAGGATGATCTCGCGACGCGCGATCTGCCACGATGTTCCCACCCGGCGCAGTTCATCCGTCCGTCGGCCGATGAAGGTGAAGTTCTCGTATTCGACCCGGTTCTGATACACCAGGAACCGGCACCCCGCGGTGATCTCCTGTGCGTCCTCGACCGAAGGCCGCACATCCAGCAGCCGCACGTTGCTCACCATGTGCGTGACGCGTGACAGCGGCTCCTCGGCATAGTGCACGCCGGTCAGAATCTGTTCCACCCGCTTGCCGAGCGTCCACTTGTCCTCGTCGAACCAGCTTATGCCTTCGCCCTGTTTCGTGTTCTCCCGTTCCGCATGCTGGCCGAACTTCACGTTCCGGCGCATCGGCATGAAATACACCAGGTCCTCGGACAGCAGATCGAGCCACTCCTTGAACCGTCGCTGATCCAGCAGATCAGCCTCGAGATATAGGAAGTCCTCGATCTCCTCGCGGAGCTGATACCAGGCGAGCGGACGCATCACTCGGCTGCCACCTGCATCCGCGGGCGTCCCAGCAGCTCGTCCCAGGGCGCGCCGTTCAGATACGCGGCGTAGACACGATAGTAGTTGCGTGGAGTCTGATCGGTCATCTGAAGCGACACATCGCCAGGGATCGGATCGTTGGTCTTGTACGCCCCCATCGATGATTGGTAGTTGAACGGATAGCGCCGCGCGATCGTGCCGCGCGAGGAGGCGGTCGCGTACAGCCAGTTCTCCATGTCGTCCTGCTCGGTCATGCCGGCGGGTCCCGAGTAGCGCATGTAGTAGCGGCGCAGCACATCCTTCACCTCGGCTGGCGCATCGGCATCGACCATGAAGAAGCGCCAGCCCTCGGTCTCGGTCGGGCTGTGCGGATGCCAGACGCAGATGCCGCGCGGCTGCCGCCCGTGGTACGAGGCGTTCGGGAAGAAGTTGCCGACCAGCGACATGTTGCGGGCCTTCGCGCCCAGGCGGCGCTTGCGCTCGTGGAAGCAGTGGCGGAAGTACTCGTCGACGATCGGGTGCTGGTGATAGGTCGAGACGTACTCGGTCTGCTCCGGCATCAGCGCGCCGGTCAGGCCGTGACCCTGTGGGAAGCCGACCCAGAAGCGTTGTCCGCCGGCGTATTCGTTGTCGCGCCGGCTGGATGCGCCGCGCTGGCCGGAGGGTCCCATGCCGATCATGTCAACCGAGCGGTGCGACGGGTTGTGGTAGCTGTCGCCGAGGAAGTTCTCGGCGGCGAACTTCCAGTTGGACGGGAATACCCATTTGTGGACGCCGATCACTTCGGCGCCGCCCGGCCTGCCGTCGCGGCAATCCACGACCTGGTCCAGGTGATCGGCCGCGTCGCCGAGATAGGTCTCGAAGTCCGGCGCTTCCGGGTCCCACGATGCCCACACGGTGCCATGGTACAGCGCGAGCTTCGGCACTTCGATCAGCGACCACTCGTCGCGGTTCAGCGTGCCTTCGTAGAGCGCGCGATACAGCGGCACGCCTTGGAGTTTGCCGTCGGTGGTGTAGCTCCACGAGTGGTACGGGCAGACGAACAGCGACGTGTTGCCTTGCTCATAGCGGCAGACCTTCATGCCGCGATGGCGGCACGAATTCAGGAACACGTGCACCGCGCCTTGCGCGTCGCGGCAGAGGATCACCAACTCTTCGCCCATGCGCGAGACGAAGAAGTCGCCGGGCTTGGGGATCAGGCTTTCGTGGCCGACGAACAGCCAGGCTCGGGTGAAGAGCTTGTCCAGTTCCTCGCGATACAGTTCCGGCGAGACGAAGATCTCGCGGCTGATGATGCCGCGCTGTGGGTCGATCATCTGGTCGATCGGCAAGGTCGTGGTCATTGGCGGGACCTCTCTCTGCGCCGCCGATTGTGCGGTCAGGAGCGGCCTCGGCGTCAAGCCTTGCGCAGCGGTGGTTTCGCAGGACGAGGAACCAGTTTCTGCGCCGGTCAGCGGCTCAGGGCGGGTCAGCGCCGGCTTGTGTGGTCGATCGCTTGGGTGAGGGGAGGAGGGCGGCGGGGACGGGAAGCGGAAACACCCGGTCCATCATGTCCGTTATCAGGCGGGTGTAGTTGCCGCCGTAGCGGATGATGGCGCTTTGCAGAGTCCGCCACAATTTGTGGCTCGGCGTGATGCCGAGGTCGCGGCAGATGTCGGCGATCACCGCGCCGATCGGTCGGCGGCGAACCTCCGCGGCGATCTGCTCCGGCGTTGGCATGGCGGCGAGCGGGGAGCGGCGGTGTCGTCTCGCGGTGCGACGGTTCGCGGGGCGCGCGGTGTGGAGTGTGCTGGGGCGCGGGGTGGCTTGGGGTCGGCGTCCAGACGGGGCGCGGTGGCGGTGATGCGCAGCTCGAGCGCGGCGGCGAGATGCAGGCCGTGGGTGATGCGCGCGAGGATCAGCGCGACATCGTCGGTGCCGAAGTGGCGAACGGAGAAGCCGAGGGCGGCGGTGCCATGCTGGCGCAGAGTGCCGGCGAGTTCGCGGCCGTAGTCGATGAGCGCGCGGACCAGGACGAGCAGGCCGAAGGAGCGGGTGGATTGGTGGGGCGGGGTCGGGGGCCGCGGCGGACATGAACGGAATAGGAACATGAGTGGGCGCATGATGTCAAGGAAGAATTTCCTACCGTGGCCAGCTGGGCGGTCTTGTCCGGTGTGTGGGTGTACATTGAACTTGAACGTATGGCGAAGGCGTTTTGAAGTGTCCGGTCGATTTTGCCTCCTGGGGTGGAGGTTTGGATGGACCGGGCGCGCATTCGCGAGGGGATACGACGGATGCGTTTGTGGAAGTGCTTGGGTCGGGTCGGAGCGATATGAACTGAGCCAGATGGCGGCAGCGGAGTGGCTGGGTGTGTCCGAGCGGACATTTCGCCGATGGCGAGATCGGCATCGCGAGGAAGGCGAGCGCGGTTTGCTCGCCTTGTTCGGCAAGGAGCGCCACGGCTACGACATCATGCAGCAGGTCAAGGCAGATTCAGGAGATGCGGTGAAAATGGGTCCGGGAACGCTGTACGGCTCGCTCGACCGCATGATCGAGGCGGGCCTGGTCGCCAGGGGCAACACCCAAGACCCGCGCCGCATCTATTACCGGCTCACGGCGCTTGGCCAAACCACGTTGCGCGCGGAAACGGAGCGGCTGTCTCGCGTGGCCCTTGTCGCGCGCCGCCAGCTCGGAAGCGCGTGACGCCATGACTGGGCCCACGCGGCAGAAGGAGTCCCGGTCGTTATCGCCTCTACCGCACGACTGCTGGAACTCTATCCGCCGGCATTCCTGCAACGGCATCGCGCGGAGATGCTGCAAAACTTTGCCGACCTGGAAGACGCGGCGGCGTCGAAGGCGGCACTGTGGCTGCTGATGGGAAAGGACCTGACGATGAACGCTTGTTTCGCAATTCTTAGGGTCGCGGCTTGGCAGATACGTGATCGGCGTGTTTGTCGCGTGGATGTTGCTCTTTGCGGCCGGATATTTCCTCCGCGGACCCACGCCCGGCCATCCGGTTTTGCATGTCTTTGCAGGCTTTTTGCTCGGCATGCTGTCCATGTACATTGCGACGCGTTTTTACGGGACGCCGCAGGACAGCTCGCATGCTTAGGGCTTACATCCAGCCGTCGTCATGGCCGGCCATCCACGTCTTCAACTCAACAGCGACGCTACAAGTCTTCCCAGTCCGGGTTGCCAGCTGCCAGGAGACGGATCTTCCAAGTGCGGGGCCAACGCTTGAGGCTGGTTTCTCGTTGGATTGCCGTGCGTATATCCTCGTGATGCTCGAAATACACCAGCCTGGTCAGGCCATATCGGCGAACAAAGCGGCTTCCCACACCTTCTCGATGCTCCCAAACGCGGCGGACCAGGTCGCTGGTGACACCGACGTATAGAGCGCCGTTCCGCTTATTGGTCATGATGTAGACCCATCCTGCCATGCGAGGACGATCTGTGAGTGCGGTAAAGAAGACGTGGATGGCCGGCCTGTGCCACGGCTGTCCGGTTGGCTGATCAAGCGGAAAGTAACGACATTTGTCGGGTGGAATGTCGAGGGACGGGATCGACTTGGCCGTGGGCTGTTCGCAGCCGGTCGATGGGCCGGCGGTGCAATATGGTTGCGCGGATCAATCGGGCGAATTGGGTCATGCTGGTGATGATGGTCTGCGCGTTGTGAGCCAGCTTGAGCAGCACGAAGGCGATCAGCGCCACAGCGATCTGAGTACGCACGGCGTTCTCGCTGGTGCCGTAGAAATGCTTGATCCTGAGGATCTGCTTGATCCAGCGGAAGAACAGCTCGATCGCCCAGCGACGTTTGTAGAGATCGGCAATCTCGCTGGCTGGCGCATCGAGGTCGTTGGTGACGATGCGCAGAACCTTGCCGGTTTCCAGCCTGACCCTGATCTCGCGCACCGCGTTCGACATCGGATTGTGCCGGCTCGCTGCCATCCGTTCCGGCAGAAAGCCGATCCGATCGGAGAGGATATTGTCGGGATCGGCCGGCAACGGCCGCTCCTCGATCAGTTCCAACGGCGTGTTGGACTTCAGCCGCGTCACCAGGCGACACGCCGCGTCATCCAGCTTCGCCCACCAGCCGTAATCGTAGTAGCCGAGATCGAACACGTAGGTCGCGCCAGCCTCGACCGGCATGACCTTCGCGGCCGTGATGTCATTCACCCGTGCCGGCGTCATTCCAAGATAGAGCGGGCAGTCAGCATCCGGATCGTAGACCACGTGTGCCTTGACGCCACACAGATGCGCGGAGAAACGCGACCAGCCCTCGCTCAGCCGGTTCAGCCGGATCGTGGTGGCATCGATCAGCCGCACACAACCGGCAAGGTCGCGGCGATACTGGCGCGCCACGCTGGCCATCATCACAGACAGCAGGCCGGTGAACACCGACACCGGCCGCCTTGCCGCAGCATCGCCAGTGTCGAGCGGTGCACCTCGCGCAGACCGGAATGATAGCGTCGGGCCGCCTGGCTCGCCAGCAGCGCTTCTATGTCGCGCAGGCTTTTTGCCTCGGAGAGTTGGGCAAACAACAGGGTCAGCAGCAGATCCTTGGTACTGAGTCGGCGCACGCCCGTATCTGCGCCACTCGCCGCAATCAGTCGATCCAGCGTGGCCCAGGGAAGCAGGTTCGCCACCTGGCGGAATACAGTATTCTGATGCGGCACGGCGCGGGCTCCTCTCATGTTCGATTCGTCGGGAAACGGCTCGAACTGAGAAGAATCAACGCCGTGCGCCGCGTCCACCAAAATCCAACCGGACAGCCGTGGCACAAGGCCGGCCATGACGGTGAACCGATTGGCCGGCGCCTTATGTTAGCGCCTATGGGGCCAAGCCCCGCCATGACGAAGGAGCACAGCCCGTGCCCGACTCGATTCACTCATTCTCCAGCACGCGCTCCGGATCGCTGCACCGTTCCGGTATGCATTTTCCCAACAACGGCCCGTTCGGACTACTCCGCTGCCACTTGCATGGGACCGCGGTCGCGGCCGATCAGCGTGTCCCAGTCATCGCCGTTCAGATATGACGCGTAGACACGATAGTAGTTGCGCGGTGTCTGATCGGTGATCTGTAGCGACACGTCGCCCGGGATCGGATCGTTGGTCTTGTACGCGCCCATCGATGACTGGTAGTTGAACGGATAGCGCCGCGCGATCGTGCCCTTCGACGCGGCGGTGGCATAGAGCCAGTTCTCCATGTCGTCCTGCTCGGTCATGCCCGCCGGCCCGGAGTAGCGCATGTAGAAGCGCCGCAGCACGTCCTTCACCTCGGCCGGTGCATCGGCGTCGACCAGGAAGAAGCGCCAGCCCTCGGTCTCGGTGGGGCTGTGCGGATGCCATACGCAGATGCCGCGCGGCTGGCGTCCGTGATACGAGGCGTTGGGGAAGATGTTGCCGGTGAACGGCAGCAGCCGCGCCTTTTCGCCCAGCCGGCGCTTTCGCTCGTTGAAGCAGTGGCGGAAGTATTCATCGACGATGGGATACTGAACGTAGGATGGCTCGTATTCCATCGTGTCGGGCATCAGCACGCTATGCATGCCGTGGCCGGCCGGATGGCCGACCCACACGTGCTGGCCCTTGTTGTATTCGTTGTCGCGCCGCCCCTTCTGTCCGCGTTGCGAACTCGGCCCGATGCCGATCATGTCCACCGAGCGATGCGACGGATTGTGGTAGGTGTCGCCGAGGAAATTCTCGGCCGCGAATTTCCAGTTGGACGGGAATACCCATTTGTGGACGCCGATCACCTCCGATCCGCCGGGCCGTCCGTCACGGCAATCCAGCACCTGGTCGAGGTGATCCACCGCGGTGCCGAGGTAGTCGAGGAGGTCGGGTGCCGCCGGGTCCCACGACGCCCACACGGTGCCCTTGTAAAGCGCCAACTTCGGCACCTCGATCAGCGACCATTCGTCGCGGTTCAGCGTGCCTTCGTACAGCGCGCGATACAGCGGCACGCCTTGGAGCTTGCCGTCGGTGGTGTAGCTCCACGAGTGATACGGGCAGACGAACAGCGACGTGTTGCCCTGCTCGTAGCGGCACACCTTCATGCCGCGATGCCGGCACGAGTTCAGGAACACGTGCACCGCGCCTTGCGCGTCACGGCAGAGGATCACCGACTCTTCGCCCATGCGCGAGACGAAGAAGTCGCCGGGCTTGGGGATCAGGCTCTCGTGCCCGACGAACAGCCAGGCGCGGGTGAAGAGCTTGTCGAGTTCCTCGCGGTAGAAGTCTGGCGAGACGAAGATCTCGCGGCTGATCGCGCCACGCTTGACGTCGATCAACTGGTCGATGGGCAGGGTCGTGGTCATCTGCCGAACCTCCTGGGCTGCGTGATTTTGCGCCGGGTGAGGGCTGGTGCGTCAAGCCCGGCGGCGACGGGATGCCATCACCGGCCGATTCCTGCTATGCAGGCACATAAACACAGAGGAGCGGTCCATGTTCCAGAAACTGCATCATGTCGCCTACCGCTGCCGCGACGCGCAGGAGACGGTGGAGTTCTACACCAAGGTGCTCGGGCTGAAATATGCCGCCGGGGAGATGACGCCGGAGGGTGCCAGGCCGTATGGGGAGGAGGTCGATCTCATCCACATCTTCTTCGAATGCGGTGACGGCAGCTATATCGCGTTCTTCGATCTGCCGAGCTCGCCGCCGGCCGAGGCGGACCCGAACACGCCGAGCTGGGTCAACCACATCGCCTTCGAGGTGCCCAGCATGGAGGCGCTGCTGGAGGGCAAGCGGCGCGTGGAGGCTGCCGGCATCGACGTCCTCGGGCCGAAGGACCACGGGTTCTGCCAGTCGATCTATTTCTTCGACCCTAACAACATCCGCCTGGAGATGACGCTGCGCACTGAGGCGCCAGGGGTGCTCGACAAGATGGAGAGCGTCGCTGCGGACAAGCTGGCGGAGTGGAACGTGCGCAAGGAGCGCAAATACGGCGTCGCGGCCTGAACCGCGATGCAGGGCGAGCTGGTCGCGATCGATGTGCCGCGCGGCAGCGGCTACGACAGCCAGAGCGGCCTGAACAATCTGTTCCCGCAGGTGTTTGGGCGGCTCGCTGCCGAGGGCTGCGACAGGCGCGTCGCGTTCGTGGTGATCCATCCGACCAGCAATTTTATGGGTCACTATCTGATCGGCCCGTTGCAGCAGCGCGGCCGTGCGATCCTGGCGCTGAACACGCGCTACGTCGCCAATGATGTTGCGCTCATCATGGAGCGGGCGATCCAGGACCTCGGCGCCGGCATCAGGTTCCTGCGCGAGCGCGGCTATGAACGCATCGTGCTGTGCGGCAATTCGGGCGGCGGTTCGCTCGCGGCGTTCTATCAGGCGGAGGCGGAGCACCTCAGCATCACCACCACGCCGGACGGCGCGCCGTTCGAGCTGCGTCCGGAGCAGCTTCCTCCGGTGGATGGGCTGGCAATGCTTGCCGCACATCCTGGTCGCGCGGCGACCATGGTCGAGTGGATCGATCCGGCGGTGGTCGATGAGCATGACATGCATGCGAGCGACGCGTCGCTCGATATGTACAACGCGGCGAACGGTCCGCCTTACGATGCCGCCTGGCTGCGCCGTTATCGCGCGGCACAGCGTGCACGCAACGACCGCATCACCGACTGGGTACTCGGCAGGTTGGCGGCGCTGGATGCCGATCCGGATCAGGAGCTGATCAAGGACGAGCCGTTCATCGTCTATCGCACTGTCGCCGATCCGCGTTTCCTCGACCTCACGCTGGATCCCAGCGATCGTGCGGTGGCACGCAACAGGCGGTTGAACTACGGGCCGACCAATCTCGGGCGGTTCTCCACGTTGCGTTCGTTCCTCAGCCAGTGGAGCGGGCGTCTGTCCCGCGCCGATGGCCCGTCCTGCATGGCGCGCTGTTCGGTGCCGGTGCTGAATGTGATGTATTCAGCCGACACGCTGGTGTTTCCCGCGCAGTGTCGATCGTGGTCGCAGGCGGCGGGCGAACGCTGCGAGGACCACGTGCTCAAGGGCGCGACGCACTTTCTGTTGGGTCAGGACGCGTTGATCGGTGAGCTGGCCGATCTGCTCGTGGCCTGGGCCGACCGGCTCTGACGCGCACCGGAAAACGCCCTCGAGATCGCGGGCCAGACCTCTGGCACGGGAGCGAGCCGAGCTTGCTGGGTGGCTTCTGCATGAGGATTGAGTAATGCTTACCCAGTCGACCTGGGAGATTGAGTTGCTCGTTCCCCCGAACAGAATGCAGGCGCTGAATCTCCGTTTTGCGTGGGGCGATGGACTTGCCTGATGCCGCGCCTGCGGCACAGCGGCGATCGCCGCAATTGCGGTTCGACCGTTTCATCCTGGATTTTGATCGCGGCTCGCTGCAGCTTGATGGCAATGAGATTGCGCTTCGGCCGAAGACCTTCGCCGTTCTGCGTTATCTCAGCGAAAATTGCGCGAGGCTGGTCTCGAAAGACGAGCTGTTCGCCGCAGTCTGGCCGAACCTCGCCGTCACGGACGACACGCTGGTGCAGAGCATTGGCGAACTGCGACGTGCGCTCGGAGATGACGGTCCACGCCTGATCAGGACAGTCCCACGCCGTGGCTATCGCTTTGACTTCGATGTCTCGGTTGTTGCGGCGCCGGGTCGGTCATCGACCGAGGCGTCACCAGCCCTGTCTGCGCCCAGCGATGCGGCTGCTCCCGCGGAGCCAGATGCTGCCGCGCCTTCGCTACCTCAGCCCGTCGCTGTCAGCTCGGCTCGCCCCGGCCTGCGCATCGGGCGGACCGCTTCGATCACGCTCGCCGTTTTGCTGGCCGGCGCTGTGCTGTCGGGCGGTCTCGTGGCCGCGTGGAAGCTTCAGGGCATTTTGGGGCACGTTGGTCGCGCCACGACCAACAGCCTGGAGTTCGGCACGAATCCCACGATCGCCATTCTTCCCTTCCGCGATCAGAGCGACGATCCGACGCGGGCGTATTTCGCAGATGGATTGACGCAGGACATCATCAGCGCGCTGGGCCGGTTTTCCGAGCTGACGGTGATGTCATGGAACGCCGTTTCGCCATACCGAGGCCCACCCGAAAGCCCTCGGGAGATCGCCCGCAGCATGGGGGTGCGGTATCAGGTCGAGGGCAGCGTCCGCCAGATCGGCAACCGCGTGCGCGTGAGCGCGCAACTTGTGGATGCGGACGGAAGGGTGCTTTGGTCGGCCCGCTTCGACGAGGCACTGGCGGACGTCTTCGCCTTGCAGGACAAGATCACCGCTCAGATCGCCGGAGCCTTGGCGATCCAGGTGGCACAGGTCGAGCAACGGCGTGCGGCGGCCAGGCCGACCGAAAGTCTCGAAGCGTACGATTACGTTCTGCGCGCCAGACCGGCACTGCAGCGACCGACGCGCGCGAACAACGTGGAGGCGCGCGCACTCCTCAGGCGTGCGATCCAGCTCGACCCGAACTATGCCGCCGCATACGCCGGAACTCGCCGATAGCTATCATATCGCCGTATCGATGGGCTGGGCGGAATCGCCGTCAGAATCCCTGGGCCGTGCACAGGAAATGGCAGACAAGGCGCTGAGCATCGACGTTTCCGATGTGCGCGCGCATGTCATCCTGGGCCGTATTCATATCTTCTATCATCGCTACGAACAGGCGATGGCGGAGCTGGACCGCGCGCTTGCGATCAATCCCAACGATGCCAACGGCCTCGCCGGCCGCGGCAATACCTTGATGTGGATGGGGCAGACGGACACTGCGATCGAGGCGCTGGAGGCGGCACAGCGTATCGACCCCGAGATGAATGCGGTCGATCGGTTCGCCCTCAGCCTGGCGTACTACCTGAAGCACCGTTATGACGCGGCGATCGAGCAGGCAGAGCTCAATCTCCGCGGCACGGCGGGAGCGAATTTCAGTCGAGACGTGCTCGCGGCGGCCTACGCGCAGAACAACCGGCCCGAGGACGCCGCGCGTGTCGTGACCATGATCCACCGCCTGGACCCGTCGTTCGATCCGCTGACTTTTGGCAGCAAATTCCTCAATCCGGCCGATCTCGATCATCTGCGCGATGGCTTCCGCAAGGCCGGCCTCTACACCGGCGAGGCCATCCCCGCGCCGCCGGTGAATGTTCGCTAATGGTCCGGCAGCATGGCGCGGTTCTGATTCGCTTTGGCGATGTTCGCCGACAGGTCTTGCTGAAACATGGCCGGGCCGAATGGGGGCGCCTTGCCAAACACGTAGAGCTTCCCGTCACTGATCAGCCAGTTCTCCGGGTTCGCCACGACGACTTCACCATTGGCCAGCGCCATTGCGCAGAAGTTCCCGAATTGCGGCGCGTAGCGCACGGGATCGGCCATGAAAAGCTCGCGGTGCTCGGCGCTTGAGAAGCGGTAGCGGTGCTCGTCCCATTCATATTCGATCTCCGGCAGACCATGCGTCGGCTTGCCGTCGGTGAAATAAGCGACCGGGTCATAGCCCTTGATCGCCAGCGGCACATCCTCCGCGGCGACGCACCGGGACGCTCCTGCCATTTGGGAGCCTGTAGCAAATACAAGAAACCCACGAATGGTGCTTCGCCGCGAGACGTTGGGCATGGCACACCCCCTCTGCATTGTTTATCGAGACCGACGAGACCACGCTCTTGCCATGTCATCGTTCTGCTTCCGGGGCAAGGCGGGCGCGATTAGCAGGCATGCGCACGGCGAGACCAGGACCGGCGGCCCACGCCTCACTCGAAACTGGCGGGCGACGCGAATGGTCTGTTGGCGTTCACCACGAACATGACAAGCTGGTCCAGATCGGTCGTGCCGGCACTGAACACCTCCATCGGCATGTCTCCACCATGCCCATTCATGGACTCGCCAGCCTCCGCATAGCTCACGCCGTGCGGGGTCTTTTGGCCCATCCGGCCACTCAGCACGAAGAAGGCTTCGGCACCCGGATGCGAGTGCACCGGCGTCTTGGCTCCCGGCGGGCCGCCGCTATGGGTGATTCGCAGCAGATACTCGGGGGCTGTAATCGGCGGCACGGGGCCAACCTCCGCCACCTTGGTTCCACCGGCGATCGTGCCGCCCTTGGGACCGAGCGTTAGCAGCCAAACCTTGCCCGCGGCTTCGGCAGCCAGTGACGTCGGGCCCTCGGCAGCGTGCGCCTGTGCGAGCGTGGGGAAATTCTCGACCCACCAATACAGCGGCCCGGCCGGCAGCTGCGCAAGCTTCTTCTCGGCGACCGGCGTGACAACGAATTGCGGTTGCGCCGTTGCTGTCGATGGCGCCAGCCACAAACTCATCGTTGACAGGGCGAATGCCAAGACAGCAAGCGGCCGGGTGCTGGCCATTCGAGACATCATTTTGTCCTCCTGGATTGTCCATTTGCGCCGGCGCAAGGCCAGTCACGCCGGTGAGCAGACCAGATCGGCCGTTTGCAGTAACGAAAGAAACCGAAGAGAACACCGAAAAATGGCGATAATCAAACTCACGCTGGATCCAAGCGATCGTGCCGTGGCACGCAACAGGCGGCTGAATCACGGGCCGACCAACCTCGGGCGGTTCTCCACGTTGCGTTCCTTCCTGAGCCAGTGGAGCGGGCGTCTTTCGCGCGCGGATGGTCCGTTGTGCATGGCGCGTCCCCTCCCGCAAAGGGAGGGGAGGACCACTATCACTTCACCCGATCGAGATGCGCCGTGGCTGGGCTTCCTTCGCCTTCGGTAGAGTGAGGGTCAGCACCCCATCGTCAAGCTGCGCGCTGATCCCCTCCTGGTCGATCTTGTCGGACAATGTGAATGACCGGGTATAGTGGCCAACGTTGTACTCGGTATAGACCGGCTCCATTCCTTCGTATTTCGCGAAGTCGATGCGGCCGTCAACGCGCAGCACGCCGTTCTCCAATGCCACGTTGACGTCCTTCCTCTCGACGCCAGGCATTTCCATCACAACGCAGAGCGCCTGATCGGTCTCGTAGATATCGGCGAATGGAACAAAATAGCGGCCGGGAACGGTCTTCTCGTCCTTGCTCACCAGCTCCTTCTTGTCGCGCACCGCGAGTTCTTGTGCAGTTGCCATCGTGTCCTCCTTTGCACAACAGGCTGTCACGCCACCTGGATTGACCGGGGCTTGTCGCGCTCGGCGCGCGGCAGGAACAGGGCGAGGATGCCATCGCGGCATTCGGCCTTGACGCCGTCAGGGTCGACCTCGATCGGCAGTGTCACGGCTCGGTCGAAGCGGCCCGCCAGTCGCTCGCGCCGATGCAGGCTTGCCTTCTCGGGATGGCTGACCGATTTGTTGCCGGCCAGGCGGATGGTGTTGCCCTTGACCTGCACCTCTAGCTCCGACTTCTGGACGCCGGGTATCTCGGTGATGATGCAGAAGTCGTCGCCCTTGCGGAACACGTTCACCGGCGGATAGCTGCCGCCGCCGCTCGGACCAGAGGCCAGCCAGCCGCTTGTCCGGAACGTATCCAGCGCCTGCTGCAGGCTTGAGAGCGCATCGAATGGATCGGCAAACAGTGCCATTGTTCTCACTCCCTCCTTGCTGCTCAGGCAGGAAGCGCGAGACGCGTCAGCCGCGCCGGCCCAGTGCTTGGCACTCCCTGGCCATGAGTGCCAAGCCAGTTAGGAATCGCAACGGGAGCCGTCAAGGGTTCCCGCGCTGGAGTTTCTGATGCGCGGAAGTCCTCGCCCGAACTCACAGGTCGATCGCGAAGCCGCGCAGCGCCAGCACGACGAGCAGCGCCGCGTTGAGCAGCATCACCACCGGCGCGGCGGCGGCGACTCCGCGCTGCCAGCGGCGTCCCGCCGCCTGGCCGGCTATGCCGACCGCCACCAGCGCCGGCACGGTGCCGAGCCCGAAAGCCAGCATGCCTATGGCGCCGGTACAGCCGGGTTGCCGCTTGCCGCGCTGGTGGCCAGCGCCGCGTAGAGGAAGCCGCAGGGCAGGAAGCCGAGGACGATGCCGAGCGGGTAGCCGCCGCTGGTGCGCCTTGCGAGCCGAGCGATGGCGCGGGTCCAGCCGGCCGGCGCGCGATCCAGTCCCGGCAGAACGCGCGCGACCTGCGCCAGGAACAGCGCGGCGCCCAGCAGCAGCAGGCCCCCGATACGGCGCCGAACCAGGGCAGCCGGCCCGTCGCGGCGCCGCCCAGCGCGCCGAGCCCCGCATACGTTGTCAGCCGTCCGAGGTGATAGGGCAGCAGTGCGCCGCGGCTGACGCGCTGCCACTCGCACAGCCGGGTCGCCGGCAGTCGCGCCATGCCGTCGGCCACCTGGCCGAGCACGAATCCGCCGCACATCGGCACGCAGTGCATCGTGCTGCCGGCCGCGCCGGCGAGGAACAGGCCGAGCAGGAGCCCACCGGAGCCAACGCCGGTGCCGCACCAGAGCCGCGAAGGCGGAGATCATTGCGCCCGGAAACTCCGCCGCTCCTCTGCGGGAGGGGGCGGGGGGAGGGGGCTCGTGGCGCTCGGGAATGCGCAACGACCATGGCGCAAGCTTCTCCGTCCCTTCCGCATCCCACATTGATCCAGATCAATGATCCGTTAACGCGGGCACGGCAGTTTCCCTGGGACCCCTACCGGAGCGTTCCATGGATATCGAGCCAAGCGACCTCATCGTCGGCCTGTTGATGGCCGCGCTCGGCCTGATCGGCCTCATCCTCGCCTCCGGCGCGATGGACGACGGGATGTACGTGTTCGGCTTCTCGCTGTTCGGCTTCGCCTGCGTCTTCGTATTCGGCCTGTGCGCCGCCATTTCGACAAGACTGGAGGCCCGCCGTCATGGCTGACGCTTGCACTCGCCATGCCGCGCCCCGCCCCCGACTACAACGAGGCGGTGGTCAAGAAATTCGTCATCGCCGCGGTGTTCTGGGCGATCGTGGCCTTCCTGGTCGGCGTCTACCTCGCCACCGAACTCGCCTGGCCACAGTTCAACCTCGGCCTCTCGTTCATCAACTTCGGCCGCCTGCGCCCGGTGCACACCTCGGCCGGCGATCTTCGCCTTCGGCGGATCGGCGCTGTTCGGCACCTCGTTCTACGTCGTGCAGCGCACCTGCCGCGCGCGGCTGTTCGGCGGCGAGGCGCTCGCGAACTTCGTGTTCTGGGGCTACCAGTTCTTCATCGTCATGGCCGCGCTGTCCTACGTGATGGGCTACAGCCAGAGCCAGGAATACGCCGAACCGCGAATGGCACATCGATCTCTGGCTGACCATCGTCTGGGTCGCCTACGCGGTCATCTTCGTCGGCACGCTGATGAAGCGCGAGGAGCCGCATATCTACGTGGCCAACTGGTTCTATCTCGCCTTCATCCTGACCATCGCCGTGCTGCATATCGGCAACAACCTCGTCGTTCCGATCTCGGTATTCTCCGCGCAAGAGCTACTCCGTGGCGTCGGGCGTGCAGAACGCGATGATCCAGTGGTGGTACGGCCACAACGCGGTCGGCTTCTTCCTGACCGCGGGCTTCCTGGGGATGATGTACTACTTCATTCCGAAGGCGGCGAACCGGCCGATCTATTCCTACCGCCTGTCGGTGGTGCATTTCTGGTCGCTGGTGTTCCTGTATATCTGGGCCGGTCCGCATCACCTGCACTGGACCGCGCTGCCCGACTGGACCCAGACGCTGGGCATGGCGTTCTCGATCATGCTGTGGATGCCGTCCTGGGGCGGCATGATCAACGGCCTGATGACGCTGTCGGGCGCGTGGGACAAGCTGCGCACCGACCCGGGCCTGCGCTTCTCGGTCACCGCCGTCGGCTTCTACGGCATGTCCACCTTCGAGGGCCCGGTGATGTCGATCCGCGACGTCAACGCGCTGTCGCACTACACCGACTGGACGCATCGGCCACGTGCATTCCGGCGCGCTGGGCTGGGTCGCGTTCATCAGCTTCGGCGCGCTCTATTACCTGGTGCCGGTGCTGTGGAAGCGCAGCGGCGCTGTATTCGACGCGCCTGGCGTCCTGGCACTACTGGATCGCGACGCTGGGCATCGTGTTCTACATCACCTCGATGTGGGTCGCCGGCATCATGCAGGGCCTGATGTGGCGCGCCTACGACCAGTTCGGCTTCCTGCAATACTCGTTCGCCGAATCCGTCGTCGCGGTGCATCCGTACTACGTGATCCGGCTGCTCGGCGGGCTGCTGTTCCTCACCGGCGCGCTGATCATGGTCTACAACCTGATCCAGACGGTGCGCAGCCGCACCACCGAGCAGCCATGTGCGCGTGCCGGCCGGCTGGCGCTCGCCGTGGCGGGAGAATAAGCCGATGTTCATCCGCCACGAATTCATCGAGCGCAACGCCTTCCTGCTGCTGGTGCTGACCCTGGTCACCATCGCGATCGGCGGCATCGTCGAGGTGGTGCCGCTGTTCACCATCGAGACCACGGTCGAGCACGTGAAGGGCGTGCGCCCCTATTCGCCGCTCGAGCAGCGCGGCCGCGACATCTATGTGCGCGAGGGCTGCTACCTCTGCCACAGCCAGCAGATCCGCGCGCTGCGCGACGAGGTGGAGCGCTACGGCCACTTCTCGCTCGCGGCGGAGAGCATGTACGACCATCCGTTCCAGTGGGGCTCCAAGCGCATCGGCCCCGATCTGGCGCGGGTCGGCGGCAAATACTCCAGCGACTGGCACTACGCGCATCTGAAGAATCGCGCAGAGCGTGGTGCCGGAATCGCTGATGCCGCACTACGCCTTCCTGGCCGACACGCCGCTGGAGACCGACGACATCGCCGCGCGGCTGCGCACGCTGCGCATGGTCGGCGTGCCCTACACCGACGACGAGATCGCCAATGCGGCGGCCGATCTTGCGGCCCAGGCCAATCCGAACGCCGACAACAGCGGCCTGCTGAAGCGCTATCCGAAGGCGGTGACGGTGCCCGGCGACGGCCGCGTGGTCACCGAAATGGATGCGCTGGTCGCGTATCTCCAGGTGCTCGGCACGATGGTGGACTTCGCCGATCCCGCCAACGAACGGCTGCAGCAATGATGACCCTGATCATGTGGCTGCAGCACAACTGGATCGTGCCGGTGTTCGCCGTGTTCGTGCTGATCCTGCTCACCACCTACTGGCCGGGGCGCAAGTCCCAGATCGAGCGGCACGGCCGCATCCCGCTCGAAGACGACCGCTGAGGAGCGCCGCTGTGCCAACCAAGATCGAGAAGGACATCGTCACCGGCCAGGATACCACCGGCCACGAGTGGGACGGCCTGAAGGAGCTGAACACGCCGCTGCCGAAGTGGTGGGTGTACGTGCTCTACGCCACCATCGCCTGGGCCGTGGTGTGGTGCGTGCTGTATCCGTCGGTGCCGGGCATCACCGGCTATTTCCACGGCGTGCTGGGCTATTCGCAGCGCACCGCGGTGAACGACGACGTGCGCGCGGTTGCCGCGCAGCGCGCCGGCACGATGGACAGGATCAAGGCGCTGTCGTTCGCCGACATCCGCAAGGACCCGCAGCTCATGGCGGCGGCCGATACCGCGGGACGCATCGCCTTCGCCAACAACTGCCAGCCCTGCCACGGCGCCGGCGGCGGCGGTCAGCCGGGCTATCCGGCGCTCGCTGCCGGCGCGTGGATCTGGGGCGGCACGCTCGATGCGATCCAGCAGACCATCACCTACGGCATCCGCAGCGGCGACGACAAGGCGCGCGAGTCGCAGATGCCGCGCTTCGGCGCCGATGGCATGCTGAAGCCCGCCGAGATCCAGCAGGTCGCCGACTATGTGATGACGCTGTACGGCAACGCCGAGCCGGGCAAGGACGTGTCCGCCGGCAAGAAGCTGTTCGCCGACAACTGCGCCGTCTGTCACGGCGACGCAGGGCAGGGCGATCGCGAGAAGGGCGCGCCGCGGCTGGCCTCACGCGTGCATCTCTACGGCGACGATCGTGCCACCGTGGTGGCGCAGATCACCTCGCCGCGGATGGGCGTGATGCCGGCCTGGCACACGCGCCTCGACGAAGCGACGATCAAGAGCCTGGCGCTCTACGTGCATTCGTTGGGCGGCGGGGAGTAGGCGCGCGACGATGTCCCGCATCAGCAAGGCAGATCGTCAGCTCCAGCTCCAGCGCGAGGAAGCCGGCGATCATCTCTACGCCAACCGCGTGCGGGTCTATCCGAAGTCGGTGCACGGCCCGGTGCGCACGCTTCAAATGGGCGGTGCTGATCGTCTGTCTCGGCGTCTACTATCTGCTGCCCTGGCTGCGCTGGCATCGCGGCGTCAACCAGCCGGACCAGGCGGTGCTGCTGTCGATCTGGCACGAGCGCTTCTACTTCTTCAATCTCGAGTTCTGGCCGCAGGACATCTACTACCTGACCGGCCTGCTGATCATGGGCGCGGTCACGCTGTTCCTGGTCACCAGCCTGCTCGGCCGCGTCTGGTGCGGCTACACCTGTCCGCAGACGGTGTGGACCGATCTGTTCATGTGGATCGAGCGCCTGATCGAAGGCGACCGCAACGAACGCATGAAGCGCGACGCCGAGCCGGTGACGTTCGACACTGTCTGGCGCAAGGCGTTGAAGCACGCCGCCTGGCTCGGCATCGCATTCTGGACCGGCGGCGCCTGGATCATGTACTACGTCGATGCGCCGACGGTGACGGTGGAGTTCTGGACCGGCACCGCGTCGAAGGAGGTGTATTTCTTCACCTTCCTGTTCACCGCCACGACCTATCTGCTGGCCGGCTGGGCGCGCGAGCAGGTCTGCACCTACATGTGCCCGTGGCCGCGCTTCCAGTCCGCGATGCTGGACGAGCAGAGCGTCACCGTCACCTATCAGGGCTGGCGCGGCGAACCGCGCACGCGCGGCAAGCGACACGATGACGCGCCCGCCGGCGACTGCATCGATTGCGGCGCCTGTGTCACCGCCTGCCCCACCGGCATCGACATCCGCGACGGCATCCAGCTCGAATGCATCAACTGCGGCCTGTGCATCGACGCCTGCAATCACGTGATGGAGCGCACCGGGCGGCCGAAATGGCTGATCACCTGGGACACGCTGGCCGATCAGGCGGCGAAGGCGGAGGGCGGCAGACCACGCTGCACCTGCTGCGTCCGCGCACGCTGATCTACGTCTCGGCGCTGGTTCGTCGCGGTCGGTGGTGATGACGGGCGCGCTGGCGATGCGTTCGTCTGTCGGTCTGTCCGTGCTGCATGACCGCGCGCCGCTGTTCGTGCGGCTGCCCGACGGCGATCTGCGCAACGGCTACACGGTGAAGATCGTCAACAAGGGTCCGAACGTCGCGCTGTTCGAACTGCGCAGCGACGGTCTGAACGGCGCGTCGCTGGCCGAAGCGGACGAGGGATTGGGACCGGCGAGCCGGCTTGGCCTGATGGTGAAGGGTGACAGCGTCGGCACGTTCCGCGTCACCGTGGCCGGCGAACCGGATCACCTGGTCGAATGGCTCGCAGGGTATCGATTTCCTTTTGCGCAACACCGATACCGGCGAGCAGACGGTGTATCACTCACTGTTCATGGGGCCGCGATGAGATCGATGTGGCGCTTCTTCCCGCTGGCGGTCGTGGCCGGGCTAGGCCTCGTCGTCGTGGTCAATGCCGGCATGGTCTATGCCGCGCTGCACACGCTTCCCCGGGCAGGCAGGCAACGAAGACTTCGCTCTGAGCAACCACTACGACGCGGTGCTTGACCGCGAGCAGCGCGAGGCAGCGCTTGGCTGGACGCGTGGTGGCGCGTGACCGACGCGGCCGGTCGGCCGGAGGTGACGCTGACCGACCGCGACGGCGCGCCGCTGCACGGTGCGTCGGTGGCGGCATCCGCCGAGCGTCCGCTGGGCGCGCCGGAACAGCAGGCGCTGGCGTTCCGCGAAGCGACACCCGGGCACTACGTGGCGAGTGCGGCACTGCCGGCACCCGGACAGTGGGAGCTGACGCTGTCGGCTTCGTTCGGGGGCCACGACATTGCGGCGACGCGGCGGGTGATCGTGCATTGAGTCCTTGTTCCACTTCGCCCCCTCCCCCCAACCCCCTCCCGCGAGGGGAGGGGGAGAGGGCGATTTCTCGTCAGTCCCAGCCACCTGCCTGCACTGCAACCTGCCTACCAGCCGACGGGCGCCGTTTCTGCTGCCCCGGCTGTGCCGCGGCCTACGAGACCATCCAGACGCTCGGCCTCGGCCGCTACTACGCGCAGCGCATCCTCGATCCGGCACTGCGCGCACTCCGCCCCGAACCAGCCGAACGTCGCGACCTGTCCCGCTTCATCACCACCCGCTCCGACGGCACCCACGAACTCATCCTGGCGATCGACGGCCTGCAATGCGGCGCCTGTGTCTGGCTGATCGAGTCGGTCCTCGCCGCGCGAACCCGACCTGCTGCCCGGCCGCGTCAACATGACCACCCGCCGCCTGCGCCTGGTCTGGCGCGGCGCAGCGGATCGCGCGACGTCCCTGGTCGATACGATCGAGGGCCTCGGCTATCGCCTCGTGCCGTTCGACGCGGCATCGCTCGCCGCCGCATCCGGACAGCACCGACCGCGCCCTGATCCGAGCGCTCGCCGTGGCAGGCTTCGCCGCCGGCAACGTGATGCTGCTCTCGATCGGCATCTGGGCCGGCGAGGTCGGCGGACTGCTGCACGACATGGGGCCCGCGACGCGCGACCTGCTGCACTGGGTCTCCGCGCTGATCGCCATGCCGGCCATCGCCTATGCCGGGATGCCGTTCTTCGCCTCCGCCGCCGCGGCGCTGCGGCAAGTGCGCACCAACATGGACGTGCCGATCAGTCTCGGCGTGATCCTGGTCACCGGCATGAGCCTCGTGCAGACCATGCAGGGCGGGGCCGCACACCTACTTCGATTCCGCCATCACGCTGCTGTTCTTCCTGCTGATCGGCCGCGTGCTGGACCATCGCGCCCGCGGCCAGGCCCGCGCCACCGCCGAGCAGTTGCTGACGCTGCGTGCCTCCGACGTCGCGGTGCTGCAATCCGACGGCAGCACCGAACGTCGCAGCCAGCATGTCATCGTGCCCGGCGATCAGCGTGCTGGTCGGTCTGGGTGAGCGGATCGGCGTCGATGGCGTCGTCGAACGCGGCACATCGTTGCTGGATGCCAGTCTCGTCACCGGCGAAAGCCTGCCGGTCGCCGCCGCGCCCGGCTCGCAGGTATTTGCCGGCACGCTCAATCTCGGCGATGCCGCTGACGATGCGTGCGACTGTCACCGGCAATGGCACGCTGCTCGCCGAATGCGCGCGGCTGATCGAGGCAGCGGAGGCGCGACGCTCGCGCTTTGTGGTGCTCGCCGATCGGGTGGCGCGGCGATATGCGCCCGCCGTGCATGTCACGGCGCTGCTGACCTTTCTGTGGTGGTACTTCGCCGCCGGCGTATCCGTCAGTCAGGCGCTGCTGACCGCGAGCGCGGTGCTGATCATCACCTGTCCCTGCGCATTGGCGCTTGCGGTGCCGGTGGTGCAGGTCATCGCCACCGGTCGGCTGTTCCGTTCCGGCATGCTGCTGAAGTCGCCGACCGCGCTGGAGCGCCTGGCCGAATGTAGATACAGTCGTATTCGACAAGACCGGCACGCTGACCGAGCCAACGATGCCGCTGGTTCTCGAGCCAGGTCTCGATCAGGCTGCGTTGCGCGTTGCCGCATCGCTTGCCGCAGGCAGCCGCCACCCGCTGGCGCGATCGCTGCTGGCGGCATCCGGACCGGTCGCGGTGGCGGATGATCTGGTCGAGCATGCCGGACAAGGATTGCAGGCGGGCGATGTCCGTTTGGGCAGCCGGGCATTCGCGATGTCATGTGGTGACTGGTCATGAAGCCGCGGGACCGGAACTGTGGCTTGCGCGTCCCGGTCACCAGCCGGTGTGTTTTCGCTTTGCCGAGACATTGCGAGCGGACGCATCGGCAACTCTGGCAAGGCTGCGGCGCCTCGGCCTCGATCTGCGCCTCCTCTCCGGCGATCATGCCGCGGCGGTGGCGCCGATCGCTGCCGCACTCGGCATCCAGCATTGGGAGGCAGAGCGCACGCCAGTGCAGAAGGTTGCGGTGGTCGAGGCACTGGCGCGCTCCGGCCGGAAAGTGCTGATGGTTGGCGACGGCCTGAACGACAGCCCCTCGCTCGCCGCCGCAAGCGTCTCCGCCTCGCCCGCAAGCGCTGCCGATATCAGCCAGACCGTTGCCGACGTGGTGTTCCAGGGCAGCCTGCTGGCTCCTGTCGCGGCTGCTGATCGAGATTGCGCGGCGCGCGCGCAGCGTGATGCGGCAGAACCTCGCGCTGTCGATCGGCTACAACGCGCTGATGGTGCCGCTGGCGGTGGCGGGCTACGTCACGCCGTGGCTTGCCGCGGCGGCGATGTCGAGTTCGTCGCTGCTGGTCATGGCGAACAGTTTTCGGCTGCGGGGCAGGTCGCCATGAGCGTCATTCTGTACCTGCTCGGCGCAAGCCTGATCCTCGGCGGTGGCGGACTGGCGATATTCCTGTGGTCGCTGCGCTCCGGGCAGTACCGAGGACCTGGAGGGCGCCGCCAACCGCATTCTGTTCGACGACGATCAACGATAGAGCTGGCTCACTCCCGCTCCAGTGCGGCGGGGATGGTGGTGCTGCATGAGGTAGTCGTCCAGCGCGCCAACCTCCGCGGCACTCATGTGCAATCCAAGCTTGCTCCGCCGCCACAGTATGTCCTCCGCGGTTGTCGCCCATTCGGTGCGGACCAACCAATCAACCTCGCGTTCGGAAAGATCGGCGCCGAAATAGCGCCCCAGTGCTGCCGCTTCGCGTGCATCGCCAAGTACGTCGGCCGTCATCGTGCCATACGCGCGGACCAGGCGCCGTAGCGTCGCATCAGGTAGAAACGGGTAGCGTCGCGACAAGTCGGCACGCACTCGTTCGATGCCGTCCCACGGAAAGTCACCACCCGGCAACGCAACGCCCGAAGTCCACGGGCCACGCATGCCAGGAACCCACCGCTGCAGCTTCGCCATCGCCGCCTCGGCCAGCCGGCGATACGTGGTGATCTTGCCGCCGAACACCGACAGCAGCGCCGGCTCCTCCAACGTCAGCACGTAGTCGCGCGTTGCCTCCTGAGCCTTGCCGGCGCCGTCATCGAGCAGCGGCCGCACCCCTGCGTAGCGCCACACGATGTCCGCGGGCGCGACCGGCGCGCGCAGATACTCGCTGACCGCATCGCACAGATACTGTTCCTCTTTGCCGGAACTCGCTACGTCGGAAGGATCGCCATCAAAATCCTCATCGGTGGTGCCGATCAGTGTGAAGTCCTGCTCGTACGGGATCGCGAAGCAAACGCGACCGTCGGCGTTCTGGAAGATATAGCTACGATCGTGCGCATACAGCCGCGGCACAACGATGTGGCTGCCCTTTACCAGCCTGACGCGCTGAGGCTCCGCCACACCGACCACGTCGCGCAGCACGCGCGTCACATACGGTCCGCCGGCATTCACCAGCAGGCGTGCCTCGGCCGTGGCACCTCCCTTCATCATCAGGTGCCACACACCATCCGCATACCTGGCATCGATGCAACGAGTGCGCGTGCGAATTTCGGCGCCGCGCGCTGCTGCATCGCGTGCGTTCAGCACCACTAGCCGCGCGTCATCAACCCAGCAGTCAGAGTATTCGAACGCGCGCGTGAACTCGGGCCGCAGCGGCGTGCCGGCGGTATTCGAGCGCAGGTCCAGCGAGCGCGTACCCGGAAGAATTTCCCGGCCGCCTAGATGGTCGTACAGGAACAGGCCCAGCCGGATCAGCCACCATGGCCGCAGCCCGGCATGATGGGGCAGCACGAAGCGCATAGGTCGAATAATGTGCGGCGCGATGCGCAACAGCACCTCGCGTTCGGCAAGCGACTCCCGTACCAGGCGAAACGCATAGTGCTCCAGATAGCGCAGGCCGCCATGGATCAGCTTGGTCGATGCGGACGAGGTGCCGCTCGCCAGATCGCCCTGCTCGACCAGCAGCACCGACAGCCCACGCCCCGCGGCGTCGCGCGCGATGCCGCAGCCGTTGATGCCGCCGCCGATGATCGCGAGGTCGAACAGCCTAGTGCCCCACGTCGCTGATTTTGCGGCTGCTGTGTGAATTGGTGCGTCCGGTCATGTTGGAGATGCATCGTGACCACGAAACCGTCGGTCGTGAGGAAGTTTATCGTGCAGGTGCGTGCGCCCGGCAAGACGTGGATGGCTGGCACAGGGCCGGCCATGACGATCGGAGGGACGCCAGCGCCTTAAGTTAGCGCCTATGGGGACGAGCCCGGCCATGACGCTTGGGCGTGTGACTCGCGCTCCATTGATGGCGGGCGCTAGTTCATCTGCACCGACTGGACCGCTTCCTCCAATTCGAGAAATGACGGCATGTGCTCGTTGGGTACCATCTTGCGGCCTGACTCAACGCTGACCTGTGGTGCGTTGCCATGCAGATGGGTTACCAGCACCGCGCGGATCACCTCGTAGTATTTCGCTTCCTCCTCCACCACGCCCTTCAGGCGTGACGCACAGGGTCCGGCGAGACCATAGGCGAGCAGCACACCGAGAAACGTGCCGCACAGCGCGCTGGCGATCATCCCACCGAGCACGGCCGGTGGCCGGTCGATGTGGGACATCGTCTTGATCACGCCAAGCACGGCCGCGACGATGCCGAGAGCCGGCAGGCCGTCCGCCATCATCTGCAAGGAATGCGCGCCGTGCAGCTCTTCGTTCAGCGTTTTCTTCAGCTCGCGCGCCATCACGTCTTCGATCTGGTTGGGATCGTCAGCGTTCATCCCAACCATCCGCAGGTAGTCGCAGATCATCGAACTGGCGAAGTGATTGCCGAGAACCTTGGGGAATTTCTGAAAGGCGGGGCTTTCCTCGGGCTTCTCGATATGTGGCTCGAGTGCCATGTTGCCCTTGGTGGTGGCGAGCCGAACGAGAAAATACAGCAGGCTGAGGAGATCGACATAGTCCCCCTTCTTGAAGGCAGCGCCGCTGAATATCTTCTTGCAACCACCAAGCGAATGCTTCAGTTCATGCATGCTGTTTGCCATGATGAACGCGGCGATCCCAGCGCCGCCGATCGTCCACATTTCGAATGGCAGCGCCTCGACCAGCACATCGAAGCTACCGCCGGAAACGACGTAGCTGCCGAACACGCAGCCGAGCAACAGGACGAAGGCGCCGACCGTCAGCATTGCATGGGCTCAGGGGGCTTCCGCTTGTTGCCGCGCCGTGCGCAGCACGACGATGGCGATGCGGCGATTGGCCGCGGCCAGCGGGTCGTTTGGCAGCGCAAGGTCACGCTCTGCATTGCCGGTCACGCTGCGGATGCGCGTTTCCTGCAGGCCTGACTCTATCAGCAGCCGTCGCGTGGTATTGGCGCGGTCCGCGGAAAGTTCCCAATTGGTGCGACCGGAACCCGCGAACGGCGCCGCGTCGGTATGGCCGGCGATCGAGATATCCTGCGTCAGTTTAGCCAGCACCGGTGCCACCTTCTGCAGCAGCAGTCGGGCTTTTTCATTCGGCTCCGCCGAGCCGAAAGCGAACATTGGCTGGCGGTCGGCATCGCGGATCTGGATGCGCAGGCCGTCCGGCGTTGTGTCAATCACCAACTGACGGGCCAGCTCCTGCAATTGTGGATCGTTGTTCACCACGTCACGTATCTGCTGTGCCGCCTGGTCGAAGGACTGTTTCTCACGCTTGTCCAGCTCCGCTGCCAACTCCGCCTCGCTTGGCTTGCGCTGGACGTCGCCATGTCCCGGCGTCGCCACGGCGACCGGAACCGGCCCCGCAGCCGCTGAATTGCGTACTTGCTGTGGAGGCGGCTTTGGCGGCGGCCTGCCGCCAAGATCCGGCTCCTTGCTCTCCGTGTCGTCGCGATGCGGCCGCGGCTGAATGACCACATCCGAACCATCATCCTCGATGTGGTCGACCACGGGCTGCTTGCCGACGGTCACCTGCGGGCTGCCGAGGTCGGACAGCATTTCACCATCGGCGAACGCTGTGCGTCCGCCGAATGGCTGGCCGGTGCCGGATGAGCTGTGCGACAGCACGCTGTTCGGGCTGAAATAGTCGGCGAGGCCCTTGCGCTGCTCCTCGGTGGTTGCGTTCAGCAGCCACATCAGCAGGAAGAACGCCATCATGGCGGTGACGAAGTCGGCGTAGGCGACTTTCCAGGCACCGCCATGCCCTTCGCCTTCCACTACCTCCTCCTTGCGGATGAGGATATTGCCCTTGCCCTTCCTGTCTGTCTTGCCACGCATGCGAATGCCGGAGTCCGCGACTGGAACAGCGTGAACGTTCCAGTTTAATTCCTGGCTAATCGGGGCGCTTTGTCAGTCAGCGACCTGTGGTTTGCGGTGCAGACTGCTGCATGTAATGGGCGTCAAGCACGGATGGCCCGTGTCATGGCTGCGGCAGGATGACCGCATCCGCGCCATTTCCCGCCATCGCAACGCGATAAAGCCGGAACGCCTCGACCGTTTCATCGCCGCGCTTTCGTGCCGCCTGGGCTATCTCGACGGGTTGCGGCCACGCTGCTTCATTGAATTCGCTGCTACGTCGTGTGCTGCGGACCAGAACCCCGACCTGGCCATCCGGGATCGCTCGCGGCAGGTCGGTCAAGCTCCAGCGCGTGCCGATGCCGATCACGGTCACCCCCCCCGGCAGGCTGCGGGCGAGTTCGGCGGCAACGCCATATTCATCCGCCGCGACAAAATCGGCACCCACTTGCCGGCGGACTGCATCGACCTGATCGGCGAGTGCATTCCAGCCGGCCAGTTGGCGGGCAATCGGGTCGACGCCGGCAGGCACCGGCAACAGTGTGGTAGCCGCCTGGAGATAGACCAGCAGCGTGATGGCGAGACCCAGAGCGATGGACGGCCGCATCATGCGCGTCCAGATCGGCGCGCACAGTGCGCCCGCGGCGACGCCGGCGGCTGGATAGATGATGGCAGGCCAGTTGCCCTGCACCCGGTCGCCCAGCGCGTGCTGCGTGAACAGCACCACTGCCGGCAATGTCAGTGCGGCCAGCAATGTCCACGCCGGATCGCGCGTGCGCCAGCTCTGGCGCGCGGCCTCGATCATGCCGCCGACGCAAAAGGCGAAGATCAGCGGCGTGATCAGTCCCGCCTGACCGAGCAACAATTCTCCCATGAACCTTATCGCGTGCGTGGGCTGCCAGGCGGCAACACGGCCGCCTTGTCGGGCGAAGCTCGGCCAGCCATGCCCGGCCTCCCACAGCACAACCGGCGAGAAGACCACCAGGCCAAGCAGTGCGCCGAGCCAAGGTGCCGGCCGCCGCAGCCAGACACGCATCGACGGTGCCGCCAGCAGCCAGGCGGCGATGCCGAACCACAGCAGTGCGGCGGTGTACTTGCTCGCCATGGCGAGCCCGGCGAACAGGCCGATCACGAGCCACCACCATGCGCGACCACTGTCGAGCAGGCGCGCGAGGGCCCAGAGGCACGCAGTCCAGAACATGAGGAGCGGTGCGTCGGGGGTCATCAGCACACCACCGACGCCGAACAGCAGCGTCGCATTCAGCAGCGCGGCGGCGCGAAGACCGGCGTGGCGGCCCGGCAGCAGGCGATCCGCAGCGTCCACCAGCAGCAGAGAGGCAATAGCGACTGCGACCGGTCCAAGCAGCCGGACGCCCAATGTGCTGTCGCCCACCAGGGCGGTGCCGATGCGTATCCAGACGGCGACCATCGGCGGATGGTCGGGATAGCCAGGCGCAAGGGCACGCGACCACACCCAATAATAGGCTTCGTCCGGTACAAGGGGGACCGCCGCCGCGACCACGAGGCGCAGCAGGGTCAGCGCGATCAGTGCGGCCAGCGCCCAGTGC
The DNA here is from genome assembly GCA_963776505.1 of uncultured Alphaproteobacteria bacterium. Classification (GTDB taxonomy): domain Bacteria; phylum Pseudomonadota; class Alphaproteobacteria; order Acetobacterales; family Acetobacteraceae; genus JAMXLO01. Next base: position 57,976 of record CAVZNH010000080.1, read on the forward strand.
GAAGGACGCATCCCGGCTGGGATTGCTGCGTCGCTACGCTCCTCGCGACGTTGGATTATCGTGCGCGCCAGACCAGCGTCGCCGAGACGGCATAGTTCCAGACGACGCCGATGATCGCACCGATCGCTCCGGCGATGCTCCAACTGGTGTGGGTTTCATACAGGGTCTTGGCGATGCCGACATTGGCGACGGCACCGAGGCTGCATACCAGCATGAACAACAACAGCCCGCGCCACAGACGCGGCCCGCGCAGGCGCTGGTCGCGATAGGTGATCTCGTTGTTGAGCTCGAAGTTGCATGCCATGGCAACGGCGGTGGCGATGGTCTGAGCCGCTTCGAACTGCAATCCGACCAGCTTCAGTGCCGTGGTCAGCACGCCGAGATGCACGAGCACGCCCAGAGCGCCCACCAGCGCGAACGAGATGAACCGCAATGGCAGCAGGCCGCCGAGTACCTTGTCCAGAAGCAGGCCGGCGAACTGCACGAGGACCAGCGCATCGAGCTTGCTCGTTCCGGCCACGCGCTCGTGGAAGACATAGGGAACCTCGATCACGCGCAGCGGTGCGGGCGAACTGAGCGTCAGGTCGACGAGGATCTTGAAACCCTGACCGGTAAGGTTGGGCGTCAGGGTCTCGAACAACGGGCGGGGCAGCATGAAAAAGCCGCTCATCGGATCGGTGAGCCGCACCGGCAGGAATAGCTGTGCCAGCCGAATTCCGCCGTCCGACAGCAAGTGGCGCCAGCGGCTCACGAGACCGGCTGAGTCGCCGCCTCCGACGTAACGGCTGCCGACCGCAAGGTCGTACTGGCCGCTCGCGAGGGCCGCCAGCATGTCGGGCAGCTTCGTCTCGTCATGCTGCAGGTCGCCGTCGATCACCGCCACGAATTGGGCTGAGGATGACAGGCCGCCCTCGATCACCGCGGAGGCAAGGCCGCGGCGGCCGATGCGGCGGATGCAGCGGACTCGCGGATCGGTCTGTGCAATGCGGCGGACCTCGGCGGTTGTGCCGTCGGGGCTGTTGTCGTCGACATACACGACCTCCCAGGCGATGCCGTACAGCGCGGCATCCAGCCTGGCGATCAATGGCGCGACGTTGGGGCGTTCATTGTAGCAGGGGACCACCACGGTCAGCGTCGGCGCGCCGCGCGCGACCGTCGGGAGCTCGATCAGCCGGGAGGTGGATTCGGACATGTCTGCGATTATGTCACGCACCGCCGCTCAGAGCGGAACCCCTGCCAGATGGCGACTGGTGCGAATCGTCTGGAGGGTCTGCACACGGGTGACGGTGGGCGCGCCGGTCAGGCGCTGGGTAAGCTGATTCTCGTGCGCCGTGTCGCGCGCCACCAGCTTCAGCAGAAAATCGCCACCGCCGCGGATCATGTGGCACTCACGCACTTCGGGCCAGGCGGCGACCAGCTGCTCGAACGCAGCGAGCACGGCCTCCCTCTGGCTGTCCAATCCGACAATCGCGAAGAACACGATCTCCCAGCCGAGCTTTTGTGGATCCGAATCGGCGTGGTAGCCGCGGATCACGCCCGCCTCCTCCAGGCGACGGACGCGGCGCAAACACGGCGGAGCCGAGATGCCGGCGCGGCGCGCCAGTTCGACGTTGGTCATCCTGCCGTCGGTCTGGAGCTCCGACAGGATGCGCCGGTCGATGGCATCGAGCACGGGTGCGTCGCCGATCGGGGCCTTCATGATGCGCGCATTCTGCCGAGCGCTGATTGCATGGGCTGATTGTGACATTTCGGGTGATGGCTGGATAGGCGCAATAATATTGCAGGGGATCGCGCCGGCAAGTGTGCCGGGGCCGCTTTGCTTGTCTCGCGCTGCGGCGCACCGATATGGTCAGGCGGTCATATCCAACGGATTCCGCAATGCCCGAGACCTACCGGACACGTGTCCTGATCATCGGCTCCGGCCCTGCCGGCTACACGGCGGCGATCTATGCGGCGCGGGCCAGTCTGTCGCCTATCCTGGTGGCCGGTCTGGAGCCGGGCGGGCAACTGACCATCACCACCGATGTCGAGAACTATCCCGGCTTCGCCGACGTGATCCAGGGCCCTTGGCTGATGGAACAGATGGCGGCACAGGCCGAGCACGTCGGCACGCGTATCGTGCATGACCTGATCACGCGGGTGGATTTCAGCAGGCGGCCCTTCCTCTGCGTTGCGGACTCGGGCGACGAGTTTCTCGCGGATGCCGTGATCATCTCCACCGGAGCGCAGGCCCGCTGGCTGGGCATCGAGTTCGGAGGAGCGGCTTCAGGGCCGCGGCGTCTCGGCCTGCGCCACCTGCGACGGGTTCTTCTACCGCGGCAAGGATGTCGCCGTGATCGGCGGCGGCAATACGGCGGTGGAGGAGGCGCTGCACCTCACCCAGCACGCCGACAGCGTCACGCTGGTGCACCGCCGCGATGCGCTGCGGGCGGAAAAGATCCTGCAGGCACGCCTGCTGGCCCACCCGAAGATCAAGCTGGTGTGGGATTCTGTGGTGGAAGAAATCGAGGGTGGCGGATCGCCCGAGGTCGTCACCGGGGTCCAGCTGCGCAACGTGAAGACCGGGGCCATGGAGCGGCTTGCCGTGGATGGGGTGTTCATTGCCATCGGCCACACGCCCAACACGGCGATCTTCGCCGGTCAGGTTGCGATGGACTCGGAGGGTTACATCCAGACCGAGCCGGGGAGCACGCGAACCACGGTCGAGGGGGTGTTCGCTGCAGGGGACGTGCAGGACAAGGTGTTCCGGCAGGCTGTCACTGCCGCTGGCACCGGCTGCATGGCAGCTTTGGAGGCGGAAAAGTGGCTCGCGGGCGCCGCACAGGTCGCCGCCATGGCCGCGGACTAGCCAGGAATCGGTGAATAGGTCCAACATCGGTACGCACAGTCGGGCTTGGCTGAGCTAGGATGCTGTGCTCCGCCGCTCATAAGAGCGGGTAGTGACGCATAACCAGGGCAGGTTTTATGCATTCCGCCGGGGTCCTGTGACCGGCGGGCGGGAGAGGCCGAGTGATAGACTGGGACAAGCTGCGCGTCTTCCACGCCGTGGCGGAGGCCGGGAGCTTCACCCACGCGGGAGACACGCTCAATCTCAGCCAGTCGGCGGTCTCGCGGCAGATCTCGGCGCTCGAAGAGGCTTTGCAGGTACCGCTGTTTCATCGCCACGCCCGTGGCCTGATCCTGACCGAGCAGGGCGAGGCGCTCAACCGCACTGTGCGTGAGGTGTTCGCCAAGCTGGCGATCACCGAGGCGCTGCTGACAGAGAGCAAAGAGAAGCCGGCGGGACGCCTGAAGGTGACCACGACTGTTGCGTTCGGTTCTATCTGGCTCGCGCCGCGGTTGCACGAGTTCCTCGACATGTATTCCGACGTGTCGATTTCGCTGCTGCTGGACGATTCGGAGCTCGATCTGGCGATGCGCGAGGCGGACGTGGCGATCCGGATGCATCCGCCGAAGCAGCCCGATCTGGTGCAGCGTCACCTGATGACGATCCAATGGCATGTCTGCGCCTCGCCCGAGTATCTGAAGCGGCAGGGCGTGCCGCAGCGAGCGGAAGATCTCGATGCGCACAGGCTGCTGCTGTTCGGCAATCATCACCCACCTGTGAGCGACGTGAACTGGCTGTCCGAGGTCGGCCGGCGGCCGGGCAACCCGCGACGCGCGCTGCTGGAGGTCAACAGCACTCATGCGGTGCTTCTGGCGATCCGCTCGGGGCTGGGGATCGGCGCTCTGCCGGATTTCGTGGTGGCCGAGAACCCTGATCTCGTGCGGATTCTGCCCGACCTGAAGGGCCCGAAGGTCGACGTCTATTTCGTTTATCCGGAGGAATTGCGGAACTCCAAACGCGTGGCGGTATTCCGTGACTTCCTGCTGGCGAGGCTGGCGGCGCTGCACTGAGGCGGGGCACCGGGCGCAGTCGTTTCGCCCAAGCAATGCAACAGAAGAGCGGATCGGGGTCGGGGCATGCGTCGGCGGCATGGCGGCATCCGGCTTTTTGCGGATGGTATCCACTGCATCGCAGCATTACAGTATAGTCACTGAATACGGCGGCGTTGCCGCCAGTTTTCCGGCTCTTCGGAGTCGGAAGGGGGTCGATGACCCCTGCGTCTCCCAGACGTGAAGCCTCCCTGTTTACTTGCCCCCGGTCATTGGCCGGGGGCTTTTTCTTATGGCTGCGTTTAACGTTGGCATAACGGTGCGATGACGATTATTGCCGGGTCGCCCGATACTTCACGATTACTTTATTGCACCAATTCGAGAGCGCGCAGCACAGCCGGATCAAGCCGCTGGAGATTCCCTGGGGGGTGCAGGGCAAACCCCATCGAATTGTCGTATCCCCACAGCGCCCAGCCAAACCCCTGCTGCTCACACGCCGTGTGCACCGTGGCAAGCCAGGCCAGGCGCGCCGGCACGTTCAGGTTTTGCGAGGCGCCGAATTCTCCCACCAGCACGCCGACGTGGTGACGCCGCGCCCATTCGCCTGCTTCGGCGATGCGGACGGTCAGTTTCGCCACATCCCAGTGCTGCGCACAGTAGAAGCGCATCAGGTCGGCGGTTGGCGGATCCCCGGTCGAACCGGCGGTGGCTTGGCATGCGCCCTCGTCGGTGACGGGGAAGGGCAGGCGGGCCATGGCCGCCGCGTCGAGCCCGGTTCGGTAGGCGCCAAGAGCGGTCAATTCCGCAGGCTCGTAGAGATGGAAACTGTAGATCACGTTGGAGTCGGGCTCTGGCGGAAGAGACAGGAGACCGTCGATGCTGCCCCAATCGGCCCCGGTGAGTACGATGGTATTCGTCGGCAGGGTGGCGCGGATCGTCAGCACGGCCTGATGCTGCAGCCTCGCCCAGGCGCCGGGGTCACTCGCAAACACTGGCTCGTTCAGGATCTCCGGAAATGTCGTGGCCGGATCGAACCGACGCAGCAGCGGGGCGAGTGAGCGCCAGGTGTCGAGCAGCTTCGCCTGGTCAGCCGAGCTGGTCTCGAGATGCCAGTCGGCGGGAAACAGCGCCACGACCACGGCGAGACCGTGCCTTTGCAACCTCGTCACTGCGCTGACCAGAGCTTCCGGTTGTGACAGCAGGTCGGGTTGCACCGCCACGCGCACGAAGGTGAAACCCGCATGCTTGAGCGCCACCAGCGCGGCGTCGTCGAGATAGAAGCGCAGAGCTGTTGGATCGCGACGCGGCGGGAAACGGAACCAATGCGTGATGTTGACGCCGCGCCGGAGCGCGGTTGGGAGGTTGCCCGCTGCGGTCAGCAACATCAGAGCAAGCGTTGCGGCCAGCAGACGGTAACCAATCATTCGCATCACGCTGCGATAGACGCAGGACCGCTAATGACCGGTGAACGAAGCCGTGTGCAGAATCCCGATCCTGTCCGTATTGATGATCGCGGCTTTGCTGCTGATTGCCGTTGCGTGGCTGCGTAGCGCGGAATACGACGAACAGTACACGCTGTTCCTGACCGGAGGCGTGGCGCGTCCTATCTGGGGATCTGACGCGATCACTGCCGGCGAGGTGCAGGCCTTGCAGCACGGTCGTGCGGGCTCTTCTGCCATAGCGCGCGACCTGCGAGCCACTGACGTGCACCCGCCGCTGTATTTCTGGACAATTGCGGAATGGCGTCGGCTGATGGGCAATTCGCTGTTTGTGGCGAGACTGGCTTCCGTGCTGTTCAGTCTCGTGACGCTGGGGCTGATAGCAGCAATAGCGCGGTCCGTCGGCATTCCTCCTGTGGCGGCGATATTGCTGACGGTCGGCTGCTATGGCTTCGCCTATACCGGGGCTACCGCACGCGCATTTGCGATGGCGCAGATGCTGAGTGTGGCTGGCGTCGCTGTGCTGATAACCGCCCGAAGCCGGTCATGGTTGTCGTTTGCGGCCGGCGTGCTGCTGGGTGCCGCAACTTTCACGAACTATCTGGCAGCATTCGTGGCTTGCGCTGCGTTGCTTTACGCTGTCATTGCGAGGAGCGCAGCGACGCGGAAAGTTCTACATCTGGATGGAGATTGCCGCGTCGCTGCGCTCCTAACAAGAAACCATGAGCAGACTGTGCCGCGCGCATTACGTAAGGGAAGACGTGGATGGCCGGCCTTCGCCGGCCATGACGAGTGCCGGTTTCATCCAGCGCGGCTCCGCCACCAGGCGGGTGTGGAACTCGCTATGACAATGGGTTTTGCACTCTGGTTGCCAGCGGACCTGTGGTTCTTCCTGGTTCAGCGGCAAGCGCGGGTCGGCCAATTCGCGCCGTTCGAAGCGATGCCCACGCTCGACGAGACTCGCACAGTATTCAGCGGCCAACCTGTTCGGTGGATTGCCGCTCTATCTGCATGGCGTCGTACGGACCGCCATCACTGTGGCGCTGGCCGTTCTGTCGGTCGGTTTGGTCGCACTGATCATACTGCGCTGGCACCGCATTGCGACGCCCAAGACGCGTTTGCTGCTTGTCATGACTGCTGCCGCGCCGCCAATCGGGCTGCTGCTGCTCGGCGTCGTATTCGACAACTCGCCGATCGAACTGCGCTATCTTGCATTCGCCACGCCATTTGTTGGCTTGCTGCTTGCCGCCGCGCTGCCGCGGTACGCCCGCTACGCCGTCCTCGCGATCCAGGCCATTGCGCTGGTTGGTCTCATGACGCGTCCGGAGACAATGCAACCGGCGCGTGCCACTGCGGTCGCAGCCGCGTCGCTCGTGCATGACGGGGTGGTGCTGCTGCCGCATGGCAACGATGGCGTGGGCATTGTCGGCGCCTTCGCTGTCGAGTCACCGCCGACCTTGCGCCTGATGGTGATCGGCCGGGAGGAAACGCCAGCGGAGATTCGTGCACGCGCTTCGCGCTATCCGCGTGCGGTTCTTGCCTTGCTTGGTCAGGACGCAGCGAGCCGCGCGACATTGCCCATCATGCGCCAGGCATTTGCCGATCCCTGCTGGCGCGCGGCGGGTGCTGCGTTCAACGTGCTCGCGTTCGACCGAGCCTGCGGCGAGGGATGCGCGTGTCCTGCAGGGCCTTCGCCATAAGCTTCGTCATGCCGTCGCTAGTAGACCAGCGCGTGATCCACGACCGGCTCCCAGCGGCCGTCGTGCACGACCGAGAGGAAGGCGGCGGTGGCACCGTGGTGGTTGGTGGCACTGAAGGAATAGGTCCCGCCGAACAGATCGTGGAAGTCGTGGATGCTCTCCATCGCCTTCACCAGGCTGTCTACCGTGAGGTCGCGACCGGCGCGTTGCAGCGCCTCGATGGCGATCTGCGCCGAGGTGTAGCCCATTTCGCCGAGATAGTTCACATCGACGCCGTAGCGCGCTTTGTATTTCTGCGTGAATGCCTTGATCGCCGGCCGTGGGTCGTCCGGATAGGCATACAGCGACGGCGACATCGAATAGAACCCGTCCGCGACATTGCCCGGCGCCTCGGCAATTGCCGTATCGTACGACGCAACCTGGCCGAGCAGATCGACTTTCCAGCCAACCTTCTTGACGGTCGCGATGATCAGCGTCGAGTCGCGCACGATCGTGCCCATGGTGATCAGGTCGCAGTTCGCCTCACGCAACTTGGCGATCGCCGCGGTGAAGTCGGTGTCGGTCGGCTTGTGAGCGGTGGTCGCGACGATCTTCATGCCCATCGCCTCGGCCTGCATCTGTGCGCCGGCGAGCACATCCTTGCCGAAGTCGGTGTCCTGGTACATCGCGCAGATCGCCTTCTTGCCGCGCTGCTCGACGAAGTACTTCACGCCGGCCCGCATCTGATCGACGTAGGAGGAATACTGGCTGAACTTCAGTTTGTTGAACGGCTCGAACATGGAACGCGCCGCCGACAGCGGCAGCAGCTTCGGCACGTTCTTCTCGATCGCCATCGGGAAGGTGGCGTTGTTCATCGGCGTGCCGCCGTCCTCGATGGTGAAGAACACGCCGTCGTTGTTGATCAGCTTGTTGATCGCCTGCACCGCGCGCGGCACCTGGTACTGGCTGTCCTCGACGATGTAGCGGATCTTGCGGCCGTTGATCCCGCCCTTCTCGTTCACCTCGTCGAATGCGAGGCGCACGGCATTCGCGTTGTTCACGCCTTGCACCGCGGTGACGCCGGACAGATCGGTTATGGTGCCGACAAGGATCTCGGTGTCGGTGACGCCGCGCTGCGTTTCGGCGAACGCGCCAGATCCGAGGACCAGCAGCGCCGCCGTGGCCACGAGGCATGTGGCAGTATTCCCTGAACTCATGTTCTTTCCCCCCAGACGATTACGGGGAGATTAGCCCACGGACGATACGAATGCCAAGCGAAGCCGCGGATCAGTCGCCAGGAACCACCAGGAACAGATCGGTATCGCCGGTATCCTGACCGCAGGCGGTGAGCAGTGCGTGGACCTGGCCGCGGTGGTGCGTCTGGTGATTGAAGAAGTGCATCACCAGCGGCCCCTTCGGACGCCGCATCTCCTTGCCGGCCGCGCCACTGAACCACACCAGGTCCTCGGCCAGCCAGGCGTCGTCCACGCGGTCGGCCCAGGCGATGATATCGGCATCCGCTGTCTCGCGGCGTGCCTGCATCGTTGCGAAATCATCGATCATGCTGGCGCTTTGCTTGATGCCGACCTCGGGCTTCGGCCACGCGTCGAAGCGTGACATCCACTGCGTGTCGCCCCAAACGAGGTGGCACAGCGTGCCGTGGATCGAGTGCCAGAACGCGCCGCGATCCGCCTTGCGTTGGTCGTCGGTCAGACGCGCGGCTGCGGCATACAGGCGGCGGTTCATCTCTTGGTTGTACTCCGCCATCAGGCGGACATAACCCGGCGTGATCATGACGACGGCCTCCATGCGAGAGCCGCAGCTTAGGCGGCTATTGTCGCACTGCGTCAATCTTGATCGAGCGAGTCAACATGACGCCCGCGCGGCGGCGGTCACAGGAACCCGATCGACAGCCAGGGTATCGCGACGACGATCGCCAGTGCTACCGCGAGGGCCGCCAGGTACGGCCACATGCGGCCCAATGCGTCGTCCGGCGAGACCCGTCCGATCGCGCAGGCGCCATAGAAACCCACACCGAACGGCGGCGCGAACAGCCCGATGCCCATCGCCAGGATGATCACCAAGGCATAGTGCACCTCGTGAACGCCCATCGCCTTGGCTACCGGGAAAAGCAGCGGGCCAAACAGCACGATGGCGGGGATACCCTCCAGCACGCTGCCCAGGATGACGAAGGCAACCGCGGTGATGGCGAGGAAGCCCAGCTTGCCGCCCGGCACCGATGCCATCACCGAGACCAGCCATTGCGAGAAGCCGGACTGCGTCAGCGCCCAGGCCATCGCTGTCGCGGTGCCGATGATCAGCATCACCGCGCCGGTGAGCGAAACCGTATCCACCAGGATCGGATAGATCCGCCGCCAGTCGAACTGCCGGTACACCAGCAGGCCGAGCACCGCGGTGTAGACCACGCCCACGGTGGAGACTTCCGTCGCGGTTGCGATGCCGTTGATCACCGCGGCGCGGATCACGAACGGCAAGGTCAGGCCTGGCACCGCGATGACGAAGGTGCGCAGCATCAGCGACACCGGTGCACGCTCGCCGCCGCCGGTGTCCATGTGGCGCGAGCGGATCCAGCACACCACGACAAGCGCGAGCGCGGCCACCGCCGCCGGCAGCAGTCCGCCGGTGAACAGCGCGGTGATCGAGACGTTGGTCACCGAGCCGATGGTGATCAGCACCAGGCTCGGCGGAATGGTCTCTGACATCGCGCTGGAACTCGCCAGCAATGCGGCGAGCTCGCCGGGATGCGAGCCGCGGCGCCGCATCTCGGGGAACAGCACCGGCGCGACCGCGGCCATGTCGGCGGCCTTCGATCCGGAAATGCCGGACACCAGATACATTGCGCCAAGCAGCACGTAGGACAGGCCGCCGCGCACGTGGCCGACCAGGGCCGCGAGGAACGCCACCATGACGCGCGCGATGCCGGTCATCTCCATCAGCAGGCCGAGGAAGACGAACATCGGCACCGACAGCAGCAGCAGGTTCGACATGCCCTCGTCCATCCGGTTGACCACGACGGACAGCGGCAGGGTGCTGGTCAGACCGAGATACGACATGGTGGCGATGCCGAAGGCGAAGGCGATCGGCACCCCGATGCCGACGCACACGGCGACGATGACGACAAAGAACACGATCAGGCTGCCGAAGCCCATGGCGAGCAGCAGCGGTTGGCATAACCACAGCACCGCCGCGATCCCGACAACAGTCGCCAACGCCAGCGAGAAGCTGCGCACGGTCGTGGTTTCCAGCAGGCGCAGCAGTGAGATGATTGCGGCGAGCGAGATGCCGACCACGATGGCGACGACGCGATAGCCGTCGGAGATCTGCAGCGAAATCAGCTCGACGTAACGTTGCTGGTCCAGGTACTGCGCGGCGGGCAGCAGGACCTCCAGCACGAAGGCGATCACCACCAGCGAGGCGACGCGCGGCGAACCAGCTTGCCCATTGCGGCGGCACCCAGTTGGCCAGCGTGGTCAGCCGCATGTGGCCGTCACGCCGCAGTGCCACGACCATGCCAAGCATGGATAGCCAGAGGAACAGGAAGTTGGCGAGTTCGTCGGTCCAGAACAGCGGACTGTCGAGCACGTAACGCGACACCACGCCGGCGAACAGGATGGAAACCTCGGCCAGCACAAGCAGCGCGCCGACGAACTCGCACGTCCTGCCGATCGCCTGGTCGAGCGAGGAAGGCGCTTCGCCGCAGCGTGGCCCAGCCGGGTGCGATCGGCTCGGCAAGCCCCGTTGTAAGGTCGGATGAGTTGAGGCTCATGCCGTAAGCGGGCCGACGTATTTCTCCAGCAGCGCCCAGGCCTTGTCGCCCGCGGTCTTCTTCATTTCGGGATAGAAGCCGGCTTTCGCCAGCACCTCGCGGAATGGCTTGGAGTCAGGGGCGTTGAACGTCATCCCCTTGGCGGTCAGGTTCTGTTGCTCCGCCTTCGTCATGGTGACGAAGTCCTGCCGCTCGGCCAGCGCCTCCTCGTCGAAGATGCGGCGAACGGTCTCCTGCAGGTCGGGCGGCAGCCGCTTCCAAGCCGCAACGTTGAACGAAGTGTGGAAGCCGGCCCAGACATGGTTGGTGAGGCTGCAGTATTTCTGCACTTCGTACAGCTTGGCGGTATCGATCAGCACCAGCGGGTTTTCCTGGCCGTCCACGATGCCGGTCTGCAGCGCGCTGTACACCTCATTGAAGTTGATCGCGGTTGGTGACGCGCCAAGGTGGCGGAACAACGAAATGAGATACGGTGCGACAGGCAGCCGGATCTTGAAGCCATGCAGGTCATCGGGGCTAGTGATCGACTTGGTCCGCGTGGTGATCTGGCGGAAGCCGTGGTCGTAGCCCTTGTCCAGGCAATAGAGGCCGATCTGCTCCGCCGCAGCGCGCAGAAAGTTGCCGAGATCGCCGTCCATCGCGGCCCAGACATGATCAATGTCCGGGAAGGCAAAACCGACGCCTGGGATACCACAGGCAGGGTTGCGCGGCGCCAGCAGATCGATCGGCAGGTTGTACATCTCGAGCGCGCCGGACAGGACCTGGGAGATCATCGCGGTGTCGCCGCCGAGTACACTGTTCGGGTAGATGGTGATCTCCAGCCGCCCGTTGGTTTCCTTCTTAACCTTGTCGGCGGCGATCTGGTCGTGTGCCATCGCCGGATGCTCCATCGGTGCCGACGAGCCCAGCTTGTAGCTGAACTCCGCGGCATTGGCCGGCCAATGCAGGATGGTGGCTGCGCTGATGCCGGCGGATCCCGCAATCACTTGCCGGCGCGACAGCTTGTTGTGCTGCATCGACTACCCTCCCATTTGGGTCGTGGCCCTTGCGGCCTGTGTATTGTGTGAGAGCGTGCCGGCACAGCAGCAACCAAGTCAAGCCACCGGATGGTCACCGCGAGCTGTTTCGTTGTTCGAACACGAGCGACAGAAACCGGCCAAAGTCGCGGTTGGATTTCGCGCGCACGGCATCGTCCCGACCGATCGGGTAGGGCCGGCGGGAGGTGCACAGGCCCAGAATGATCTTGCGCAGGAAGGGGCCTGACATAGGCAGCAAAGTGTTTTCGTCGCGCACCGTGCCGTCGCGCTGAACGCGAAATCGACATCCACCAAGCTGTCTGCCGATCAGGCGCCGCAGGGCGGATTAACTGATCGTCGCAACACGACCTTGTTGGCCTATCGGTCGATGCTGACCCAATCTGGACAAGCATAGCGCCGTGCTCGGTCTCGTCCAGGACGGGCCGGCGCTACGCGCCGGTGCCGCAAGCGGCATCCTGGACAAGACCTACGCGCGGCGCTCTGCCCGAGGCAGGTCGGCTCCAAGGAATGGTCCTCTTGGTCTCACCAAGGAATTTGCATATGGATCCGGACAGGCGACATCCGAAGCCACGGTAACATCCCGTCCTGAGGCAACACGGGGGTCAGTTCCGAGCGTCGCTTGACATGGCCGACATAATCAATTGCTCAAGCGCCTCTGCCGGCGTTTGCCAAGCAAGCGTCTTTCGGGGCCTTGCGTTGAGGGCGGCCGCCACGGCCGCAATATCGTTGGCGCTATGCATGCTGAGATCGGTGCCTTTCGGAAAATACTGACGCAGCAGTCCGTTGGTATTCTCATTGGTACCACGCTGCCATGGGCTGTGAGGATCGCAGAAATAGACCTGGATGCCAGCGTCGATCTTCAGGCGTGCGTGCTGAGCCATCTCAGCTCCTTGATCCCAAGTCAGCGACCGACGCAATTGCTCAGGCAAGGTGATAATCGTTCGCGTAATAGCATCGCACACCGCCTCGGCACCATGCCCGGCGAGTGCGGGCCCGTTCTTCACACGAGCCTCGTGGCCATGGTCCATCATGCGCGGCAGGTGCAGCAGCAGAGTGAAGCGCGTCATACGCTCCACCAAAGTGCCAATTGCGGAACTGCCAAGGCCCAGGATGAGGTCCCCTTCCCAGTGGCCAGGCACGGCGCGATCAGCTGCCTCCGCCGGACGTCGGCTGATCATGATCTCGGGAGAGATGAAGGTCTTGCCCCGCCCGCGCGTTCGTGCTCTCGGCGTCCGCAGCACCCGCCCAGTACGCAAGCAGCCTGTCAGCTCGCGGCGCAACGCGCCACGACTTTGAACGAACAGCGCTTGATAGACGGCTTCGTGGCTGATGCGCATGGTCTCATCGTCCGGGAAGTCGACCGGCAAGCGGCAAGCAATCTGCTCCGGGCTCCAGGCGTTTGCCCACCGCCGATGCTTCCGCGGTCCATGCCGGCGGCCTTTCCAGCGTACAGCCGGGCCGGGAACAGGAGCCCCACCCGGAGCGACGACGACGCCTGCCAATCGTTCCTCCACATAGGTTCGCAATGTCGCATTGAGCGCAAGCTTGGCCTGCTTTGGGCGGCGAGCAGATCGCTCGGCATGCCATTGCGCTGTCGTCGCGCGATACTCCAGGCTGCCGCTTCGGGTCGCAGCGTTGCGCCGCAACTCCCGCGAAATCGTTGAAGCTGTTCGTCCGAGTCGGCGCCCAACCTCCCGCATGGAGCAGCCTTGCACGCGAAGAAGTGCGATCTCTTCCCGCTCCGCAAATGAGAGATACCGGCCGGACAGCGGCTTCGCTGATGGCCGAAACATCGCTGGTGGCATGCCGCCTGCCTCTCGAAACAATCTTGTTCCTACAGCCTGCGACATACCAACTTGGACCGCAGCATCCTCACTTGCCATACCTGCCGCGATCGCCGCCCAGAACCGCCGCCGCTCATCTCGTCCTGCCACCACCGGGCGACCTGGTGAGAACAATGGCGCTCGACCAGACCGATCCGAACGCCGCCTCCGCCTCGTCATCGCAACTCCTCCTTCAACGTGTTGCGACGACCATTAGTCCGGCTGCATGCTGCCGTCCCACTGATGCACGGCCCCTGGATACGCAATGATCTCTACGTGACTGCCGCCCCCCCGCATTTCGCGCGCGGTCTGCTCGCACCGATCCGGCTGGATCAGTTGGTCGTCAGTTCCATACATCATGAGCAGCGGCGCACCGGTGGTGCGACTATCAGCAAAGCGGGCGATGCACGGTGCGTAATATGACACATGGCCTGCAAAGCGCAGACCATTCGGCGCCAGCGCATCGGCCATCTGTGCATACAGCGCGTATTGGGTCGCCATGCCACCGTAGCTGAAACCGGCCAATGTCACCCGGTGCGGATCCACCTCTGGACGTGCCGCGAGGTAAGCGAGCGCGGCATATGCGTCGGCCACGAACATCGTCTCGGTAATGTTCAGCACTCGCTCGATGAAGCCAGTTCCAAGGTCGCGACGGCTGTCGTACGTCTCGACCAGCAGGGCCGCGATGCCCATCGATGCGAGCTGAGGCCCGTACTTGGCTCGGTCGTCGATCATGCCAGCCGAGCCGTGCAGCATCACCACAGCGGGAGTTGCGTGGTCAGGCGCGGCGGCTTTCGGCAGGAAGAGCAGACCTCGCACCATCCGCTTGGATGCCTGGCCGATGTCACGCGGCACAAAGGGATCGCTGCTTTGGAAGGTAATGGCCTCCGCCCGAACGCCTTGCACGGCATCAGGATCGGGCCAGGGGTCGGCGATTTTCATTGACATGACGGGACTGACCCAAACGATCAGCAGCAAGGCAGGAAGCAACGCACGAAACATGTGGCCTCATCAGGGCGCGAAGCATCCCGCCGCGTCTTGCGGTTCGGGGAACAACATATCGGTCCACCCAATCAGCCGATAGCCAAGCAGGCCCAGCCATTCATGTGCCGCTGCGTCAAGATTGCCCAGGCGCCCGCTGAACGATGGCTCAAGCCAGGCGCGTAGCGAATGGCCTGACTTGTAGGCAACCGGCCACGCGGTCACGCTCCAGCCAACGTGCCGGAAGACGCCGACGGCGCGCGGTTCATGACGAGCGGACGTGATGAGCAGCCAGCAGCTCTCCCGGGCAGGGTGGACCAGGCGCCACGTATCCGACGCGTTCTCACGCGTATTCCGTGATCTGTCTTCGAAGGTGATGCGTGCCGGGTCGAGACCGAGCGCCGCGAACAACTCGCGCGCACCATCGGTTTCGATGGGGCCGCCCGGGATGACAGAGCCGCTGGCACCGGTGAACACCAATCGCGCCTCAGGGTGGCGCCGCGCCAGAGCCACGGGCTCGGTCATGCGCTCGGCATCCGGGTTCAGCGAGGGAATGCCACGATCCCTGGTGATCTCGGTTGCGATCGCTCCGCCCAATACGATGATGCCATCGATGTGCGACGGCTCACCTGGGCGAGGGAAGCGATCCTCCAGCGGTAACAGGGCCCACTGGTCCACCGGCAGCAGAAGGATCAGCAGATAACCAATCAGCCCAGCTGCGAGCAGCCGCCGACCCCACGTGGAACCACGGTAAAAGGCGAGCCAGAACCCAGCCCAGCACAGCAACAGAAGCAAGACGCTCGGCCTCAGAAGGCCCCCACCAAATTTGACCAGAAGGAACGTCATGTCCTTGAGCTCACCTTGGCCGATCAGCGGCGGAAAAATGTCAGGGTTATTTCATGGTTTGCTACCCCGGCAACTAGGTAGCACACCAGGACCCGGGCGTGCTAAGCATGCCCCAATAGGAGGGAAGGCAACGCAACTGAATAAGTTGCTCATGTGCCACACCAGCGTTGATGCCATTGCCGATGCCAGTCCGCCGGGGCTCGACTGCGGTGCAGTGATGACCCACCAAGGCGGCCTGCGGTAAAGATCATTCCTGAATATAACCAGCCAATGGAGAGTATTCCGTGTCCAGGACTGTTACCTATACGAGCGGTACTCATAGTTTTACAAGTCCAATACAACTAAATGATAGAATAATCCGGCTGGCAGGAACTACGCCTTCTCTGCCGACGGCGCCGCTGATCAATCTTACCGGCCTTCTTGCGATGTATGCGCTGGACAAGGTCGAGGTGCTTGGTACCTCGGCAACACCGAACTATGGGTTGGTGGAATCCGATCCCCAGACTTTTACCACCTTCACAAAAGGTGTCCATGTCTCGCACGGAACACTGACCACTGATTCCAACAGCGGCTTCACTTTTGAGGGCAAGAGTGTCATCACCAACGGTGGAACGCTCGACGCACTCGGCGGAAGGTATCATTCTTCCCTGTACACGTTGAACGGCAGGGTGTCGGTGGGCGAGAACTCGTCTGCCGATTTCCACGATGTGCACCTAAGCGGTCATGGCACAGTAAAATTGACGGCGGAAAGTGCCACTGTCAGTGCAGGGGAGGCGGAGTGGGTGCCGGGGTTCATTTCGATCTAACCGAAGGCGGCACGCTGAACATCGACAATGGCATGAACTTTCTGGGTCGGGTCGATATTGGCTGTGATGCCACCGTGAATATCAATACCCCCGTATTTGACACTGCGCCTTTGGGAGCAGTGTCGGAAATCTGGCACGCCAAAAGTGACGTTCTCGATCTTCTGGGTTCCGCTGGGCAGGATGTGGCACACATCCAGTTTGCCAAGGGTACGCCGAAGCTCTATGCGGCGCCGAACACAACAACCGGCGGCGTTTCGGTATCGACGCATTTCGCGGCGGGCGACCTGCCGGTCACAGTGGTGCATTCGTACCGGGGGTCTTTCGGCGGACTTGCCTGACGTCGCCGCCCGGGCTGTACTACGGGCATGGCAGCATACAGGGCTGATCGATGATCATCGGCACCGCCGGCCATGTCGATCACGGCAAGACCGCGCTGGTGAAGGCGCTGACCGGCATCGACGCCGATCGTCTGGCCGAGGAGAAGCGGCGCGGCATCACCATCGATCTCGGCTACGCCTATACCGATGCGTTCGGCTTCGTCGACGTGCCCGGGCCACGAGCGCTTCGTGCACACCATGCTGGCCGGCGCCAGCGGCATCGATGCGGCGCTGCTGGTGGTGGCGCTGGACGACGGCGTCATGCCGCAGACCCGCGAGCACGTGCAGATCCTGCAACTGCTCGGCATCGATCGCGGCGTGGTGGCGCTGACCAAGTCCGATCTCGCCCCGGCGCGCGATGCGGAGGTCGCCGCGCAGGTGCAGCGCGCTGCTGGCAGAAGACCGCGCTCGCCGTCGGCGCCGCTGCTGCCGGTGTCCGCGATGACCGGCGAGGGCATCGAGGCGTTGCGCGCCGCGCTGCTGGCGCTCGGGCCGCGTCAGCGCGACGCCGAGTCTGTATCCGCGCCTCGCGGTCGATCGCGCGTTCACGCTGGCCGGCGCCGGGCCTCGTGGTGACCGGCACGCTGGTCTCGGGGCGCATCCGCGTCGAGGATCGGCTGATGCTGTCGCCGCCCGGGCATCGAGCTGCGCGTGCGCGGCCTGCATGCGCAGAACCGGCCGGCGGAGGAGGCGGTCGCGGGTCAGCGCGTCGCGCTGAACGTCACCGGGTCGCGTCTGTCGAAGGACGCGGTGACCCGCGGCGACTGGGTGCTGCATCCCGACGTGCATGCGCCGACCGCGCGCTTCGACATGCGCGCTCACATTGCTGGCGGAAGAGGCGACGCGCGCTGCGTGCCGGATGCGCCGGTGCATCTGCATCTCGGCGCGGCGCATGTGACGGCGCGCGTCGCGGCGCTGGATGCCGAACGGATCGAACCAGGCAGCACGGTGCTGGCGCGGCTGACGCTCGATCGGCCGATCGGCGCGCTGGCGCGCGATCGGCTGGTGCTGCGCGATGCGACGGCGACGCGCACCATCGGCGGCGGCGTGGTGATCGATCCGTTTCCGCCGCGACGCGGCCGGCGCACGCCGGAGCGGCTGGCGCAACTCGCGGCGCTGGACCAGCCCGATCCGGCCGACGCGTTGCGTGCTCTGCTGGCGCTGCCGCCCGGCTGGACCGACCGCGTCGGATATCTCCGCGCGCGCAACCTGTCCGCCCGCGGTGCAGCAGTCGGTCAGGCGGCGGCGCCGGCGGTCGCGGTCGCCGACCTGCTGATGGCGCCCGCGACGCTCGATGCGCTGCGCGCCGGCGTGATGGAGCGTCTCGCCGCGCATCATGCCGCGGCGCCCGATCAGCCCGGGCTGCAGCTCGAGCGCCTGCGCACTGGCCACGCCGGGGCGGCCATCGGTGGCGGCGTTCCGTGCCATCATCGATCGCTGTTCCGCCGCGGCGCGGTGGAACAGGACGGTCCGTGGCTGCGGCTGCCCACGCATCGCGCCACGCTGTCGGCGCAGGACGAACGCGTTGTGGCAGCAGGCGCGCGAGCTGATCGCCGCGGAACGCTTCCGTCCGCCGCGGACGCGCGATCTGGCGCGCTGCGCTTGTCGGTGCCGGAGGCCGCGATGCGCGCACGCTGAAGCGGGTGCAGCGCATGGGGCGCATGATCGAGGTCGCGCCGGATCAGTTCTTCCTCAGCGAGACGGTGGCGGAGATGGCCGGCATTGCCGCGGCCATCGCGGAGAGCCGATGCCGCCGGCACGCTGACCGCCGCGGAGTTTCGCGACCGTCTGGCCAACGGCAGGAAGGTGGCGATCCAGGTGCTGGAGTTCTTCGACCGCGCCGGCGTCACCGTGCGCGTCGGCGACGAACGGCGAGTGCGGACCGATCGGCTGGGAATGTTCGGTCCGCCAGGCGCCTTAAGCGAAGGCCAGTAACACCACGCCGCCGCAGATCAACGCGATCGCCGCGATCTGCGCAACACCCAGCGCCTCGCCGAACGCGTAGTGCCCGATCAGCGCCGCGGCGACATAGGAGATCGCGGTGCAGGGCAGGGCGCGCGACATCGGAATGCGGCGCAGCGCCACGATGTAGAGCACCGCCGCGCCGCCATACAGGCACAAGCCCGAGCAGCGTGCGCCAGTCGAACAGTTGGGTGATGAAACTCGCCGCGCCGGCGCCGGCCTTCAGCAGCGCCTGGCCCGCCATGCTGGTGGCGATGGCGGCAAACAGCGTGACCCAGTAGAACGTCACGCTGCGGCGACGTTCGGCGGCCGCATTGCGCTCGATCGAGCGCACCGTGCCCTGCGGCTTGCCGTTCGCCGACAGGAAGGTGCGGCCGACATATTCGCCGAGCACGCCCAGGATCATCGACTGCACGCCGCCGACCAGCAGCAGCACCGTCATCGTGGAGGCCCAGCCGGATGGCGTGTCGCGCAGGATCAGCGCCTCGACGATCGTCGCCACCGCGCCGGCCGCGCCGAGCAGCGCCATGAACGACACCGGCATAGATCGCCAGCCGCAGCGGCGCGAGCGAGAAGCTGGTGGCGAGGTTCAGCCACAGCCGCACCAGGCGCGCGCAGGTTGTAGTTGGACCTGTCCTTCGATCGCGCGGCAGGTGGCTGACCTCGATGCTGTCGATCCGCTGCGTCACCTGCATGATCAGCCCATCGACATACGGATACGGTCCTTGGTAGCGCGTCACCGACTGCACCACCAACGCCGACATGCAGCGGAACGACGACAGGTAGAGCCCTTTCGGCTTGTCCAGCAGCCGATCGGCGACCGCGTTGGCGAAGCGGCTGCCCAGGTTGCGCCAGCCGGCATGCTGCTTGATGGCGTAGCGCGTATAGACGACGTCCCAGTTGCCGAGCCGCGCATGATCATACAGCCGGATGACCTCCTCCGGCGGATTCTGCAAATCGTCATCCATGGTGATCACGTAGGCGCCGCGCGCGTGACGCAAGCCCGGTCATGACCGCGTTATGCTCGCCGAAATTGCGCGCGTGCTCGACATAGGTCAGCGGCACGCTGGCGTCGGCGCACCAGGTCCTGGCAGACCTCGCCGGAATTGTCGGGGCTGCCGTCGTTGACCAGCACGATCTCCAGCCCGCCGGCCGGGTGCAGTGCGGACAGCGCATCGACCAGCCGCCCGATCGTCGCGGCGCCGCGATAACCGGGATCGACGATCGACAGGCCGACGCCGACCGACTGCGTGGCCGGGCGTCGGACAGCTGATCAGCGCAGGTCGGTCTCGTCGTTCATGGCCGCTCCGCGGTCGCCAGCACCGATCCGCCGGCAGGCAGGCGGAAGGGCAGGTGGCGCTCCAATCTCTGTCGATGGCATGCAACATGGCATCCAGCCATGGCGGAAACGGGGCAACGTCCGAGGCGCCGGCGCTGCGCGCCAGCAGCTTGCGCTGCACCACCATGAGCGGCAGCAGCAGGCCGTTCCAGTAGCGGCGCGCGCACGTGGCGGAAGCCGGCCGCCGCGCAGCAGTGCACGCGAGCTGCCCCAGCGGTGTAGCGTCGCACGTTGTGCACCTGCCGGTCGTGCGCGGACAGCAGCCAGGCATAGGCCGGCATGTTGACCACCAGCCGGCCGCCCGGCCGCAGCACGCGCCGCAGTTCGGCCAGCGCCTGCGGCTGGATCGACCGCGCCGTGGCACAGCACGTCGGCGGCGATCGCGGCGTCGAAGCATGCCGTCGGCGAACGGCAGCGCGTTGACGCTGCCGCGCACGATCGGCGCGCCGGACTTGCGGCGGCGCGGCGGCAGGCCGACTCGGTCCACTCCAGCGCCGACCAGCGCGCAGGTCCGGCCGCTCCGCAAGCAGCCGCGCCAGCAGACCACCGGTGCCGCAGCCGGCATCCAGCACGCTGCCGTGCACGTCCGGCCAGCGCGTCGACCAGGCGGCGGTGCAGCGCGCGGTACCACCACATGTGGTCCTCGACCGCATCCATCCGCGCGTATTCCGCTGGCTCCATCCAGATCCTCGGAATGACCGTTGCTGCTTGCCTTGCCTCCTGCCGCGTCGCAAGGCATGGATGTGCCGTGAACCAGGGGGAACGTTCCGATGGCTGACGTCGTGCCGCTGGCGCGTCCCGTGCGCGCGCGTCCTCACGGACAACGCCTCCGACACGATGCGCGGCATCGCGCTGGCGGTGCTTGCCTACCTGATCTGGACGCTGGGCGACGCCGACGGCGAAGTGGGTGCTGCCCAGCGTCGGCGTCGCCGGCGCGATGCTGTGGCGCGGCGTGTTCGGCGCGGTCACCGTGGTGGCGGTGACAATCGGCCGGCCGGCGGCGACCGGCTGGCGGCGGTTGATGCCGCAGCCGCTGGGGGCTGGTGCTGGTGCGCAGCGTGCTGTCGTCGTTCGTCTCGGTCACCTGGTACATCTCCTGGCTGTCGATGAGCCTGGCCGACACCTACGCGGTCGGCTTCACCGCGCCGCTGATCATGACGGTGCTGGCGGTCCCGATGCTGGGCGAGCGGATCCGCTGGCGGCGCGCGCTCTCCACCTGGTGGGCTTCGGCGGCGTGCTGATCATGCTGCGTCCGGGCGGCGATCTGTGGACGCCGGTCGTGCTGCTGCTGCTGGCGGGCACGCTGGTGATGGCGCTGACGCGCATCATGACGCGGCAGCTGACCACCACCGAGACGCCGGAGTGCCAGGCCTTCTGGCTGCTGATCTGCCATACGGTGACCGGGCTTCTGCTGCTGCCGCGCTTCCCGGGCTCGGCGTGCGATCGGGCTGTCCGGCTGGCTGGCGCTGGTGTTCCTCGGCGTTGTCGAGCGGTCTGGCGCATTGCGTGTTTGCACGCGGCTACGCGCTGGCGCCGGTCTCGGCGCTGGCGCCCTACGAATACATCGATGATGCCGTGCGCCGTCTGGTGGGCTTTCTGATGTTTGGCGACGTGCCGTCGTGGAACACATTGGTCGGGGCCGTCGTGGTGGCGGCGTCCGGCACCTACAACGTGTACCGCGAACGGGTGCGGCGGGCAGAGGAACGCGCGGCTGGTTGAGCGTGTGGCACCTTTGCACGAAGAGGATTTTCGATCTGTCAGCGGCGCCGCGCGGTATAGAGGCTGGTGGTCATGTTGCGCGTTACGCTGCCGTGGAACTCGTCGCGGGCGATCCGACCCAGCTCCGCGAGGATTGCCTCGCGGTCAGGGCGAATGGTGATGTTGGAAAAGGTGGCATAGAGCGCGACGGTCTGCTCGGGATCGAGAACCAGCGGCCAGGCGCTTGCCTGATGCTCGATGGCTTCAAACGCGCCGGTTCGCTTCAGCGCTGCTATGCGGGCATCGGCATCGAGGGCGAACGGAATGTCCGTGAGCCCGCTGAAGGGCTCAAAGGCGGAGGGAGCAGCGCCTTGGTCGCTTCGTGAAACGGGTCGGGGCGGGTGTTGTCGTCGAATATGTTCCAGACCATGCCCACCAGCCGCCCGGCGCAGCAGTTCTGCGACCTTGATGAGCGCCGTGTCCTCATTCAGCCAGTGAAACGCAGTGGCACTGACGCCAAGATCAAAGCTGGCTCGCTCATGGCGGCATCCTCGAACGTTGATGCGTTCACCGAGAGCGCCGTGTCTTGGATGCTCCTGCGAAGGAAGGCTGCGAGGCGCGAGTCCGGCTCGATTGCGAGCAACGGGTTCGCGCCGAAGTCGAGCAGTCGGCGAGTTGCGGTTCCTGTCCCTGCGCCGATCTCGAACGTCGCCGTGCCGGGCACGAGATGGCACCGCTCGCGCAGAGTATCGAACACCCAATCAGGGTAGCCGGGCCGCGTTACATGATAGCTGCCGGGATCGTCGCCGAAGGCCAGGCGACCATATTTTCGGTCGATGGCGAGTTCGCTCATCGCCAGCGGTTAGTCCGCTACCGGCGGATATAGCGCTTGCAGCGGAGTGCCAGCAGGTCGCGGAAGTGCGGCCGGATGCGGGCGGTCCAGGGCGTGTCGGCGGCCTTCTTCCAGGCGTCGCTGCGCGGCACGTCGAGCCCGGTCAGGTGATACAGCGCCAGGTACTTGCGCTCGCGGTCGGCGTCCGGCGAACTGTAGCGGCGGGCGCACAGCACGCCCGGAACCGCGCCGAGCTGCGGCAGATGTTCGGCATTGTACCATTCGTTGAATTCGGGTTCCGCGGCGGGATCGACATTCATCGAGGCGACCAGCAGCGCGCCGGCGCCGGCGGGGGCGGCGAGGTCGCCGGGCAGGAGCTGCTCGCCGGTGAAGCGCAGGATGCGCTTGGCCATCGCCGTGACGCGCTTGGTCCAGACCGAGGCGTTCTCGTAGCCGATCGCCTTGTAGGGCGCGCTTTGCAGCACGCCGTGCGACTCGAGATCGTAGGTGGCGACGGCGAGGTTCGGGTTCTCCTCGCCGATCCAGCGTTCGGCGTTGATGAAGCCGGGGACGCGCAGGCGCTCCGGGATGTGCTCCAGGTCGTACCAGTCGTGGAATTCGTCGGCGTGCGCTGTGGAGAAGTCGAACGAGGCGAACAGCAGACCCTTGGGCATGGCTTCCTCCTGGCTTGCGGTTGGGACGATCCTGCCCCCTCGACGGGACGACGGAAATCCCCCATCTGTTGGCCATGTCCCAGACCCTGCTCCGCCCGTCGCCGCGCGTGCTGTTCATCCCGGAGAAGCAGCCGGCCAAGCCGAACACGCGCCAGCTCAAGGTGGTGTCGGAATACGAGCCGAACGGCGACCAGCCGACCGCGATCGCCGAACTGGTGTCCGGCGTGCGGGCCGAGGAGCGCGACCAGGTGCTGCTGGGCGTCACCGGCTCGGGCAAGACCTTCACCATGGCGAAGGTGATCGAGGCGGTGCAGAAGCCGACGCTGATCCTGGCGCCGAACAAGACGCTGGCGGCGCAGCTCTACGGCGAGATGAAGAGCTTCTTCCCGGACAACGCGGTGGAGTATTTCGTTTCGTACTACGACTACTACCAGCCGGAGGCCTATGTCCCGCGCACCGACACCTACATCGAGAAGGACGCGCAGATCAACGAGCAGATCGACCGCATGCGCCACGCCGCCACGCAGTCGCTGCTGGAGCGCAACGACGTGGTGGTCGTCGCGTCGGTGTCCTGCATCTACGGTATCGGCTCGGTCGAGACCTATTCGCGGATGGTGGTGAAGCTGGAGACCGGCGGGCGCATCGATCGCGACGTGATGGCCAAGGCGCTGGTGGATCTGCAATACCGCCGCAACGACACCGCGTTCCAGCGCGGCACGTTCCGGCTGCGCGGCGAGACCGTGGACATCTTCCCGAGCCACTACGAGGACCGCGCCTGGCGCGTCACGCTGTTCGGCGACGAGGTGGAGGCGATCCACGAATTCGATCCGCTGACCGGCGAGAAGACCGCGGCGCTGAACGAGATCACCGTCTACGCCAACAGCCACTACGTGACGCCGCGGCCGACGCTGACGCAGGCGATCCGCGACATCAAGGTGGAACTGAAGGAGCGGCTGGCGGAGCTGACGGCGGAGGGCAAGCTGCTGGAGGTGGAGCGGCTGAGCCAGCGCACGACGTTCGATATCGAAATGATGGAGACGACCGGGTCGTGCAAGGGCATCGAGAACTACTCGCGCTACCTGACCGGCCGCAATCCGGGCGAGCCGCCGCCGACGCTGTTCGAATACCTGCCGGAGAACGCGCTGCTGATCGTCGATGAAAGCCATGTGACGGTGCCGCAGCTGGGCGGCATGTATCGCGGCGACTTCAACCGCAAGTCGATCCTGTCGGAGTTCGGCTTCCGGCTGCCGTCCTGCGTCGACAACCGGCCGCTGAAGTTCGAGGAGTGGGAGACGTACCGGCCGATGACCATCTTCGTCTCCGCCACGCCGGGACCGTGGGAGATGGAGCGCACCGCCGGCGTGTTCGCCGAGCAGGTGATCCGCCCGACCGGGCTGATCGATCCGGTGACCGAGGTGCGGCCGGTGGAGCATCAGGTCGACGATCTGCTGGCGGAATGCCGTGCGATGGCGGCGCAGGGCGCGCGCGTGCTGGTCACCACGCTGACCAAGCGCATGGCGGAGGACCTGACCGACTACCTGACCGAGCATGGCGTGAAGGTGCGCTACCTGCACTCCGACATCGACACGCTGGAGCGGATCGAGATCATCCGCGACCTGCGGCTCGGCGTGTTCGACGTGCTGGTGGGGATCAACCTGCTGCGCGAGGGGCTCGACATTCCGGAATGCGCGCTGGTGGCGATCCTGGATGCCGACAAGGAGGGTTTTCTGCGGTCGCAGACCTCGCTGATCCAGACCATCGGGCGCGCGGCGCGCAACATCGACGGCCGCGTGATCCTGTATGCCGACACGATGACCAATTCGCTGCGTCACGCGATCGAGGAGACCGAGCGGCGGCGCAACAAGCAGCGGACGTGGAACGAGGAGCACGGCATCACGCCGGTGTCGATCAAGCGGCAGATCGGCAAGGTGCTGGAGAGCGTGTTCGAGCAGGACTACGTGACGGTCGCGCCGGTCAAGGACGCCGGGCGTTGCAGAGTTTGTCGGCAAGGACCTGAAGGCGGCGATCGCCGATCTGGAGAAGCGCATGCGCGGCGCCGCGGCGGATCTGGAGTTCGAGGAGGCGGCGCGGCTGCGCGACGAGATCCGCCGGCTGGAGGCGCTGGATCTCGGGCTGGAACCGCCTCCGGCGCCCTCTGCGTCGCTGCGGCCACGGCGCGATCGGACACCGGAGCCGATGGGGCCAGGCGGTGGCGGCTACGATCCGTCCAAGCGGCGCGGGCGAGGCGGGATGCGGCGGCGCGGGCCGTAAGGTGCCGCGAAGCGTGACGCCGCTAGCCGGGCCGAATGCTGCCCGCCGGCGGCCATAGCCATACGCCATGGGTTGCGTTGTAGATCGCCTGCGGTGACGCCTGGCCGACACTACTGGCGTCACCGGTATGGTTGGCGTCGTGATAGCGGTAACCGTAGATGGCGTCCTCGGCTCCAGCGTTGGGCCCAGGCGCGGCCGTGCATGCCGCGAGAGCGCTGCCGGCAAACAGCAGCAGATATCTGATCTTCATCGGTGATCCATCGTCTAGCACGGGCGCTCTGCCCACTCCTATGCCGGTGTGGCATCGGTCATCCGCCTGATCGTGCCGGTCGTGCTGTGTCCCGGCTGCAGGTCCACCAGCAGCACGTTGCCGCCCCAGCTTTGCACGAGGTCGGCGCCGACCACCTGGTCGATGCTGTAGTCCGCACCCTTGACCAACAGAGCAGGCCGCAACGCCCGGATCAGTTCCAACGGAGTGTCCTCGGCGAACAGCACCACCATGTCGACCGGCGCCAGTGATGCCATCACCGTCGCCCGCGCGGTCTCGTTCTGCAGCGGTCGCGTCGGTCCCTTCAGCCGCTTCACCGATTCGTCGGTATTCAAGGCCACGATGAGCCTGTCGCAGCGCGCCCGAGTCTCGGTCAGCAGCCGCACATGCCCTGGATGGATCAGGTCGAAGCAGCCATTGGCGAAGCCCACCCTCAACCCCTGTGCCCGCCACGCCGCAGCACGCTGGACCGCCTCATCGCGGGTGGCGATCTTGCGGCCAGTCGCCACGAGGTCCTCCAGATGCAGCACCCCGAGCAATTCGTCGCGGCTGACTGTTGCCGTGCCTGGCTTGCCCACGGCGATTCCCGCTGTGATGTTGGCGAGCATCGCCGCCTCGGGCAGTGCCGCGCCAGCACCGAGCGCCACCGCCAGCGCGGCCACCAGCGTATCGCCGGCGCCCGATACATCGGCGACCTCGCGCGCCCGCGTCGGCAGGTGCAATGGGGGCTCATCGTGCCGCACCAGGGTGAGACCCTTGGCGGAGCGCGTCACCAGCACGGCCGCGCAACCGGCGTCATCCAGCGCGCGGCGCCCCGCGCGGTCGGCCTCGCTGTCCTCGTCAGCCTCGATCCGGGTAGCCTGACGCACTTCAAACTCGTTCGGCGTCAGGACCGTCGCGCCACGATAGCTGGCGAAATCCATCCGCTTCGGGTCGGCGATCACCATGCAACCGGATGACTGGCACTGCGCCAGCACGGCGCGCAACACCGGATCGCTGAGTACGCCTTTGGCGTAATCGGACAGCACCACCACGTTGGCGGTCCGCAGCGCATAACAGAAGCGCTGGACCACACGATCCGCAGTCGTGTCGTCGATTGATGCTGCCGTCTCCTCATCGAGCCGCAGCAACTGGTGAGTGCCCACCATGAAACGGGTCTTGGCGGTGGTCGGCCGCCCGGAAGCAGTCACGAGGTGCGGGATGATGCCACTGCTTTCCAGCAGTTGCGCCAGTTCCGCGCCTTCCGCGTCGTCGCCGATGACGCCGACCAACGCGACCTGGCCGCCGAGGGTCGCGACATTCAGGGCGACGTTCGCCGCACCGCCGACGGTCGCCCGCCTGGTAGTGGGCCGCAGCACCGGGATGGGTGCCTCCGGAGAAAGGCGGCTCGCATTGCCGCTGACATAACGGTCGAGCATGACGTCGCCGAGTACCAGCACGCGTGCGTCGCCAAAGCGTCGAACGACCTGCGCCAGTTCCGTATCGCCGCTCTGCCCAGCCACCGCGTCCATGCGCTATTCATATCACGCTTGCCGAGGCGATGCGCAACGACTGCGGCACCTTGCGGGCGACTCTCAAT
Organism: uncultured Alphaproteobacteria bacterium; assembly: GCA_963776505.1. Taxonomy (GTDB): domain Bacteria; phylum Pseudomonadota; class Alphaproteobacteria; order Acetobacterales; family Acetobacteraceae; genus JAMXLO01. Next base: position 85,250 of record CAVZNH010000080.1, read on the forward strand.
TGCGCGGCCGACCGGCGGCCGCGCGTTGCCACCCTGGCGTGCGCCCGGTATGAGCCATGCATGGACGATGATGCGCTGATCGAACTTGCCGCCGCGCTGGCGCTTGATGCCAGTGTCGCAATTCTGGCCGTTCGCCGGCGCGGCTTCGACGTCGTCCGCAAGGAGGACCGCTCGCCGGTGACCGAGGCAGATCACGCGGCGGAGGCGATCATCGTCGCGGGCCTTCGCAATGCGGCGCCAGGCATTCCGGTGATCGCCGAGGAGGAGGTGGCGGCGGGCAGGATAACCGAGCCGACCGAGCAATACTGGTTGGTCGACCCGCTCGACGGCACGCGTGAATTTGCCGCCGGCAACGATGAGTTCGCTGTCAACATTGGCCTGGTGCGCGATGGCGCGCCCGCGCTGGGTGTGGTGGCGATTCCGGCCACCGGCGAACTGTTCGCCGGCATTGTCGGACGTGGCGCGTGGAAGCGCGTCGGCGCGACGCAAACCGCGGTCAGTGCGCGGCTTCCGCCGGAGGAAGGGCTAACGGTTCTGGCCAGCCGCTATCACGGCAGCAGCACGCGGCTCGACGATTTCCTGCGCGACAAGCGCGTGGCGAAGGTGATCAATTTTGGTTCGAGCGTGAAATTCTGCCGGCTGGCAGAGGGTATTGCCGACCTGTATCCGCGCTTTGGCCGCACGATGGAGTGGGACACCTGCGCGCCGCAGGCGGTGCTCGAGGCGGCCGGCGGCACTGTTCGCACGTTCGATGGCGCTGGACTGCGCTACGGCAAGCCGGCTTGGGAGAACCCGCACTTCGTCTGCACCGGGCGATTGCCCTAGCGAGGCGCGGGGATCGATCCAGTGCTTCGGCCAGGTAGTCTGCGATAACCCTAAGGCGGGATGCTCTGTGCCGCGTCAGCGAGCGGTCGAGTAGATACTTCGATGAATCCGCGAGCCGGCTGGTCCAGATCGACAATCAGCATGATCACCACGGCCACCATCAGGGACATCGTCAACGTGGCGACGCGCCCTCGCGTTTCGCGCCCGCCGGCGTGATAACCAGTGAAACCCATCGCCACCATCGCAACACCGATCAGCATGAACATGACCGCACTGGGAACGTGGTAGCGCAGGGCGGTCAGCCGACTTTCATGGATATTGTTCATTTCGTTCAGAGAAGCGACAAACCGATAAGGTGGCAGCGATTGTGGTGCCGTCGCGGTCACCGCGACCGCCTCCTTCCAGAGCCTGGCTTGCAGATCCAGAGATCGGGTGATGTCCCGTTCGAGTTTCGCCGGGTCGTAGGGGACACCAAGACCGATCCGCACGTCGGTGTAATCGCGGAGCATGCTCAGAATTGGCTTTTGCGCTGTCTCCGGCAGCATGAGCGCGAAGTTGGCGGTGCTGCCGATGGCATTAGGCCTCTCCCAGACAGTCATACCAGGATCTAGCGGGACAGCGACAGCGAGAAGCCACACCGGGATGTGGGCTAAAACGGCACGATGGCCACCGCGCGGCGGCAGCTCGTCCCGCTCGCTGGCCAAGTCGCCTCGCCTCGCTCGTCGACCGCCACTGACCTGGCAATGGTCGATCAGCACTCATTTCTGGAATTCTACGGCAGACAACCGGCTCAGCGGAAGCTAGCAGTTCGCCATGCTGCGAAAATCCGCATCGATCGCGATCCTGGGGCGCGAGGGACGGCCCATTCTCGTAGGGCTGATTCTCCTGGTGGCGTTGCTGGCCGCGTGGGCGTTCTCACCAGGCGCCGCGCGCCATGCGCTTCGCGAGCGAGCGCTCGATCTGCTGTTGCCGCTGCTGTCACGGCAACCCGCAGGAGCACCGGACATGGTCATTGTCGATATCGATCGCGCCGCGCTTGCCCGCTTCGGGCCGTGGCCCTGGCCGCGCCAGCGCATGGCTGAACTGGTTTCCGCCGCGGCAGCCGGGCAGCCCGCCGTATTGGCGATCGACATACTGTTTGCCGGGCCAGATCGATTTTCTGCGGACGGTGACGCGGCGCTGGCGCGCGCGCTGTCGGCGGTCCCGTCCGTGCTTGGGTTCGTTCTGGACACCGCGAATTCGGGCGACGACCTGCCCACAACGCCAATCCTGTTCCGCGTCCCTATTTCGTTGCCTGGGCTCTGGCGGGCCAACGGCGCCATAGGCCCGATACCGACACTTGCCAACGCCGCGCAGGGGATCGGTGCGCTGGTCGCCGCCGCCGATCCGGATGGTCCAATCCGTCGGGTTCCGCTGCTGGTGATGGCCGGCGCCACGGTCCGGCCGGGTCTGGCGGTTGAGGCGGTCCGGCTCGCGCAAGGTGCGGCCGCGTTGGTGATCGATGCCAGAGGGATGTTGATCGTTGGCCCACTCGCTCTGCCGCTCGGCCGCGATGCATCGCTGCGCCTTGCGGGATTGTCAGCAGTGCCGGTTATTCCGGCCGCAAAGCTGATCGACGATCCCGCGGCCCGCAACCACTTTGACCGGGCGGATCGTGCTGATCGGCAGCAGCGCTCCGGAGGTGGGCGGCCTGCGCGTGACACCCGCGTCGCCGGCGACGCCCTCGGTGCAAATTCAGGCGGCCGCCATCGAGGCGATCCTGCGCAGGTCAGGTGTTCACCCGGCCGGCCTGGGTTGAGTATGCCGAACCCGCCGGCGCTGCACTGCTCGGCGCATTATGTCTCCTGCTTGCCGCTCGACTGCGGCCTGTCACCGCGGCGTTGCTCGCACTGCTTGTCTGTCTGGCCTGGACCGCGGTGGCGGCCGCAGCCGTTCCCGGCCTTGGCGTGCTATTGGATCCTGCCGGCCCTCCCATCGTGGCCATCGTCACCTTTGCTCTGGCCGCAATTGCTCGCTTTGCACGCGATGAATGGCGCGCACGCTTGCTGCGCCTCAGCTTCGAACAGCATCTTGCGCCCGAGGTGGTGCGCCGCATCGCCGCCGATCCAGCCGCACTGCGCCTGCGCGGTGAAATGCGCGAGGTCACCGCGCTGTTCACCGACATCGAAGGCTTCACCAGCATGACCGAGCGCGCCGAACCCGCTGACCTCGTCGCATTGCTCGACGCCTATTTCGACGTCGCCACGAGCATCATCACCGACCGCGGCGGCATGATCGACAAGATCGTCGGCGATGCGATCCACGCGATCTTCAATGCACCGTTTGCGCTGGAAGACCATCCACAGCAAGCCGTCGCGAGCGCGCTTGCGTTGCTCGATGCCACCGAAGGCGTGCGGCGCTCACCGCTTGGTCAGCGGCTGAAGCTCGGCCGCACGCGGGTGGGAATCGAGACCGGGCCGCCATCGTCGGTGACGTCGGAGGCAGCCGCAAGCTCGACTACACCGCCCATGGCAATGCGATCAATGCGGCGGCGCGGCTGGAGGCGGCGAACAAGGATCTGGGCTCCGCCATCTGCATTGGACCTGGCACTGCGGCGCGTCTCGATCCTGCGACGCTCCGCCCGATAGGCACGCTCACCCTGCGTGGTCAGAGCGGTGAGATCACCGTATATACGCCCGCTTCGATCACTGATTGACCGAGGCCATCGCTCTGGCGATGCGGGCGGCGCCCCAGGGATGTGGCATCGTCGGCTCGGCGCCGGGTCGCGCGATATCGACGCCCAACCCGCTGGTCAGCATAACTGCGATGTTCACCCCCACGAGCGTCACCTCCCCGCGTTCGACGAACACGCCGAAGACCCCGTCGCTGGGGCCGGCAAAGAAGCGAGTGTCGCGCACCGCCACCAAGCCGAACGGACCGCGCACCGTCACGTCGCTGGGGCCTTTCTGAGGGTCGTGGTCGTAGATCATTCCACCGCTTTCCAGTACCAGCACGCCACCCGCATTCACCAAGAATCGGTCGATGCGCAGCCGCGCTTCTGCTCCGAGCTTCACCTGGGTCGCAGTTCCGAGTTGCATGCCAAGTGCCGACTGAGCCCCGGTGCTGACGGTGTCGCCGACAAATACCTCGGCAGCAGCCGCCAGGGTCCGGCGTGCGACCGCCGTCTGCGCGTAGCATTCGCCGCGCGAACTCTGCACCTCGCCGGCTGGTTCGGCGGCCGAGACGCCAGACGCGGTGGCGCACGCGGCAACCAATCCGCCGATAAGGAAACGTCGCGGGATCCGGTTCAACATTGGTGCCCTTTCTCCGGCCAGCCGCGCAACAGAATTGGTAGGGGCATCTGGTCTGATAGCCGGAATCATAAACGGCGAAACTTGTATGCTGTCATTGCGAGGAGCGCAGCGACGAAGCAATCCCCATCATCCGAGCGCACCAACGATGGAGATTGCTTCCTCGCTTCGCTCCTCGCAATAACAATGGCTGAGTGACTCTCGTTCCGGCGATAGTGGGTACTAGCCCGTAGCAGCCAGCGCGCGCTTCAGAGTATCGTTTACCAGCGCGGGGTTGCCCTTGCCGGCCATCGCCTTCATCACCTGGCCCACGAAGAAGCCGAACAGCTTGTCGCGGCCGGCCTTGTATTCCGCCACCTTGTCGGCATTCGCAGCCAGCACCTGGGCCACCGCCGCGTCGATCGCGCCGGTGTCGGTCACCTGACGCAGGCCTTTCGCTTCGACGATAGAAGCGGGATCGTCGCCTGTCTCGACCATCGCCTCGAACACCTCCTTGGCGATGCGGCCGCTGATCGTGCTGTCGGCGATCAGGTCGAGCAGCTTGCCAAGCGACGCGGCAGACACGGGACTGTCGGCGATTGTGCGGCCGGCGCGGTTCAGCGCGGCGAACAGATCGCCGGTCACCCAGTTGGCGGCGATCTTCGCATCGCGGCCCTTCGCCACCGTTTCGTAGTAGTCGGCCGTTGCCTGCTCGGCCACCAGCACACCGGCATCATAGGCCGTCAGCCCGTAATCGTGCATGAAGCGGCGCTTCTTCGCATCCGGCAGTTCCGGCAGATTCGACTTCAGCTCGGCTACCCACGCCTCATCGAGCACCAGCGGCAGCAGATCCGGTTCGGGAAAATAGCGGTAATCGTGCGCATCCTCCTTGCTGCGCATCGAGCGCGTGATGCCGCGGCCATGTTCGAACAGCCGCGTCTCCTGCTCGACCGCACCACCCGATTCCCACACTTCGACCTGCCGTTTCGCCTCTGCCTCAATCGCCTGCATGACGAAGCGGATCGAGTTGACGTTCTTGACCTCGCAGCGCGTGCGGTACGGCTCGCCGTGCTTGCGCACCGACACATTGACGTCGGCGCGCATGGAGCCTTCCTCCATGTTGCCGTCGCAGGTGCCGAGGTAGCGCAGAATGGAACGCAGCTTGCGCAGATAGGCACCGGCTTCCTCAGGCGAACGGATGTCGGGTTCCGATACGATCTCCATCAGCGCCACGCCGGCACGATTGAGGTCGATGTACGACTTGGTCGGATGCTGATCGTGCAGCGACTTTCCGGCGTCCTGCTCCAGATGCAGGCGCGTAATGCCGATCTCGCGCGTGGAGCCGTCGGCAAGCTCGATCTCGACCTTGCCCTCGCCGACGATCGGATGCTGATACTGGCTGATCTGATAGCCGGCCGGCAGATCGGCGTAGAAGTAGTTCTTGCGATCGAACCGGCTGACCATGTGGATGTGCGCGTTCAGGCCGAGGCCGGTGCGTACCGCCTGCGCCACGCACTCGCGGTTGATCACCGGCAGCATGCCGGGGAACGCCGCATCGACGAAGCTCACCTGCGTGTTGGGTGGCGCGCCGAACTCGGTCGCGGCGCCGGAGAACAACTTGGCCTTGCTGATCACCTGCGCGTGGACTTCGAGGCCGACGACGACTTCCCAGGCGCCGGTCGAGCCTTCGATTGCATAGGACATCGTTCAGCCTCCCGCGCGAATTTGCGGCAACGCGTCGAATGCCGCCGCTCGCTCCAATGCCGCGCCGACGGCGAACAGCGTTTCCTCGTCGAACGGCTTGCCGATCACCTGCAGGCCGAGCGGCAGACCGTTGGCATCGAGGCCGCCGGCACCGAGATCGCCGGCACGCCTGCCAGATCGGCCGGACCGGTGAAGACGTCGTTCAGATACATCTGCACCGGATCATCCATATTCTCGCCCTGCGCGAATGCCGCCGAAGGTGCGGTGGGGGCAACCAGCGCGTCGACATGCGCGAACGCCTCGGTGAAGTCGCGCAGGATCAGCGCCCGCACCTTCTGCGCCCGAATATAGTAGGCGTCGTAATAGCCGGCCGACAGCACATAGGTGCCGATCAGAATGCGACGCCTGACCTCGGCACCAAACCCCGCCGCGCGCGTGCGTTCGTAGAGATCGCGCAGGTCTTCGCCGTTCTCGCGCAGGCCAAACCGTACGCCGTCATAGCGCGCCAGATTGGACGAAGCCTCGGCGGGCGCGACGATATAATAGGCCGGCAAGGCATACTTCGTGTGAGGCAGCGAAACATCGACGATCTCCGCGCCTGCGTCGCGCAGCCAGGTCAGTCCTTGCTGCCACAAGCTCTCGATCTCGCCTTGCATGCCGTCGACGCGATATTCGCGCGGCACACCGATGCGCATGCCCTTCACGCTGCGTGCGCACGCCGCCACGTAGTCAGGCACAGGAATGTCGGCGCTGGTTGAATCCTTCGGATCGTGTCCCGCCATGGAACCGAGCAGGATCGCGCAGTCCTGCACGGTGCGCGCGAAAGGCCCTGGATGATCGAGCGACGATGCGAACGCCACCACGCCCCAGCGCGAGCAACGTCCATAGGTCGGCTTCAAACCGACGATGCCGCAGAACGACGCCGGCTGGCGGATCGAACCGCCGGTGTCGGTGCCGGTCGCGCCCATCGCCAGCCGCGCCGACACCGCGGCCGCCGAACCGCCGGACGAACCGCCGGGCACCAGCGCCGCGGTGGTGTCCTGCCGGCGCTGCCAGGGGTTCGTCACCGGGCCATAGGCCGAGGTCATGTTGGACGAGCCCATGGCGAACTCGTCCATGTTCGCCTTGCCGAGAAAGATCGCGCCGTCGCGCAGCAGGTTGGCGCTGACGGTGCTCTCATACGGCGGCACGAACGGCCCAAGAATGCGGCTGCCGGCGGTGGTGCGCACGCCCTCGGTGCAGAACAGGTCCTTGATCGCCAGCGGAATGCCGGTGAGCGGCGCGAACTCGCCGCGCGCCAGTGCCGCATCCGCCGTGTCGGCTTGCGCCAATGCGCGCTCGCCGGTCACCGTGATGAAGGCATTGAGCCGCGGATTGAGGGCATCGATCGCCGCGAGATGCGCCTCGGTCAGTTCGCGCGCGGTGAAATCGTGCGCCCGCAGCCCGTCGCGCGCCGCCGCGATGGTGAGGTCGGTGAGGCTCACTCGACCACCTTCGGGACGACGAAGAAATCGCCCGCCCGCTCCGGCGCGTTGGCCAGCACCTTGTCGGGGTAGCCGCCGTCGGTCACCACGTCCTCGCGCATCTTCAGTGCCATCTGCTGCGCGCCGGTCAGCGGCTCGACGCCATCGACGTTCACCTCGTTGAGCTGCTCGATCCAGCCCAGGATGCCGTTCAGTTCGGCCGCCAGCGTGGCAAGCTCGGCGTCCTCGACGTGGATGCGGGCGAGCGTGGCGATGCGGCGAATGGTCGCGGGTTCGAGCGACATGACAGAGAGACCTTTTTCGGCTGGCAGAGCTGGGACCATAAGCACGCGGCATGCCGGTATTCAACCTACGCGACCTGCGCGCCGCACTGGCGCGCAATCAACGGCTGATCGGGCTCGATCCGGGCAGCCGCACGATCGGCGTGGCGCTGTCGGATGTCGGCCTGTCGCTGGCGTCGCCCTATGGCAGCGTCAAGCGAGGCAAGCTGCGTGACACTGCGGCCGAGATCGTCGCCATCGCCCGCAAGGAAGGCGCCGGCGGTCTGGTGGTAGGACTGCCGTTATCGATGGACGGGTCGGTGGGGCCGGCGGCCCAGGCGGCGCGGGACTGGGCGCTGGCGCTGGCCGACGCGACCCAGTTGCCGGTCGCACTGTGGGACGAGCGACTGTCGACCGCGGCGGTCAATCGCTTCCTGGTCGGCGAGGCTGATCTCAGCCGCCGCAAACGCGCCGCGGCGGTTGACCGGATGGCGGCCGCCTGGATGCTCCAGGCGGCGCTTGACGCCAGCCGATGAACGCGCGGGTCACGGCCGCTGCACCAGTTCGATCATGTAGCCGTCCGGATCCTTGACGAAGGCGATGATGGTGGTGCCGAACTTCACTGGACCGGCCGGGCGGGTGACTGTGCCGCCGGCCTTGGCCGCGATATCGCACGCTGCTGCCACGTCGGGCACGCCGATCGCCAGATGGCCGAAGGCGCCGCCCATCTCGTACTTCTCGACGCCATAGTTGTAGGTCAGCTCGATCGCCGTATTGCTGTCCTCGTCGCCGTAGCCGACGAAGGCCAAGGTGTACTTGCCGTCCGGCACGTCCCGCCGGCGCAATTCCTTCATGCCGAATGCCTTTGAATAGAATCCGATGCTGCGATCCAGGTCGCCGACGCGCAGCATGGTGTGCAGATAGCGGCTCATGTGTTCTCTCCCCTCTCGGACAGCTCATCCGGACTCAGACCCAACAGAAACAGCCCGGCCTCGTCCGCCGCTGCGATCGCGGCGTCGCGCTCCGCCAGAATGGTACCTCCGGCCTCGAAGGCAACCCCCCGCAGACCGGCCGCCGTCGCACCGCGCAACGTCTCGGGTCCGATGGTGGGCAGATCGGTGCGGCGATCCTGCCCTGGCTTGACCAGCTTCACGAGCACACCACCGCGTCCCGGCCGCGCCAATGACGCGCAGCGCGCCAGCATCGCGTCGGTGCCCTCGGCCGCCTCGACCGCCAGCACGATCCCCTGCTGTACCACGCAGCCCTGCCCGACATCGATCGCACCGAGCGCTTTGGCAACGGCGATGCCGCGGCGAATGTCCGCCATTGCCACCGCATCGGGGGCAGCCTGGGACAGCCTCCCAGCGGGACCCAGCGCCTCGTTCAGGATCTCGTGGGCGCCGAGTACGCGGAATCCCTCCTCGGCGAGGATCCTGATGACAGCAGCCAGCAGGCCATCATCACCGGCGAATGCGGCGCGACCGATGCGGGCCAGAATACGGGCGGCCTCGGCATCCGGCCGCAGATCGAGCAGCGAGGGCCGCCGTACCGGCCCGACCAGAACGAGATCCTGGCAGCCGTGCTCGCGCAGCGCTGCAATGATCCGGCCGGCGGCAAGAATGCGCACCATCTCGTGCGGCCAGGGCGCGAGCACCGCCGGCTCGGCGAAGCCCTCCAACCCGACCAGGAACACACGGCGCCCGGCCGCCCGCGCCGCAGCCGCCACCTGACCCGGCAACTGTCCTCCGCCCGCGACGATGCCGAGAACCCGGCGCTCCGCCGCCACCGGCTATTCCGCGCGGATCAGGCCCCGGTGGCTTGGCGCGTCGATGAACGCCAGGACCTCGGCCACCAGCGCCTCGTCGCCGTAGTGCGCACGCGCGGCGGCGAGCCGTTGCGCAAACACGCCCTCGCGCCGGAACAGGTCGCGGAAGGCATTGTGCAGCAACTGGATCTGCGCCTTGTCGAAGCCGCGACGCTTCAGGCCGACGACGTTCAGTCCTGCCAGCCGAGCACGATTGCCGATCACGCTGCCGAACGGGATAACGTCTCCCTCGACGCCAGACACGCCGCCGATCATCGCCGCGCGGCCGATGCGCACGAACTGGTGGATCGCCGCCGCGCCGCCGATCACCGCATGGTCCGCGATCGATACATGGCCACCCATGACCACGTTGTTGGCGACAATCACATTGTCGCCCAGCGTGCAGTCATGCGCGACATGTGCCACCGCCATCAGCAGGCAGTCGGCGCCCACCCGCGTAATGCCCTTGCCGGAGACGCTGCCACGATGGATCGTGCAGTGCTCGCGAACCTGGGTGCGGGCGCCGATCTCGCAGCGCGTCGGCTGGCCGGCATATTTCAGATCCTGCGGCGCGAGCCCGACGGTGCAGAACGGATACAGCACCACGTCGGGACCGATCCGGGTATGCCCATCCACAACAACATGTGACACCAGTTGGGCGCGATCCTCGATGACCGCGTCGGCACCGACCGTGCAGTAGGGACCGATCCGCACGCCCCTGCCCAACTCGGCACCACGCGCGACGAGTGCCGTCGGATGGACGACAGCACCAACCGGCCGCAGCGCAATCGTGTCGGGCATGGCATCCATTCTGGCGTGTCTCACTGGCAGGAACGACTGCGGAAGCTAGACCGGGGCACTTCGCGGACCAACTCAATCATTGTTGCCCCATATTTCCATGATCAGCTTGTAACCGCTTGTTTCACCGAAGATTTTGGCGCGATTGCGGCAGCGCATCAGGACGGCGGGGTGCGATCCATGATCATCGCCGCATAGGTTGCCTCGGCCACCGACACCCCATCCACCCGAGCGACGGCGTGGAACTTCCAGACGTTGCCGCGATTGCGTTCTTTGGTCACGTGGATACGCAACTGGTCGCCTGGTACCACCGGTCGGCGGAACTTGGCGCCCTCAATGGACATGAAATACACCAGCTTGCCGGCAGCATCGGGGCCTAGCGTCTCCACCACCAGTACCGCGGCGGTCTGCGCCATACTCTCGATGATCAACACGCCCGGCATCACGGGATGGTCCGGGAAATGGCCCGCGAAGAACAACTCATTGACCGAAACGTTCTTGATGCCGATAGCGGAACGATTATGCACGACGTCAACCACCCGATCGATCAGCAGAAACGGATAGCGGTGCGGAATCGCGTGCATGATGCGCGCGATATCGACCACGTCGATCGTGGCGTCGGACGAAACTGCCTCAGTTGCGGGCAAATCCATGACGCTCAGTCCGTATCTGTCTCCGTCCCCGCCGTCTTGTCCTTCGACCGTTTGGCGGTCGCCTCACGCACCAATCGCCGCAGCACGGCGACGTGGCGGAAGAACTCGCGCACCGGCTGTGCCGGGCTGCCAACCACATCTGCGCCGGGCGGCACATCCGACATGACGCCGGCCTGCGCCCCGATACGCGCGCGGCGCCCGATCCGCAGATGACCCGTAAGACCCGCCTGGCCACCGACCATGACGTGATCTTCCAGGATCGTGGAACCGGAAATGCCAACTTGCGCAACGATCACGCAGCCGCGCCCAAGGCTGACGTTGTGCCCGATCTGCACCAGGTTGTCGAGGCGCGAACCTGCCCCGATACGCGTGTCCCGCAGTGAGCCGCGATCGATGGTGGTGTTGGCGCCGACCTCCACATCATCCTCGAGCACCACACGGCCAAGTTGCGGCACACTCAGATACTCCTTGCCGGTCGCTGCGAAGCCAAATCCGGCCTGGCCGATACGAGCGCCGGGATACACGACCACGCGGTCGCCAAGCAGCGCGTGGCTGAGCGAGGCGTGGGCGCCGATACGACAGTCAGCACCCAATACCACGCCGGCGCCGATGAAGGCGCCTGCATCGACGAGGCAGCGAGGCCCGATCTGAGCCCGCGCATTGATCACGGCCAGCGGTCCGATCTCCGCGTCTGGATCGATCGAAGCGTCAGCAGCCACAACGGCGGACGGATGCACACCAGGCCGCACCGGTGGCATTGGATGGAACAGTGCGGCAACGCGCGCCCAGGCAACGTAGGGTTCAGCCGCGGCAATGGCGACGGCGGTCGGCGGCACGCGGTCGGCCATGTCGGGATGCACGATCGCAGCGCCGGCCCGCGTCTCGGCCAACGCAGCGGCATACTTGCGATTGTCGAGAAAGCTCACGTCGCCCGGCCCCGCCGTTTGCAGGGGTGCCACGCCAGTCAGCGTAAGGCTCCCCGGCGGCGCCTTCGTCTGCGCCGCATCGGAGACTGCCGCGAGACTATGCGGGCCGCTTCGGTCGAAGAACCGGGGATCTCCGGCGATCGGCGGCCAATCCATGCGCGCGGTCCTGACGGCAGCTCAACGGTGCTGTTGCTGCGCTGCCGGAGGGGTGGCTGGCGGCTTCGCGGAGGGCTTGGCCGGGGATGTCGACGGCTGCTGCTCGCTTACCGGGGTGGCACCCTCCGCCGGCTTCATTGCCACCGGCGATACGCCATCCGGCGGGATCGTCACTGCCGCAAGCACCTTGTTCAGGTCCTCGACGACCGCGGGTGTCAGGTCGAATTCGTTGACGGTCCCGAGGATCTGGGCGCGGTTCAGAACCAGGTTGATGCCGCGGCTGATCGCCACCTGTTGCGTCACCATTTCGGTTGCGCGGTCGATCTGTGCCATCACGTACTGGCTGGCCTCCTGGATGATACGGTTGCGCTCGCCGAACACGCGCCGTGACTCGGCGATCCGGTCCTGGAGGTCCTTCTCACGGGTGCGGATCTGCTCCGGCGTGAGCTTGCTGCGCTCGTTGGCCAAGCCCTGACCCAGATCGCGCAGAGTAACCTGCTCTTTCTGGGCGTCCTCGTTCAGCTTTTGACGCCGTGAGACGAACTCCTTGTCCGCCTGCTGAAAGGCGGTGGAAGCCCGCATCACGTCTGCGACCGATAGCACGCCGACAATGGCGGCCGGCGGGGTTGGGCCTTTCGGAAGCGGGGGCACCTCGGGCGGCGGCGGAAGTTGCACCTGAACCTGCGGAGACTGCCCCTCGACGCCAGGCACGGCGCCTTCCGGCACGAGGCCGGCGCCCGGTGCCTCCCCAGGCTGCGCCGTGGGCGTCGGACGTGGCGCGGCCGGCCGCGGCGCCGCGGCGCGTGGCTGGTTCGGGACGAACCATTGCTGATTCTGCTGCGCCGAGGTCTTCGGCGTGTAAGCCGACAGAGCGGCAGCCGCCAATGCGGCTGCCGCGAAGAAGCGGTATGATAACACTAGAACCTCGTACCAAAGCCGAAGCGGAAGATCTGCGTCTGGTCGTGCGGTTGCTTGATCACGAACGGGGTCAAGTCAACGTTTAGCAAACCGAACTGAGTATGCCAGGACAGCCCGACACCGATGCCAACACGCGGCGTCGGGGACGCAACGATCACGCATGGCGCCCCAGTCGCCTCCCGGCAGGTCGACTGGTCCTGGAAGCTCGCCTGGGTCAGGCCGCCCACATCGACGAAGGCGCGACCGGACAGCCCAATGTCTGCCGAGATCGGCAGCGGATAGTGCAGTTCGGTCGACTGTGTCCAGATCATCCGACCTCCCACCGGGTCGCCAGTCACCGCATCGTGTGGACCCGCGCCACCGATCTGAAACCCGCGCAGGTTGTCGCCACCCAGGAAGAAGCGGTCGATGATCTGCTCCTGTTGCCCTTCGTTCCACAGGTAGCCGAAACTTCCCGTCACTGCGACGCCCCAATCACTGTTGCCGGTGAACCGGTCCAATGGGATGAAGTACTGGCCGTTGATGTTCGTGCGAACGAATTGTGCATTGCCGCCCAGGCCGGCGACGTCGTTGCCAAGCGAGACAAGATAGCCTGAGTGGGGATCGACCTTGCTGTCCCGATGGTCGTAGGTCATCGCCTGGCTTACCTGGGAGAGCAGCGTGTAGCCCTGCTCCTGCTTGATGAAGAAGCTGGCGTTGGTCGCGACGTTGAACACTGTTCGTCCGACCAGCGAGTAGCTCCAGACCTGGCGCAGATACTCATTGAAATCATAGCCAGCGCGGATATCAAAGCCAACACGCTTCTCGTCATACGGCTCGGTGCCGAGATAGTTGGTCTGGATCAGGAACACATCGCCGCCAGCGACCAGATTGCGGTCGAGGAAGTAGGGATCCGTGATCGATGCGGTGACCGAACTGCGCTTCTGTGCCAGCACGCCGTTGATGCCGGCGCTGATACCGGTGCCGACCAGATTGCGCTCGCTCAGGCCGATATCGAGCAACGCGCCGGCATCCGTCGAGTAGCCGCCGCCGACCGTGAGTTCGCCGGTTGCCTTTTCCTCGACCGAGGCGGTCAGCACTGCCTTGTCCGGCGTCGATCCAGGCGTGGTGTTGATTTGGACATTGTTGAAGTAGTTGAGGTCCTGCAGCCGCTGCCGCGACCGGCGCACCGCCTCAGCGCTGAACGCGTCGCCCTCGGCCAAGCGGAACTCTCGGCGGATCACCTTGTCCTTGGTGCGTGTGTTGCCGACGATATCGATCCGCTCGACATAGACACGCGGGCCTTCGCCCACATCGAAGATCAGGTCGACGGTGTGCTTCGCGGGGTCGCGGACAATCCGCGGTTTCACCTCGACGAAGGCATAGCCGCGATTGTGAACATCGAGTTCCATCGCATCGACGCTGCGGCCGACGGCATCGCCATCATACCAATCGCCCGAGTCGATCTGCAGATTGCCCCGCAAAGCGTCTCCGTTGAGGTTGCGCAGCTGCGAGTTGATGGTGATCTTGCCGACCTTGAAGCGATCGCCCTCGCTGATCGTGAAGGTGAGGAAGAAACCGGAGCGATCGGGCGCCAGCTCGGATTTCGCGTCCTTCACCTCGAAATCGATGTAGCCGTTCTTCAGATAGAAGCGCCGCAGCAATTCCTTATCGAAGTTCAACCGCTCCGGAGCGTATTCGTCGGACGTGGAGAGAAAACGCCACCAACGTTCCTCGCGGCTGTTGATCACCTCGGACAGCCGGTCCTCGCTGAATTCATGGTTCCCGACGAACACGATCTTGCTGATCAGCGTCACGCTGCCATCGTTGATCTGGTAGACCACGTCGACACGGTTCTCACCGAGCCGAATGACCTGCGGATCGACCCGCGCATTGTAATAGCCGCGCCTGGCGTACAGATCGAGGATGTGCTGGCGGTCCTGCTCCGCCAGCGCCGGCGTGAACACGGCGCGCGGCTTGAGCTGCATCTCCGGACGAAGCTGATCGTCGGTCAACTTGTGATTGCCCTCGAAGGCGACGCGGTTGACCAACGGATTCTCGACCACGCGCACCACCAGCGTGTCGCCGTCGCGATTGAGCCGGACATCCTGAAAGAGGCCGGTCGCGTAGAGGGTCTTCAGGCTGCGATCCAGCCGGTCAGGATCGAACGGATCGCCTGGCTGTACCAGCATGTAGGAGAGGATCGTCCCGGTCTCGATTCGCTGATTGCCCTCGACCTTGATCGTGGCGATCGTGCCACCGGCGCGCACGGCACCAGGCGCCGGCGCAGTCCGCGCGGCTGGCGGCGGCGCAGCCCGGCCAGCTGACGGGGGGGCGACTCGCGTCTGCGCCAGCGCAGAACTGGCGAACAACAATGGCAAAAGGCACACGGCCACCCACCGTGCGGCGCGGGTACGAATCAAACGCCTCCCTCCTCAGCGATGCGCCATAACAGGATCGCGCCGGGCAACCTAAACTCAACTTCGCGGTCACGAGAATACCGCCTGCGGCTGGCGAGTGCGAATGGCGCCAACAAGACCTGGACGGCACCCCGGTTGCGGACCAGCGACAACTCCCACAGGATAGGCATGGCGCCGGGGCGCCCGCCGGGACGAACGTTAATGGAGAGACCGAATGTCAGCAGCGCTGCAGCTGCCGAAGACCAGCATGACCGACATCGAGTGGCAGACACGCTGTGAACTTGCCGCGCTGTATCATGTGGTCAATCACCTTGGTTGGACCGACCTGATCAATACCCACATGTCAGCGCGCATCCCAGACGAACCGAACACCTTCCTGATCAATAACTACGGCGAGATGTTCGATGAGATCACCGCGTCGAGTCTGGTCAAGATGGATATGGACGGCAAGGTCTTCAGCGAAGGCGGCAGGTTCAACAATGCCGGCTTCACCATCCACAGCGGTGTCTACAAGGCACGCCCGGACGCGATGTGTGTGATGCACACGCACACCCGTGCTGGCGCCGGAATCTCGCTGTTGGAGCATGGTCTGCGCCCGATCAGCCAGGACGCACTGCAGGTCTACGACGATATCGCCTATCATGAGTATGGCGTACCTGCGTCACCGGAGGAGTGCGAGGCGCTTGGCCGCACCTGCAAGCACGGCAGTCACGTGGTGTTGCTCAACCACGGTCTGTTGACACATGGACCGACGGTTCATGGTACGTTCTTCCGCATGTACGGTCTGGAGCGCGCCTGCGAGCTTGAGCTTATTGCCCGTACCCTTGGTGCGCCGGCCGTGGAGATCGACGACCACGTCGTAGGCAAGGCGGCGGAGCGAATGCAGAAACGGCGCAACACGCCGGAATACGGTCGCGCGGAATGGCAGGGCCTCGTGCGCACCATCGATCGCAAGGGCGCCAACTACCGCTGCTAGGGGGCACAAGAGATGCCGTTCGATGCACTGATCGCCCCGCCACGACCAAGATTATTGGCCGAAGTCCTCGACGACCACGGTGTGTCGCCGGTGCCGTTGCAGGCGCTGGAGGCGCACAAGCAGTCGCAGCTCGAACAATTCGCGCCGAGCTTCTGGCATCAGCATCAGACCTGGTTGCCGGTGGGACTGATGGGTTCCGTGTTCTGCATGGCGTTGAGCGGCGGTCTTGCCAACCGCACTTTGGCCAATTCCTTGGTGCCGTCCTGGCTCAGCCTGTTCTGGCTCGGCGTGATGGCGCTGCTGATCGTATTCGGCGTGTTCCGGGTGAGCGCAGGGGCCAATTGGGAGGAGCGGGTCGTGGCGGCGGAAGGGCTGCTCGCACTCGGCGTGCCCGAGACGGATTGCGCTTCTCGCGCGTGACCTGCAACGCGATGCGATCGGATCGACGCTGATCCTCGGGGAGTTGCTGCAGGAGGAGATCGTGCTCGATCCCTACCTGATGCTGGACTGCGGCGGCGAGCGGGTCTGCCTGGGAATCTGGGACGGGCCACGGATCATTGCTGTTGCCGGGCAATCCGGCTGACGGGTTACAGCGCCAGGCGCAACGCGCCGCCGATCTCGCCGATCACGCCGCGGCGGAACGCCAGCACGCAGATCACGAAGATCGCGCCCTGCGTCACAGTCACCCACTGCCCGAACTGCGCCAGGTAGTTCTCCATCGTGGTCACCAGCACTGCGCCCATCACCGGCCCGAATACCGTGCCGAGGCCGCCAAGCAGCGTGGTCAGCACGACCTCGCCTGACGTCGAGTAGTGCACGTCGGTCAGCGTGGCGATGCCGAACACCAGCGCCTTGGTGCCGCCGGCCACACCCGCCAGCATGCGTGGACAGCACGAACGCGATCAGCTTGTAGTCGTCGGTGCGATAGCCGAGCGAAGTGGCGCGCGGTTCGTTCTCGCGGATCGCCTTCAGCACCTGGCCGAACGGCGAGTGGATGATGCGGTGGATCAGCAGGAAGCCGCCGATGAACACCGCCGCCACCAGCCAGTACATCGCCATGTCGTTGTCGAGCGAGATGACGCCGAACAGATAGCCGCGCGGCACCTGCTGGATGCCGTCCTCGCCGCCGGTGAACGGCGCCTCGACGCAGAAGAAATATACCATCTGCGCCAGCGCCAGCGTGATCATGGCGAAGTAGATGCCGGAGCGGCGGATCGCCAGATAGCCAAGGCACAGGCCCAGTACCGCACCGGTCGCGCCGCCGAGGATGATCGCGATCGCCGCATCGACATGCCAGAACTTCATGGTCCAGGCGGCGATATAAGCTGCCCATGCCGAAGAACGCCGCATGGCCGAACGACAGCAGGCCGACATAGCCGATCATCAGATTGAACGCGCAGGCGAACAGCGCCACGCACAACACCCGCATCAGGAACACGGGATACAGCACGAACGGACAGACGACGATCAGCGCCAGCATCACCAGGAAGGCGATCTGCTGCGAGCGGGAGAAACCGAACATCAGGCGCGCCTTCCAAACAGGCCATGCGGCAGGGTGAGCAGCACGATCACCATGACCAGGAACACCACGGTGGCCGAGGCCTGCGGGTAGAACACCTTGGTGAGACCCTCGATCACGCCGAGCCCGAAGCCTGTGATGATGGAGCCCATGATCGAGCCCATGCCGCCGATCACCACCACCGCAAACACCGTGTTGATGAAGTTGTCGCCCATGTTGGGGTTTACCGAATAGATCGGCGCGGCCAGCACGCCGGCAAAGGCGGCGAGCGCCACGCCGCCGCCATAGGTCAGCGTGATCACCCGCGGCACATTCACGCCGAACGCCTGCACCAGCGGCGCGTTCTCGGTCGCCGCGCGCAGGGTGGCGCCGAGCGGTGTCTTTTCGATGATGGCCCAGGTGGCGAGGCAAACCACCAACGCGGCGAGCACGACCCAGCCGCGATAGTTCGGCAGGAACATGAAGCCGAGGTCCGTGGCGCCACTCAGGATGGCGGGGATCTGATAGGGCAGACCGGAACTGCCGTAGTAGTTGCGGAACAGGCCCTGGATCACCAGCGCCAGCCCGAAGGTCAGCAGAAGCCCGTACAGATGGTCCAGATGGTAGAGGCGGCTGATGATCGTGCGCTCCAGCACGACACCGAACGCCCCGATGATGATCGGCGCCAGGATCAGCGAGGGGAAGTAGCCGATGCCGGCGTATTGCAGCAGCATCCAGGAGGCGAACGCGCCCATCATGAACAGCGCGCCGTGCGCGAAGTTGATGATGTTCAGCATGCCGAAGATGATCGCGAGTCCCATCGACAGCATCGCGTAGAAGGCGCCATTGATCAGCCCGAGCAGAAGCTGGCCGAACAGCAGCGGGCCAGGGATGCCGAAGATCATGATCATTGTTTTGCCTCCCCGACCCGCCTTCGCTCAGGCCTTGCCGATAAACCCGCAGTGGCCTTCGCTGAGGGGTCGATATGCCTGGTCGCCAGGCGTGGTCGCGACCAGCTTGTAGTAATCCCACGGGCCTTTGCTGTCGGACGGCTGCTTCACCTCGAACAGGAAGGCCGGAGTTAGATTGCGGCCGTCCTCGCGGATCGTGGTCTTGCCGAAGCAGTCATCTTCGACCGGCATCTTCTTCATGCGCGCCACAGTCGCGGCGCCGTCCTTCTTCGCTTCCGCGGCCCCCATGTCGGCGACGGTCTTCAGGTAATGCAGCGTCGCCGAATAGCAGCCGGCGTGCACCATGTTCGGCCAGTTGTTCGGCGTCTTCGACTTCACCCGATTGGTGAAGGCGCGCGTGCGGTCATTCAGGTCCCAATAGAAGCTTTCAGTCAGGTTCAGCCCCTGCGACACGTCCAGCCCGAGTGCGTGCACGTCGGTGACGAACATCAGCAGGGCGGCGACCTTCATCGTCTGGTTGACGCCGAATTCGCGTGCCTGCTTGATCGAGTTGACCGTATCGGCGCCGGCGTTGCACAGACCCAGCACCTTGGCGCGGCTGGACTGCGCCTGCACCAGGAACGACGAGAAATCGGAGGTGCCGGGGAACGGATACGGCGAGGAACCGAGCACCTTGCCGCCCGAGGCCTGCACGAGCGCGCTGGTGTCGGCCTGCAACTGCTTGCCGAACGCGTAGTCGGCGGTGAGGAAGTACCAGGAATCGCCGCCCGCCTTCACCATCGCCCCGCCGGTCGAGCGCGCGAGCATGTAGGTGTCGTAGGTCCAGTGGATGAAGTTGGGCGAGCACGATTTGCCGGTCAGATCGGACGAAGCGGCACCGGAGTTGAGGTAGACCTTGTTCTTCTCGCGCACGACCGACTGCACGGCGAGTGCCACCGACGACGTCGGCACGTCGAGCAGCATGTCCACCCCGTCGCGGTCGAACCACTGGCGCGCGATCGACACGGCAAGGTCGGGCTTGTTCTGGTGATCGGCGTTGATCACCTCGACGTTGAGGCCTTTGCCTGCGACGCCGAAATCCTCCAGCGCCTGCTTGGCGCACACGATCGAGGTCGGGCCACCGGTGTTCATGTAAGGGCCCGACATGTCGTTCAGCACGCCGATCTTGATGGTTGGCGCACCCTGCGCGCGGGGGCGCACAAGCGGCATGGCGGCCGCGGCAGTTGCCGTGCCGAGCAGAGTGCGGCGGGAGATGGTCATGGTCGATATCCTTATCAGTGGTGGATCGGGTTTCCGTCAGTGGTTGAATCCACCGATCCAGACTCTTCCCCTCGTCACGTCATTCAGACTCCCAGGTACTCGTGGAGCTTGTCCATGCTGGCCTCGAGCCGATGGTTCGGGATCATGTCGATCACCTGGCCGTGCTCCATGACATAGTGCCGGTCGGCCACCGTCTGGGCGAAGCGGAAGTTCTGCTCAACCAGCAGAACGGTAAAGCCCCGCTGCTTGATCTCGCGGACCGTACGACCGATCTGCTGCACGATCACCGGCGCCAGCCCCTCGGTCGGTTCGTCCAGGAGCAGCAGCTTCGCGCCAGTGCGCAGGATACGCGCGATCGCCAGCATCTGCTGTTCGCCGCCGGACAGCCGCGTGCCATGCGCGGTGCGTGCGCGCTCCTTCAGGTTGGGAAACAGCGCGTAGATAGTATCCACATCGAGGCCGCCCGGTGCCACGACCGGCGGCAGCAGCAGGTTCTCGGTCACGCTCAGCGAGCCGAAGATGCCGCGCTCCTCCGGGCAGAATGCGATGCCGGCACGCGCGACCTGATTGGGCATCAGGCGCACGGTTTCACGGCCGCGAAACACGATGCTGCCCTCGCGACGCGGCACCAGGCCCATGATCGACTTCATCGTCGTGGTCTTGCCGGCGCCGTTGCGACCTAGCAGCGTGACCACCTCGCCTTCGCGCACCTCGAAATCGACGCCATGCAGGATGTGGCTTTCGCCATACCAGGCGTTGAGGCCCTTCACCTCAAGCATGCGGCGTCCCCAGATAGGCGGCGATCACTTCGGGATTACTCGATACGGTGGCATAGTCGCCCTCCGCCAGCACTGCGGCCACGCGTCAGCACAGTAATGATGTCGCACAGGCCTTCCACAACCGACAGGTTGTGCTCGACCATCAGGATGGTGCGTCCTCCGCGCACGCGGCGGATCAGTTCGACGATCGCGCTCCACATCGCCATGGCCCATGCCCGCGGTGGGTTCGTCGAGCAGCATCACCTCGGGATCCAGCGCCAGCGTGGTGGCGATCTCCAGCGCCCGCTTCTGGCCGTAGGGCAGCTGCGTCACCACGGTGTCGGCCTCGCCGGTCAGGCCGACATCGAACAGCAGTTCGCGCGCCCTGTCGTCGTATGACCTGCAGCGCCTTCTCGGATCGCCAGAAGTCGAAGCTGGCGCCGCGCGCCGCGCTGCAGCGCGAGCCGCACGTTCTCCAGCGCCGTCAGGTGGGGAAATACCGCGGAGATCTGGAAGCTGCGCACCAGGCCGAGCCGCGCCACCTGCGCCGGCTTCATTCCGGTGATGTCGCGATCCTTGAAACGGATCGTGCCGCGGGTCGGCGGCAGGAACGCGGTCAGCAGATTGAAACAGGTGGTCTTGCCGGCACCATTCGGACCGATCAGCGCATGGATCGTCCCGGCCCGCACGGTCAACGAAACATCGTCCACCGCGACGAAACCGCCGAACTCTCGGGTCAAGTGCATGGTTTCCAGGATGGTGTTGTTCACCCCCGGACGTCTCCTTCAACAAAGTCCCCTGTGCCGTCGCTGATTGCATATCGTTGCCGGGGGCGCAAGATTGCCGCCCTTTTGAAGCGCGAGGTCATCCGCATGCGATTGCGCAGTCCGTTGTTCGCACCTGGCGATTCCGAACGAAAAATGACCAAGGCGATCGCCTCGACTGCCGACGCCGTGATCCTCGATCTCGAGGATTCTGTCGCTGCGCCAGCGAAACCGACGGCGCGTGCCATGGTGCCCGATGTGGTGCGCGGGCATCCCGGCCGCGGACTGATCGTGCGGGTCAATCCGCCCGGCACGCCATGGTACCTGGACGATCTTGCCGCCGTCGTTCCGGCACGACCGGCGGGGGTAATGCTGCCGAAGTGCAGCGGGCCGGAGGACCTCGCCACGCTTGGTCACCACCTCGAAGCGCTGGAGGCGGCCGCCGGCACCCCGGTCGGCAGCACCGGCGTCGTGGCTATCGTTACCGAGACTGCCGGTTCGGTGTTCAACCTGGGTGCTTATGGCGGTGTGGCGTCCCGCCTGCTGGCGATCTGCTTTGGCGCTGAAGACCTCTCGGCCGATCTCGGCATTTCGCCCCGCCATCCGGACGGCTCCTATCCGGCGCCCGTCGTTCTGGCGCGCGCCCAGACATTGGTGGCTGCCGGCGCTCTGGGCGTCCCGGCGATCGACACGCCCTATCCGGATCACGGCGACCCCGCTGGCCTGCGGCGCGAAGCGGCGGCGGCCGAAGCGGACGGCTTCGCCGGCAAGATCCTGATCCATCCGGCGCAGATCGACATTGTGAATGCCGCCTTCACTCCCTCGCCAGAGCGCATCCGCTGGGCCGAGCGGGTGAACGCGGCCTTCATCGCCAACCCGGATGCCGGCGTGTTCGCGCTCGACGGCAAGATGATCGACCGGCCGCACTGGAAACTGGCGCAGCGCATCCTCGCCGCCGCCGGACATCAGTAGGTTCTGCCAAAACTGGCAACCACGGGCTGCAGCTGGGCACTCTTATTGTGTTGTCGACACGGAATGATATGTCTGCTATTCCGCCTTGCAACCGGAGATGGCGGATGAAATCTCTCGTAGTGGCTGTTGCCCTCGGTTCCACGGTCATGGTCTGCACGCCAGCGTTGACCCGCCCTGCTGCTGCACAGCCGGTACCCGTTGGGTCGTCCGGCGGCTATCTGGTGCCTGTCGTGGTTGGCGCGGCGGCGGGCGCGACGGTTGCCGCACTGCTCTGGCCGGTCATCGTTCCAACCGGAGCGGTCGTGGCGACACCAGGCACGGTGGCGGCAGCACCAGCCGCGATTGGCTGGGGCTGGGGCGCATTCATGACCACGCGCGCTGCGGTCGGAGCGTTGGTAGGTGCGGGGCTGGGCTACGTCGCGGCGAGGTAGTTTGGCCTCCCAGGGCCGCGCAACGTTACGCCGCGCCATGAACGTCCCTGGCCTTCTGGCGCTCCGCTTGGGCATCCCGCCTGCGCGCCACGCGCCTGACGACAATCCATAGTCCGCCGGTGATCACCGCGAGATCGAACCACGCCCCAGTGACCATCAAGACCCAATGCCACCACTGCATCACATCGTAGTGGAAGTTCAGTTACGGGATGACAATCAGTCCTTAAGACCCAAACCAATCGAGTAATCGCCACCTGACGCGCCTCCACCCGTGCGGGGCATTGACGATAGTGGTTGGCTCGATAGAAAGCCCGCAATGGCCACGCCATGATTCGCCGGCTGTTTCGCAACACCTTGCCGCTGGCTTTGGTGCTTGGAGCATGCGATCTCGGGCCAGATTATCAGAGGCCCGAGGTTGAGATGCCGGTGCAGTTCCGCGCCACCGAGGCCACGGGGGCGGCAGCCTGGCCTTCCGATGATTGGTGGCGCGGCTTCAATTCGGCTGACCTGGACGCGCTGATCGAGCAGGCGCGTGCGCAGAATTTCGATATAGCGGCGGCTATCGCGCGGGTGCGACAGGCCGATGCCCAGGTACGCATTGCCGGCGCCCCCATGCTGCCCACCACGAATGTCACCGGCAACGCGAGCTGGCAGCATTCCGGCATCTCGTCCAGCGCCTCACGCGGCAGAACGACAGGCACGACTTTCGTCACCGGGTCGGGCGGCTCGCGAACGATCGATACACACTTCTATGACCTCGGCCTGAACGTCGCCTACGAGGTCGATTTCTGGGACCACAATCTGGCCGGCTTTCAGTCGGCCAAGGCAAGCGCCGTGTTCAGCCGCTTCGACCAGCAGGTGGTCGCGCTGACCGTGGTGACCAATGTCGCCAATACCTGGTTCACCGCATTGGCGCTGGCCGACCGCCTCGTCGTCGCGCATAGCAATCTGGCGAGTGCCGAGCAGACGCTGGCGGTGATCCGCGGCCGGCTTGATGCCGGCACCGCGACCGCGCTCGACGTCGCCCAGCAGGAAGCGCTGGTGGCGGGCGAGCGGGCCAACATCCCCAACCTGCGCAATCAGCTTGAGCAGGAGCTGATTGGTCTGGGCATCCTGGTCGGGCGCCCACCGGAGGCGATCGACGTGCGGCCCGGCTCACTCGATACGCTGTCGCTGCCGCTGGTGGCGCCTGGCCTGCCATCCAGTCTGCTGGCGCGCCGACCCGACGTGGCCGAGGCCGAGGCGCAGCTCGTCGCGGCGAATTTCAACATCCAGGCGGCGCGCGCGGCTTTCTTTCCGACAATCCAGCTTACCGGGCAGGCCGGCTACCAGGCGGCGGCGTTGACTGGGTTGTTCGGTCCTGGCGGCTTCTTCGTGTCGGCCGCGGCAGGACTGACCCAGCCGCTGTTCGACGGCGGACTGCTGCGCGGCCAGCTCGAGCTGTCCAAGGGCCGATACCAGGAACTTGTCGCCGACTATCGCAAGGCGGTGGTGCAGTCCTTCACCGACGTGGAGAACGCGCTGACCGCCTGGCGATTCACCACCGAGCAGGAGGCGTTGCAGCGTCAGGCGGTTGCCACAGCGCGCAACGCTGCCAATATCGCCCAGGCCCAGATGCAGGCCGGGACCGTCGATGTGACCACGGTGCTGCAGGCGGAGACCACACTGTTCGGCGACGAAGATCTTCTCGTCCAGGTGCGACTGGCACGCGTCCAGGCGCTGCTCAGTCTCTACAAGGCGCTTGGCGGCGGCTGGGTCGAGCCGTCAGGACCGATAGAGGACCAATTTCCTGGCCTGAAACCGGGCTTGGTGCCGGGCGGATTGGCCTTGCCGGTGGGAGGCAACATTCGTTGATGCATCGAGGCTCGCCATGGACACTCTGACGCGCGAGCCGACCGATCTGGCAACGCGCGCCCGGTCGCGCCGCTGGCTGATGGCGCTGCCGTGCCTGCTGGTCATCGCCGGCATCGGCTACGCGATCTGGTTCTGGCCGGCCGGTTCAGGAGGCCAGACGGCACGCGATCGCGATGCCAACCAGCCGATCCCGGTGCTCGTCGCGACGGCTGCACAGCAGGATGTGCCGATCTTTCTGGACGCGCTCGGCACCGTGCAGGCGTTCAACACCGTGACGATAAAGCCGATGGTCGACGGGCCGCTTCTCGCGGTGAATTTTAGCCGAGGGCCAGGCTGTGAAGAAGGGCGACCTGTTGGCGCAGATCGATCCGCGCACCTATCAGGCGGCGCTCGATCAGGCGGTGGCGAAGAAGGCACAGGACGAGGCGCAGCTTGCCAACGCACGGCTCGATCTCGCGCGATACACGAAACTGGTGGCGAACAACTACGCTTCCACGCAGCAGGCCGATACGGCGCGCGCGCAGGTGGCCCAGGACGAGGCACTGGTGAAACAGGACCAGGCGCAGATCGACAACACCCGGACGCAACTCAGCTACACAACGATCAGCTCGCCGATCGACGGCCGCACCGGAATGCGCCAGGTCGATGCCGGCAATATCGTGCATGCGTCGGACACCACCGGCCTGGTGGTGATCACGCAGTTGCAGCCGATTTCGGTGCTGTTCACCTTGCCACAGCAAACGCTCGCGCAGGTGACCAAGGCGATGAGCCAAGGCGCCGCAAAGGTGCTGGCCTACGCGCAAGGCGCCACGGGCAGCCAGACTGGCCTGCTCGATACCGGCACGCTGGCGGTGCTGGACAATCAGGTCGATCCGACGACGGGCACCATCAAGTTGAAGGCGACGTTTCCCAATGCCGACAATCGCCTCTGGCCTGGCGCCTTTGTCGGCGTGCAGGTTCAGGTGGATACCGCGAAGAATGCTGTTGTGGTGCCGCCAGCCGCCGTGCAGCGCGGGCCGCATAGTTCGTTCGTGTACGTGGTGAACGCGGATAACTCGACGACGCGGCGCAATGTCGACGTCGGGCATGAGGATGCGCAGGCGAGCATCATCACCGAGGGGGTAAAGCCGGGCGAGAGGGTGGTGATCGACGGTGCGTCGCGGCTGTCCGAGAACACCAAGGTGACGATCGTGCAGCCGGCGCCGACGGGCGGTTCGCCGGCGGCGGAGCAACCTGCTGCTCCCGGCACGCGACGGCGGCAGGCTGGGGCGCCTGGGTGATCCGCTGCCCCCTCCCCCCACCCCCTCCCGCAAGGGGAGGGGGAGTCTGTAGCTGCTCCCCCTCGCCTTGGGGGAGGGGGGGGGGGAGGGTGGTAGCTGAAGCCGGATGAACATTTCCGCACCGTTCATCGCCCGTCCAATCGCCACGTGGCTGCTGGCGATCGCCATCCTGCTTGGCGGAGCCCTGGGATATCGCGCGCTTCCTGTCTCCGCGCTGCCCGAGGTCGACTTCCCCACCGTGCAGGTCACCACGCAGCTTCCCGGCGCGAGCCCGGATACGGTGGCGACACTGATTACCGCATCGCTGGAGCGCCAGTTCGGCCAGATCCCCGGGCTGGTAACGATGACCTCGCAAAGTTCCGAGGGCACCAGCCAGATCACCCTGCAGTTCAATCTCGACCGCAGTATGGATTCGGCCGCGCAGGACGTGCAGGCGGCGATCAACGCCGCCGCGGGGACGTTGCCCGCGAACCTCCCGTATCCGCCGGTCTACGCCAAGGTCAATCCGGCTGATGCACCAATCCTGACGCTGGCGCTGACCTCCGAGACTTTACCGATCGACAAGGTCAGCGACGCCGCCGATACATTGTTGCAGCCGAAACTGTCCGAGATCGACGGTGTCGGGCGCGTCACTGTACAGGGCGGACTGCGGCCGGCGGTGCGGGTGCGCGTCGATCCGGCGCGGCTGGCCGCCTACGGCTTGGCGCTGGAGGACGTGCGCACCGCCGTCGCCAATGCAAACGTGAACGGCGCCAAAGGCGGCTTCGATGGCCCTCGCCTTGCCTTCGCACTTGGCGCAAACGACCAGCTTGTCGACCCCGCGGCCTACCAGTCGCTGGTGATCGCCTGGCGCAACGGCGCGCCCGTGCGATTGTCGGACGTCGGCAGCGTGATCAACGGGGTGGAGAACGATCGTGTCGCGGCCTGGTACAAGGACCAGCCCGCGGCAGTGATAGACATCCAACGCCAGCCAGGCGCCAATATCGTGCAGACCGTGGCGCTGGTGAAAGCCGCGTTGCCGCGCCTGCAAGGCGCGATCCCGTCCGGCATCAGGCTCACTATCGTCACCGACCGCACGGAGACGATCCGCGCATCGGTGCGGGACGTGCAGATCACGTTGATCATGTCCGTCATTCTGGTCGTGGCAGTCATCTTTCTTTTTCTGCGCTCGCCACGCGCCACGTTCATCCCGGCGATCGCGTTGCCGTTGTCGCTGATCGGCACATTCGGCGTGATGCAGCAGCTTGGTTACGCGCTCGACAACCTGTCGCTGATGGCACTCACCGTCGCCGCGGGCTTCGTCGTGGACGATGCAATCGTGATGATCGAGAACATCGTGCGCTACATCGAGCAGGGCATGAACCCGCTGGCAGCTGCCTACCGTGGCGCGGCCCAGATCGGCTTCACCATCGTGTCGCTGACCGTGTCGCTGATCGCGGTGTTCATCCCGCTGCTGTTCATGGGCGGCGTTGTCGGCCGACTGTTCAAGGAGTTCTCCGTCACGCTATCGATTGCCGTGGTGGTCTCGGCGGTGATCTCGTTGACGCTGACGCCGATGATGTGCGGCCGCATCCTGCGCTCCGCACGCGACCACCAGCCGGGCCGTCTGGCACGCATCAGTGAGGCTGGCTTCAACGCGCTGCTCGCGGCCTATCGGCGCAGCCTTGCCTGGACGTTCTTGCATCAGCCATTCGTCCTGCTGATCAGCGCCGCGACGCTGGTCGGCACCATCGCGCTTTACATCGTGGTGCCAAAAGGCTTCCTGCCACAGCAGGACACCGGTGTACTCGTCGCTGTCACGGAAGCGGCGCAGAGTGCCTCCATCCCGCGGCTGGTCGCGTCGCAGACCCAGATCGCACAGATTGTCGAGCGCGATCCCGCGGTGACCGGCGTGGTTTCGTTTGTCGGTGCCGGGACAATCAACGCCACGCCCAATACGGGGCGGCTCACCATCGCGCTGAAGCCGATAAGACAGCGCGACCCGGCGCCGGTGGTGATCGCACGGCTGCGGCACGCAATCGCCGATATTCCCGGCATAACCACGTTCTTCCAGCCTGTGCAGGACATCCAGATCGGCACGCGCATCAGCCGCACGCAGTTCCAGTACACGCTGGTGGACACAGATCCAGCCGAGCTGGCGCTATGGGCCCCGCGCCTGCTGCACAGACTTGCCGCCGATCCAGCATTGCGGAACGTCGCCACCGATCAGCAGAACGACGGCTTCCGCACCTACATCGATGTCGATCGTGACTCAGCGATGCGGCTCGGCGTATCGATGCAGGCGATCGAGGACACGCTGTACGACGCGTTCGGCCAGCGGCAGATCTCGACCATCTTTGGCCAGTCCAACCAGTACCGCGTGATACTGGAATCCGATCCATCCTGGCAGGCGGACCCGAACTATCTGGGACTGCTGCGCGTGCCGGGCGCGAATGGCGCGCAGGTGCCGCTGTCCGGGATCGCCACCATAACGCGCACCGTGGCGCCACTGGTGATCACTCATCAGGAGCAGTTCCCGTCGGTCACACTCAGCTTCGATCTGGCGCCCGGCTATTCGCTGGGCGCGGCGGTGCAGGCGATCGCCACGGGCGAAAGGGATATCGCTGTGCCGGGGACGATTTCCGGCAGCTATTCCGGCGACGCCGCGGAATTCCAGAAGTCACTCGCGGCCGAACCGTGGCTGATCCTCGCCTCGCTGGTGGTGATCTACATTGTCCTCGGCGTGCTGTACGAGAGCTGGATCCATCCGATCACCATCCTGTCCACACTGCCGTCGGCCGGCATCGGCGCACTGCTCGCCCTGATGTTGTGCGGCATCGACCTGTCGCTTGTGGCGCTGGTCGGCATCGTGCTGCTGATGGGTATTGTGAAAAAGAACGCGATCATGATGGTGGATTTCGCAATCGAGGCGGAACGCACGCGGGGCACCACGCCCGAGGACGCAATCCGCGAGGCCTGCCTGCTGCGCTTCCGCCCGATCATGATGACGACGATGGCAGCCCTGCTGGGCGCGCTGCCGCTGGTATTGGAGCGTGGCGCGGGATCGGAACTGCGATCACCGCTCGGGGTGACGATCATCGGCGGGCTGCTGCTGAGCCAGTTCCTCACGCTGTACACCACGCCGGCGATTTACCTGGCATTCGAGCGGCTGCGGCGGCGGTTCTCGCGCCGCGGCGAGCAGATGGAGCCGGCGGAGTAGCCATGGGGTTTTCCGCCCCGTTCATCGCGCGTCCCATTGCGACGATCCTGCTTTCGCTCGGGCTGCTTCTGTCAGGCATCGTGGCCTATCGCTTTCTCCCGATCTCCGCGCTGCCAAGCGTCGATATTCCGACCATCGTGGTGTTTGCCGCGCGTCCCGGCGCAGATCCCGAGACGATGGCGAACTCGGTCGCCGCGCCGTTGGAACGCCGGCTCGGCGAGATTTCCGGCGTCACCGAAATCACCTCCACCAGCTCGATCGGCAACACCTCGGTTGTCGTGCAGTTCGACATCGATCGCGACATCAACGGCGCCGCGCGTGACGTACAGGCGGCGATCAACGCGGCTATCACCGATCTGCCGTCGGATCTCCCCACGCGACCCTACTACCGCAAGTTCAATCCTGCCGATGCGCCGATCATGACGCTGGCGCTGTCCTCCGACACCTTGACCACGGCGCAGATCTACGACGCCGCGGACAGCATCCTGGCGCAGCGCCTGTCGCAGGCCGATGGCGTCTCGCAGGTCACCGTCAACGGCTCCGAGAAGCCTGCGGTGCGCGTGCGGCTCGATCCGGTGCGGCTCGCCGCCGCGGGCCTGGCCGGGCAGGACGTGCTGAACGCGATCAAGGGCAAACAACGTTCTGCAACCTACCGGCGCGTTCCAGACACCGGAACGCGCGGAGTTCTATCGGCATCAACGGTCAGATCTCGCAGGGTTCGGACTATGCGCCACTGGTGCTTAAGGTCGGCAACGGCGCAATCCTGCGTCTCTCCGACGTCGCCACGGTGGTCGACGGCGTCGCCAATATGCGGCTCGCGGCCTGGAACGGCAAGCAGCCGGCGATCCTGCTGACAATCACCAAGTCAGCCGGCGCCAACGTCATCGATACGGTCGATCGCATCAAGGCACTGCTGCCACAACTGATGGAGTGGCTGCCTGCCAACATCAATCTCACCATCATTTCCGACCGCACCACGACCATCCGCGCGTCGGTCAATGATGTGCAGTACACCATGCTGATCACCATCACGCTGGTGCTGCTGGTGGTGCTGCTGTTCATGCGCCGCTTGATGCCGACATTGGCCGCCGCGGTCACCGTGCCATTGTCGATCTGCGGAACGCTCGCCGGCATGTGGTTCATGGGCTATCTGCTCGATAACTTCTCGCTAATGGCACTGACCATATCGGTCGGGTTTGTCGTGGACGATGCGATCGTGATGATCGAGAACATCGTCCGCCACCGGGAACGCGGCGCCGATCCGATGCGCGCGGCGCTGATCGGCGCACGACAGATCGGCTTCACGGTCATGTCGATCAGCATCTCGCTTGTCGCGGTGTTCATCCCGCTGATCTTCATGGGCGGCATTCTGGGACGGCTGTTCCACGAGTTCGCGATGACGCTGGCCATGGCGATCGCTGTCTCCGCGCTCGTGTCGCTGACGCTGACGCCGATGATCTGTGCGCACTATATGCCACGCGATCTGCATGCTCCGCCACGGCAGCACTTCGCCGCGCGACTGGATCGCGGGTTGGAGCGCGGCTTTGCCGCCGTGCAGCGGTTCTACGCCAGGACACTCGGCTGGGCGCTCGAGCACCACGTGTTCATGCTGCTGGTTACTTTCGCCACCATCGTGTTGACCGTGCGGCTGTATACCGTTCTGCCGAAGGGATTTCTGCCGTTGCAGGACACCGGCATACTGATCGGCTCCACGCTCGCCTCGCCTGACGTTTCGTTCCAGGCGATGGAGGAGCGGCAGCGCGCCGCAGTCGATGCGATTCTGGCTGATCCCGCTGTCGCCAGCGTCGGCTCGACGGTCGGAGTGTCGAACGGCTGGAGCTCGGTCAACCGCGGCACTCTCATCGTAAGCCTGAAACCGCTGTCAGAGCGGCGGATTTCTTCCGAGGCGGTGATCGAGCGGCTGCGCGGACCGCTGGAGAAGGTCGCCGGCGTGCAGACGACGTTCTTTTCGGCGCAGGACCTCCGCGGTGGCGGTCGGCAGGGCGGTGCGCAGTTCCAGTACGCGCTGATCACGCAGGACATCAACGAACTGCGTCGCTGGGCGCTCGCGCTCGAGGACAAGCTGCGCGCCACGCGCGGGATTGTCGATGTGACGTCGGATCAGGATCGCGCCGGGCCACAGGTGAACGTCGTGATCGACCGCGACGCCGCCGCCCGTCTTGGCGTCGACACCATGGCGATAGACAACGCGCTGAACAATGCCTATTCGCAGCGACAGATCACGACCATCTACACCCAGCGCAATCAGTACAAGGTCGTGCTGGAGATAGATCCGCGACTGCAGACCGATCCGTCGCTACTCGAGCGCATCTATGTCGGTGCATCGAGCGGCAAGCAGGTGCCGCTTTCGACTGTGGCGCATTTCGAGCGTGGCACCGCGCCGCTGTCGGTACGGCATCAGGGTCAGTTTCCGGCAGCCACGATCAGCTTCAACCTGGCGCCCGGGATGGCACTCGGCGATGCCGAGACCGCGGTGCAGAACGCCACCCGCGAGCTGCGAATGCCGGAGGATGTGCGCACCGAGTTCGCTGGCAATGCACGGTTCCTCCAGCAGTCGCTGTCAACGCAGCCACTGCTGATCGCCGCCGCGCTGATCTCGATCTACATCGTGCTTGGCGTGCTGTATGAGAGCCTGCTGCATCCGCTGACCATCATCTCCACGTTGCCGTCGGCCGGTATTGGCGCCTTGCTGGCATTGCTGATCACCGGCAACGATCTGTCGATCATGGGGCTGATCGGCATCATCCTGCTGATGGGCATCGTGAAGAAGAACGCCATCATGCTGGTGGACTTCGCGCTGGAAGCCGAGCGCCAGCGGGGGCTGTCGCCGGCGCAGGCAATTCACGAGGCGTGTCTGGAGCGATTCCGCCCGATCATCATGACGACGCTGGCGGCTCTGCTCGGCGCGGTGCCGCTGGCGCTGGCATTTGGCACCGGCGCGGAGTTGCGCCGTCCGCTCGGTATCTCGATCATCGGCGGCCTGATCGTGTCGCAGGTGCTGACGCTCTACACGACGCCAGTGGTGTATCTGGCGCTGGAGCGTCTGGCGGGCAGGCGGCCGCCTATCGTGGTGCCGGCGGAGTAGCCACGTTAGACGAGGTATTGCGCCGTCGGTGCGCGGGGCCATGGTTGTGCAGGTTCAGCGCGGTGTTGATCAGCGCGAGATGCGAGAATGCCTGAGGGAAATTGCCCAATTGACGCTGCGACCGCGGGTCGTATTCCTCCGCCAACAGGCCGACATCGTTGCAAAGCCCAATCAGCCGCTCGAACAGAGCACGAGCCTCGCGATGCCGGCCCTGTAGGATCAGGTTGTCGGCCAGCCAAAAACTGCACGCGAGAAACAGGCCTTCCCCCGGCGGCAACCCGTCGACGTTCTCATGCGTCCGATAGCGCAATACCAGGCCATCGACGGTAAGCTCGCGCTGGATCGCCGCGACCGTGCCCTTGATGCGCGGATCGTGGGGCGGCAGGAAGCCGATCAAGGGCAGCAGCAGCAGACTCGCATCCAGCTCATCGCTGCCATAGTACCTGCACGAAGCTCTGCTTCTCGGTGCTGTAGCCCTCACGGCAGACTGAATCGTGGATGCGCTGCCGCAGCGCACGCCACTGATCCAGCCGCGCCGGCAGGTTGAATTGCTCGGCACCTCGGATCGCGCGGTCCATTGCGACCCAGGCCATCGCCTTGGAGAAGGTGAAATGCCGAGAGCCGCCGCGCACTTCCCAGATGCTCTCGTCGGGCTTGTTCCAGATCTTCGCCAGGTGATTGACCAGTTGCCGCTGAATATCCCAACTGGCGTTCGGCCGCGCCAGGCCGAGATGCATCTCCTGATACAGCGCATCCATCAGTTCGCCGTACACGTCGAGCTGCAACTGCGTGCTCGCCGCGTTGCCGATGCGCACTGGCCGCGCGCCACCGTAGCCAGCCAGCCATGGCACCTCCCACTCCATCAGCCAGCGCTCACCCGCCAAGCCGTACATCGTCTGCACCTGTGACGGAGTGCCGGCGACCGTACGGCGCAGCCAGGTGCCCCAGGACTGAGCCTCCTCGCGATAGCCGGCGTGCATCAACGCCAGCAGTGTGAAGGTGGCATCGCGCAGCCAACAAAAGCGATAGTCCCAGTTGCGCTCGCCGCCGGGCAGTTCGGGCAGCGACGTGGTCGGGGCGGCAACGATGCCGCCGGTGGGATAGTAGGTCAGCGCCTTCAGAGTGAGCAGCGAGCGCTGAACCACATCGCGCCATTCTCCCTGATACAGGCAGCGCGCGGACCAGGCGGTCCAGCCCGCGTCGATCTCATCGAGCGCCGCATCGGCTTCAGGCACGCGTGGATCGGCCAGATGCGACATGCCGTGCGTCATGGCGAACGAAACGCGTTGGCCGGCCGTGACGGTGAAATCGCTGACCGTGGTGAACTTCTCGCCGCGCAGCCGAACGCCACTATGCAGCACCACAACGTACGGCCCAGCGATGGCGCGGAGGCCAGTGCCATGCCGCAGCTGTGTCACCCAGGGGATGGCGGAGCCATAATCGAACCGCAATGCGAGATCGAGCCGCATCGCGACCTGGCCGCTACGTCCCTCTACAATGCGCACCACCGAGGAGTTGCCAGTGGCAGCGGTCATGAAATCGATCAACGCCACACTGCCATTCTGAGTGTCGAAGATCGTCTCGAGAATCAGGGTGCCAGGACGGTACTGCCGGCGGACACTGACCGGGGCCTCTGCGGGGGCGATGCGCCAGCGCCCGTTGTCCGGCGTGCCGACCAGTGCGGCGAAACAGGCTGGACTGTCGA
Organism: uncultured Alphaproteobacteria bacterium; assembly: GCA_963776505.1. Classification (GTDB taxonomy): domain Bacteria; phylum Pseudomonadota; class Alphaproteobacteria; order Acetobacterales; family Acetobacteraceae; genus JAMXLO01. Next base: position 119,160 of record CAVZNH010000080.1, read on the forward strand.
AACGCGGCCAACAGAGCCAGTCGATCGATCCCTCTTTGCTGACCAGCGCCGCACTGTGACAGTCGCCGATCAGTGCATAATCCTCGATCCGCGCAGCGTATCGCGCGGCATTCGCGGTTGGCACCTGTTCGCGAGGATTGTCCTTCGCCCCTTCCGGCGGGCGCATACCGGGCGGCGTCGCCATCAGGTGGCGCGGCCCCAGAGACGGCCCTGCGTCGTCGTGCAGTAGCACCCCGAGCCGGACGCGACCGGGTGTTCCATCGGGCATACCGCGGGGCCGGCCACGCACGACTGGCCTGACGGACGGTATTGCACCGGCGGGCTGTAGACCGGAGACGGGTAGTACAGGTGGGGGTAGATAATAGGCCGGGGGAGGATAATAGGCCGGCGGGGGGTAGTAGACGGGCGGCGGATAATAGGCCGGTGGCCCGACGAACAGCGGGAATCCAAAGCCGACCCAGACACGGGCCATGGCAGGGTGCGCCAGTCCGCTCAGAGTGCTCAGGCCAACACTGAGCGTCGCCACTGCGAGCGGACGGCGCAAGGTGCGCATTGCCGAATGGATCATCGCATCATCCTCGCCCACTTTGTTGCCGGAATATAGCTGACGCGCCGCGAGTTCCAACCGGCGGTGCCGTGTTCGCGTGACGGCGCGATGAACTTGACTTTCACGGATTTAGTCCTGATACCCAGCTCGTTACGTGCGGAATGCCGCCGAGCGACTGGCCGCGCAGGCGTTGCGCCGCAGCGCCGCGACCTACCAGCGACTGGACAAGACTTGGACGATACCACGACCGCCCCGGCGGAACAGACCGAACACGCGCCGATCGAAGTAGCCGAGCCGATCAGCGAAGAAGTGCCGCGCCCGGTATTTGCGGACCTCGGCCTGTCCGAGCCGGTGCTGCGGGCCATCGCCGAAATGGGCTACCGACATCCGACGCCGATCCAGGAGCAGGCGATTCCCGTCGTGCTGATGGGACGCGACGTGCTGGGTGCGGCGCAGACCGGCACAGGCAAGACCGCCAGCTTCACGTTGCCGCTGATCGACATCCTGACCGGCTCTCGCGCGCGGGCACGCATGCCGCGCAGCCTGATCCTCGAGCCGACGCGGGAACTCGCCTTGCAGGTTGCCGAGAATTTCGTTCAGTACGGCAAGTATCTCAAGCTGACCCACGCGCTGGTCATCGGCGGCGAGAGCATGACCGATCAGCGCGACGTACTGATGCGCGGCGTCGACGTGCTTATCGCAACGCCAGGCCGGCTGATCGACATGTTCGAGCGGGGCTCGATCTTACTGTCGGACGTAAAGATCCTGGTGATCGACGAAGCCGACCGCATGCTGGACATGGGGTTCATTCCCGACGTCGAGCGCATCGTGTCGCTGCTGCCGCACAAGCGGCAGACGCTGTTCTTCAGTGCGACGCTGTTTCCGGAGATCCGCCGGCTGGCCGATGCGTTCCTGTCCAACCCGAAGGAGATCGTGGTCTCGCGTCCCGCTTCTGTCGCCACGACCATAACCGAGGGCCTGGCGCTGGTCGCGGAACACGACAAGCGCGAGTCGCTGCGCCGGCTGATCCGCACCCAGAAGGTGCAGAACGCCTTGATCTTCTGCAATCGCAAGCGCGACGTGGACATCCTGCAAAAGTCGCTGACGCGGCACAAGTTCAACGTCGGTGCGTTGCATGGCGACATGGCGCAGACGGTTCGCTTTGCCACGCTGGAGAAATTCAAGGCAGGTGAATTGCAGTTGCTGGTGTGCAGCGACGTTGCGGCGCGCGGGCTCGACATTGGCGGGCTTTCGCATGTGTTCAACTTCGATGTGCCGCATCACGCCGAGGACTATGTGCACCGCATCGGCCGGACCGGGCGTGCTGGGTTGGAGGGGCGTGCCTTCACCATCGCGATGCCGGAGGATCGCGCGGCGGTGGAGGCGATCGAGAAGCTCATTCGGACATCCGATACCGCCGATGAATGTCGAGGGTCTCGACCCGGTCGACTGGGCTGAGGACGGCGGGCGCCGGCGCGCTCGCGGACGCGCTGCCCGACCGAAGACTTCGACCCGGGAGAAGCCGCGCGCGCGGGAGAAGCCGCCGGCGCGCGAGAAGCGCAGCGCGCGAGAAGCATCGGCACCCGAGACGTCGGCGCCGCAGCAACGGACGGCGAAGCCGCCTCCGGAGAAACGCCGTGAGCCGCAGAGGGAGACCAGACGTCGCGAGCCGCCGCGCCCTCGCGATGAAGAGCAGGCCGGTGCACGCATCACAGGGTTTGGCGACGAGATGCCGGCCTTCATGTTGCTGCGTCCGCGCAACGCGGTGAACTAAGGGGAGAGCGAGGCATGAACGATGCTCCGGTCCGCCACAAGAGCCACTTCACGTCCTTTCAGTGGGATGATGTGCTGCGCCTCGACCAGCAGTTGACCGAGGAGGAGCGCGCGATCCGCGACGCCGCGCGCGAGTATTGTCAGGACAGGCTGTTCCCGCGCGTGATTGAGGCGAACCGGCACGAACGATTCCATCGCGAGATCATGAACGAGATGGGCGAGATGGGATTTCTCGGCGCCACGCTGGAGGGTTACGGTTGCGCCGGCGTGAATTACGTCAGCTATGGACTGATCGCGCGCGAGGTGGAGCGGGTGGATTCCGGCTATCGCTCGGCGTTCTCCGTGCAGTCATCGCTGGTGATGTACCCGATCTGGGATTTCGGGTCGGACGCGCAGAAGGAGAAGTATCTGCCGAAGCTGCGCAGCGGCGAATGGGTTGGCTGCTTCGGGCTGACCGAACCGGACGCTGGATCGGATCCCGCGTCGATGCGCACACGGGCGAAGCGGGTCGATAGCGGGTTTGTTCTGAACGGATCGAAGACCTGGATCACCAACTCGGCAATCGCCGACGTGTTCGTGGTGTGGGCAAAAGACGACGCTGGGGACATCCGCGGCTTCATCCTGGAAAAGGGCATGAAGGGGCTAAGCGCGCCAAAGATCGAGGGCAAGTTCTCGCTGCGGGCATCGGTGACCGGAATGATCATGATGGATAACGTCATGGTGCCAGAGGATGCGATGTTGCCCAGCGTGAAAGGGCTGCGCGGGCCGTTCTCGTGCCTGAACAATGCGCGCTACGGCATCGCCTGGGGCGCGCTCGGTGCGGCCGAGTTCTGCTGGCAGGCGGCGCGCGACTACACAATGCAGCGGATCATGTTCGGCAAGCCGCTGGCGGCGACGCAGCTCATCCAGAAGAAGCTGGTCGACATGCAGACCGAGATCACACTCGGGTTGCAGTCGGTGCTGCGACTGGGGCGGCTGATCGACGAAGACAACGCCGCGCCGGAGATGATCAGCCTGCTGAAGCGCAACAATTGCGGCAAGGCGCTGGATATCGCACGCACGGCGCGCGACATGCACGGCGGCAACGGCGTCAGCGACGAGTACCATGTGATTCGCCATGTGATGAACCTTGAGGCGGTGAACACCTACGAGGGCACGCATGACGTCCACGCGCTGATCCTCGGCCGCGCACAGACCGGGCTGTCGGCATTCGGCTGAGCCACCCCGCCCGCAAGGGGAGGGGAGCTCCCCATCTCCCCGCCATGGGGAGGGGGCGGTGGGAGTGGTCGGACCACCCTGCCCCCATTTCGGCACTTGCGGCGGCTGTACGCTGTATCACTTGCCTGACGCTGCGTACATTGCCCACAAATCGGAGATGCTGGCGACTGCTCTGCGCCGCGCTGGTTTCGCTGACATCGCATTGTCGCAGCCCGCTCGCGTCGGTCCCGGCGAGCGACGCCGCATGGACCTGGCTGCGCGTCGCGGGCGTAGCGGGGTTGTACTCGGCCTGCATCGGCAACGCAGCGCGGAAGTCGTCGATCTGACCACTTGCCTCGTCCTGCATCAGACACTGGTCGGCCTGATGTCGCCATTGCGCGAATTGTTGGCACGCCTTCAGGCTTTCCACCGCGAAGGCTCGGTGATCGCCAATCTGCTCCACTCAGGCGTCGATCTGCTGGTGCGCACCGATGCGCCACTTGCGTTGTCAGATCGCGTTGCCCTGACCGAGTTTGCCCGCAGTCATCGGTTGCCGCGCATCGCCTGGGCACTCGGCAGCGACGAACCGGAACCAGTCGCGATACTGCGCCCACCGACGACGTCGCTCTCTGGCATCACAGTCGTGCCGCCGCCCGGTGCCTTCCTGCAGGCTTCAGCCGCGGGCGAGTCTGCCATCATCTCAGCGGTCGTCGCGGCACTTCCCGACAAGGGACGCGTTGCGGAACTGTTCGCCGGTTGCGGCGCAATCACCTTCGCGCTGGCGCAGCGTGGCCGTGTAGCCGCATGGGAGGGCGACACAGCATCGGCATCTGCTCTGCGCACCGCCGCCAATCACGCCGGTCTTGCCGGCCGCATCGAGGCGATCCAGCGTGACTTGGCGCGCCAGCCGCTACAGGCAAAGGAGCTCGCTGGTTTTGCTGCCGTCGTGCTCAACCCGCCATTCGCCGGCGCCGCAGCGCAGGTGGCACAGATCGCCGCCGCCAAACCTCCGGTCGTCGTCTACGTGAGCTGTAACCCCGCCACGCTGTCGCGCGATGCAAGACTACTGCGACAGGCGGGCTTCATGCTGCGGTCAGCGACGCCGATAGATCAGTTTCTCTGGTCAGCCAGGCTTGAGAGCGTCTGCGTTTTCAGTTCTGCTCCCGCGGCTCCACGACGGGCGGCTGCCGGTTAGATAATCCCTGCACGACCGCCTCAGGATTGCGGAATGTCACTTCGCGCTGCGGGTACGGAAGTTCGATCCCATGTTCCTGATAAAGGTCCCACAGATTCAGCATCACCTCGCTGCGCACGTTCGTTGTGCCGTTCGCCGGATCACTGATCCAGAAGCGCAATTCGAGATCGACCGTGCTCTCGCCGAATGTGACCAGCAGACAGTTCGGCGCCGGCTCTCGCAGAACGCGCGGCACATCGCGCGCCGCAGCCACTGCCAGCTTGATCGCCTCGATGCGGATCCGACTGATACGAGATGCCGACCTTCACGTGCATCCGGATGAGGTCGCTGGAGAACGACCAGTTGGTGACGCGCTGCGTTATCAGGTCTTCATTCGGAATCAGATACTCCTTGCCGTCCCGCGTCTGCACCGAGGCATAACGCGCATTGAGCGCGATCACCGATCCATAAGTGCCGTCGATCTCGATGACGTCGCCTGGCTTGATCGAACGATCCAGCAACAGGATCACGCCGCTGACCAAATTTGACACCACCTTCTGCAGTCCGAAGCCAACACCGACGCCGATCGCGCCGGAGAACACGGCGAAGGCCGTCAGGTCGATGCCGATCGATCCCAGCGCAAGCACCACTGCGAGTGTCAACAAGGTCATGCGGACGAGCTTGGCCGCGAGAACCTGCACCGCGGGGGTCAGCGGTCCGAATACGCGCAGCCGTTGGTCGATCAGTCGCGACAGCACGTTGGCTATCCACACGAAGATTGCCAGCGTGACCGCGCCTTTCAGCATAAGCAGCACACTGACGCGGAAATTGCCGACCGGCACCGCCATGGCGTCCATCAGATTGATGACGGGAGTGATCAACCCGGCGATATTCAACGCAGCGATGATCCAGGCGAAAACCGCGATGGCACGGGCCAGTCGCTCGTCGCGCACCAGCATCGAACTCAGCCGGATCAGCACCCAGACCAGCACGAGACTTTCCGCCAGCCGTAGCAGGTCGGCGCGATTGCCAGCGGCATTGAAGGCGAGATATGCGAACCAGAGAACCAGCAGAAGCGCGATCCAGTCCGCCACCCGGGCGAAAGCGATTGCGATGGAACGCAATGGACCTGCGACGACCCGGCGGGTGAGGTCGAAGCATGCGCGCTGAAGTGCGGGCGCCAGCCACCGCGCCGCACTGACCAGCAGCAGCACGCAGACTAGCTGTTCGAACAGTGCCGGAACGAGCACGTTGCGATGCAGCCAGTCGATGCTCTGGATTAGGAAGTCCTGCCAGTCGGGAGATATCAGCGCTTGCACGCGCCTATTGCAGCGCGGCAGCGCGGCGATATCAGGGCAGCGGGTTCATAATCTCGTCAGAGCCGGGAAGGCTCACACGTGGAAGCTCTCGCCGCAGCCGCAGCGTCCCTTCTCGTTCGGATTGGTGAAGGTGAACCCGGTGGCGAGCGCCTTCACTTCGTAATCCATCACGGTGCCGATGAGGAACAGACTGGCCTTGCGGTCCACCAGCACGGTAAGCCCCTTGTCGTTGACCACTTCATCGCCAGGACCCGGCTCATCGGTCCAGGTCATGTCATACGACAGACCGGAACAGCCTTTGGTCTTCACGCCGATGCGCAGCAGCTTGCCCTGCTCACCCTTGCCATAGAGTGCACGCAGACGGTCCGCGGCGGCATCGGTCAGTGTCATCAGCGGCGGCAATGCGCGGGGTTTGCGAGGGGTGGAATTGACAGTCGTGCTCATGGTTCGCTCTATGTCGTTGTCGATCAGAACATATTCAACTGCAGGCGGGCCTCTTCGGTCATGCGGCTTGGGTCCCAGGGCGGATCCCACACGGTCTCCACGTCACAGGACGTGACACCGAGCACCGTCATTGCCGCATTGCGTACTTGCTCCGGCAACTCCTGAGCCGACGGGCAGGCCGGCGCGGTCAGCGTCATCTCGACCTTCACCGCCCCATCGTCGGCAATCTCGATCGCGTAGATCAGGCCGAGCTCGTAGATGTTCACCGGGATTTCCGGATCGTACACCTCGGCGATCGCGGCGATGATCGCATCCTCGGTGGGCCGCGGCTCGGTTTCGCCGTCCGGCGTCCAGGCGGCATGGGACTGCGTCACGTCATTCACTGCTCGCCTCCTTGCCGCCTTCCAATGCCGCGACCAATGCGTGCCAGGCGAGGGTCGCACACTTCACCCGCGACGGGTATTCGTGCACCCCGGCCAGCGGCTCAAGTCGCTCCATTGGTTCGGCCAGCGCGGCGTCGCACTGCGGGCATTTGCCCGTGCGCGCGAGTTCGCGAAATGCATCGAAAAGTGCGTGCGTGTCTGACTTGCTGCGGCCGACCACGGTCTCCGCCATCAGATCGGCAGAGGCGACGCTGATCGCGCAGCCGCGCGCCTGGAAGCCGGTATCGGCAATCGTCCCGTCGGGGGCGTATTTCGACCCACACCTCGATACGATCGCCGCACATCGGGTTGTCGCCCTTGGCAGTCGCGTCGAAGCTCTCCAGCCGGCGCGCATGCCGCGGACGGCGGCCGTGATCGAGGATCACTTCTTGGTAAAGGTCGCGCAGATCGTCGAACGTATCGGTCATATGTGGGTAGGCCCCCTCCCCCCGACCCCCTCCCGCGAGGGGCGGGGGAGTTGATACACCAATGGGGCGGCGTAAAATCGCATCACTTGAAGAACTCCCGCACGCGGATCAGTGAGTCGGCGAGATAGTCGATTTCGTCACGCGTCGTGTAAATGGCGAAGCTAGCTCGCGCGGTGCTTTCCAGGCCAAAACGGTGCATCAAGGGCTCCGCACAGTGATGGCCGGCGCGCACTGCGATGCCTTGGCGGTCCAGCAGCGTCGCCACGTCGTGCGCATGGGCACGATCCAAGGCGAATGACACCACGCCACCGCGATCCTGCGCGCGCCCCAGAATATGCACGCCCTCGATCGCATCAAGCCGCGCCAGCGCATGGTCGATCAGCGATGTCTCATGTGCTGCGATGGCGTCGTAGCCGATCGCCTGCACGTAATCGATCGCCGCCTTCAGCCCAATGCCTTCCAGGATCGGCGGCGTGCCCGCCTCGAACTTGTGCGGCACCTCTGCCCAGGTGGATCGCTCGTATGACACCGACGAAATCATCTCGCCGCCGCCAAGAAAAGGCGGCATCGCGTCGAGCAGTTCGCGGCGGCCCCACAGTACGCCGATGCCGGTGGGTCCATAGAGCTTATGGCCGGTGAAGGCATAGAAGTCGCAGTCCAGCGCCTGCACGTCAACGCGCCTGTGCACCACGGCCTGCGCGCCATCGAACAGTACCTTCGCGCCATGCCGATGGGCGATCCGCACTATGCGTTCAGCCGGTGTGTAAGTGCCGAGTACATTGGACATGTGCGTCATCGACACCAGCCCGACCTTGCCGTCGGCCAACAGCGCTTCGAACGCCTCAATGTCGAGTTCGCCGGCATCGGTGATCGGTGCAACGCGCAGTTCGATGCCACGCTCATCGCGCAGCAACTGCCAGGGCACGATGTTCGAGTGGTGCTCCATGCCTGAAATCACCACTGCCTGACCGGGCTTCAGAATGCCGCGCCCGTAGCTGTACGCCATCAGGTTCAGCGATTCGGTGACGTTGCGGGTAAACACCACCTCGTGGCGGTCGCGCGCGTTCAGCAGTGCCGCCACCGCGTCGCGCGCCGCCTCGTAGGCGTCGGTGGTACGCTCACTCATCCAGTGCAGTCCGCGATGCACATTGGCGTACTGCGTCTCCATCGCCTCGCGCATAGCCTCTATCACCACGCGTGGCTTCTGCGCCGAAGCTGCGCTGTCGAGGAACACCAGGTCCTTGCCACGAACCTTCTGGCGCAGGATTGGGAAATCCTCGCGGATGCGGGCGACGTCCAGCATGACAGGGCCCGTGGGATTTTCGACGTGACGTTCATGCCGCCTGCCTCTGCCACCAGCCTTCAACCGCGCGATCCAGCACACCGCGTACCGGTCTCGTCCGTCACTGCATCCAGCGCCTCGGTCAGAAACGCGCGCACCAGCATCGATCTTGCGGCTGCGTCAGGAATCCCGCGGCTGCGGAGATAGAACAACTGCTCGGCATCCAGCTCGCCGACCGTCGCGCCGTGACTGCACTTCACGTCGTCGGCGAAGATCTCGAGTTCCGGCTTGGTGTCGATCTCGGCGTCCGGCGACAGCAGCAGTGCCTGGTTCATCTGGTAGCCATCGGTCTTTTGCGCAATACGCGCCACCTCGATGCGGCCCTGGAATACGCCTGCGACCTGCCAGCCAGCACGTTCTTCACGGTCTGTCGCGAGCTGCACGATGGTGCATCATGCTTCACCACCGTCGTCAGGTCTGCGTGCTGCGCTCCGCTGAGCAATTGCCCGCCATTCAGATGCGCGGTGCCTTTGACACCAGCGAGCCTGACATGAACTTCAGTGCGCACGATGCGGGCACCAAGGTTCAGCACGAAGCTGTCATACGTGCCGCGCTCGGCAATCTCGGCATACAGCGTCGAGAGATGGAAGGTCGTCAGCGATTCGTCCTGTAGGCGAACATGCGTGAGGGTTGCGCCTTCGTCCACCTGCACTTCGAAGACCGGATTGTGCAGATAGCTGCCGTCGCCGACCGACAGCTCCAGCAGCTTCAGGCGAGCGCCACGCGCCAGACGAATGACATGCCGAGGATGGAACGCGGCACGATCGGTCGCGATGCTGGCGAGCAGCACCAGGCCGGCATCGATGTGGGCGGGCACCGACAGCACCGCGCCGTCCTGTGCCAACATGGTGTTCAGCGCGACCAGCGGCTCGCTGTCCGGACGTGCCAGCGTGCCGAATTCGCCGTGTTCAGCGAAGCGCGAAAACTCGACAGCGGCCGGCGGCGCCGAAAGATCTGCGCGGAACTCACCATCGACGAAGACGATACGCGGCGCATCGATGCGAGGCAGCCGGGTGAGCAGTGCGCTGTCGTCAGCGAAGGTCAGCGATTGCCCGAACGAGGCGTCGGCCACCGGACGCAGGCTGGTATATTTCCATGCCTCCTCACGCCGGCCCGACGTCGCGCCGGGCAGGCCCGCGCGGCGGAAGGCGTCGGCGGCAGCAGCGCGGCGCGCCCGGATCACCGGGCAGGCGATCGCGCAGCGCATCATAGCGCGCCAGGAAACCTGCGACGCCGGACTGCACGGCAACCGTCATCAGGCTGCCTCCGCGACCATGCCGGCGTAGCCCTTTGCTTCCAGCTCGTGCGCCAGTTCCGGCCCGCCGGAGCGAACGATGCGGCCGCCGGCGAGAACATGCACGCGATCCGGCACGATGTAATCGAGCAGGCGCTGATAGTGGGTGATCACCAGCGCCGAGAAATCCGGCGCCCGCAGCGCATTCACGCCATCGGCGACAATCTTCAGCGCATCGATGTCGAGCCCGCTGTCGGTCTCGTCCAGGATCGCCAGCCGCGGCCGCAGAATCGCCATCTGCAGCACCTCGTTGCGCTTCTTCTCGCCGCCGGAGAAACCGACATTGACGTTCCGCCGCAGCATGTCCTCCGGCATCGCCAGGCGCTTCGGTCTCGGCGCGGGCAAGCCTGAGGAACTGCACCGCGTCCAGCTCGCTCTCGCCGCGCGAGCGGCGCAACGCGTTCAACGCCGTGCGCAGGAAGTTGGCATTGCCCACGCCGGGCAGCTCGACCGGATACTGGAACGCCAGAAACAGCCCGGCCGCCGCGCGCTCCTCAGGCTCCATCGCCAGCAGGTCGCGGCCATCGAACGACACCGAACCGTCGGTGACCGCATAGTCCTCGCGTCCCGCCAGCACGTAGGCAAGCGTCGACTTGCCGGAGCCGTTCGGCCCCATGATGGCATGCACCTCGCCGTTTGGCACGTCGAGGTCGATGCCCTGCAGGATCGGCTTGTCCTCGATGGCGGCAGAAAGGCCGCGGATTTCCAGCATAATGCGTCCTCTAACCTACGGAGCCTTCCAGACTCACCGCCAGCAGCTTCTGCGCCTCGACGGCGAACTCCATGGGCAACTCCTTCAGAACTTCCTTGCAGAACCCGTTGACGATCAGGTTCACCGCGTCCTCTTCCGACAGACCGCGCTGGCGGCAATAGAACAACTGGTCGTCGGCGATCTTTGAGGTGGTCGCCTCGTGCTCCACCTTCGCCGTCGGATTGCGGCTTTCGATATAGGGCACGGTATGCGCGCCGCAGCAGTCGCCGATCAGCAGGCTGTCGCACTGCGTGTAGTTGCGCGCACCGGACGCCTGCGGCAGCACGCGCACCAGCCCGCGATAGGTGTTGTTCGAGCGGCCGGCGCTGATGCCCTTGGAGACGATCGTGCTCTTCGTCCGCTTGCCGATATGGATCATCTTGGTGCCGGTATCGGCCTGCTGGCGGTTGTTGGTCACCGCGACCGAGTAGAACTCGCCCACGCTGTCATCGCCGTGCAGCACGCAGGACGGATATTTCCAGGTGATCGCCGAACCGGTCTCCACCTGGGTCCAGGAGATCTTGCTGCGCGCGCCGCGGCAGGCGCCGCGCTTGGTGACGAAGTTGTAGATGCCGCCACGGCCTTCCGCATCGCCCGGGTACCAGTTCTGCACCGTAGAGTACTTGATCTGCGCATCGTCGTGCGCAACCAGCTCGACCACCGCGGCGTGCAACTGGTTCTCGTCGCGCATCGGCGCGGTGCAGCCTTCGAGGTAGCTCACGTAGCTGCCGGCATCGGCGATGATCAGCGTGCGCTCGAACTGGCCGGTGCTGCGCGCATTGATGCGGAAATAGGTGGACAGCTCCATCGGGCAGCGCACCCCCTTCGGGATGTAGACAAAGCTGCCGTCGGTGAATACCGCGGAATTCAGCGCGGCAAAGAAGTTGTCCGATACCGGCACGACGGAGCCGAGATATTGCTGCACAAGCTCCGGATAATCGCGCACCGCCTCGCTGATCGGGCAGAAGATCACGCCCGACTTCTTGAGCGTCTCGCGGAAGGTCGTCGCCACCGACACACTGTCGAATACTGCGTCCATCGCGACCTGGGAGCCACCCTCGACGGACGCCGGATCGACGCCGGCCAGGATCGCCCGCTCCTTCAGCGGAATCCCCAGCTTCTCGTAAGTCTTCAGCAGCTCCGGATCGACCTCATCGAGGCTCTTCGGCCCCGGCTTCTTCTTCGGCGCCGCGTAGTAGTGCAGGTCCTGGTAGTCGATCGGCGAATGCTCGACGCGCGCCCAGTGCGGCTCGGTCATCTGCTGCCAGCCGGCATATGCCTTCAGCCGCCAGTCCAGCAGCCAGGCGGGCTCCTCCTTCCGGGAAGAGATCAGCCGGATGATGTCCTCGTTCAGCCCCTTGGGCGCGAGGTCCATCTCAATCTCGGTCTCCCAGCCCCACTTGTAGCCGGACTGGGTGAGGGACTGAACGGTATCGAGCGTTTGGGTCGCGGCAGAAGACATCAAATCGTCCTATTCGGGGGCGGGTAATGACGCTGTGGCCGGGATGCGGAAAGCACGCGGAATGGACGCCTCCTGCATGTCGGCCAGCGTGATGGTGGTGAGCGCCTGCTGTATCGCCTCGTTCACCGGGTCCCAGCGCCCGCGCATCGGACACAGGCACTGGCTTTCGCATTCCACCGTGGAGCCTTCCACGCAGGCGGTCAGCGCGATCGGCCCATCGATCGCGGCGATCACGTCGGCCACCGGAATGGCGGCGAGCGGCCGCAGCAACCGATAGCCGCCCCGCGCACCCCGCTGAGAAGCGACCAGCCCGCGGGCGGCCAGCGTCTTCAGCACCTTGGCGACGGTCGGCTCCGGGATGCCCGTGGTCGCGGCGATGCCCGGAGAGGTCTGCACCCCGGTCTCGCGCGACAGGCGGACCAGCACGACGACCGCATAATCGGTCAGCTTCGAGAGCCTCAGCATGGCCTGCGAAACCCCTTGAACCCTGGCGTTCAGCTAATCGGACCAATTGGGTCCTGATTGTCCGCAAATGGCGTATCGGATGGATGGCGTCAAGGGGTTCGCAATATCTGCCCGTGAGACCAAGCGGAAAAAGCAACGCGACTTGACAGTTCACTCGTCAGGGTCCAGCTGACATCTCGACTTGACGGATTTGGGATTGGCTGGATGTCAGATGTTTGGCAGGCAGGAGTGGCTCGCCATCGCTTTTCCGAGCTTGTCGATGCGGCAGTTGACGGGCGTCCACAGGTTGTTCGCCGCAGAGATGGCCGACAGGTGGTTGTCGTATCCATGGAATATTATGAGAAGACCAAGCCGAATTTGAAATCAGTGCTGCTCTCTCACCGTTTCGGTGAGCGAGGAGATGAGTTTGATGAGGTGTTGCAAGAGGCCAGAGCCACCCTCGGGACGAGTTTAAGTCCTCACAACTTCAGCGTGGAGGACCTGGGTGACAACGGTTCTGGACACGGACGTCCTAAGCGAGCTTCGACTGCCAAATCCTGACGCGAGCGTACACGACTGGATTTCCGCGCAACCTCCAGGGGACTTGGCCATTGCTTCGTTCTCGATCGCCGAAATCGAGTTCGGGATCGCCAAGCTTCTGGCAAGAGGGCGCCATGCCGCTGAGCTTGAGGCGTGGTTGAATGCCATTGTTGCGACACAGCGCGTGTTGCCGCTTGACGCCAGTGGAGCCCGCATTTTTGGCCGCCTGCTCGCGATTCCGGCACTGCAAAACCTCGTCGCCGTGCCGCCGCATGCGCGCAAACCGCGCTTCGCCGGTGACTTGGCAATTGCAGCCACAGCTGTCGCTCATCAGGCGCTGGTAGCGACGCGCAAGCTCGCCGATTTCCGACTGATCGCGCAGCATTGTCATGGCCTCGCTGGCGTAGATCCATGGACCGGCCAGACGTTCTGACTTGCCGCTCTGGCTACCGACCAGTAGTCAGATGCCATCAGCGCAGGAGGACATGATGGCTGGCATGATGGAAGGCAAGGTCGTGGTGGTGACCGGGTCGGGCGGCGGCATAGGCCGTGAGATCGCGCTGGCCATGGCGGCGGCCGGAGCAAAGGTCATCGTCGCCGATATCGGCGCCTCGCTGTCCGGGGAGGGAGGCTCTGCCACGCCCTGCCCAGCAGACCAAGCAGTTGATTGAGCAGAAAGGCGGCGCGGCCGAAATCTGCACGGAATCTGTCGCCGAATGGGGTTCTGCGCAAAAAATCATTCAGGCAGCGCTCGATCACTATGGCCGGATCGACGGCGTCGTGAACAACGCCGGCATCCTGCGCGATGTGATCTTCCACAGGATGTCGCCGGAGGAGTGGCTGGCGGTGATCGGCGTGCACCTGAATGGCTGCTTCTTTGTCTCCCGCGCCGCGGCCGAACACTACCGGAAGCAGGAGAGCGGCACGTTCGTGCATATTTCGTCTACCTCGGGGCTGATCGGCAATTTCGGGCAAGCCAATTATTCGGCGGCGAAATTCGGCATTACTGCGCTGTCCAAGTCGATCGCACTGGACATGAAGCGCTACAATGTCCGCTCCAACTGCATCGCACCTTTCGCCTGGAGCCGGATGACGCAATCCATCCCAGCCACCACGCCCGAGCAGCAGGCGCGGTTGGCGAAGATCCAGGCCATGACCCCCGACAAGAATGCGCCGATGGCGGTATTCCTGTCGTCTGACGCCGCGAAAGACGTGACCGGCCAGGTGTTCGGCACGCGGATGAACGAGATCATCCTGTTCAGTTCGCCGCGTCCGATCCGCATCGTGCACCGCGCTGACGGCTGGACGCCGGAGACGATCGCCGAGCAAGCTGCTCCGGCACTGAAGGCGGCGTACATGCCGCTCGACCGCTCCGGCGAGGTGTTCGACTGGGATCCGCTCTGAGCGGCACTGTCTCCGCCGCGTTCGGGCAGGCCGCGCGTGCCTGGCATGAGCGGCCGTTCCTGCGCGTCACGGCGGAGACTGCGCAGCACTACGGAATTGCTGCCGGTACTTTGACTTACGGCGAGGCGGCGGCGGCGGTTGAGGCCATTGCTGACCGATATGCGGCCGCTGGCTATGGCGTCGGCCACCGCGTCGGCCTGATGCTGGAGAACCGGCCGGCAACATTCCTGCATTGGTTCGGACTGAACAGGTTGGGGACAAGCGTCGTGCCGCTTCACCCTGACCTGCGCCCGGCGGAGCTCGCCTATCTCATGCAGCACAGCGGCGTCTGCCTCGCCATCGGCGCGACAGAGCATATGCCGAAGCTGCGCGGGACGCTGGGCGGATGGGCCGTGATTACCGACGATGCGCCGGTTCCTCCAGCCCCTGCCCTGGCGCGTCAGGCAACGCCCGGTCCGGCAACGGAGTGCGCACTGCTCTATACCTCCGGTACAACCGGCAAGCCGAAGGGCTGCGTCCTGTCGAACGACTATTTCCTGCGCTGCGGCCGGTGGTACACGGAGATCGGCGGACTGTGCTCCCTACGCCCGGGGGAGGATCGGCTGATCACGCCGCTGCCCATGACGCATATGAACGCGATGGCTTGTTCGACCCTCGGGATGGTGCTGAGCGGAGGCTGCATCATTCCGCTCGACCGGTTCCATCCGCGAAGCTGGTGGCGGACGATACGCGACAGCAAGGCGACCATCATGCACAGCCTCGGCGTGATGCCGACCATGCTGCTTGGGCTGGAATCTTCGCCGGAGGAACGGGACCACGGCGTGCGGTTCGGCTTCGCACCCGGTACCGATCCGCGATACCACGCCGCGTTCGAGGAGCGCTTCGGCATCCCGATGATCGATGCCTGGGCGATGACGGAGACCGGCGCCGCGGCGGTGGTGATCGCGAGCCACGAACCACGGCAGGTCGGTCGGTCTTGCTTCGGCCGTGCGCGGCCCTTCATGCAATACCGCATCGTCGATCAGTCTGGCGAGGCTACGCCCGATGACACGCCCGGCGAGCTGCTGGTGCGGGCTGCCGGTCCCGATCCACGCGCCGGGTTCTTCACCGAATACCTCGGCGACCCAGACGCAACGGAGGCCGCGTGGGAGGGAGGCTGGTTCCATACCGGCGATGTCGTGCGACGTGATGCGGACGGCAACCTGTTCTTTGTCGACCGCTCGAAGAACGTGATCCGCCGCAGCGGCGAGAACATCGCGGCAGCCGAGGTGGAGAGCGTGTTGCGGCAGCATTGTCTGGTAAGCGAGGTGGCCTGTGCCGCGGTCCCGGATGACCTGCGCGGCGAGGAGGTCCTTGGCCTGCATTGTTCCGCGCGAGGCGGTCGCCGACATGACTGAGGCGGCAGCCGACATCGTCGCGCACACGCTGCGCGAACTCGCCTACTTCAAGGCGCCCGGCTACGTCGCGTTCGTCGATGCCCTCCCACTTACGGCAACCAACAAGGTTCAGCGGGGCGAGCTGAAGGCCTGGGCACGTGAGCTTCCCGGCACTGCGGTCTGCATCGACACGCGTCATCTGAAGCGCCGCCAATGATGGGCTACGGCGACGTGGTCCGCGCACGGTTACGACGCGGAGCCGCGTCACAGCCCGCCGTGGAACCCTGCCATGCCGGCACCGTATTTTGTCCGCTCATGGTTTGCTGCCAGAGTGCGCGCAAACCGGAGGGATACATCCGCCATGGGCATCACCGCTGACCTCGCTCAGTTCACCGCCGACATCCGCCTCGACCGTCTGCCGCCCGAGGTGGTGAAGCGCGCCCGCTTCCTGGTGCTCGACCTGGTCGGCAACATTATCCGGGCACGCCACGACGCGGAGAGCACGCCGTCCTTCCTTGCCGCGGTCCGCGCCATGGGCATGGCGGCCGGCAATTCCGGCGTGTTCGGCGACGCCGCGCGCTACACGCCTGCCGGTGCGGCGTTGCTCAACGGCGCGCTGGCGCATTCGCTGGATTTCGACGACACGCACGCCGCCGGCTCGCTGCATCCTGGCGCGCCCGTAATTCCCGCGGCATTGGCCGCTGGCGAGATGGTCGGTGCGTCGGGCGCCGATGTGCTGGCGGCCATTGTCGCCGGCTATGAGATCACCTGCCGCGTGGCACTCGCGCTCCCCGCCGGCGAGCACTACGACCGCGGCTTCCATCCTACCGCGACCTGCGGCGCGTTCGGTGCCGCCGCGGCCGCGGCCCGCGTATTCGGCCTGAGCGCGGATCAGGTGGAGGGTGCGCTTGGTACCGTGCTGAGCCAGTGCGCTGGCAGCCTGCAGTTCCTGGTCAACGGCGCCTGGACGAAGCGTTTCCAGGTCGGCTGGGCAGCTTGCAATGGCCTGATGGCCGCCACGCTGGTGCGCGAGGGTTTCAAGGGTGCAGCCGAAGCGCTGGAGGGTCGCCACGGCTTCCTGCGCGCCTACGCCCCCAACCCGAACCCGGCCCGCGCGGTGCAGGATCTCGGGACGGTGTTCGAACTGATGGCGACTGCGGTGAAGCCGTATCCATCCTGCCGCTATGGCCATGCCGGCATCGACGCGGCCCTCGCCCTGCGCGCCGCCAATGACATCAAGCCGACCGAGATCGCCTCCGTCACCCTGGGTCTGCCGCGCGCCGGGATGATGCTGATCGGGCAGCCGTCGGACAAGAAGGCGGATCCGCAGAACGTGGTGGATGGCCAGTTCAGCGGCCCGTTCGTCATCTCGGCCGCATTGGCGACGGGCGCGATGGGTTGGGACAGCTACGGGCTGCTGCGGGACACGACGGTGCGCGGCCTGCTGCCCAAGGTGACGTGCGCATTCGATCCCGAAATTGAGGCTGAGTTCCCCGCCAACATGTCGGGCAAGCTGACCATCGCCGCGCGAGGTCAGAGCTTCGTGCAGAAGGTGGTTGTGCCGAAGGGCGAGCCCAGCAACTTCCTCACCGAAGGGGAACTGCGCGCGAAGTTCACCGGCCTGGCCGATACGGTGCTTGGCGCCGAACGCTCGGGCCGGCTGGCCGACGCCGTGCTGGCGATCGACACCACGACCGACGTCGCCAACCTGATGCGGCTCGCTTCGCCTTTGATGCCGGCGCGTCTCGCCGGAGAATGAAGCGCTACGCGGCACCACGGAGACCCGACGGTTCATGCCCAAATTCACGCCCCAGGCGCTTCGCGCTGTTGTCAGCCTGATCGTCGCCCGTATGGGCAGCACAGCCGAGGAGACCGAAGAAGTCGCGGACCACTCTGGTTCGCGCCAACCTTGCCGGACACGATAGTCACGGTGTCGGCATGCTGCCGGCCTACGTCCGGCTGCTGCAGGACGGATTGCTGGTCCCCAACCAGACGCCTCACACCGTGCTCGACGCCGGCGCGCTGCTGGTGATCGACGCGCGTCGCGGCTTCGGCCAGCGGGTGACTGCGGATGCCGTGCGCCGCGCCATCGCCCGTGCGCGCGAACTCGGCGCCTGCGTGCTGGCGCTGCGCAATGCGTCGCATGTCGGCCGCATCGGCACCTACGGCGAACTCGCGGCGAGTGCCGGCTGCGCGTTCACCGCCTTCGTCAATGTGGCCGACGGTCGCGATGCGCAAGCGCCGTGGGCCTGCGCCGAACCGCGTCTCGGCACCAACCCGTTCTGCACCACGGTGCCCGGTCCGGACGGGCCGGCTCTGATGCTCGACATGGCGACCACCACGATCGCTGCCGGCAAGGCCCGGGTGGCGTTCAACAAGGGCGTGCCGGTGCCTGACGACTGCCTGATCGATGCCACCGGCCAGCCGACCAACGATCCGACGGGGTTCATCCGCGACCGCACCGGAGCGATGCTGTCGTTCGGTCGGCACAAGGGCTCCGGCCTCGCGGTGATGTGCGAGATCATGGCCGGCGCGATCGGCGGTGGGCAGCGGGTCGACCAGCCGGTGAAGGGCGGCATCCTCAACTCGATGCTCGCGACGGTGATCGATCTCTCACGGCTGGGCGATCCGGACACGATCGCGCACGACATCGAGGCGACCAAGGCGCACATCCGCACGTCGCGCGTGGCACCTGGGTTCGAGGAAGTGCTGTTGCCCGGCGAACCCGAGCGACGTGCCGCCCGGGAACGCGAGGCTGCCGGAATTTCAGTGGACGCGACGACGTGGCACGACATTCGCGAAGCGGCGGCAAAGCTCGGCATCGCCACAGCCGAAATCGATCGAGCGGTGGGTGCCAACTGAGCCTGTTGGGCGGGAGCGTCGGTCCGGTTCAGTAGGCGAAGGTGAGACCGACGAATACGCCTCGGGCACGATCGTCACCAGCGAGCTTGAAGCGGTACTGGAGGTTTAGATCCACGTATGACTTCGGGGCGGCGTAGGTGCTTTCGCGGAACCACCATCGGAGTGCGATGCCTGGGCCGGCACCAAGTGCATCCGGCGTGGCGAGCAGGTTATTGTAGCCGCCACCCAGCGCCAGAAAAGGCGTGACGACAACGCGTTCGCTGATTGGATCGAGCCGAAAGCTTCGGCCTAGCCGCGCCTCATACGACACGACCGTCTGTGGAATCACAAAGAATTTGTCGTATTCCGCATAGATCTGCCACATCGTCCAATTCTCGGCGTCGACACGCAGGTCCGTGCCTTGCCCATCGGAAAATGCCACGCGTCCCAACCAGTCGTTTCGTGATTCATTGCCGATGGCAAATAGCCGTGCACCTTCAATCACCAAGTTGATTGCGGAGAACGGTTTCCAGCGTGCACCGATGGCGCCTTGCAGCGTTGGTGCACCGGTTGGGCCTCCTGTCGCGTCCGACAATGTCTCGAAAGTTCTTTCGAACACTTCAAAGATGCTGCCGTTGCGGTTGCCAATCACCGGTGGCCGCCAATAGATTTCGCTACCGGCCTGAAGCAGGTCGCCGCCCACAAGTGGCGGAGCGAGCGGCGAACTCGGCATCACGCCAATGGCCCCGTAGGACAAGGTTACGAAGGCTCCCCAGGTGCGCTGGAGCTCCGCCACTTCGCGACGTGCGTCGTACAGAGCCTGCGGCTGCAGCGGCAGCCTACCAGCGGCGTTTTCGTCGATCGCGGTCTTGAAGAAGTCGATGGCTTGCGCGTTGTTTGCCGAGCGCTTTTCGGCATATGCAGCGTCGAGAATCGCGGAGCCGGCAAGCTCACCTCTCTGCCTCGCACGCTCAAATCGTGCAGTCGCCGCTTTATCGTCGCCAAGACGCGCTCCGAGGTAGGCCACGTCGAGATTTGATGCCGCGTCGAGCGAGCCATCGGATAGAGCATGCGCGAACCGCGTCCTCGCCTCAGTGGTGCGTCCCAAATCGGCGAGGAGGCCGATTTGGGCCTTCACCATTGTTGCCCGCTCCTGCGGGGTCTTTGCGAGCTGCGCAGCAACGCCGAAGGCGGCTAGCGCCTCGTCTTTTCGCCCAAGTGCAAGCAACGCAAATGCTCGGCGAGAGGCGATCGCATAGTTCTGTTCGCTGGCGTAGGGCTGCAATGCGTCAAGCGCACGCTGATCCTGCTTGGCAGCCAGCGCGGCATCGGCCAGCCCGAGCGATATGTTCCGGCGGTCGAGCGTCCTGGCCTCGTCGGCCTGCAGGGCAGCCGCGAAGTCATCTGCCGCAGCAGCAAATTTTCCCAGTCGCTGGCGGACGTAGCCACGCTGCGCCAGCATCGCCGCGTCCCTTGGGGACTGCGCGAGTGCGTCGGTTGCGAGTTGATCCGCCTCGGACAGATGCCCCGCGTTCGCCATCGCGTCGACCAGCAACCTCCTGTAGTCGGCATTCTGCGGTGCCAGCCTGACGGCCTCCTGCGCGTCCGCCACGGCATCGGCATAGGCACCGTGGGCCTCCGCCTTGTAGGCGCTGTCCGCTGCTCGATAGGCCCGCTCGCGAATTGAGGAGGCGACCGCGGCTTCGGCAGTGCGGAGCAGCTTTTGGTAATCCGCATTATCCGGCGCGAGAGCCACCGCCGTGCGCGCCTGTCGAACTGCCTCTGCGTGGTCGCCGCGGCCATAGGCCTTGTAGGCCGCATCGGCTGCGCTGAATGCCCGCTCACGCTCGGTGTTGCGCACGGCAACCTCGGCCGTCTCCAGCAGCCGTCGATAATCAGCATTGTCGGGTGCGAGAGTTACCGCCTCCTTTGCCCGCTGTACCGCTTCCGCATAGTCACCCCGGGCATAGGCCTTGTACGCTGCATCCGCCGCGGTATAAGCGAGAGCCGGAGCCGCCGGATGCACGACCACGGAAGGTGTCGTGGCCGGCGCCAATTCAGCGGCGGAGGGATGATGCGCTCCGAGGCTCTGAGACAGCAGAGCTGCAAGGATCACGACCGACCCGCCGCGAGGCAGCAATTCTGCGCACCGGCGAATCATGTACCGTCCTCAGCCGAGGCTTCGGCGGTTGTTGCCAACCGCTGTTGCACATCAGCGGCCGTCTGGACAGCCTCTCGCGTCACCACACCATGCGCGACCAGGAAGTCACCAATGCGGCCGTCGCGGTCTGGATGATATCGCGCGAGCATCGTCGCGAGGGCGTCGCGGTGAACGAGATCCATTTCGAGCAGAATGTCGCCCAGCAACGGCACCTCGACCGTGAAGACGTCGGCTGCCACGCCGTGGCGCCGCATGAGCCGCATCGCGGCAGCAATCTCGCTCTCGCGCACGATGTGCCAGCTCGGCTGCTGCGGCAGCAGCGCGGCAATGGCCTGACGCGCTTCCTCCGCGACCGGGCCCGCTGTCGCCACCATCATCCGCCCGTTGGCATCGACGCCAAAGGGCACAATCCGCCACCGCACACAGAGATTGATCGGCAGCATCCCCGCTGCTTGCGCTATTTGCTCCGCAGTCGGGTGCGCCCTTGGCCAAGCCGCCTGAAAGGCGATCGCTTCGGCGACGGTTTCTTCGTCCAGCAAGCCTTCAGAGACAAGAACGCGGCCGAGAGGCGCGCCACGGTTGCGGTGCAGGTCCAAAGCGCTGGCGAGCTTTGCATCATCGACGGCACGCCACGTCAGAAGCAACTCCCCGAGCCGCTGACGTCGCCGGGCGAGCGTTCCACTCGAAGGGAAGTCGTGAGCGGTCTTGTCCCAGGTAATCCGCGTGTGGAACATCAGGTGGAGCAGGAATAGCTTCCAGGCGCGAACCACAGCGGCAAAGTTAACGAAATTCCCTACCACCAACCGTGGTAGTGCCAGCAGGGCATGCTCCCAGCCATAAATCCGGTGCACGAAGTAGATGCGTTGCGAGGCACGCCAAAGCAGCAGGGCGCCGTTGGCGTAGAGCAGCCAGACGATCCAGTCGCGCCAGACCGGCGCCGAAAGACGCGTTGCCCAGAACCCGCCGATGGTCATGATGTAGAGCGGCAGCAGTTGCGCTGTGAGCAAGTATCCAAAGATGTTGATGAACGGTGTGACTATCCCCTTTCTATCGCGGAACAGCAGATACTTGGTTGCCAGCGAGCCCGACCAACCAACCTGCTGCCAGCCCTGAAAACAAATGCCCAGTGTCCACCGGGCCTTCTGCCGATATGCTGTCCTGAAGGTGCTGGGGAAGGTACTCTCGCACACAAAGCGGCATTCTCACGCGGACCTCGCGGAGGCGGCCGAGACCGAACCACGACTTGCGCTGCACGATGAAATCCACTGGGAAGAGGCAAAAGATCAGCTTCATCCCGTGCTGCATCAGCCGTGCACCGATATCGTAGTCTTCCGTCAATGTGTCCGTATTGAACGGCTGATTGTCCGTCTCCGCAGCAAGGACCGTCAGCGCGTGGCGGGAAAAACATGTGCCAACACCTGCCGACGGCACCATGCCGGACAGACTCTCGCGGACGACCAGGTCGCGAGCGTGCCACTCGGCAAATTCATCCATGTAGGTCCCGGCGACAAACTCGTGCCAATTGCGCTCGAGCGAGGCGACCGGTATCTGGATCAGGTCTTTCCTGGGTAAGATGTAATTGAACAGCTTGAGTTCCATTGGATGCAGCACGTCTTCACAATCGTGCAGCACAACACCGGCAAATTTGACGCCGTGCGCTCGTTCATGCGAGAAGATGGCCTGAACTATCCAGTTCAGGCAGTCTGCCTTGCAGGTTGGCCCATCATGCGGCACTTCGACCCGGACCAACTGCCTGAACCGACGCCTCATCCTTTCTACTTCGTCGATCGTTGCTTGATCATTGACGTAGGTTCCGACGAAGATTGCGTATTCTCGATAATCAAGTGTGACGACCATGTTCTCGAGCATTGGCGCAATCACGTCATGCTCCAGCCACGCCGGAATCATGATGGCAATGGGTTGCTCATCGCGTTCGTACAATTGAGCGGTGGTCAACGGTTTGTAGTGACGCCGCACAGTTAGCGTCCGAAGGAGCTCCCGGCACCAGTACCAGATATCAATGAACAGATCGTCCAGGCCGAGAACGAGCATTGCCAGCGCTACCACCGCCGTCAGGAATGCCAATGTGTCCTGATAGCCGACGAGTAGCTGTGATGGGTCAGGCGGCATGTTTGTCAAACTTCACCACGGTCGGCGCACGTCAACGGCTTGACGAGGTCAATGGCATCTCATTCCGCGAAAACACGATCGGATCCGATTCGGCCGTGCGACACATCGCTGGATGCCTCGTTGGCGAACTCATGAACCTCGCCACCGGTCAGCGTCGCGACAATCCGATCAGAGGCCGCACCGTCGCCATAGGGATTTAAGCGGCGCGCAAAACGGCGATATGCATCGTCGTCGTCAAACAGCTTGTTGACTGCGGTGATGATGCGGCTCGGATCGGTGCCGACGAGGTGGACCGTTCCTGCCTCAACGGCTTCGGGTCGCTCGGTGACCCCACGCATCACCAGGACAGGCTTGCCCAATGAGGGCGCCTCTTCCTGGACACCACCCGAATCGGTCAGTACAACGTGGGCCCGCTGCATCAGATATACGAACGGCACGTACTCGAGGGGTTCGATGAGATGGATGTTCGGCCGCCCTGAGAGCGTGCCCAGCACAGGGCCGCGGACATTCGGATTGAGATGGACCGGGTAAACCATCTCGATATCCGGCCGTCCTGACAGCCGGCGAAGTGCTATGCAGATCTTGTTGAACCCTGCACCGAAACTCTCGCGGCGATGGCCGGTCACGAGCAGAAGCTTGCGATCAGCTGCAAGGTAGGAGAACTGCGCGGCCAGTTGCGCCTGAAGGCCGGTATCATCTCTTATGCGTGCGACTGTCGCCAGAAGAGCATCGACCACCGTGTTGCCGGTGACGACAATACGACCGCCGAGCCGCTCCGCTGCCAGGTTGGCCTTTGCGCCAGGTGTGGGCGCAAACAGCAGATCACCCACGATATCGACGACGCGCCGGTTCATTTCCTCAGGCCAAGGCCGCGACAGATCACGTGTCCGGAGGCCTGCCTCGACATGGCCGGTCGGAATGCGACGGTGAAATGCCGCGAGCGCCGCCGCCATTGCCGTGGTCGTGTCGCCATGCACCAGTACGCGGTCGGGTTTGACTTTTTCCAGTACATCGTCGAGCGCCAGCAGCGCGCGCCCGGCCAAGGCATTCAACGTCTGGTCCTGCGTCATCAAGCCGAGATCGTAGTCCGGTACGATATCGAACAGACGAAGCACCTGGTCGAGCATCTGCCGATGTTGACCGGTGACGCACACAACAGATCTGATCGTCGCATTACGTTGCATGGCCTTGACCAGCGGCGCCATCTTGATGGCCTCAGGCCGCGTGCCGAAGACGGAGAGAACTTTCATTATGCCTGACATGGCTCAGTGGAGCGGCGTGATGCCGCCATGCCGGTCCAGACAGTCGTGTAGGATGACAAAAATCTGAGCATCGAACCTATGAATTCTTGGAATCACGTGGCCTTAGCGGTCGAGTAACGATCCGACGCTCCTGACCGATGCCGGGAAGCGGCGGCCGAGCTATTTGCGTCGGCCGGCCGTCCCTCTACGAGGAGATTCCTTTCAGAATGGTATAAGACGAAGCATGCCTTCACGGCGTCTTCCGGTTTCCAGGGAGCCGCCTGCAATGCGGTTGACAATCCCAGCGCGAGCCCATCGACTGGCAATGGCTCATTCCTGGCGGGACTTCCGACAATGACGACACCGGTTGACGTTCTGATCATTGGTGCCGGCGCCTCGGGCGCGGCCGTGGCGTGGAGCCTCGCCGAGACGAAGATGCACATCCTGTGTCTCGAGCAGGGCGACTGGATGAAGCCATCCGAATATCCCAGCGCAGGCCGCGACTGGGAGGCGCGTCAGCTCAACGATTTCCACTACAGCCCGAACCGTCGTGCGCGCGACACCGACTATCCGATCAACGAGGACAACTCGCCGATCAAGATCGCCAACTTCAACGGCGTCGGTGGCGGGACGGTGCTATATGCGGGTCACTTCCCGCGCTTTCATCCGTCGGACTTCCGTGTGCGCACTCTGGATGGCGTCGCTGATGACTGGCCGATCGATTACGCGACGCTGGAGCCATTCTACGCAGAGAACGACCGGGTGATGGGTGTGTCCGGGCTGGCGGGTGATCCGGCGTATCCGCCGCATGATCCCATGATGTCGCCTCTGCCACTGGGCAAATCCGGTGCCACGCTGGCACGTGGACTGAACAAGCTTGGCTGGCACTGGTGGCCGTCCGATAGCGCGATCGCCTCGGAGGATTACGAAGGCCGCGCGAAGTGCATCAATCTCGCGCACTGCACCTCGGGTTGCGCACAGGGCGCAAAGGCGAGCACCGACATTACCTACTGGCCGGCCGCAATCCGCGCCGGCGTCGAACTGCGCACGCGTTGCCGGGTGCGCGAGATCACCAGGAACGAGCACGGCATGGCATCGGGCGTGGTGTATTATGACGCTGACGGTGTTGAGCAGTTTCAACCAGCCGAAGTGGTCATCCTCGCCTGCAACGCAATCGGCACGGCGCGCGTGCTGTTGAACTCCAACGGTCTCGCCAATTCCTCAGGCCTGGTTGGCAAGAACCTGATGTTCCACCCATATGCACGGATCGCCGGGTATTTCGACGAGACGCTGGATGGTTATCGCGGCCCGGGCAATTGCATCTGGAGTCAGGAATTCTACGAGACGGATCGCTCGCGTGGATTCGTGCGCGGCTACACATTCGAATTCTCGCGCGGCCAGGGACCGGTGATGGCTGCTGTGCATGGCATGCAGATCGGGCGCCTGCCCTGGGGCGCGGATCACCATCGCGCCTATCGCAGACTGTTCTGCCACCGCACCGGCATGGTGGCGATTTGCGAGGACCTGCCAGAAGAGCACAACACGGTGACGCTCGACCCGCTGCTGAAGGACTCCAACGGCATTCCCGCGCCGAAGATCAGCTACACACTGAGCGAGAACAGTCGCCGCATGCTGGATCACGCGGTGGGGCGGGCCAGCGAGATCCTGCGTGCCGCGGGCGCGCATGACGTCTGGTCCGAGGCACCGCTCACCGACGGCGGTTGGCATCTGATGGGAACCGCGCGCATGGGCACCGACCCAGCGCGGTCGGTGGTGAACGAGTGGGGGCGCAGCCACGACGTGAAGAACCTGTTCATCGTCGATGGCAGCATTTTCGTCACCTCAGCCGGCGTGAACCCCACACGCACGATCCAGGCACTGGCGCTCTACGTCGCGGACAGCATCAAGCAGCGCCTCGCCACCTTGTTCGATTGAGATGACGCTTGACCCGGTCAGCAAGCGGCCCAAGTTCTTCCGCGATGCGTCCTGATCAGGCTTTTGAGGGCGACCAATCGTAGACCCGCCGCAAAGTCTCTCCCATGAGCGCCACCCGATCGCTGTCGGACAGGCGGTCGGTGACGCGAAACGGCTCAACGCCCTGCTGGTAGGTCAACACGCCGACCGCGCGGGTCCAGTCGGTGCCCCACATACAGCGATTGAGGCCGAAGGCGTCGAAGATCCGCCAGAGGGGATCCCAGATGTCATTGTAGGGGAACGGTTCGTTCGACAGCGTGCACGAACCGCTGATCTTTACCGCGATGTTGCCGTGGGGCGCCAGCGCCAGCAGCTTGGGGAGATCGGCGAACGGCGCCGCGGGAGCCGGCGGTTGGGACGGCTGTTGCAACCCGAGATGATCGATCACCAGCGACGTATTGGGGTTGCGCGCTGCCAGTTGTCCGGCCTGCTCGAGCCGCCCGGTAGCCATGAGATTGACCGGCAGGGAGTGGCGCGCCGCGGCAGCGAGCACGCGATTGAGGCCAGGGTCGGCAGGGTCTGTCGAGACGCCTTCGCGATTCAGCATGATCCGGATACCGACGGTCCCGTCGGTGGCGGCCCAGTCAGCGATCGTGTCGGCCACCGCGGGATCGGCCGGGTCGACCGGCTTGACCAGACCGAAGCGGCCGGGATGCGCGGCGTAAACCTCGAGGGCATAGCTCGCGTCGTAGCGGTACATGGAGAATGGCGAGACCAGCACCGCGCCGTCGACGCCGACGGCGTCCATCGCGGCCACCATGTCTTTGCCTGTGACCTCAGGCGGTCCGTGAAGCACGCCGGCCCACGGCCTGCCCGGGTGATTGCGTTCGTAAGCATGCACTTGGGCATCAATTGTCAGCATGATTTCTGACCTTCTACCTCCCGATCTCGTTCGAAGAGCCCGGATTATACCCCCTGGCCGGCTGCCGTCAGCCCATGGGGAGTCAAGTGATTTCTCGTAATTTGGACGAAAGTATAAAAATTGTTCTTGCATTATGGCCGAAATAGGGCGCAAATAGGTGTGCGGGAAGTCATAGCTCCAACCCTATTCGAAACCGCTATGTAAGCAGCTCTCTCGTCCCATTACCCAGGTCAGGAGAAATGACCGTGGAAACGCCAACAATCGGAACAATTACACTCGCTCTGCACCTCGACTGGGACCGCGTCGGCATCCTGTTTGCGACCTTCGGTATTGCCTGCGCTGGGCTCTCGACGGTGCTGTACAGCGCCGGCTTCCTCCTGCAGGCGCTGTCCCACCATGTCTGACGGGGTGGCACCGTACCAGGTGGAGGAGCGTCTGGTGGAAGGCGAGACACGGTGGGTGGCCATCCGCGCACGCGGTGCGGAATGGTCTTACCTCACGATCGATGAGGCTGCCGATCTTGGCAGGCAGTGGGTCGAGCGGTTCGGCGCGACGCCGGTCAATCGCGAGCGGTAACCCGATTTGACTGTGCGGGGTCTTCCCTGCGCGCAGCATGCAGAGTCGTGATGGCCGAGCCGAACTCGGCCATCACTAAAGAGGCAGGCCCGGTTATGCCGGGGCGAACATCGGGATCGGCGGCCCGCCTTCGCTCGGCACGAATTTCAGCTTCACCGCCTGGCCGATCTTCAATGTGGCAAAGTCGCAGTCCACGAGGTTGGTCATCATAGACGGGCCTTCCTCCAACGTGACGTAGCCGATCGCGTACGGCGTCGGAGCGCGCGTCATCACGCTGAACGTATAGATCTTGCCTTTCCCTGATGCCTCCACCCACTCGCAGTCGCCGAAGCAGAACGGGCAGAGAGGACGAGGATACCAATGTGCCTTCCTGCACTTGGTGCAACGGCTGAGCAGGAACTTACCTGCGGCGCAGCCGTCCCAGAACGGCTTGGTCTCCGGGTTGCTGTCGGGCGTGCCGATGAACTCGATCTTGCGCTGAACATAGGCCATGTCGATCACTCCCGCTCCAGAATGACAGTGCTGCCGCAATGGCGCGTACCGAGCGATCCGCCCGTGCCATGGGCGAGCGCCAGATCGCAATTCTTCACCTGCACCGCCGGATGTGCCTCTCCGCGCAACTGGCGCACGGCTTCGATGATCTTGGTAATGCCACCGCGATTTGCGGGATGGTTGCTGCACAATCCGCCGCCGTCGGTATTGAAAGGCAGCTTGCCGACGCCGGAGATGAGATTGCCGTCGGACACGAACTTACCCCCCTGCCCTTTTTCGCAGAAGCCAAGGTCCTCGATCTGCATCAGCACCGTGATGGTGAAGCTGTCGTAGATCGACGCGTACTTGATATCCGATGGTTTAATGCCGGCCATTTCCCAAGCCGGCGGACCAGACCAGCGCGCGGCGGAGTAGGTCAGGTCGATATCGCCTCCTGCCTGGTGCTTCGGCGCCTCACCGACCCCGATCACCTTCACCAGCGGCCGCTTGAGGCTCTTGGCGATCTCCGGCTTGGTAACGATCAGCGCACCACCTCCATCACTGATGACGCAACAGTCGAGCCGGTGCAGAGGCGAGGCCACCATCGGGGACTTCACCACGTCCTCGACCGTCACCACGTCACGCAGCATGGCATGCGGGTTGTGCTGAGCGTGATGCGAGGCAGCCACCTTGATCCAGGCCAGTTGTTCGCTCGTCGTGCCGTATTGGTGCATATGGCGCGTCGCGCACATGGCGTACATATTCGCGGTGGCCGGACCGTAGGGGAATTCGAACTGGACCTCGGGCTGCGCCGGACTGCCGGCCCGCGGAGCGGTCCCGGTGGCCATGCCCTCGCTGCGTGGCCGGCCGGCCAGAGTGATCAGGGCGATGCTGCACCGACCGGCGGCAATCGATTCCAGCGCGTGGCCGACGGCGACCTGATACGATGAACCGCCCACATCGGTGGAATCG
Source organism: uncultured Alphaproteobacteria bacterium (assembly GCA_963776505.1). Taxonomy (GTDB): domain Bacteria; phylum Pseudomonadota; class Alphaproteobacteria; order Acetobacterales; family Acetobacteraceae; genus JAMXLO01. The sequence goes on from CAVZNH010000080.1 coordinate 148,305, forward strand.
ACGTGCCGACACTTCAGGTTCATGTAGTCCACCATCGACAACGGGCCGAGGCCGGGCGCGTCGCCGGCGCAGAAATAGCCGTCCACGTCATCCTTGGTCAGGCCGGCATCCTCCAGCGCCCCCTTGGCGCATTCGGCATGCAGCAGCGTCACCGACTTGTCTGGTGCCTTCCTTGTCGGGTGCTCATATGCCCCGACGATGTAGCCAGCTCCCTTCAAACTCATGCTTCACTCCCTTCGCGCCCTCGCTCGGTCCGGTTCGGACGGCGCGATTATACTGATCGGTATCTCGGGGGCCAGACGGCGCAGATGGAGCAGACATGGCGGCAACGAACGAACACCGTATTCCTGTCCGGGGCTGGCTCCTGCCGCTTGTAGCGCTCGCGGCCGGCTTGCTGCTTGGGAAGAATGGCAACTGGATCGCCGGTGCGGCGCTTGCAGTGCTGCTGATCGGGTCAGTGATGATTGCCGTCCACCACGCCGAACTGGTCGCGCTGTGGCTACGGGAACCTTACGGCACCCTGGTCCTGACGCTGGCCGTGACGATAATCGAACTGTCGCTGATCGTCTCTATGATGCTGACCGGAAAGTCCGACCCCGGGCTGGCCCGCGACGCGGTTCATGCGGTGGTCATGCTCGTGCTCAACGGCCTGGCAGGAATCTGCATCGTGGCCGGAACGCTGCGTCACCGCGAGCAGGAGTTCCAGACACTTGGGGCGAACGCATTCCTCGTTGTGCTGATGCCGATGGCGGTGCTGGTTCTGGTCATGCCCAACTACACGCTGACCACCCCAGGTCCCTTTTACTCGACGTGGCAACTGATCTTTGTCGGAAGCGCCTGCCTTTCGCTTTACCTCGTGTTCCTGTTCGTGCAGACCGTGCGTCACCGGAATTACTTCGTCCCGTCGAACGCGATGGAGGTCGAGCACCATGCCGCCCCACAGGCACGGATTGGTGCGATCAGCGCGGGATTGCTGGTGTTGTCGCTCGCCGCGGTCATCTTGCTGGGCAAGCTGCTCGCGCCGTTCATCGAGCGGGGAATCGTCGCGATCGGTGCTCCCTTCAAGCTCGCAGGCGTTCTGGTTGCGGCGATCGTGCTTATGCCGGAGTTTTTCGCCGCATTGAACGCGGCACGGCGCAATCAACTGCAGACCAGCATCAACCTGGCACTCGGAAGCGCGGTCGCGTGCATCGGACTGACCGTTCCGGCAGTGACCGTCATCGCGCTGTTGCTGGGCCAACCACTTGCCCTCGGCATCGACAACGAATCGACTGTGCTGCTGGTGCTGTCGTTTCTGGTGGCCATGCTCACCTACGGTCAGGGGCGCACCAACCTGCTGTCTGGGTTCGTCCACCTGGTCCTGCTGGCGAGCTATATCTTCCTGATCTTCGCTCCCTGACGCAGATCTGAATCTTTGCGGCGCGTGCTTGGTGAGTGGCGTCTCGTTCCGGTAGGCCTTGTGGCGTAATTCACAGACTTGACCGTCCCGCTTTGGCTTTCCTGTTCGGGAAGGTCGGCGGCAATCGTCGCAGCTAAACCCGGAGGAACAATATGTCGGAACGTGGTGGATTGCGCGGCGGCATCGCAGTCGCAGCATTGCTCCTGTCAGGAATCCCGAATTGGAGCGGGCATGCTCAAGAGACCAATGCGGCGGTAAAGACAATTGAGGGCAGCGAGTCCGGCGTTCGCGCGGAGATCCTGAGTCTGAGGCGTACCGAGGGCGGACTGCTCACGTTGCGGATAGTCTACGAAAACGAATCCGGCGGAGAGGTCAAAAACAAGGCGCTTCCAGGCAGTGGGAACGTCGAGAACTTCCAGTTGGTAGATTTCCCGAACAAGCGGAAATACAGCGTCTTGCGCACGTCCGATGGTGCCTGTCTCTGCACGTCACTGAACCCGTTCAATTCCTCCGAGCCCGGCAAGCGTATCCTGTGGGCCAAATTCACCGCCCCTCCTGAGTCGGTGACGCAGATTTCGCTTCTGATGCCTGAAGCAGAGCCGGTGGACGACGTCCCGATCACCAAATAACGGTGCGTCCGCCGCGCGTGCGGTCGGTGGCGCTTTCATACGGGCGGTCGCCGCACTAGGTTCCACGCCATGGACGCCGTGCAGCCCAGCGTGTTCATTCCGCCGCGTCCGGTGATGCCGGCGCAGGAACTCTCGTTCCTTCAGTTCCTGCGCGCCATTCGCACCAATGCCCTCGGCATGTGGACCGAGGCCGCGTACCAGGAGAACGTGCTGGTCCGCCGGCTGCTCGGACGCAGCACCATGCTGATCAATGCGCCGGACGCAATCCACCGCGTGCTGGTGGAGAACGCCGCGAACTACCGCCGGTCGCCGGCTTCAATTCGTATTCTGCGGCCGATCATGGGCAATGGCCTGCTGCTCAGCGCGGGCGATGACTGGCGGCTCCAGCGACGAACCATTGCTCCGGCGCTCGCGCCACGGACTCTGCCACTGTTGGCGCGCCATATTGTGGCGTGCGCCGACGAGGCCATTGCGCTGCTGGCGGCGCAGACCAGCGAGCCACTCAATCTGTTGGCTGCGATGCAGAACCTGGCGCTCGAGATCGCCGGTCGATCGATGTTCTCGCTGGAGACGCGGCAGTTCGGCCCAGCGATGCGCCGCCTGCTGACCGAGTTCGGCATGCGGTATGCGCGCCCGCATCTATTGGACATGGTCCTGCCGCCTTCGATCCCGACGCTGCGCGACCTGGGGCGTCGCCGGTTCCAGCGCCGCTGGATGGCGCTGATCGATGAGATCATGCGGGAGCGCATGTCAGCGCCGGCAACCGACGCGCCACGCGATCTGTTCGATCTGTTGCTCGCCGCGCGCGATCCGGAGACGGGTGACGGTTTCTCGCACGACCAACTCCGCGATCAGATCGCCACCATGATCCTGGCGGGGCATGAGACGACGGCGGTGACTCTGTTCTGGTCACTGCTGCTGCTCGCCGGCTCACGCGACGAACAGCAGCGCGTTGCCGATGAGGTTCACGGCATCGAGATCACGCCGGACAACGCGATGGATGTGATGCCGCGTCTGGTCCGCACACGCGCGGTGATCAGCGAGGCGCTGCGTTTGTATCCGCCAGGTTTCACCTTGGTGCGCGAGGCGATCGGGCCCGATCGCGCCGGCACGGTCGACATCCCGCGCGGTTCGGTGCTGATGATCGCGCCCTGGGTGCTGCACCGCCATCGTCGTCTGTGGCGCGATCCGGACACATTCGATCCGTCGCGCTTCCTGCCGGACATGCCGCCGCCACCGCGGTTCGCCTATCTGCCGTTCGGCGCCGGCCCGCGCGTGTGCGTCGGCGCGCAGTTCGCACTGGCCGAGGCGACGCTGGTCACTCGCGATGATGATCCAGGAATTCGAGGTAAGGCTGGAAGACGCGGCGCCGGTATTGCCGGTGGCGATCGTGACGACGCAGCCGAACCACCCGCCGATATTCCGGCTGACCGCTCGGTAGCTACTCCGCCGCCGCCACCCTGCCTGCGTCGGCCGCGAAGCTCTCCTCGATATGCGCTGCCAACGCGTCGGTCACCGGCTGGAGCGGGCGTTTTGCCTTCAGCAGCAGAATGCCGAAATCCGTCAGCCGCGGCAGGCCCTCCTCGGGCCGCATCGCCCGCAGCCCGTCCGGCAGCCAGGACAGCGTCGAGACAGTGACCGCAAGACCCGCCAACACAGGTGCGTGCGTGCCAATATGCGATGCCGATGTGTAGGCAATGCGGTAGCGCCGACCGGCCTGCTCCAGCGCACGAACCGCGGCGCCGGCCCACTCGCAATCCTGCCCGCGCGCGAGAAACGGTTTGCGATCCGCGAGCGCCAGCGGCAACGGATCCTGCCGATGCGGAGCATAGCGGGTCGAGGTGACCCAGACGAGCGGGCCTCGCCACAGCGGCACCGTCTGCCAGTCCGACGGATGATGCCCGTTCGAGATCAGCGTCAGGTCGAGTTCGTTCGCCTTGATCCGATGCATCAGCTCGGTGGAGGGCGAGCAGACCACGTCCACCTGCACGGCCGGATGCGTCTCGGCGAAGCGCTTCAGGATCGGCGGCAGGTAGGCGAACGCATAATCGTCCGGCGAGCCCAGCCGCACGGTGCCGGCGATCTCCGGCGTCCGGAAGGTGGTCAGCACCTCGTCATTCAGGGCCAGGATCTGGCGGGCGCGGGTCAGCAGGTAGTGCCCGTGCGGTGTCAGCTCCACGGTGCCGCCCTTGCTGCGGCTGAGGACCGGCTGACCGAGCGCGTCCTCCAGCCGCTTGACCTGCATGGAAATGGCCGACTGCGTCCGCCCCACCCTAACGGCCGCCTGAGTGAAGCTATGGCCCTCGGCGATCAGAACGAAGGCACGCAGCAGGTCGGTATCCAGAGCGTGGGGCAGCGCCATAGTCATCAACCTAATTCATCAGGCCTATCAAGGCAATTCGTTTTTCTGATTCCACCGGCTGGTCCAGCATGGCCTGGAATGCAGGAGGTCACGATGTCCAATCGACTGCTGTTGCACCAGCCCACCCGGGTGCGGCCGGACGTACTGTTCAGCTTGCCGAGCCTGCCCTCCCGGGCGGCGGTCCGCGCGGCTTGGCGGCGCTACCGGTCGCGTCAGCGCATCGCGGATCTCAACGGCCACCTGCTGAAGGATATCGGCGTCAGCTTCGCCGAAGCGGAGGCCGAGGCCAACAAGCCGTTCTGGCGAGAGTAGGCCTTGATCCACGCCCGCTGAGCGCCGCGACGTTCTGATACCGTGTTGAAATGTCGGCGCTCCATGCTGGCCGCATGGAACGACCCGACGACACGCTCCAGGTTGACGAGCGGCAGATGGATTTCCTGATCCTCAAGGAGCTGGCGTGCTCGCCGCTGTTCGGACGGTGGTTTCTGGGGCAGACCGGGCACTCTGGCGCTGGCTCGCTTGAGCTGCTCCGCCTTCTGCGATCCGACAGCACCTATGATGGTGAGACCGACCTGCTGGTTGTGCACGCCACCGCCACAGGAAGCAGGGCGCTCCTGATAGAGAACAAGGTCGGGACTGCCTTCACCCGGTCTCAGCCGGAGCGCTATCGCACTCGAGGACAGGCAGGCATAGCCGCCGGGTGTTGGCAGGAATTCGCCACCGTACTGACGGCTCCGCGGCGATACCTGGCAGACGTTGGTGAGGGCGTATTCGACTGCAAGGTTCCCTACGAGACGATCAGGCAGGCGATCGCGGCGCATGGTGACCCGGCGCGCATCGCGTGCAAGCTGAAACTGCTCGACTGTTCGATCGCAAAAGCGAGCGCGATCTAAACGCCTCGCTCAAAAAGAAACACCCCGCTCTTGTCGGCGGGGTGCGGACGTTTCTCGCTAAACTCGGCTTGCAGCGTCTGGTAATCGCCTCGGGCCGAGCTGTCCAGGCAATACGATGCTGCGCTGCGAAAGCCCACTTGCACACGAACGACCGTCTTGCTAAGTTGTGCATCGCAGCAATGCAACGAGAGTTGCGCTGTCTGCTTTCTTGGACGTTTCCTCCCTAAACTTGGCGGTGCCTTTTGGGCACCGCCTTTTTCTTGTGCAGGAGGTCAGGGCGAGGCGAAGCGGGTCACGCCGCTATGCCAAACCGTTCCGTATAGGCACGAAACTTCTCCCGCTCGGTGTCGGCATCGAGGCCATGATCTTCGAAGCGGTAGTCACGCGGGCCGTAACCGCCGCGTGGCCGCTCCCTGGCGTATTGCCCGAACGCAGCGGCCACGTCTGGCGCCAGCGGCAGGCCGAAATGCCGATAGAGTGCCGCCACGGTGCCGACCGGGTCCGCCACCAGTGCGTTGTGGTGCACGTGGTGGATCGGCTCCGGGAGGCCGGCATCGTCGCCCACCGCCATCATCTGCTGGGTACCCTCCAGCCAGCGAGCACTCTCCTGCCTGCCGATTTCGTGCGCGTCCAGCCGCCGGGTGAACGGCCGGCGTATCACCTCGGTGAGCTTGGCCACCGACAGCAGCACCTTCACGGGATCGCGATGCACGAATACGAGCCGCGCGTCGGGATACTCGGTCCTGATCGCATCCAGCGCGAACAGATGGTCGGGGCATTTCACAACCCAGCGCCCGCCGGGAGCCGCCTGATGCTGCAAGTGCTGGAGGAAGCGGCGGTGGAACCGGTACGCCGGCGCGTGGCTCGCCTGGTCCAGCCAGCTCCGGTAACTGGGGATCTGGTAGGTCGTGTCGAAGCGCAGACTGCGGAAGACATGCGCGGTGATCTCGCTGCACTCCTGCGGGGAGGTGGCATCGAGCGGATGCAGGGCGCGGAACTCCGGGGCCAGCCGTTCGAAGGCGCGCAACTGCCGCGCGACGCGCGCCGGCCGCGTGTCGGGTCCCCGAGCAGGCGGATAGGGATAGATCGTCTGCCAGACAAGCGGCGCTCGGTTCTCGGGGTCGTTCAGCAACAACCTGTGCAGGAAGGTGGTGCCGCTGCGCGGCAGGCCGGTGATGAAGATCGGCCGCTCAATCTGCTGCCGCTGGATGCCGGCATCGCGCGCTTCGGCGTCCTGGAAGCGCAGCAAATTGGTGAGGAAGCGCACCACATCCCACCGCGTTGCCATGCGTCCGACCAGGCTGAGCGATGCCTCGTCCATGCACGCGGACAGGAGGCGGCGCAGCGGGTCGATGAACGAGGCGTCACCGAACTCGTTGAGCCCGCTGCGGCGGCGGGCGATCGCCAGCAACGGCTCCGCCTCCAGCGGTCGCCGCAGCAGCCCGAGCGTATCCGCCACCCCGTCAGCGAGGGAGAGAACCGAATTTTGCAGCAACAAACGCAGTCTCTCCTTGCGGCACGTTCAGGGGCACAAGCCAGGGCACAAGATCGTGACCCGATGAAGGGCCGACTCCCTGTGCATCCGGGTTTGGCGGTAACCCATTTGAACCATCTATGCGGCTAGCCTGACCGCAGCGTCGGTGCGGGGCGTGAATATTTGCTCCCAAATCCGGCGCTGCGGGCATTCTTCGCACATCGATCGGATGAGGAACATACCATGTCGTTTGCCTTGACAGGCCGCCGGCGCTGGTTGCGGGGGGCCCTGGCCACGGCCGGAATAGCGGTGGCGCTGCCGCGAGCGAAGGCCGATCCCGGGGCGGTAGCGCCGATCCGGGACCTCTGCGACCACCTTCTTGAGATCATGCGGGCCGGCCAGGCGACACCGTTCCCACAGCGGTACGCAACGCTGGCCCCAGTGATTGACCGCGCCTTCGATCTGTCTGCCATCCTGCAACTCTCGGTCGGTCCATCTTGGTCCAGCCTGGCCCCCGATCAGCAAACAAGCTTGCTGACCGCGTTCCGCCGCTACACGGTGGCCAACTACGTCAACAGCTTCGACAACTATACCGGCCAGCGCTTCGACGTGTCGCCGGACACCAAGAACCTGCCGAACGGCGAGCAACTGGCACAGACGAAGATCATCTCGTCTTCCGGCAATTCACATGAATTGGATTACGTCATGCGCCGGGGGAACAGTGCCTGGAAGGCCGTCGATGTGCTGGCGGACGGCTCGATCAGTCGGGTCGCCGTGCAGCGCTCTGACTTCCGCCGGCTGGTCTCGCACGGTGGCGCCCAGGCGCTGATCGAAAGCCTGAACCAAAAGACAGCGGATCTTTCCGGTGGCGCTCTGACGTAGCGCCAGCGGGGCTCTGCGGGCCCCTACCGCCGCCTGGCACGATCATACCGTCGCGACCGGCGTCGCGGGCGAGCCGACCGCTCCGGGCAGGCGCAGCGGCGGGCCGGTGAACAGGAAGCGGCTGCGGTTATTGGCGCGCAACCAGTCGGCGAGCTCGGTCAAGTAGAACATCTCGCCGAGGTAGCAGCCGAGTTTGAACAGACAGTGCGCATGCAGCGGCAGTGTGGCGCAGACATCGTCCATGCACGGCCGTGCGGGCATACTCTCGACCGCGAAGTTGTCGGAGATCAGCGCGACGGCGCCGCTGGCGGTCACCCACTGCTGCAGCTTCGGATCACGACCGTCGAGGCCCACGGTGCCGGCCATCAGCTTCTCGCGGTCGGGCTGTTTGTTCATCTCCAGAAGCATCTCGGCGAAACCGGTTCGAAACAGCACGAAGTCACCTTGCTCCACGATGACGTTGTCCTTGCGCATCACTTCCATCAGCTCGTCATAGCTGACGATGTGGCCGGTGCGGCCGAAGTGCGCCTCCAGGTCGATCAGCACACCGCGCCCCTGCATGCAGGACTCCGCCATGTTCTGCACACCGAGATGGCGTGCGCCCTGCGGTTCGTCGCATGGCGTCATGTTGCCCTGCGCGTCGTAATACGCGGGGCCGATGATGTCGCGGCCGGCGCGATAGCCGTTGTAAAATACGTCCTCCGCGCGGCCATCGCCATCGGCGTCGAACATCTGGCCGACATGCGCCAGACTGTCCCACTGCGTCGAGTATTGCAGCGTCAGGACCACCTGGTCATCGCAGACGATATCGGTGGCGGTAGGATCATCGCAGCGCAACGGGTAGTTCATGTTGGGTTTGTCGCCACGCATGGTAGGCTTCAGCACCGGCGGAAACCTGCGCGGCGAGAGGATCGCGCCGCCGGGATAGTCGAGCGGCAGCGACAGGCAGAATGTTTTGCCAACCTTTACTTCGGCGATGCCCTGCAGGACTTTTTGCGGCGTGAGGAGATTGAGCCGTCCACGTTCATCATCAGCGCCGAAATCACCCCAGGTTGAGCCGGCAGGGCGACGGGTCCAACGTTGGTTGTCTGCCATGTG
>CAVZNH010000081.1:0-88682 GCA_963776505.1 uncultured Alphaproteobacteria bacterium
TCCGCACCCGAGGAGACGATGCGCTGCAGGAGGCTCTCCAGTCGATCTGCGTGGTCGACTATCGAGCGTGCCAATGAGCGGCAGCGCCAGGATGCCGTCCCACAGTGCGACCACAGGAATAACAGTCAGCAATTCCTGTTGTTGGCGGGTGATCACCTCCTCGCGCGTTCTCGCGTAGCACTCCATGGTGTAGAGGCCCAATTTGTCGATCAGGCGACTGGCGATCCAGGTCTCGCTTGCGAGCCGGCCAGCGTCCGCGCCGAGCTCACGGCGCAATAGCGCGAACAGCGGCTCCTTCAGCGAGAAGACAAAGACAGCGGTCTCGTTGGGCTGAAACCCTGCACAGCCCGGTCGCGGGACAGATCCTCCAGCAGCTCGCGCATCGGCTGCCATTCGGTGGCGTGGATGTCGTCGAACTGCGTGCTCCCCGCGCCGCGGCGGAGCTCCTCGAGGAAGCGACGTGCCAGCCCCGCGGTATCCGCCCTCCGGTCGGCATCGGGGAGCCTCATGTCGCGCTCCTGACACGCAAGCCACTCGGTCAGCAACCGTTGGTGGTGCTTGTCGATCAGCGACCAAATGGTGTTCCGGTCGTCGTTCATTCAGTCCCATGGTGTGTGTGATGTGGCAAAATAGCGGCGGATCGTGCGGCGGCCTGCGCCGAAAGTAAATGCCACTCGGACCTTGCATCGGTCCGCCTGACGCCATAAGCATAGGCGCTCAGGAACGTGATGATCTTGCCTGCTGACATGAATGCAATTGCGCTCCAGGAGGCTGACGTCGGCATGGGCCGCATTCTCGTCGTAGAGGATGACCGAACCTTTGGAGAGGCGTTGTGCCAGGTTCTGAGCCGCGCGGGATACGCTACGTCGCTCGCGACCGACTTCCAGACGGCGCTGGGAATTCTGGAAGCGGAGCAGCCGCTCGACCTCCTGTTGGTGGACATCGTGATGCCAGACGGCATCAATGGGATCGCGCTGTCGCGCATGGCACGCATGCGTCGGCGTGACCTGAAGGTCATCTACATCACCGGCTACAACATCCCCGGCGTGGAGCGGGAAGCGCTGGGACCGGTTCTACAGAAACCTGTCGACAACCAACGGTTGATCGATGAGATCGCCCGAGTGCTGGCGGAGTAGCCGACTAAGCCGCGCCCTGCCACGCGACGTCGGGCAGCCTGCCACGCGTGACCTTGAGCTTCGCGCGCAGCGTCTCGGTTGCCGCAGCGTCAATCTTCGGCGGATCACCGTGCGCCACCACGCCGTAGTCACGCGCTGCCCCCTCGATCGTCACCAGCCCGTCGCGCAGATCCTTGGCGACCAGCGAGAGATCACGCTCGAGTGCATCGCCCCAGCCTCCGGCGCCGGGCAGTTCATGACGGAACAACTGGCCCCGTCGCAGCGTCATCGTCAGTTTCGCGTGCAGCTTCTGCTCGGTCGGCTGCTCGGGATCCAACACGTTGCGCCCCGCCGCACCGGGACCGCCGCCCTGCAAACCATACGGCCGATGCGTCTGCCGATCGGCGCGCACCTGCAAGACCCCCTCATCCGCCAGCATCCGCCAGGTCTTGCGCTGCGACATGCCGCCACGGAACTTCCCCGCACCGCCAGTGTCGGGGACGAATTCGTAGTCCAGCACTTCGAGCGGGTTCTCCGCCTCGATCACCTCCACGGAGAAGCTCGCCATGTTGGCGAACATTGAGGTGTTGCCGTCCAGCCCATCGGCCCATGGTCGACCACCCCAGGCGCCGGACAGAAAATCGACGTAGATGAATGGCCGAAGCGCTGCGTCGTAGCCGCCAATGGTGATGCCGGTATTGCCGCCCTCGCTCGCTGCGATCACACGCTCCGGATACAGCTTCGCCAGTGCGCCGAAGCAGCAGTCGACGCCGCGGAAGCCGGTCAGTCCGCGCGCGGCACACGCGGCCGGCAGCTTGCCATGCGTGATCGTGCCGGGCGGGGCTATCACCTTGATCGGGCGGAACACGCCGTCGTTGTTCGGCATGTTGATCGACAGCACCGACTTCACCGCAGTGAAGCTCATCGCGGCGGTGTAGCTCCAGGTGTTGTTGATCGCGCCCTTCACCTGCGGTGCGCTGCCGGTCCAGTCCACCTCCATCGCATCGCCGTGCTTGCGCACCGTGCAGACCAGCGGGATCGGCTTGCCGACATCGATCTGGTCGTCGTCGATCCAGTCGGTGAAGGTCGCCTCGCCATCCGGCAGTTCCGACAGGCAGTGCCGCGTCAACCGCTCGGAATAGTCCATCGTGGCGTTCATCAATGAGACGACACCGTCGGCACGGTAACGCGCCACCAGATCGGTCATGCCGCGCGCGGCGATCTCGCAAGCGGCGAGCTGACTGCGAATGTCCCCCAGCACGCGTCCGGGCAGACGCACGTTGCGGTCGATCATGCGGAACAAGGTGGTGTTCGGCTTGCCGCGCTCATACAGCTTGAGGGGCGGGATGCGCAGGCCTTCGGCATAGATCTCGGTGCTGTCCGACGCGTTTGAACCCGGCACACGCCCGCCGACATCGGTGTGGTGACAGATTGTCGCTGCATAGGCGATCGGTTTGCCGTTCGCGAACAGAGGCTTGAAGATGAAGATGTCCGGCAGGTGCATGCCGCCATCGTACGGGTCGTTGTTGATGAGGACGTCACCCTCGGCGATGTCGTCACCGAAGTGCCGTAGCACCGCCTGCAATGCGACGGGGATCGAACAGAGATGCCCCGGCAGGGCAAGACCCTGCGCCGCCAACCGGCCCTGCGCGTCGCACAGCGCCGCGCTGTAGTCCATGATGTTTTTCAGCACCCCCGAATACGCGGTGCGGTAAATCGTCAGTACCATTTCGTCGCCGAGGGCGGCGATGGCGTTGCGGAACAGCTCTTCGGTGATGGGATCTGGGCTGGACATGCTTGGCATCGGACCACCGATGGCAACATCTGACAACCGGCGCACCGCCTGCTGCACTCGACTTGGGTGCGTCGCCGCGGTAGCTGATGGCCCGGAACAATCGGGTTAGACGCATGCAGACAGCTCCGCTCGATCCACCGCCCCTGCGGCGCGGTGGATGTGTCGAGTTCCCGGTGCACCACGTGCGCGGCGGCACATCGACCGGTCTGGTGATCTCGGAACATTGGGCGCCGCGCGAGCAGCCCCTGCGCGAGGAGTTGCTGCGTCATCTGATGGGTCTGCCGCTCGAAGGCACGCGTGCCGGCAACAAGCAGATCACCGGGTTGGGGCGCATCGTCCCGACCGGCAACAAAGTGTTCTTCGCGCGTCTCGAGGCCGATGGGAACCGACGACGCATCGTCAGCACATTCGCGCAGCTTGCGGCCGACAAGGCGGCGATCGACTGGAGCGTGAACTGTGGGAACATGACCGCCGCACTGCCGCTCTGGGCATTGGATACCGGGCAGGTGGCGGCCGTGGGTGCCGGCGACGCATTCGAGATCGATATCTTCAACACCAACACCGGCGTGACCGCCGGCTCGCGCATGCGTGTCGGGTCCGACGGCCTGTTCATCGCCGCCGAAATACCTGGTGTGGACGGGGCGTTTCCCGGCGTGGACCTGTTCCTCGCCGACCCGGTGGGTGCCAAGACCGGACGCTTGCTGCCGACCGGCCGGCCCGTGGATGACATCGCCGGCTATGCGGTCTCCTGCGTCGATGTGGCCGTGCCGATGGTGATTGCACGCGCCGCTGACTTCGGCAGGACGGCGCATGAGACGGTGGAGGAACTGGAGGCCGATCGCGACCTGATGGCGGCACTGCGCACGGTGTGGGTCGAGGCGGGGCTGCGCATGGCGCTCAAGGGCGCGGGCGGGCGACCTATGACAGCCGAGGAACTCGCACAGAGCGAGACGATTCCAAAGGTGTGCATCGTGGGACCACCACAGAAGGCAGGCCACATCGCGGTGCGCTACTTCACGCCGCAGACCGCGCATCGTTCGATGGCAGTGTCTGGCGGCTGCTGCCTGGCGGCGGCGGCGCTGATCCCTGGTTCGGTCGCGCACGGAATAGCGGTTGGACTCCCGTCGGTTGGTGCGGCGTTCACCGAAATTGATGTCGGGATCGAGAATCCGGCCGGCGTATTGGAAGCGGCCATCGAGGCAAGGCTGGCGCCAGCCGGACTCGAAGTGCGGAAGGCAGCGTATCGGCGCAGCACCCAGATCCTGCTGCGCGGACACGTGCCACTGTACCGGGCGTCCGACGCTTTGCGCGAAGCTTTGGAAGCGGTGTGCTGAGCGGTCCGTCAGGCCAGACCGGCGACCGCCAGGACTGTTGCGAGTCCGGCTGCCATTCCACGAACTGAAGGCTCAGGCGCCACGTCGATCCATTCCTCGAGTGAGTGCGCTCGGCCGCCTGTGCCGCCGGAGCCGATCTTGATGGCGGGGATGCCGAGACTCATTGGGATGTTCGCGTCGGTCGAGGAGGTCTCGAACCTTGGCTGGAACCCGTGTGCGCCGATCGCTGCATGCGCGAGGCGGACCAGGTCGTTGGCCTCGTCCGTACGACCGGCCGGCCGGTCACCGATCCTCGCGATGTCAGCCGCCACCGCGCCGTTGCGGGTCGAGCGCGCCGCGTTCTCCGCCGCGACCGCCTTTGCCGTCAGATCGAGGAAGGTCGCTTCCAGCCGTGCCAGTTCTGCCGCTGACTCCGATCGCAGGTCGAAGTCCGTCCAGACGGTGTTGGGGATCGAGTTGATCGACGTGCCGCCCCCCGTGACCGAGGCGCTGTAGGTCGTCTTGGGGCTTGCCGGCACCGTGATGCGCCCGAGCCGGGCGATCGCGTCGGCCATGGCGAACATCGGATTGACCAGGCCGAACGCGCCGTAACTGTGGCCACCCGGCCCCTTGAAGGTGACGCGATAGCGCTTGGAGCCGACGCCTCCGGTGGCGATGTGCTCCATGTCCGGACTGTCCACTGTGATGAAGGCGCTGATGCGGTCCTTGTACGGGCCTTTCTGGAAAAGGTGCCGCATGCCGCGCAGATCGCCGGGTCCTTCCTCGCCGACATCGGCGACGAACAGCAGGTCGGCGCGGGTGCGCACGGCGGCGGCATCCATCGCGCGGAGCCAGGCGAGCAGCACCGCCAGCGACCGCGTGTCGTCGCCGACCCCGGGGGCATACAGCTTTGTGCCGTCCCGCCGCACGGTCACGTCGGTGCCGGCGGGGAAGACCGTATCGAGGTGGGCAGCGACGCAGATCAGTGGGCCACCACCCACTCCCGGGCGAACTCCGGTTACGTTGCCCTCGGTGTCGATTTCCAGCTTCTTAAGGCCGTGTGCCTTCGCCATCGCGAGGAAGGCATTGGCGCGGGTTTCCTCCTGAAACGGCGGTGCGGCGATTTCGGTCAGCGTGACGATGTCTTCCACCGTCCGATCGTGCTCGGCGGTAAGGGCCGCGACGGAACTCCGATACGCCTCGCTCGCCATGACGTGGTGGATGATCGACATGGCCTGAGTGGTCATGGCATGGGTTCCCTTCGGCGTTCGCCGGTATTGGCCGACGCCAGCGCCGACCGCAAGAGAGGCAACCCATATGGACCTGGTCAGTCGCCTGCAACGCGACCTGCCACCGCTGCCGCGATGGATGGGAATCATCATCACCGCAGCCGAACCTGACAGGGTGGTCGCCGAACTTACGGTGCGCGAGGAACTGTGCACATCTGGCGACATCATGCATGGCGGCGCGATCATGGCGTTCGCCGACACGGTTGGCGCGCTTGGGACGATAGTGAACCTGCGCGAAGGGCAAGGCACCACAACCGTTGAAAGCAAGACGAATTTCTTCGCCGGCTCGTTGGTTGGCACGCGACTGATTGCGGAGGCGACACCACTGCATCGTGGCAGACGCACGCAGGTCTGGGAGACGCGGATCACCAACGAACAGGGCAGGTTGGTGGCGAAGGTAACGCAGACGCAGATGGTGCTGTAGGGCCGCAATAGAGCGCGCGAAGGATACGTCGCGTGCCCTCGCGAGGCGCAGTGGCGATCTTTCCTTTCTGCCAGCCGAAGGCTAGCGTTCACCAATAATGCGATGGAGGGAATGATGAAGGCAGCCGTTTTCCACGAGCCGAACCAGCCGCTCACCATCGAGAACGTGGAGCACGCGCCGTTGAAGCGCCGCGAGGTGCTGGTGCGTACCGCCTATGCCGGCCTCTGCCACTCCGATCTGCATTTCATCGAGGGCCTGTATCCGTTTCCCACCCCTTGCGTGCTGGGTCACGAGGCAGCCGGTGTGATCGAGGCAGTCGGTGATGACGTCACCTACGTCAAGCCGGGCGACCATGTGATCACCTGCCTGTCCGTGTTCTGCGGCGAGTGCCCGCAATGCATGACCGGTCATCCTAACCTTTGCGAGAACACCGAGGTCAAGCTGCTGCCGGGTGCCGCGCGTCGTCTGACGTGGAAAGGCGAGGTGCTGAACCAGGCAATGAATTTGTCGGCCTTCGCCGAATTCATGTTGGTGCACGAGCACGCCGTGGTGAAGGTGCGCGACGATGTTCCGCTGGACCGCTGTGCACTGGTGGGCTGCGGCGTGATGACCGGTGTCGGCGCCGTGTTCCATGCGGCGAAGGTTGAGCCGGGCTCTACCGTCGCGGTGATCGGCTGTGGCGGCATCGGGCTGTCCGCGGTGAACGGGGCGGCGATGGCGGGTGCTTCGCGCATCATCGCCATCGACACCGTGGCGTCGAAGCTGGATGTCGCGCGGCAGATGGGCGCTACCGATACGATCAACGCGTCGAACGCCGATGCAGTGGAGATGGTGAAGGACATGACCGGCGGCGGTGTGCCGTATTCGTTTGAGGCGATCGGCACCAAGACCACGGCCGAGCAGTCATTCGCGATGTTGCGGCCGGGCGGCACGGCGACAATCATCGGCATGATCCCGTTGGGTACCAAGATCGAGCTGCATGGCGCTGATTTCCTGCGTGACCGCAAGATCCAGGGCACCTCGATGGGTGGCAACCGATTCCGTGTCGACATGCCGCGGCTGCTGGAACTCTATGTGCAGGGCAAGCTGAAGCTGGATCACATGATCTCCGGCCACATCAAGCTGGCCGAGATCAACGAGGGGTTCGCGCGGATGAAGCAGGGCACTCTGGTGCGGCAGTTGATCGACTTCTCGGCCGGGTAGCCCTTCTGACATTGTCATTGCGAGAAGCGCAGCGACGAAGCAATCTCGGTCATAAGTTCCCTCGATCGGACGAGATTGCCTCGTCGCTGCCCGTCACACCTCGCTGATCCCACTCCGTTGCCCACTCCAAGAGTGGGCAAGTTTGTGGTTGACGCCTGACCCGTCGCGTCGCTGACTTCCCGCCAAGACGTTCCGGGAGGTCGTCCCATGAGCGAAACGCTCCTGCGCGACATTGCCGAGTTCTGCCGCAGCGCCCGCATGGCCGAATCCACCTTCGGCCGGCTCGCGGTGAACGACGGCAAGCTGGTCGGGCGCCTGCGTCTCGGTGGCCGCGTCACCACGGACACCGTGGACCGCGTGCGCGCCTTCATCGCCAGCGAGCCGCACCGCATCCGCGAGCCGTATCGCGGGATGAACGGCGCTCCGGCCCACGTCCCGCGGCCCGCACCAGAGGCCACCGGCACGGCCCACAACTTCCGCTTCTACGACAACCGGCAGAAATACCTGCTGTTCGTCACCACCTGCGGCGAGAAGTGGGTCATCGCCCAACGCGTCGGCATGGAGCTCGCCAACATCCATCCGCGTCCGCCGGCGCTGCGGCTGTTCGACGCGGGCATGGGCGACGGCACCGTGCTCGCCCGCACCATGCGGGCCATGCACAACCGTTTTTCCACCATGCCGTTCTACATCGTCGGCAAAGAGATCAGTCTCGAGGACGTGCGCCTTGTGCTGGAAAAGATGCCCGACCGTCTGTTCGAGCATCCCGCCACCGTTCTGGTGATGACCAACATGTACTATTCCGAGGCGCCGTGGCTGAAGCCGAATTCGGTCAACGCCGCCACCAGTCTCGTCTGGCACGAACTCGCCCTGACCGGCAGCACGGCGCACGAGTTCGAGACACAGATCACTGAGCTGGGGCCGTTCCTGGCCGATAACTGGCGCGCCCGCATGAGCCGCGCCTCCGGCAATCCGGTCTATGAAAAGCCCGTGGTGCTGGTGATCTACCGCGAGGATCACCGCTTCCTGCTCGATCAGGTGCGGCCGCGCCGTGGCTTTACCGACGCCGAATACGATCTGGTCATCGCATCGCAGCCGTATCGCGCCCGCGCACCGCTTGAGTTCAAGGCACGACGCGTCGTGGCGCCGCTGGCACGGGCGCTGGCGCCGGGCGGGCGGCTGATCGCCATCCACTCGCATGGTGACGATCCCGGGCTGGAGATCATCCAGCGCATCTGGCCTGGCGAGAATCCGTTCACCACCGATCGCCACGCCTTGCTGCGCGCGACCAAGGCGGAGCTCGGCAGCGCCGGGCGAGACCTGAACTTCGGCGCGTACGCCGATGCGCGCTCGCTGTTCCGCTACGACATGCACACGCTGCCCAGTGAGATCAGCGAGACGATCGGCACTTCCACGTTGTTCGCCGCATGGAATGCCGCGGTCTACGTCGCGCAGATCGAGGACGAGCGACTGTCCGAAGCAATCAGCAGCGGCGCCTACCTCGACGCCACCAAGGCGGTGCTTCAGGAACACGGCGGTCTGTGGTTCTGGGACGAGTCATACGTGATCTCGCGCAAACGGGATTCCGGCTGATGGACGCGATCACCCTCACGGCCAGGCAGCGCCAGCGCGCGGCGGCACTGATCGGCGATTGTTCCATCGAACTTTCGCCACGCGACGAAGTCGCCGGCGAGCCACTGCGCAAGCTGCTCACTGCTGGCACCACGGTGTTCGTCAATCATCCTGCCAGTGTGACGCACCACGATATTGTCGCCGCCTGTGCACGCCTGCGTCGCGCGGGTTTCGTGCCCGTGCCGCATGTCGCCGCGCGTCGCCTGGCGAGCTTCACCCAGGCCAGCGACTTCCTGCAGCGCGCGGTCGGTGAGGCGGCGGTTGACCGCATTTTGCTGATCGGCGGAGATGACAGTCCTGTCGGGCCGTTCCGGGCCGGCCTCGATCTGCTGGCGACCGGCGTGGTGGAGCGGCACGGCATCGCCCATGTTGCCTTCGGTGGTTACCCCGAAGGTCACCCGGCGATCGATCCGCACACGCTGGATGCGGCGCTTCAGGCCAAGGTGGCGCTGGCACGGCAGGGTAGCCTCGCCGTGTCACTGGTGACGCAGTTCGGCTTCGAGGCGCAGCCGATCCTGCGCTGGATCGCTGCCCAGCGTGCGCACGGGATCGACTGCCCAGTGCATGTTGGTATTGCCGGCCCGGCCAGCGTGGCGACGCTCGCGAAGTTCGCCATCCGCTGCGGCATCGGCGCGTCGCTCCGCGCTCTCGCGCGCGGCCACACTGCATTCGCTCGCATCATGGTGGAGGCCGGACCGGATGCATTGATCAGCGAACTTGTGGCCGACGCGCGCGAGGATGTGCCGATAGCGGGTCTGCACGTGTTCACCTTTGGTGGCGTGAGCCGCAGTGCCGAATGGATCCGCGCGGCGAGCGAGGCCGCCTGATAAGGCAGAGGGTAACGCCATGTCCGACCCGCACGAAGTAGTGACGCCGGCTTTGATTGGTTTATTCTTTGCGGGCTCTATCAAGGCAGGTTCCGGTCATGGCGCCGACGTGCTCCACGCCTTGTAGTCCGCCTCCGACACAGTCGGAAGCTTCTTGAGAAAGGCCACGATCGACCAGATTTCCTGGTCAGGCACGCCGATCGCGCCGAAGCTCGGCATGCCCGTCATCTTGATGCCGTTCTTGATCACCCAGAACAGTTCGCGTGGCTCAAGACCGCCAACGACATCTTTGAGGTCAGGCGGCCCAGGGTTCAGACCCTCGGAGAACTTCGCCCAGCCGACACCCGGTCCGCCGTGGCAATTGGCACAGCCGCGGTCAGCGAAGGCGTGGGCGCCGGCCTTCACCGTGGCGGCATCATCGAGCGATCCCGGCGGCGACACAGTGGCGTGTCGATCGATCGAGGCCTCCCGGACATGGACCAGCGCCCAGGCAACGACGCCAGAGTCCTGTTCAGTCGCTGCGATGCTGTAGAAGCCGCCGAAGAAGAACGCTGCCGCGGCGACTGCGACGATGATCGCGAGGACGCCGATCAATGCCAGAAGTCTCACTCTGGTCCCTCCCGGTGATGCCACTTTCATACAATGTGCCGAGAGGCCCTATTCCCCGCAAGCAGTAGCCCACAGTGGTTTGATTGCCGCTTCCTGGGATGATGTAGATCCGCCCCGGCCGAGTCCGAAGCACTGACGCTTTGATCCAAATCAATGTTCGTAAGACTGTTGCGTGCGACAAGGGAAAGTGTAATTGGGCCGGGAGGGTTCGATGCAGACCCTTATGCTCACCATGCCAGAGCTTGAGCAGGCTGCGCGCCAGTGGGCCGTCGATTTCCTGTCCGAGAAATGGGAAGGCGTAGCGGTGGTGACAGATATCAGGCGAGTGCTTGACTCGCGATGTGAGGAGAGGAACATCATTCTGTTCCAACGGGCACCCGCCGCCCTGTTGCGGCACGTTCTGCAAAGCGGTGGCCGTCCCTGGCTCGTCAGTGACATCGTCAGTCACGGAGCGTCGGGGATGCGTTACACGGCGTGACGCCAAGGGGGAACCGACGTGGACAAGAACGAACTGACAGATTGGGCGCTGGCGAATGGCTGGCAGATGATTGCCGGCTGCCCGAGCCTGACCAAGCCGTCCTCGCCGAAGGAGGCGATCGTCCGCATGGTGTTCAAGGCGACGGTGGTGAACCTGGAGGTGAAGAAGCCGGCCGGCAAATGGGAGAAGGTCGCGGGTCAGAGCTATGCCAAGGTCCAGCCTGACCCGGACACGTCGCTGCCCATTGGTCTGGGCCTCGACACAATACCGAGCTTCACCGCGCTGATGCGCGAGAACAAGGATCGCATGGCGTTCGCCCGGATGACAGGCGCGCCGAAATCCTAGGCGATCACTTGCGGCGGGCGCGACGGGCGGCGTAACGCGCGTCGCGGGCAGCCTTCTGTTCCTGCGCTTCCGCTGCCGCCCGCGCCTTTTCCTCCGCCGCGCGCTTTGCCTCCTCGGCGGCCCGGGCCTTCTCCTCGGCGGCCAGCCTGGCCGCCTCAGCCGCGCGGGCGGCCCAGCGCTCGGCATTCCGCGCCTCACGAGCGTTGGCGATTGCCTGAAGTTCCGCCTGGCGTTCGAGAGCCTCCGGACTGTCGGGCGCCGGCCTGGCACGGAACTTCGCCAACAGGGCCGCCTTCGCGTCCGCCGCCGTGTTCAGCCGTTCATTGAACTTGTCGTGTTTGAATGACTTCATCGGGCTGATTTACCAGAACCGCCGCGCGCTGGAAGCCAGGACGGAAGTCTGTCCGGTTACGTTCCGATTCCGCCGAGTGCCAGGTATTTGATCTCCAGATAATCTTCGATCCCGTACTTCGACCCCTCGCGCCCGAGGCCCGATGACTTCATGCCGCCGAACGGCGCCACCTCGGTGGAGATGATCCCCTCGTTGATGCCGATGATCCCGTATTCCAGCGCCTCGGCCACGCGGAAAATCCGCCCAACGTCACGTGCGTAGAAATACGACGCCAGGCCGAACTCCGTATCGTTGGCGAGCCTGATCGCCTCCTCCTCGGTCTTGAAGCGGAACAGCGGCGCCACCGGGCCGAACGTTTCCTCGTGGAAGATCATCGCGTCGTTCGGGACGTTGGCGAGGATCGTCGGTTCGAAGAACGTGCCGCCCAGCTTGTGGCGGTGTCCGCCGGTCACCACCGAAGCACCGCGCTTCACCGCATCCGCGATGTGCTCCTCCACCTTCTTCACCGCATCGGCATTGATCAGTGGCCCTTGGCTCACCCCAGGTTCCATGCCGTTGCCGACCTTCATCGCCTCCACCGCCGCCTTCAGCTTGGCAGAGAACGCGTCATACACGCCGTCCTGCACCAGGATGCGGTTGGCGCACACGCAGGTCTGCCCGGTGTTGCGGTACTTGCTTGCCATCGCGCCCGTCACCGCCGCATCGAGGTCCGCATCGTCGAACACGATGAACGGCGCGTTGCCGCCAAGCTCCATGCTGGTCTTCTTGATCGTCGGCGCGCACTGCGCGAGCAGCTTGGCGCCCACCTCGGTGGACCCGGTGAAGGTCAGCTTGCGCACCAGCGGATTCGAGGTGAGTTCCGCCCCGGTCTCGCCCGACGGCCCGGTGATGACATTGCACACGCCCGCCGGCATGCCCGCGCGCTCAGCCAGCACGGCAAGCGCCAGAGCCGAGAACGGTGTCTGGCTCGCCGGTCGGATCACGCCCGTGCAGCCCGCCGCCCATCCCGGACCCGCCTTGCGGGTAATCATCGCGGCCGGAAAATTCCACGGCGTGATCGCGGCGAACACGCCGATCGGCTCCTTCAGCACCAGAATACGCCGTCCCTTGGCGTTCTGCGGGATCGTGTCGCCGTAGATCCGCTTGCCCTCCTCGGCGAACCACTCGATGAAGCTGGCGGCATAGGCGATCTCGCCCTTGCTCTCCGCAAGTGGCTTGCCCTGCTCGGCGGTCATGATCACTGCAAGGTCATCGGCATTTGCGAGCATCAGGTCGTTGAGCTTGCGCAGGATCGCCGCGCGGTCCTTAGCCAGCATCGCTCGCCAGGCGCCCTGTGCGCGGTGCGCCGCCTCGATGGCGCGGCGCGTCTCGGCGGCGCCCAGTGCCGGAACCTCACCGATCGCTTCGCCGGTCGCGGGGTTCTTCACCACGATCGTGCGCTCGCTATCGGCCTGCACCCATTTTCCGTCGATGTAGTTGGCCTGACGGAAGAGCGTGGGGTCCTTCAACGGCAGCGGAGAGGTCGGGTTCAGCATGGCGGTCCTCCTTGCCCTGCCCCGCCTGCGCGGGGGCGATGGATGCAAGATAGGACCGCCGGGGCGGAGTGTCAGGACCCCGCCGAACGAGGCTCTGCGTTGGGCAGAGCCTCCTGGTCGATCACCACCGCTCGGTTGATGCGAGCTCCGGACGCAGGCGGTAGCCGCCGCCTTCGGTCACCAGAAGTGACGGGTGCGCCGGATCGGGCTCGATCTTCTGCCGCAGCCGGTAGATATGCGTCTCCAGCGTGTGAGTCGTGACGGTCGCGTTGTAGCCCCACACCTCATGCATCAGGATCTGCCGGTTCACTGCCGCATCGGAGCGATAAAGGAATTTGAATACCGCCGTCTCCTTATCGGTCAGGCGGATTCGCTTGTTGTTCGCAACGTCCTGCAGCAGCTTCTTCGCAGGGCGGAAGGTGTATGGCCCGACTGGGAATACCGCCTGCTCGCTGCGGTCGAAGATCCTCATCTGCGCACGCAGGCGCGCCAACAGTTCGCTGGCACGGAACGGCTTGGCGACGTAATCGCTGGCGCCAGAGTCCAGCCCACGCACCACATCCGTCTCCTCGTTGGCGCCAGTCAGCATGATGATCGGCATGCTGTGCCCCTGCCGTCGCAGCCTGGCGCAATAGTCGCGTCCGTCGCCATCAGGCAGGCCAATATCGAGAATCACGGCATCGAAATGCGTGTCTTCATGGCCAAGAATCTTCTCGGCGGCCTCGATGCTCGCCGCTGTGGTCACAGTAAATTCCAGCGTTTCGTCGAGGCATTCAGTAAGCATTTCCAGTAGCGTTTCGTCGTCCTCGACGATCAGTATTGGTCTCCGGTTCGGCATGATGCTCACTCCCCCGCGAACAATGGTGCATGACTTTGTCGAAGGACGTTTCGACATTTGCAGGAGGGCCAGAGTTCGTGGCGAAATTCGGTCCGCGAGCGTTCGCTTTGCCGTGAGCGCCATGTGAGCGATCAAGACAGCGCGATCACGCGCGGATAGCCCCGGCGACTTCGTGTGCGCCGTGCCAGATCATAACCACAGCGATATAGAGCACGATTGCGAGACCGATCCAGGAGATCCATCGCAGGCGCTCCAGCAGGCTCGCGATCAGGTTGGCGGCAACGCCCATGAGCACAACCGACAGCAGCAGCCCGACAGCAAGCACCCAGGTGCTGCCTTGTGCGGCACCGGCCACCGCCAGGACGTTGTCCAGACTCATCGAAACATCAGCGAGGATGATCTGCGTCATCGCCTGGCCGAGTGTCTTGTGGCCACTGGTCTCGGAGGTCTCGTGACCACGATGGCGACGCAGTTCGCGGAACATCCTCCAGCACACCCAGAGCAGCAACAGACCGCCGGCGAGCAGCAATCCGATGACCGCCAGCAGCTTCAGCGCAATGGCACCCAGCGCGATGCGGATCGCCGTCGCGCCGAGGATGCCGAACAGGATGGCCGGCCGCTTCTGCTGCGCGCGCAGGCCGGCAACCGCCATGCCGACCACAATGGCGTTGTCGCCCGCCAGCGTGACGTCGATCACGATGACTTGCGCCAGTGCGGCGAGGTCGGCGGTCAGTGCGATCTGGTCCAAGCGTTTCGCCCTTGTCAGCCACCGGTGCAACGGTCTAGCTGGCCTCCCACCAGCACGGGACGGGGCAGCGATGGTTCCGCGTTACACCAGACCCGAGATGGCGGCCATCTGGGCGCCTGCCAACCGTTATCGCATCTGGTTCGAGATCGAAGCGCTGGCGGTGGAAGGGATGGCCGAATGTGGCCTGATCCCGGTGAGCGCCGCCCGCACGATTCGCGAGAAGGGGGGCGCGAAGCTCGCCACCATCAGCCAGGCCGACATCGATCGCATCGATGCGATCGAGCGGGAAACGCGGCATGACGTGATCGCCTTCCTGACTTGGCTGGCCGAGGCAGTCGGCGAGGACAGCCGGTTCGTGCACCTGGGCATGACCAGCTCCGACGTGCTGGACACCTGCCTGTCGGTGCAGTTGACCCAGGCGACGGACCTGCTGCTGCGGGATCTGGATGCTGTCCTGGCGGCCCTGAAGGCGCGGGCGCTGGAACACAAGCATACGGTGACGATCGGTCGCAGCCACGGCATCCATGCGGAGCCCACGACGTTCGGCGTGAAGCTGACCGGGCACTACGCGGAATTCGCCCGCGACCGCGTCCGGCTGCTGGCGGCGCGCGCCGAGGTGGCGGTGGCGGCTATCAGCGGTCCCGTCGGGACGTTCGCCTCGATCGATCCGCGGGTCGAGGCTTACGTGGCGGCGAAGCTGGGGCTGTCACCGGAACCGGTGTCGACGCAGGTCATCCCGCGCGACCGGCATGCGATGTTCTTTGCGACGCTCGCGGTGATCGCGGCGGGCATCGAGCGGCTGGCGACCGAGGTGCGGCACCTCCAGCGCAGCGAGGTGCGCGAGGCGGAGGAGTTTTTCCATCCCGGCCAGAAGGGTTCGTCCTCGATGCCGCACAAGCGCAATCCGGTGCTGAGCGAGAATCTGACCGGTCTCGCGCGCGTGGTGCGTGCCGCGGTGGTGCCGGCGCTGGAGAACGTGACGCTCTGGCATGAACGCGACATCAGCCATTCCAGCGTGGAGCGGGTGATTGCGCCGGATGCGACGATCGCGCTCGACTTCGCGCTGGTGCGCTTGGCGGGAATGATGCAGCGGTTGGTGGTGTATCCGGAGCGGATGGCGGCGAACCTGGAGAGCCTCGGCGGCGTGGTCTACTCGGGCGATGTCCTGCTGGCGCTGGCGCGAGCAGGCATCTCGCGCGAGGACGCCTATGCCATCGTCCAGCGCAACGCGATGGCGACATGGGAAGAGCTGGGCACGCCGGAGGGACGCAGCTTCCGTGACAATCTGCTGGACGATCCGGACGTGGCGCGGCGGGTGTCGGCGGCGGAACTCGATGCGGCGCTGGATGGGAAGGCTCACCTGGCGCAGGTGGACCACATCTTCGCCCGTGTGTTCGGCTAGGCTTCCAGGTCTGTTGCCGGCCTGGCCGCTAGCCTGACGTGGTGCGGCGTCGCGAGCAAAATTCCACACGCATCGTGTTCTTCGTAGCGGGTCTGAGCACGGCAGCGTGGGCGCCGCTGGTGCCGTTCGCAAAGGCACGCGCCGACATCGATGTCGGAACGCTCGGGCTGCTGCTGCTTTGCCTCGGTCTCGGATCGATTGCCGCCATGTCGCCGGCAGGCGCACTTGCCGCACGATTTGGCTGTCGTCGCGTCATCACGGCGTCGGCGGTGCCGCTTTGTCTCAGCCTGCCCGTGCTGGCCTCCGCCTCCAACCCTGCGTTGCTCGCTGCTGCACTGTTTTTCTTTGGAGCGGCCATCGGCTCGATCGACGTCACCATGAACATCCAGGCCATCATCGTCGAACGGATCAGTGGTCGATCGATGATGTCCGGATTTCACGGCATGTTCAGTCTCGGCGGTATCGCGGGACCGGCCTGCGTTGCCGCAGTCCTCGCGGCCGGCGGTTCGCCGTTGGCTGCCACCGTTTGTGTGGTGACGATTGTCATCATGGCGCTTGCGGTGGCCGTGCCGCATCTGCTGCCCTACGGCAGCGAGAGCGACGGACCGAAGTTCGCCTTGCCGCACGGCATCGTGCTTTTCATCGGCATTCTCTGTTTCATTGCGTTCCTGGCGGAAGGCGCGATGATCGACTGGAGCGCAGTCTTCCTCACTTCGGTCCGAGGAATGCGGGCCGCCTACGCCGGTCTGGGCTACGCTATTTTTTCGCTGGCCATGACGGTCGGTCGTCTGACCGGGGACCGGATCGTGCGGCGGTTCGGCGGCGGGAACGTCATCGTCCTGGGTGGCCTTTGCGCGACTACCGGATTCGCAATCGCGACCGTGGTGCCATTCTGGGAAACGACACTCCTCGCCTGCGCCCTGGTCGGCATCGGCTGCTCCAATATCGTGCCGGTCCTGTTTACGAGCGTCGGCCGTCAGAATTCCATGCCGGAGCATGTTGCTGTGCCCGCGATAACCACGCTCGGTTACGCTGGCATCCTCATCGGTCCGGCCGCGATAGGGTTCGTGGCGCACGTCGCCAGCCTGTCGGCGGCGTTCCTGATGTTGACCATCCTGCAATTCAGCGTCGCGTTGTGCGGTCGCAGGGTGGCGCGGGGCCCAGGACAGTGACAGGAAAGTCCGGTCTGACTTCCTGGTGCGGCCGTGCGTGGTATGGTGACCGAGTGAAAGCCGCTTGGCTCGAACGTTCATGAGGAGAGGAAACAATGCCGGACCTCGTCGGCACCTGGCGTCTGGTCGCAGCGAAATCCCTCGATGCCGAGGGTCGGCCATTGCCGCTGCCGTACGGGCCGCAGGCGATCGGTCGCATCGTGTTCACCGCGGACAAGCGGATGATGGCCGCGCTCTCGGACGGGCGCGCGGACCTGCCGGCTGGCACCAGACGCGAGTATGGCGGCTACTGTGGTGACTACACGTTCGACGGCTCTACCCTGACAACGCATGTCGATGCCGCGCCCAATCCGGCGCTGATCGGCACCGCACAGGCCCGCGGCGTGCGGTTCGAGGGCGAGCGGATGGTGCTGAAGCCGCCGCCGCGCGAGATCGATGGCGTGCTGCATCATCGCGAGCTGACCTGGGAGCGGATCAGCCCGGTCTAGCGGTCGCTGCTCCATACTTCGTCACGTAGCTTCCGAACTCGCTCATGGTGTCCCCTCCCAGGATCACCCCATCCGAGCGACGGATAATCCGGAAATTGACGGGCATTGCCGGTTGTGACGTATGGCCCGGACCAACACCGTCACCGGCAGTATGTGCACCGTCGTCGTCCTGATCCGTCCCGGCCATGCTTGGCCGCTCGTGCTTGCCGCCAATCGCGACGAAATGCTGAACCGCGCATGGGACCCTCCAGCCGGACACTGGCCCGATCGGCCGGGCATCATCGCGGGTCGCGACCGTTCGGGGGGCGGCACGTGGATGGGCGTGAACCGCAACGGCGTGGTCGCCGCGGTGCTGAACCGTCCGGGCAGCCTGGGGCCGGCTGCCGGCAAGCGAAGCCGTGGGGAACTGCCACTTCTGGCACTGGAGCACCGGTCCGCCGATGCGGCCGCCGCGGCGATTGCCACTCTCGATGCCGGCGCCTGGCGCAGCTTCAACCTGGTGCTGGCCGATCGAGCGGGCGCGATTTTCGTCCGTGGGCTCGGCCACGGCCATCCGGAGGCTCGGCGTTTGACCCTGGGCCTCCACATGGTCACCGCGCACGATCCGGACGACCCGGAAAGCCCCCGGGTCGCCCGCCACCTGGCCCGGTTCCAGGCGGCCGATGCGCCGCGGCCGACCCCGGACCCGATCCGGGGCTGGCAGGGCTGGCAGGAAATCCTGGCTGACCGAAGCGGGGACGCGGGCGAGCAGATGAACGTCGTGCCGCGTGCCGGGTTCGGCACGGTCTGTTCCTCGCTGCTGGCGATTCCTGAGGCCGCCCCCCCGGTCTGGCTGTTCGCTGCCGGGCCTCCGGACGAGGCGCCGTTCAGCCTCGTCTGATGACCCCCGGCATGGCGGCCGGGGCCATGCGCTGCTATATCCAACCCAGCCATCCCGGCCACGCTGGGCGGGACGGCGTATTGCCCAAAAGGGGATCGCGATGGCCCGCCGCCGCCAGCTCTACGAAGGGAAGGCCAAAATCCTGTTCGAGGGCCCGGAGCCCGGCACCCTCGTTCAGTACTTCAAGGACGACGCCACCGCCTTCAACGCACAGAAAAAGGGCGTGATCACCGGCAAGGGCGTGCTCAACAACCGCATCAGCGAGTACCTGATGATGCGGTTGGCGGAGATCGGCATTCCCACCCATTTCGTCCGCCGCCTGAACATGCGCGAGCAGCTTATCCGCGAGGTGGAGATCATTCCGCTTGAGGTGGTGGTTCGCAACGTCGCCGCCGGCAGCCTCTCCAAGCGCCTGGGGATACCGGAAGGCACGCGTCTGCCGCGCTCGATCATCGAGTACTACTACAAGAACGATGCGCTCGAGGACCCGATCGTGTCGGAGGAGCACATCACCTGCTTCGGCTGGGCCAACGCCGCCGATATCGACGACATCGTGGCGCTGACGCTGCGCATCAACGACTTCCTCGCCGGCCTGTTCCTCGGCGTCGGCATCACCTTGGTGGATTTCAAGCTGGAATTCGGCCGGCTGTGGGAGAACGAGGAGATGCGTATCGTTCTGGCCGACGAGATCAGCCCGGACAATTGCCGGCTGTGGGACTCGAAGACCAATGAGAAGATGGACAAGGACCGCTTCCGCCGCGACCTCGGCAAGGTCGAGGAGGCGTACCAGGAGGTGGCCAAGCGCCTTGGCATCCTGCCGGAGGCCGGCGTGCGCGACATGAAGGGCCCGGAGCTCATGCAGTGAAGGCCACTGTGACCGTGATGCTGAAGCCGGGCGTGCTCGACCCGCAGGGCAAGGCGATCGGTCACGCGCTGCACACACTGGGCTTCGGCAATGTCGGCGAAGTGCGGGCGGGAAAGGTGATCGAGCTGGAACTGGCCGAGAGCGACCCGGAACGCGCCCGCCTTGCCGCCGAAGATATGGCGCGGAGGTTGCTGGCAAACACCGTGATCGAGAGCTTTCAGGTGCTGGTGGATGCGTAACACAATCTCTCCCCCTCCCCTTGCGGGAGGGGGTTGGGGGAGGGGGCCGCGCCAAGGTCCCCCGGCCCCTCTCCCCCCAAGCGGAGGCACCCATGAAGGCTGGCATCGTCGTCTTCCCCGGTATCAACCGCGAGCGCGATATGGCGATCGCATTGCGCCGCTCCGGGGCACAGCCGCGTATGATCTGGCACAAGGAGACCGACCTCGTAGGCCTCGACCTGATCGTGATTCCCGGCGGCTTCTCGCACGGCGACTATCTGCGCTGCGGCGCGATGGCCGCGCACTCGCCGGTGATGACAGCGGTGCGCGAACACGCCGCGCGCGGTGGCTATCTGCTGGGCGTGTGCAACGGCTTTCAGATCCTGACCGAGGCCGGTCTGCTGCCCGGAGCGCTGCTGCGCAATGCCTCGCTGCGCTTCCTGTCGATGGACTGCCACCTGCGCGTCGAACGCACCGACACCATGTTCACCAGCCATTACCAGCGCGGGCAGGTGTTTCGTGCAGTAATGGCACATGGTGATGGCAACTACTTCGCCGACGATGCGACGCTGGACCGACTGGAAGGCGACGGCCTGGTGGCGCTGCGCTACGTGACGCCATTCGGCGAAATCATGCCGGAGGCCAATCGCAACGGCAGTGCACGTTCCATCGCCGGCATCCTGTCGCCCAATCTGCGCGTGCTCGGCCTGATGCCGCACCCGGAGGACCTCGTGGATCCGCTGATGGGCGGCACCGACGGCAAGCCCCTGTTCGACGCCCTTGCCGCAGCGTGACGTCAATCAGGAGCTGGCGCGCGAATTCGGTCTGAGCGCCGACGAGTACGCCAAGGTCCTGGAGATCGTGGGACGCACGCCAACACTGACCGAACTCGGCGTGTTCAGCGTGATGTGGTCGGAGCATTGTAGCTACAAGTCCTCGCGCGTTTGGTTGCGGCAGCTTCCGACCAAGGGGCCGTGGGTCATCCACGGCCCGGGCGAGAACGCCGGTGTCGTGGATATCGGCGATGGACTCGCCGCTGTCTTCAAGATGGAGAGCCACAACCACCCGAGCTTTATCGAGCCTTACCAGGGCGCAGCTACCGGCGTCGGTGGCATCCTGCGGGATGTCTTCACCATGGGCGCCCGTCCTATCGCCAACCTCAACGCGCTGCGCTTCGGGTCCCCAAGCCATCCAATGACAAAGCGCATCGTCGATGGCGTGGTGCGTGGCATCGGTGGCTACGGCAATTGCGTCGGCGTCCCGACCGTGGGCGGCGAGATCAACTTCCATCCGGCCTATGACGGCAATCCGCTGGTCAACGCGATGACCGTCGGTATCGCGCCGAAGGATCGTATCTTTCTCAGCGCCGCGGCCGGCGTCGGCAACCCGGTGGTCTATGTCGGGTCGAAGACCGGCCGCGACGGCATTCATGGCGCCACGATGGCTTCCGCCGAGTTTGCCGCCGATGCCGAAGAAAAACGGCCGACGGTGCAGGTCGGCGACCCGTTCACTGAGAAGCTGCTGATCGAGGCCTGCCTGGAGCTGATGGAGACTGACGCCATCGTGGCCATCCAGGACATGGGCGCCGCTGGCCTGACCAGTTCGTCCGTCGAGATGGCGGGGAAGGGCGGCGTCGGCATCGAGCTCGATCTGGATCAGGTGCCGGCGCGTGAGACCGGCATGACCGCGTATGAATTTATGCTGTCGGAGAGCCAGGAGCGCATGCTGATGGTGCTGCGCCCCGAGCGCGAGGCCGCGGCGCGCGCGATCTTCGAGAAGTGGGAACTGGACTTCGCGGTGATCGGCCGCCTGACCGACACCGGCCGCATCGTTGTGCGCCACCACGGCGCCGTCGAGGCCGACGTTCCCCTGGCGCCACTCAACGATGCGGCGCCGCTGTATCATCGCCCGACGGCGGAGACCGCGAAGCAGCCGCAGATCAATCCCGCGAAGGTCGAGGATCGTGTTGGCCTGACCGCGGCGCTGTGGAAGCTGGTCGCTTGTCCCGACCTCGCCTCGCGAGCCTGGGTGTGGGACCAGTACGACAGCACCGTCGGCGGCCAGACGGTGAAGCGACCAGGCGCGGCGGATGCCGCGGTGGTCAAGCTGGAGGGACATACCCGCGCGCTCGCGCTCACCACCGACAGCACGCCGCGCTATTGCTTGGCCGATCCCGAGGCTGGCGGCACGCAGGCGGTGGCCGAGGCCTGGCGCAACCTGACAGCGGTCGGTGCCCGTCCGCTGGCGCTGACCGACAACATGAACTTCGGAAACCCCGAACGGCCGGAGATCATGGGCCAGTTCGCGGCCGCGATCCGCGGTATGGCGGCGGCCTGCGAGGCGCTCGATTTCCCGGTCGTGTCGGGGAATGTGAGCCTCTACAATGAAACCCGCGATCCGTCCGGTGCCGTGCGCGCCATCCTGCCGACGCCGGCAATCGGCGGCCTCGGTGTGCTGGACGATGCGGCAAGGGCCGTGGGACTTGCACTGGCGCCATGGCTCGACGTCGTGCTGGTCGGTACCACTAGGGGCTGGCTCGGCCAGTCGCTCTGGCTGCGCGAGATCGCTGGCCGGGAGGACGGTGCGCCCCCGCCGGTTGATCTGCCAGCCGAGCGAGCGACAGGCGATTTCGTGCGCGGACAGATTCTCGCCGGCAATGTCCGTGCCTGCCACGACGTATCGGACGGTGGGCTGCTGGTCGCGCTTGCGGAGATGGCCATGGCAGGCCTGACAGGTGTTCGGGTCTTCACCGGCCCGCGGGAAATCCCCGGCCATGCCTACTGGTTCGGCGAAGACCAGGGTCGCTACCTGCTGGCCGTGCCAGACGCCGCCCTGCTGGTCCGTGCCGCCGAGGCAGCCGGGCTGCCGGCGGTGCGGATCGGCACATCAGGCGGACAGGATTTGACACTGCCCGATGGGGGCACAATATCCGTGCGTGCGTTGCGCGCGGAGCACGAACGCTTCTTCCCGTCCTGGATGGACGGCACCGGCTGACCGGGGAGGGAATGGCATGGCGATGGCGGCAAGCGAGATCGAGGCGCTGATCAAGGCGGCGCTCCCCGATGCGCGTGTCACCGTCGAAGACCTCGCCGGCGACGGCGACCACTACGCGGCCACGGTGGTATCGGAGCAGTTCCGTGGCATACCGCGCGTCAAGCAGCACCAGATCGTCTACGCCGCGTTGCGTGGCAGAATGGGGGGCGAGCTGCACGCCCTCGCGCTGCAAACCTCAGCCCCAGAACAATAGTTCTCTCCAGGAGTCCTCGGTTATGGCCAACGACGTGTTCGAACGCATCCAGAGTGAAGTCAGCGAAGCGCCCGTGATGCTCTACATGAAGGGGACCGCGATGTTCCCGCAATGCGGATTCTCGGCGCGGGTGGTGCAGATCCTCACCCACATGGGGGTGCCGTTCAAGACCGCCAACGTGCTGGAGGACATGGAGCTGCGCGAGGGGATCAAGCAGTTCTCCCAGTGGCCGACCGTCCCGCAGCTCTACGTGAAGGGCGAGTTTGTCGGCGGCTGCGATATCGTGACCGAAATGTTCCAGTCGGGCGAACTCGAGACGCTGCTCGCCGAAAAAGGCATTGAGCACAAGACCGAGGCGTAATACTCGCCGCACTCCGTTAAGGCTTTGTTCGTGAGCCGATGCGCACGCTGATGGCGTGCGCATCGGCGTTGTCATCCCTGCCTACAATGCCGCGCCCTGGATCGGCGCCGCGATCGCGTCAGTGCTCGCGCAGACGTACGAGGACTGGACGCTGGTTGTGGTCGATGATGGATCGAGTGACGGGACCGGCGACGTCGTTGCAGGCTTTGTCGACCCGCGCATACGCCTGATCCGACAGGCCAATGCTGGTGTTTCCGCGGCGCGGAATCGCGGAGCGGACGCACTACGCCGCACGGCCCCCGCGTGTGTTCTCCCCCTCCCCCTGCGGGAGGGGGTCGGGGGGACGGGGCCCGCGGTCCTGTATTTGGACGCCGATGACCTTCTCGCCCCCGATGCGCTGTCGCGGCTCGTCGCGGCCCTCGACACCTCACCAGAGGCCGTCGCCGCCATCGGCCCCTATGCATTCGTCGATACCGGCACCGTCCGCCGTCCGCCGTCCGGCAACATCCTGCGCCGCCTGCTGGTGGGCAATCTGTTCGCCAACGGCGGCCACCTGCTCGTGCGCAGTGAAGCAATACGCTCGGTCGGCGGCTTCCTCCCGGGCATGGCCTACGGCGAGGATTGGGAATTCTGGATCCGCATCGCTCTGCGCGGCCCATTCGTCGCGGCGCCGGGTCGCGCGCCCGTGCTATTCGTCCGCCAGCAGGTCGGGGGTGCCTATCACCGCCTGGCCGCGGACCCAGCCGCCTTCACACCCTGTATGGATGCGATCTTCAGCAACCCGGCTCTGCTTGCCCGATTCGGTCCACGGCGCGTGGCCGCACTCCGCCGACGTACCGAGGCCGAGAACGACTGGATCATCGGCCGCGAGCTGATCCGTCACGGCCGTGGGCACGAGGGCCTTGTCCGGCTGCGTCGCTCAGTCCGCGCGGCATTCAGCGTCAAGCGTGCCGCGTTGTTCGCCGCCGCCCATGCGCTACCGGTGCTCCCGCCCACATGGCGCGGCCCGTTCCGTCCCTATGCCCGGGCGGGCGAGACGCGCGCGAACTTTGCCTGCAGCGTGCCGACCAGGCCCTGCGGCAGGAAGATGATGAACATCACCAGCAGGCTGCCGTAGATGATGTTGTCCCATCCCACGGCGCCGGTGCCGAACCCGATGCGCAGGGCCTCTGCGAGCAGAATGGTGATGAATGCGCCGATCGTCGGACCAAGCAGCACGTAGATCCCGCCGACCACCGAAGCGAACACCATCTGCAGCGACACCGAGATGCCGCTTACCGTATCGGGTGAGATGAACATCTGATACTGGCAGTACAATGCTCCGGCTAGCGCGGTCATTGCTGCGCTGAGCAGGGTGATCTTCAGTTTCTCCCACGTCACATGCACACCTACCGCCGCCGCTGCGTCCTCATCCTCGGCGATCGCCTCCAGCGCGTAGCGCAGCATGCTGCGATCGACGCGGTAGCGAACCAACAGTCCCACGCCCCACACGCCAAGAGCGATCAGGTACCAGGTCGTCTTGTCGGTGAACTGCAGCGCGAAAACCGAACTGCCACCGTTGTAGCGTTGCGGCGTGTAGCCGAGTGATCCTCCAGTGAGATCGCGCGCCGCGGTGATCACCTGCAGCACGATCGCGCTGAGTGCCAGCGTCACCAGCGCGAAATAGTGGCCGACGATGCGGAAACGAAAACAGGGCCACGCGATCAGCAGAGCGACGAATGCAACGACGAGCATGGCGATCGGAATGCCGATCCAGGGAGTGAGATGGAAGTCGTTCCACAGCAGTGCGGTGACATAGGCGCCAATCCCCATGAATCCGCCATGGCCGAGCGACACCAGGCCGAACCGCCCCATCACCGACCACGATGTATACATGAAGGACCAGATCAGCACGATCACCAGTAGATGCAGCGGATAGGGTTCATGGTACACGAAGGGCAACGCGACCAACGCTGCACCGATCACCCATGGCAGGGCGCGGCTCACGACCGGCGTGCCATGAGCCCCTGGGGCCTCGCGAACATCATGGCGATGAAAAAGCCGAAGGCGAAAACATAACCCCACTCAAGGTCCAGATAGAGGCCGCTGACCGAGATGATTTCGGCGAAGATGAATGACGCGACGAAGCCACCAACCATATTCCCCAGGCCACCGAGCACGCAGATCATAAAGGTGGTAGGCCCGAAGGTGAGGCCGATGAACGGATGCACGTCGTATTGCAGCACCAACAGAGTGGCGGCGAGACCTGCCAGCGCGCCACCGATCGCCGAGGTGATGATATAGATACGCCGCGCATCGACGCCCATCAGTGGCATGATCTGCCGGTCCTGGGAGATGGCGCGGATCGCCGTGCCGGTATAGGTCCGCGCCAAAAACAGATACAGCACCACCATGCCGGCAAGGGCGGCGCCAAACGCGAGCAGGCGAGCGTAGCTGATATACATGTCGGCGACGGCCAGCACCGGCAGGCGGATGCCCAGATTGCGGAAGTCGATGCCGAACATCACTGTGGCGGCGCTTTGCAGGAAGAACAACACGCCGCCGGTGGCGAGCAACTGATTGATTGGTGCTGCCCCGAGCAGTGGGGCGATGACCAGCAGGTGCAGGACAACGCCCAATACTCCGACGCCGGCAATGCATATCACCGCCGCGAGCAGGAACGGCACGTGGTATATCTTGAACAGGAAGAACATGCCGTACATGCCGAGCATGATTAGCTCAGCATAGCAGATCCACACGACGTCGATCACGCCGAAGATCAGGTTCAGCCCAAGTGCCAGAAGCGCCAGCACACCGCCTAGCAGGACGCCGTTGATCAGTGCCTCGAGCAGGTAGATGTCGAAGATGTCGGGCACAGTATGGCGATCTACTGCGTCGTCGTACGACTTGCCGAAGTCCTGCCGGCTGCATAGCCCTGATTGTATGAGGCCTGCTCGTTCTTCTTCACCGAGTCAAATATCAGACCTCCCGCCAGGCCCGCTGCGGCACCGGCCACTGCACCGAGGGCTGCGTTGCCGCCGATGGCACCCAGCACCGCGCCGCCGGCGGCGCCGATCCCTGTTCCTGTCACTGCGCGCTGCTGTGTGTCGGTAAGACCGGAACAGCCCGCCAGGGCAAGGCAGGCCACCAGCAGCATGACAATTGTCGATTTCATGTGTTCTGCTCCTTGCGATCACTTGCCGCGCTTGCACGGGTACTTGCTGGCGAGATAGCCGGTCACCCCGTCGGCAGGAGTCTGCGACAGGACATTGGGGGTTGCCTTTGCCCATTGCACGAAGTCGGCGATCGCCTGGTTGCGGGTAGTGGTTGGCGTGTCAGGTAGGCAAAACAGCTTCCTCGCCCGCTCAGCGGCGTTCTGTTCTGCCAGCACCTGAAAGACGCCCAGGGTGAAGCCATGACAGAAATTCAGCGCCGCGGTGCCCATCGGATCCGACGGTGTAGCGGAACAGAGTTCGACGAGATCGCTCGTCGCGCGCAGGTGAAACGTATCCTCAGTGACGGCAGCGTTGCCGGTGGCGGGTAACATGGCCGCGCACAAGGCAAGTCCGGCCAGCCGATGCCTCCACAGCATGCTCGATTCTCCTTTGCTGGAAACCACTTCTTGTAGCCTGACTTCAGACACCAAGATAGGCCTCGCGGATTTGCTCGCTCTGCAGCAGCGCATCGGCGGTGCCGGAGGCGCGCAGTATGCCAGCCTCCAGTAGATACGCCCGATCGACCACGCGCAGCACCTGACGGACGTTCTGCTCGACGATCAGCACAGTGAGGCCGCTGGCACGGATGCGTTCGACCAGACCGAACACCTGCTGCACGATGACCGGCGCCAGACCCGCTGATGGTTCGTCGAGCAGTAGCAGCCTGGGTTCCGACATCAGTGCGCGGCCGATCGCGCACATCTGTTGCTCGCCGCCTGACATGGTGCCGGCGAACTGGTGCCGACGTTCATGCAGGCGCGGAAACAGCTGGTAGACGAAGTCGAGGCGTTCGCGGAACTTTGCGCGGGCCGCCTGAATGTAGCCGCCCATGCGGAGGTTGTCCTCCACCGTCATGCGCGGAAACAGGCGACGGTTCTCCGGCACATGCGCTATGCCCAGCTCGACGATGCGGTGAGACGGTGTTGCGACAAGGTCGGTGCCTTCCATCCGCATGCTGCCGCGCATCGGGCGGATCAGGCCCGAGATCACGCGCATCAGAGTGGTCTTGCCGGCGCCGTTGGGGCCGATCACCGCGACAGCTTCGCCAGCGTTGACTTCGAGCGATACATCGAACAGTGCCTGGAAGCTGCCATAGCCGGCGTCGATGGCGCGGAGTTGCAGCATCTAGGCGCGTTCCGCAGCGTAGGCCTGCGTGGCAGCGGCATCGGTGCCGAGATACACCTCGATCACCCGCGGGTCCGCCGCGACTTCGTGCGGCAGGCCCTCGGCGATCTTCTCGCCATGGTCCAGGACCATCACGCGATCGACCACCCGCATCAGCACACCCATGATGTGCTCGACCCAGATGATGGTGATGCCGAGTTCGCTGCGGATGTTGCGGAGCATGTAGGCCGCCTGCTCCATCTCCGTCTCATCCAGTCCGCCGAGGCTCTCATCTGCCAGCAGGAGCTTCGGTGCGCTCGCCAGGGCTTTAGCCAACTCGAGCTTCTTCAGTCCGGCCGCACCTAGCCCGCTCACCGGCGCAGTGCGATCGGACGGCAGGCCCACAACGGCCAGTGCGCGCTCGGCCGCTGCGAATGCGCCGGACTTCGTGGTGCCCTCGCTGCCATAGAACCCCGCCAGCACGACATTCTCGAAGATTGACAGCCGTCGGAACGGCCGTGGAATTTGGAACGTGCGTCCAATGCCGCGGTGGATGATGCGGTGCGGTGGAGCGCCAGCGATTTCGCGGCCGTCGAACCGGATCGAGCCGGCGGTCGGCGCGAACGTGCCGGAGAGCATGTTGAAGATCGTGCTCTTGCCGGAGCCGTTCGGGCCGATCAGGCCAAGTATCTCGCCCTGATCGACCTTGAACGACACATTGCTGACGGCGGTGAAGCCGCCAAAGCGCTTGATCAGGCCGGCGACTTCCAGCACGACGGCTGCGCCGTCACTGCGCGGCGTAGGGCGAACTGGATGGCAGCTTCAGCACCGGTTCGCGCTGCTGCTGCGACTTCGGCCACACCACATAGGCCTTGTCGTCGATGTACTGGATCACCACGGGGAAAGCACGCGTGTTCTGCCCGGCCATCGACTGATCCACACCCTCGAACTTGACGCCGAAGCCGAGCATTGTGCCGCCGTCCGGTATATCGGTGTCCCGCGCAGCCTTGGCGAGCGCGTCGGCACTGACACCACCGTATTTCGTGATGGCGCGCGGCAACACATCGGACAGGAACAGGTAGGTGTTGGAGGCTGCCATGCCGACATGCGGCGACTTGATGACGGTGTCGGGCAACGCCTTCACGTACGCATCGCCCACCATCTGGATCATTGGTGGCAGTTCGGGCTTGAGCGCCTTCGGATTGGTGTCCCAGATCGAGATCGGATCGACGTCGAAGAAGAAGTTGGCGTCGGTGCCAACCGCCTGCTTGATGCGTGTATAGTCTGTGTAGCCGGCACCGTGGCCGACCAATGCGCTGAAGCGCAGCCCAAGCTCGCGCGCCTGACGCAGGAACAGGCTGATGTCCGGGTTATAGCCAGTGTGGAGGATCACGTCCGGCCGCGCCCGCTTCAGCTTGGTGACCAATGATGACAGATCGGGTGCGTTGGCCGAATATCCCTCATCGAGCACAACGTTCAGGCCGCCCTCTTTCGCACCCTCCTCGTTGCCTTTGGAGACATCGACGCCGTAAGGGCCGTCTTCATGGATGATGGCAACGCGCGTATCCTTGGGATCTTTGCCAAGCTGCGCCTTCGAGTACGCAGCCACCATCTCGGTCGAGGCGAGGCCCCATTGCTTCCCATAGGGCTGCGGCCGGAACACGTAATTCAGGTGGCGGTCGAGCAGCACCGGCGAGGCGATGCAGGTCGTGATCCACATGAACTTCTTGAATTCCTCGATGCGCGCCGCGGCCGGTACGCACTCGGCTGAGGAGTAGAAGCCCAGCAGCATGTCCACCTTTTCCTGCTCGATCAGGCGGACTGCCTCGTTGATCGCGACATCGGGTTTGCTCTGCGCATCGGCGTAGACCGCCTCGATCTTGTAGCCGTCGATCGGGCCCTTCTGAATGAACCAGTCGATCATGGTCTTGGCACCGAGATAGTGCAGCGCCGCTCCACCGCCGGCGAACGGGCCGGTCAGGTCATAGATCACACCGATCTTGAGTGTCTTGTTGGCATCATTTGCCTGCGCGGTTGCCGCCGCGGTCAACAGCAGCACGCCAGCCACCAGCCCGCGTGCCATGCGCGACAGTACGTCTCGGAGCATTTGCGTCCCCCGGTTTGATCTTTGCGTTTGAAGCACTACCCGGCCGACATCTTATGGAGGCGGAACGGTGGGCGTCAATCTATTGCGCGAACGGACCTCGCGTGCCGCCGCGATTAGGCTAATATTTGCCCGCACTCCTGTGGCGGGCCTGCCGGCCAGTCGTCGGGACGAGCCGCCGCAGGTGGCCTCGGCACAGGCTTCGGCCTGTGAAGACCCGGAACAGCAAAGACGGCCGCGGTCGTCGCCGTGGTCGAACAGGGAGTGTACGCCATGAACAAATCGCGCCACGTGACGCGTCGCAGTGCCTTGCAGTTGGGGGCGGCGGCAGCCGCATTGCCGCTCGTCCACATCCGCAGCGCCGGTGCGGCCGGCAAGCTGACCGTCGGCTTCTGGGATCACTGGGTACCGGCCACGAATGACGTAATGCGGAAGCAGGTCGCCGCCTGGGCCGAGAAGGCCAAGGTGGACGTGACCATCGACTTCATCACCTCGAACGGCAACAAGATCGAAATCACTCAGGCAGCCGAGGCGCAGGCGCGCACCGGCCACGACTTCCTGCCGTTTTACAACTGGCAGGTGAACACCTACGCAGAACAGCTGGAGCCGATGGACGATGTGGTGAAGGCGATGACCGCCCAGTACGGTCAGTACAGCCCGATCCACGAATATTTGTCGAAGATCAAAGGACACTGGCGGGCGCTGCCTTCCAGCACAGGCACGCTGAACCTGAACTGCTGCGGGCGCATCAGCCTGTTGAAGCAGCACGCCGGTATCGATGTGCTGGCAATGTATCCGGCGCACAAGTCAGACCCCAAGGCCGCGGCCAATTGGACATACGACACGTTCCTCAAGGCGGCCGAAGCTTGCCAGAAGGCGGGATTTGCCTTTGGGCTCGGGCTCGGCCAGACCGGTAACTCGATCAACAACACCGGCATCATCTATTCGGCTTTCGGCGCGGAACTGGTCAATGCGAAGGGCGAGATCACCGTCGAATTCTGATGCGGTGAATGAGGTGCTCGACTATGCACGCAAGCTGGGGAAGTTCCTGCCGCCCGATGCCGTGAGTTATGACGATGCGTCGAACAACCGCGCGCTGATTTCAGGACAGAGCGCGCTGATCATGAACCCGCCTTCGGCCTGGTCGGTGGCGAAGCGCGATGCGCCGAAGGTGGCGGAGGACTGCTGGACGTTCCCGTGTCCAGCCGGCCCCAAGGGTCGGTTCAATCCGTATAATTACTGCTTCTTCGGCGTGTGGGAGTTTGGCCAGAACAAGACGGCGGCACAGGAGCTTGCGCAGTTCCTGCAGGAGCGCGCACAGGTGAAGGAACGTGATACCGCCGCAAATGGCTACGACCTGCCGCCGTTAATCAGCATGTCGGACTTCGAGATCTGGTCCGAGGTCGAACCGCCGAAGGGCACGGTGTATAACTATCCGATGCGGCCGTGGCACGATGCGCATGAGAACATCACCGCGTATCCAGCGCCGCCGGACGTCGCGGCGCAGATGTATTCGCGTGCCATTCACCCGACGATGATGGCCAAAGTGTATTCAGGCCAGTCTAACAAGGAAGTCATCGGCTGGGCGAAGAACGAGCTGGAAGGCTTCATGCGCTGAAGCCCTGCTGATCCGCCGGTCCGGCACTGTCCGGACCGGCGAGCGGTTCCCTAAAGGCGGGTCAACAGTTGGTGATCCTGGCGCCCCGCAGTGCGTGGCTTGACGACATTCGTCTGACGGAAACGGCGCCAAAAAGATCGAACACCTGAACTTTTCCTGCTCAGTTGCGCCGTTGCTGGATGCTTGCACGGCCGTTGAGACAGCCGGACTGCCCGATCTGCTGAGCGGGAAGTTGAATGGACCGCGGGCATTCGCGCAAAATACAACTAACGAAATGCAACGAGCCTGACGCGGAATAAACATCTTTCTCGCGCTGCCAGGTCACAATTTGCCGAGTGCCCGCCGGCCAGGAGTTAGTCATGGACCTGAATGACCATAGCAACGTCGGCGTCCCGGCCGTCGATCACACCGAAATGGAGATCGCGGGCACTGTCATCGAAGGGGGCAACGGCCAGCTGAACGGGCATTCCTTCGGCATGCACGAGCTGTTGCATGCCTTGCAGGCCATGCGGATCGGCGATTTCTCGGTGCGCTTGCCCAGCGACCGGACTGGGCTGGAGGGCAAGATTGCCGACACATTCAACGAGATTGTCGCGGCAAACGAGCGCATGGCCTCTGAACTCGCGCATGTCGGGCAGGTGGTGGGCCGTGAGGGGAAGACGCGCACACGGGTGAAGTTCGGGCTGCAAGGTGGCGCCTGGGCGGCGATGGAGACCTCGGTCAACGATCTGGTCGACGACCTTCTGTGGCCGACCACTGCGGTGACGCACGCCATCACCGCGGTGGCGCAGGGCGATCTGCTGCAGACAGTCCGGCTCGACGTGGATGGCCGCCCGCTGCAAGGCGAATTCCTCCGGCTGGCGACCATCGTCAACACGATGATCAAGCAGTTGTCGGTGTTCACCTCGGAGGTGACCCGCGTCGCGCGGGAAGTCGGAACCGACGGTAAGCTGGGCGGCCAGGCGCAGGTGCGCGAGGTGACAGGGGTCTGGAAGGACCTGACAGAGTCGGTGAATTCCATGGCCTCGAACCTGACGGCGCAGGTGCGCAACATCGCTGACGTGACCATCGCCGTGGCCAACGGCGACCTGTCGAAGAAGATCACCGTCGACGTTCGTGGCGAGATCCTGCAACTCAAGGAAGCCATCAACACGATGGTTGACCAATTACGGTCGTTCGCCTCGGAAGTGACTCGCGTGGCGCGCGAGGTGGGCACCGAAGGCAAGTTGGGCGGGCAGGCGGTGGTGCCTGGCGTCGCCGGGACGTGGAAAGACCTTACGGACAGCGTCAACGCGATGTGCGGCAACCTGACGGATCAGGTGCGCAACATCGCGCAGGTGACCACGGCGGTGGCGCGCGGCGACCTGTCGCGGAAGATCACCGTAGATGTGCGCGGCGAGATCCTGGAGCTGAAAGACACCATCAACACGATGGTCGATCAGCTCAACGCATTTGCCAGCGAAGTGACGCGCGTGGCGCGCGAGGTGGGTACCGACGGCAAGCTCGGCGGCCAGGCGATGGTGCCGGGTGTCGGCGGGACGTGGAAGGATCTGACCGACAACGTCAACTCGATGGCGTCGAACCTGACGGCGCAGGTGCGCAACATTGCCGAGGTGGCGACGGCGATTGCCGGCGGGGATCTGTCGAAGAAGATCACGGTGAACGTGTCGGGCGAAATTCTGCAGTTGAAGGAGACCATCAACACGATGGTCGATCAGCTCAACGCGTTCGCCGGCGAGGTCACGCGCGTGGCGCGCGAGGTCGGCACCGATGGGCGACTGGGCGGCCAGGCGAACGTGCTCGGCGTCGCGGGAACTTGGAAGGACCTGACAGAGTCGGTGAATTCCATGGCATCGAACCTGACAGCGCAGGTGCGCAACATTGCCGAGGTGTCCACCGCGATCGCCAATGGCGATCTGTCGAAGAAGATCACGGTGAACGTGTCAGGCGAAATCCTGCAGTTGAAAGAGACCATCAACACGATGGTCGATCAGCTCAACCGCTTCGCCGGCGAGGTCACACGCGTGGCACGCGAGGTCGGCACCGAAGGTCGACTTGGTGGTCAGGCGCAGGTGTCTGGTGTGGGCGGCACGTGGAAGGACCTGACCGACAGCGTGAACTCGATGGCGTCGAACCTGACGGGCCAGGTGCGCAACATCGCCGAGGTGGCGACGGCGGTGGCACAGGGCGATCTCTCCAAGAAGATCACGGTGAACGTGTCCGGTGAAATCCTGCAGTTGAAGGAGACCATCAATACGATGGTCGACCAGCTCAACGGGTTTGCCGGCGAAGTGACGCGCGTGGCGCGCGAAGTCGGCACCGAAGGGCGGCTTGGCGGGCAGGCGAATGTGCCCGGTGTGGCCGGCACGTGGAAGGACCTGACCGACAACGTAAACTCGATGGCGTCGAACCTGACAGGTCAGGTGCGCAACATCGCCGAGGTGGCAACCGCGATTGCAAACGGCGACCTGTCGCGCAAGATCACGGTTGATGTGCGTGGCGAGATCCTTCAGTTGAAGGAAACGCTGAACACGATGGTCGATCAGCTCAACCGC
This sequence comes from uncultured Alphaproteobacteria bacterium, assembly GCA_963776505.1. Taxonomy (GTDB): domain Bacteria; phylum Pseudomonadota; class Alphaproteobacteria; order Acetobacterales; family Acetobacteraceae; genus JAMXLO01. The sequence continues at coordinate 33,709 of CAVZNH010000081.1, forward strand.
TTCGCTGGCGAGGTGACGCGTGTGGCGCGCGAAGTCGGCACGGAAGGACGACTGGGCGGTCAGGCGCAGGTGCCAGGCGTGGCCGGCACATGGAAGGACCTGACCGACAACGTGAACTCGATGGCGTCGAACCTGACGGGTCAGGTGCGCAACATCGCAGAGGTCACGACGGCGGTGGCGCGCGGCGATCTGGGCCGCAAGATCACCGTCGACGTGAAGGGCGAAATCCTCGAGCTGAAGAACACCATCAACACGATGGTGGACCAGCTGAACGCATTTGCGTCGGAAGTGACGCGCGTGGCGCGCGAGGTGGGTACCGAAGGCAAGCTCGGCGGGCAGGCAGCGGTGCCAGGCGTGGCGGGCACATGGAAGGACCTGACCGACAACGTCAACTTCATGGCGTCAAACCTGACGGGCCAGGTGCGCAACATCGCCGAGGTGGCAACAGCGATCGCGAGCGGTGACCTGTCGAAGAAGATCACCGTTGATGTGCGCGGCGAGATTCTGCTGCTGAAGGAGACGCTGAACACGATGGTGGATCAGCTCCGTTCCTTCGCCGGCGAGGTGACGCGCGTGGCGCGCGAGGTTGGCACGGAAGGGCGCTTGGGCGGTCAGGCCGTCGTGCCGGGCGTCGGCGGCACGTGGAAGGATCTCACCGACAACGTCAATCTTCTGGCGGCGAACCTCAGCACGCAGGTGCGCAACATTGCCGAGGTCACGACGGCAGTGGCGCGCGGCGACCTGTCACGCAAGATCACTGTCGATGTGTCGGGCGAAATCCTGCAGCTTAAGAACACCATCAACACGATGGTCGATCAGCTCAACGGTTTCGCCTCCGAAGTGACACGCGTTGCGCGCGAGGTCGGCACCGACGGGAAGTTGGGCGGTCAGGCGCAGGTGCCAGGTGTGGCGGGCACGTGGAAGGATCTCACCGACACGGTCAACGTCATGGCGGCCAACCTGACTGAGCAGGTGCGCGGCATCGTCAAGGTGGTGACTGCTGTGGCGAACGGCGATCTGAAGCAGAACCTGACGATGGCGTCGAAGGGTGAGGTCGCGGCGCTCGCCGAGACCATCAACAACATGACCAACACGCTGGCAACGTTCGCCGACCAGGTGACAACTGTCGCACGCGAGGTGGGCGTGGAAGGACGGCTTGGCGGTCAGGCCAACGTGCCAGGTGCTGCCGGCACATGGAAGGACCTGACCGGCAACGTGAACCTGCTGGCGGCGAACCTCACAACACAGGTGCGCGCGATCGCCGAAGTGGCCACTGCGGTCACCAAGGGCGACCTGACGCGCTCGATCCAGGTGGAGGCGCGCGGCGAAGTCGCGGAGCTGAAAGACAACATCAACACGATGATCGACAATTTGCGGCTCACTACCGATCGGAATACGGAACAGGACTGGCTGAAAACCAACCTTGCGCGGTTCACCAACATGCTGCAGGGCCAGCGTGATCTCGCGACTGTCGGCCGCATGCTGCTGTCCGAATTGGCGCCACTGGTCGAAGCGCAGAATGGCGTGATCTATCGCGTGGATCAGGAGACCAATCCGCATCTTCGATTGCTCGCGGCCTACGCGGACGATGGAATGGCGGGTCATCCTCAGGATCTGCGCATGGGGCAGGGGTTGATCGGCCAGTGCGCAATCGACGGCAGACGCTTGCTCGTTACCAGTCTGCCGGCTGACGTGGTGCCGATCCGCTCCGGACTGTTCAAGGCGACGCCGAACAATGTCGTCGTGCTGCCGGTGCTGTACGAAGGCCAGGTGAAGGCCGTGATCGAACTGGGCTCGGTTGGGTCGTTCACCGATCTGCAGATTTCCTTCCTCGAGCAGCTTACCGCCGGCATCGGCATTGTGCTGAACTCGATCGAGGCAACGATGCAGACTGAGGGCCTGCTGGAACAGTCGCAGCAGCTCGCCACCGAACTACAGACGCGCCAACGCGAGCTGCAGCAGACGAACGAACAGCTTGAGCAGAAGGCGCAGCAGCTCGCCGAACAGAATGTCGAGGTGGAGCGCAAGAATCAGGAGATCGAGCAGGCTCGCCGCGCATCTGGAAGAGCAGGCGACGGAACTCGCTCTGACCTCGAAATACAAGTCAGAATTCCTTGCCAACATGTCGCACGAGCTGCGCACGCCGCTGAACTCGATCCTGATCCTCGGTCAGCAGCTTGGCGACAATCCCGACGGCAACCTGTCGCCACGACAGGTTGAGTTCGCGCGCACCATCCACGGCGCTGGTACCGATCTGCTCAATCTGATCAGCGACATTCTCGATCTGTCAAAGATCGAATCCGGCACGATGTCGGTCGATGCCGAGGAGATCCTGGTGTCCAACCTGCAGGAGACTGTGACGCGGCCATTCCGCCACGAAGCGGAAAGCCGCGGTCTGTCGTTCAACGTACAGGTTGATCCGACGCTGCGCAGCATCACCACCGACAACAAGCGCTTGCAGCAGGTGCTGAAGAACCTGCTGTCCAATGCGTTCAAATTCACCGAGCACGGCGGCGTGCAGCTCAGCATCAACGCAGTCGCCGGTGGTTGGACCGCAGGCCATCCGAACCTCGACCACGCGCCAACCGTGGTGGCGTTCGAGGTCAGTGATACCGGCATCGGCATCCAGCCAGAGAAGCAGCGCATCATCTTCGAGGCATTTCAGCAAGCCGATGCATCCACCAGCCGCAAATATGGCGGCACCGGCCTCGGCCTTGCGATCAGCCGTGAGCTATCGAACCTGCTCGGTGGCGAGATCCAGTTGCGCAGCAAGCCCAATGTCGGCAGCACGTTCACGCTCTATTTGCCGATCGCCTATAGCGGTCCCGCAATTGCCAACCGTGCGATCGGTATCGAAGCGGCGGCACGGGCCAACACTGCATTGCCGACCCCCGTGCGGCTCACCGAGCGTCCGCTGGAGCCAGTGGCCGACGATCGCCATAGCATTGAACAGGGCGACACCGTGCTGCTGATTGTGGAAGATGACCCGCACTATGCGCGCGTGCTTGTCGATCTCGCGCATGATCACGGATTGAAAGTACTCGTCGCCATGCGCGGCGAGGACGCGCTGACACTGGCACGCGAGTATCAGCCCAGTGCGGTCTCGCTGGACGTTTTCCTGCCCGACATGCTGGGTTGGACGGTACTGAGCCAGCTCAAGCAAAATCCTGCGACGCGGCATATCCCCGTCCAGATCGTCACCCTGGATGAAGATCGCCAGCACGGCCTGGCGCGTGGTGCCTTCTCGTTCATGACCAAGCCGACCACGACAGAGGGATTGCTGGAAGCACTCGGCAAGATCACCGACTACGTCAAACCACGCCGCAAGAAGCTTCTGGTGGTGGAGGACAATGCGGCCGAACGTCTTTCGATCACCGAGCTGCTCGGCCACGACGACATCGACATCGTCACCGTCGAAACCGGTGGTGAGGCGATCGCGACGTTGCGTGAGCTGCCGGCCGATTGCGTCGTGCTCGACCTGCGCCTGCCGGACATGTCGGGCTTCGAGGTGTTGGAGCGCATCCGCGACGACGATGACCTCGCCAACGTGCCGGTGGTCGTGTTCACCGGCCGTGAGCTATCACCCGAGGAGGATGCGCAGCTTCACACCATGGCTCGCAGCGTCGTGGTCAAGGGCGTCGAATCGCCTGAGCGTCTTCTGGACGAGACCGCGCTGTTCCTGCATCGCGTGGTGTCCGACCTTCCGGCAGAGAAGCAGCGTATGCTGGAGAAGCTGCACAGCTCCGACGAGAGCCTGGTCGGACGGAAGGCGCTGCTTGTGGATGACGATGCTCGCAACATCTTCGCGCTCAGCTCGGTGCTGGAGCGGCGGGGCATGGAGGTAATCACCGCGACCACCGGCAGCGAGGCAATCGATATGCTGGAAGCCACGCCAGGTGTCGCGATCGTGCTGATGGATATCATGATGCCGGAGATGGACGGCTACCAGACGATGGAGGTGATCCGCGCGAACTCTGACTTCCGCCGCCTGCCGATCATCGCGCTGACCGCCAAGGCAATGAAGGGCGACCGGGAGAAATGCCTGGAGGCTGGCGCCTCGGACTACCTCGCCAAGCCAGTCAACACCGAGCAGCTGCTGTCCGCACTGCGCATCTGGCTGCATCGCTGAGGGCACGGCCATGAGCCCGGGGGACAAGGTCAACATCCTGCTGGTCGATGACCAGCCAGCCAAGCTGATGAGCTACGAAGTGGTGCTCTCCGAACTTGGGGAGAATCTCATCAAGGCGAACTCAGCCAACGAGGCATTGCAGCACCTGCTGCGGCATGAGGTCGCGGTCGTGCTGATCGATGTCGTCATGCCCGATCTCGATGGCTTCGAACTGGCGGCAATGATCCGCGAACATCCGCGCTGCCGGCGCACGGCCATCATCTTCGTCTCGGCTATCCAGATGAGTGAGCTGGACCTGCTTCGTGGCTATCAGGCAGGCGCGGTGGACTACGTACCTGTACCCGTCGTGCCGGAACTGCTGCGCGCCAAGGTGCGTGTATTCGCCGACCTGTATCGCAAGACCCGCCAGCTCGAACAGCTCAATAGCGAACTGGAACGCCGCGTCGATGAGCGCACAACGGAACTGGCGCAGGCCAACGCCGAGCTTGAACAGCGTGTGGAGGAGCGCACGCGTGAACGCGAGGCAGCGCTGATGCAGGTGCAGGAGATGCAGAAGCTGGAGAGCATCGGCCAGCTCACCGGCGGTGTCGCACACGACTTCAACAATCTCCTGATGGTGATCCTCGGCAATTTGCAGCTGCTGCGCAAACGCCTGCCAGACGATCCTCGCCTGGCGCGGCTGGTCGATGGTGCGATGCAGGGTGCCGATCGTGGTGCCACCTTGACCAAGCGCATGCTCGCCTTCGCGCGTCGCCAGGAGCTGCGACCGGAGACGGTGGATGTGCCGCGGCTGATCGATGGCATGGAGGAGATGTTGCGGCGAACGCTTGGCCCCGGCATTCAGATCATTACGACGTATCGTCCCGATCTGCCGCCGATCCGGGTCGATCCGAATCAGCTCGAACTCGCACTGCTGAACCTTGCGCTGAATGCGCGCGACGCGATGCCGTATGGCGGGCGGCTGGTCATTGGCGGAACCCGTATCACGAGCGAGACAGGTGTTCCGCAGGAGTTGGAAGCAGGAAGTTATGTATGCCTGACGGTGTCCGACTCCGGCGCAGGGATGGATGAGGCGACGCTGAAGCGGGCCACGGAACCGTTCTTCACCACCAAGGGTGCGGGCAAGGGTACCGGGCTCGGTTTGTCCATGGTGCATGGCGTCGCGGCGCAATCGGGCGGTGCGATGCGTATCACCAGCCGGCCTGGCGACGGCACCACGGTTGAGCTGTGGCTGCCATTGTCCGAGACAGCCCTGGAGGTCAGTACAGCACCCGCGGCAGCGTTGTTCGGTACTGCCGGCCGACCATTCCGCGTGATGGTGGTGGACGACGATCCGCTTGTCGTCGCGAGTACTGCGGCGATGCTGGAGGATATCGGCCACACCGTGACCGAGGCGCTCTCAGGGGCGCGCGCGTTCGACATGCTGCGGCTCGGCACGAAGGTCGATGTCGTGGTGACTGACCACGCGATGCCAGGCATGACGGGCGCTGAACTCGCGCGGCAGATAAAACAGCGCTGGCCGGAGTTGCCGGTCATTCTGGCAACGGGTTACGCCGAATTGCCGAACGGCGAGGATCCGGGCCTGCCGCGCTTGTCCAAGCCCTATCTGCAGGACGAACTGGCGGGCCAGATCGCCAGGGTGATGAGCGCGGTTCCGACCAACGTCATTCCGCTGGACTCAGTCCGCCGCGCCTGAGGGCTGCCACTGCCGCATTGGAAGATGGGCTAGCCAAAACGTGACGCTTTGGCCAGACTGGCCCGCATAATGGAAATGTCCTTCGATCTCCTGGGCAACGCCTTGGTGTCCGGGCTGTTGCTCGGCGGCTTCTACGCTGCCGTCACGATCGGCGTGTCCATCTCGTTCGGCATGCTGGACATCGTCAACATCGCCCACCCGGCCTTCATCATCCTGGGCTCATACATTGCCTATATCGGCAACACGACGTTTGGCATCGATCCGATCCTGGCGAGCGTGATCGCGCTGCCGGCATTCTATCTGCTCGGGGCGGCAGTTTATCAGGTTTATTACGTCGCCTTCGAGCGACGCGGCGAGGAGGCATTGCGTGGCCTCGCCTTCTTCTTCGGCCTTCTGTTCATCACCGAGGTCACGCTGGTGCTGGTGTTCGGAGTGGACTATCGCCTCGTCGAGGCAGCTTATATCGGACCGAGCCTGCATATCGGCGTCATCGATCTGCCGCTGCGGTTGCTTGTGCCGTGTCTGGTCGGGTTGGTGATGGTCGGCGGGTTGCAACTGTTCATGTCGAACACCTTCCTGGGTCGCGCGATTCTTGCTGTGGCACAGGACCAGTTGGCACTGCGGCTCATGGCCGCAAACCCGACACGGATCAAGCGCATCGCATTCGGGCTGTCGATCGCCACAGCGTCGCTGGCCGGCGCGGTTCTGATCGTGATCCAGCCTGTCGAGCCGTCGATCGGCCGCGACTACATCGGCCGCGTATTCGCGATCTGCGTGTTGGGTGGCATGGGTAGCTTTGCAGGAACACTGGTCGCGGCCTTGACCTTGGGCGTCGTCGAGAATCTGACATCGACCTTCTACGGCCCTTCCTGGGCGCCGGCGGTAGCGTTCGGCTTTCTGCTGATCACGCTGGCGGTGCGACCCGCTGGTATCTTCGGGCGCTAGCGCGTGAGCGGAGCCAAGTTTGTCGTCGCGCTGCTGATCGCTGCCGGGGTGGTGTTCGGTGCCGCCTGGCTGATCGGCAATGCCTACGTGTTCTTTGCCGGCTACGTCGTGCTCCAGTACATCGCGCTGGCAACCGCGTGGAATATTCTGGGCGGCTACACGGGCTATGTGAACTTCGGGACGGCCGCGTTCTTTGCGCTGGGTGCCTACACCACCGTGGTGCTGCACAAACTGACCTCTCTTCCACTGCCGATCATGATGCCAATAGGCGGCATCGTCTCCGGCATCGTCGGCCTCGGAACCGGCTACCTGACGCTGCGGTTGCGCGGCGCGTTCTTCTCGATCGCAACACTGGCGCTGGCGGTCGTGGTGCAGACGCTGATCACCAACTGGGACTTCGTTGGTGGTTCGCGAGGCGCCTACATCGTGCGCCCGCTGACCGTGCCGCTGCTGGGCATGGACTACATCCAGTATCTGTTTCTGGTAATGCTGGGGCTCGTGGTGATCGTGCTCGCAACCGCGCGGGCTATCGAACGGTCACGTCTTGGCTATGGGCTTGCGACGATCCGTGACGACGAAGTCGCGGCAGAGGCATCGGGTGTGCCGACGCTGCGATTGAAGCTGGTGGCGACGACATTGTCCGGTGCGTTCATGGGCATGGCCGGCGCACCATTGCCGTATTACGTGACATATCTCGACCCTGCGTCCGGCTTCAACCTGGCCTATGCCGTGAACGGAGTTGCGATGCCGCTGGTGGGCGGCACTTCGAGCTGGCTCGGGCCGGTGATCGGCGCTGTTCTCCTGGGCACTCTGCAGCAGGTGGTGACAGTTACCATATCGTCGGCGGTGAATTTATTGGTCGTCGGTCTGGTGCTGGTGGCATTCGTCATCGTGGCCCCGAACGGGATTCTGGGACTGCTGCGGTTGCGCGGCGGCAGGCACGGCCGTGACTGACGTTGCACTGCTCGAAGTCACCAATCTCGGCAAGCGATTCGGCGGCTTCATCGCATTGCAGGCGATCGAACTCGCCGTTCGCGACGGCGAGCGCGTCGGTCTGATCGGTCCCAACGGCTCAGGCAAGAGCACGTTGGTGAATTGCATGTGCGGCACGCTGCGCAACGAGACGGGCAGCGTGCGATTTGCCGGGCATGCGCTCGACGGTCTGTCCGCGCACGAGCGCACGCGCCTGGGCCTCGCCCGCAGCTTCCAACTGCCGCGCCCGTTCAACACGCTGACGCTGGCTGAGAATCTGCGCATCCCGTTGCTCTACACGGTCAACGCCCGACCAGGAGCGACGCTTTCTGCTCCCGCGATCGACGAACGCTGCGCGGAGCTCCTGCAAATGGTCGGCCTCGCCGACAAGGCCACGCGAATGCCGCGCGATCTCACGCAGATTGAAATGCGCAAGCTCGAGCTGGCGCGTGCAATGGCCGCGTCGCCGCGCCTGTTGATTGCAGACGAGGCGATGGCAGGACTGTCGCATGGCGAGGTGGATGACATCCTCACGTTGCTGATCCGGCTGAACGAGCAGGGCGTCACCGTCATTCTGATCGAGCACATCATGCGCGCGGTGATGCACTTCTCGCAGCGCCTGGTCGTGCTGGTGGCAGGCCGCAAGATAGCGGACGGTGATCCAGCCGACGTCGTGCGGGATCCCGATGTCGTGCGGGCGTACCTTGGCGAGTAGCCTTGCCATCTCCGGTGTCGACGCCGGCTACGGCGCGGTGCGCGTGCTGCACGATGTATCGCTGACGGTCGCCGCCGGCGAGACAGTGGCGCTTCTGGGCACCAACGGCAACGGCAAGAGCACGCTGCTGAAATGCGTGATGGGTATTGTGCGGCCATCCGCCGGCAGCATTGTCGCCGACATCGACGGCACACGTCATGAGTTGATTGGCCATTCCACCGAGGCGATCGTCGAACTTGGCGTTGCGTTCGTCCCTGAGGGACGCAGGCTGTTTCCTCGATTGTCAGTGACGGAGAACCTGCTGCTCGGCGCGTTCCGCCGTTCCGCGCGTGCCGCGATCGCACGCAATCTCGAGTTCTGCTTTGAAACCTTCCCGCGACTGCGGGAACGCAGCCGGCAACTGGCAGGCAGCATGAGCGGCGGAGAGCAGCAGATGCTGGCACTGGCGCGCGCACTCATGTCGGCACCGCGCATTCTGCTGATCGATGAGCCATCGGTGGGCCTGGCTCCGTTGCTCGTCGCGCGCACGATCGACAAGATCAAGGAGCTGAAGGAAGGCTATCAGCTCACCGTGCTGATGGCAGAGCAGAACTTCACCCAGGCTATCCGGATCGCCGACCGGGGCTACGTGATCGTGCACGGCCGCATCGAGTTTGCCGGAAATTCGGCGGCTGAATTGAACAACAACGAGCTGATCCGGCAGTTCTACCTGGGCGTCTGACGGCACTATACAACCGGCTTCAGCGTCCAACCGGTTGCGTTGGGGCCGGGTGGTTCACAGAAGATCGGCACGGCGTTTTGCGTTCGCATGTTGGGCTCGATGCCCATCGCCGCGCGCAGCGAGCGGAACAGCGCGCCGTGCGCCACAACAAGCACCGCCGGCGGCTGCTCGGTCGCGCGGTTGGCCGCAGCGACCGCGCGCCGGCGCAATGCCGCGAACGTCTCGGCCCCTTCAGGGGTAAACGCCCCGCTTACCCAATCGGCGAACCAGCCGCTCATTCCCTGGCCTTCCTGCACGCCGAAGGAAACTTCGCGCAGGTCAGGGTCTAGCGCGACCGGCAATCCCAGCGCCTCGCCGACGAACTCCGCGGTCACTCGTGCGCGTGAGAGCGGCGATGCAACAATCGTAGCGATGCCGCGGTTACGCAACTTCTCCGCGGCGGCGCGCGCCTGTGCCACGCCGACCGCGTTCAACGGAATATCGACGTTGCCTTGCGAAATGCCCTGGGCGTTCCAGTCGGTCTCACCATGCCGAAGGAACCAGAACGCGATCGGCGAAAGTGTGGCCTCCTGGAACGCCCCGTGCACCTCAGTTCAGGCCTTCCTGCTGCATCACGCGCTGCACCGCCGGCCGCGCCAGCATGCGGTTGAGGTGCGCATCGCAGTTCGCCGGCAGCTTCATGTTCATGCGCTTGCCACCCCAGAACTCGACATAGAACAGCGCCGAGTCGGCAATCGAGAATGATCCGGCGACGTAGTCCTTGCCACCCAGTGCCTTGTCCAGCACCGCGAAGCCCTTCTCGACCATCTCCTTGCCCCGCTCCTTCACCTTGTCCTCGTCTGCCGGATTCGGCGTGTAGTTAGACGCGCGGAACAACCGCGAGAATCCCTGCATGTGGACCGTGGCAACCGCATAGTCCAACGCCTCAATCGCGCGCACCTGCGCCTCGACATCCTCCGGCAGCAGCTTCTTGTCCGGATTGGTGCGAGCCAGCCAATACGCGATCGCAGGATACTCGGTCAGCACGGAACCATCGTCGCGCACCAGCGTAGGCACTTTCGACTTCGGATTGACCGAGGTGAATTCGGGCTTGAACTGCCCGCCTTCACGCAAATTCACCAGCTGTGCTTCGTACGGCTTGCCAATCTCCTCCAGCAGCACATGGATACCGATGGAGCAGGCCCCCGGCGAGTACATCAGCTTCATGACTTCTCTCCTCGTTGGTAACGAACCTCGCGTCACGCGCTGATGCGCGGACGCTCGAGACCAAGGTTCTCGCGCAATGTGGTGCCGCGGTAGTCGTTGTGAAGGACTCCGCGGCGTTGCAGTTCAGGGACGACGTAGCGAACGAACTCCTCGTAGCCGCCGGGCACGTGCGAGGCAGCAACCACGTAGCCGTCGCAGGCACGCGTGGCAAACCATTCCTCCATGCCGTCGGCGACGTCCTTGGGGCTGCCGACGAAGCGCGGATGATCGCGGAATGTGCCGCGGTGACTGACCTCCATGAAGTCGCGTGTCGTCGGGTTGCGCTTGCCGAGAATGCGATACACCCGATCGCGCAGACCCTGCGCACCGGTCCAGCTCATGATTTCTTCTTCGCTCCACGGCTCGTCGAGCGGCTTCTTCGCCAGATCGACGTTCAGCACTTCGCAGAGCAATGACAGCTGATCGATCTCCTTCGGCAGACTGTCGATCAATGCCACCTTGTCCTCGGCCTCAGCGCGCGTCTCAGCGACCACTGTGTATACGCCGGCAGCGACCGCCACCTTCTCCGGATCACGCCCTGTTTCGGCTATCTGCTGCTTGAACGAAGCGTAATCGGCACGCGCCTGTTCCAGCGAGTGGTAGTTGACGAACACCAGCTCCGCCCAGCGCGCCGCAAACCGACGGCCACGTCCGCTCTGCCCTGCCTGGATCAGCACCGGATGCCCCTGCGCAGAGCGCGGCACAGTGAACGGACCCCGCGAACGGAAGAATTCGCCGGTGTGATCCAGCCGTCGCACCTTGTCGGGATGCGCGAAGAGGCCTGAGCGCTTGTCGAGCACGATGGCATCGTCGTCCCAGGAATCCCAATGCCCGACGACGACTTCCAGGAATTCATCGGCGCGATCATAGCGCTGGTCGTGCTCGCCGTGCGCGGCATGGCCCATGTTCAGCGCCTCACCGTCATTCATCGACGTCACGATGTTCCAGGCGGCGCGGCCATTGGTCATCAGGTCCAATGTCTGGAATACGCGCGCTACGTGGAACGGCTCGTAGTAGGTGGTGGAACAGGTCGAACCAAGACCGAGCCGCTCAGTCGCCATTCCCATCACCGTGAGGATGGTGATCGGATCCATCTTCACGCAGCGGATGCCGTTAGCGACGGTGTGCGCATGATCGCCGCCGTAGCGGTCAGGCATCGCCAGACGATCGTCGAAGAAGCCGACATGAAACTTTCCGGCCTCCAGTACGCGGGCGATGTGACGATAGTAGTCGGCGGTCATGAAGTCAGGCGAGGCTTCCGGATGGCGCCAGGAGCCGACGAAGTTCGTGCAGTTCTGGGCCTGCAGGAAGGCCACGAGTGTCATCTGGCGCATCAGTTTCTCCTGGCGACACAGTGCGTCGCCGCGGACCTTCCTATCATGGCTGGACCCGGTTGCCCACGTGCGCAGGCGGTCGCGGTGTCCGTTGCCGTCGGATCAGGTGCGCGGGTCAGGCTGCTTGATTGCAGCGAAATAGTCCTCGACCGCATCTCTTACCGCTCGGACGACAACGCGCCGATGGGCTACCTGCTTGAGCAACGCCTCATCCTGTCGGTTCGACAGAAAGCCCATCTCGATCAGCACGCTCGGAATTGACCGGGAGCCGAGTACGTATAGCTGCGCATGACGCGCTGGGGTCGCGACCATCCGCACGTCGTCATCAAGCTGATCGATCATGGCGTACTGCAGCAAGGCCGAACCTGGTTCTGGTTCGGCGAGGGCATTGGCAATATCCCTTGAATTGCCTTGATTGGCAGGGAAGTGCGCTGTCACGGCGCGGTTGCTGATATAGACGCTTGCGCCGCGCGCACCATGATCGGGCGAGGCATCGGCATGTATCGCGAGCAGCAGGTCGGCGTCGTGCGTCCGCGCGAATGCCAGGCGCTCCGCAAGCGACACCGTGCGGTCGCCGGTCCGCGTCAGCACAATTCGATAGCGACCGGTGGCTTCCAGTGCGTGGCGCAATTCCTGCGCGGTCTGCAGCGTGATGGTCTTTTCCATCGTTCCTGAGACACCGATCGCACCAGGATCGCGTCCGCCATGGCCCGCGTCGATGACGATGAGTGGGCGGCTGGAGGCGTGAGCCGTTCGTGCGTCCCGCGTGACGTGCGGCTGCCCATGCGCATTCCCCCTCGTCGCGTGGTGGTGCGTCGCTCGTGCGGTTCGCGCCACGCTGGAGTGAGACGGCAGGAACACCCCAAATAACACGGCTGCCCAACAGGCAGGATGGAAGGCTGATCCACCGATTGCGCTGCCAGCCCATCGGGCGTTTTCCCCGGTTCTTTCAGTCGAACAGCGAACTCACCGAACTCTCGTCGGAAATCCTTCGCATCGCCTCCGCGATCAGCGGCGCGATGGTGATCTGCCGGACGTTGGGTGCCAGCCGCACGGCTTCGGTCGCCAGGATCGAATTTGTCGTCACCATCATCTCGATCGGTGACGATGCAATGCGTGCCACCGCCCCGCCCGACAACACGCCATGCGTCACATACGCACTCGTCGAGCGTGCGCCTGCCTTGATCAGCGCCTCAGCCGCGTTGCAGTGAGTTCCCCCGGAATCGACCATATCATCCACCAGGATGCAGTCGCGTTCCTCGACATCGCCGATCACGTTCATCACCTCGGAGTGTCCGGCGCGCTCCCGGCGCTTGTCGATGATGGCCAGATCGCAGTTCAGGCGCGTCGCCAGCAGCCGCGCGCGCAACACGCCGCCGACATCGGGCGACACGATCATCAGATCGCGGCCCTTGTAGCGTTCCTGGATGTCGCGGCTGAACAAGGGTGCCGCGTACAGGTTGTCCACCGGAATGTCGAAGAACCCCTGGATCTGCGCGGCATGCAGATCCATCGTCAGCACTCGGTTCGCGCCGGCCTCGGTGATCAGGTTGGCCACGAGCTTGGCGCTGATCGGCGAACGCGAGGCAGTCTTCCGATCCTGTCGCGCATAACCGAAATACGGGATTACCGCCGTCACCCGCCGCGCCGAGGACCGGCGCAGAGCGTCAAGCGTGATCAGCAGCTCCATCAGGTTGTCGTTTGCCGGATACGACGTCGGCTGGATCACAAACACATCTTCGCCGCGCACGTTTTCCTGGATCTCGACGAACACCTCCATGTCGGCAAAGCGTCGGATCGAGGCGCGGGTCAGCGGCAACTGCAACGTGGCGGCGACCGCCTCGGCGAGCGGACGGTTGGCGTTGCAGGCAACGATTTTCATGCCGGTCGGCCGCTAAGTGGGATCATCGGACCGGCTCCACGCCGGTTGTGCGGCCTTCTACCAACGGCTTTACCCCCTGTCCATGAACCGGCTCGCCGGGTTGTCGCCCGGACTGGCGCGTGATCACGTCGTTTACACCGCCCGCCGCCTCGGTTGCCACCACCACGGCGACGTCGGCCCAGTAATGGTTGAGCGAGCCGGCTGGGATATTGTTGAGTTGCACGACCTTGCCCCGTTCGTCGCCGTTTGCGGCCTTCACCACCCATTGGATCTCCACCCTCTGCTGACCGCCGGGAATTGGCACCAAACGCACGTTTCCCTGCACGATGAAATCGGCGCCGTTGGCATCGTCCTGCACCATGGGACCGAGCGCGCCGAGGTGGCTCCTCATCTGAGTGGTCAGAGATTCGTTTCCGTCGCCGGGCGCGCCAGTGACCGGCGCGACCTCAACCTTGGCTGTGCGGTTGTACAGGCTGTTCGGGTCGGCATGCTGGATGCCCGTGAGCAGCTTGGTGATCTTCGGTGCGGCATCGATCGCGGCCTGACCGAGGGTGGCAGGCGCGGCGGCGGCCCAGGCCGCGGTCGGCACCGGGCTGCCCTCTGTGTGGCCCTTGTCCTCGCCCTTCGGATTGAGCACGCGGAACATCGGCACCACGGCCCCGTCATGCTGTTCGGCGGTGGCCACCAGTTGCCAGTCGTTGGTGTGCACCCGATCAGCAACTGCCGGCACCTCCTGTGCCTGGAGGCCGCCTGCCAACGCATCAGCGAATTGCCGGCTGGCCGCGTCGGGCAGCAGCGCGTTGGTCGGTGGGGGAACCGCCAGCCGCGGCGTGGGCGGCTGGGCGAGTTGGCGGCCGACGACGCCGGGATTGCCGAGAAACGGCTCCGGCAGGTCACCACAGGACGCGAGCAACAGCAGAAGCAGCAGGCTGAGGCGCGACACCATGGCTATCGCGGATCGAGCGAAATGATGGAGATCTGGTGCCCGATCGGCCCGCCACCACCGAGGGTGCGACGGCGGTAGGAGAAGAACTGCGACTCGTCGGCGGCGGTGTCAGCATCGATGACGGAGACACAACGTATGCCGGTGTCGGCCAGTCGTGTCGCGCAATAGCCGGAAAGGTCGAACTGCCACCGCGCCTCCCGGTGACCCAAGGCGAGGAAGCGCTCGTGTGCCGGATTGCGCGCGACGATGGCGTCACGAACATCTCCGCTGACCTCGTAGGAGGCTTGGCCGATGCACGGCCCGATCGCCGCGACGATCGTGGCGGGATCGGCACCCCGGCCGACCATGGCGGCGACCGTCGCCTCGATCACGCCGGCCACCGCACCGCGCCAGCCAGCATGGGCAGCCCCCGCGACGCCGGCCGCCGGGTCAGCAAGCAGAATGGGCGCGCAATCAGCGGTGATGATGCCGAGAGCGATGTCAGGCCGCGTCGTCACCATCCCGTCGGCGCGCGGACCGCTGCCTGCGGCCCACGGTGTCGTGACCGAGACCACCTCGGCGCCGTGCACCTGCATGAGGCCAACCAGGCGATCCGGTCCAGCGCCGATTGCGCCTGCGGCACGGGCGCGGTTCTCCAACACGGCCTCGCGCGCATCTCCCCCCGAGAGGCTGCAATTGAGGCTCGCGTAAGGTCCACTGGAAACCCCGCCCCGGCGAGTAAAGAAACCATGCGGTACGCAGAGCGATTCGGCGGTCAACGGCATGGCAGGCTTTTGACGACGGCCAGGGAGCTTGTCCAGCGCGTCAGCCTTCGAACCCAGGGAGCGTCGGACAGGCCGGGCTGCACAGTGCCAGAGCCTTGAACAAGCGGCCCATTCTGTTCGGCTCGGCGAGACGGCGCGCCGCCTCGATCAAAGCGGATGCGCGGGCGGGTGGCTGGGTCCGTGCCAGGCGGTCAGTGCGCTGAAACAGACCGAGGCGAGCGAGAAAGAGGCCCTGAGGAACCGGACCATGGATTGCCGCACCGGCGTCGCGCGCGGCAGCCGCGAAGGCAGCGAAATCGACATGGGCGGTCAGATCGGCCGTGCCCGGCGGTGCAAGCGGATTGGCAGGGCGCCCATCGCTAACCGCCTGCAGGCTGTCGCCAAAGGTGCTCTGTTCCGGCCCATAGTCGAGGAAGAGCGCGGCGCCCGGGTGGGTGGACAGACGCGAGCCCAAACACCGCGCAATGGCGAGAGCCGCCTCATTCAGCTCAAAGACTGTGTGGCCCGCCGCCCCCTCCCCCCGCCCCCCTCCCGCAAGGGGAGGGGGAGTCAGTACGTCCTCCCCCTCCCCTTGCGGGAGGGGGGCGGGGGGAGGGGGCTGAGCGGGGCATTCAACGAACCGCCCATCCTCCACGAACCTTTCCACCCACATCCCCCCGCGCCGCACAAACTGCCGGATCGGCAGCGCGTCGAGAAATTCGTTGCCAACCAACAGCAACGGCCCATCCGGCAGCGTGTCCAGACCCTCGTGCCAGATCGCGTCAGGCAACCGTTCCGCCTGGATCGCCCGCAGCCTGGGTGACGTCTCGATCAGGTGCAGGCGCAGCGCTGCATGAAACCCCTTGGCCACCTCGCGGATCGCCCGCAAAGCATCGGCCATCAATGTGCCGCGTCCCGGTCCTGCCTCCACCAGCAGCACAGGATCCGGCCGGCCTATCAGCTCCCACGTGACCACCGCCCAAAGCCCAAGGATCTCACCGAACACCTGGCTGATCTCGGGCGAAGTGGTGAAGTCGCGATACGGATCGTGCGTCGCGTAATACGCGGCGTTGGCACGCGCCATGAAATGATCGAGGCGCTCCATCACCGGCTGCGCAGTATCAGCCACGCCCCCGCGATCAGCATCGGAATGCACAGCAACTGGCCCATGGTCACGCCGCCGATCAGGTAACCCAGGAACACGTCGGGCTCGCGGAAGAATTCGCAGGTGATGCGTGCGACGCCATAGCCAACCAGGAATGCACCGCTCAGCCAGCCGAACCGCGCGCGCAGGCGCTCCTGGCGGGACAGCGCGAACATCACCAGAAACAGCACCACGCCTTCCAGCAGCAACTCATAAAGCTGGCTGGGATGGCGAGGGACGGGTCCGCCGTTGGGGAAGATCATCGCCCAGGGCAGCCAGTCCGGCGCCGGCCGCCCCCACAGCTCGCCGTTGATGAAGTTGGCGATCCGTCCGAAGCACAGCCCAATCGGCACGGCCACCACGACGCGATCGGCGAAGCCGAGCAGCGGGATGGCGTTGCGTCGACAGAACCAGATGATCGCCACGATGACGCCGAGAGCGCCGCCATGGAAGCTCATGCCGCCCTCCCAGACGGCGAAGATCATGCCGGGATGCGCCAGATACACGCTGGGCTGGTAGAACAACACGTAGCCCAGCCGCCCGCCCAGCACGACGCCGAGAGTGGCCCAGGTGAGGAAGTCGTCGGCCTGAACGGCGGTTGCGACCGCGGGCGGCTGTTGCACCAGATAGCGCAGCAGCCGCCAACCCAGCACCAGCCCCGCGATGTAGGCCAGCGCGTACCAGCGGATGCCGAACGGCCCGATATGGACGATGACCGGGTCGAACTGCGGAAACAGCAGTACCGGGATCATACGTAAGGGTCAGGCTGCGACAGATGGTCCTGAACGTAGCGCCGCACGCCCTCCTCCAGCAGCGTGAACTGGCCGGCATAGCCTGCGGCGCGCAGCCGGGTCATGGAGGCTTCGGTGAAGGACTGGTACTGGCCGCGCAGCGCATCCGGCATGTCGATGTACTCGATCTTGCGCGGCACGCCGGCCGCGTCGCACACCGCGTTGGCCAGGTCGAGATAGGTGCGCGCCAGGCCCGTGCCGACGTTGAACAGGCCGCAGACCTCGGGCGAATCGTGCAGCCACAGCAGGACATCGACCACGTCGCCGATCCAGATGAAGTCGCGCCGCTGCGCGCCATCGGCCAGGCCCGGCTCGGTGGAGCGGAACAGGCGCGCCGCCCCGCCACCCGCCACTTCATCGTGTTTGACCTTGACCACCGAGATCATGCGGCCCTTGTGATACTCGTTGGGTCCATAGACGTTGAAGAACTTGAGCCCGACCCATTGCGGCGGATGCGGCTGGCGTGTCGCAACCGCGCGCGCGACGCGGAGGTCGAAGGCATGCTTGGTCCAGCCATAGAGATTGAGCGGTCGCAGCTTCTCGAGCGCGGCGACGGATGCATCGTCGTCGAAGCCGGCCGAGCCATCGCCATAGGTGGCCGCCGACGACGCATAGACCAGGCGGATGCCATGGTTGGCGCACCAGTGCCAGATTTGGCGCGACAGCTCGACGTTGGTCGCCCACGCGGCATCACCATCCGTCGCCGTCGTATCGGAGACAGCGCCCAGGTGGAATATCATTTCGAGCGGGGGGCGGCTCTCGAGGAATGCGTCGATATCGCTCGGTGGCAGCAACCGCGCTGGCGCGTGCTTGGCCAGGTTGCGCCATTTCCCCGCGCTTCCCAGATGGTCGATGATGACGGTCTCGATGCCGCGGCTCACCAGGGCCGCTTGCAAATTCGAGCCAATGAAGCCGGCGCCACCGGTGACCAGGATCATGGCGCGCGTTATACGGGGCGGGGCGAGTCCGCGGAAAGGGGCTGGCAGGAATGAGCGACCGACCGCGTTTTTTCGACGACCTCGCCGGTGTGGCCGGCGGCGCGATCTCCGCCCTTGCAGGCCTCCGCGAGGAGATCGAGGCGCTGGCGCGCGCGCGCATCGATGAGGCGATCCGGCGGCTGGACCTGGTGAAGCGCGAGGAGCTCGATGCGATGGCGGAGTTGGCCGCCAATGCGCGGGCCGGCCAGGAGGCGGCGGAGGCGCAACTGCACGATGTCGGGCAGCGCCTGGCCGCACTGGAAGTCGCGCGTCACAGCCCTCGAGACGCAGAAAGATATCGAGTGAGGCTTGCGGCGCGGCGTGTCCGCTCGGTAGGCTGGGATTCGTGGTTAACTTGGTCCCGTAACCCATAGATGCGGAGACCTTGAAACCGTCCGGCCTTCCTGCACGATGGGAGACCAAGCATGTCTATGACGGCTCTCAGCCACGATGCCGCCGCCAATCCGCTCGACATCATGGAGCAGATCATCAGCGCCAACGATTGGGCGTTCGACCGGCGCAGCAATTCGGAGATGGCGGCTGAAGCACCTGGCCGCTGGTGCGATTACGGACTGTGGTTCTCCTGGTCGCACGAGATCAGCGCGATGCACTTCACCTGCGCGTTCGATCTGAAGGTGCCGGAGAAGCGCCGCAGCGCGTTGTACGAGCTGCTGGCGCTGGCCAACGAGCGGCTGTGGATCGGGCATTTCGGCTTGGAGAGCGAGGACGGCATCCCGGTGTTCCGTCACGCCGTCCTGCTGCGCGGCGCACCCGGCGCCTCGGCCGAGAGCCTGGAGGACATGGTGGATATCGCCATCACCGAGTGCGAGCGATTCTTCCCCGCCTTTCAGTTCGTGCTGTGGGGCGGCAAGTCGCCGCAGGACGCTCTGGCGGCGGCGATGTTGGAGTGCGTCGGCGAGGCATGAGTATTCCGCCGGTCCTGCTGGTCGGCTGCGGCCGCATGGGCAGTGCCATGCTGTCCGGGTGGCGTGAGCAGGGACTGGCGCCGTCGGTCGCGGTGGATCCGGCGACGAGCGCGGCCGAGTGGGCGGGAGCTGACCTGACCGTTGTGCCGGACGTCGCGGCGATACCGCAGGAATTCGCGCCGGCAGCGGTGGTGTTCGCGGTGAAGCCGCAGAACGCGGCCGAGACCCTGCCGCTGTATCGCCAGTTCGTTGGGAATGCGGTGTTCCTTTCGATCATGGCAGGTCGCACGATCGCCGGCATGCTGGGGCTGCTCGGCGGTGAGGCGGCAATCGTGCGGGCGATGCCGAACACGCCGGCGGCGGTTCGGCAGGGCGTCACGGTCGCGTGCCCGGGTCTTGGCGTGGATACGCCGCAGCGCGTCCTGTGCGAGCGGCTGCTGCAGGCGATCGGCGTGGTGGCATGGGTCGAGGATGAAGGCCTGCTCGACGCGGTCACGGCGGTGTCGGGTAGCGGGCCGGCGTATGTCTTCCTGCTGGCCGAACTGATGGAGCAGGCGGCGCGCGAGCAGGGCATCCCGCCGGATCTCGCACGGTTGCTTGCGCGACAGACCGTATCCGGATCTGGCGCGCTCCTGGCTGCGAGTTCCGAGGACGCCGCGGCCTTGCGTGTAGCGGTCACCAGTCCAGGCGGAACCACGGAGCGCGCTTTGGCCGTGCTGATGGCGTCGGAGGCTTGGCCGGCGGCGTTGAGCCGGGCCATCGCCGAAGCCACAGTTCGTTCGCGCGAGCTGGCGGGGTAGCGCTTCGGGTCGTTCGGTGCCCGCAAGCGTTACCACCTGCGGGCACCGTGTCTACACAACCAGTCGGATCGCCCTCGCTCTCTCATGGGGTGTCGGCCACAGGACGAAAGCCTCCACAGGCTGAGCGATATTTTTCAGCGCCAATGGGCCAAGGGCTTCGAACGGCAATCCAAGCCGATCGCCTCCCCGATCGTGCACCGTGCGTGAGACGCACACCGCCCCTGGCGGGCACGCCTCTTGCAGCCGCGCGGCGACGATGACGCCGTCACCATGAAAGTCCCCTCCATCCGCGATGACGTCACCCACGTCGACGCCCATGCGCAAGCGCATTGCATGGTCGTGGGGCCAGCGATCATTGTCGACGGCGAGGTCACGCTGGATGGTCACCGCGCATTGGACCGCTTCGGTGATGCTGTCGAACGTGATCAGCATCGAATCGCCAGCGGTTTGCACGAGGCGACCATGATGGCGCCGGATAGCGGGCGTGATCAGGCTTCGCCTCATGTCGCGCAGGCGCGCCACCGTTCCGGCATCGTCCAGGCGGAACAGCCGGCTATAGCCCACCATGTCGGCGTGGACGGCGGCCATCAGCCGACCGACATAGCCATCCCGCCTCGCGACGCGATCGGCCAGGAAGTTCGACCAGGTACGCCTGCGCGCCGAACCGTCCATGCCGGAAGACGCGTTTCCAAAGGATAACGCGGGCGCCGGCTTCGGTTGGTAAGGGATCAAGAACCGCCGTAACATTGGAAGCCTCGCCGCAACGAGGTGTCGGGCGGACGGAGATCATGGTGACATGAAAAAGCCCCGTCCGATGATCGGCGGGGCTACGAGCGCTGCCGATTATCGCCAGCTACAGCGCGCGCGACCCCGAGCCCTCTTGAACGAGGGCCATGAGAGTAATGCAGTTCGCGCCGATACGCATCCGGTCCATGCGGCGGCGCATAGCATGACGCTGGTGGTGCCACCAAACGCATTCGGAGTGCACTCGATCACAGAGTCGCGATGTCCAACTCTCCGGCTGCCGGGCGGCTGCGCTACGATCGTAGCTACAAAGCCATACCCCAGGCGATGGTGTTGCGAAGCAGTGCGATGAATGCGTCGCTGTCCCACGCGCCGTGAAAGGTGGCCGGCGTCGTATCGGTGGTGTCAGCGGATCGACCCGCGCGGATCGCGGGGTTATGGCAATGGCCGAGCGCAAAATAGGTGGCGCCGCCCGCGCCGATCGCGCGCGTATAGCCAAGCACGCGTGTCTTGCCATCGGATTGCAGCGAGGTATCCGAGGGATACAGGGTTCCGATGCTTGGCGACACGGCGTCCGGACCGTAGTCCGCCGTCAGCAGGATGCGCGTCGACCCCGGATCCTGCAGTTCGATGAAGTACGGCTCGTCCTCGACATCGAACGACGAGCCGAGCCCGCGGGTGATGGGGTGATCGGTGTCGCGCACGTCGACATGGATCTTGCAGATCGGAGGATGTGTCAGGAAACGACTGCCGAGCAGAGCATGGTGCTCGGTCTTGACGGTTCGCCGCTGGCGCATGCCCTCCACCCGCTCGGCGCGGCCGCCGCTGGTTCCGTGCAGCCCCAGCCATTGTCCGCCCGCCTCGAGCCACTGCCGCAAGGCGCGGCACTGCGCGCCGTCGGGGTAGGGGCCGGCCACATAGGTGATCAGCATGCGGCTGACCGGCAGCCACTTCTCGATATCGGCAAAATCGTTGCCGACCGAGGCCGGAATGTCCTGCTCGGCCAACAGACCCAGCAGTCGCAGGCGGGCATAGTCGTGGTCGTGCCCGGCGGCCGACCCCGGCGGAAAGCCACCGGCGATGAGATGCGCGCGACTGGACTTGTTCTCGCTCATTGGATCACCTCACTCACAGTTCTGGCGCCTGCGGGACGACCCGTCACAGGGTGGCTGCGTTGTAGGCCTCCCCGCAAGCACGCATCAAATCGCTGTCGCCACACTACCCGCGCTGCGATCGTCCATGAACAGCAGTGGCGTCGCTCGCATGTCCGAACCCAATAATGCCTGACCGGCCATCTGATAATTCGGCGGCGACACGGTGAGGTGCTGGCCTGCCGCAAGGATATCGCGCATGCAGCGCTCGAGCCCTGCGTTCGTGTACGGAGAGGACGCGCCGCCCGCACTGAACATCAACTCGGTCGCTTCCTTGGCTGCGATTGCGGCGTGCGTCGATGCCAGCCACAGCATGGCGCGCTGTGCAACGCTGAGCGTCTGACCGGAGCAGACCACCTGCCATGCTTCGTCGAGCGTTTCGTACAGAAAGGCGCGCCCTGAGCGCAGCAGAGCTTCCGCGCGTCCCAGGCCAGCCTGCATCGTGACATCCTCTCGCAACGACTGGCGTGAACGAGTGGCAATCTTGGTTCCTGCAAGCCCCAGGAGAATGTCGATTGCATGACGGGCGATGCCGAGTGGGACCGCCGCCAGGATCGCGCCGAACAGCGCTATCGATGGCATCGCATAAAGCGGCCCTGGCTCCACAGGTGGTTCCCGGAAAGAGAATGAGCGATTGGCCGGAACAAAAATATCCGCGACCGCAATGTCGTGGCTGCCAGTCCCGCGCAGCCCAATGCTGTGCCAGGTGTCGACGATTGCGCAGTCCGCAACCGGGAACAACAGGATACGCGTGACAGGCGTGCCATCTGCCGACAGGCGCGGTTCGGCACCATCCAAAATCCGGCAGCTACCAACTATCCAGGGGGAATGCTGGCAACCGCTTCCCAGCGGCCACCGGCCGGTGACCCGGTAGCCTCCATCGACAACAACAGCCTCCCCGAACGGCCGAAATGCCCCGGCCATTCTGACATTCGGATCGCTGCCGTAGATTTCCCGCGCGGAGTCCGACGGAAGGTATCCGCCGAACACACCGGACCCGCCGCCGATCGCCACGCACCAGCCAACGGAGCCGTCGGCTCGCGAGACCTCCTCGACAACGCGAACGAGGGTCATCGGATCGGCCTCTTCGCCGCCCAGTGCTCGCGGAACCCACAGGCGGAAAAGCCCAGCCTGTGCAACTGCCTCGACCAGCGGCAGCGGAAGGCGCCGGGACCGCTCGATTTCCTCCGCGAACCCTTGGATCTGTGGCGCGAGTGCCCTGGCCGCGTCGATGGCGGCCGATGGTCCAATCCCAGACATGAAACCTCCCCGCATCATTCCGGAAAAGTTGAACCACCCGCGGTCAGGTGCAAAGAGGATCGAGCGGAACTTTTCGCGGCCGCAATCACCGCTCGCCCCACCAATGCTCCCAGGCATGCATGGGTGGCCAAGTCCGTCTTCAGCCACCATGATACAGCCATGGACGATGCTGCATTCGATCGCGCCCTGATCGCCGCCGCATTCCAGATTGCCGCGGAAAGCGGCTGGAGCGCGGTCAGCGTTGCTGCGGCGGCGCGTGCCGCGAGCCTGCCGCTGGCGCGTGCCCGCGAACGCTTCCCCGGCCGGGTCACTATCCTCCTGCGTTTCGGCCGGATTGCTGATCAGGCTGCCCTGGCCGAGACGCCGTCGGATGGACCGGTCCGCGACAGGCTGTTCGATCTGTTGATGCGGCGCATCGATGCACTGCAGGCGCATCGCGCCGGTGTGCTGGCGCTGCTCCGCGCTTTGCCTGCCGAACCGCCCATAGCGCTGCTGCTCACGCTGGCGACGCGGCGCAGCATGCGGTGGATGCTGCAGGCGGCCGGCGTACCCACGAGCGGCGTTCGCGGCGAGCTGCGCGTAAAGGGCCTGGTGGCCGTCTGGTTGTGGACGATCCGCGCTTGGCGGAGCGACGAAAGCCAGGATCTGTCGACGACGATGGCGGCGCTCGATGCGGCGCTGCGTCGTGCCGAAAGTGCGGCCGAATGGCTCGGCTGGCGTCCGCGACCGGCGGAACCTGCGCCCGACACCACCGCCACCGAGGAACCCACGCCGGACACGCCGGCTTGAGCGTCGTTGCGCTGCCGCCTATCAAGGACGCGCAGCCGGAGGTTGGGTGATGGCGACGCGAAGCGTGGCAACGGTGTTCGGCGGGTCAGGCTTCATCGGCCGCTACATCGTGAGCCGTCTGGCCAAGAAGGGTTTCGTCGTGCGGGTGGCCGTGCGCGACACCGAGCGCGCGCTGTTCCTCAAGCCGATGGGTGCCGTGGGGCAGATTGTCCCGTTATACGCATCGCTCACTCACGAACCGACCGTGCATCGCGCGGTGGAGGGTGCCGATCTCGTCGTCAATGCAGTCGGCATTCTCAGCGAGCAGCGATCCGGGGATTTCCAGCGCATCCAAGCCGAAGGAGCCGGGCTCGTGGCACGCCTCGCGGCAGCCGCAGGCGTCGCGCGTCTCGTGCACATCTCGGCTATTGGCGCGGATCCACACGCCGCCAGCCGATACGCCGCCACCAAAGGCATCGGCGAGGCAATGCTGCGCGAAGCCTTCGCCGGCGCCACGATTTTGCGGCCGTCTCTCGTATTCGGCCCAGAGGACATGCTGTTCAACCGCTTCGCCGCGATGGCGCGGATGCTGCCCGTGATGCCGGTGATCTGCGGCGATACGCTGTTTCAACCGGTCTATGTCGGCGATGTCGCGGACGCGGTGATGGCGGCCCTGGCGCGTCCCGATGCCGCCGGAGCCGTCTACGAACTCGGCGGGCCACGCGTCTGGCAGTTTCGCGAATTGCTCGCCTATGTCCTGCAGGAAACCGGGCGAAAGCGCCGGATGGTCGATGTGCCGATGGGACTGGCGCGATTGCAGGCGCGCATCATGGAACTGCTGCCGGGCAAACCACTGACCCAAGATCAGTTGCTGATGCTGCAGCATGACAACGTGGCGAGCGCCGACTTTCCCGGACTGAAGGAACTCGGCATCGTGCCGACGCCCGTGGAACTGGTTGTGCCGGTTTATTTGCGGCGATTCCAACCGGGCGGCGGCAGGCGCAGGGTGCTGCCGGAGGAGCAGGTCGGTGGTGCCACCGATCTTTCATTTCAAACGAAAGACTGACGTCGTAACACGCTTGGCGCGACGCGGCGCGCGGTGTCATAAGCACCGGCGATGCGAACGCTGTATCATCTGCCTCTGTCGCCATACTCCCGCAAGGTGCGCCTGGTTCTCGCGGAAAAACGCTTGCCGTTCGATCTGCGAACGGAAAAGGCGTGGGAGCGGCGCGCCGAATATCTGGAACTCAATCCGGCCGGCACCGTTCCGACGCTGGTCGAGGACAACGGGCTTGCGATCCCCAATTCCGGTGTGATCTGCGAGTACCTTGAAGAGGCTTATCCGGACACCCCGCTGCTCGGCCACACGCTGGCAGAGCGCGTCGAGGCACGGCGGCTTGTCGCATGGTTCGATGGCAAGTTTGCCGCCGAGGCGACGCGCAATCTGTTCGGCGAGAAGGTGCTGAAACGAATGACGGGGCGCGGCAATCCGGATGCATCAGCGATGCGCACCGGCTATCTCGCCGTGCGCTATCACCTGGAATATCTCGGCTGGCTCGCGGAGACGCGGAAGTGGCTCGCCGGAAGCGCCATGACGTTGGCCGATTTCACCGCGGCGGCGCACTTGTCGTGCCTCGACTTCATCGGCGATGTGGACTGGACGGTTTCCCAGGCGGCAAGGGACTGGTACGCGCGGATGAAGTCGCGACCAAGCTTTCGCGGCGTGTTGGCGGATCGCGTGCCCGGCATGACGCCGCCGTCGCATTACGCTGACCTGGACTTCTGAGGCAGCCATCCTCCCCCTCCCGCGAGGGGAGGGGGAGGCGCGCGGCGCTATGGCAACGGTGTCGTGTTCAGCAGCTGGTCGATCGAGTGGCCCAGATCGTCCAGCTTCGGCGAAGTATTCGGCGGCCAATCGCGCGTGTTGATGACATAGGCGCAGTCCACCCCGTCGCCGCGCGACCATGCCAGAGTGGACGAACCGGGCGTGCTTCCCGACCGTGCCGAATTCGGTGCCCGCCCACCATTGCCCCACACCGCATGAAGGTGGATGAACTGCGTCAGGGCCTCGGCTGAAGCCGATGTGCCGGCGCACGCGGCCGCGACCTCCTTCACCTGCCCGTCGCCGCCGAATATCGCCGGTACCAGCAGCGGCGACAGCGGATCGAGCGCCGAGTTTCCAAGGCCTTCATCCTCGATCATCGCTTCGTTCTGCGGCTGCTGGTTCGCCGCGGTGGGACGAACCTCCACCTCGGTGATCCCCGCTGGCTCCAGCAATGTGTTCTTCACATATGCGAAGTAGTCCATGCCGGTGACCTTCTCGACAACGGCGCTTGCGAGCAGATAGCCGAAGTTGGAGTACTGGCTCCGCGCGCCAGGCGTGAAGTCGAGCATCCTCGCATACATGTAGCGGCACACGTCGAGCTTGCTCACCTTGTGCCCGAGCACTTCATCCAACGCGATCTTGCGCATCTGGTAGGTGGGATCGAACCCCGAGCCGGTCGCCGTGTCGTCGTAGCCGCCCATGTGGTCGAGCAGCTGCTGGATGGTGATGTCGTCGCTGCGGGGATCGGCGGGATGCGAAAAGCCGAGCAGCGGATAGACCTTGGTGGCTGGCGCCAGCTTGGCTGGCTTCGCGTCATAGAGGGACTGCACCGCCGCCTCGAGGAACATCTTGCTGCAACTCGCCAGCAGGAAGCGGTCGGACGGTTGCGTGATGCGATAGCCATCCTCGGCCCAGGTGTAACCCCTCGTCAGTTTGGCCGCGCCGTTCTTGGCGATCGCAAGCTGTGCGGCGCGTACGCCATTGGCCTGCATGAAGCTCTGCATGATGTGGTCGAGACCGGCGAGCTGAGGCACCTCGGTTCCTGTCACGTGCCATTGCCGCGGCAGCGGAATGTCGCGCTGCGCGAAGATCGCAGCATAACGCGTGCCACTGCCGCTGCCACCGCCCTGCACCGAGATCGGATAGAAGCCGCGTGCATTCTGCTGGTCGAACTCTGTCTGATAGTCGGCCGACGTCATGCCGTGCCGCGCCACCCATGGTCCGACCATGTCGTCCTTGAACAGCGAGCAGTAGAGCAGGTCGCTGGAGACCGCGACCTCAGTCGGGCGATAGAACGGATTGGACGTCTCGGCATTGAACACGGTCTGATAGCCCGCGGCGTCATCGGCGTAATGGACATGCCACTTTGTGTAGCCAGGATTGGCATGCCAGACGCCGATGAAGCGGCGATCGCTCGGCGTGCCGTAGATTGCCATGGAACGCAGGATCATCTTGCCGTCGTGCGCCACCTTGTTCTGTTGTTGAAAGGTGCCGACATTCGCCTCGGGTCCGGACGTCATGCCGTGACGGGCAAACCATGGACCGGTGATACCCTGCTCGAACACGGCGGCGAACACGGCGTCGCTAGCGGTACCAGTGGCGGAAACAAGCACGGGCACGTAGCCGTGCGCGGTCTGGTTATTGAAGAAGCTCTGATAGCCGGCTGCATTGACGCCGTGCACCGCTACCCAGGCCGGACCGCTGCGCTGGACCCAGACCGCGGCATAGCGTGCATCGCCGGGGTCGCCATACACACTGAGGGAGATCATGCGGTAACCCTCAGCGGACAGGTGATCGAAGTTCGATTGGTGCTGGCCTGCCGTGACGCCATGATAGGCTTGGAACATCCTCGCGCTTCCTTCGGTTTTGGGTGACGCAGGACGATAAATAATCGCAATGGAACCGCCTGTGACGAAGACTGTACGTTTCGCGTTAATAACAGAAAGCTCACAGAACCGTGAGCGCATCGCCTATGGCTGAACCGCAACTGCTGATTTTCGGCCTGGGCTACACAGGGAGAGCGGTCATGCGCGCGGCCGTTGGTGCTGGCTTCGCCGCCACAGGAACTGCGCGCGCGGCTGGCGCGGGAATCCCCTTCGATGAGGCAGCCGCGTCGATAGCGCAGTCGACGCACCTGCTCTCCACAGTACCACCCGACGCGTCAGGCGACCCGGTGCTGTTGCGCTATGCCGACGCGATCGCTCAGGCACCGCGGCTGCGTTGGATCGGCTACTTGTCCACAACGGGCGTCTATGGTGATCGAAAAGGCGACTGGGTCGATGAAGGCACCCAGCCCGCGCCAGTGTCAGATCGCAGTCGTTGGCGGCTCGCGGCGGAACAGGCCTGGGGTCGCCTGGCCGATCGGCGCGCGGTCGATGTGTTCCGGCTTGCAGGCATCTACGGACCGGGGCGCTCAGTGTTCAACGGTCTGCGCGCCGGGACGGCGCGGCGGGTCGGCAAGCCTGGTCATACCTTCGGGCGCATCCATCGCGACGACATCGTGTCTGCAGGGATCGCGGCGATGCAGCAGACACGCGAGAGCGGCGTTCGCCTGCTGAACCTGGTGGATGACGAACCTGCGGAAAGCGCGGAGGTGATAGCCGAAGCGGCACGATTGCTCGGTGTTGCTGTGCCCGAAGCCACGCCGTTCGAGTTGGCATGGCCCACGATGAGCCCGATGGCGCGCAGCTTCTGGGCAGAGCATCGCAAGGTGTCCGGTCAACGCACACAACAGGGGCTCGGCCTGCGCTGGCGCTATCCGAGCTATCGCGAGGGACTACGCGCCATCCTGGCCGAGGAGAGCGGCGAGCGTCTGGCGTAGGAGAGAAAGGTCCTGCGGGCGCGAGAGCCGATGATCGCCGTCCTTCACCAGGATCACCTGCACATCGTTGCTGCTGACTCGTTCGGCGATCCGCAGCGCCATGTCCCAGGGCACGTCAGGATCGTTCTGCCCGTGCAGCAGGCGCACCGGACAATCGAGTCTCTATCGGCCCGTTCAGCACCAACCTGTTGCGTCCGTCCTCGATCAGCGCACGGGTGATCGGGGTGGGCTCGCCGTATTGGCTTGGCCTGTGCACGACCCCGTCCCGCTCCAGGGTGGCCCGCTGCTCGAGGGTCATCGCCGGCCACATCAGCGCCTCGGTGAAATCGGGCGCGGCGGCGATGCCGATCAGTGCCGCGACCCGACCGGGGCGGCCAAGAGCCGCGAGCAATGCGATCCAGCCCCCCATCGAGGAACCGACAAGGATCAGCGGACCGTCGGTCCGGCGATCGATCATCGCCAGTGCATCGTCGGTCCATCGGCTGAGGGTGCCATCCTCGAACCGGCCGCCGCTTGTCCCGTGCCCCGAATAGTCGAAACGCAGCATGGCCTGACCGCACTCGGCACAGAACCCGGCAAGCGCCGTCGCCTTCTCGCCGGTCATGTCGCTGCGGAACCCGGGCAGGAACACCACCGTGGGGCTGTTCCCATCCTGCCACGCCCAGGCCAGTTCCACGCCGTCGCCGCGATCGAGCCGTCCGGTGGTATGCATCGCGTCAGATCCCGAAGAACAGCCAGTCCAGTGCGCGCGTGATGTCATCGCGCCGCGATGCCAAGGAGCCCACGCGATGAGCCCAGCTGGTTTCGCGGCAGCGAATCCGATCAGATGGCAGCGCGACCGCGTAGGGTTTGCCGTTGTGGTCGATTAGCGGCGAGCGCCCGAACTCAGGCGCCTGCAAATGGCCCTGTGAGAGGCGCCAGCGGGGCGATCAACCGGGTATCCCCATCGGCGATGTCGGCCTGGAGAACCACGACAAACGGATAAAGGCTCGGCGCGAGCGTGCATTGGGATTGGCGAACAGATCATGCTGCATCGTCGGCATCATCGGCAGGAGTGCCGTCGTTCGCCCAATCGTCGAATGGCATGCCGTGGATGGCGACATATTCGTCCACCATTCTCATGGCCTCCCGGATTTCTTCGCGTATCCTTGCTTTCTCCGCCGCCTCGAATGCCTGGACGATCGCAGCTTCTGCGGTGCGTGAGATGTTGATGCCCAGGGCGGATGCCTTCGCCGCCAGGTCGGCGTTGAGCGTGATGCTGACGGTCTTGCGGCGCGCGTTCACGTCGTATAGAGGCGTTCGCATGGGCCAATTTCCACCGGTCTGAAGACCCGTGTAAATGTAGGGGTGGGAGCGGTGGCTGGCAACATTGCGGTGCTTCAGGTGCTGCCGTCGTTGGTGACCGGTGGGGTTGAGCGCGGCACGATCGAGATGACCCAGGCGATTGCCGATGCCGGGTGGACTGCGCTGGTCGCCAGCGCGGGCGGCCGCCTGGTTCCAGTCGTCGAGCGCGCAGGCGGTCGCCACATCGCTCTGCCGCTGGCCAGCCGGAATCCATTTCGGGTCTGGCGGAACGCACAGCTGCTTGCAGGCCTGATCCGCGCCGAGCAAGTGGCAATCGTCCATGCGCGATCACGCGCGCCGGCCTGGTCTGCCAGCCTGGCCTGCAAGCGCACCGGGGCGCATTTCGTCACCACGTATCATGGTACCTACAACGAGGACCTGCCGTTCAAGCGCCGCTACAACTCGGTCATGGCGCACGGCGAGCGGGTGATCGCGGCCAGCCGCTTCATCGCTGACCTGATCCAGCGGCAACATGACACTGACCCCTCGCGGATCCGGATCATTCCGCGCGGGGTTGACCCCGCAGTGTTCGATCCTGGCGCTGTCGCGGGTCATCGCGTGGCGCGGCTGGCACTGGAGTGGCAGTTGCCGGATGGCGCCTCGGTCGTATTGCTGCCCGGGCGGTTGACGAGCTGGAAGGGGCAGACCGTGCTGATCGAGGCACTGGCGCGCCTGTCCGGCCGCAACCTCTGCTGCGTGCTGGTGGGATCGGACCAAGGGCGACGGCGCTATTCCGCCGGACTGATCCGCCAGGCCG
This sequence comes from uncultured Alphaproteobacteria bacterium, assembly GCA_963776505.1. GTDB lineage: Bacteria > Pseudomonadota > Alphaproteobacteria > Acetobacterales > Acetobacteraceae > JAMXLO01. Next base: position 64,345 of record CAVZNH010000081.1, read on the forward strand.
AAGCGCTGGGCGTTGCCGATCGGGTACGTCTGGTGGGTGAGTGCCAGGATATGCCAGCGGCGTTGCTGCTGGCCGACGTGGTCGTCCATGCCTCGACGCAGCCGGAAGCGTTCGGCCGTGTGGTGATCGAGGCGCAGGCCATGGCCCGGCCCGTGGTCGCGTCAGACCTGGGCGCCCCGATCGAGACGGTCGAGCATGGTGTCACCGGCTGGCGCACGCCGCCCGGCGACGCCGGCGCTCTCGCTGCCGCCATCGAGATGGCGCTGGCTCTGCCGCCCGAGGAGCGACAGGCGCTCGGCTGCCGGGCGCGCGCCGCCGTGCTGCGCGGCTACACGGTGGGTGCCATGCAGGCGGCGACATTGGGCGTTTACCGGGAGATCATGGGACTTGCGTAGCAGTTGCCCCGACGCCATAGACAGGCGTTTCCGCTGAGGAAGGAGCCGAAACGCCCATGCCCGCCATAACCCTGCCCGACAAGTCCGTGCGCCGCTTCGACGGGCCGGTGACGGGCACGACGGTGGCGGAAGCGATCGGCCCTGGCCTCGCCCGCGCCGCCCTCGCCATGAAGCTCGACGGCAAGCTGGTGGATCTGGCCACCGAGATCGAGCGCGACGCCGACGTTGTGTTCGTCACCCGTCGCGATCCCGACGCGCTGGAGCTCATCCGCCATGATGCGGCGCATGTTCTGGCCGAGGCGGTGCAGGAACTGTATCCCGGCACCCAGGTGACCATCGGGCCGGCAATCGCGGATGGCTTCTATTACGACTTCGCCCGGAACGAACCGTTCACCCCGGAGGATTTCGGCCCGATCGAGGCAAAGATGCGCCAGATCGTGGCGCGCGGGGAAAAATTCACCCGCCAGGTGATCGACCGCGACGACGCCATCCGCCTGTTCGAGGACAAGGGCGAGAAGTACAAGGCCGAGATCGTCCAGGATCTGCCGCGCGGCGAGACCATCACGCTCTATCGCCAAGGCAATTGGGTGGATCTCTGTCGCGGCCCGCACATGCGCTCCACCGCCGATGTCGGCCCCGCGTTCAAGCTGATGAAGGTCGCCGGCGCGTACTGGCGCGGCGATCATCGCAACGCCATGCTGTCGCGCATCTACGGCACCGCGTGGCGCGACCAGAAGGAGCTCGACGCCTACCTCCATATGCTGGAGGAGGCGGACCGGCGCGACCACCGCCGCATCGGCAAGGAGATGGACCTGTTCCACCTCCAGGAAGAGGCGGTGGGCAGCGTGTTCTGGCACCCGAAGGGGTGGAAACTCTACCGCACCGCCGAAGCCTACATGCGCCGCCGCCTGGACGCGGCCGGCTACCAGGAGGTCAAGACCCCGCAACTCGTGGACCGCTCGCTGTGGGAACGCTCCGGCCACTGGGAAAAATTCCGCCAGAACATGTTCATCGCCCGGGTGGAGGACGAGGACAAGGTCCTCGCGCTGAAGCCGATGAACTGCCCGTGCCACATCCTGATCTTCCGCCACGGCCTCCGCTCATACCGCGAACTGCCGCTGCGGCTGGCGGAGTTCGGCTCCTGCCATCGCTATGAGCCGTCCGGCGCGATGCATGGCATCATGCGGGTGCGCCAGTTCACCCAGGACGATGCACATATCTTCTGCACCGAGCAGCAGATCGCCGCCGAAACGGTGCGGTTCGTCGAGCTGCTGTCCTCGATCTACCGCGACTTCGGCTTCCCGGAGTTCAGCGTGAAGTTCTCCGACCGCCCGGCGTTGAGGGTCGGCTCCGACGCGGTCTGGGACCATGCGGAGAACGCGCTGAAGGAGGCCTGCGCCACCGCGGGCGTCGAGTACACCCTGAACCCCGGCGAGGGCGCGTTCTACGGCCCCAAGCTGGAGTTCGTGCTGCGCGACGCGATCGGGCGCGACTGGCAGTGCGGCACGCTCCAGGTGGACTTCAACACGCCGGAACGGCTCGATGCGGAATATGTCGGCGAGGACGGCGCCCGCCACACCCCGGTGATGCTGCACCGCGCCATCATGGGCAGCTTCGAGCGCTTCCTCGGCGTGGTCATCGAGCACTATGCCGGGCGCTTCCCGCTGTGGCTGGCGCCGGTGCCGGCGGTGGTCGCGACCATCGTCTCGGACGCCGACGCGTATGCCGGCGAAGTGGCGGCGGCGCTGCGGCAGGCGGGGCTGGCGGTGGAGCTGGACCTCTCCAACCAGAAGATCAACGCCAAGGTGCGCGAGCACAGCCTGGCCCATGTGCCGGTGCTGGCGGTGGTCGGGCGGAAGGAGGCCGAGAGCCGGACCGTGGCGCTCCGCCGGCTGGGCGGATCCGCGCAGGAGGTGCTTCCGCTGGATGGGGCGGTGCGGCTTCTTGCGCTCGAGGCGACGCCACCCGATCTCAGGGCGTGAGGAAAGGCGCCTCACGCGGCGGACCGCCCCGGGGCAGCCCTCGGTGACGACCGCGTGAAACTTTTCCTTTAGCTTGATCAGCTACCGATGGATCGGCCAGACTTGTGGCCGGCTTACGTTAACCAAGACAGGAGAAGACCATAGCAAGAGGACCAATGCCCGCATCGCCAACCCGCGACGGGCCGCGTGTGAACGACGAGATCAGAGCGCAGCAGGTGCGGCTGATCGATCAGGACGGTGAGATGCAGGGGGTGATGACCGCCCGGGACGCCTGGCTTCGGGCGCAGTCGGTCGGGCTCGACCTGTTGGAGATCAGTCCCAACGCCGATCCGCCGGTGGTGAAGATCCTCGACTTCGGCAAATACAAATACGAACAGCAGAAGAAGCGGAACGAGGCCAAGAAAAAGCAGAAGGTCATCGAGATCAAGGAGATCAAGGTCCGCCCGAACATCGATGAGAACGACTATCAGGTGAAGATGCGCGCCATGAAGTCGTTCATCGAGGAGGGGGACAAGGTGAAGGTGACGCTGCGCTTCCGCGGCCGCGAGATGGCGCACCAGGAGATCGGCATTCGCGTGCTTGAGCGGATCAAGAACGAGATGGACCCGACGTCCAAGGTCGAGCAGATGCCGCGGATGGAGAACCGCCAGATGGTGATGGTGCTGACGCCGAGGTAAACTGGGCCGGCGGCGGGTTACCCGCCTGCACTGGGGGGAATATGAACCGCGCGCCGCTGAACCGGATCACGGCGGATGATCGCAGACAGTTTCACGCCGATGGCGCGATCTGCCTGCGCGGCATGTTCGACGGCGAGTGGCTCGAGCGGATGCGTCGGGCGGTGGACCGCGTGATGGACGCCAATGACCCGCAGAGTCGCGCGCGTGAGGTAACCAAGGCACTCGGCGGCAAGAGCGGCCGCTTCCTCATCAATTCCTTCATCTGGCGGTGGGACGATGATTTCCGCGATTGGGCCATGCACAGCCCATGCGCCGAGATCGCCGCGACGCTCATGGATGCCGACGAGGTGCGGCTGTTCTATGACCAGCTGTTCGTCAAGGAGCCGGACACGCACGAGATGACCGACTGGCATCAGGACCTGCCGTTCTGGCCACTGCGCGGCAACGACGTGCTGTCTGTCTGGGTGGCGCTGGTGGATGTCGATCATGACAACAGCGCCCTGGAGTACATCGCGGGTTCGCACAACTGGGGCAAGTTCTACGCCGCCGCGATCCCCGACAAGGACCCGAAGTTCAGGTCGGAGCTTGAGCCGTGTCCGAATTTCTCCCAGCGGCGCGGTGACGCGAACCTCCGGTTCCTGTCCTGGGACATGCAGGCTGGCGACTGCATCGTGCACCATCCGCTGACGGTGCATGGCGCCGAGGGCAATTTCTCGCCGAAACGACGGCGCATGGCCATCTCGACCCGCTACATGGCGCACGACGTGGTCTGGGACCCGCGCCCGGCGACGATGACGATTCCGCAAAATCCGCAGTTGCCGCCCGGCAAGTTTCCTGCGGACGACGAGTTGTTCCCGGTCGTCTGGACGCGGACCCGGTCGTGATTCAGATCGGCAACCCGAGGCGCACTTCAGGCAATCAACGAGCGATGGGAGCCTCGTACGACCCATGAAAGACAACAGCATATGGCGGGCGGTGCGCGAGGGACGGCCCGCACTTGGCACCGGGCTCAAGGAGTTCGCATCGCGCGGCGTTCCCTGGATCATCGAGGCCTCCGGCTTCGACTACTGCATGATCGACCACGAACATGGCGCCTTCGACCTCGAGACGATCGCGGATCTCGCCGGGTGGTTTCAGGCCACCAACGTCTCGGCGATCGTGCGTATCCACAAATCCTTCACCTATCTGATCCCCGCGATCCTCGATCAGGGGATCATGGGCGTGCAGGTCTCCGAGGTCGATAACGCCGAGGAAGCACGCGCGATCGTGCGGGAGGCCAAATTTCCGCCGATCGGCAATCGCGGCATCTCGGGCCAGGGGATGCACACCGGATACCGCAGCTATGGCGCCCGTCACGCGACCGAGTATGCGCCATGGGCCAATGCCAACATCATCGTTTGCGTGTCGATCGAGTCGCTCGAGGGCCTGGAGAATGTCGAGGCGATCGCGGCCGTCGACGGCATCGACATGATCGCCTACGGCCACTCGGACCTCAGTGCGCGCCTGGGCGTTCATCTCCAGCTTGAGCACCCGACGTTCAAGGCCGCCGTGCGCCGGATCGCGGAGGCCTGCAACGCGCACGGCAAACTCGCCCGAGGGTCTGCGGAAACCGAGGCGCAGATCGAGGAGTACTGGCGGCTCGGCTGCAAGGTGTTGAACCTGCCCGGCAACGACGTCAGCACCTAGCTCGATGGCCTGAAGGCGCGCGCCAGCCGCGCGCATGCGCGGCTCAAATCCATCGGCGTTCCGACGCCTTGAGGCGCGCGCTGGTCAGGGCACGGTTCCCATAACATCGGCGAAACAGCCGACCCCTACGACCCCACGACCCCATGACCCCCACCGTCATGGCGTGGCTTGGCCACGCCATCCACGTCTTTGCTGCCAGCCGTCGCCTCGGCGATCCACTACCGCTGTCGACGCACGATCACTTCGATCAAGACCGCGATGTCCACGTCCTGCCTGGCGCCGGACCCGCGCTGGATGAAACCGGTACTCGTCATGGCCGGCCACCCGGGTCGGGCTCGAAGGCCCGCCCGAGGACAAGCTCCGGCCGGCCATCCACGTCTTCCCTTGATCCGCGCAACACAGTCTGCACATGGTTTCTTGTTGGGGATGACCGCAAGCTTTTTACCACGGAGGACGAAGCGAGGGCCACGAAGGGCCACAGGAGACTGAGCTTATCGCGGCAGAACTGCGCACGCACGGGCGATCGTGGCCGTGGAGGGCGTTGACATGACCGCCTATGGCCACTCGGAGCTCATACCACTTATTCCGTCATGGCCGGCGAAGGCCGGCCATCCACGTCTTTGCCGCTGACCACAACGAAAGACGCAGGGCGGCGAGTACGCGCGGTGCGCGATGCACCTCATCGGGCACATTCCAATCATGCGGCCCGCCCATACGGCGCAATCCGCGCCAGGTCAGTATCAATCTCCCGTCGCCGCCGCAGCAGGTCATGGTCGGCCTGGAGGCCAAGCCAGAAGCCCTCCGAGACTCCGAAATACCGTGCCAGCCGCAGGTCCGTATCCGCGGTGATCGATCGTTTGCCGAGCACGATCTCATTGATCCGTCGCGGCGGCACACCGATCGCACGCGCGAGACCATTCTGCGTCAGACCCATCGGCTCGATGAACTCCAGCAGCAGAACCTCTCCTGGGGTGGGGTTCGGAATTTGCCTGGTGGTAGTTGACGATTTCGACACGGTCGGGACCTCTGTCGTCCAGACGAAGCAGATGCGCCATTGCCGATTGATACCCAAATACTTGGCGACTCACTCCCGCCTGGTTCCACGTGCCGTCTTGCGGTCAGAGTCGCCTGTAGGCGCCTCCTTCTCTTCATCACTCATATGCTGATTGGCAACAGCCTGCGCACCTCCGCATATCTGAGATAAACGCCGCCCCAGGCCATCACGCCGAGGACCAAGGAGATCATCTGCGGCGGCGAGCCGATCGTGCCGAGGCGAAAGTGTGTGCAGAACGCCCCGCCGAGGAAACCGGTGACCAGGATTGCGCCGAGAACAGCAGTCTGCGGGACGGCATAGAACAGCGCGCACCCGAGGGCGGTGATCCCAATCAATGGCCCTGCGCTGTCGGCAAAGCCTGTCGCCGCCAGCTGGGCATGAGCGGCCGATCGGGAAACCAGCATGGTTGCGGCGACTGCGAGCAGGGCGAGCACCACAAGCGAATGAGAACGCGACCTGCCCATAGACAGGCCGTCAGGTGTGAATTCGATAAACATCGCTTGCTCCTCGCTATGGTTGCGCCGCTCATCATAGCCGGGTGGCAAATTTCCGGGTGCGCAGGCGATCACGTCCTGGATGTCCCCCCAATTCTCCAGGAACGTGGTGGTCGCGAACTCGTCCACCACTGAGTAGGTTGGACCGGCGTTCCGATACTGCCGTCTCAGATCGAGACACTCGTTCTGGCAGCTGACAATCCTCTGCGGTTCACGCTCGATCGACGGGAAGAAAGTCACCCCGTGCAGCCAGCGCCCGCCAACCAGGCCACAGCGGCCTGAACGACAGTTGTGCTATGTTCCAGCGTGTTATGCACTTACGCCATCGAACCAGAAAGCGTATCACAAACCACGCTATGAATGTCACATGGGACGGGGCATGACAGGTCGGACAGGTGGCGAACTCATTCAGGACTTTCTTGAGACGTACGAGATTCCTTTCGTATTCGGCAATCCAGGGACAACGGAGACGACATTCCTGGCAGCCATAGCGGCATCCAAGGCCACCTACATCCTGTCGTTGCACGAATCCAGCGCCGTTGGCGTGGCCGCCGGCTATGCGCTCATCACCGGCAAGCCGTCTATCGTCAGCCTGCACACTTATCCGGGCCTGGCCAACGGCATGTTCAATATGCGCAATGCCTTGATGTCCGGGGTGCCGCTCCTTGTGATCAACGGGCAGCAGGATTTACGCTTTCTCATTCACAATCCGGTTCTCGGCGCACCGAACGTGCAGCTTGCGGAGACCGCCACCAAATATGCGTATGAGGTGACCCGTACTGACGATCTCGCCGTGGCGCTACAGCGCTGCTACCTGCAGGCAAGGCTTCAGCCGACAGGGCCGGTCTTTCTGTCGATTCCCATGAACTTCATGCTGGAGCGAACCGAAAACACAACGTTCAGGAAGACGCGGATCATCGAGGACGCGGTGCCGCGCGCAATCACTGAAGTGTCGCTGGCCCTGCAGACCGTTCCATCAGGCAAGCTCGCCATCGTTACCGATTATGCAGTCGGCGCAGCGCATGGCGTTGGCGCTGTAAGCCGCATTGCAACCGCACTCGCCGCGGACATCTATGCTGCGCCATTCCACGTCCAGGGCACCGTCGATCCCCTGCATCCGAACTTCCGCGGTCAGCTTCCCCCGACCACCAAGGAAATCAACGAGACACTCAGCCGCTACCACACAATGCTGTTGATCGGTGAGAAGGTCGATACCTTCACCTATGATGGCCTCTCAGCGATACCGAGCAAATTGCAGGTGATTCAAATCGCGCCCACTGGCAGCCAGCTTGGGTTCGATTTTCCCTGTGACATCGCGGTGCTCGGTGATATCAAAGCGACATTGGATGCGCTTGCGACAGCGATCGGAGCTTCGGCCGAATCAGCGGGGGAGCGGATCGCGGATGTGGCGGCTCTGGAAGCGAAGTATCCATCATCCGGCAAACGCCCCACTGATGCCCTGATACTCGGTGTGTTGCGTCGTCTCGATCGTGCGGCACATGTCATCACCGAGGGCTCGTCCGAAGATGCGATTGTGCAGGATATGGCCGTTCGCCTCGGTTTTCGCAATGTCCACTTCTCGCCGCGTGGCGGAGGGCTCGGTTGGGCCATGCCGCTGGGCGTCGGGATCGGGCTGGCGAGCGGAAAGCATGCCGTCTGCTTCGTCGGCGACGGCGGCAGTCTGTTCTCGATCCATGCGCTGTGGACAGCCGCCAAATATGCCATCCCGTCCATATTCGTATGCTTCGTGAACCACGAGTACCGGTTGCTGAAGGACCTGTGGTGCGACGCGATGGGCACCACGATTGAGACAACACAGTTCGTCGGATTGGACTTCAATAATCCAGATCTCGACATGCAGCGCATCGCCGAGGGCTTCGGCGCACGCACCGAAAAGATCGAAAATCTTCAGTCGATCAGTGACGTTCTCGGTCGCGCACTTGCGCATCAGGGACCGAGTTTCCTGGTCATCGATCGCGAGCCCTGAGGTCGAGCGAGCCCGACACACGGAAGGAAAGCAAAGTGCCGGACGAAACAAAAGGTGTTGGGGATGCCTCGTTGGAACGGCGTCTGGTCGAACTCGCCTGGACGGATCCAGCCTTTGCCGAGCTCCTGCGGAAGGATCCGCGACAAGCGCTGGCCAGTATCGGCGTGGAGTTATCGCCCGACGTCAAGATCGATGTCCGGCAGCAACGGCGCGACACGCTTTACTTCGTGATCCCTCCGCTCGCGGCGAAGCCCAAGGATGCGGCGACCGTGATCAATCAGATGGATCTGTGGGAGAGCGGCGACCTGTTCTGCTGGATCATGCCGCAGGCACTGAAGCTTGAGTTGCTGCGCATGCGCCAGAGCTTCCGGAAGAACAACCCATGAGCGACCAGCACGATTTGTTCACCGATCACTATTGCCTGCTCCGGCGCGATCCTGCCGTGCGCCGCCGGCTGATCGACGATCCGGTTGCCGGCCTGAAGGAGTATTTTGGCTCGCTGCCCGACGGTAACTACCGGATCGAGGTCGTGCCGCAAGAGCCGGATACGATCACCATCGTGCTGCCGGCACCGCCGGCAGAAGGCGAACCGACTGCAGCGGACATCGATGCGGCGAGCCGCCGGATCTACGACATGCTTTTCACTGACGGTATCGGTGGATACCTGATCCCCGACAAAGCGCTCACCTGGGTGTTGCGCGACATGCGTTCGATGTGGGCTGCGGTTGCCGCTGCTGCGCACAAAAAGGTCGAATGAGTTCGCGCAGCCGGCTCTTGGTGCGTGGCAAATGAACCGTGTGTGGGCGCAGTTCAAAAGCGGACCAGTGGCTTTTCATCATTCTGACACCATTCAAAGACAGGCTCTGATCACAAGGATCGATTCAAGCTGGACCACGATGCGGCGATGGAGGCACGACCCGAAATGGCGCATCCTCCCGCCGATCAACGGAAAAACGGGAGGACAGAATGCGGCTCCAAGGCAAAATAGCGCTGCTGACCGGCGCGGCGGCTGCGATCAAGGGCGAGCTGATGGGCTTCGGCGGCGCGGCGGCGCATCTGTTCGTGCGCGAGGGCGCGAAGGTGGTGCTGACCGACATCCGCGACGACCTGGGCGAGCGCGCCGCGGCCTCCCTGCGCGCCGAGGGCCACGACGCCCGCTACCTCCACCTCGACGTGACATCGGAACAGAACTGGGCCCAGGTGGTCGACGCGGTGATGGCAACCCACGGCCGCCTGGACATCCTGTTCAACAACGCCGGTGTCTCCTTCCCCGGCAACGTCGAAGACATCACCGTGGAAATCTGGGACCGCGAACTGAACGTCCATGCCAAGGGCGTCTTCCTGGGCACCCGCACGGCGATCCCGGCCATGCGCAAAGGCGGAGGCGGGTCGATCATCAACACGTCCTCGGTCATGGGCATTGTCGGCAGTCCTACCTCGCCGGCCTATTCCGCCGCCAAGGGCGCCATCACGATCTTCACCAAGTCGGCGGCGCTGCAATATGCGGCGGAAAACATCCGCATCAATTCGGTGCACCCGGGCTATGCGGATACGCCGCTGACCTTGCAGCGCTTCAGCGATCCGGCCGTGCGCCAGGTGCTGCTCGATCGCACGCCGATGGGCCGGCTCGGCACCGCCATGGATATCGCCAATGGCGTGCTGTTCCTGGCGTCCGACGAAGCATCCTGGGTCACCGGCTCGGAACTCGTGATCGATGGCGGCATGACGGCGCAGTAAGCGCTGATCGGTCCACGGCCCGGCGGCATACCGCTCAATCGTCATGGCGGGGCTTGGCCCCGCCATCCACGTCTTTATTTCGATGCAGTCAACACAGAGGTCGACGGCGCGGCCAAGGCCCTATCCATTGCCTCGTAACTAACATTGACAGACAATATAACTAACACTACATGCCGCGGCATGGACACTCAGAACCAGCCCCCAGACCTCACCCTGCAACTCCCCCGCGACGTCTACCACCTCGTCGTCTTCACTCTCCGCGGCATGCTTCCGCCCCCGGAGACCGACACGCCCGAGGCCGAAGCCCGCCGCGACCGCGGCGCCATCGCCCTCGTCGCCTCGATGCTGCCGGCCAACGGCGAGGAGGCCCACCTCGCCGCCCGCAGCGTCGGCTTCGCCGTTTATGCGATGGACTGCCTCCGCCAGGCCCGGGATTATCGCGGCGACCCCTCGTTCTTCCTGAAATGCAACGCCCAGGCCGTCAGCACGGAGCGCAAGGCACAGAGCGCCCGGACGCTGCTGCTGCGCCTGCAGGCCGAGCGCCGCAAGCGCGAGGCCGACAACGCCACTGCCGACAAGGCCGCCTGGTCCGAGCACTGCGCCATCGGCTTGATGGCCGACGCGCTGGGGCACGCCACGCCCGCTGCCACGCCCGAACCGCCGCCGCCCGAACCGCCGCCCCCCGAGGAACCCGTGCCCGACCCGGTCGCCGAGGCGGATCAGTATGCGGTCATCTACCCGCAGCGTGCCGCGCTCATCCGTTCCCTGGGCGGCCTGCCGCAGCCGTGCGATTTCGGCCCACCCCCGCCCGAGCTGGTCGACGCCATCGTCACCGGCGCCAGCCCAACACTCCGCGCCCTCGAGATTGTCTCACCCACAGGGACACGAGACATCGATGAGACTCTTGGCACCGAGCCGCGTTCGCGCTCAGAACATCGTGTTGGCGTGTCGTGATCTTCTGCCGAACCCCGCGCGCCGCAGCGCGCTTATGCCCCATGCCGAGCAACAGCCAGCCACCCCAGCCAACCCGGACCGGACATCATCCCCCCAACGACGCCTGGTCCCGATATCCAGCCCCCGATCGGACCAGACGCGCCCACTCCGGCGCCCGGTCCGGACATTCCGCCCGTCGCACCACCCGGTCCACGCGACATGCCGCCCCCCGTGGCCTGACAACCCCGCGCGCCGCGCCACCCCCCTCGTCACGGCCGGCCTGCGCCGCTCCGTCGTCACAGCCGTCGCGCCGCGGCCGCCCCCATCGTCATGGCCGGCCTTGCGCCGGCCATCCACGTCTTTACTTTGCGTAAAGCCGTGGACAACCGCCAAACCCTAAGGGAACAACTGCTCCCCGGTCTCCGCGTCCTCCACGAAGATCGCACTCACCGGGCAGTTCTCCGCCGCCTCCAGGATCTTCTCCTCGCTGTCCGCCGCGGCATCGACCACCTCGGACTGACGGTCATCGTTGAGCTTGAACACCTTCGGAGCGATCAACTCGCACATCGCATTCCCGACACACGCCTGGTGGTCCACCCAGACCTTCAGCTTTCGCGCCACTGCGGTTCTCCTAGTGCCAGGTGACCGGCAGCGATTTCAGCGACCGGAACGTGATGCTCGGCTGGTATTCCAGTGCCTCGGCCTCCGGCCGGAGCTTCGGGAAACGTTCAGCCAGGGCCTTGAACACTTCCTGACCCTCGACGCGCGCGAGCGTCGCGCCCAGGCAGTGGTGCGTGCCCGATCCGAAGGCGACATGCTGGTTCGGATGCCGGCTGATGTCGAACGTGTCCGGGTTGGGGAACGCCGCCGGATCGCGGTTGGCCGACGAGATGAACCAGCGCACGCGATCCTTCTTGCGCAGCACCTTGTCCCGCATCTCGACGTCCTCCGTCGCGATGCGCTGAATCGACACGACCGGCGAGTTGTAGCGCAGGCACTCCTCGGTCGCCGGTTTGGCGCGCCCGGCGGGGTCTTGCTTCAGCAGTTCCCATTGCTCGGGATGCTGCATGAACGCCAGCGTGCCGTTGCACAGCAGGTTGATGGTCGTCTCGTGCCCGGCCAGTAGCAGCAGCGACGTGTTGACCAGCACCTGGTGACGGGTGAACACACCCTGCTTCTCGCCGCGCGCCAGCACGGATATGAAGTCGTCGCCCGGATTGACTATGCGCTCGTCCACCAGCGGCGAGACGAAGTCGATCATCCCGCGCATGCCCTCGGTCAGCGGCTTCATCCGGTCATACTCGCCGCGGCCGATATACAGCAGCTTCTCGGCAAGCTGGCGCACATAGCCGCGCTCCGACGGCGGGACGCCCATCATCTCGGCGATCACGATGACCGGCAGCGGCGTCGCTATGTCGCGCATCACGTCCATGCTGCCCTTCGCCTCGGCCGCGTCGAGCAGCGACTTCACCGCGTCGCGGACGAACGGGCGCCACGCCTCCATCGACTTGGGCGTGAAGTAGCCGTGCATCACCCGGCGCATCTCCAGATGGTCCGGGCGGTCGTGCTGGATGAACTGGCTGCCCTGGTAGTTCTTCACGTATTCGTAGAGCCCGAGGTCCGACTCATCGATCGCGGGATACGCGGGCCGCGGGTCGTTCTTGAACACGGCGGAGGAGAACAACTCGTGATGCCGCGTCAGCCAGACCAGATCGTCATGGCGCGTGATCACCCACAGCGCGTAGTCGTCGTTCCAGTGCACGGGGTCTTCCTCGCGCAGCCGTCCGTAGTAGGCGTAGGGATCCGCGATCACGTCCGGGGTGAACAGGTTATCCTGAATTGCCGTCGCCATTGGCGTCCCTCCTGATGCGGATGCTATCAGCCCGGCCGGCGGGACAAGTCACCCCGTCGGAACCGCCCGAGCGCGCTTCCTGGTGTTATCTTCGATCGCATTGCAAGCACGGCCCACGACCGTCCTCTGTCCAATGGATACGAGCTTTGAAACGCTACGCAACGCAATCTGCGATGTCAAACGAGAAACCCGGGACGCGATGCTTCGTGTAATTGCTTGCGGTGCCTTGATCATCGCCAGCGGATGCAGCCCGGCGCCGGAGCCGTGCGCACGGCTCGGCGGAGCGCCGATGCTGGAATATCACCTGTTCTTTGGCCGAGCATCCGTGACTGATCCGGCGTGGGCGGAGTTCACCGCGCACGTCATCACGCCGCGACTGCCCGACGGGTTCACCGTTCTCGACGCGAGCGGCCAATGGATGAATCCCCTGACGCATCGGATCGTCGGTGAGCACACCACGGTGCTCGTCGTGGCTCTGCCTGATTCAGCAGCGAACGACGCCGCGATCACAGCGATCAAGGACGCCTATCGCGCACAGTTTCACCAGCAATCAGTCGGCACCACGGTCCATGCAGTCTGCGGCGCATTCTGATTTCGCTATGCCGGCAGTTGGTAGCCGATCGCGGACTCGATCTCGATGGTCTTCCGCACCGCCGGCCGTGCCATCATGCGCTCGTAGTGCGCCGAGAGATGCGGGAACTCGCCGGGCTCCACACCCAGCATACCGCGGAACCGCCAGAACAGCCGGAACAAATGGATGTCGGCGATCGAGTAGCGCCCAACCACCCAGTCCTGTTCGCCCAACCGCTGCTCGGCGATCGCAAACACTCTGCGCGAGTGCTCCAGTCCCTGCCGCCGTGCCGGATGGATCGTTGCGGCGATGAACGACATCCACGCGACCACCCGCGCCTCGCTCTCGACATCGTCTGTCGGCAGCAGACCCGCCTGCGTGAAGCGACGAGCGAGATAGAACAGTATGCCCGCGACCTCGGTCAGCGGACGGCCGTCGATCAGGAGCGTCGGCACCTTGCCTTCCGGATTGATCGCCAGGAACGCCGGATCGCGGTTCTCTTTCCTGTGGAACGACAGCGGTCGGCTCTCGAACGACGCACCGACCTCGTGCAGCGCAATGTGCGGTGCCATCGAGCTCGCACCTGGCGCGAAATACAGCGTCAGCATCGGCGTAACTCCCCGTTCGTTGGCATTCAGGCAAACCCACACGCGCGGGCTGCCGTGGCGATCACGTCGAGCGCATCGCGCGCGCCATCCGCCTCACCCTTCTCAAAATCCCCCTCGGCGACAGCCATCTGGTTTGTGACATGCGCGAAACACAACACGTCGCGCCTGCGCGCCCGGGCAAATGCGTAGAGCGCCGCAGCCTCCATTTCCACCGCGAGCGCGCCATGCGCCCGGGCCGCGCGGATTGCTTCCTCCGTTTCGCGATATGGCGCATCTGTGGTCCACGCCGCGCCACGGTGCACCGGCAGCGGCAGCGCAGCGAGTGCGGCCCACGCCCGATCCGCCAACGTCGCGTCCGCATCCGCGAATGTCGCTGGCGGCAGGTAATGGTGGCTGGTCCCCTCGTCGCGCAGCGCGCGGTCGATCAGTACGAAATAGGGTGTCGGCCCCATTGGCACGATCTGTCCCGCCGACGTCATGCTGATCAGCAACCGGCAGCCCGACACGAACACCTGCTCGGCGACCAGCACGGCGAACGGCGCGCCGACCGCCAGGCCCACGATACCCATCGTGATCCCCGCATGTTCGGTCACGTCCATCTCGGTGTGATAGCAGGCCCACCCTGCGGCACGGCGACACCGGCCAGCCGCGCGCAATGCCCGCACGAGGTCGCCGTCCGGATCGAGCACGCAAACCGCTGGCACCGCCACATCCGGCAACCCGCGTTGGCGACGCGCCTCGCGCAACAGGTTCTCCGGCTGGAACACCGACGGCGCTTCGTGCGTCTTTGCCGCCAGGATGCTCGGTGGGTCGATCATCAGTTCGGCCATGTTGCCTCCGCGCGGGTTGTAACGTCTGGATGGCTCGCGAGACCACTGTCCAGGCGGCGACCTGGTCGGTGCCGAAACGGGGAGACATGCATGCGGCCCAATCCACTGGACGACGCAGTCACGTTCCTGACGCAACCGGGCTGGTTCACCCCAGTGTTCTGGCTGCTGCTGCTGGTCGCCATCGCCATCGCCGCGCTCGCCTGGCGTCAGGACCCCGCACAGCGCACCCCGCGCAACCTCGGCATCTGGGGCCTGCGCATTCTGATGGGCACGATGTGGTGGCAGCAGACGCTGTGGAAGATCCCACCCAACTTCGCTGGCCTGAAGTATTGGATGCAGCAGGAGGCAGACCACGCCGCCGTCGCCCTGCAGGGCGCACTGGTGCGTGACGTTGTCCTGCCCAATCTCTCTGTGTTCGGTCCGCTGGTCTACCTCGTTGAGCTGACCATCAGCGTAGCGTTGCTGCTCGGCTTGTTCTCTCGTGCCGGCGCCATGCTTGGCCTGCTGATGGGGCTGAATCTCTGGCTGGGCCTCTATTCCGCGAGCGGCGAATGGCCATGGACCTATATGTTCCTGGTCATGATCCAGGCGTGGTTCGTCATCGATCCGCCGGGCCGCGTACTCGGCGCCGACGTGCTGCTGCGTCATCGTGGTGTCGCACGTTCGTCCAACGTCTTGTCCTGGATCAACTGAATGACCGCCGCAATGACAATCGGACGTCGCGCGCTGCCGCTGCTCGCGCTGGCCGCCATCAGCACCCCTGTGCTGGCGGACACGGTCGACCTCGCCGTCACCTGCGACACCACGCTCGCGCCGGCGCTGCGCAAGGCGGCCGCTGCGTATAAGGCGCGGTCCGGCGTGCGTGTGTTCGTGTTCCCAACCGGCCCCGGCCTCATCCTGCCGCAGCTTGTCCGCGACATTCAGAACGACATCGTGGTTACCCAGACCGCAATACTCGATCAGGCAGTGCAGGCTGGTGTGGTCGCCGCTGCCGTCGTTGCGCAGTGGCGCAATCCGCTGGTGATCGCCGGACTGCAAGGTGAAACGGGCCCGACAGGCACTTTCGCAGCGCCCGATCCAACGCCGGCATCGGATATCGATGGCCCCGCGGTATTGCAACGCCTGAACGTCAAGCCAACCCGCACTCTCGGTGCCGTCGATACCGATGAGGTGGCATTCCTGCTGACCACCGGCGCGGCGCAGTTTGGACTGCTGCACATGACCGATGTTCGCGCCAACGAGCGCCTCGCGGTCATTCGCCAGGTGCCAGCCGAGGTGGACGCGCCGCTGCTCTATGCGGCTTCCGTCACGCGGTTGGCCAGGCGCCCGAATCCAGATGGCTTTGTCGCATTCCTCGCCACCAAGGATGCCACCGAAATGCTTGTCGCTGCTGGTCTGGAGCCGGCCACATGACCCCGATCTACGACGAACAGCGCCATCCGCTGTCGCGGCGGATCCTGCACTGGGTGATGGCGCTATCGATTCTGGTCATGATCGGCAGCGGCTGGCGTATCTACAACGCGAGTCCCATCTTCGGTTTCACGTTTCCCGACTGGGCGACACTCGGCGGTGACGTCGAAGCCTCGCTGGCGCGCCACGGCGACCCCGGTGTCGCCTCGGCGATCGAGTGGCATTTCGCCGCCATGTGGACACTGGTCGTCGCCTATCTTCTGTTTCTGGCCTGGGGCATCGTCACGGGACATTTCTGGCGCGACTTCCTGCCAGTCAGCCCACGCTCCGTCATACGCGACATGGTCGACGCGCTGCGGTTCCGGCTCGCGCATCGGCTGGGCGAATACAACGCCGTGCAGAAGGTTGCGTATTGGGGAGCTCTTGCCGCAGTGGCGGTGATGATCCTGTCCGGCATTGCGATATGGAAGCCGGTGCAGACGTATCCGCTGGAGCTGCTGTTCGGCGGCTTTCAGGGTGCGCGGTTGGTGCACTTCCTCGTGATGGCCGGCATCGTGTTCTTTCTGGTGGTGCATGTCACGCTTACCCTGTTGGTGCCGCGCACGCTGCTCGCCATGGTGGTCGGTCGCGCCACCGAGTTACGCCATACTGTCACATCGGAGGACGCGCGATGACGTTCGTCAGACGCCGGGCGCTGCAGGGTGGGCTGTCGCTTGGTGCCTTGACGCTGCTCACCGGCTGCGATCTGAGCGACCACGACGCGGTGCAGCGCGTGCTGGCACGCTTCTCGCAGTGGAACGACAAGGTGCAGGCGGCGATCTTTGGTCAGAACCGCCTGGCGCCGACGTTTCCTGAAGCTCAGGCGGTGAAGGATTTCCGTTACAATGCCTGGTACGGGCCGGACAAGGCTCCGCGCCTTGATCCTGCCGATTATCGCTTGCAACTTGCCGGTCGGATCGACAACAAGCACGCGTGGACGGTCGATGAACTCTATGCATTGCCGCAGGTCAGCCAGGTCACGCGCCACGTCTGCGTCGAGGGCTGGAGCATGATCGGCAAGTGGAGCGGCACGCCGTTGCGCACCTTTCTGGAGCGGATCGGTGCCGACACCACTGCGCGCTATGTCGGCTTTGAATGTGCCGACGGCTACTACGAGGGCATCGACATGCCGACGGCGCTGCATCCGCAGACGCTGATGGCATTCCGCCTGTCCGACGAGATCCTGCCGACGAAATACGGCTATCCGTTCAAGATACGCATTCCGACCAAACTGGGTTTCAAGAACCCGAAATTCGTCACCGCAATCTATGTCACAGACCAGCAGCCACGCGGCTATTGGACAGATCGTGGCTACAATTGGTTCAGCGGCATCTGACGATGGACCGCGCCGGTACCTGTGCGATCGGTGTCATGGCAAAAGCGCCGCAACCCGGAAAGGCGAAGACGCGCCTTTGCCCGCCGCTGCAGCCGGCGCAGGCCGCGGAACTCAGCGCGGCGTTCCTGCGCGACATCACCGAGAACATCGCATTGGCATCGCGTCGCGCACCGATCCATGGCTGCATCGCCTATGCGCCCGAGGGCGACGAAAGCTGGTTTCACGGACATCTTGCCGACGGAACGGGTCTTGTCCTGGCCGACGGGTCGCCGACGATGCCGCACGACGTGCAGGGCTTCGGCCGATGTCTGTTGCATGCGGCGCGCGCGTTGTTCGATATGGGATTTGGCGCCGTCTGTCTGGTGAATTCCGACAGCCCCACGCTGCCGACGACATTGCTTATAGAGGCCGCGCAAACGCTGCTGTCGCCCGGTGACCGCATCGTGCTCGGCCCGGCGGAAGATGGCGGCTACTACCTACTCGGCATGAAGCGGCCCCATTCGCACCTGTTCGCCGACATCACGTGGAGCACGGACAGCGTGGCGGCGGCGACCCACGCGCGCGCGGTGACGCTTGGTCTCGATGTGGTCATCCTGCCGACCTGGTATGACGTAGATGATGCGGCCTCGTTGGCGCGGCTTGTCGCTACGACCACGAAAATCGGCAGCGGAATCCGGCCTTACGCGGCGCCGGCCACCAACGCGTGGATCGAACGCAGCGGATTGAACGGGCGCATGAGTTTCGCGGCGCAATGAGCGATCCCGCGCGTCGCCTGACGATGTTGGCCGCGATCGGTCTGGCGCTCACGTGTCTGGTGGCGGGCGGGCTGTGGTTGCTGGACTGGCGGGCCGTGGGTTTGGCTGATGAAACCCGAGTTGCAGCGTTCGTCACCAGTCTGTGCGTCGCCGGCGCGCTGTGGCTGCTCGCGGTGGCGATCGTTCGCAAGGGGCGGTTGCCACCGCGCACCATCTGGCTGGTGCTCGGCGTCGCTGTGGCGATGCGGCTGCTGACCTTGGCCGCGCCGCCGATTTTGTCGTCCGACGTGTATCGATACGTGTGGGATGGTCGCGTGCAACTTGCCGGTATCAACCCGTACCGCTATTTGCCAGCCGCCGATCAACTTGCGTTCCTGCGCGATACAGCGGTGTATCCGAACATCAACCGCGCCGAATATGCGCCCACCGTCTATCCGCCAGCGGCGCAGGCGATCTTTGCACTGGCTGCCGCCGCAACGCCGGGCGTGTTCGGCATGAAGGTGATGATCGCAGCGTTCGACGCGCTTGCCATCGTCGCGTTGACGTTGCTGTTGCGAGCGGCCGGTCGTGATCCGGCGGAACTGCTGATCTACGCCTGGTTGCCACTGCCGGTTTGGGAGTTCGCTGGTAACGCGCATATCGATGGTGCGGCTGCCGGCCTGCTTGCCTTGGCATTGCTTGTCGCGATGCGCGGCCGGTCGGTCTGGACGGGCATCATGCTGGCAACCGCGACCTTGACCAAGTTCCTGCCGGCGGTCGTGCTGCCGGCGTTCTTCCGACCGCGTGACTGGCGGTTGCCGGTCGCTTTCGCGGCGACGCTTGTTGGTCTGCTACCTGCCCTACGTCGCGGTCGGCTGGCGGGTGCTTGGTTTCCTCCCGGGCTACGTGTCCGAGGAAGGCTTTTCCACCGGCCACGGCGTCTTCCTGCTCGAACTGCTCGGCCGGGTTGTGACATTGCCGGTGTGGGCGCCCAAGCTCTACATCGTGGTCGTGCTGGGCGTGCTCGGTTATCTGGCAGCACGCTTCGCTTTCGCAACCGAGCTTCCCGCGGCACCCGGCCCACGCGTGCTGATGCAGGCGCATCAGGCAGTGATCCTGGGTGGTGTACTGCTGGTCGCGTTATCGCCGCATTATCCGTGGTATCTCGGCTGGCTGGCGCCGCTGGCGTGTCTTGCGCCGTTGCCGAGTGTGCTATGGATGTTGGGTGCCGCACCATTGCTGGCGCATGGTTCTTTCGAGTATCTCGCGGTGCCGGGCGTGGTCTACCTGCCGGCCGTGATCCTCGCGGCAATCGATCTGTGCCGTCGCCTGCCAGTGCCACCGCAAGTCCTACGGAGCGTGCAATGACCGAGGTCAAGGATCCGCGGCGCTACTTCGAGGCGGTGCAGACGCGCGCGACGCAGGCGGAGGCGCCGCCGGTATGCCTGTATCTGGAGGTGACCAACCGCTGCAACCTGTTGTGCGAGACCTGTCCGCGAACGTTCGAGACGCTCGAGCCGCCGGCGGACATGAGCTGGGAGCTGTTCACTTCGATCGTCGATCAGGTGCCCGATGTGGCGCGCGTCGTGCTGCACGGTGTCGGCGAGCCGATGCTGGTGAAGGCGCTGCCGCGCATGATCCGCTATTTGAAAGATCGCGGCGTGTATGTGCTGTTCAACACCAACGGTACGCTGCTGTCGCCGAAGAAGCACCAAGCGATGATCGATACGGGCCTGGACGAGCTGCGGGTGTCGCTGGACGCGGCAGATGCGAAGACGTTTCTTGCCGTGCGGGGCAAGAACTTCTTCGAACGAATTGTGCGCAATGTGCGGGGCTTCACCGAATTGCAGCGCGCGACCGGTGCCGTGTCGCCTCGGGTATCGTTATGGCTCACCGGACTGAAGGAGACGATCGAGCAGCTCCCGGCTTTCGTTCGCCTCGCGGAGTTGATGGGCGTGCGGGAGGTATATCTGCAGCGGCTGGTATACGACGAGACAGGCTACGGCCTGGCGCGTCCGCAGTCGTCGCTGTTCGAGACGCTGCGAGCCGAGGAAACGCGCACGATCGAGGCGGCGGCCGAGTTGGCGCGCGAACTCGGCATCGCGCTGGATGCCTCCGGCGCGACCGAGCCGGGCCTCAGTCTGAAGCGTCAGGATGAGACGCAACCGTGGTCGGCATGCAGACGGCCGTGGTCGCTGATGTATTTCACCGCGCACGGCCGTGCGCTGCCGTGCTGCATGGCGCCGTTCTCCGCGCGCGGCTACGACAGCTACACGCTGGGCGACGCGACGCAACAGACACTGCGCGAGATCTGGAATGGCGCGGCGTACCAGGACTTCCGTGCGGCACTGCTCAGCGACACGCCGCCTCGTCCGTGTGCCGGGTGCTGAATGCGGTGGAGCCTGTAGCACCCTGGCATCATTGACCCGCGTCGCCGCCGTCATCCCGACGCTCAACGAGGCCGCAACGATCGCCGGCACGATCGCGATGCTGCCGCGCGACATGGTTGACGAGATCATTGTCGCCGACAGTTCCAGCCAGGACGGCACGGCTGCGATTGCGCAGGCGGCCGGCGCACGCGTCGTGACACTGGCCGAGCGCGGCTACGGCCGAGCCTGTGCGGCTGGAGTGGCGGCGGCGGGCGAGGGGTGCGGCATCATTCTGTTCCTCGATGGCGACGGCGCCGATCGCGCCGATCTTGCCGGCATGCTGGTGGCACCGATCCGTGCCGGCACGCATGACTTCGTCATCGGGTCGCGCGTGCGCGGCGTGCGCGAGCCGGGCTCGATGAGCTGGCATCAGATCCTCGCGGGAGGGCTCGCCGGCTGGCTGATGTCTCTGCTGTACGGCGTTCGCTACACCGACATGTGCGCCTTCCGTGCAATCAGCCGCGAAGGGTTGGCGCGCCTTGACATGCGCGAGACGACGTACGGCTGGAACATCGAGATGCAGATGAAGGCCGCTCGTGCCGGACTGCGCATCCTGGAATTGCCGGTGCCATACCGGTGCCGCGCCGGCGGCAGCTCGAAGGTGGCCGGCACGCTCGGCGGCAGTATCCGCGCCGGCTGGCGAATTGTGCTGACCATCGCACGGACCGCTCTTGCCGGCTCCGAAAAGAGGTGGTGACGCAGATGCATGACTAGCATACACTGAACGCAAGGCTCCACAACAAGGGGCCAACAGGGAGGCGACATGGGACCTTCAGGACCCACGTTCGGCGGTAACACCAGGGTTTCCCGTCGCGACGTTCTGGGACTTGCCGCAACTGCGGCGATCGGTAGTGGCACCCGCATGGCCCAGGCGGCCGGTGCGACGGGGCAGCTCGTCTATGGCGTGCATATCTCGCTGGCGCCGACCTGGTTCGACCCAGCAGAGACGCCATCGCTCGTCACGCCGTACATGATCTACTACGCGCTGCATGACGGGATGCTGAAGGCGATGCCGGGCGAGCTGATGGCGCACAGCCTGGCGGAGTCCTGGTCGGCGACCGAAGACGGCATGAGCTACAGCTTCGTGCTGCGCGATGGGGTGACGTTCCACAACGGCGAGAAGCTGACGGCGGAGGATGTGAAGTTCTCCTTCGAGCGCTATCGTGGTGCCGCCAAGGGACCGCTGCATGACCGGGTTGCCTCGGTGGAGGTGGCCGATCCGCGGCACCTCACGTTCAGGCTGAAGAATCCCTGGCCGGATTTCCTGACCTTCTACTCCGCCGCCACCGGTGCGGGGTGGATCGTGCCGAAGAAGTATGTCGAGCAGCGTCGGCGACGATGGCTTCAAGAAGGCGCCGATCGGCGCAGGGCCGTACAAGTTCGTTTCGTTCAACCTGGCGTGGAACTGGTGCTGGAGGCCTACGAGGGTTATTGGCGGAAGCCGGTCAGCGTGAAGCGGCTGGTGTTGAAGGTGATCCCCGAAGAGGCGACACGGCTTGCCGCATTGAAGCGGGGCGAGGTCGATATCGCCTATTCGGTTCGCGGCGAGCTGGCCGCGGAGCTGCAGGCCACGCCGGGGCTGACGCTAAAGCCGACGGTCATCCAGTCGCCGTTCTGGCTTTACTTCCCGGAGCAGTGGGATGCGAAGTCGCCCTGGCACGACGTGCGCGTCCGTCAGGCCGCGCGTCTGGCGATCGACAACAAGACGATCAATCAGGCGCTGACGCTGGGCTTCTCGCATGTCCACGGCAGCATGATTCCCGACAATTTCGAATTCTTCTGGAAGCCGCCGGAGCCGGTCTACGATCCCCAGGGAGCGAAACAGCTTCTCGCGGAGGCCGGGTATCCCGATGGCTTCGATGCTGGCTTCTACAATTGCGACGGCTGGGACGCAAACCTGGCCGAGGCGGCGAACAATTACCTGGGTGCGGTCGGCATACGGGCGAAGCTGCGGCCGTTGGAGCGTGTCTCTTTCGACCAGCAGTACCGCGACAAGAAGCTGAAAAACATCATCCAGGGGGGCAGTGGTTCGTTCGGCAACGCCGCGACGCGCTTCGAGACCTTCGTGGTGAAAGGCGGTGCATACGCCTATGGCAGCTATCCGGATCTCGATGCGATGTTCGAGCAACAGGCTGTCGAGCTGGACCATGGCAAGCGCGCCGAGATTCTGACCAAGATGCAGCAGATCCTCTATGAGCGGGTGATCACGACGCATCTCTGGCAGCTTGCCTTCATCAATGGCGTGGGATCGCGCGTGGGTGAGTTGAACTTCGGTCGGATTGCCGGCTTCCCCTACACGGCCCCGTACGAAGACCTCACGCTGAAGAACACTTGACGACGGAGCACCATAGATGACGACACGACGCGATGTGCTTGCGCTCGCCGCACTGGGTATGGCGGCGAGCACGGTCCGCCCCGTAAAGGCGGCTGCACCCTCCGGCCAGCTGACGATCGGTGTTCACATTACACTGGCGCCGACGTGGTTCGATCCGGCGGAGACGGCAGGCATCATCACGCCGTTCATGGTGATGTACGCGTTGCACGACGCCGTCGCCAAGCCAATGCCGCAGGGCAACCCGTCGCCGTCGCTGGCTGAGTTGTGGTCGGCCGGCGAGGACGGATTGAGCTATGAGTTCGTGCTGCGCAAGGATGCGAAGTTCCATAACGGCGATCCGGTCACCGCCGATGATGTGAAGTTCTCGTTCGAGCGCTATCGTGGTGCGGCGCATGGATTGCTGAAGGAGCGCGTGGCCTCCGTGGAAGCGCCAGATACGCAGCGCGTCGTCTTCAAGCTGAAGAATCCGTGGCCGGACTTCATCACGTTCTACACAGTCGCTTCCGGTGCGGGTTGGGTCGTTCCGCGCAAATATGTGGAGAAGGTTGGCGAGGACGGGTTCAAGAAGGCTCCGATCGGTGCCGGGCCTACAAGTTTGTATCGTTCACGCCCGGCATCGAGCTCGTGCTGGAGGCTTCGACCAGACTGGCGCAAGACGCCGAGTGTGAAGCGGATCGTGATGAAGGTCATTCCCGACGAGTTGACGCGGCTTGCGGCGCTTGAAGAACGGCGAGGTGGATATCGCCTATTCAATCCGCGCCGAGCTGGCCGAGGAGCTGCGGCGCACGCCGGGGTTGACGTTGCGGCCGACGGTCGGGTCGTCGCCATACTATCTGTATTTCCCGGAACAGTGGGATCCGAAGTCGCCCTGGTATCACAGGAGGGTGAGGCTGGCGACGAAGTATGCGCTCGACTACAACACGATCAACAAGGCGTTGACCTCGGGTCATTCGCATATAACCGGCAGTGTCATTCCGGAGAACTTCGAGTTCTACGAGAAGCTGGCGCCACCGGTGTACGATCCGGAGAAGGCGAGGCAGCTTCTGGCGGAGGCAGGTCATGCCGGCGGCTTCGATGCGGGCTTCTACACCTGCGATGTCGCCTATGCGAACCTCGGCGAGGCGGCGCTCAACTATCTGGGCGAGGTTGGCATTCGCGCCAAGCTGCGGCCGTTGGAACGTGCTGCATTCTTCAGAGGGTATGCAGACAAGAATTAGGACAAAGAACATTATTCAGGGCGCAT
Organism: uncultured Alphaproteobacteria bacterium; assembly: GCA_963776505.1. Classification (GTDB taxonomy): domain Bacteria; phylum Pseudomonadota; class Alphaproteobacteria; order Acetobacterales; family Acetobacteraceae; genus JAMXLO01. The sequence continues at coordinate 88,677 of CAVZNH010000081.1, forward strand.
CGGGTG
>CAVZNH010000082.1:0-20938 GCA_963776505.1 uncultured Alphaproteobacteria bacterium
TAATTCCTGACTAATCCCTGCCGCCCCATAGTTGTCGCATGGGTTACGTATCCTGCCTGTTCCGTCGCCATTGGTTCGTGGTTCGGCTGGCGCTCGTTGGCTGCGGTGGACCAGGAAGTGTCTGCCGCCGCTGCCGCCCGCGGATGCTCACTCACTACACACTCGGTCCGGGCGATCAGGTGCGCATCATCACCTTCGGCGAGGAGAACCTGACCGGCGAGTTCCGGGTCAACGACAGCGGCAATATCGCGCTGCCGCTGGTCGGCGCGGTGCACGCGGCGGGGCTGACCTCGGGCGAACTGGAAGCCGCGGTGGCGGCCGCGTTGCGCCAGGGCAACCTGGTGCACAACCCCTCCGTCGCAGTGGAGGTCATCGCCTATCGGCCGATCTACGTGCTGGGTGAGGTCAACAAGCCAGGTCAGTATCCGCTATCAGCCGGGCATGACGGTGGTGACCGCCGTGGCGGTGGCCGGCGGCTTCACCTACCGCGCGGTGCAGCGTTATGCTTCGATCGTACGTACAGTCGAGGGCAACGCCGTTGAGGGCAGGGCCAGCCGGCAGGCCTTCGTGCAGCCCGGGCGACGTCATCACGATATTCGAGCGCCGGTTCTGACGCGCGCTTCCGCTGTGCCGGATCGGCGCCAGCTTGGCGGCCGGCCTGACCGCGGCGGCCGCGACGCGACACCCCGGCCCCGGGCCCGCTGCACATCATCGGCGCTCAGGCTGCGGGTTGCATCGCCGGCGCGGTGCGTCTGCCAGACGGCAGGGCCAGGGATTCCAGACCATCCACCTGGCCCGCAGTTCCTTCTGGGGCGCGCCCTCGACCATCGCCCGGATCGAGACGCTGGCGAGCAGGCACACGCCGCGGGCCTGGGCGATCTCTACATCGAGGACATCTCGCGGCCACGCGGCGGACCGTTGCCGGGCGGGCATCGTCGGCCACCAGCGTGGGTCTCGAAGCCGATGTCGGCCTGGATGTGGCGGCCAAGCACGCGCTGACCGCGGCGGAGCGCGAGGCGGTCGAGCTGCCGAGCATGGTGCGGGCGGATCAGCGCGGCGTCGATCCGGCGCGCTGGACGCCGCAGGTGGTCACGCTGCTGCACCTGGCCGCCGGCCTGCCCGACGTGGACCGCATCCTGGTCAATCCGGCGATCAAGCGGCAGCTCTGCGACGAGGTGCAGGGCGATCGGTCATGGCTGCGGCTGATGCGGCCGTGGTACGACCACTCGGCGCACATGCATATCAGCTTCCGCTGTCCGGCCGATCAGCATGACTGCGTGCAGGCCGCGCCGCCACCGCCAGGTGATGGCTGCGATGCGACACTGCAATGGTGGTTCGATCAGTTGAACGTACCGCCAAAGCCGTCGCCACCGTATCATCCGCCGCCGCTGCCGGCCGCCTGCAAGGCGATGATGGACGCCAACTGAGCAACTCAAAGATTTATTTGTGATATCAAGCTGTTGCGCGATGCCCATCGCCAACCTGCACCGCTGGTGCACCGATGCCCCAGAAAGCGAGAATTGCCGGTACCAGACTTTGCGGTGCCAGCTTTGCATAGCGCTCCACTTGGCTGATTGTCTTCCATCCGCCCTCGTCTCGGAGTTTCATCGCATCGCGGTGCACGGCATAGTGCCAGGTCGCCCAGCTGTGGCGGGCTGCGTGCGGCGTGACGCGGCGCTCAATCCCGGCCCGGATGCGTGCCCCATGCCAGACGCCCCGGATCTGCCCTCCGTAGCTCTCCCCTTTACTGTCATCTGTTGCCCGGTATGACTTGCCGCTGCGGTGCCGGAATACCTGGCCAGTGCGGTGCGATAATGATGCTAACGCAGCAACCGCTCGCGGCGGTAAATCGACTATGCGGTCGGTGCCGTTCTTGGTGTCGCGAGGTACGGCACGGGCATGCTGAAGATCCAGGTCTGACCACTCCAGCTCGACCGCTTCGCCGACGCGGGCGCCGGTGCAATACAGGAAGACTAGCATCACCCGTGCATGTCTCGCTGCATTGGCGACTTGCATTTCAGCTTCTGCCGGCGTGACCCACTCTGTCCTCTTTCGGCTCGACGGAGCTTTCTCGAAGATTGGTGCATCGCACCAGTTCCTGCGCGCCGCATGGTTCAGAATTGCCTTTGCGGGCGTTACCACGCTGCGCTGTTTTGTGGCAGGTGATGCGGTCGGCCGGCATATTGAGCGCGCAACCTTGTCGATCACCGCCTGATCAACCTGATCGCACGTGATGCTCGGGCCCAGTCTTCGTACCACGCGCCCTACCGCAATTTTCGTGTTCTGACTGTGCTGTCGGTTGCGGAGGTAATCGAGAGCTGCGGCCGCGAAGGTCACGCGAGGCCGCTCCCCGTGGAGGGCAATACGGTAGATTTCCGCCTCCCGTGTCGCGCGCGCCTCCTCTGCGAGTTCGGGGTCGTCAGTGCCAGGACTTTTGAAAACGCGGATCCCCCGGACGGACCCGCGGAGGTAGAGGGCGGAAGTGCCCTTCCGCTGGACGACTGTGAGACCTGGGCGTCGCGGCATCGGCGCATCGCCTCCATCAGCTCGCGGTGCGAGATCTCATCAAACAGCACGCGGCGGCCGGATTGCAATACCGCCGGCTTATGGGGTGCGGATGAGGTCCTGCAGGTGGCGTACCGAAATCCCTAGCTTGCGTGCCTCTTCTTTCCGCGACCAAGCGTCGGGACTGGACAGCGAGCTAGGCATGCCACCAGCAACAGCTCATCGTCTCAGGCGCCAACACAGGTGACATGTACGTGTCAAGGCGCCACGCCATTCCACATGCGTCGCATTCACCCTGCGAGATATCTTCTGCGCACAGGACACCGCAAATCATTGTGGCGCTCGAGGCGACTGCATGAGAGTTCGCGACTTCGTAACCGGTGAGGCCGTCCCGCCAAGAACGCTCTTCAAAGGCTCGTCGCCAGTGGACCGCACAACAGGATCCGCCAAATGATAGTTTCCCGCGGAACGACCCGATGTTGATACGTGCCCGCTTCCCTCCGGCAGCAAGTCGTATTGCGTGAAGACAAACTTCTGAGCCAGCTGGCGCCACCGACCTCATCTTCGAGATCAAGCAGATGCCTTGAGCGAGCGATCCTTCCCCTCTCGCTAATCGCATGTTCATCGAGTTCGTGACGATCGGCAGACATCTTGAATCCCTCCGTCGAAGGCCAGATATGCTCAGGTTCACGAAGAGACCAGCGAAAAGACGCTCAACCATTTCGGCCTCAACCCGTACAGATCGACACGTTATGTTTTCGATCGCGGAGTGCTGCGGTGTGCCGGTCAGTTCGGAGTTCGCATGATTGTCCACAAGTTTCTGTGAGGGCTTCATCGCCGATGTCGGCGGTCAGTGACATGACCTATGTCATAGAGTTCGCGAAGCCCGGTCAGGTTGTCATTCGCAGTGCTGTTGTCTTTGCGGGGCGCTCCTCCCGTAAGCCGCGGCTCAGGGGAGTTCATCGTGGGTTACTGATCCCGGACGAACCGAACATATTGTCTGACCACAGGGCAGCGAAGATGCATGATAATCTGGATGCAGTTCGCCATTATCCCGTGGGTCCAGTGGAACAGTCTCGTTCCTGGCGATCCGCATGCTGGCGTTTGCAGGTCACCGAATTGCCGACCAGCCCTTCCACCGTCGCGCATAGACGTGTCGTGAGGCGCAGGCGATGGCGACCAGATAACGGTCAGCGTTGAGCGAGTGCCTGTTGGAATTTAGCGTTACGGCCAGCGTGGGCTTACTGCCGTGGTGAACTCAGGACAGCGGCCAGCGCGGTAAGGAGACATGAGCTTTGGTCTTCATCACTTTTCTCTGGACGCCCCTGAACCGAGCGCGCTATGCCAATGGCAATGCGCAACGAACAGAGGTTGTCGGTGAAGAATTGGACGCTTCGCGCAGCGAAGACCTACGTCATCAGCGAACTCCAGGCTGCCGAGCAGAGCGAGCTTGCAGGCGTTGCGCCACCTGCGGAATGCCGGAGAAGAGTGGATCAATATCAAGGAGGAACTCGGTGAACGCGGGTTGAACATCTCCGACTGGTGCAAGGCGCACATGCCAGTAAGCCGCCAGTGGCTCGACCGTCACGCGGAGCTAGCCAAAGGCTGGCGGAAATTCCTGAGCGCGAGAAAATGGGCTAATGATGTTGGATACACGTCGCGCCGTGAATTGGGGCTAGATTACGCGCTGGAGCTGATGGCGGCGAAGCAGCGTTCCGATACCATATCGAGCGCAAGCACGCTTGCGCATGATACGGTCGACGGAACGGTCGTCGCCGGGTCGTAACGGCGTTATCGCGGGTCCGGATCCTCACTGGCGATGCCTTGAAGATGCTACGGACTTTGCCCAGCGCATCTGTTGATGTTTGTGTGACGTCGCCGCCGTATTTTGGCTCCCTCCGCAATTACCAATGCGAGGGACAAATCGGAAATGAGCCGACGATCGAGGCTTATGTTGACAGGCTGGTGACCATCTTCCAGGAGGTCCGCCGGGTTCTCCGTGAGCAGGGCAGTCTGTGGATCAATATCGGCGATCTCTACGCGTCGGCAGCGACAGCCTGGACCGGTCAGGGCGGTATTCACAGGCGGCAGAATAAACCTCTGATGGCCGGTACCCGGGCTAAGATGCCCGCCGGGTTCAAGTCAAAGGACTTGATGTTGATCGGCGCCCATATGGCGATCGCGCTCCAGAAGGATGGCTGGTTCCTGCGAAATGAAATCATCTGGCACAAGAAAGGCGTGCGGCCTGAGAACGTTTCGGACAGATTTACTCGGACCCATGAGAAGGTGTACCTGTTCACCAAAGCGGGCAGTTATTGGTTTGACCAGGACGAGGTCCGGGAGCCGCTGGTGACGAAGCCTCGTGCCATGGCAGGATCAACAGGCCAGGCGTTGCCACGACGAGTGCTGCGCGTTGGAGACCGGGTCCGAGTTTGGACGGCGAACCCTCTAGGACGAAATGGTCGAGATATCTGGGAGATCGCAACCACCAGTCATAAAGGCAAGCACCCAGCCACCTTCCCGACCGAGCTTGTTCGCCGATGCCTGAAAGCATCTTGTCCGCCAGGAGGCCACGTGCTTGATCCGTTCGCTGGGAGCGGCACAACAGGTTTGGCTGCCGTGGAACTTGGACACACCGCCACCCTCATCGAGCTGAATCCCGAGTATGTCCGATGAGGCCCGTTGCAGGCTCCGCGCTGAGGCCGTATCGGCTGCCGCCATCACCAGGTCCGGACCGCTGGTTCTCAATAAGAGCACGACCCTCTACCAGGGTGATTGCTGCGAACTCATGCAGGCGATACCCGACGGGACCATCGATTTCGTCGTTATCGATCCGCCATTTTACCTGAATGTACCTACCGATCGGACTGTGATCGACTACTACATCAAGCAAAACGGCATGAAGGCGCGGTTTAGGGAGCGATGGGACCAGTTCGATGACCCCAATGAGTATTTGCAGTTCGCTGAAAGCCTGCTCGACCAGGCCAAGCGCGTACTATCTCCTAGCGGATCAGTTTTTGTGTTTGCGGTCCACCAAAACTTGGGGCTCATCGATCTCGTAGTTCGGAGCGTTGGGCTCAATGTTCTCCATCATGTGGTATGGGCCAAGCGGAACCCGACACCGATGTTGTCCACCCGCCGCCTTCAGTTCGCCCACGAGACCATCATTTGGTCAGCCAAGACCGATGGCTACCATTTCAACTATCGTGAGCTGAAGATGGCAGAGTTCGAGGGTGACAATTTCAAGCGTCCGGGCAAACAGCATAAGGACATCTTAGAAGCGGTCACCTCAGCCGGCGAGTCGGTGGGCCACCCGGCCCAGAAACCGGTGGCTTTGTTCAGCAGACTGCTGGCGATAGCGGGGAAACCTGGCGGTGTGCTGTTGGATCCCTGCGCTGGCAGCGGCACTGCGGCAATCGCCGCCGAGCTATACGGTATGAAGTCCATACTGATCGAGCGCGACGAGCGCTATGTTGATCTCATCAAGCGGCGGTTAACTTCGGGACTGCATAGCCACATGGCGCGGGGTCGCGCAGGCACGGCTTGATAGCGCCGGACAATGAGAGAAGGCTGACCGCGGCCATCATATTGCGACGGCGCGGATCGTGAGTCCTTGCGTGTGATCAAAGCAGTGAAGTGTTCGGGTGCTTCGGATCGTGCCGCATAGCCTTGTGAGGCTAATCGAGTTCGCGCGATCTAATGTGCGCAATGATTGCAATCAATGGATATACCTCGGTATGTTTGCAGAGCCGCCGCATTATGCAGTGGCTGTTTTTCGTTGGAAAGTCGTACAGTGCCAGAACAAGAAAACTTCATTCCCCTGATATATTTGCCGGACGGACAGACTAACTTTGAACTCGGTGGCTGCGTAATCGTCTTACCCAGCGATCGAGAAGCCTCGCTCTTCGATATGCGAGAGCGCTACGATCTGAATCATCTGGTGAGATGGGCTCTCGCCCACGGTTATGCACCTGATAGTATGGCGCTTACCATCACATGGGATCGGAGCGAGATTGAAGAGGCGCTCTCCAGGCCGATCACCAATGCCGAATGGCTGGCGGCCCGGGAATGGTTGGATACGACAGGTGGGGGCCGTGCTGCTAATACTGCATATCATCTATGGGAGGATGTGCTATCGGAGCTGGAGCACCGCCTTGCCGGCGAACAAAAGGTGAGTGCCGACGATCCGGATCTTGATTGAGCTCGTGATCAGTGCCCGGTCCAGTGACCGGGCGCACCTTGTTGGTCGCTTCCCGATACATCAATGCAGGATGGCCTGGTTCCGAGACCGACGGACGACGGGTCGCAGAGCAAGTCGGCCTCGAGCATGCCCGCTGGAGGGTCTGGCTGCATCAAGGCCTCAGCGACGCGGAGATCGTGGCGATCTGCATAGAGGCACACAGAACAACGCGGTGGTGGTAGCGATGCCAACCAAAACCGATCGCAACGACGCGCGCGGGATCACGCAGATAATGCGAACCGGCTGGTATCGTGCGGCGCATGTGAAGGCCCCCGCCCTGTCCACCGCGCGAAGAATGGGGTCAACTAGCTTAGCTAGCGGTGCGACGGTGGAATGGCGTGCGAGCCCTGCTGCGCGTGACCGGGCTGAAGGTTGGACACCGGAGCCCCCACTTCGCGACACGGGTAGGTGAACTGGTCGCCCACGATCTGGTGCTGGCGGTATTGGCCGAATCACTGCTGTCCGTCATCGACGTGACGACACCCGGGATTACCCACTTCCAATCGAGTACGCACGTGATTGTCATCGCCGCGGCGAGTGCTATCGCAACGGGTACCAAGGGAGCGTGGCCACTCAGCTACGAAGTCATAATGCGTGGGGGGTGCGATCGATCGCGAGCTGGGTCTATGTGGCCGGCATTCGTCGCAGGAGAGCCCGGGGACTTTCACCGAGGCAAGCTGGACGCAGAACTTACCGGACAGCGCTTCTTCTCGCTCGCCGAACTCGATGCGGCGATCGCGTCTTTCATCGCCGTGCTCAATGCCAGGGGCGATGCGCAAGCTCGATGTCAGCCGCCGTCGGCAGTTGGAACAATTTGATCAACCGGCACTGTCGTCGTTGCCACCAGAACCGTTGGTGCATGCAGAATGGCGGCATCCGCCGCGACAACATGGTGTGCCGCCCGTGCGCGATCGTGTCGCCGTGCATGTGGGTGGCGGTGACATGCCACGGGGCGTATCGGGGACATGCTGAGTTGACGATCGAGCGGATCGGCCGTGAAGCGGCTGCCATCGGACCCGCGGCAGCGACTATGGCGGCACCTCGACGTGTAATGGAGCTTGCGGTCGGAGCAGAGGAACTATCGCGGCTGGAGGCAATCGCGCGATCGCGCACGGAGGCCGCCTGCCGGGTGGAGCGGGCCCGCGTCCTGCTGGCCTACCGCACGGTGCCGCTTCAACGGCGGTCGGCGGCCCCTGATTGGTGTCACCCATCACGCGGTGCAACGGTGTTTTCGCCGGGCGGTACGGCTTGGGGTGATGGCGGCGCTTGACGACAGTCCGCCGCCCGGCAAGGCCCCGCAGATCACCGACGAAGCGAGGGCCTGGCTGGTGTCTCTGGCCTGTCAGAAGTCCAAGGACCTCGGCTATGCGCACGAACTGTGAACCAGCCGGCTGCTGGCGCGACACGCCCGCACGTATGCCACCGCCGCCGGGCATGCCTGCTTGACGCACATCGCCCAGGGCACACGAGATCAAGTCGCACAAGGTCCGCCATTACCACGAACGTCGCGACGCGAAGATGGCCGAGGTGCTCTGCGTCTATCGCGAGATCGTCGTCATGAAGAAGAGCGATGGCGCACCGGCCGATGTGGCCTTCATCTCCTACGATGAGAAGCCTGCCACCCAGGCCATCGGCAACAAGGCACCCGATCTGCGCCACAGCTCAACGGGTCGCATACATGCCCGTGTCGAAGGTCGACACCGCTCGCGTGAGTTCGTCGCCTTCCTCCAACAGCTTGATGTCCGCCGGATACCGCCATCAGGCTGATCCTCGACAATCACTCGGCGCACATCTCGAAGGAAACCAAAGGCTGGGTGGCCACCCAGCCGGAAGGACGCTTCGCCTTCGTTGTTCACCCCAAAGCTCGGCTCCTGGCTCAACCTGATCGCCGTACAGGACGATTTCCTCGCCGAGAACCGTGACGTGCTGCGGGCAGGCCTGCAGACGGCGGTCTAGTCTCGGTGGATGAAACCGGCGCGCGCCATACTGGCAAGAACGGCTTCTGCACGCAGATCGGCAATGACGACTTCGCCTGGTTCGCCACCCGGCCGAGCAAGCGCCGGTTGAACTTCCTCGATCTGCTGCGTACCGGCGTTATGTCATCAACGACGCGGCGCTGGACTATATGCGGCGCCTTGGCAAGGTCCGTCATCGACCAGTTGGCCGCGCATCTACGACACGGTTCGCCGATCAAGCCGTCTGGCAGGCGCATCTCGATCGCCTTGACATCAATATGTTGCAGGTCACACCGGATCCAATCCGATCGCCACGGAAGGCGCGCTGTGGGGCAGCGTCCGGGCGCATGGGCTGCTGCGCCAGATGGGTCATTGTGAGTGGCCACGCGGGCCAGTTCGCAGTTGGTCAGCACGCGCTGTGCTGCGTACATGCCCAACGGCTGGTGCATGAGCTGGATACCTTCACCGATCTGCATCGCGTCGCCCAACAGCGCATGCGCGCGCTGATGGACGCAACTGCCGCGGGCCGCGGATACCTCACCGCGATTTGTGAAGTTCTTCGCGCGTGTCGCCGATTGCGCACAGTGAAGAGAGCTCTCTCCAGATACTGTACAGCCAGCACCACTCATAGATCTGGCGGAGCCAACAGACTGAATGACAAAGGTGAGGTCGGGGCTCCCGGCGAGAATAAGAGTTCCCGGTTTTGTACTGGTCCATTTACACGAACTCTACCAACCGAATACTTTGCGATATTCGCTGGCGCCCACTGGACATCTAAAGTTGGTGGACCGATTTGCCGGATTGTAGCAAGGAGATAGAAATGCACGACGAAGACGATCAGAATACCATCATCCCTAAAGAGTTCGCGACTGTTGATTACGTCACCGACCGGGAGAGCCTTGTCGTCAAGATCGCGGTGCGCGATATGCGGATTGAGCAGGCAGAGCAGTTCAGTAACGACGATGACAACGAGTTGTTGGCGGGGGCGGATAAGCTGGATAGCACATCCTCTGCTGCCAAGTTCATATGGATGCTGACCGTCCTGGGCTTCTCAGACTCTGCCATCGCGGCGCAGGCAATCGTGGAGTTCTCCAAGATCGATGACGCCGACTGGGCGCGGGCTGGGCTCTGGTTCGCCAAGAATACACTCAGCCAAATCGAGGAGGATTGTCCACCCGTCTGGTGGGCGTCGGGTTTGACCGGCTGACCGATTCACTCGGTAGGTGCGCCCGCCACAAACGGGCGCGCCGCAAAGCGGCAACGGCCGCATACTCGCAGGTAGCCCCCTTCAAGGATGCGGCTCGGCGAATGACACTACAGCGTTGTTACCTGACAAGAAGGATCAAGATGGATAATCTTTTGCAGAAACCTGGTGCGAGTTGCAGGTCGATCCGCCCTACCCTGGTGGCAGCGCACGCATGACATTCTGCCCGACCAAGGCGTGCCGCCTCCGTCCGATGGCACTACGACTGCCCCCGCAACGACCGCGCCTGCTACGCAGGCTCCTGGAGGCGCTACGACGGCGATCCCAGGTCAGCTTACGACGCGATTCTACTATCGGACCTGTACCATTGATCTGCGCAAAGTCACGGAACGGTACGGACCGATCGATGTGGAAGATGACACCGCTGAGTTGCGTACAATGCCCTTGCCGTGCTCGATTGCAGGCTCTTCGTGGAGGGTTTCAGTCCGTCGAAGGTAGTGGAGTTGGACGAGGGCCAGATTTGCGAATGGATGCACGGGATCCTGCGGGCCTGGGCACAGGGAGTAACTGAATATCAGCGTGAGCCCTACACCCCTGAGATCAGCCACGATTTGCGCACCATTGCGAGCACATCTTGGAACACGTATCTCCAGGGGGAGCTGGAGCGCCAAAGAGAGATCGTCGAGAGGAATAAGCTGTGGTTGGAACGCGCTTGGACTGCATTACGCGAACTAAGGATTTCGTCAGTGCTTGTGGAGTTTAGCGGCGACCACGACTTCGGCCAAATCGACGACATAGAACCGGAGTTCGGAAATATGGACGTGGTACCGGGCGGAGAAAGAGCGTAGTGTAGCGGCATTCAGGTCGAGGGAGGTTTTCGTGCCAGATGAGGTTGCGCCGGTTAGACTCCTGGATCTCATCAAAACACTGAGCAATGACCTGCTCAATAGAGTTGAGGTCCCTAATTGGTACAGAGAATGAGGGCGGATGCGGATCGCTCAGATGGCGGGCGAACCGAGACGGCAGCAACACCTTGGATGTCACTGTCAATGAGCGCATAACGGATTACAATACCACTGTCCTCACCTACGACGGATTGGGCGAGATGACCGCGATCGATCACCAAGGGCGGAGCAGCTAATGCATGCCTATTAAAAAAAAAAAAAAAAAAAAAAAAAAAAAAAAAAAAAAAAAAAAAAAAAAAGGGGGAGGCATATCTTTGATTTACGCCACCGGGCCCTTCGCCATCATGCGACCTGGATCTACGAAGCCGAACGAGTTTTCAGGCGGGTGACCGTGAACAGCGACGGTCGGTCAGTGCCAACTCGGATCGTGGGAGAGCAGTATGTACGAGAGGACTGCGGCTGATCTTCACTCCTTGGCGACCGGCTCAAGCAATCCACGGCGAACGGTGGATGATCAGTCCGCGTGGCAGGATGCGAGCTATGATCTCGCCGAACATCACGGAACAACCCAGTCACCAATCACGTAATTTATCTGACGGAAGACCGCGATGAACGGGAGGACATAAGCGGTGACGATCGCGAGCGAAGCAATGCAGACGGCAGGATGAGCAATTGGCGAACCTAGCGACTGCAGCAATATGGACGAGCTGTTGAACGCTTGTGTAGTTCGGGCAATGTCGTAGAATGTTCGCGGACGGCTCCCGAGAAAGTCACGACACCGTTTAGCACCGCGCAGTGAAGATCTCGGACGATCACCAGAAGCCCCCGACTCCATGTCGGGGTTTTTTTGTTTTCCGGTATGTTCCACAGCGTGACCGATCCAACGAGCCGCGCATCTACCGCGGTGCGCGCGTCGCCGTTTGGTACCAGAGCGGATATGGACGCTTTGCCGCGCCCCGACCATATACTGACCGCGCCAGGCACCTTCGACGGCGCTATTCACTTGCTGAGGCTCGCCTTTTTGTGCGCGACCGGCGAAGCCTCCGCTGCGAATGAAAATACGGCCGACGAGCTTTTGCGGTCGTCGCTGACGTGAAAGACTATCCCTTGTTCGTTCCCTGGGCTTCGGCTGGATTCCAGGCATACGCCCCGACCGCGGGTTATCTGGTCTGAAGATACTCCACCAGCTCCCGGGCCCGAGCAGGCTCGATCCCCGCAAGCTTCTCGCCTCCTTCGCCCAGCGCTAGATCGTGATGATGTCAGTTTGAACCGGTGATGGACTCCCGAATTGAGCGGGGTCTGATTTAACCTGCTGGCTGGGGATGGAGACCAGCATGGAATGGCGCGACCTTACTGAACGACCTTCGCGAGCGCGTCGCGTCGGCGCGGTTGAGCGAGGCGAGCTGACGCGACGACAGGCGGCTTTATATTACCGCGTCGCGGCCAGCACGGTGATCAGATGGTGCAGTGCCTGCGACGGACTGGCAGCATCAGCACCTGGCGCGGCGCTGCCAAGCGCAATGTCCCCTACGAATTGAGGTGAGCGGCAGCTCACCAGTGTGCAGGATTAGATGTTATGTGCCCGGCGACCACGCTGGAGGCCCTTGGCATGTGATGCCAGCGGCCCACGAGCGGGATATGACGTCGCTCGAGGATCGGGTTCTGTTCAGCGCGGCCGCGGTGCGTTCATTGTCGAACGCACTGACGGCAGGGCATCGCCTCCATGCGTCGCAGGCCACAACGGGCAGAGCTGGTGCACACGACATAGACTGCTGTCGATCGCCGCCTCGGCGGCCTTGCGGCCGAAGCTGAACCTTGCAAGTTTGATGGAGATTCTCTGGCTACCCTGTGTCGGTTGATAACGTCCCCCACTGCGGGCGTGATCCCGTTGCGCCGCGCAGGACGGCCGACCGGGATGCGTGCCAGGTCGCGCTCGGTTGCGGCGACGAGTTCTTCGCGCTTACGGCTGCGTTCAGCAGATCGGGGCAGCGGCAGTCCGGACTGGCACGCTGCGACGCTGCTCAAGGCGGCGCGTGGCACGCCGTCTGATTGTCCGCCTGAGGAGCACTTCGCGGTCGCCACCGCGACCGTCAAGCGCGATGAGAAGATCGATAAGGATCGCTTCTGCCATCACGCCCCTTGCAAGGGACGATCGGCCGGCACGGCGTCGAAGCAAGTCATGACGGACACGATCTACGATATCGCGCTGCTGCATCTCTATCGCGATCCCAGCGTGATCTGCCGGACCGCCAATCAAGCCTCCCACTGAACCGAAAGGACACCTATGAGCCAGAGCGTCACGCTCGTCCGCGTGGTCGATCAGGACGAAGACGCTGCCGCTGCCGCCCAGTTGCGCGACCGCGACCAGCGCCGCTACGGGCCGGAGCGTGCCTGCTGTGCGGCTACCACACCCGCTTGGAAGCCCGACTCGGCAACGCCGAGCAGCCGCCCCGGACGGGTAGAAGAATGGTTCGCTCGTGGCGGATCTCGAAGCACACTTGCAGTGATGGTGCCCATCTCGGTTTGTGTGACGAGAGGACTTCCACCATCCCCAGGCGGAGCTAGCGGATGCATCCTGGTCAATTCGAATTCTCCTCTGCTCCGCGGGAGCCGCGCCGCGTCTCGCTGGACGTGCGGACCTTCTACAGCGAACAGAACGAGGATGAGGATGAGTGAGCCGCTCTGCATCGCAGCTGGACGGCTGCGCGCAATATTACACGGCGGCAAACACCCACTATGCCGCACACGACGAGTTCCTGGTCACTCGCCGGCGCGCTTCGAGACGCGCGGCGTGATGCACGGTGAGGTGAGATGATGCACTTGCGTCGCGCCCACCAGGTAGTTGGCCTAGGAAGTCTGCATGATCGGATTACGCCAGATGTTCTATGCCCCGGTTGCCACAGGTGAAGGGTCCCCTGTGTCAGAGAAGTTGTCGCCCGGATAGGATCGGACCCTTTGGGGGCGTGGACATCAGGAAGTGGCTCGATACGGACAGGCGTACAAGGATCGAATCGTGGCGCGACTGTTGCCGCCGGAAAGTTCGTCGGTGGAGCAGGTGTCTCGCGAGGTTGGAGTGAGTGCAGCGACGCTGGAGCGTTGGCGTGCGGACGCGTTGGCCAATGGATCTGGCGATAGGACTGGAGGCAGCCAGCGCTGGACGGCGGCGGCTCGACTGCAGGCGTTGATCGCCACAGCTGGGATGGATGAGGCGACGCGGAGCGGCTGGTGCCGCGAGCAGGGTCTGTATCCGGCTGAGCTGGCAGCGTGGCAGCAGGACGCGATCGCGGGTCTCGGCGAACCGCGTGCGGTGAGTGCCGCGGAAGCCCGACAGGACCGGCGTCGGGTCAAAGACCTGGAACGTGAACTGCATCGCAAGGACAGGGCGCTTGCCGAAACGGCCGCCTTGCTTGTGCTGTCAAAAAAACTCTCGGCGGTCTTCCACAAGGACGCGGACGAATGACCCGTCTGGAAGACCGCCAGACCCTGATGCGTGACATCGCGCAAGCCTGTGCCGAGGGAGCGCGGCTTGCCCCGGCCTGTGCTCTGGCCGGCATCGCCGCCCGCACGCTGCAGCGCTGGAAGATCGACGGTCTGACGCGCGGTGATCGTCGACCGGACGCGGATCGCCCTGCTCCGTCGCACGCGTTGAGTGAGGCCGAGCGGGCACGGATCATCGAAGTGGCCAACGAACCGCGTTTTGCCGCGACACCGCCGGCGCGGATTATTCCGGCACTGGCCGACGAAGGGCTCTACATCGCCAGCGAGTCAAGCTTCCACCGCGTGCTGCGCGCGCATGGCCAGATGAATCGAAGGGGCCGTGCCCGTGCGCCCCGAACGTTGGGTCCGCCGCGCACGCACATCGCCACCCGCCCCGGTGAGGTCTGGTGCTGGGATGTGACGTTCCTACCGGCGCAGGTCCAGGGACGATGGTTCTATCTTTACCTGATCCTGGACCTCTACAGTCGCAAGGTCGTCGGCTTCGAGGTGCACGACACAGACAGCGCCGAGCATGCCGCCCATTTGGCCCGCCGCACCGCGCTCGCCGAGGGTATGCATGCCATGCCGACGCGCCCGGTGCTGCATGGTGACAATGGCGCCAGCCTGAAGGCCACGACGGTGCTGGCCATGTTGCATTGGCTCGGCATCAAGCCGTCCTACTCGCGCCCGCGTGTGAGCGATGACAACGCCTTCGCCGAGGCGCTGTTCCGAACTGCGAAATATCGTCCCGAGTTCCCCCTCAAGGGGTTCGCCGATCTGACGGCTGCCCGACAATGGGCGATGCAGTTCGTGCAGTGGTACAACCACGAGCACCGGCACAGCGGCATCCGCTATGTTACCCCGGCACAGCGTCATGCCGGCCGGGATCGCCATCTGCTCAAAGCCCGCCACGCGGTCTATCAAAGTGCGCGGCAACGTAACCCGCGACGCTGGAGTGGGAACACGCGTAACTGGACGCCGGTCAGCATTGTCACGCTCAATCCGGAGCGCCACGCTTACGTCCAGGCGGCGGGCTCCCAAATCAAGCTTTCCGGTTCGATTGGCGAGCCTGCTTTCCCGTCCCGACCTGGCAACGCCCAAGCCACGGAGCACAACGGAGGAGATGGGAGGCGCGGAGCCACCCGCAGCCACGCGCAGCGCACCTCATTGCGCGAGCATGGCGAGGATGGCGAGCACCGCACCTTCTCCGCAGTGAGCACCGTGGCACACTCACCACACACTGGAGATGCGCTCCGCCAGACACCCAGAGTGGACGCTCAGCGGCTACGACAATAGACATGTCGTTACAAAATACGGGCGACAACTTCCTTGAAACTCACCGGTACTACACCGCTTGGGACACTGCGCCGACGAACGCGACCTCAGGAGCGCTCGTCGGCAAATCGCACCTGAGCACCCGACCCCGCCGCGCGTGTCTATACGGGCGTCTATGGCAATGAATACTCGGTGACGCCGTCGTGATCGCCGGATGGGTGTTGAATCTCGGACCGGCCAAGGAGGGAATATCCATTACGTCGCTCGAACGGCGGACGTGTTCACATATGACCCTTCGGGCGAGCGGGCGGTTTGCCTGACGCTAAATTCAGGCAGCCTGTGCCACCGTCATCGCATCGCCGGTGATCGTGGTGCGTCGCATGTCGCGCACCTGCTTTTCATCGAACCGTGTCACGCGGTGCATGGTCTGGCGGTTGTCCCACATCACCAGGTCCCACTGCCGCCATTTGTGCGAGTAGACGAACTGGGGCTGCGTCGCGTGCTCCGACAGGTCGCGCAGGAAGGCGCGCGCCTCCGGCACCGGCCAGCCGACAATGGCGCCGCGCATGAGCCGACAGGAACAGCGACTTGCGCCCGGTTACCGGATGCGTGCGCACCAGGCGCTGACGCACCGGCCGGAACATCTCCCGCTCCGCGTCGTCAGTTCGGTGAAGCCGAGTGTGCCGCGCGAGAACATCAGCGAATGTTCGCAGACCAGATCTTCGATCTCGGCCTTCGTCGCGACGTCCAGCGCATCATACGCGGCACGCATGTCGGCGAACTCCGTGTGCCCTCCGCGCTCGACCACGATACGGCCGGACAGCAGCGAGTACTTCGCCGGCACCGCACGATATGAGCTGTCGGAGTGCCACAGCCGGTTGCCAAGATTGAACATGCGCCGCCGATCGTCGCGCGCAAGCGGCTTGTGGTCCTTGTCGAGGTTAGACGCATCCTGCATGTCGAGCGGCAACCGGCGCTCGGCTGCGGTTGCGATATGACCGCCGGGCGATGACTCCAGCGACCCGAAGTTGCGGGTGAATGCGCGTTGCGCATCGTCGCTCAGGTGCTGGTCGCGAAACACCAGTACGGCATAGCGGTCCATGCCGGCCTCGATTGCCGCGACTTCATCGCGTGACAGAGGCTGCGTGATGTCCACGCCGGACACCTCACCAGCGAACTCGGGATTGAGCGGTCGGATGCTGAGTGTCATCATGCAGTCCCCTCTTCGATGGACTCGACCATCGTACGATGTGGCGCCGTGCGATATTGCTGCTTGCCGTTCTCGCCTCCATGCAAGGTTCGGCGGCCAGAGCGCAGACCGCTGTCCCGGACGGCACCTGGCTGGTCAGCCAGCGCATAGCGTTCGACATATTTCCGTGCAAGGACGGCCTGTGCGGCCGGATCGTGTGGCTGCGCAACCCGGCACTGCGTACCTCCGAGATGTGCGGTCGAACCATCATCTGGGGCCTCAACCGAGACGGCCCGTCGCAATGGGGCGGCGGCTGGTTCTTCGACCCCGAGAATGGCGCCACCTATAACGTAACGGCCCACGTGGAGAACCGCGATCTCATTTCGGCGCGCATCTACAGGGGCGTCGCACTGTTCGGCCGCACAGAAATCCTGACACGGATCACGGCGCGCAGCCTGTCGGGCTGGTGCGGCACGTAGAAGCCGGGCGTCAGGCCGCGCGGGCCTGCTCGACCATCAGGCCTGTGCCCTTGATGGAGGTGCGGCGAAGGTCGCGCACTTCCTTCATATCGTCGAAGCGGCGCGCGCGGTGCATAACTGTGCGGTTGTCCCACATCACCAGGTCATTCACCCGCCACTCATGCGCGTAGACGAACTGACGCTGCGTGGCATGCTCCATCAGATCGCGAATGAAGGCGCGGGCTTCGGGCACCGGCCAGCCGACGATACCGCCGATATGCGACGACAGATACAGCGACTTCCGCCCGCTCACCGGGTGCGTAATCACCAGCCGATGCTGAACGGGGCGCAGGCGGTCCTCATTGCCGGCAGCGTAGTCGGCAAAGCCGATCTGTTCGCGCGAAAAGACGATCGAGTGCTCGGTGACCAGGTCCTCGACCTCGGCCTTGGTCGCGTCATCCAGCGCATCGTAAGCGGCGCGCATGTCGGCGAATTCGGTGTTGCCGCCCTTGCCGGGAATCGACGCGGCCGTGCAGCAGCGTGTAGCCGGCGCCCACGGCGCGGAAGGACGCATCGGAGTGCCACAGCCGGTTGGCCAGCGCGTACATCCGGCTGCGGTCGTCGCGCGCGCGAAGCTGGTTGCGCGCGGTGAGGTTGGAGATGTCGCCCAGCTCCAGCCGATCGCCGAGACGGCGATCCTCCGGCTTGGCCATCTGCCCGGCCAGCGTTACCTCCAGCTCGCCGAAGTTGCGGCTGAACTCGAGCTGCTGGTCGTCGGTAAGCGGCTGGTCACGGAACACCAGCACGGCATAGCGGTCCATGCCGGCCTCGATTGCGGCGACCTGTTCCCGGCCCAGCGGCTGCGAAATGTCGATGCCGGAGACCTCGCCCGCGAACACCGGATGGACCGGATCGATGCTGATGCCCATTACGGAACGCTCCTGCCTGAATTCAGCGGGCATTATAGGTGTCGGCGTCAGGCCCGCAAATCCGCCTCGAAGCGGTCGCGCCACGCATCCAGGCTGTTGTGCCGCATAACCGCCAGCATGGCGGCGTGGCGTTCGCGCCGCTCGTCGCGCCCCATCGCCAGGGCGCGATCAAGCGCCGCGGCGACGCCGGCCTCGTCGTACGGGTTGACGATCAGCGCCGCATCCAGTTCGCGCGCCGCGCCGGCGAACTGCGACAGCACCAGCACGCCGGGATCGTCCGGGTCCTGCGCCGCGACATACTCCTTCGCCACCAGGTTCATGCCGTCGCGCAGCGGCGTCACCAGCCCGACCTGCGCCTCGGCATAAAGCGGCATCAGCGCAGTTGCGCGCGAAGCCGCGGTTCAGATAGCGCAGCGGCATCCAGTCCACTTCGGCGAAGCGGCCGTTGATGCGGCCGGCCTCGGCTTCCAGTTCGTGGCGGATCTCGCGATACGTCTCGATGTCGCCGCGCGATGGCGGCGCGATCTGCATGAACACCACGTTGCCCTGGTGCTGCGGATACCGCTCCAGGAACCGCTCGAACGCGGTGAAGCGCTGGCGCAGGCCCTTGGAATAGTCCAGCCGGTCGACGCTGAGGATCAGCGGCCGCCCGAGCAGGCTGGCGCGCAGCCGCGTCGCATAACGCCGGTTGGCGGGCGCCTCCGCCTCGCGCGCGCACTTCGTCGACATGCACGCCGATCGGATAGACGCCGGTCTTCACCGTGCGGCCGAACGCCTGCAGCCGCCCGTCATCCAGCGCCCTGCCGCCGGCCTGCCGCAGCACATAATCGGCGAACGCCGTGCGGTCGTCTTCCGTCTGGAAGCCCAGCAGATCGAACTCGCACATCGCGCGGATCAGCTCCGCGTGCGCCGGATCGGTCATGAACACCGCCGGCGCGGGAACGGCGTGTGCAGGAACAAGCCCGATGCGGTTGCGCAGCCCGGCCTCGCGCAGCGCCTCGGCCAGGCACGAGCAGGTGATAGTCGTGCGCCCAGATCAGATCGTCCGGCCGCACCAGACGCGCCAGCGCCTGCGCGAACAGCGCGTTCACGCGGCGATAGCCGGCGAACTCCGCCCAGATCGAAATGCGCGTGGCCGATCTGATAGTGCAGCGTCGGCCACAGCGTGCCGTTGGCGAAGCCGCGATAGAACTCGTCGTAGTCGCGCCGGCACAGATCGACCGTGTAGAGCGTGATCGGTCCGACCGTCCGCTCGACATGCGCGCGGCGACGCGGCATCGTCGGTGATTTCGCCGCTCCAGCCGAACCAGATGCCGCCCTTCTGCTTCAACGCATCCAGCACGCCGGCAGCCAGTCCGCCGGCGGTTGGCTCACCTTCCGTGATCGGCGCCACGCGGTTGGAGACGACGACAAGCCGAGACATCCTGCATGGCCTCGATGATGCGATCGCACATCACATCACGGCAGTATGTCCGATACGTGGCAGAACTGTTCTAAGGCAGAACCATGCCTAGTTGATCCGGTTGATCTGGTTCTCGCTCAGCGCGCGGATGAAGTCGGGCAGCGGAATAAATCCGACGGGGCCGACGTATTGCTGGGCGTTGCCGCCTTCTATCGAGACGGCCCAGAGCAGGAAGCGGCGCAGTGCCGCGGCAGTTTCGGGATTGGCCTGTTTGATGGAAATCACCGCGTACTCGTAGTTGACCAATGGATATAAGTCATCCCCCGGCGCGAACACCAGGCTCAGACGCTCATCGGCCGGCGTGCGAGGGTCGAGCACTGAGGCTGCGGCACTGATGGTATCCGCACTCGGGAGCACGAACTTGCCACTCTGGTTCCCCAGCGGCGCAGTCCCCAACCCGGCCTTCGCAATCGCGTCACGGTAGCTCACACCAACATAGCCGATCGAATACGGGGGCGCGGCCAGCGCCTCCACCATAGCCTCATTGCCGCCGGCGGCTTTTTCTCCAGCCACACCCGGCCAGGCGATGCTGGTGCCGTAGCCAATGCGGTTCTCCCAACTCTGGGCTGAGAAATCCAGGAACTGCGTGAAGATGAAGGTGTCGCCCGAGGCGTCCGAACGGCGGATCGGCACGATTGGCTGGTGTGGCAATTCGATATGCGGGTTCAGCCCGGCAATCGGTACGGCGTCCCATTCCGTGATACGACCGTCATAGATACCCGCGAGCGTCGGGCCATCGAGTTTCAGTCCGGCATCGCACCGATATGCGCATCGCGGGAAATGGCGGCGGCAATGCCAGTACTGAACCGGTGGCGGCGGCGGTGATCGTGACCCCGGGCGCAAGGCGCATGTAGTCGGGGATCCAGCGCTGAAACAGCGGGTAGAGCAAGGTGGAACCGGTTTCATTGAGAGTCGGTCCCTGCGCCCGCGCCGGCAGCGAGAGCAGTGCCAGCGGAAGCGTTGCGGCGATCAGGCAACGCCGGTAACACCGGGCGGGGTCAGTGCTTTTCGTCATGACTGCGCTACCGGCCTATCTGATCGAGATTGAGGCCCGTCGTCTCGATCCGGTACATCCAAGTGACCACCGCGCCCAAAATCGAAGTAACGATCAGACCCCAGAGCAGCGCAGCGGTGCCGATGCTGGCGAGCAGGATGGGGAACAGAAATGCCGTGGCAACCGCACCGATCTTCGCGAAGGCCGCGGCGAAGCCCGCGCCCGTGCCACGCACCTCGGTCGGGAACACCTCGCCTGCGAGCAGGTAGGTCTGCGCGTTGGGGCCAATATTGGTCATGAAGTTGAACAGCATGAAGCCAGCAAAGATAAGCGCGATCCTCGTTG
>CAVZNH010000083.1:0-245821 GCA_963776505.1 uncultured Alphaproteobacteria bacterium
TGTGCGCGCGGGAAGTTCGCGTTAATCGGCATCCAATATTCGAACACTGGAGCGCCAATGCCCTCGGCAATCGCCACCGGTACGGCCTGATCCTGCGGCGTGCGCGCAGCGTGCTCGGTAACGATCAGCGGTCGGTAAGGATTGCCGCCATAAGCAGTTCTGCCACCTCGCGAAGGTTTTCGGTTGGCGCGACCAGCGGCGAAGCCTTGGTCTTGTCACCTTGTGGTACCTGATTGGGCTCATCAGGAGGTCGAAAGGCACACCCAGCAAAGTCGGGCCACGAGGGACGCTCTCCGCGAAATACCATGCGCGGCGAACGTCAGCGGCAAGATCGCTGCTGGTCTTTACCTCCTTGGCCCACTTCGTCACGGTTTCGCTGTTGCGCACCGGACCGGAAAGATCAACCAGGAGCGTCGGCCATTCGGGGCCGGGATCGAGGTCTGGCTTTAGCGCCGTGGGACAGCGTGTCCGGCGAGACGATCACCATAGGGATGTGTTCGTGAAAAGCCGAACGCATCGCCATGGCGCCGTTGAGCACGCCGAGCCCGGTCGGGACAATACCACCTGCGTTCTTCCGGTGGCCTTGTAATAGCCGGAAGCCAGAGCGACGGCGAAAATCTCATGGCGGCAGTTGAGATATTTCGGATTCTCGATGTTGGTTGTTGCCTTGCGCTTGGCGAGAGCCTCCCACAACGGCGCCCATGCGGCGATCGGCGAGCAGAAGATGTAGTCTGCGCCCTGGGTCCGAAACAGGTCGAGCAGGGCTTCCGCGCCGTTCACGGTGTCCGTCTGGCTCATCAGTGCCTCCAGCCTCTCGCGACCTAGACTGGCACAGCGGCTGCCTGTTGGCGAGGTACGAAGCGTTGCAGTTTACCGGTACCTCCGCGCGGCAGTGCTGGCACGAACTCGATCGCGCGTGGATATTTGTATGGGGCTATCGCGGCCTTCACGTGGTCCTGCAACGCCTGCACCAGTTGGGAGCCTGCTGTGTCGGGGTCACGCAGCACGACATAAGCCTTCACAATCATGCCCCGCGCCGCATCAGGCGCTGCCACGACGCCGCATTCCGCGACTGCAGGATGCGTCGACAGTGCCGCTTCGACCTCCGGCCCGGAAATGTTGTAGCCGGACGAGAGAATCATGTCGTCCGAGCGTGCCTGAAACCAGAAATAGCCGTCAGCATCCTGATGGTAGGTGTCGCCGGTGACGTTCCAGCCGTTGATGACATACTGGGTCTGCCGTGCATCGGCGAGATAGCGACAGCCGGTCGGACCGCGAACCGCCAGCCGGCCAGTGCTGCCGCGCGGCAGGTCGAGTGCCATCCTCGTCGATCAGCTTCGCCTCATAGCCGGGCACAGGAATGCCGGTGGCACCTGGCCTGATCTGCTCCACCGGCGCGCCGATGAAGATGTGCAGCATTTCAGTGGCGCCGATACCGTCCATGATCGAAATACCGTTTGCCGAATGCCATGCGTCCCATGTCGGCTTCGCCAGCGGTTCGCCGCGGAGACACAATTCGCAAACTGCCAATGTCGCCCGGCTGCATCCGGCTCAGCATGGCTCGATAGGCGGTCGGGGCTGTGAAGCAAACCGTCGGCCGCATGCTGCGATTGCCTCCAGGAGCTGTTCGGGGACGCCTGCTCGAGCAGGATCGAACTGGCACCGACGCGCAGCGGAAACAGCACTGCCGCACCAAGTCCGAAGGTAAATGCGATCGGCGGGCTGCCGATAAAGATGTCGTCAGGTCGCGCACCAGCACCTGCGCGCCATACGTGTCGCAGGTTGCCAGCATATCGCGATGAAAGTGCATGGTGCCCTTCGGTTCACCGGTTGTGCCGGAGGTGAATGCGATCAGGCACACATCGTCTGCTCTGGTGGGACAGGCGGAGAAATTGTCCGCTTCGCCCGCCATCATTGCCAGGAGGTCATCTGGCTTCTTGCCACCCATTGCGACAATGCGGAGATCTGCGCAGCTGTGCTGCACGGTCTGGAGGTCGGCCAACAGCCGGTGATCGCACAGCGAAAGCGTGAGGCGTGCCTTGTCGATGATCGTTTTGAGTTCTCCCGCGCGGAGCAGCGGCATGGTCGCCACGGCGATGCCGCCTGCCTTGATCACGGCGAGATAGGCGGCGACCATCATCGGCGTGTTCGGTGCACGCAGCAGCACGCGGTTGCCAGGGATCATGCCGAGTTGCCGCGTCAGCACATTGGCGATGCGATTCACGCGCGCGTGCAGATCGGCATAGGTCCAGGCCTCGACCGCCGAGCGCAGACACGGCTGTGCGCCGTTCCCGGCAAGAATTTGCTGATCCAGCAGTGCAGTCACGCAGTTGAGCTGATCCGGGTAGTGCAGCCCTTCCAGCAACAGGTCGGGCCATTGCTCGTGCGGCGGCAGATTGTCGCGAGCGAAATTGTCGCGTGCGCGGGAGTCGATCCCGGTTGTCATGTCGGCAGAACCGCGGTCGCCTCTATTTCCACCAGCGCACCGCGCTCCACGAGGCAGTGCACGCCAATCACCGACATTACCGGAAAATGCCTGCCCATGACGCGGCGATAAGCCTGCCCAATCGCTTTGGTTTCCAGTCTGTATTGCTCCATGTCAGTCACGAACCAGGTCAATCGCAGCGATATCGCCGGTGAGACGTTTGCCTCGGCCAGAACCGTGACGATGTTGTGCAGTGCCTGCTCGACCTGCGCCGCCATGCCTTCGACCACACGACCGGTTGTGGCATCCCAACCGATCTGTCCGGCGAGATACACGGTGGATCCCTTGGCAACGATGCCATTGCTGTAACCTGACGGGCGCGGCCACGCTGCAGGCTGCAGGATGCGATGTGTCTCGCTCATGTTACTTCTCACCGGCCACCACGATCGCCTGGCCGGTGACGGCCGAGGCCGCGTCGCGACAGAGGAACGCCACGGCTTCGGCGACCTCCTCAGGCCGCACGAGTCGTCCTTGGGGATTATAACGCGTCAGCGCCGCTCTGGCTTCCATTTCGCTGCGCCCGGTCTGTCGCGCGATGGTATCCGTTGCGCGGCGCACAGGTCGGTGTCGGTGAAGCCGGGACACACGGCGTTCACGGTCACGCCGGTCTGGGCGAATTCGATCGCCAGGCTGCGGTCAGGCCGATCACGCCATGCTTCGCTGCACTGTACGCCGCGGTATAGGCGTAGCCCTTCAGACCAGCGGTGCTGGCAATATTGACGATGCGCCCCAGCCGTGGGCGATCATGTGTGGCAGAGCGGCCTGGCATGCCGTGACAAGCCGCGGTCAGATTGACGGCGAACATGGAAGTCCAGTCCTGCGCCATGCTTTTCAGGAAGGGCTGCGAGGAGGCTGCGCCGGCATTGTTCACCAGAATGTCGCATGGGCCGAGCCGCGCGATGGCAGCGACGAGTGCCTCGGGCTCTGTCACGTCCGTGACCTGATATGCGGCGTTGAGTTCACCGGCAGCGGCCTGCAATGCGTCGCGGTCGCGGCCGAGCAGTGCGAGGGTAACACCTTCCTGCGCCAGACGTCGGGCGATCGCCAGTCCGATACCCTTGGCTCCGCCTGTGACGAGCGCACGGCGCGACTGCGTCATATGATGATCGCCGCTTCGCCGTCGCGCTGCACCGTGCGTTCGAGCTGTGCCTTGCCGGGCAAGTACTGTTCGGGCCACGCCTGTTCGGCGTAGCCAAGTTCGCCGCGGCGTGCAATGCGAAATGCGGGTTGGACAGATGGGGCCGGGCCAGAGCGCACAGATCCGCACGGCCCGCCGCGATGATGGAATTCAGGTGATCAGGCTCTGTTATGTTGCCGACGGCCATCGTGGCGATGCCGACCTCGTTGCGGATGCGGTCGGCGAATGGCGTTTGGAACATGCGGCCATAGACCGGTTTTGCCTCGATCGAAGTTCTGACCGGCGGATACGTCCAGCAGATCCGCACCCGCGTCCTTGAAGGCTCGAGCGATCAACACCGCATCGTCCGGCGTTATGCCGCCCTCTACCCAGTCGGTGGCCGAGATCCGCACTGACATTGGCTTATGCGCAGGCCAGATGGTGCGCATCGCTGTGAAGACTTCCAGTGGAAAGCGCAGCCGGTTTTCCAGGCTGCCGCCATAGTCGTCAGTCCGGCGATTTGTCAGTGGCGAGATGAACGACGACAGCAGGTAACCATGTGCCGCGTGCAGTTCGACCATGTGGAACCCGGCTTGCTCTGCGTAACGCGTGGCATGCACGAACACATCGCATACGGGGTCCATGTCGGCACGAGTCATTCGGGCACGGTACCTGATTGCGGTTGCTCCATGGCACCGGGCTTGGCGCGATCACTTCCCAATTGTCGGCATCGAGCGGCTCATCCATGCCTTCCCAGCCCAGCTTCGTCGATCCCTTCAGTCCGGAATGGCCGAGCTGCAGGCAGATCTTCGCCGCGGCATTGCCGTGCACAAAGTCCACGATGCGCTGCCAGGCTTGCATGTGGGCATCCGTATACATGCCGGCACAGCCAGGGGTGATGCGACCCTGGGGTGTCACGCAGGTCATCTCAGTGATTATGAGACCTGCGCCTCCCAGTGCTCGCGCGCCGAGGTGGACGAGGTGAAAGTCGTTCGGCAGGCCGTCGTGCGCACTGTAAGTCGCCATCGGCGACATCACGACGCGGTTCACGAGTTGCATATCACGCAGGCGGAACGGCAGGAACATAGGCGGAAGCGGCCGGTTCGACGTGTCGCCATTGGCACGCGCAGCAAGCCAGCCCTCCATTCCTTCGAGCCACGCACGGTCACGAAGGCGCAGGTTCTCGTGGCTTATACGCTGACTGCGCGTCAGCAGGCTGTAGGCGAACTGCTCCGGCTCCAGGTTGGTGTACGTGCCACATTCTCGAACCATTCGGTCGAGTTCGCGCGGCGGATTGAAGCTTGAGCACTTCGACGCGGCGTTCCGACTCATAGCGAGAGCGCCCTCGCAATGTCGTCGCGGAGACTGGTCGATGACCGGGCAAGACCGATGGCATCCTCCAGAGCGAGCTTTGTCCCAGATCCGATGGAAAAATGTGCCGTGTGAGCCGCGTCGCCCATGAGCACGACATTGTCCATCGACCAGCTTTCGTTGGATACGCGGTGGAAGTTGATGAACTGCGATCCGCGCAAATGACGCATGTTGGTCAGCAGCTTGTGGCCGTCGAGCCAAGGCGCGAAAAGCCGTTCGCAGAAGCCGACTGACTGGCCACGTCCATTTGGTCGAGGCCCGCCGCGCGCCAGGTCTCGTCGCGTGTCTCCACAATGAACGTCGAGGTATTTGCGTTGAAGCGGTAGGCGTGCGCCTGAAACCAGCCGAATTCGGTTTCGACAAAGATGAACGTGAAGGCCTCAAACAATTTGTGTGTGCCCAGCCAGGCAAATCTGTTGGTGCGAACCTCGATCGACGGCTTGAAGTGATCGGCGTACCGTGTGCGGATCGCGCTGTTGACGCCATCTGCTGCCACGATGAGGTCCGCTTCGCCGAACTCGGCGACGTCATGCACCTCGCGGTTGAAGATCAGTTCCACGCCAAGCTCGGTGGCACGTTCCTGAAGGATGTTGAGCAGGTGTCTGCGTTCGATGCCGCAGAAGCCGTGTCCGCCCGAACGAATTACGCGGCCGCGAAAATGGATGTCGATATCGTCCCAGTGCGCGAAATCTTCGCTGATTCGCCTTTCGGTCTGGGGGTCGCCACCGTTGAGGTTGCGCAGGGTCTCATCGGAGAACACCACGCCCCAGCCAAACGTGTCATCCGGCCGATTGCGCTCAACTACGGTGACGTGATGCGCGGGGTCCCGCAGCTTCATCAGAATCGCGAAGTAGAGACCGGCCGGGCCGCCGCCGATGCAAACGATCCTCATCGCGTCTCCGTGCTTGACGACCGGTCCTTACATACCTGCATTATCCGTCGGGGGGCAAGGAGGCGATTAATGGTCCATCCGATGCACGGTCCCAATCGGTTCAAGCTGGGGATCTTTTCTGCCAATGCTGATGGCGGCCTGACGCTCACGCGCGTGCCGGAGCGTTGGCCGGCTCGCTGGAACGAGGTGGTTGAGGTCGCGCAGATGGCCGACCGTGCCGGCATCGAGTTCTTCCTGCCGATCGCGCGCTGGAAGGGGTTCGGCGGCGAAATGAACAGTCGCGAATGGAGTTTCGAAACGCTGACCTATGCGGCTGCCCTGGCTGGAGTAACGCAGCAGATAGGGCTGTTCTCCACGGTGCATGTGCCGATGGTGCATCCGGTGTTCGCCGCCAAGGCGTTGGCGACAGTGGACCATGCGTCGGGCGGAAGGGCCGGGCTCAACATTGTTTGTGGCTGGAGTCCGCAGGAATTCGCGCTGTTCGGCCTGACGATGATCGATGATCGCTACGCGCAGGGTCTCGAATGGGCCGAGATCATGGAGCGTATCTTCGCCGGCGGGGCGCCGTTCGATTACGACGGACGCTTCTATCAACTCAAGGGGGTATCCGGCCAGCCGATGCCGCTGCAGCGGCCGCGACCGGTGACTCTGAATGCGGCATTCTCGCCAGTTGGACGCGATTTCGCGGCGAAGACCGCGGATTTCCTGTTCACTACTTTCGTCGATATCGAAGGTGGCCGCCCACATATTGCCGACATGGCGGCGCGGGCGCATGCGGCCGGCCGCGAGGTCGGCGTGTTCACCACCTGCCACGTCGTCTGCCGTCCGACGCAGGGGGAAGCCGAGGACTACTACGAGCACTACGCGGTGCGCATGGAGGACACCGCGAGCGTGGACTTCTACATGGGCGCCAAGGAGAAGTTTTCCTCCTCGCATGATCCCGAGGCGTATCGCCTGCACCGCAAACGGTTTGTTGGTGGCGCTGGCACATATCCCCTGATCGGCACACCGCACCTGATTGCCGAGGAGATGGTGCGGATGAGCGATGTCGGCTTTGCCGGCACCACGGTGTCGTTCGTGAATTTCTTGGATGAGCTGCCATACTTCATCGAGACGGTGCTGCCGCTGCTGCGGGAGGCGGGGCTGCGGCAGGCGTAGCGGCGCGAGCGGGCAGAGTCCGGTGCCGGCATGGCAAGTTCGACCGTGGGCAACAATTTGTCTAAGATCAAGACAAATGCAGGGGGCACCGGCATGTTGCGTCCCGAGACGCGCTATGCCCGCAGCGGCGACGTGCACATTGCCTACCAGATTGTAGGTGATGGCCCGTTCGATATCGTCTTCGTGCAGGGCTTTATCTCCAATCTCGAAGTGCATTGGGAGGACCCCGGCCTCAGCCACCTGTTCAATCGTCTGGGCTCGATCGCGCGGTTCATTGTGTTCGACAAGCGTGGCTCCGGCCTGTCGGACCGGGTCAACGACATGCCGGATCTCGAGACGCGCATGGATGACGTTCGCGCGGTGATGGATGCGGCAGGCTCGCGGGAGGCCGCGCTGATCGGCGCGTCGGAGGGCGGGCCGATGTCCATCCTGTTCGCCGCGACCTACCCGCAGCGGACACGCGCGCTGATCCTGTATGGCGCCTATGCGCATTTCTACTCGTGGGTGCTGTCGCCGGAGCAGGTCGAGCAATTCGTCGCGTCGGCCGAGGAGAATTGGGGGACAGGCACGAGCCTGAAGAGCTTTGCCCCGAACATGGTGAACAACGAACGGTTCCGTAACTGGTGGGCCCGGTTCGAGCGGCTGGGAACCAGTCCGGCGGGCGCCATCGCACTCGCTCGAATGAACGGACAGATCGATGTGCGTGACGTGCTTTCGACGGTGCGCGTGCCGACACTGGTGATCCATCGCGATCATGACCCGCGGGTGAAGGTCGCGGGGGGCCGTTACCTTGCGGCACACATACCGGGCGCGAAATACGTGGAGATACCCGGCACCGATCACCCGATCTGGGTCGGTGACACCGATCGCGTGGTCGATGAGATCGAGGAATTTCTGACCGGGGTCCGGCCGACACCGGAGCCTGACCGCGTGCTTGCGACCGTGCTGTCGGTCGACGTCAGCCAACGCGCAGGCATCGCGCGCTCATGGCTCGATCGTATGGCGCGGTTCCGCGAAACCGTTGGGAACGTGCTCAGGCAGTACCGGGGGCGCGAGATCGGCCAGCGGCCGGATGGAACCACTGCTGTGTTCGACGGTCCGGTTCGCGCGTTGAACTGCAGCCTCGCCATCCGCGAGGCGGCTGAACAGCTCGACATGATCGCGCGTGGCGGTGTCCACACCGGCGAAGTGGAGATCGCCGGCGAAGAGATCGGTGGTGCCGCGGTGCATGCCGCCATTGCCATTGCGGGATTGGCGCGTTCGGGCGAGATCCTGGTCTCGACTACCGTGCGCGACATTGTTCCAGGCTCCGGCATGCGCTTTGCCGACGCGAGTGATCGTGTCGCCGTTGGCGAAACCGATATCCCTCGGCTTCTCGTCCTCAGCGACAGCGGCGTGTCGGCTGCTCGAGCTCCAGCGCGCCACGCGCCGGCCGTTGCGTCGCTCAGTCCGCGCGAGCGTGAGGTTCTCGTCGTTGTGGCCCGCGGCATGACCAATGCAGAAATAGCCACGGCGCTCGACCTGAGCGAGCATACCGTCAAGCGCCACGTCGCCAACATTCTAACCAAGCTCGATCTCGCCAATCGTTCGGCGGCCGCGGCATTCGCAGTGCAGCACGGGCTGCTCTGAAACGATTCGTTGGTCATTGGATGCACCGAAGGAGCCATGCGTGACTGGCTCGTTTGGGCGAAGCGCCATCGCCGTAGCCACGCCATCATCCCCAACATCGGAGCGAGGTTGGGGAGCAGGTGGTGGCGGGACAGGCAGAGGTCAATGAAGCGCGGCTGAACAGCTTTCTCGGGCGGATGCTGGGCGACATGGGGGCCACGCTGAGCGCGGCACTTGTCATCGTGGGCGACCGGCTGGGGCTGTACAAGGCACTCGCCGACGGGGGCCCAATGACTGCCGCGACGCTCGCCGGACGCACCGGCACCGCGGAACGCAACGTCCGTGAATGGCTCGCGGCCCAGGCGGCGTCCGACTACGTCGCGTATGATGCCGACACTGGCCTGTTCCACCTCGAGCCGGAGCAGGCGATGGTGTTTGCCCAGGAAGGCAGCCCCGCGTTTCTTGCCGGCTTCTTCGAGGTTGCCGAAGCGGCGTTCCGGGCGACGTCACGGGTCGAGCAGGCATTCCGTACCGGGCGCGGCGTTGGCTGGCATGAGCACCATCGCTGTCTGTTCTGTGGCACCGAACGGTTCTTCCGGACCAGCTATCGTCACCACCTGGTCTCCGAATGGCTGCCGGCGCTCGACGATGTGCCGGCGAAGCTGCAGCGCGGTGCGACGGTGGCCGATGTTGGCTGCGGTCATGGGGCATCCACGATTCTGATGGCGCAGGCGTTCCCGGCGTCGCGCTTCTTCGGTTTCGACTATCACCTGCCGTCGATCGAGGCGGCGCGCGAGGCAGCCGAGGTGGCGGGCGTGGCGGATCGCATCGTCTTCGAGGTCGCGTCCGCGAAGGATTTCCCCGGGAGCGAATACGATCTGATCACCTGCTTCGACTGTCTGCACGACATGGGTGATCCGGTCGGCGCGGCTGCACATGTGCATGCCGCTCTCGCCAGCGACGGTACGTGGCTTGTCGTCGAACCGTTCGCGCATGACCGGCTGGTGGACAACCTTAATCCCGTCGGCCGCATCTACTACGCCGCGTCGACCATGATCTGCACCCCCGCATCGCTGTCGCAGGAGGTCGGCCTCGCTCTCGGCGCGCAGGCGGGAGAACTGCGACTGCGCGAGGTGATCACCGGCGGCGGGTTCACCCGTTTCCGCCGCGCGACGGAGACGCCGTTCAACCTGGTGCTGGAGGCTCGCCCGTAATCGAACACTGCAACAGAAGGACATGACGAAGATGACAACACTCACTGTGCCGGCACTGCGCCGGGCGATCGAGACCCGCGACGGCGCGACGCTTGCCGGGTTCTATGCCGACGATGCTGTGCTGCGGATCGTGGATCAGATGAACCCGCCGAGCCGGCCGAGCGAGATCAAGGGCCGCGACGCCATCGCTGCGTATTATGACGATGTGTGCGGGCGTACCATGACGCATCGGGTTGACACTGCTGTCGCTGATGGCGACCGGCTCGCGTTCACCCAGACCTGCACCTATCCCGACGGCAAGCGGGTGTACTGCGCAGCGACGCTGGAGCTTGTCGGCGGTAGGATCGCGCGCCAGACGGCGATCCAGGCCTGGGATGAATGAGGGGAGCCGCTATGACCACGTTCAATGTCGTAAGGTTCCGGGTGAAGCCCGGGCAGGATGAGGCATTTTTGGACGCCCATCGCGCCGGCAAGGCCGATTGGCCTGGACTGGTGCGCGGCGTGATGCTCAGAACAGGCGAGCGAAGCTACTGCCTGGTTGGGGAATGGGCGGACGCTCATGCGCTGGCGAACGCACGTGCGCGGATGATCGCGACGCTCGACAGCTTCCGCGACACGCTGGAGGGTCTTGGCGGCGGGATGGGTGTCACGGATGCGGTTTCGGGACCTGTCGTGCTCGATCTGAAGGGCTGACGTCACTGGTTTCACTGCAGAGAAGGTAGGCGAGAACCGCAGAGGGCGCCGATACCAGCGGCGCTGTTGGATGACTGCTCTCGACCCAAAGCGGCCGTTCGACCCCTCGCCGGCGCGCAGTGCGCACGGAATTGCCGCGGGTGCGGTAGCGGCATCCTTATCCGGCTTGTCTCCTCGATGGCACGGGCTAAGATCGCCCGCAATCTTTCCTAATCCCACAAGGAGAGGGTCCCATGGCAGTCACGATGTACAGCGGCTTTGTGCCGGTATGCCTGCAGTTGCTCGGTGGCCTCAAGACTGTGCTGCAGAAGGCCGAGGAGCACGCCACGGCCCAGAAATGGGATACCACCGTGGTGCTGAACCTGCGGCTCTTTCCCGACATGTTCCCGCTCGAGCGCCAGGTGCGGCAGGTCTGCACTCATTCCTGCGGAGCCGGCCGGGTCGCCGGGATTAGCCTGCCGTCCTTCCCCGACCAAGACAACAGCTTCGCCGAGATGCAGGCACGCATCGACAAGACCGTCGACTTCCTGAAGGGGCTACGCGCGGATCAGCTCGACGGCAAGGAAGATACCGTCATCACGGTCCCGATGGGTGGCCAGCCGCGTGAGTTCAAGTGTCAGAACTACCTGTACCATTTCGCGATGTTGCAGGTGCAGTTCCACGCGACGACGGCATACGACATCATCCGCAGCACCGGCGTCAATCTCGGTAAGCTCAACTATCTCGGCCAAATTCCGTCGTAAATCGACGCACTTATCCAATCGGTAAAGTCGACGACAGGCGCGGTAACGTTAGTCGCTCGGCGGGTTGTTGGTGTCGCTTTCGCGCACGCCGGTTGTGCCCGAATTTCATTGCGGTGTGCCTAGATGAGACCGACAATCGCGCTCAACAGCTCCGGAATTTGGGGAATGTCAGCTAATATGGCTCCCCAGTTGGTGGTCTCGTATCTCCTGGGCTCCAGGGTTAGGGCCGGGTGCCAACGAGACGAGGCAAAATGATGGCGGCTACGCTTCAAAGAGGAGACGGGAACATGGCACAAAAAGGTCGCGGGATCTTCATGGTGTACGTTGATATCGACGCCAAGGACACGCAGGAATTCAACGAGTGGTATAACAAGGAACATCTACCGGAATTGCTGTCGGTGCCCGGCATTCTCTCAGCTTCCCGCTATGAAGCAGTCAAGGGTGGCCCGCAGTACCTGGCATGCTATGAACTGGAAAGCGTGGCGGTGATGCAGACGCCGGCGTTTACCAACCGGCCGCGGACGCCGTGGGGACAGAAAGTCTCGCCGTCCGTGATTGGGAAGAATTTGACACGAATTGTCGGGGAACAAATTTACCCGGACGGCATTGAAATGCCGGAGCGTGGCATGGCGCCGGTGTTGCAGATTGGCCGTATGTCCGTCCCCGCCGAGGTCGATGCGGAGTGGAACGCCTGGTACAGTGGGGAGTATGTGCCAGGCTACCGCAAGGTGCCGGGAGTGATCTACGCCCGCCGCTATCGGGTTCTCGAGGGTACCAGCGGCTACAGCACGGTCTACGAATTTGCCAGTACGGCCGTGCCCGAAAGCCCGGAGTGGAAGGAGCAACAGCAACATTCCTCGCCCAATTCGCCGCGCATGCGGCAGGCCATGACGCATGCACCGGGTTCCCCCGGGGTGTACGTACGGGCAAATCCCTAGGGTCCAGGATGCGCTAGTGCTTCTTGAACTCATTCGGACTGATGGCGGAAAACGGACTGGCGGCTTTCGGCGACGAGGCTGAGGAAGTAAACGCGACCAGCTCCGTTGGAACCGTCAGCTGTCGACGCCATTCCCCCATTCCCCCGTGCGCCGGATTGCCAGCCGACCCAGAAACCAGACGCCCGGACACAGCTTGCCTCGGCGGAGGACTGGCTGGCTCGGGTGTCGCATCGGAGATACCCGCCAGTGTCCCGCGCGCTAGGCATCGCCTGGATCAAAGAGCGCCATAGGGCCTAGCGCAGTCGCCGTTACCGTTCGCCTACATCAACGTATGGAGGCGAACAGAAGCATCATGACGAAGCCCTTTTTCGAACCCCAGCTGGTGCCGCTGATCCAAGCACTCGCCATGCTCGGCGATCTTGGCCGCACCGAGGGTTACGAACTCATCGCTTCCGGCGATCTGGACGCGCGCAAGGTCGGCAAGCTGACCATGATCACGATGGAGAGCACCCGGAACCACGCCGCCAGCCGGCCGCGCATCGGGAACGATGAAGGGTAGGGAGGCAGGAACGCCGCCTCAGGCCTCTTCGCAACCTTTGATAATCCACGAGATGCGGCGGAACGCACGTCCGCCACGAGCTGACGAAATCGGCGACGCAGCCGATCTCTCGAAACTTATTCACTCATCCCCGCAGAGGTCTGAACATGAAGACGAATAGCGCCACTGTAAGCTTGCAGTCTTGCGCAATCGCAAAGAGCCACCGGCCGCCGCCAAATCGAACGTGTGATCCAGATAACACACAAATCAAAATGAAAGACGCTAGCTGACGAACGCCCCGAAGGGCAATCAACCGCGTGCGGATAATACCGTATTGCACTTTTTTTCAACCATGCACCGAGGAGGAAACTATGAGCGTTATCGATGACCTGAGAGCTGCCGTTGGCAACTATGCAACTGACAACTGCGAAACAACGATCGAGGAATTCTCGGTCACGTCCGGCGCAGGAACGAACCTGAACGTCGGAGATGAGTTTCAGTACAAGGTCAAGGTCAGCAACGATGGCGAACTTGACATGAAGAATGTCTAAATACGGGTAAACGGAACGCAGTGGGCGGACGTTGCATTGAGTGGTTCTACCGGGAAGTTTGGACCCACTGCACTATTGGAGGCTCCTCTGAATATCGACGCTAAAACGAGTTTCACTACCGGCTTTTTCCGCGGCAAAGGCAAACTGGACACAAAGGAGGCCGCGCAGGACATCGTAACGGCTCAAATCGACGGGTGGGACGGCGTGCTGGACCATATCCTCAATGATCATTCGCAAGCCGGTGCGGATGAGGGTAGGTTGAATAAGGTCGTCGTGAAATCATAGGGCTGTCACACTGCGACCAACCAAACAAGGAGGTTGGGGAATGGCCCTCTCTCAAGACCCGACCTCCTTTCTTTGAAAAGTTTCTCTCTGGAATTTGTCGACCTGGGTGTGTAGGCTCGGCGGGAGCGATGCGATCGCCGTGGGCTGGGTGCCGTAGCCTTCGCAGAGCGTGAGGCGGACCACCGTCCGCCGCCAAGCCTGGGTTCCGGCCACCGTTCCGCTATGCTGCCGGTATGAACTTCCACGAGCACAAGGCGAAGGTGTGCGTTCGTTTGATCCCGGCGGTGCTTAAGCGCGTGGATCGGGTGTCCGCGCATTGCGGCGCCTCGCGGTCGAGCATCGTCAATCCCGTGCTGGCGCTATGGGTACCGATGTTGGACGAGAAGCTGCCGGCGCCGCTTGAGAAGGAAACTCGAGATGAACACGGACCTTGCGACTCGCACGCTGCTTGAGAGCATCGGCGCTGCCTCGTTGCCCGCAAGGACAGCACCAAGGCAGACGACGTCGCCGGGCCCTGCACGATGCGGTCGCAAGCTTGACGCGCGGGGGCCAGTTCGAGTGTGGTCCGTAGGCGCTCAAGTAATTGCTCGGCGAACCCTGGGTCAAATACCTGCGCATTTGCCGGGCAACGCGCACTTCGCCCTTGCGGACATCGCCAAACCGGACTGTCAGGGAACCACCCGAAGCGGTCAGTGGACCGGGCTGCCGGTATGAGACGGCGCCCAATCGCTTCGCGCGAAGCGCATAGTTGCTTCTCCGTGTCCTCGGTGGTTCTCGCGTTGCTTTCTCTGTGTTGAATCAAAAATGGCCGCCACCCGCATGTACCATCCCGTGAGGGCGCGTGAGTGCGTATATTCGAACGAGATTGCTTCGTCGCTGCGCTCCTCGCAATGACAATGTAACGATAGGGGTCTAGCTCGCGGCAATCTGGCTATCGAACCATGCAAGGTCCGCAAGCAGGGTAGGGTTGTCCGGCGAGCGCTGGACAAGCTGTGCGATGATCTCGCGGCCTTGCCGAAGCGCGCTGGCCGCCTCGTCGTGTGCGCCTTGCCGCATCCGGGTCGTCCCGAGGCGGCCATGGCTCACGGCCAGGTCACGTTGCCAGGCGGCATTGCCAGAGTCGGCCTTGGCCAGACGGGCGCGGATCGCGAACGAGCGCTGATAGCTGCTCAGGGCGGCCGAGAGCTCGCCCTGCTCACTTTGCACGTCGCCGATCTTCTCGTGCGAGACAGAGAGGTCGCGCTGCCATGAGGCATTTCGTGGATCCGCCACGGCCAGACGATCTCTGATCCCGAGCGCGGCCTGGTAGCTGCTCACCGCCGCCGTCAGGTCGCCCTTCTCGCGCTGCGCGTCGCCCAATTTGTTATGCGAGACAGAGAGATCGCGCTGCCAGAGGGCGTTTGTAGGGTCAGCTTTGGCCAGACGCTCGAAGATCTCGTGCGCGGCCTGGTAGCTCGCCAGCATCGCCGTCAGATCGCCGCGCGCGCGTTGCACGTCGCCGATCTTGTTGTGCGAGACCGAGAGATCACGCTGCGACGTGGCGTTGCTCGGGTCGGTTTTGGCCAGACGTTCGAAGATCTCATGCCCTGACGCATAGCTGGTCAATGCCGAGGCGAGATTACCACCTGCCCGTTGCATGTCGCCGAGTTTGATATGGGAGACTGCCAGGTCGCGCTGCCAGGTGGCGTTGCGCGGGTCAGCCTTGGCCAGACGGTCGGCGATTACGAGCGAGGCCTGGTAGCTGGTCAGTGCCGCGGACAGATCGCCCATCGCGACCTGCACTTCGCCGATCTTGTCGTGCGAGACCGAGGTGTCGCGCTGACGTTCGGCGTTTGCCGGGTCCGCTTTGGCCAGACGGTCGCGGATCGCGAGCGCGGCCTGGTAGCTTGTCAATGCCGCCGCCAGATCGCCCTGGGTGCGCTGCATGTCACCGATCGCGTTGTGTCCGACCGAGAGATCGCGCTGCCAAGCCGCATTACCCGGGTTCACGCTGGCCAGACGGTCGAGCAGACCCTGGGAGGCTCTATAGCTTGCCAGCGCGGCCGCGAGGTCACCCCGCGCGCGCTGCACATCGCCGATCTTGTTATGGGCAACCGACAGATCGCGTTGGCAGATCGCACTGGCCGGGTCGTCCTTGGCCAGACGGGTGGCGATCGCCAGCGAGGTCCGATAGCTCATCAGCGCCGCGTGCAGGTCGCCCAGCTGAACCTGAACGTCACCAATCTTGTTATGCGACACCAGCACGTCACGTCGACCTGTGACGCCGGGGTTTGTTTCGGCCAGACGGTCGGCGATTGCGAGCGAGGCGCGGTAGGCCGTCAGCGCCGCCGACAGATTGCCCAGCCCAAGTTGTACGTCGCCGATCCTGTCGTGCGAGACCGACACGTCGCGCTGACGTTCGGCATTTGCCGGGTCCGCGTTCGCCAGACGGTCGAAGGCGTCGTGCGAGACGCCATAGTCGGTCAGGGCCGTCGCCAGGTCCCCGTGCGCCCGCCGGACGTCACCAATCTTGTTGTGCGCGACTGCTAGTTCCCGCTGCCATATGACGTTTGCAGGGTCCGCACTGGCGAGACGCTGCCTGATCGCGAATGCGGCCTGATAGCTGGCCAGCGCCGCCGCGAGGTCGCCCTGCGCACGACGCGTGTCGCCGAGCTTTTCGTGTGCGAGCGAGAGGTCGCGCTGCCAGGTGGCGTTCTTGGGGTCGGCTTCGGCCAGACAGCCGGCGATTGCCAGCGAAGCCTGATAGCTTTTCAGTGCTGCCGACAGGTCGTTCAGTTCGGCCTGCACATCGCCGATCCTGATATGGGAGGCCGCAAGACTAAGCTGCCTTCCGGCATCTGCCGGATCCGCATTGGCCAGTCTTTCGAAGACATCATGCGAGGCCTGGTAGCTCTTCAGCGCGGCTGGCTGGTCGCCGCGTATGAGCTGCACGTCACCGAGCACACCGAGAGCGGTTGCGTCATCGACTTCGGTCAACGGCCCCTCCTGGGCTCTGCGATCAGCGCGGCACCGGAGCGTATGGCGAACAAGGGCCGAAACTGATCCACGCAAGCCGGATCATATGCGTATCGGCATAGCACTGGCAAAACAATGGGATGGCCGTCGCGGGTGTCGGTCAGGCGGCGAGCGCCGCCGTCTGAGGACCGTTCCTGGCAAGCGCATCGTCCATGACCGGAGCGTGTGGTGCATCTGGCTGCGTGGCGGGAACTACTGTGGCCGGATGAGCCGGTGGCTGTGAGATGGCCGGCTCTATTGCGGCAAGCGGTTCGAGGTCTGCCTGCGGCAGTTCCACGGCCGGATACGCGGGTGGCTCTGCCTGGCACTTGCGCAGTTCACGCAACATGCGCAGCGACAGGTTGGCGAGCGAGATTGCCTTGCCCTGGAGACGGAGCGCCGCGTTGTCGTCGATGTCGTGGCGGGCGGCGCGGCGGAAGCACTCCATCGCGGCATGATGGGCGGAGACGATGCGGGCTGCGAGCATCGCCTCCATGGGGTCGCGCGGGCAAAGCGCCGTCACGGCGAGCAGCGCGGCCTGACGCTGGGCATCCAAGTCTTCGGCAGAGGAGTCGGGGGTGACCGGAAGCGCGGCGAGCGTGGCGCGAAGCATGTCGGCGAGGGTGGCGGGGTCGAGCTCCGGAACTGTTTGGGTCATTGGGCGCTCCGGCTGTGCGGCGGGCGCGGAATGTAGCTGGACGTTAGTCAGGGTGTCAAGGAAATTATTCCTTTGGCTTTGATCATCCGTGATTGCGTCCGGTGGGCCTGGTGGCGACAGTCAGTGCGCGCCGCCGAGGGCTGTATTTTCATGGCGCCCGCTTGCCTTCATGGGATCGTGGCTGGTTCTTGTCCATGACGAGCCGGAATTTGCGAAGGCTGCCCTAATAGGGGCAGGAGACGAGGTATGGGAGCACATCCGGATGGCAAATAATCAACGTCTCAATGGCCTAATTAACGTCGCCAGCTCGGGGTCAGTCGAGAACATCGATCTTGCCCTCATCGATGGGCAGGCCACTTTCCGCCATCGACGCAGCGTGTTCCGCCAGCCTGCGATACCCGGCCGCTATTCGCAGCATAATTCGCTTTGCCGTCTGGTCCTGCATCACCTCAGCAAGGCTTCGCGCTTCCTCGGCCTTGAACAGCCATTGCGCTGTGTTCGGCGGCTGGGACATGGGCCTCGCGATTACCGCGTCGGCTCTGAGAAGTGCAATCGCGTCCGTGTGTTTTGACGGAAGATTGAAGAAATCGGACGCAATTATCCCACACTGAGAGGGAACACTTGGCGGCGAACCGGCAACTGCTCTCGTGCGCCCCTCCATGCCATCGACAGTATCACAGAGTCAAAGTGTACGGTTGCAATTCGGCCACAGCGCCGCAAAGCGCACTCCGGGCATCACACTGGGTGCGGTCTCCGCTATGGGAGGACGACAGTCGCAGACGTTAATCGAATCGCTGGCGTGATCTGCAAGCTTTGTACGTGGGACGTTGTGGACCCTCTGACGGCGACACTCGTCAGAGGGCTCACACGAACGATCAATAGCCTCGGTAATAGCCGGAATCCGGCTCATATTGGCGGGCATAGCCGTATTGCGGTTCGTATGGGCGCTGCGGTGTCGTCAGTGCGCCGCCAGCTGCGCCAACGCCGCCGCCAATCAATGCCCCTGTAGCGGCACCGCGTCCACCGCCGGCCAAACCTCCGACCGCTGCCCCGGTGCCGGCGCCGATCACGCCACCGCCAACGGCTCGCTGGCCAGGACTATAGGGATCAGTACATGCCGAGAGACCGAGGACCATACAAGCGGCCACAAGAAATATGCGCATGGTTGATTGCTCCAAAGTTCAATTGTTCAGTCGGGCTAGCGATAGTTGCGGCTATCGCTGCTGTAGCGAGGGTCGCGATCACGACCATCGCTGTTCCAAGCTCGATCGTCGGCCTGCGCAGGCGTTGCCAGCGAGACGAGCGGAGCCGGGAGCAACAGGCAGGAAGCCATCTTGGTGATGGTTCGCATGGCTGTCCCCTTTTGTGGTTACGAGCCAACCCAAACCGGGTGAGCGGTCCGAGGTTTCGATAGCTGCCGATCACGAGTGATCCAACATCCAATAGGCTCGACACGCTTCGCGCACGGCGTGTGCGCCGCGCCTGTCCAGTGCGCGCCCGCTGATCGCGCCGAGACGATGTGACCTGGAGTTGTGCACCGTCGGCCGAGAGTAACGTGATGCATTCCTCTCCGGGCGACGATTGTCCGGTGCCAATGACTCCCAACGCAAAGATGAGGAAAGCGAACTCGCCAGCGATAGGCCGCAACGTCTCGGCAGCCAGCACCACTATGACGAGCGAGTTGAAGTCTTTCTAATTCTGCCACCTTGGCACGAGCAGCCCGTGCAGCGGTTGGGGGTTAGCGCTATCGCCTAACAACATGAATGGGAATCCAGTCCGATCACCGATCGTCGCGTCCGATGGCCCATGTCGCGACAGTCAGTGCCAATCCAATCACCACGCTGATCTCGGCCCAGAAGAAAACGAGGCTGTCGCCGTGCACGCCGAGTGGTGGGTTTCCTGGCATGAGGCTGCGCAGCCCCGGAAGGGTGAAGACCATGGCCCCGAGCACGGCGGCCATGGTGGTGTCCATCCGGCGGATGCCGAGGAACAGCAGCGAACTGGCCGACAGCGACACGATCGCCATCACCGCCATCGCGCAATAGATGGTTGTCGCGAAGATGATGTGGAGGTCGGCGCGCCGTACGCCGAAGTTCAGGGTGACCGTGGCGGGGGCCGCCGGTGGCCGTGTCGCGGTTGTGGCGATGTCCCAGCCGGGAAGACGTTTCCACATGGTAATTCGCAATGGGACCGGCGTGCCGCTGGCTGCGTCGGTGCCCTCGTAGGCTGCGATCGTCAGCGCCGCCGTGTAGCGGTCGAAGGGATAATCCTCGACGTTCCCTCTGCGGATGTCGACCGACAGCGGATGTGACGTCATCCATTGCCCCGGATGCCAGGTGAATTGCTGTTCCGAGTCGCCGTCGCCGACCTCGACGACCATGTCGCGGTCTGACGGGCCGGTGAAGCGGAGGCCCAGCCGATCGCGGTCGGTCGCGAAATCGAGCCGTAGATCGATCGCGTCGCGCACAGCATCGACAGAGACGATCTCGGCGTAGACCTCGAGGGCCTGGCCGGAGGGGTTCGACTGGGGGGCAAAGGTCAGCTCGTCAGGTGCGCCGTTATGGATGACCAGCAGACCGATGGCGAGGTAGGCGGCGAAGAGGATGCCGAATCCGCAGCCCAGCACGATGGTTCGGCGTCGCATTCGAGTGGGGTCGTGTCGCGGCATCCTTGCGCGCGATGGTGGCGCGGTTCGCCGGCTTGGTCGAGGGGCGGCGCTTTGGCCTGGCCGGCGCCATCGCCTATCGTGTCGTTGCACACGAAAGGAAATGTCCATGCCTCTGTCACGCCGTTCGCTGCTCGTTGCCTCTGCCGCGAGTGCCGCCATTCCCGGGCGCCTGCGCGCCCAGACCCGTCCCGTCGTCCGGATCGGCGTGATCAACGACATGTCCGGCCCGTATCGCGACGTGAACGGGCCCACCGGCGTGGCCTGCACCAAGCAGGCGGTGCAGGAATTCGCCGCCGGCGCGTTCGACGTGGAGGTGCTGTCCGCCGACCACCAGAACAAGCCGGACGTCGCAGTCTCGCTCGCGCGCGAATGGTTCGATCAGCGCGGCGTCGACATCATCATCGACATTGCCGCCACCTCGTGCGCGCTGGCGCTGGCCGGCGTGTGCAAGGAGAAGAACAAGATCATGATCGCCGAC
The DNA here is from genome assembly GCA_963776505.1 of uncultured Alphaproteobacteria bacterium. Lineage (GTDB taxonomy): Bacteria > Pseudomonadota > Alphaproteobacteria > Acetobacterales > Acetobacteraceae > JAMXLO01. Next base: position 20,392 of record CAVZNH010000083.1, read on the forward strand.
CAGCACGGCGAGCTCGGACGTGACCGGCAGCGCGTGCACGCCCAACTCGATGCACTGGGTGTTCGACACCTACATGGAGGCGAAATCGACCGGCGGCGCGATGGTGAAGGCGGGTGGCGACTCCTGGTACTTCATCACGCCGAACTACGCCTTCGGGGCCGCGACGCAGCGCGACACGACGCGCTTCGTGGAGGCCGCCGGCGGCAAGGTGGTGGGCGCGCAGATCTATCCGTTCCCGGAGACCACCGACTTCTCGGCCTTCCTGGTGAAGGCGCAGGGGTCGGGCGCGAAGATCCTGGGCATCTGCGGCGCCGGCGCCGACCTGATCAACATCGTCAAGCAGGCGCACGAGTTCGGCCTGACGCGTACGATGAACCTGGCCGCGATGGTGGCCTACACCACCGACATCCGCTCGATCGGCATCCAGATGGCGGCAGGCACGCGGCTGTCGGAGACCTACTACTGGGACCTCAACGAACGGACGCGGAGTTTTCAGAAGCGGATCCAGCCGAAGGTCACGCTGTGGCCGAACATGGCGCAGGCGGGCGATTACTCCTGCACGCTGCACTACCTGAAGACGGTCGCCGACATGGGAGCCGCGGCGGCGAAAGCGGACGGTGCGGCGACGGTGGCGCGCATGAAGGCGATGCCGACCGACGACGACTGCTTTGGCCCGGGCAAGATCCGCGAGGATGGGCGCAAGCTGACACCGGCCTATCTGTTCGAGGTGAAGCAGCCGGCCGAGAGCAAGGGCGAGTGGGATCTGTACAAGCTGATCGGCACCACGCCGGCGGACGAGGCGTTCCGGCCGCTGTCGGACGGCGCGTGCCCGATGGTAAAGGCTTAGCTCGCTCACGCGGCGGAGCTGCGACAGCATCTCCGTCCGGAGGTATCGATGACGGTTGCCCAGCGCGTCGCGGAGCAAGGCTGGACGGCCGAGCGGTTCCTGACGACCGATCAGCACGAATTCGGCGATGCGTGGCGCTACGAACTGGTGGACGGACGGATCGTCGCCCATGCCGCGCAATCGCCGGAGCATGGCGCCATTCTGGCCGGGCTGACCACGGCGCTCGGCAGCCGGTTGCGCGGCAATCCGGACGGCTGTCGCCCGGAGAGTGGCAGCGGCGCCGTGCCACGCTCGGCGCAGCGTGCGACGGCGCGGATTCCCGATGCGCTGATCCGCTGCGGTGAGCATCCCAAGGGTCATGTTCGAGGTGATCTCACCGTCGGAACTGCGGAACTGGACCGAACGCGATGCCAAACGGGGCGACCTTCAGGCGGTCGAGGGCGCCCAGGAGATCGTCGAACTGTACCAGTCCGAGCGGGCATGCCACGTCTACCGCCGCCGGCCCGACGGCACCTGGAGTTTCGAGGCGCAGGGCGGCCCAGATGCGGTCCTGCGGCTGCCCAGCGTCGGTCTCGAAATCCCGTTGGTCGGAGATCTACGCGTTCGCTGAACTGCCCGAGCAGGGAGCCGGACGAGGCGAGCGCGAGGGGCTGATCAGCTCCGCCTTACCGGCGGGTAGCGCGACGCGGCGGCCAGGCGCACAATCCGTCCGGCTCGCTGACCACGTCCAGGAAAAATGTCCGAAACAACCCGCGTCCCCTACCGCGGCCTGATCACCGCCTCCGCCATGCTGGCGATGTTCATGCAGACGCTGGACTCCACCATCGCCAACGTCGCGCTGCCGTACATGCAGGGCAGCATGTCGGCGTCCTATGACGAGATCACCTGGGTGCTGACCTCCTACGTGATCGCCGCCGCCATCATGACCGCGCCGGTCGGCTGGATGGCGGTCCGCTTCGGCCGCAAGCGGCTGTTCATCATCTGCATCATCGGCTTCACCGCCGCCTCCATGCTGTGCGGCGCGGCGCAGTCGCTGGAACAACTGGTGGGCTTCCGCCTGCTGCAAGGCATGTTCGGCGCGGCGTTGGCGCCGCTGTCGCAGGCGACGATGCTCGACATCTATCCGTTTTCGCGCCGCGCCCAGGCGATGGCGATCTTCTCCATGGGCGTCACGATGGGCCCGATGGTCGGCCCGACACTCGGCGGCTACCTGACCGATCTCTACTCCTGGCGCTGGGTGTTCTACGTCAACCTGCCGTTCGGCATCCTGGCCCTGGTCGGCATCATGCTGTTCATGCGCGAGACGCCGGCGCGGCCGCAGCTGACGTTCTCCTGGTATGGCTTCGCCATGCTGGGGCTCGCGGCCGGCGTCGTTCCAGATGATGCTGGACCGCGGCCAGGAACTCGACTGGTTCGGCTCGCGCGAGATCATCGTCGAGGCGGTCATCGCGGGCCTCGCGTTCTACCTGTTCGTCGTGCACATGTTCACGGCCGACAAGCCGTTCCTGCCGCCCGGGCTGTTCAAGGATCGCAACTTCGCCTCCGCCATCATCATGATCTTCTGCGTATCGTCGCTGATGCTGTCGACGTCGGCACTGCTCGCGCCCTATCTGCAGAACCTGGCGGGCTATCCGGTCTATACCGCCGGCTGGGTGATGGCGCCGCGCGGGATCGGCATCATCGCCTCGATGTTCCTCGCCGCGCGCATGGGCATGCGGGTGGATCAGCGCAAGATCATGGCGGTCGGCTTGGTGGGCCTCGGCTGGGTGCTCTACACGATGAGCAACTGGACGCCCGACGTGACCGCGGGCGAGATGATGCTCACCATGATCATGCAGGGCTTCGCCGTCGGTCTGGTGTTCAATCCGATGACGGTGATGGCCTACACGACGCTGCCGCCGTCGCTGCGCGGCGAGGCGACCTCGATGCAGTCGCTGGCGCGCAATATCGGCTCGGCGATCGGCATCTCGATCACGTCGTTCAGCCTGACGCGCGGCATCCAGACGACGCATGCCGATATCGCCGCCGGTATCACGCCGTTCGACCGGGTGCTGCAGGGCAACGACACGGTGCAGCACATGCTGGACCCGGCGACGCGCCACGGTGCGGCGCTGCTCGACCAGATGGTCACGCATCAGGCGCAGATCATCGCCTACAACAACGACTTCCGGCTGATGATGCTGACGGTCATTCCGCCGCTGCTGCTGTTGTTGCTGATGCGCAGGCATGACCGGCCGGCGGTGGCGGCGGGGGATTGATGACAATGGCAGGGGATGACGGGCAATTCAAAGCGCGGACCGTGATCCGTATCACAGGCCTCGCGTTCAGCGGTCACCGTCCAACACGTGGGCGGTATGGTCCTTGTCCACTTCGACCGCTTGCCTGCTGATGGGAATATGCATGCCGTGGTCGTGGAACCACGCCACGCGCGTCCTGCACCATCGAGACTGCTACCCGGTAGAGTCCCGGGCTCGGCCGGCGGAGCGATTGGTATCGTGACCTGCTGCGACGCGCCGGGAGGAACATCGAAAGCGATGTCCTGGCGCGAATCCCAACCCGCTCCATGTTCCAGGTCTGGTGGCGCGGCCCGTGTATCGATGAAGCGGGTCGATAGCCGGATCGGCATTGCCGTGGTCGAGTAAGCCGGCAGCGTGAGCGGAGGAATTATTGGCTATCGAGGCTGACGATGATGACTTGGCCACTCCGCACGTCCAGTCGCTCGATTCGCAGCGCAACATTGGCCATCAACTCTGCCGGTACTGGGCCGGCGAACATGGTGACCTGTGGATGGCGCCGCAGCGCCGCATCGTCACACGGTGGATAGCCGGCCATGACGACATGGCTGGCGAGCGCGTCGTAGTCCTGGTCGGTGTCGCGGCCAAGGAATGCGAGGCCGGTGGAGAGAAGCATAGCGACGTCCTGGCACTCGCCCTGGATCTGATGCCGTGGCGGAGCGTTGCCCGAATAGCCGTTCAGTGTCCGCCAGCCGTGATCCTGTGCGAACAGCATGGCGTCGATTTCGCGAGGCCACTGCGCGGATTGGCCTGGCTGCGGTGCCAAGAGCAGGATCGGCGCGGAGGGAAGGATCGGAGGAAGTTCAGCCGCAACCGCGGCCATCCGCGCCTGCCATTCTTGTTTGGTTGCGGTGTGGTGCGTGATGTAGGAAGCCTCGAACGAACAACAGGGCGATCAACGCTGCGACTGTGCCGGTTCGGAGCCAGCGAGGCAGGCGGGCGGCGAGGATGGCGTTCAAGCGACGCAGCCAGCAGCAGGCCGAAGGGGAACATCAGGATCATGATGATGCGCGTCACGGCGCGGATGGCATTCGCGCCTGGCAGCCGGGCGAGCAGGCGGTAGGCTGAATGACCGTCGACCCACAGGGTCAGGAGCATGAGAAGCAGGATCGCGAGCGCGGTGGGCGCGAAAAGGCGGTCCAGTGTGGCTCTGTTGGCCAATCGTAGCGTGACTGCCACGGCGATCGCCAAGAGCGGGGCAGCGCCGATGAACATGGCGTGCTCGTGCCGCATCGGCAGCGCATCGAATAGCCGGGCGTTGGATGGCCAGAGCCGCGAATTACTCGCCAGCAGGTAGCTGGCCGGCCTGGGCAGCATTTGGGCGGTCTCGAACCAATACCGGTGAAAGCCATACAGACGATCGACTTCCACATAGGGCGCGCAGAGCAGGACCATCAGTGCGGCCAGGACGATCATCGTGAGCAGGAACGCCGCTTTGATCCGAGCGGGTGGGTCGGTCCAATGTTTGCGTGCCGCCAATGTCCAGGACCTGAGGCCGGCGATGGGACTGCCTCTATGGCACAGCGCGTGACCGATCAGGAGTGCCAGCAGTAGCAGGGTGAGAAAGTAGCCATTGTAGATCGAGCAGTAGAACTGCCACGTCGTCCAGAATGCTGTGAGTGCGAGGTGGCGTAATTGTCTCTGCGACCTGAATTCTTCGAGGGCGAGAACGGCCAGCGGGACCCCAAAGCGATAAATGAGCTGAGCGTGGCCTTCCTGTGCCATGACCGGCAAGCCAAAGGTGAAGAGGAAGGCGCCGGCGGCGACTGGAATCCTCGCGTAGCCCAGGCGGCCAAGTGCATAGACGGCGGCTGCGAAGTTGGCCACGAACCCGACGACGTACCATGCGCGGAACGCATCCTCGCGCACGAGGCCGGCCGCACGAAAGGCAGCGTAGACGAAGGCGTTGCCGAGATGGTTGTCGCTGAACGCGATGGTCAGTGGGAACGGATAGAAGAAGTCGGCGTTCCAGAAGCTTGGGGCGTGGCCGGTGATCCAGCGGAAGAAATGCTCGATAACGTAACTGTTGAACCGGGCGTCGCCGATATCGCCAGGTATGCGGCCATCGACGACCGAAGGCCCCACGACGAACGCCAAGCCGACGGCGCCGAACAGCAAAGCTGCGGCCCAGGTCTGCACCAGTCCAGGCATCGCGTCTTGACGGGGCGCGACCGCGTCACGGATCACGAGACGGCCTTGCTGGGACTGGCGAAGACGAAGCGGCTTCTGAGCAGGTAGTTCCAGAGAAAGACGCCGGCGGTGGCGATAAGCTTTGCCGGCAGGATGCCGATCGAGAGGCGCGCGATGCAGGTGTAGAGTATCGCCTGGTTGATCGCCAGGCCGGCGCAGCTTACCAGGAAGACCAGGGCCAGTTCATGATGGCGCGAGAAGCGTGCGCCGCTCTGGAACACGACACGCACGCTGATCACGTAATTGACCAGTGTTGCGAGCGTGAACGACGCGGTGCCGACGAGCAGGTAGTTCCAGCCGATCACGCCGGCGCCGAGATAGAAGAGGCCGATGTCGACCACTGCGGCGATGCCGCCGACAAAAAAGTATTTTATGATCTTCATCGGAACCAATTATATTTGATAATACAGTAGATCGCCCGAAGGCCGTCCTTCCAGCCGATTTTCTTGCCTTCCTCGTAGGTCCGGCCGTAGTAGGAAATTCCGACCTCATATATCCGCAGGCCGCGACGCTTGGCAATTTTGGCAGTGATTTCCGGTTCGAATCCGAAGCGGGATTCCTCGATATCGATGGACTGGATGATCTCGCGGCGGAACGCCTTGTAGCAGGTCTCCATGTCGGTGAGGTCGAGATCGGTGAGCATGTTCGACAGCAGCGTGAGGAAGGTGTTGCCGGCGCGGTGCCAGAAATACAACACGCGATGCGCCTGGCCGCCTGCGAAGCGCGAGCCGAACACCACATCGGCCTTGTCGGCCAGGATGGGACTCGACGAGGCGGGGGTATTCGTTCGGGTCGTATTCGAGATCGGCGTCCTGGATGATGACGATGTCGCCGGTCGCGTGCGCGAAGCCGGTGCGCAGCGCCGCGCCTTTGCCCTGGTTCCGCTCGTGGTACATCACGCGGTCAACCAGTCCGGCGGGTTCTATCGCCGATCTCAGTCTTCTCCCGCGTGCCATCCACCGAGCAGTCATCGACGACGATGATTTCCTTATCGGGATATGGTGATTGGCGGACTGCCTCGATGATCCGGTCGATCGTGTTCGCTTCATTGTAGCAAGGGATGACAATGGTCAGTTTCATGGTCGCAGGTCAGAATTCCGCGCACTCCGAAACGACCGCTCTGTCGGCCCGTTCGAGACACCCGGCAGCAACGTCCTCGCCGCGACCAGGCCGCTGCAACTGCGAATCATCCTCTCCCACGACACGATGTTGCGGGCAGTTAGATGATCAGCCGACTGCCGGTCAAGAAAGCCCTGTTCCATGAGCGCGGCCGCCGCTGGATTGCCGGCCGCCTGCGTGCCGCTCTAGGGTCCTCGGATGGGACCTCTCTCTGGTATCAGGGTGATCGAATTCGCCGGCATCGGGCCTTGTCCGATGGCGGCGATGATGCTCGCCGAGATGGGCGCCACCGTGCTGCGCATCGACCGCATTGCGGACAGCGATCTCGGCCTGCCGCTGCCGACGAAGTTCGAGGTGCTGAAGCGAAGCCGGCACATCATCCGTCTCGACCTCAAGCGCCCGGAGGCTGTTGCTCTGACGTTGCGGCTGATCGAGCAGTCGGATGCGCTGATCGAAGGCTTCCGTCCCAAGGTGATGGAGCGGCTCGGGCTCGGCCCCGATATCTGTCTCGCCCGCAATCCGCGCCTGGTGTTCGGGCGCGTGACGGGTTGGGGCCAGGAGGGGCCGCTGGCACACGCCGCCGGCCACGATCTCAACTACATCGCGCTCACCGGCGCGCTGCATGCGATCGGCCGCGCCGGAGGGCCGCCGACGCCGCCGCTGAATCTGGTCGGCGATTTCGGCGGCGGTGCGCTGTATCTCGTCGTCGGCGTGCTCGCCGCGATCATCGAGGCGCGGCAGTCGGGCAGGGGCCAGGTGGTGGATGCTGCGATGGTCGACGGCGCCTCGTCGCTGATGACCTCGATCTACGGTGCCAAGGCGGCGGGCCGCATGGATGGCGGCCGCGGCGGCAACGTCACCGATTCAGGCGCCTACTTCTACGAGGTCTACGAATGCGCGGACGGCCGCTACGTTTCGGTGGCGGCGATCGAGGCGAAGTTCCACGCCGAACTTCTGCGTCTGCTGGAGATCGATCCCGCAACAATGCCGCCTCAGATGGATCGCTCGCGCTGGCCAGAGACGAAGCAGCGCCTGGCTGAGCGCTTCCGCACCCGCACACGTGACGAATGGTGCGCGCTGCTGGAAGGCAGCGACGCCTGCTTCGCGCCGGTGCTGTCGATGGAGGAGGCGCCCGACCATCCGCACAACCGCGCGCGTAACGACTTTCGTCGAGGTCGATGGCGTGCGGCAGCCCGCGCCGGCACCGCGCTTCAGCCGCACGCCGCTCGGTCAGCCGACGCCACCTGAGCCGCCTGGCGCGGCGGACCTGCGGATCTGTGCTGGCGGAATGGGGGATCGGCGCCGCCGACGTGGAGATTGCCCAGGCAGCCGGGTTGCTGGCCTGACAAAGCAGCATATTGCCCAGATTGGATCGGCCACCTATCCTGCCGAGTCAATTGCGAGTGACTCGCAACAAAGAGGATCGTCCGTCGATGGGTCACGACGTCAGCCAGATCGCCCGGCGCTGCGAGCGCGCGGTGGTCACCGCCTATCGCGACCTGCGTCAGTTGGGCTCGGATGACATGGTCGCATTCCAGGCCTGCACCGCGCTGTATCGCATTCATCATCCGGAGGCTTCGCTGAACGAGGCGCGGCGTCTGGTGGCCGAATGGATCGACCATCACGTGGTGCGCTCCGATGGTGGCCCGACGCCCGGTTGCGCGTGCTATTAGCTCGCGAGGGCCTGCTGCGGCATAGGTGCTTCGACTTCCGTCGTCATGGCCTGCGCAGGCTATGACGACGGAGCAATCATTCGCGGCGCGCCTCGATGACGCCGGACTTGATCGCCTCGACGAAGACCCTCCAGTCGCTTTCCACCTGACCGGCATAGGCCAAGGCAAAGTCGGCGATCGCCGCATCGAACGAGCTCCCGGATCCCATGTAGCCGGCAATCCTTGCAGCGTCACCGGAGCGCGCATGCGCGCGGGCCAGCGTCATGCCGCACAGCGTGGCGTAGTATGGCAGCGCACGCGTCAGCGATCGTTTCGCCGATCGCCGCGAGTCGCGAGTTCCTTCAGCTCGCGCACGTAGCAGTACTGATCGCTGCCATGTTCCTGCGTCCATCCCAGGAACATGTCGTGTCTCGCCCTGCATGATGCGCTGCCCGGTCACCACGCGCTGCCCCTGATTGAGATAGACGCTCGGTGCGGCATACGGCGCCAGCACCGATTGCTGCGCCTCCTTCAGTTGCAGCAGCAGCGTGGCGCCATCGCGGTTGGTGAAGAGGCCGAGGGCGCAGAACGTACCGACGCTGCCGATGCCCACGACCTTGAACGCGACATCGGTCAGCCGGTAACGGTCGAGCAGCACACCGCGTTCCTCGGGCTGGTTCACCTTGTAAGCCTCGAACGCAGTGTGAGCGACCACTTCCAGCGTGTCGTCATTCGGCGACACGAATGCCGGGATCAGCGGCGGCCGCGGTCGAATGCGCCAGCCGGACTTGCGACGCTCCAGCAGCTTGCGATAGCCGCTGCGATGCGCCTCGACCGCGATGTGCAGGCGCTTCAGTTCGCGCTGCCGTAGCTTGGCGTCGCCGATGCGCTGCAACACTCTTGTCACATCGACGCGCGAACGCCATGCGACGTTGCGGATCAAGCCGCATGAGTTTCGCCATGTGCTGACGATATGCCGTGACCACACTGGCGAGCGAGATCGCGGCAGGCATGCTCCGGCATCTGGCGGCCGCGCGCATCGACCGCAACGCTGGTGGCAAGGCGCTTCAGGTCCCATTCGAACGGCGCCGGCAGCGTTTCGTCGAAATCGATGATGTCGAAGATCGGGGTGCCGTCCGCTGCCGCGTAGATGCCGAAATTCGCCGAGATGGCAGTCGCCGCAGGACTGCACCCAGATGCCGCTGGTCGGCGTGGTGGCAAGGTCCGCCGCCATGACCGCGGCGGAACCGCGCAGGAACGCGAAGGCCGATGGCTGCATGCGGCCATAGCGGATCGGCAACAGCGAAGAGATGCGGTGGCGGCTGGTCTCGATCAGCGATATCCAGCGGATCGCGACGATCCGGCAGAGGCTTCCAGGTTGCATGCAGCCGACGCGGCACCAACCGGCGCAGGTCATGGCCGGCCTGTCGCCGCTCCGCCATGGGCAGCAAGTCGTCGGGTTGGACATATTCCAGTGGCATGCTTCGTGCCCCCCGACTATTGTGGCGATGACACCGCAGGGAGTTGGCGAGCGCAAGATGCGCGCCATGTGACAGTATTATTACAACGTTACAATAACGAATGCTCGGCCAATGTGAATTGATCGCCCAAACGATGCCGGCGGTGATCACGCCGGCGATCACATCGTCTGCCATGATGCCTGCCGCGCCGACCTGTCGATCGGCCCAACCGATCGGGCCTGGTTTTGCCACGTCGAGAAAGCGGAAGATGAGGAATGCGGCAAGCACGCCGGCCAACGATGCGCGCGCCAGTCCGCACAGCGCGAGGAGCTGTCCCGCAATTTCATCGATCACCACCCAGCCGGGATCGCCATCAACCTGAGCTGCACGGATCGCCCACAGTCCGCCGACTGTCGTGACCAGGGCTGCCGCAGTGAAGCAGGGCAGGGGAGGCGTGCAGCAGCAGCGCGCCTGGCAGCAATGTTGCGGCGGATGCGACCGTGCCTGGGGCAAAGCGGTACAAACCCGCAGCCAAAGCCACTGGCGATCAGGCGCGACGCTCTCATTCGACCTGATCGATGAACGTCCGCAGCGCCGCGAGCATCTCGGGCTCGGTCAGCGTCGGCGCATGGCCAATGCCCGGAAGCGTTGCCAGCATCATGTCGGGGCGCATCTGCCTGCATGCGCGATCACTGTGGCTGGCAGCAGGATGTCGCTCGCCTCGCCGTGCACCAACAGCAAGGGCAGATGCGCCAGTCCCTGAAACAAGGCCCAAAGATCAGGCGTCCTGCCGTTCAGCAGCCGCGCGATGCGCGTGTCCCACAATGGCCGCAGTGTTCCGTCAGCCGTCGGGCGCGTAGGTGAGAGCTGTCATCGCGCGCCATGCCTCGTCACCGTCCAGCGAAAGCGGCGGCAGACCGCGCGCAGATGCGCGGCCGCCGTATCGATGTCGCGGAATGCGGCGTCGTGGCCGATGAATCGCCGCACGAATTCGGTGCCGCCGCTGCCGAGTTCGGGGCCGATGTCGTTGAGCACGACGGCTCTGAACAACGACGGACGCGCCGCCGCGAGACCCATGCTGAGCAGTCCGCCGAAGCTGGTACCGATCAACGATCACCCTGTGCAGGTGCAGCGCGGCACAGATGTCCAGCACATCGCGCAGGCAGGCCTCCGGCGCATATCGCGCGATGTCGCGCGAACGTCCCGACTGACCGCGGCCGGGATAGTCCGGCGCGACCACGCGCCGCCCGGCGCCAACCGCATGTGCAAGCGTCTCGAAGTCGCCCGACGTACGCACGATGCCAGGCAGGCACAGCAGTGGCGCACGCGTGTCGCCGTCGCGCCATTCGCGGACAACGAGCGAAAACCCGTCCCAGGCGGAGAGCCGATGGACTATTGCGTCCATTGCGCGAGCAGCGTCGGCGTGCTCTCGCCGCGTCGCGCGCGGTAGACCACCACGTTCTCCAGCACGCGCTGCACATAGTTGCGCGTCTCGTTGACCGGAATCAGCTCGATCCAGTCGAGCATGTCGATTGGCCCCGCGCGCGGATCGCCATTGTCCGCCAGCCATTCATCGACGCGACGTGGCCCGGCGTTGTAAGCGGCGACAGCGAGCGGCAGCGAATTGTCGAAGCGGTCAAGCATCTCGCGGAGATACGCGGTGCCCAGGCGCATGTTGTGCGCTGGATCGGAGGTCAGAGTGACCAGCGAGGTGGCAGTGCCGATCTGCTTCGCCACTGCCTGGGCGGTAAACGGCATGAGCTGCATCAGCCCGCGGGCGCCGGATGGACTGACCGCGCCGATATCGAAGCTGCTTTCCTGACGGATCAGGCCCAGCGCCACCGATCCATCGACCGGACCATCGGGTGGTTCGGCAGCGATCGGCCAGCCGGCCTCCGGCAGGACCAGGCCGTCACGGCCCATGCGGCGCGCCACGAAAACCGCGGTGTCGGGCAGGCCGACACGCAGAGCGAAAAGTGCCGTCAGGGTGTGGTCCGCGGGATCCGGCGCAAGCTCGTCCATGCGCAGCAGGAAGGTGCGCGCCCGATGCGGATCATTCCACGCAACCAGCATGGCAGCGGCTCGCACCACCTCCCGGTCGGTGAACGCCAGTACCTGGTCGCGTGTATAGGCGGGGTCGTGCAACGCGGTGATACGGCGCGCGAGTGCCGCGGGATCGTCGCCCAGTGCGAGTGCGGCAAGCTGACCATAGAATGTCGTCGGCCACGCCGCCGCACGCTGGTATTCCGGCTTCGGATCACCGCCTGAAGCGGCGATGGCACGGCCGAGCCAGTAATGCGCACGGCTTTGCGTAATCGCCGCTTTCGACAGCCCGGCGAGGGCCGTGAAGTGCCGCTTTGCCGCCGTGGGGTCGTTCAGCCGGCGCAGCGCGACGAAGCCCGCGAGGAACTCCGCGTCCAGTTCCTGCTCCGGGGCGATGCGGCCGTGCCGGTCGGCAAGCGCGTAGGCGTCGGCGGCGTCGCCAACGTGCAAGAGGCGGCGTGCCAAAAGGTTGCGTTGGGTCCAGAACGCGGCGAGCTGATCTGCCGGGGCGTCGTCCTGTGCCGCGTCGCCCGTTCGCTGCCACAGGGCGAAGGCGTCCGTGGTGCGATCGGCATGGCGGAGCCAGCGCGCGTGATCCAGCACCATGCCGGGATCGCGCCGTAGCGAAGCGGGCACAGCGGCAAGCAGCGCGTCGGCGTTCGGCGCATCGTGCTGCAGCGCCAGCCGCGCTTCGGCGGCGGCGCGATGCGGCGGGTCGAGCCGCGGGACCTCTCGCGCTGCGGCTGCGGCGTCATGCCAGGCAAAGCGCTCGAAGCGTTCCCAGGTGTCGTCGGGGCGCACGGCGCCCGACCAGCGGCGCAGGAAGCCGGGCTCGTCGCCGACACCGGCGATCCAGGCGCGGCGCGCCTCGTCGGCGGCCTCCGCGTTGCGGCCGGCATTCGCCAGCGCCTCGGCGCAATGCAGCATGGTCTGCGGCACAGTGAGTTGGTTGCGATCGCACTGCGCCAGGGTGGAAGCGAGGTCCGGGTCGGAGGCGATCGCCTCCTGTCGCCGACGCTCAAGGAGCGCCTGGTTCGGCCAGTCGGGGCTCTGCGCCATGAAGGCGCTGATCTCGTCCGCCGTCGCGGCGCCTGGCGCGAGGAGGCGGTAATAGGTGACCAGCTTGTTGGCGACCGGGTCGGCGTAGCCTGCGGCCGCGCGTTCGGCGTCAGCCCAGTTGTCGGCTCGGATCGCGGCAATTGGATCGGCCTGCTGCGCCAACGCGGGTGTCGCGGCGAACAGGGCGAGGAGAGCGGAACGGAGGCGAATCGAGGCGGCCATGCGCATCCTTCTAGCGCAGGCGGACCTTGCGGCGCACCTGTTCCGCGCCTAGCCTTCGCCGGCCCGCAAATCGGGGGAGAGGACAATGTTCAAGGGATCGCTCGTCGCTTTGATCACGCCGATGCGCGCGGATGGATCGGTCGACGAGAAGGCCTATGCCGAGTTCGTGGACTGGCAGATCAAGGAGGGCACCGACGCGGTCGTCCCGGTGGGCACCACCGGTGAGTTGCCGACCCTGTCGCACGACGAACACAAGCGGGTGGTGGAGATCGCGATCGAGGTGGCGAAGGGCCGCGTACCGGTGATCGCCGGCGCCGGGTCCAATTCCACCGAGGAGGCGATCGATCTGGCGCGCCACGCGAAGCAGGCCGGTGCCGATGCCACGCTGGTCGTGACGCCCTACTACAACAAGCCGACGCAGGAAGGCATGTACCTGCATTTCAAGGCGATCGCCGATGCGGTCGATCTGCCGATGATCATCTACAACATCCCGCCGCGCTCGGTGGTGGACATGAGCGTGGAGACGATGGCGCGGCTGGCGAAGCACAAGAACATCGTCGGCGTGAAGGACGCGACGGCGAACCTGACGCGGCCGCTGCACACGCGGCGCGCCTGCGGCGAGGATTTCTGCCAGCTCTCGGGCGAGGACCACACGGCGCTGTCGTTCAATGCCGCGGGCGGCGTGGGCTGCATCAGCGTGTCGGCCAATGTCGCGCCGCGGCTGGTCGCGGCGATGCAGGACGCGTGGATGGACGGGCGTTTCGGCGAGGCGATGGCGATCCAGAACCGTCTGGTGCCGCTGCACGACGCGCTGTTCTCCGAGACCAGCCCGGCGCCGGTGAAGTTCGCCGCGAGCCTGTTGGGCAAGACGTCGGAGCGGTGCCGGCTGCCGCTTGCGCCGATCATGGAGAGCACCCGGGCGAAGGTGCGCGCGGCGATGACCGACGTGGGGTTGCTGAACTGACGCACAGGTACCCATATCGTCATGGCCGGCCTTGCGCCGGCTATCCACGTCTGTGGAGACGCTGCCCAATAGGGTAGTCGTGGGTGGCCGGGCCAAGCCCGGCCATGACGGTTGGTGGCATGGCAGACGCGAAGACCAAGAAGGGCCTGATCTCGCACGGCATTGCGGCGCAGAACCGCAAGGCGCGGTTCAACTACGCGATCAAGGATACGGTGGAAGCCGGCCTCGTGCTGAAGGGCCCGGAGGTGAAGTCGCTGCGCCATGGCCGCGCCACGCTGTCGGAGGCCTGGGCCGGCGAGCGTGACGGCGAGATGTGGCTGTTCAACGCCTATATCCCGGAATACCAGGGCGGCGTGCTGTCGCGCTTCGAGCCACGCGCGCCGCGCAAGCTGCTGCTGTCGCGCAAGCAGATCCGCTCGCTGGCCGGCTCGGTGGCGCGCGAGGGCGTCTCGCTGGTGCCGCTGCAGATCCACTTCAATGATCGCGGCCGCGCGAAGGTGCTGCTGGGTCTGGGCGAGGGCCGCAAGAAGCAGGACAAGCGCGCGGCGATCGCCGATCGCGACTGGCAGCGCGACAAGGCGCGGCTGATGCGGGCGCGCGGTTGAATGGATGACGAGCGGAACGACAAGCTGATCGAGGCCAAACAGAAATGGGCGCGCGAGGGGCGGCTGCTGACCGGCACCACCGCGGACCCGGAGGTTGACCGTCTGCCGCCGGGGCAGCTTCTGGTCCGCGACTGGCCGGTGCTCGATCTTGGTGCGGAGCCTGACGTCACGCCGCAGAAGTTCCGGCTCGATGTCGATGGCGCGGTGGAGAACCGGCTGAGCCTGACGCTCGATGAATTCATGGCGCTGCCGCAGAGCGAGAGCGTGTCGGACATCCACTGCGTGACGCAGTGGTCGCGCTATGACAATCGCTGGAAGGGTCTTGCGGCGCAGGCATTGCTGGCGATCGTGCAGCCGAAGCCGGAGGCGCGGCATGTCGTGTTCCACAGCTTCGACGGCTACACGTCGAATGTCCGGCTGGAGCAGTTCGATCAGCCGGACGTGTTCCTGGTGCATGAATGGGAAGGCAAGCCGCTATCGCGCGCGCATGGCGGGCCGGTGCGGATGCTGATCCCGCGGCTGTATTTCTGGAAGTCGGCGAAGTGGCTGCGGCGCATCCAGTTCACCATCAGCGACCGGCCGGGTTTCTGGGAGCAGCGGGGCTATCACAACAATGGCGATCCGTGGCAGGAGGAGCGCTACGACTGATCGCGGCAGAGGGCAGGGGGCTGTCATGGCGGCGGGCAAGGAAGCGCTTGCGTGGGACTTCGGCTTTCCATCGCTCGATGAGGGACAACTGGATCTTGCCGAGTTCAGGGGCCGCGTGCTGCTGGTGGCGAACACGGCGAGCTTCTGTGGCTACACGTATCAATACGAGGGGCTGGAGAAGCTGCATCAGTCGGCCGGGCCGCGCGGGCTTACGGTCGTCGGCGTGCCGAGCAGGGACTTCAACCAGGAGTCCGCCGACAATACGACGGTGAAGGCATTCTGCGAGGCGAAATTCGGTGTGAAGTTTCCCATGGCGGGGCTTGCGCATGTGCGCGGGCCCGAGGCGGCGCCATTCTACGCCTGGGTGCGCGAGCAGAGCCGTTGGGAGCCGGACTGGAACTTCAACAAGGTGCTGATCGGCCGCAACGGACGTGTTGTCGGCACGTTCGGTTCCGGCGATGAGCCGCAGGGGAAGCGGCTCGCACAGGCCATCGAGGCGGAACTTGCGAAGGACTGATGCCCGCGACCGCGACGCGCAGCCATCGACGCGACGGTGAGGCGGCGGTAACCGAGGGCCGCTTAACTGTTCGGCGCGTGTGGGCTCGTCGCTGCCTGGTGGTGCAGTGTGTGCTGCGTCTTGTAGTAGGCGCGGATGTCGTCCTCGGTCACATAGCCTTTCTTGTCCTGGTCGATCGCATCGAAGTGGCGAGCGACCGCTTTGTAGCCGGTCTTTGCCTGATCCAGGGTCAGGTGGCCGTCATGCGTGACGTTGGCCTGCTCGAAGCGTTGCTGCATCGTCGCGTGCGGGTGCGTGGGCTTGCTGGCTGCCATATGGGCGTTGGCGGTGAGGGAGAACACGACAGCGGCGAGCAGCGTGAGCGAGGTTCGCATGGCGGGACCTTTCAGGTGGTGCAAGGCCCGGCAACGTGCCCGTCCAATCCTAACGGATCGCTAATTCAGCTCGCGGCTGGCGTGGTGGCGCCGTGTGGAACGGTGGGGGGACCGTAGACTTCACGCGCGCGCTTGTTGAAGGCGCCGACCATGCGGCGGACCGCCTCGTTGAACACCACGCCGATCGCGGCCTGGAGGAGACGGCTGCGGAACTCGAAATCCACGAAGAAGTCCACTTCGCAGCCTTGTGGGTGAGGGAGGAATTCCCACTGGTTGTTGAGATACCGGAACGGCCCTGTTTCGTAGCGCACTTTCACGCGTTGCGGCCGCTCGAGGGTGACCCGGCTCGTAAAGGTTTCGCGAAATGGGCCGAAGCCGATGGTGAGGTCGGCGACCAGGTCGCGCTCGGTGCGGCTGCGGATGCGCGCGGCGACGCACCAGGGCAGGAACCGCGGATATTTGGCGACATCGGCCACCAGGTCGAAGAGCTGGTCGGGCCGATACGGAACGATCTGGCGCTCGGCGTGGGTGGGCATCAGGTGGAGGCGGCGCGCTGCGCCTCGCGGGCGGCGCGGAGCGCGGCGAAGTCGGCGTCCGCGTGGTAGGAACTGCGGGTGAGCGGCGTGGCGGAGACCAGCAGGAAGCCCTTGCCGCGTGCCAGGGCGGCGTAGTCGGCGAACTCGTCGGGGGTGACGAAGCGGTCGATCGCGGCGTGCTTCACTGTGGGCTGGAGGTACTGGCCGATGGTGAGGAAATCCACCTCGGCTGAGCGCAGGTCGTCCATCACCTGCATGATCTCGATGCGGGATTCGCCGAGGCCCACCATCAGGCCGGACTTGGTGAAGATGGACGGATCGAGCTGTTTCACGTGGTGCAGCAATGACAGCGAGGCGAAGTAGCGCGCGCCGGGGCGGATGGTGGGATAAAGCCGCGGTACCGTTTCCAGGTTGTGGTTGTGAACGTCGGGGCGGGCCTCCGCCACGACTTCGGCAGCGCCCGGCTTGCGCAGGAAGTCAGGGGTCAGGACCTCGATCGTGGTCGTTGGGGCCGCGGCTCGGATGGCGCGGATGGTGGCGGCGAAGTGGCCGGCGCCGCCATCCGGCAGATCATCGCGGTCGACCGAGGTGACGACGACATGGGCCAGGCCCAACTTCGCCACGGCATCGGCGACGCGAGCGGGCTCGTCGGCGGCAAGCGGGCCAGGCTGGCCGGTGGCGACGTTGCAGAAGGCGCAGGCGCGGGTGCAGGTGTCGCCCATGATCATCATGGTGGCGTGGCGCTGCGACCAGCACTCGCCGATGTTGGGACAGGCCGCTTCCTCGCACACCGTGACCAGGCCGTTGGCGCGCATCAGTGCGCGGGTCTCGTGATAGATCGGATGGGTGGGCGCCTTCACCCTGATCCAGGCTGGTTTGCGCTGGATCGGGTTGTCAGGCCGGTGCGCCTTCTCCGGATGGCGCTGCGACGCGGTGCGATGGTCGATGACGAGGCGAGTGGACATGTCGGGGGAGATGTGGCGGGGGAGGCAAGGGGCGTCAAGCAGAGGCTTGCGGCGAGGGGGTCAGTTGCGCTCTTCTCCGTTTCGCATCAAGGAAGGTGCGGTATGGATACGGTCTCGACGCAGCACCTCTGGTCGGAGGTGCTGGAGGACGACATCTACCGGGATGTCGTCAGGCGCTTTGCGCCACATCTGCCGCTGGTGCGGACAGCACCGGCGCGCGCCGCGATGACGGCGTTGGAGATCGAGGGGGTCTGCGACAACTGGATATGGACGGCTGGCCACGATTCGCTGATCGTGCAGGCGGCGTCCAAGGCGCTGGACCGGCTGTTTCCCAATCTGGACGAGCAATACTTCCTCGCCCGCCAGATCGGCGATGACGGGTTCCATGCGGAATTCGTCAGGGAATACGTGACGCATCGGCTCGGCCGTGACCCGATCCGGCAGATCACCGACATCGTGCGCATGCATTGGGAGGCGCTGGGCGATCTGCCCTATCGCAACGTCCTTAGCTTCTTCGCCTGGGAGCTGCATTACGAGCTGCACATTCTGTCACGGCTGCACACCGAGCGTCGCACACGCCGGATCAACGACCCGGCAATCAAGCATTTTGCCGAGGAGCGCGTCGGGCCGGATGAGACGGTACATCGGCTGCGTATCCTCGACTGGTGGATGCGCTACTATGCCGCGCATTCGCCGGCCGAACGTGCGGTGATCGCGAGCCAGGTGATTGCGCTGGATGATGAGATACAGCGTCGGCTCAATCCGTATCTGAACTTGCGGTATCAGCGCTCGGCGGTGAATTTCGGCGCGGACATCCGGGGGAAGGATGCGGTGTATGACAATTTCCGGCGGGAGGTGCTGGGGCGGCTGCTCGATATGCCACCGGAGCGGATCGGGCGGTTGACCAGCCTGGCGGAGTGAGGGCCCGGCTCCGTCTCGCTGTGCACGGGCGTCAGACGTCGTTTGCTGCGAGTACCGGGGGGCTGCCGCTGCCTTCGGTGTGCGGTTTGACTGGCCCTGGTGGACGTGCCGAGCGCCGGCGGCTCTTGGTGTTTGGGTGATGTGGAGCGGGCGTGGGGCCTCCTGTCCGACAGTTGTACTCGCTCATATCGGACAGATGTACGAGGAGTCGCGTTGGTGCGCAGTCGTCACGTGAACCCTCAGTCTACAAAGTCGATCGCACCGTCCCGATCCTTCGAACCCAAACCGCCATTCACGATTTCGGCCGCCGCAACCCGCGTGCTGCACTCCGCGATCAACTCGTAGTCGGGCGAGTCCCCGGCGGAATCCGGTGATCGGTACACCAGGAATTTGCCGTCGGATTCTTCGATGATCTCGGTTAAATCGATGCTGTCGCAGGGCACCATATGGCGCGCACCGCAATGTGGACAATCGTCATCGCACGCGCACGACCACCCGTCTTCCCACTCGCGTCCGCAGTCCGCGCAAAGATATTGATTTAGAAACCAACCCATACGCCACCTATAATTCGAACCGGTCGGTTATCCATTTGTCCTTTCCGCCATTTTGTAAATCCCTCTGCCAAGAAATTCAAGATATCCATTGTCACGCAATACCTGCATTCTTTGCCGGATTTTGGCTTTGATATGATGATTATCAGGGTATGCTGCCTTCAGTTCATTCTCGAAGGCGTAAACCTCATCCAATGAGAATTCAGTCTTGCCAATGCGCTCGATGCACTGCATGACATTGAGCAGCCAGCCCTTCGCGCTCAAGTCTCGCTGCTCGCGGAGAAAGAGTGTCCGCTTCCACTTATCGAGGACGTTAGCCTTTGGTTCGGTCACGCCATTGCGGATCAGGTCGATCCGCCCAGCGTGCGGTATCGCCTGCAAGAGAATGCGGCAGCCAACCCAGCCGGCTCGTTTGGCAGTGGGTGGCAGAGGCTTTCTTTCTTCGATGATGTCGGGTGTAAAGAAGTGCTTCGGCACGATCAGCAGGTTGGTGACCGTCAGGCTTTTGAAATCATAGTTCAGCAGAAACAGATTAGGTATGACATTCCCGGTGAGCCGCCGCATCATCGCCGGATACGCGCCATCAACGACCTTTGCGCCGAACTCCTTCCGCTGGCTTTTCAGCTCATAATCTTCATGACAGATATTGCAGAAGAAGTCGGCGACTTGGTTATTGTTTCGGGTACCTGTAGAATGCGCTGATTGCCGCAGTTGGGGCAATAGACGCGGCTCCCGACCCAATGTTCACTCAGGACCCTGACCCGCTGCAGCGAGCTCTTGTACGCGCTGGCAAGTCCCGCTTGGAACGATAAGTCCATCCTGCCAGCACCACTCTATCCCTAGGCGCTGGCACCATAACGCCACCGCCGAACCGGTGCCATCGCGGATCATATATGAATCACTCGCCCATACGCATCCAGCACCGCCTCATGCATCGTCTCTGACACCGTCGGATGTGGGAACACCGTGTGCATCAGCTCGGCCTCGGTGCTCTCCAGCGTTCGGGCGATGGCGAAGCCTTGGATCATCTCCGTCACCTCGGCGCCCACCATGTGGGCGCCGAGCAGCTCGCCGGTCTTGGCGTCGAACACCGTTTTCACCAGGCCCTCCGGCTCGCCCATCGCGATCGCCTTGCCGTTGCCGATGAACGGAAAGTGCCCGACCTTCACCTCGTGCCCTAGCTCCTTGGCACGCGCCTCTGTCAGCCCGACGGACGCGACCTGCGGGCGACAGTAGGTGCAGCCTGGAACGTTGGTCGCATCCAGCGGATGGACGTCATTTACGCCGGCGATCTTTTCCACGCACACCACGCCCTCGTGGCTTGCCTTGTGCGCGAGCCATGGCGGCCCCGCGAGGTCGCCGATTGCATACACGCCGGGTTCGCCGGTGCGGCAGTATTCGTCGATCGTGACGTGCGTGCGATCGACTTTCACGCCGGTACCTTCGAGGCCGATCCCCTCCACGTTGCCGACGATGCCGACGGCGGAGATCACCCGATCTACCGTGATGTCCTGACTCTTGCCGCCGGCCTCCACGGTGACAACGACATTGTCGCGGCCCTTCTTCGCGCCCTTCACCGCGGCGCCGACATGGATGCGCATGCCCTGCTTCTCGAACGCCTTGTGCGCGAAGGCGGAAATTTCCTCGTCCTCGACTGGAAGAATCCGCGGCAGCACCTCCACCACCGTTACCTCGGCGCCCATGTTGCGATAGAAGCTTGCGAACTCGATGCCGATCGCGCCTGAGCCGATCACCAGCAGCGACTTCGGCATCGCGGGCGGCACCATCGCCTCCTTGTAACTCCAGATCAGCTTGCCATCCGCCTCGATGCCGGGAAGCTGCCGCGCACGCGCACCGGTCGCCAGGATGATGTGCGGCGACTTCAGCGTGGCCACGGGCTTGCCGGCCTTCTCCACCGCAAGCGTCTGCTTGCCAGCGAGCTTGCCGGCTGCCGTCGAATACCGTGACCTTGTGCTTGCGCAGCAGGAACGCGACGCCCTGCGAGAGTTGCTTCGCCACCGCGCGCGAGCGCTTTACCACCTTGTCGATTTCGAAGCGTGGTTCGACGGCGGCGAACCCGAAGTCCGGCAGATGGTGCAGCAGGTGGTTGATCTCGGAGGTGCGCAGCAGCGCCTTGGTGGGGATGCAGCCCCAGTTGAGGCAGATGCCGCCGAGATGTTCGCGCTCCACCACCGCGGTCTTCATGCCGAGCTGTGCGGCACGGATCGCCGCGACGTAGCCGCCGGGGCCGCCGCCGAGAACGACGAGGTCAAAGTTCTGGTCAGCCATTATGGGTTCCTTCGGCGAGCGCGATCAGGGCGTCGCCGCTCAACTGCTGTGGGATCCAGCCGCGCACGGGCTTGGCGCCGATGCGGCGGTAGAACTCGATGGCCGGCGCGTTCCAGTCGAGCACGTTCCATTCCATGTCGATGCAGTCGCGCTCAATTGCAATGCGCGCCATGTGGCGGAACAGGGCGAGGCCGATACCGTGGCCGCGGTGGGACGGCTCGATATAGATGTCCTCGACGAACAGGGCATAGCGGCCGGAGAAGGTGCCGAACAGGAAGAACCAGATCGCGAAGCCGACGGTGGTGCCGTTGATTTCGGCCAGGATGGATGCGAGCGACGGGTTGGGGCTGAACAGTACCGGCGTGGAGTTCGGCTTCGGTGATCTTGAATCGGTGGTCCAGCTTCTCGTAGGTCGCGAAGTCGCGCATCAGGCGGTGCAGCGTGGGGATGTCGGATGGTGTGGTGGGGCGGAGGGTTGGGGTCATCGTGCCGCCTCTCCCATTTACCCTTGCCTCACAGCAACAGGCTCAGCGGGTCCTCGACGATCCGCTTGAACTCCCGCAGCCAGCGGGCGCCTAGAGCGCCATCGACCACGCGGTGATCGACGCTCAGCGTGCAGGTCATCACCGTGGCGATCGCCAGTGAGTCGTTCTTCACCACGGGCCGTTTCTGGCCGGCGGCCACCGCGAGGATCGCGGACTGCGGCGGGTTGATGATGGCGGCGAACTCCGTCACGCCGAACATGCCCATGTTGGAGATGGAGAAGCCGCCGCCCTGGAATTCCTCCGGCTTCAGCTTGCCCGCGCGCGCGCGACCGGCCAGGTCCTTCATCTCGCGGCTGATTGTCGCCAGGCCCTTCTGGTCGGCGCGGCGCACGATCGGTGTGATGAGGCCGTCCGGAATGGCCACGGCAATGCTGATATCGACATCGTCGAACAGCGCCATTCCCTCGTCGGTCCAGGCGGCATTCACTGTCGGCACCCGGCGCAGTGTGACGGCCGAGGCCTTGATCACCAGGTCGTTGATGGTGATCAGGTAGGTGTCGGGCCCCTCCTTCGGCGACTTGGCGTTCAGGTCGTTCATCAGTTTGATCAACGCGTCGATCTCCACGTCCATCGAGACGTAGAAATGCGGGATAGTCGATTTCGCCTCGGTCAGGCGCCGCGCGATTACTTTGCGGATCGAGCTGTGCGGCACCAGCGTGTGCGGTGCGGCGATCGGCGCGGATGGTCGCGCGAGGGGAGCCGCGGCAGGTGCCGCAGCAGGCTGCGGGGCAGGGGGCGTGCCCTTCTGCAATGCCGCCTCGATGTCTGCCTTGACGATGCGGCCGTTCGGCCCGCTGCCCTTCAGCGCCGTGAGCTCAAGACCGGCCTGCTTTGCCATGCGTCGCGCCAGTGGCGAGACAAAGATGCGTTCGCCACCTGCATCGTGACCGTTGCCGCTCTGCGGGACAGGCTGCGGTGGCTCTGCCTTGGCGACAGGCTCCGGAGCGGGAGCGGATGGCGGGGCGGGCTTGGCGGCGGGCGCGGAAGCCGGCACCGCCTCACCTTGATCGACCAGGATGGCGATCGGCTCGTTCACCTTGACGCCTTCCGTGCCGTCGGTGACGAGGATCTTGCCAAGCACGCCTTCGTCGACCGCCTCGACCTCCATTGTCGCCTTGTCGGTCTCGATCTCGGCGATCACGTCGCCGGCGCGCACGTTCTCGCCTTCCTTCTTGAGCCAGCGCGACAGCGTGCCCTCGGTCATTGTCGGCGACAGCGCCGGCATCAGGATGTTGGTCGCCATGAGTTGCTCCCCTCAGACGATCTTCTTCACGGCGTCCACCACCCATTCGGGCTGTGGCAGCGCGAGTTTTTCCAGATTGGCGGCGTAGGGCAGTGGCACATCGACGCCGTGCACGCGCACCGGCGGCGCATCGAGCCAGTCGAACGCGTGCTCGACCACCTGCATCGCGACCTCTGCGCCAATGCCGGCGAACGGCCAGCCCTCTTCGACCGATACGAGCCGGTTGGTCTTCTTCACGCTTTCGACCACGGTCGCGGTGTCGAACGGACGCAGCGAGCGCAGGTTGATCACCTCCGCCTCAATCCCTTGCTCAGCCAGTGCCTCGGCTGCCTTCATCGCCACGCCGACCATGATGCTGAACGCGACGATCGTCACATGCTGGCCGACGCGTTCGATCTTGGCGCGGCCGAGCGGCAGGATGAAGTCTTCGTCCGTGGGGCAATCGAAGGTGTGGCCGTAGAGGATTTCGTTTTCCAGCACGATGACCGGATTGGGATCGCGGATCGCCGCGCGCAGCAGACCCTTCGCATCGGCCGACGACCACGGCGCCACCACCTTCAGTCCCGGCACGTGCGCGTACCAGCTCGCGTAGCATTGCGAGTGCTGTGCCGCGACGCGCGCGGCGGCACCGTTGGGACCGCGGAACACGATCGGACAGCCCATCTGGCCGCCTGACATGTAAAGCGTCTTGGTCGCCGAGTTGATGATCTGATCCATTGCCTGCATGGCGAAGTTGAAGGTCATGAACTCGACGATCGGCTTCAGTCCGTTCAGCGCCGCGCCCACTGACATGCCGGTAAAGCCGTGCTCGGTGATCGGCGTGTCGATCACCCGCTTCGGGCCGAACTCGTCGAGCAGGCCCTGGCTGATCTTGTAGGCGCCTTGGTATTGCGCGACCTCCTCGCCGATCAGGAACACTTTGTCGTCGCGGCGCAGTTCGGCGGCCATTGCATCGCGCAACGCCTCGCGCACGGTGATCGGCTTGGTCGGGCCCCAGTCCTTGTCGGGTTCCGCGCGCGGTGTGGACTCCGGAGCAGCCGCAGCTGGCCGCGGCTGCGGCGCCGGAGCTTCGGCACGTGGCGCCGGCTTCGCCGCAGCTGGCTTTACGGATACGTCTTCGCCGTTGCCGGCCAGCACCGCGATCGGCGTATTCACCGCCACGCCATCGGTTCCCTCATCCACCAGGATCTGCGCCAGCTTGCCCTCATCGACCGCCTCGACCTCCATCGTGGCCTTGTCGGTCTCGATCTCGGCAATCACGTCGCCGGCGCGCACCTCGTCGCCGATGTGCTTGAGCCAGCGCGACAACTTTCCCTCGGTCATGGTGGGCGACAGCGCGGGCATCAGGATCTGCGTCGACATCTCTCAGCCCTCCAGCAGCACGTCGGTCCAGAGCTCCGCCTGATCGGGCTCTGGACTGCTCTGCGCGAAGTCCGCCGCGTCCTGCACGATCGCCTTCACCTCATCGTCGATGTGCTTGATCGCGTCCTCCTCGACACCGAGGGCTTCCAGCCTGTGTCGCGCGCCGTCGATCGGATCGTGCTGTGTGCGCATGGTCTGGATCTCCTCGCGCGTGCGATAACGCGCGGGATCCGACATCGAGTGGCCGCGATAGCGATAGGTCTTCGCCTCGATCAGGAAAGGGCCCTTGCCGGCGCGGCAGTGTGCCACCGCCTGGTCGCCTGCCTCCTTCACCGCGAGCACGTCCATGCCATCGATCTGCATGCCGGGAATGCCCCATGGCGCGCCGTTCTTCGACAGATCGCGCGAGGCCGATGCGCGCTCGACATGGGTGCCCATGCCATACTTGTTGTTCTCGATCACGTAGACCACCGGCAGCTTCATCAGCGCGGCGAGGTTGAAGCTTTCGAACGTCTGGCCCTGGTTCGACGCGCCCTCGCCGAAATAGGTGACCGCGACGCGGTCGTTGCCGCGATACCAGTTGCTGAACGCCAGACCGGTACCGATGCTCACCTGGGCGCCGACGATGCCGTGGCCGCCGAAGAAGTTCTTCTCCTTGCTGAACATGTGCATCGAGCCGCCCTTGCCGTGCGAGTAGCCGGTGGCACGCCCGGTCAGTTCCGCCATCACGCCGCGCGGGTCCATGCCGGTTGCCAGCATGTGACCGTGGTCGCGGTATGACGTGACGACCTCGTCGCCGTCGGACAGCGCCATCTGCATGCCGACAACAACCGCCTCCTGGCCGATGTACAGATGGCAGAAGCCGCCTATCAGGCCCATGCCGTAGAGCTGGCCTGCCTTCTCCTCGAAGCGGCGGATCAGCAGCATGTCGCGGTAGGCTTGCAGCAGTTTCTGCTTGTCGGCCGACGGTTCACGGGCCTTGCCGCTGCGCTTTCTGGTTTCGGATGTGATGGCCATAGCACCCCCCTGCCGCAGATGCAGAGCTAACGTCCGACACCCCTGTCGTGCAAGTCGAAGTGGGCAAAAAAGCGTTATGGTGCAATGCAATAGCAACAATTAACCGAAATGTGGTTAATCCTTTGGCGCCGCCGGAAACCTGATCCCGGCGGGAAATCCGCATTGCGCGCAAGGTTCGCAGGAGGACATCTTGTTTCGCGGCCCGCTGGCATTTTGCAGCGAGATTGCTGCTCGCTGCGGTCACTCGAACGCCCAGACGCCGCGGTGCGCTGCCCGCGCTGCCTGTTCCGCGCTCCTGAGTTCTGGCCGTTCGATATCGGCACGCGCCCAGCCGGCCGCGATCACGGCGGTGTTGAGTTCGGTGCCGTTCGCCCGGCAGATCGCGTAGGGACGAGCCAGGGCGTCCACACCAGTGAATCGGCAGGCAACGGGGAGATCGCGTAGCATTGCGGCCAGGGCATTGGCGGCCGCTGCGGCGCAGTCCTGCCCGGCGCCGTCGCGCGTGCCGCAGGGCGTGCCACGGGAGGGCGGTTCGACGCCGAACAGCCGAATCACCCGATCGCCCAACTTCAGCGTGCCGCCATCGACCACCGCGACCTCGGCGGGCTGCGCGACAAGTTCGTCAGCGGCTGCAATTGGCATGGGCGGCGGCGGCGCGTCACGATGCGGCCGCATGGCGAGCGAAACGCCCGCCGCAACCATCAGGCCGGCAACGAGCATCGCCACCAGCCCCCTAGGTGTAGGCCGGGTCATTCCCGAGCGGAAAATCCGTCGCGGCTGGCCGATCGGCAAAGGCAGGTCTTCCCGTGACTTGTCGCCAGTGGCGGATGCCGCCGCGGGGGGCGTCAGGTCAAGCGCGAATTCACGGCGAATGAAGAAAGATCAGTGGGTAACCGGCTACAGCACACCCTCGCTCCGCAGTGACGCCACGTCGGCATCGGTCAGATCCAGCCACTTCCGCAGCACGTCATCGGTATGCTCACCAAGCACCGGCGAGGACGCAATCCGCGACGGCTTGCCGTCCACCCGCACCGGCCAGGCCGGCATCTTGAAGTCGCCATGCAGCGGATGATGCATCACCTGCATGATGCCGCGCTGCTCGAAGCTGGGATCGTTCTGCAGTTCCATGGTGTCGAGCACCGCACCGGCGGGTATGCCGGCGGAGCCGATCATCTGCATTGCATCCTGCTTGGTGTGTTGCCGCGTCCACTCGGCGATGACCGCGTCGACCTCGCGTTCGCGCTGCAGGCGGTCCATCGGTGTCGCGTAGCGCGCATCGCCGATCAGGTCCTCGCGGCCGATCAGTTTGAGCAGACGATCCCAGTGGTCAGGATTGGCGCGGCTGGTCATGAGGTAGACGTAGTCGTTGGGTCCACCCGGCTTGCACGGATAGAGCCCCATCGGCGCGTTGTTCACGCCCGGCACCTTGTCGCCGCCGCGCTGCGCCGGTTTGCCGGTCAGGCCTTGGGTCGCGAAGTTTATGCGCATGTAGTGCAGGATCGCATCCTGCATCGCGACCTGCAGCCGGCTGCCCTGGCCGGTCGCGTCACGTTTGCGGAGCGCGCCCAGGATGGTGATCGCCATCAGCATCCCGGTGCCGGTGTCGCCCAGCGATATGCCGGGCCGCGTGGGTGGACCGTCCGGTGCGCCGGTGACGCTGAACGTGCCGCCGCAGGCCTGCGCGATCATGTCGAAGGCGAGGTTGTGCTCGTACGGGCTGCCTTCGCCGAAGCCCTTCACCTGCGCATAGATGATGCGCGGATTGATGTCGCGGACGACGTCGTAGCCGAGACCCAGGCGCTCGATTGTGCCTGGCGCGTAGTTCTCCACGCACACATCGGCGCGGCGGAGCATGTCTTTCACCAGCTCGAGGCCGCGCGGCGATTTCAGGTTGAGCGTGATCGACTTCTTGTTCGCGTTGAACACATGGAAGTAGTACGGGTCATCATCGGGCTGGCCGGGCCGTAGCCGTCGTCCCGGATCGCCCATCTTCGGGTTCTCGATCTTCACGACTTCGGCGCCGAGCCAGGCGAGCGCCTCGGTGCAGGAGGGGCCGGCCTCGAACTGGGTGAAATCCACGATGCGAACGCCGGCGAGCATGTCGAATGCGGCGGTGTTGTCCTGCATGGTCGCGGTTCCTTCCGAAATCGGGCGCGAGCGTGCCACAAGGCGAGGGTGTCGCCAAACCGGTTTTATCAGGCGGTGTGCCTCTGACTGGGGGAGCGTTCACGGCAGTCAGAGCTAACTGGCCCGTGATCCGGGGTTAACGCGATAATGTGACGTTGAGTAACCGCCCCAATCGTTTAGAGGTGCGCCTGTTTCCAATTCGCGAGGGGCGTCCAATGAGCATCTTCAGTTCTATTATGAGCAAGATCTTTCACAGCGGGCAGGCAGCGGAGGCGGCACAGCCGGGCGCACCGGCGGCCGGTGTACCGCCCACTTCAGCACCGGTCTCCGCGTCCGCTGGACGCCTGCGGAAGCTGTGGACGTGGAGGCGGTGCTGAGCGGCATGGCAGGGCAGAAGGGCGGCGGCGGAAACTGGCAGACGTCGATTGTCGATCTGCTGAAGTTGCTGGATCTTGATTCAGTCTTGCCGCACGCAAGGAGTTGGGCGGCGAGTTGAACGTCATGCGGTGCAGATGGCACGGCGGAGCAGTCAGAGCTAACTGGCCCGTGATTCCGGGGTTAACGCGATAATGTGACGTTGAGTAACCGCCCCAATCGTTTAGAGCTAGGTGCGCCGGGCATGGCGCTGAGTATGATAGTCCTGCTCTATGTGGCAGGTCGCATCGGTTTCGAAGTTGGTGGATTCGTTGGCGCGGCGATCCCGGTGATGGCGTTTTTAGCCATTGAGGCATTTCTGTTCCGGGCAACACGACCGTTGCGGTCCGCCGATCATCTCGAGCCGCAGCACCGCGCATAGTCATTGATCAGGGCCTGTCAGTGGCCAGATCCTCCGCAAGGTGTAGCCACGGGAGGCGTTCTTCGGGAAAAATATGCCTCGTCGGCTCAAGCCGGGCGGCGTCATCGAATGCGCCGACATGAAAATGCATCTCCGACGAGGTTTCGCCCTCGCACGTCAAGGTAGACCCGCACCTTGCGCAAAATCCGCGCAACCTGCCGGGGGACGAATTGAACTTGGTTATCTCCCCTTCGGTCACCGTGTAGGCGTCACGCCTGAATGCTACGAACACAGAGACCGGTGCGCCACTGTGCTTGCGACAGCTTTGGCAGTGGCACCATGCCACGCCGATCGGTTCGCCGGTGGCGACGAATCGCACCGCGCCGCACAGACACCCGCCTTCGAACTGCTTGCTCATCTTGTTATCCCTCCCTTTCCAGACCGACGCACGTTGTCCGCATGGGGCGAACAACAGGGCTTCAATGGGCCGCAGGCCCTTCCATTGACGCGAAAGCGGATCGTATGATTCCGCGAATTCCGCAATGAGGATACCATATGCTGACGGACCGCTACGATCTTCCCTTGTCCACCGCCTCGTCCGTCGCGCGCGACGCGTACGTGCAGGGCTGCGAGGCGAAGCTGACCATGTATCCAGGCGCTGTCGAGGCGTTTGATCGTGCCATCGCCGCCGATCCTGGCTTTGCCCTCGCTCATGCCGCCCGGGCGCACATGCTGCTCGAACGGGGGGACGCGGCGGCGGCACGTGAGTCGATGGCGGCGGCCAATTCGCTGGCCGCCGGTCTGCCTGCGCGCGAAGCAAGCCATATCGCGTTCTTCAACCTGCTTTCGGTGGGCGACACCGAAGCCGCCCTTGCCGCGTTGCCCGCTCACCTGGACGCGTGGCCACGAGACGCGATGGTGCTTGGCACCACTGCGTTCACCAACGGGCTGATCGGCAGTTCCGGCCGCGCTGGGCAGAAGCGCACGTTGCTGGACCTGCTGGACAGGCTTGCCCCGAGCTACGGCGACGATTGGTGGTTCATGGCCCATCATGGCATGGCGTTCTCGGAGAATGGACAGCGAGAAGCCGCTCGCCCGAAGATCGATCGATCCCTCGCGCAGAATCCGAACAACCCCTGGGCGGCGCATGCCCGCGCGCACCTTTGCTATGAGGAGGGCGATGCGGACGCAGCTCGCGTTTTCCTGGCATCCTGGCTCACCACATATCCGCGCAACGGCTTGTTGTTCAGCCATCTGAGTTGGCATTTGGCCCTCGGCGAACTCGAGGCTGGCAACGCGGCGGCGGCGCTCCGGCTGTTCCGGGAAGCCTTCGCGCCTGATGTTCACAGCGGCCCGCCGCGTGGGAAGCTGAACGATGCGGTTTCGTTTTTGTGGCGCTGGGAACTCGCCGGGCAACCGCGTGACTCTGAAGCATGGCGCATGATGCACGACTTTGCGAACAGCGCATTTCCGCGCGCCGGCGCGGCGTTTTCCGACATGCACATCGCGCTCGCGCAGGCGGTGGCGGGCGATGATGCTGCGCTGGAGGTGCGGGTGCGGCAGATGGAGGAGCTCGCGCGAATGGGCCGTTATCCGTCCGGCCATTTCGTTCCAGCCGTGGCGCACGCCTTCGCCGCTTTCGAAGGGCGAGACTTCTCCGCCGCGATCGATGCGCTTGAACCGATTGCCGGCGAACTCGAACGCATCGGCGGCAGCCACGCGCAGCTCGACCTCGTGAAGTTCACATTGTTGAAGGCCTATCTCAGCGTGGACCGTGTGGACGATGCGCGCCGGTTGCTGCGCGAGCGGCGTCCGGACAACGCGGGTGTTCCCGTTGGCGATTGGCCGGCGGTACATTAATCAACGAAACGACGATGAGGTCGGCCGATCTCGCGACAAAGGGACGCGTATCTTGCGGCCCCTTTAGGGTTAAGTTCGCCCCGCACATGTCACAGAAGGGCCTGATCGCCGTGGTCGATGGCCAGGCGTGACCAGGGCCGCCAACGGCCGGCGATGACGGTGTCAGCGGTGTCGCATGGGCCCATATCGTTGCCATCGCTACGACCGCCTTCTACATAGCCGGAATGCTGTTCTACGAGCCGCTATTCCTCTTCGTCTTCTTCCCGACATTTTACCTCATCTACCTGCTCGGCGAGCGGCGTGAGGGACTTCGGCGCGGCATCATTCTCATCGCGAGCGTGCTGTTCTACACCTGGAGTGAACCGCTGTTCGTGCCGCTTGTAATTGCCTCGGCAGTGAGCGACCACCTTATCGCCCGACGTATCGACAGCCTGCAGCGCCAGTCGCGGCAAGCAAAACTGCTGCTTGCCATTGGCATAATCGTCAATCTTGAAATCCTCGTCCACTACAAATACACGCGGTTTCTGATCGAGAACCTGAATGGTATTCTCCACGGAATATCGCGTCGAGGCGATCCCGGTGCCCTACATCATTTTACCAATCGGGGTCTCGTTCATCGTCTTCGAGAAGATTACCTACCTCGTTGACGTCTACCGCCGGATCAGCCGTCCCGCGGAACAATTCGTCACCTACCTGCTCTATGTGTTCTTCTTTCCGAAACTGCTCGCCGGCCCGATCATCAAATACCATGAGATGGAAAGTCAGCTCTACACGCTACCTGTCGCGCGCTACGACGACATTTCCGCTGGCTTCCTCCGCTTCATGATGGGTGTGGTGAAGAAGACGCTGATTGCCGATACCCTGGCCACCGGGGTCGATCAGATCTTTGCACTGGACCCTGGCGATATCGGTTTCAGCGCGGCCTGGGGCGGCGTTCTCTTCTTTGCCTTCCAAATATACTTCGACTTCTCAGGATACTCCGACATGGCAATCGGCATCGCCCGGATGCTGGGCTTCCGCCTGCGAGAAAACTTCGACATGCCATATATCTCGTGCAGCATCACCGAGTTCTGGCGCCGTTGGCACATCTCGCTCACCACCTGGATACGCGAGTATCTCTACATCCCACTGGGCGGCAATCGGGTCCCACCTGCGCGAGTCTATCTCAACCTCTGGGTATGCTTTTTCGCCTCAGGCCTCTGGCATGGTGCGGCTTGGACATATGTCGTCTGGGGGGCCTATAACGGCATCTTCCTGGTGCTGGATCGTCTGTTTCTTCTACGCGTTTTGGACCGCATGCCGCGGCCTGCCGCAAATCTGTTCACCTTTGCCATTGTGGTTGTCGGCTGGACTGTCTTCCGTGCTCATTCGATGGATCAGGCAATGGCATTCTTCCGTGCGATGACGCAGCTCGGTCCACCTCGCCATGTCACTGGTGTGTCGATCAGCCCCGACGTGACGTTCACCGCAGTGTTGGCGGCCGTCGTGTGCGCTCTGCCGAGGATGCCGGGCTTCGATGGGCTGCGCCGCCTCGTTTTTGCCAGCCCGGGATGCACCCTCGCGATGCAGACGGCGATATCGCTGGTGTTCGTGCTGGCCGTGGGAAAGGCTGTTGCCGATCCGTTCAAGCCGTTCCTGTATTTCCGGTTCTGACATGTGGCGCTGGCCGGCCCGGCTGAAACTACGCTATCTGCCGCTCATCATCGGAGCGTCGATGCCGTTGATCTCGTGGTTTTACCTGATGTGGAACACGACGGTCGGGGAGATCAACCTGTCGCTT
Source organism: uncultured Alphaproteobacteria bacterium (assembly GCA_963776505.1). Classification (GTDB taxonomy): domain Bacteria; phylum Pseudomonadota; class Alphaproteobacteria; order Acetobacterales; family Acetobacteraceae; genus JAMXLO01. Next base: position 52,357 of record CAVZNH010000083.1, read on the forward strand.
CGTTTCCGGACAAAGACGACCATTGCTGGCATCATCGCAGACGCCGGGCCGATTTTGTCGCTCGATGCGGTGCTCACGGGGACATACCAGCGGTGGGTTTCGCGCTCGATTGGCCAGCTCTCGCCAATGTTCAAACTGGCGGTCGGCTGGAAAGGCCAGATCTACTACTCGCTGCTGGGCAGGGTCCCGGAAACAGGTGCGGCCGGGCCGGACTCTGTGATCGTAGGCAGGGACCAGCAGCTGTTTGAGATGACCTACCTGAAAGAGTATTGCGGTCGTGATCTGGCAGCATTGCAGACCGCGAGCGAAGACTGGGCCGCGCGAATTCGTCGGATGCAGGACTTCTTCGACGCGCGCGGGAAGGTCTTCCTCTATATCATCACACCGTCCAAGGTGGCCCAGGAGCCGCAGATTATCCCTGACAGCTACGCCTGCCCGGGCAATGCCAAGGACCGCGCCGAGAAGCTCGACCTGTATGACAAGGTGTTGACGCGTCATGGGGTGCGGTTCGTCGATACCGCATCGGATCTGACCGCTGCTCGCGAGGCATATGGCGTGAGCATGTTCCCACGCGGCGGCACTCACTGGAACTCGTTGGGATCCGCGCTCGGGACGCAGAAGGTGATAGCGGCTGTGAATGCTCAGCGGCCTGTTCCGCTTCTGGCAACGCTGAACTTCACCTGGCGGATAACGTATAATCCGCAGGGGAGCGATCGCGATCTGCTGGACATCATCAATCTGCCACACCCCGATACGCATTATCCGGTGCCGGAATTGACCTACCAGTCGAGTCCTGGGCCGAACGGCTGCCATACGACATCGATCACCGAAGTTGGGGGCAGTTTTCTCCGCCTGCTCAACAGCACATTGGAGAAGCTCGCCTGCCCGCCCGACATAACCGACTGGTTCTACTGGGATCACAATCATATCCGCTATGCCGGCGGTCGCCTGTACGACCTGCCGCTCGATGCGGATGCGCGCCGCGCGTCCCTGCTCGATGCCGACGTGATCTTATTAGAGGAGAACGACGCGGGGGCACCGAACAGCATGCAGGGTGAACTGATGATGCATGAGGTGGCAAGACTTACCAGTGGCTCGCGCTGAGCTTCCAACCCCGCCATCACCCCCGGGCAACTGGCCGACAGCCTGGCCGTGGCGGAGATAGGCGTCCTGTCGCCCGACCTCATGGCGAGGCTCGACGAACCGACACGGGGTTGGGGTGCGGTCGACGCGGACCGCCAACCCGCGATCCGTACGAACCGGCAGATGCGCAAACGCAACCAGCCTGAAGTGATCCGCCCTGTACACTCCCCGCGATGGCCAAATGTTCCGCAGAGATTCTGCTTGCGTTTCCGCCTCGTCCTCTCAGCCCGGACGAGTTCGCGCTCGTGGTCGAGTGGCTGGCGAGCGCGGGTGACATCTTGAAGGCCTATGTTTGCGAGCGGCGATCTGACGATCCTCGGCTGCATCGGCGGGTCGTGATTGTCAGCGGCCCGGTCGACCGGCCATCTCACATCGTGCATGCGCCATCGGGCACAATCACCTGGATCGTAACGACAATCGGGCCGCCGGCGAGCGTGGAACAGTTCGACACGCTGCGCGATGCGCTCAATTCCATCCGGCCCGTCCTGGTCTGACCGCCGCCGAAAAGAGCGGGGCGTACCCAGGCAGACGACTGCTCAAGCACGCCCCGAGTGGGGAAAGGCGGACACTCGCTGTTGTCGCGAGCTTCAGCAATCGGCCATTGGGTTCTGTAACGATCTAGATCGCGGTTTCAGCCTGCGAGGGCGAGGGGAGGGATGCGTCCTATCCGTTGGAAGGGTTGCCAGGCGTGATCTTGCAGTGATCGTGAGGCTGAACCGAGATGTTTCCGGTCTTGCCCGGGTTCGCTGGATCGGGGAAATTCATCGTCGGCAGTCCGTTGGCAAGATCTCCCAGCACATCGATCGAGGCGGCGCCGACCAATTGGGTGCCTCCAGTGCAGGTGACAGAGAGAGTCGTTGCTGGCTTGTCACCTCCGCAACCTGCGAGCGACGAAATGAGAGCCAGCCAGATCAGGCGACGCATGGTGCTTCCTCCGCGGGCGAAGTCCGGCAGGCAAACCAAGATTGCGATTCGGCTTGGAACTTCAGCGAAACCATAGCAGGCACAGCCGCCTTGCACAGCCAGCGCTAGCGGTCACGTGAGACAAAAGAAAAAGCGCGACGTAATGGGACCTGTGGGGATGCTTGAGGCGCACGAGATTGATCCTGCCTGAAGATGGTACCGGGCAAACAGCGTGATCGCCGGATCCTCGTAGACACGCCTGTCAGTGCAGATCATTCGCAGATATGTTGCGTGCGCCGTGCAGAATGCGCCTTACCTCCAGGACGCGGGCGTGGACAACATAGAAGATCAGGTAGCGACCGAAGACGACGCAACGTACGCCTCGACCAAATTCTGGTCGCAATGGCGCGGCCCGCGGGAATTGGACGATCTGGCGGCAGCGCGTGCGGAGTTCGGCGATGAACGAGATCGCACGTCTGGGGTTGTCGCGAGCAATGAAGTCGCCGATGTCCTCAATGTCGCGTTCCGCCTGACGGCTGAAGCGAAACTGCATCAGGCTTTGTGGCGCTTCACCATGCGTCGATACTTTGCCTCGAGCCGATCAAGCACCACCTCACCTGGCTGATCCGAGAGGCCACTGATGCGGCCTTGCTCTATCAGGCGGCGCGTTTCGAGTTGGCGCTGTCGGTCACGATCTTCGAGCAGGCGGAGGGCATCGCGCACGACTTCGCTGGCGTTGTTGTATCGTCCGCCATTGACCTGGGCGTCGATAAACTCCTCAAAATGCGCGCCGAGGGCGAAGCTGCGGGGCATTCAATCCACCCTGAAGACGTCGGCAGATAATAATTATCATTCTGGACGGCGCAAGCCCAGCTACGCCCTAGCCAGCACTACACAGTCGCCGACTCCGCGCCGATCTGTAGAGGAGTTTCGAAAGCTCACTTATAGCCCTGCCGTCTGGCTTTCTGCTATCGTCGCGCGCCCGAGAGCATCGGCTGTTCCTTGCGCTCTTGCCAGAGCTACTGGCAGGCCAGACACTCCTCGTAATCCGTCGCATTCGCCGACGCGCAGCCGCCACCAGCGGCAACGGCGCCTGCCCGTCATTCGCCGGCACCACCGCAGCCATGCCAGTGAACTCCGCCGGCCGCACCGCCGCCTCGCTCACATTGTCCGCCCGCTGGATCGACAGGCTCCGGCAGTAGTAAAGCGACTTCACCCCCCGCTTCCACGCCATGAAATGGATCTGGTGCAGGTCCCGCTTGTGCACATTCGCCGGCAGGAAGACGTTGATCGACTGGCTCTGGCAGATGAACGGCGCGCGATCCGCCGCGTGCTCGATGATCCAGCGCTGATCCAGCTCGAACGCGGTCTTGTAGACCGCCTTCTCCTGCTCGGTCAGGAAATCCAGATGCTGCACGCTCCCCGCCCGCAGCGTGATGGACGACCAGACCTCGTCGGTATCCATCCCCTTCGCCGCCAGCAGCATCTGCAGATGCCGGTTGCGCACCGTGAAGCTGCCCGACAGCGTCTTCTGCAGGAACACGTTCGCCGCGATCGGCTCGATCCCCGGCGAGGAATTCCCCGCGATGATGGAAATCGACGCGGTCGGCGCGATCGACATCTTGTGCGAGAACCGCTCCATGATGCCGTACTCCGCGGCATCCGGGCACGGCCCGCGCTCCTCGGCCAGCACGCGCGAAGCGAGGTCCGCCTGTTCGCGGATGTGCTTGAACATCCGCTTGTTCCACACCTTCGCGATCACGCTCTCCCACGGCACGTTCTGCGACTGCAGGAACGAGTGGAAGCCCATCACGCCCAAGCCCGACGCTGCGCTCGCGCATCGCGGAATAGCGCGCCTTCTCCATCCCCGGCGGCGCGCGGTCGATGAAGTCCTGCAGCACGTTGTCGAGGAACCGCATGATGTCCTCGATGAACGTCGGATGGTCCTGCCACTCGAACCAGTTCTCCAGGTTCAGCGAGCAGAGGCAGCACACCGCGGTGCGCTCCATGCCGTGCTGGTCGCGGCCGGTCGGCAGGGTGATCTCGGAGCACAGGTTGGAGGTCTTCACCTCCAGCCCGGCCAGCTTGTGATGCTCGGGCCGCGCGCGGTTCACATGGTCGGAGAAGATCAGGTACGGCTCGCCGGTCTCGATCCGTGCCGTCAGGATGCGGACCCACAGCGCACGCGCCGAGATCGACCGCACCGGCGTCTCGTCCTTCGGCGACAGCAGCGGCCACGGCTCGTCGGCCTCCACCGCGCGCATGAACGCGTCCGACACCAGGATGCCGTGGTGCAGGTTCAGCGCCTTGCGGTTCGGATCGCCGCCGGTGGGGCGGCGGATCTCGACGAACTCCTCGATCTCGGGGTGGCTACACCGGCAGATAGACCGCCGCCGAGCCGCGCCGCAGCGAGCCCTGCGAGATCGCCAAGCGTCAGGCTGTCCATCACGCGGATGAACGGGATCACGCCCGAGGTCTTGCCGACCGCGCCGACCTTCTCGCCGATCGAGCGCAGGTTGCCCCAATAGGAGCCGATGCCGCCGCCCTTCGAGGCCAGCCAGACGTTCTCGTTCCACAGCCCGACGATGCCCTCCAGGCTGTCGGAGGCCTCGTTCAGGAAGCAGGAGATCGGCAGGCCGCGCTGCGTGCCGCCGTTCGACAGCACCGGCGTGGCCGGCATGAACCACAGCTTCGACATGTAGTCGTAGATGCGCTGCGCATGGCCGGCATCGTCGCCGTAGTAGGAGGCGACGCGGGCGAACAGGTCCTGGAACTCCTCGCCCGGCATCAGGTAGCGGTCGGACAGGGTGGCCCGGCCGAAATCGGTCAGCAGCACATCACGCGAGCGGTCGATATGGACCTGGTGGCGACCTGGCATCTGCACTGCGTCGAGCACTTCGGATTCCCCCTGGCGGACTTGCGCCAAGTGTCCGCCCCTCGCGCGCTGTGTCGTCAATCAACATGTGGGACGCCGCTCCTGACCGCGGCCACAACATACATGAAGTCTGTTGCGACCACGCCACAGTCTGCCGGATAGACCGCTGACTGAGCATACTAGCGCTTCGGGTGGGCCGGCCCAAGCACTACTACGCCGTTCTCCCCGTGTTCCACAGATTGTGGCTGCGGGTCAGGAATCCAACCGCAGCCGGCTCGCCAGCAGTTCGCCCTGGCCTTCCAGCACCGGATAGGCGGCCGCGGCGACCAGATGGCCGTTCACCCGCTTCAGCTCCCGCAGCAGGTCGAGATCGACCGGCGCAGTCTCCTTGCCCGCCTCGCAGCCCGGCGAAATGCGCCCGTGTCGCGGCGGCCTCCAGGTCGCGGAACGCCTCCTTCTCGGCGGCGAGCTGGCGGGCGGCGCGGGCGTCCTCGGTCATGAACACCGCCGCCGCGGCCCGCACCGTGGCAGCCAGCCGGTCCAGCAGACGCCGCGCCTCGGCCTGCTCCGGCTCCGCCAACGGCGCGCCGCGCTTCAGGCGCTTGGCCAGGTGGCCCATCACGTCGCGGTCCACCACGTCGCCGGCCGCCTCCAGGTTTGTTGCGAAGACCAGCACCTGCGACAGGCGCCGGTGGTCCGCCTCGGACAGGTCCTCGGGATCCAGCGCGGTCAGGTAGCCCTTGATCGCGGTGTTCAGCCGGTCGAGCACGTCGTCCAGCCGCCGCACCTCGCCGATCCGGCGGCGGTCGGTGCTGGCCAGCACATCTCGCCGGCCCGCCCAAGCATCGCCTCCAGCGCATCCGCCATGCGCAGCGCCTCGCGCGCCGCGCCGCCGAGCGCGATCGGCGGCGATTCCAGTGCCGTCGGGTCCAGGTAGCGCGGCCGCGACGGGTCGTCGGCGTCCACCCGCGCCGGCAGCAGCTTCCGCAGCAACCAGGCATAGGGACCCAGAGCGGGCAGGAACAGCGCGGCCAGGATCAGGTTGAAGCCGGTGTGGAAGTCGGCGACGGCGCGCACCGGGATCGGGATCGAGCTGCACCAGCAGCGAGCCGATGCGCGGCAGCAGCAGCCAGCGCCACGACGCAGCCCAGCGCGCGGTTCAGCAGGTTGCCGAGCGGCAGCCGGCGCGCCACCGGGTCATCGCCCGACACGCCCTCCAGCACCGGGTTGATCGCCGTGCCGAGATTGGCGCCGAGCACCAGGGCGAAGGCGGCGTCCGGCGGCACCGCGCCCTTGGCGGCGAACGACATCACCAGCAGCACCACCGCGACCGAGGAGTGCGCCGCCCAGGTCAGCCCGGCCGCCAGCAGCACGTCCAGCACCGGCTCGGTGGTGATCGCGCCGAGCACCAGGCGCAGGCTGGGCACGTCCTCATAGGGCGTCATCAGCGTCACCAGCTGGTGCAGCGCCATCAGCATCAGGCCGAGCCCGATCGCCACGCGGCCGAGGTCGCGCGTCCGCGCCGCGGTGCCGCGGCGGAACAGGATCACGCCCAGCAGGATCAGCGCCGGCGCCACCTCCGCGACGTCGAACGACAGCGCCTGCACGATCAGCGTGGTGCCGACATTGGCGCCCAGCATCACCGCCAGCGCCGGCACCAGCGCCACCGCGCCGCCGGCGGCGAAGCCCGCCACCATCAGCCCGGTGGCGGTGCTGCTCTGCAGGATCGCGGTCACGCCCAGCGCCGGCGGCGAACGCGGCCAGCCGGTTGCCCAGCGCGGTGCCGAGCCAGCGGCGCAGATCGGGGCCGAAGCCGCGCTGGATGCCGGTCTGCACCATGTGCAGTCCCCACAGCAGCAGCGCGACCGAGCCGGCAAGATCGAGCAGGGTCCACATCGGCGATCAGCTCCTCGCGTCCAGCCGGAGCATGGATCAGCGATCGGTGACCGGTCGTCAACAACTCGCACCGGCTCGTGATCGCTTGGCCAAGAACCTGCCACAAAAGCGGCACGGACCGGCCACGGAACGCAGCAGATTTCAGCGACGTCCAGCTTCTCGCAACCGAAGGATGCGTCCAATGCGCATTTCCTTCCTGCTGCCTTTGGTTTTCCTGGGCCTCACCGGCTGTATCGACGTGCATGAGCATCCGGCACCACAGCCCGACCGCGACCGTTGTGACACCGGCGCCGGCGCCGACCACGACCTATGTCACGCCGCCGCCGCCCGGCACGACCGTCGTGCGCACGCCCTGATCGGCGACGCACTCGGATTGATCGAACGAGGGCCGGGGCAAATCCCGGCCCTCTTCATTTGTGCCACACCCTGGTGTAGAGGCCGCTACCTTTGTCGGCTGGAACTTGGATGACCGCGCCCTACCCCGCCGCCGCGCTCGAACCGGAGGTCACGGCGCCCCTCGATCATGGCGCTGCCGAAGGGGCGCATCCTGGCCGAATGCGGCCAGCTCCTGGCGCGCGCCGGCGTCACCCCGGCGCCCGACTACGCCGATGAGGAAAGCCGGCGGCTGCGCTTCCCGACCGATGATCCGACGCTGGACGTGGTGCGCGTGCGGCCATTCGACGTCGCCACCTTCGTCGCGTTCGGCGCCGCGCAACTCGGCATCTGCGGCGCCGACGTGCTGATGGAGTTCGACTACCCGGAGATCTATGCGCCGCTCGATCTCGGCATCGGCGTGTGCCGCGTGTCGGTCGCCGAACCGGCCGAGACCGCGGGCAGCGACGATCCGTCGCGCTGGTCGCGCGTGCGCGTGGCGACCAAGTATCCGAACATCGCCCGGCGCCATTTCGCCTCGCGCGGCGTGCATGCCGATGTCGTGCATCTGAACGGCGCGATGGAGCTGGCGCCTGGCCTTGGCCTGTCGCGGCTGATCGTCGATCTGGTGCAGACCGGCTCGACACTGCGGGCGAACGGTCTGGTGGAGACCGAGGTGATCGCGCCGATCACCTCGCGGCTGATCGTCAACCGCACTGCGCTGAAGACGCAGCCGGAGACGATCGGCGCCTGGATCGCCCGGTTCCGCGCCGCGCTGGGGCAATGATCCGGCTCGCCACCACCGATCCGCGGTTCGAAACCGCGTTCACCGCGCTGCTGGAACAGGCGCGCGAGACCACGGAAAGCGTCGACCAGGCGGTGGCGGCGATCATCGCCGATGTGCGCGCCGAGGGCGATGCGGCGCTGCTGCGCTACACCGAGCGCTTCGATCGCCTGACGCTGACGCGCCGATCGGCTGCGCATCGCGGCGGAGCGAGATCGATGCCGCGGTCGCCGGCATTCCGTCCGAGCTGATGGCGGCGCTGGATCTCGCGGCGACGCGCATCGAGGCGTTTCACCGCCTGCAGGTGCCCGCCGATCTGCAGACCAGCGACGCAGCCGGCCTGACCCTGGGCATGCGCTGGACGCCGCTGGATGCGGTCGGCCTTTACGTGCCGGGTGGCAAGGCCGCGTATCCGTCCTCGGTGCTGATGAATGCGATTCCGGCGCGCGTCGCCGGCGTGCCGCGCATTGCGATGTGCGTGCCGACGCCCGGACGGCGTGCTGAACCCGCTGGTGCTGGCCGCGGCGCGTCGCGCCGGCGTGGCGGAGATCTATCGGGTCGGCGGCGCGCAGGCGATCGCGGCGCTGGCCTACGGCACCGCCAGCATCGCGCCGGTCGATCGCATCGTCGGACCGGGCAATGCCTATGTCGCCGAGGCGAAGCGGCAGGTGTTCGGGCGCGTCGGCATCGACGCGATCGCCGGCCCGTCGGAAGTCGTCGTGCTCGCCGATGCGGCGAACGATCCGCGCCGCGTCGCCGTCGATCTGCTGGCGCAGGCCGAGCACGACGAGGCGGCGCAGGCCATCCTGATCACCGACGACGCTGCGTTCGCCGATCGCGGTCGCCGCGGCGGTCACGCAGGAGCTCGCGACGCTGCCGCGCGCCGCCATCGCCGGGGCGAGCTGGCAGGCGCACGGCGCCATCATCGTGGTGCGCGACTGGGACGAGGCGGTCGGCCTGGTCAACCGGCTGGCGCCCGAGCATCTGCAACTGATGCTGCGCGATCCCGCGCCGGTGTTCGCCCGCATCCGCCATGCCGGCGCGGTGTTTCTCGGCGCCTTCTGCCCCGAGGCGGTCGGCGACTATGTTGCCGGTCCGAACCACGTGCTGCCGACCGGCCGCACCGCTCGATTCGCCTCGGGGCTGTCGGTGTTCGACTTTCTCAAGCGCACCACCTGGGTCGCGGCGGATGCCGGCGTCGCTGGCCCGCGTCGGCCCGGCGGCGATCGCGCTGGCCGAGGCCGAGGGGCTCGACGCGCATGCCCGCAGCATCGCGCTGCGGTTGCAGGAGCGCGCTTGACCTTACCCAGCCCCGCGCTCATGTTCCGCCGCGAAATCAAGCTTTTTCATGAGGCCGGATGTCGAAAGAGGACATGATCGAATTCAGCGGCACGGTGATGGAGCTGCTGCCCAACGCCATGTTCCGCGTCAAGCTCGACAACGAGCACACCATCCTCGCCCACACCTCGGGCAAGATGCGCAAGAACCGCATCCGCGTGCTGGCGGGCGACCGGGTGAACGTCGAGATGACACCCTACGATTTGAGCAAGGGCCGGATCACCTTCCGCTTCAAGTGACCGCACCCACGCTGGTTCTGGCCTCCGCCAGCCCTCGGCGTCTCGCATTGCTGGCGCAGATCGGCATCGTGCCGGACCGCGTGATCGCCCACCGACATCGATGAAACTCCGCTGCGCGACGAACTGCCGCGCCAGCACGCGCTGCGCCTGGCGCGCGCGAAGGCGGCGTCGGTCGGCCGCGCCGGATGCTATCGTGCTGGCCGCCGATACCGTGGTCGCCGCGGGGCGTCGCATCCTGCCCAAGGCGGAGACCGAGGCGGAGGCGCGGCGCTGCCTGACGCTGCTGTCCGGCCGACGCCACCGCGTGATGACCGCCGTCGTGCTGCATGCGCCGGACGGGCGGCGCGGCGAGCGGCTGGTGCAGAGCGTCGTCGGGTTCGCACGGCTGAGCGAGCGGCAGATCGCCGCCTACCTCGCCAGCGACGAATGGCGCGGCAAGGCCGGTGGCTACGCCATCCAGGGCCGCGCCGCGGCGTTCATCCGCTTCCTGTCCGGCAGCTATTCCAACGTCGTCGGCCTGCCGCTGTTCGAGACGGCGCAGCTGCTGCGCGGGCTGGGCTGGCCGTTGCCGTGACGCCGCGCATCCTGGCTGCGGCCAGCCCCGGCGAGGTGCGCGTGGCCGTGCTGCGCGATGACGACGCTGCTGGACTATGCGATCTGGCGGCCCGGCGCAGCCGGACGGTGTTGGCGATCTTCACCGCGGCCGGGTGATCGCCCGGGTGCCCGCGATGGCGGGAAGTTTTTTGGCGTTGGACGGCGCCGAGGGGTTCCTGCCCGACAGCGAAGGGTGGCGCGGGTCTGCGCGAGGGCGACGTCGTGTCGGTCCGCGTCACCCGCGCCGCCCAGGGCGGCAAGGGTCCGCGCCTGACGGCTCGCCTGGGTCCAGACGAGGTGCCCCCGCCGCGTCGGACCCGGCGCGTTGCTGGAATTGGCTCGAGCATCACCCGGATGCTCCGGTGGTGGTCGACGACAGCGCGCTGGCCGCCAGGCTGAAGCCGTCGCTCGGCGACCGCGTGCAGCGTCGTGCCCCGGGCGTTCGATGAGGCGATCGAGGAGCAGGTGCAGGCGCTGGCGCAACCAGACGTCGACCTCCCCGGCGGCGCCCGACTGCACATTCATCCCACGCCGGCGCTGGTGGCGATCGACGTGGACGCCGGTGGCGCGATGGCCGGGCGGCAGGGCAAGGCGGCCTCGCATCTGGCGGCGAACCTGGCGGTGCTGCCGGAGCTGGCGCGGCAGATCCGGCTGCGCAACCTGTCCGGCGCGATCCTGGTGGATTTTGCCGGGCTGACGGCGCGCTCGGCGCGCGTCGCTCGCGCCCGGCCTGCACGCCGCGCTGGCGGACGACCCGCTGCGGCCGCGGCTGCTCGGCTTCACCGCGCTGGGTCTGGCCGAAATCGTCCGGCGCGCGCGTGCATCCGCCACTGCACGAACTGCTGGCCGGTCCGCATGCCGCGGGATTGGCGGCGTTGCGTCGGATCGCGGCCGAGGTGGCGTCGCAGCCGCAGCGGATGCCGGTGCTGCGTGCGTCGCCGGCGATCGTGGCGGCGTTGCAGGACGATGCCGAAGCCCTGCCGGATCTTGCGCGTCGCGCCGGGCGTGCCTTGATTCTGCGGTCGGATCCCACCCTGCCCGCAACGGGGTGGATGCTTGAGACGCAGCATGACTGAGCCCAGACGATCCATCCCGTCGTGTCCGATCTGCGGCAGGCCCGCGGTGGATGAGTTGCGGCCGTTCTGCAGCCGTCGGTGTGCGGATGTCGATCTGGGGCGCTGGCTGACCGGACAGTACCGGATTCCGGCGACACAGAACGACACGGACGAGGAGCCACCGGCCGAGTCGGCTTGATCGGCTCCATGGCATGGGCTATGGGCAGCTGCCCGGCGCCCAGGTAGCTCAGTTGGTAGAGCATGCGACTGAAAATCGCAGTGTCGGTGGTTCAATTCCGCCCCTGGGCATAACCGCACCGAGCCTCACTCAACGGCCACCAGTCGGGTCGGCAACGGGTTCGACCGTCGCGTGCGGATCATGCAACCAATAGGGGGTGCAGCGGTACAGTCCCGTACCAAATAGCGCGCCGACTGAGGAATGAATGGACAGGAGTCTCACAGACAAGCCCACGGAACTCACAATGAAGCGCTACAGGCTCAATGTCTGTGCAATCCTGTTGGGGCTGGGCATTCTCGCATTGATTGAAATAGCGGATTATTTCGCCTTCGCCAGATGAGAACCGAGGGACCGGGCGGACCGTTCCCCGGACGGCGGCTCACCTCGGGTGTTGTCAGCGCTCACAATGTCGTCGTTGTGCAAGCCTGATCGCGCGCGTCCGCTTGAAATCGTCACGACAGCCGCAGCATTGCTTGCAGTCACAGCAGAAGCTGGCTTCGCTCCTGGTAGTCGGCGGATGGCCGGGCGAAGCTGACACCTTGCCGAAACTGCATAGCTGCGCCTGGTGATCGAGTGCGAGTAAATCGTCAGCGCAAGGCAGCCGTACGCATGCCAAGATGCTCCGCGGCCCGCGAGTGACTATGAACACGAGAGTCAAGCAGCGGGCCGAAGGTCAATTGTCAGGGCTTCCATGTACCCGGGTTCGTTCCATCGCAGCAGGGTAGCGGCTATGATCGCCTGTATCACACCGGTGACCAGGCGAGGCCGTTGCCGCCACTGTATAGTGCGCTGCTACTCGGGAGCGATGAGCCGATGGACGCGACATTGATGCAACTCAACTCCCAGGTCGGCATGGTGTGGGTCCCGGGCGGCTCATTCGCCATGGGCTCGGAGCACCATTACCCGGAAGAGCGCCCGGTGCACCGCGTCAGGGTGGACCCGTTCTGGATAGACGAGCACACCGTCACCAATGCCGAATTCGCACAGTTCATTGCTGCAACCGGCTATGTGACGGTCGCCGAACAGCCGTTGGATCCGGCGCAATACCCTGGAGCCAACCCCGGTCTCCTGGTCCCTGGCGCGCTGGTGTTTCACATGACTGACGGCCCGGTCGACAAGAGCGACATCAGCAACTGGTGGCGATATGTCCCTGGCGCGTGCTGGCACCGGCCCGAGGGCCCTGGCAGCGACATCGCCGGGCGCCAAGACCATCCCGTGGTTCATGTTGCTTACGCCGATGCCGAGGCGTACGCGTCTTGGGTCGGTAAGACCTTGCCAACCGAAGCCGAATGGGAATTCGCCGCGCGCGGCGGTCTGGACGGCGCCGAGTTCGCCTGGGGCGACGAGTTGCAACCGGATGGCAAGCCGATGGCGAATACCTGGCAAGGTCCGTTCCCTTGGCGGAATTTCGCCACCGACGGCTACGAGCGGACGTCGCCGGTCGGCAGCTATCCACCGAATGGCTATGGCCTGTACAACATGGCCGGAAACGTCTGGCAGTGGACGTCTGACTGGTACTCCGCGCGGCATCCGGAGGAAGCGACGAAATCCTGCTGCGTGCCGGCGAACCCGCGTGGTGGACCAATGGAGGCCAGCTTCGACCCGCGCCAGCCTCGCGTTCGAAATCCCGCGCAAGGTCGTCAAAGGCGGCTCCTTCCTGTGCGCGCCGAGTTATTGCCGCCGCTACCGCCCCGCCGCACGGCAACCGCAGATGATCGACAGCGCAATGAGCCATATCGGCTTTCGCTGCATTGTGCGGACAAAACCAACCGAGGAGAGCAGCACACCATGAGTGAAAGCACGCCAAAGCCGAAGCAGCCGAACATCGTCGTCATCTGGGGCGACGACATCGGGATGACGAATCTCTCGTGCTACTCGCGAGGATTGATGGGCTACCACACGCCCAACATCGATCGCATCGCGAACGAGGGGATGCTGTTCACCGACTGCTATGGCGAGCAGAGCTGTACCGCGGGCCGCTCCTCCTTCATCACCGGGCAGAGCGTGTTCCGCACCGGGTTGTCGAAGGTTGGATTGCCGGGCGCCGCGATCGGGTTGCGCGCCGAAGACCCGACAATCGCAACGCTGCTCAAGCCGCTGGGGTATGCGACCGGCCAGTTCGGCAAGAACCATCTGGGCGACCGTAACGAATTCCTGCCGACGGTGCATGGCTTCGACGAGTTCTACGGCAATCTCTATCACCTGAATGCCGAGGAAGAACCGGAGCTGCCGGATTATCCGAAGGAGGCCGAGTTCCCGAACTTCAGGAAGCGGTTCGGCCCGCGTGGCGTGATGGACTGCAAGGCAAGCACTGTCGACGATGCTACCGTCGATCCGCAATATGGACGCATCGGCAAGCAGGTCATCAAGGATACCGGCCCGCTGACGAAGAAGCGCATGGAAACGATAGACGATGACATCGCGGCGCGCTCGGTGGATTTCATCCAGCGGATGCACCAGGCCGGTAAGCCGTTCTTCGTTTGGGTGAACTTCACCCATATGCATCTGCGTACCCATCCCAAGCCGGGAAGTGTCGGCCAGGCTGGGCGCTGGCAGAGTCCCTACCATGACGTGATGATCGACCACGACCGCAATGTCGGCAGCGTGCTCGCGAAGCTGGACGAGCTTGGGTTGGCCGACAATACGATCGTGATGTACGGCACGGACAACGGACCGCACGCGAATTCCTGGCCGGATGGCGCGACGACCCCGTTCCGCAGCGAGAAGAACACCAACTGGGAGGGAGCGTTCCGCGTGCCCTGGCTGGTGCGTTGGCCGGGCAAGATCAAGCCGGGCAGCGTGTCGAACGACATCGTCAGCCATCACGATTGGCTGCCCACCCTGGTGGCGGCGGCCGGTATGCCGGATGTCATGGATCGGCTGAAGGCCGGCTATACCATCGGCGATCGCACCTACAAGGTGCATATCGACGGCTTCAACTTCCTGCCCTACCTGACCGGGCAAGAAAGTCGCGGCCCCCGCCCAGGGTTTCTTCTACTTCTCGGATGATGGCGACCTGTTGGCGCTGCGCTATGACAACTGGAAGCAGGTCTTCGTCGAGCAGCGTTGCGAAGGCACTCTTCGGCTGTGGGCTGAACCATTCACTCACCTGCGAGTGCCGAAACTCTTCAATCTGCGAACCGATCCGTTCGAGCACGCCGACGTCACATCGAACACCTATTACGACTGGCTGATAGACCACGTCTTTCTCGCGATTCCGTCGCAGGCTCTGGTCGCGGAGTTCCTGGCAACGTTCAAGGATTATCCGCCGCGGCAGAAGGCGGCGAGCTTCACCATCGATCAGGTGATGGAGAAGCTGACGGCGCCCCGAGGAGATTGACGATGCGGCGCCCGCCCTCGGCCCGGTTGCGCGCCGGCCGAGGGCGGGCGCTGTTTGCTGTGCGCACCAAGCTCTACCAGCGCGATTGCGCCCCTAATACGCCGGTGGAGCAGAAAAGCCGCGACGGACAACGTGTCGGTGAGTTTAGGTGTATGCTCCTTCCAGCAGAGACGTCGTCATGTCCGATGAACACGTAACGTCGAAATCGAGCCCAAGTTCGATCTCGTTCGAATTGGCCTCGCGGAACACTGGCCTCGCGGTGCAGCGCACACGCATGAGCGCTGATCGGACGCTGATGGCGGTGATCCGCACATCACTTTCACTGGTGAGCTTCGGATTCACAATTTCGCAGGTTTTTCAGAAGCTCACCGAAAGCAAAGTCCTGAATGGCGACGCCACGGCAGGTCGCCATTTCGGCGTCGCGCTGGTCCTGGTAGGAATCACCATGCTCGTTCTCGGTATCATCTATCATGGGCAGTTCATGCTTGCACTGCGCATCTCACGAAGGCAACTGACCAAAGACGGCCTCATTCATGGGAAAAGCCCTTTCCCGCCTTCGCTTACGTTGATAACCGCGGTGATCCTTCTTGGAATAAGCATCGCCGCAATCACCAGCATGGTTTTTGACATCGGCCCGTTCTAATGGACGCACACCGGCTTAGCGGCGGGCGCGCTCAGGGCGCTGGCTCACTCTCATGCCGCTTGCTGCGACTGCCGCGCGGGGAGCCTGTGCGGTAGTCGAGCAGAATCTGCCGAAGCCTGCCTTCGCCCAGAACCTCACTGAGTTCTCTAAACGCCACGTACAGAATGAGGATCAACAACATGATCAGGCAACTTGCGAGGGTCTCGGGCAGCGTACCTCCCCCACGTCAATCACTGCAGCGCTTATCGGCCGCCCGTGAATGACGGCGACTATTGCTTCTTCTATAATCGAGAGAACGAAAAGCATGAGCAGAAACAGCAATGACTTATACGCGACGACAGATATGAAACGGCGTCTCCTGTAGCGGTCGCCAACCTTGGCCGCATGCCCTATGAGTATGAACTTCGCCAGGAGAAATGCCTTGATGGCAGCCAACCCATACGGCGTGTAGTCGATACCTTGATTACGCAGGATAGTCACTTTGTAGAGTATTATTGCCCCGAGGCAGACGTACAGATACGCGAATATCAGGCCGAGCTCCAACATCTCATGACCCAGCTTCCGGCCGACGGCTTTGGTCGAGGAATGCTTGCCACCCATGCGCGTGTCCGACATCCGTGCCTCCAGGCTCGGTCAAGATCGACGCCTGCCTCGCGGGTTGCGTAGCCAGGCGCTCCGCACGTCATTCGTACTGCCAGATCAGCGACGATGCATGCGCGCTAGAGGCTAAGGATTAACCGAGCCTCGTCGGCACGACAATGGCTGCGTCTATCGTTGTCGATGCAGCATTGCCAGGCCTGCGTCAAAGGGCCGCAGTCACGGCGGCAGTTTAAAGGCGAAGACGCGCCCGTCGCCGGCGACGTAGAACTGCCCCGCAGCCGCAAGGATGGTGGCAAAGTGGCGTAACCCGGTCATGCGGTCCCTCGGTCCGTTTGCCGTGTCTATTTCTGTGCCGGTATCGCCGCGGAAGCCATGCAGTCTATCATCGCCTTCCGCGCCGACTGCCCAGACAATCGGTTCGGAACTGCCATCCGTCGTGGTGACGATCGGGGCGCCCCGACCGTCCAGCCGAGCACACCAGGCCGGGTATAGTCGATGGCTGGAATCCGCCGTAATCGCGAGTGCGCCGATACCCGACACATAGGAGTCGCCCGGGCACGCGGCGCCGCGCGCCTGGTAAGCCACCACCATGGCATCACGCACTGGATAGGCCACTGGAGCGGTGATGATTGCGCCTCGTGCCGCTCGGCGCACCGCAATGGCGTTGCCGATGCCGCCCAGATTGGCGCGATTGAGCAGGTAGGCATTTCCGTCTTTTCCCAGCGCCAACAGCAGCGGCATCTCGCTGCCGGGCGCGGCGAGCGGCAGCGGTGTGACGCCAGCGAGATCAAGATCGTCCTCATCCAACTGCTTCCAGTCGGATGTAGCAAAGAATTCACGTGGGTCGTTGGTATGAACCAAATCAGGCCCGACCCGGAATACACCCTCTCCATCCTGCCAGCTTCGCGCGCCCTCGGTGTTGCCTGTGGAAAAATAGAGATGGCCGTCAGCCTCGCTCAGCCCGGCAGGTGCCCAGATTCCGCCCTTCGCTGCTCGCGTTGCCCAGGCGCTCGAGAGCCGTGGCGGATCGATATCCAGGGCCACGACCAGACCATGATAGTCGCCGCAATCGCCGTAGTGACCGCCGAACGGCACGAAGATCCGACCATTGTATAGCGCCAGGGCGCCCCGCTGATTTTGAACGGCTGGATTGAAACTGATGCCGCGCGCAGCGAGCCCGGCCGCGACATCGATCGGGAAACCCGGCAGCACGCTGCCGTCAGCGAGCCGTAGGCCATAGACGAGGTGACGCGGTGCGCCTCGAAGGGCGAGCATCGCATCCAGATAAACGGTACCGCGTGTCGCATCGATCACCGGTGTCCCCGTGATGCCGAGCGGATCAATATTGCCGCAGGGCAGCGCTGCCCGCGAAACCGGGCGACCGAGTTCCGCTCGCCAGACGACGTGCCCGGTCGCGGCGTCCATTGCATATACAACGTCACTTTCTGTTGCCGCAATGACAAGGCCGCGGTCTGCGCCCGCCGGCCGCCAATACAAGGGTTGTGCGTAGCTATGCCCTTCGATGGTCCCATCAAACTCCTGAATGCGGTGCACCGAACCTGCGGACTGCCAATCAAGGCCGGGAACGATGTAGTTGCCGGCGCGATCCGGTGTCCCGTGATAGACGGCGACGGTCGTATCGGTAGGCGTCGCACCGAACGCAGGCGCAGCAATCAGTATCAGAGCCAGAACCAGGCTTTTCACTGCAACATTCCCTCGAATTGCGGCCAGTCGAGCCTAGCCCTGGCACGGGCGCTCGCAAATCACTTGCAAATTCGTCTGCAACACCGGGCGAGCGACGCAAGGCGGCACTCATCCTGCGGCGCCAACTGCCGCGGAGCGCCCTGGCTGAATGGACGCCGCATGCGGCTACTTCCGCATGCAGCCTGATCCGTTTGCCTTCTTCTGTGGCACTGCCGCGATCATGGCTGGCGATTGGAGAGTTCGCACTCGCCTATGCCGCAGACTGAACGAGACTGGAGAGCATTCCTGGCCGCGATCAAGGACCGATTGCCATCGAACGGCGCGTCAACAATGTTCGAATTAGTTCATTCGTCTCCGTGCCCGCGCTTCGGCTGACGCCCTGGTGGTCTTTCTGGCGGCCTCAACGATCCGCTTTGATGCCTCCTGGGTGTCCTTCAGCCGGGTGTATGAGCGTTGGAGCTGCGCGACGTTCTGCTCGGCTTCACGAACCACATCTCTCGCAAGGCTTGCGAGCTGGAAGATCGAAAATGGTTTGCTCAGATGTGGAAACCTGTACTCCTCGCACAGAAGCATCTTCTCGGGATGTCCGCTCATCACGATCGCCGGGACAGCATTATTGGCGGCGCACCGCGCCACCTCGAAGCCCGACATGTCCGGTAGTGCTAATTCGACCAAAGCCAATGTCGGAGGCGACCTCGCAAGGAACTGTAGGGCCATGTCGCCGGTTCCAACGACCACAACCTCGGCGCCCAGCGCCATTTCACACTCGTCTATCAGAACGTCGGCAACGTGGGGGTTGTCTTCGACAATCAGCATTCGCAGGGGAGCACCGCGGTGGCGTAGCGACACGAATGGGGACCCCTCTGGTCAATGAAACGAACGAACACGGATACGTGAGCGCGCGCGAAGCCGCAACTGAATTCGGCCGCGCGAGCAGATGCTCGGCCAGGGTCATCGCTGGCGCGGTCCGGTGTCTGCTGCCACTATGGCGGCCGACCACATCGAGGATGCAATGCCCTTCCTGACCGAACCCGAGCCCGAACGCGGCGCCACGCTGCCGGTCATGCCCGGCATTTCGCGGATCGTCGCCGCCAATCCCGGACCGATGACCTATTACGGCACCAACACCTATCTGATCGACACGCCGGACGGCGTTGCCGTGCTTGATCCAGGGCCGGAAGATCACCCGGAGCACGTTGAGGCCATCCTGCGCGCCACCGGGCCCAACGTCGCGCTGATCCTGGTGAGCCACACGCATCACGACCATATCGGCGCGGTGCCGGCGCTGCAGCAGGCAACTGGCGCGCCGACCGTCGGGTTCAATGTGAGCGGCGATGATACGTTCAGCGCTGACATCAAGTTGGCCGACGGCGACAAGATTGCCGGAATGACGGCGATCCACACACCGGGCCACGCGTCGGACCACATTTGCTTCGCTTTGCCCGCGAGCGACGGGACCGCGGTGCTGTTCAGCGCCGATCACGTCATGTCGTGGTCCACCAGCGTGGTCAGTCCGCCCGGTGGCGACATGGCGGACTACTTCGCGAGCCTGCGGCTACTGCTCGACCGCACGGACGAAGTGTTCCTGCCGGGCCACGGGCCCTCGCTGCCTCAGCCGCGGAATCTGGTGCGTGAGATGCTGACGCATCGTACGATGCGCGAGCAGGCGATCCAGCGGAAGCTCTCACAAGGCCCGGCCGGCACCTTTGTGCTGATGGACACGTTGTATTCACAGGTGCATCCACGCCTGCGACGTGCCGCCGAACGCAACGTTCTGGCGCATCTGCTGAAGCTGGAATCGGAAGGCAAGGTGAAGCGCGACGGCGAGACCTGGCACGCCGCCTGACCGCTATTCCATCCGCCAGCCGCGATCGCGATGCATCACCGGCGTATGCGACCGTGCGCTGCGTTCCGCCTCAGTCATCGCGAGCCACAGCCGCAGCCGTTCCAGCACGCGGCGCGTTGGCATTGCCAAATCGAGCGCCAGCGCCTCGGCCATCGCGTAGTAGCGTAGTTCCTCCAGTTCGCCGTCGCCGCCCAGCGTGCCGGTGACGTGACGAGCGTCGACCACGAAGAAGCGCGCGTTGAATCGGATCGGGCTGGGTGGCGGAGTGACGGCGCGCGCAAGCAGGTGCAGCACATCCAGATGCGGTGGGGTGCCAAGCGAGAGGCCGGTTTCCTCATGCAGTTCGCGAGCGGCGGCGATGCCCAGGCCATGTGCCAGCCTGGCATTGGCGCTCTTGCGCAGCAGATGCTCGGTCTGTGGCGACAGCTTCGTGGCGCTGGGCGCATCGAGATCCTCGCGATCCACTGCACCGCCGGGAAACACCAACCGGTTCGGCATGAAGCGATGTTTCGCGCCGCGCATGCCCATCAGCATGGACACGTCTTCGTCGTCGCCACGATAGACGATCAGGCTGGCGGCGTGGCGCGGCCGCACGGCACGCGGACGCGGCGGCGTTTGATTATCGATCAGCGGCGCGTGATGAACGTGGTCCTCAGGCAAGATCGAATCCCCGGGTCCTGAGGTAGGCCGCGAAGCCGAAGCGCTCGGGCACCGAAAGCTGGCGCGCGACGTTTTCGCTCCAGCCGACACCTTCGCGCGGCGGATAGACGTCGTTGTTCTTCAGGCTGCCCGGCGCCACCGGCTCGCGCGCGCCACGGCGTTCATCGTAGGCGCGGATTTCGGCGTCCTGCCGTGTTTCATCGTAGCGTTCGCGGTGTACCACCACAGATGGCGGCAGGCGCATCGAAACGGGGCGACGGAAAACCGGCCAGCCGACGGCAAGGCCCGATACCGGATAAACGCCAGGCGGCAGCGACAGCAGCGGCGTGACTCGCTCGATATGGCTGCGCACGTAGCTGATCGGGCAGGTGCCCAGCCCGACCGCGTCCGCGGCGGCGATGAACTGCGCCATCGCCAGCGAGCAATCGACCGCGGTGTTGAGGAATGTATCGAGGTTGTTGTTGGCGTGCGGCATGCCGTGCTGCTCGCACAGGCGCTGATTGCGCCGCATGTCGCCGCACCACACCAGGAACACCGGCGCCGATGCGATCCAGTCCATCGTGCCGATCCAGTCGGCGATCTGTTTGATCCGCGCGGGGTCGCGCATCACCACGACCGAGTACTGCTGCAGGTCTGATTTGGTCGGTGCCGACTGCGCGGCGGCCAGCAGCGCATCGAGCAGCGAATCCGGCACAGACTGCTCGGTGTAGCGCCGTGTCACGCGCCGATCGAGCAGCGGCGCGACCTCCGGCGGTACCTCAACGCCCGGCAGATCGATCCCGAAGCGAGCCCGCAACAATTCAGCACTGTCGGCCATCGCGCACCTCTGATCATCGCGTCGCACACTTGCCGGAATGTGGCGACCGCGCAAGGCTGCGCGCAGGCCTTGGAGGAGACTGTCATGCCGGCACCGTACGCAACGCATCGCGCGCAGATGAAAGCGATTCTGATCGCCTGGGGGATGCCGGAGGAAAACGCCGAGCCGACCGCGGACATCCTTTCCTGGGCCGATCTGCATGGCGTGGACAGTCACGGCATGTCGATGCTGCCAGGCTATGACCGACTGCGCCGCAATGGCCGCGCGAAGATGGATGCGCGGCCGACGATCGTGAAGCAGACGCCGATCTCCGCGCTGGTGGATGGTGGCGGCGGCCTGGGCCATGTGCCGGCGCATTTCGCCATGCAGGTGGCGATCGACAAGGCGAAGGCCTCTGGCATGGCGATCGCGGCGGTACGCAACTCGGCGCATTTCGGCGCCACGGGCTACTATACGCTGATGGCCGCGAAGCAGGGGCTGATCGGCATGGCTTGCACATCGGCTTCCGGCATTCAGGTGGCACCGACCTTCGGCAAGGAGGCAAAACTCGGCACCGATCCATGGTCGTTTGCGGCACCCTCCGGCGATGATCGCCCGTTCCTGTTGGACATGGCGACGACAACCGTCGCAGCCGGCCGCATCCGCAACAAGGCGAACGAAGGGTTGCCCACTCCGCCCGGATGGGTGCTGAACAAGGACGGGCTGCCAAGTACCGACCCGCTGGAGGCGCGCGAGAAGGGCGGGTTCCTCACATCGCTCGGCGGATCGCCGGAAAATTCCAGCTACAAGGGCTATGGCCTCGCGGCAATGGTGAACATCCTGGGGTCGTGCCTGTCGGGGGCGACACTCATCACCGACCCGCAACACACCAAGAAGCCGCAGGGAATGGACATCGGCCACTTCTTCATGGCGATCGATCCGGGACTGTTCCGCGACGCCGACGAGTTCCAGGGAGATGTGGCGCGGTTCTGCAACGATCTGCGCGCGACAAAGCCGGTGGATCCATCACAGCCGGTGATGGTCGCCGGTGATCCGCAATGGAACAACGCCGACGAAGCGGATGGCTGAAGGGATTCCGGTCGGGCCTGGTTTGCTCAACCAGGTGCGGCAGATCGCTCAGGCATCTGCCGCACCGTGGTTGCTGGATTAGCGGTAGTCATCCCGGTCATTGGGATTGCGATAACGATCGTCGCGACTCCGGTCACGCTCGCGATCTGGGCGATACCGAGTGCGATCCTGTTCCGCCTGTTGGCGGCGGAGTTCGTCCTCCCGGCCACGTTCGTAGGCGTTCCGGTCGTTGCTGTTGTCATTGTTAAGGAACTTCTTGGCCTGGCCCATGAAGTCGTTGCTGTCGGCGTGCGCTGGCGCCGATAGCGACACAAGCGGAACCGCCAACAGGGCACACGACGCTATCGCGGTGATGGATCGCATGGCGTGATCCCTCCTTGGTTGCACCACTGCGGAAACGCGGTGGGCATCCAGGGGTTCATCACGTCGGCTCGTAGGTGTGGAAAACCGTTCGTGAGGCGACGCTACACCACCAGCGCGGCCCTTTCGGACGCCGCACGCGCCCAGGCGGCGTCCATGTCCTCGTCGAACAGCTCCGTGAGCTTCTTCATCATCGTGCCGCCAAGTTCCTCGGCGTCCACGATGGTCACCGCGCGACGATAGTACCGCGTCACGTCGTGGCCGATGCCGATCGCGATCAGTTCCACCTGGTCACGACCTTCGATATCCCGAATGACCTCGCGCAGGTGCTTCTCCAGGTAGTTGCCCGGGTTGACCGACAGCGTCGAATCATCCACCGGCGCGCCGTCACTGATCACCATCAGGATGCGGCGGTGCTCTGGGCGGACCAGCAGACGGCGATACGCCCACAGCAAGGCCTCGCCGTCGATGTTCTCCTTCAGCAGCCCCTCGCGCAGCATCAGTCCGAGATTCTTGCGCGCGCGTCGCCACGGTGAATCGGCCGCCTTGTAGACGATGTGCCGCAGATCGTTCAGCCGCCCGGGATTGCGCGGCTTGCCTTCCTGCACCCATTTTTCCCGGCTTTGCCCGCCCTTCCAGGCGCGCGTGGTGAAGCCCAGCACCTCGACCTTCACCGCGCAGCGCTCCAGCGTGCGTGCCAGGATGTCGCCGCACATCGCCGCCACGGTGATCGGCCGCCCGCGCATCGAGCCTGAATTGTCGATCAGCAGTGTCACCACCGTGTCGCGAAACTCCATGTCGAGCTCGCGCTTGTACGACAGCGCCTGCAGCGGGTTCACCACGACGCGCGACAGCCGCCCTGCATCCAGCAGGCCTTCGTCCAGATCAAACTCCCAGGCGCGTGTCTGCTGCGCCAGCAGGCGCCGTTGCAGGCGGTTCGCCAATTTCGAGATCACGCCTTGCAAGTGCTGCAACTGCTGATCCAACTGCTGGCGCAGCCGCGTCAGTTCATCCGGATCGCAAAGCTCTTCGGCGTCGATCTCCTCGTCGTATAGACGAGTGTATGCGCGATATACCGCCTCGTGGTCCGGGTTCGGTCGCTCGCGCCGCGGCTGCGGGCCACCGGGACGATCGTCGCCTTCGGCAATCGCGGCCTCGTCGTCGGATTCGGTGCCTTCGTCGTCGGCCGCGTCGCCTTCCATCTCTTCGGGATTGGCGCCGAGCATGCTGTCCTGCTCGGCCTCGCTCTGGCCGGAGCCGTCCTGCTGCTCGTCCTGCTGGCCGGACTGTTCGCCGCCTTCCTCGCCTTCCTCGGTCTGGTCCTCGGGTTCGGCGTCGCTTTCCGCCTCGGCGAGATCGAGCGCGGCCAGCAGCTTCCGCGCGGCGCGCGCGTACGCCTTCTGATCGTCCTGCGCGCGGTTCATCTCGACCAGCGCCGTATCCGCTGTCTCGCCCAGCGTATCGCGCCACATGTCCAGGATGCGCTGCGCTGCCTGCGGAGACTTCTCCCCCGACATCTGCTCGCGCGCAAGCAACGACAGCGCCGCCTGGATCGGCAACTGGTCCTTGCGCGTCATGCGGTCATAGCCTTCGGCCTCGCATTCCTCGGCCAGCTTCGACTGCAGATTGGCCGCCACGCCCGACATATGGCGTGAACCCACGACCTCGACGCGGACCTGCTCGAGTGCGTCATACACGTCCTTCGCCTCGCGTCGCGCCGGCATGCGGGCGGCGTGCAAGGCGTCGTCATGATGGCGCAGACGCAGCGCCAGTGCATCGGAGGCGCCGCGCAGCCGTGCCATTTCCGCCGGGCGGCAGGGCGCGTGTCGGAAGCGGCAGACGCGCGCGCTTGCCCGAGAGGCCGGAGGGGCCCGGCTGGAACGCAACCTGCACGTCCGGCACGTCGGCGATCGCGCGCAGCACGCCGGCGGTGGCGCGCTTGAATTCCTCGGCTCGCGTATTGTCTTTGTTGGTGCCGCTCATTCGTGCGCTGTCCCGTCAAGCAATTGGCAACCAAGGCGCCGCGTACCACTTCCCTCTCCCGCGCGCAGCGTGGAGGAGGGCAGGGAGGGGGTGCCGCCCGTGTCGCAGGAAATAGAACTCGCCCGCACCGCTCGGAGATGTCCCACCGACGCAGAGCGGCGTCTTTGGTCCCGATTGCGGGGTAACACCATAGGTTGGCATTTCAGACGTCAGCATCCGGTGCCGCCGTTCGTGCTGGACTTCGCGTGCCCCGCGTTGGGGGTGGCCGTAGAGGCCGATGGCGGCCAGCATGCGGAGCCGCGCGAGCATGAACGGCGCGATCGGTTCCTTGCGGAACATGGCTGGCTGGTGCTGCGCTTCTGGAACAATGAAATACTGGCCGATACTGACGGAGTCATCGCCGTGATCCAAGCAGCTTGTCAGCATCGAGCGGCGGCGAGACCCCCTCCCCACCCTCCCCCGCGAGCGCGGGAGAGGGGGCACTGATCTCCCTCTCCCGCGCTTGCGGGGGAGGGCAGGGAGGGGGTCTCGCCGCCGCCCTCAGTTGAACTTCCTGGTGGTGAACCCGCCGGTCGGGATCTCCTCGTTGAAGCAGCGCTGATAGTACTCGCCCACCGTCGCCCGCTCCGCCTCGTCGCACTTGTTGAGGAACGTCACCCGGAACGCGAACCCCACCTCGCCGAAGATGCGCGCGTTCTCCGCCCATGTGATCACCGTGCGCGGCGACATCACCGTCGAGATGTCACCATTGATGAAGCCAGCCCGCGTCAGATCCGCCAGCGCCACCATTGCCTCGATGCGCTTCTTCATCGCGGCATCCTTGGGATCGGCTCCCAGCTTCGCCAGCACGATGGACGTCTCCATCGCATGCGGCAGATAGTTCAGCGTGGCGACGATATTCCAGCGGTCCATCTGCCCCTGATTGATCTGCTGCGTGCCGTGGTACAGGCCCGTGGTGTCGCCCAGACCAACCGTATTGGCGGTGGAGAACAGCCGGAACGACGGATGCGGCCGGATCACCCTGTTCTGGTCGAGCAGGGTCAGCTTGCCCTCGACTTCGAGTATGCGCTGGATGACGAACATCACGTCCGGTCGGCCGGCGTCGTATTCGTCGAACACCAGCGCGCAGGCGTGCTGCAGGCACCAGGGCAGGATACCCTCGCGGAATTCGGTGATCTGCTTGCCATCCTTCAGCACGATGGCGTCCTTGCCGATCAGATCGATGCGGCTGATGTGGCTGTCGAGGTTGACGCGAATGCACGGCCAGTTCAGCCGCGCCGCGACCTGCTCGATATGCGTCGACTTGCCGGTGCCGTGATAGCCCTGGATCATCGTGCGGCGGTTGAACGCAAACCCGGCGAGGATCGCCAGCGTCGTCTCGCGATCGAACTTGTAGGCGGTGTCGATGTCCGGGACGTGCTCGGTGCGAACCGAAAAGGCCGGTACGACCATATCGGTGTCGATCTCGAACACCTCGCGAGCCGCAACCTTGGTGTCAGGCAAATCGATTGCGGAAGTCGGGCGAATTTCGGCCAGGGTGGCAACCTTGTTCATCGGCTGGGCAGTTCCTGTTTGCTCGGTGGAAAGTCTAACCCCGGCTCACGCTGGTGCAAGAGCAGCGGCTTCACCCCGCGGCCGCCACGCTGGGCACGGGCATCAGGCGCGAGCGCAGAGCGGCGTAAGCAAGGTTGATGGTCTTAAGTCGTTCCTCGGCTGCGCGGTCCCCACCATTGGCGTCCGGATGGTGCCGCTTGGCCAGTTCCTTGTAGCGCGTTTTCACCGCGTCGAGCGTTGTCGGCCAGGAGAGGCCCAGTGTCGCCAATGGCTCGCGCAGCTCGGGTGGCATATCGCGCTGGGGCTTGAGACGGACCGCGCTTCACCCGTCCGGCGGCCAGCAGATGCAGCGGATCCCGCAGCAATTCCTCATCCCAGGCGGCCGTCTTGCCCAGCCGGCCGAGCGGCCAGGAAGGGCGCTGCCACGCAGTGTCGGCACGGAGTTGCGCCTCGATTTCGCCCGGGAGACATGCCCTTGTAGTAGTCCCAGGTCGCATTATACGCGCGCACATGCTCCAGGCAGAACCACCAGTATTCGTTCAGATTGCGTCGCGACTTCGGCGCGCGATATTCACCCATCGCCTCGCAGTCGGGCATATCGCAGGACCGGCCCGGCGCGGTTGGGTCGGGTGCGTAAGCCCTGGTCCGAGGGAAACGTCGGCTCATGGTGCCGTTATGGGCAGCTTGGCGGGCGCTTGGCAACTGGCTCTTGGCCCTGTTGGAGGAACGGACGATATGTCGGGAATGCAGTCGCGTGCCGCAAGGCTCGAAGCCGTCCTGACCCAGGCATTTTTGCCAACGCTGCTGCGCGTGGTCGACGACAGCGCGCAACATGCCGGGCATGCGGGTGCGCAACCCGGTGGCGAGACGCACTACACCGTGTTGCTGGTGTCCGCCGCGTTCCAGGGCATGAATCGGGTGGCGAGGTCACGCGCGGTGCATGCGGCGCTGGCCGCCGAATTCTCCGGCGGGATGCATGCGCTGTCGTTGACGCTTCGCACACCGGAGGAAGCAGGGTCGCGCGCGAGCGGCTGACTGCCAGCGAGAAGATTCTTCTGTCACACCTTGGCGCGTGACGCCATCCCGATAAATTTCTGCTATGAGTGGCTGCACAGGCAGGGGTGATGACGATGGCTGCCGACAAGGACATGGACCGAGTGGATCGCGAGATCCTGCGTCTGCTCGCCGCGGACGCGTCGCTGTCGCTCGCCGACATCGCAGACCGGGTCGGCCTGACGTCCACGCCTTGCTGGAAGCGGATCCGGCGAATGGAGCAGGCCGGGGTGATCCGTGGCCGCGTCGCAACAATCGACCCGGCAAAGGTCGGCCTGCCGGTGGCGGTGTTCGTGGAGGTCGAGGCCGCCGACCATTCGGGCGACTGGCTGAAGCGCTTCGCCGAGGTTGTCCAGTCGATGCCGGAGATCGTCGATGCCTGGCGGATGAGCGGCGACGTCGACTACCTGATGCACGTGGTGGTGCCGGACATCGCCGCCTATGACGACTTCTACCGACGGTTGATCGCTGCGGTGCCATTGCGCAACGTCACGAGCCGGTTCTCGATGGAGCGGCTGAAGGCGGCGCCGCTGCCGATTTGAGGTAACAACCATTTCTTAGCACCCCTGTGTTTCACTCCCTGAGGTTCAGACAGGGGGCAGTGGTGCCGAGCAGTCGCTTGATCAATCGAAACGTCGTGGCGGAGCGCGGCCGCACCAGCATGCGCCTGGAACCCGAGCTTTGGGACGCGCTCGCCGAGATCTGCGCGCGCGAGCGACAGGACATCAACCGGCTGGTCCGCCAGATCGAGGCGACAGGGCACAGCGGCGGCCGCACCAGCGCCGTGAGGGTATTTGTGCTGAAGTATTTCCGCGACGCGGCGTGCGAGGCCGGGCACGAGGCCGTCGACCATGGCAAGAACAGTTATACGCGCCGCGCCGCGCCGGCCTGCGGCTCCGCGTCCTCAGTCGGCCCGGTATAGAGCTCGGGCCAGCGTCGCCGTACCACGGGGCTGTCGGTGGCGTAGGCGATACAGGTGTTCAGCATCGCCGGCGCACCACCCATTTTGGCAGTGATGCGTATATCCAGTCGGTCGCTACCCGGCCTGTCGGCCTCATTGGCCGCCTTTGCCTCGCGCCTGGCTCTCGCAGGGTCGATCGTCTGGTAGGCGGTGGTTGCCATCTGTTGCAGCAACTCACGCAGATGCGTGCAGCCCATTGTGCCGCCGATCCGCTTGGCGGCCTCCTTGAGAAAGCCAGGCTTGATCCGC
The DNA here is from genome assembly GCA_963776505.1 of uncultured Alphaproteobacteria bacterium. GTDB lineage: Bacteria > Pseudomonadota > Alphaproteobacteria > Acetobacterales > Acetobacteraceae > JAMXLO01. Next base: position 80,632 of record CAVZNH010000083.1, read on the forward strand.
AGTCCTGCGAGGCGCGCGAAGTTGGGCGCCGCAGATGGGCAGATCGCGTAAGGGGTATGGTCGCTTGCGGCCTCGCACGCCACGATGAGACGTTCCTCATCGACCGTCAGGCGCAGCCACATGCCGTGGATCGGCTCTCCGGCATGAATGTAGCCGCGGTCGCGGTTCGCCGAGCCGTAGCTTTTCGTGTCGGTGAGCTGCGCCTCGATGTCATACAGGCCGTCTGCCCGACGATAGCCGCGCAGGACAATGTCGCGCGAATGGAGCAGTTCGCGCTCCTCGGGCGGGCTCAGAGGCATGCCGGGCTCCTGGTTCTTGTGCGACGCAGCACCCTGGATATGGCATCAGGACTGTCGTTCGCAAACCCCCGCGTACGGTCCCCGACCGTGCGGTCCGTGTAGGAAAACCTTAACGACCTGTGGAAAGTCCCTCACGCCGTGATGATGGCGGGGCAGGGATGTCGGCTGCTAGTCTGGGTCCCGCGGGCGCGCGACGGGCGTCTGCCTGACCAATTCATACACCTGCGGGGATCCCAGAATGGCTGACAACAACGCGGCACGGGATGGCGCGCGCTCCCTCACGCGGGACACGCTGCAGCAGATGAATGCCTACTGGCGCGCGGCAAATTACCTGTCCATCGGGCAGATCTATCTCATGGACAACCCGCTGCTGCGCGAGCCGTTGCGCAGAGAGCACATAAAGCCACGCCTCCTCGGCCACTGGGGAACCACCCCGGGCCTCAATTTCATCTACGTCCACCTCAATCGCATGATCGTCGAGCACGATCTGAACATGATCTACGTCACCGGGCCCGGTCACGGCGGACCCGGTCTGATTGCAAATACCTATCTCGAAGGCACGTACAGCGAGTTCTACCCGAACATTCCGCAGACCGAAGCGGGCATGCAGCGGCTGTTCACCCAGTTCTCGTTTCCCGGTGGGGTGCCGAGCCACGTTGCGCCCGAGACGCCGGGATCGATCAACGAGGGAGGCGAACTCGGCTATTCGCTGCTGCACGCGTATGGCGCAGTGTTCGACAATCCCGATCTTCTCGCATGCTGCGTGGTCGGTGACGGTGAGGCCGAGACGGGACCGCTCGCGGCAAGCTGGCATTCGAACAAGTTCCTCAATCCGGCGCGCGACGGCGCCGTGCTGCCGATCCTGCATCTGAACGGCTACAAGATCGCCGGTCCTACCGTGCTGGCGCGAATTCCCGACGAGGAGCTGCACCAGCTTCTCGGCGGATATGGCTACAAACCATACGTCGTTGCCGGCGATGAACCGGGCGCGATGCACCAGAAGATGGCCAGCACGTTGGATGCGGTGATCGCCGAGATCAGGGCCATTCAGCAGGACGCGCGCAGCAACGGTTTTCGGAAGCGGCCGATCTGGCCAATGATCGTGTTGCGCAGTCTCAAGGGTTGGACCGGACCGAAGGAAGTTGACGGCAAGCCCGTCGAGGGAACATTCCGCGCGCACCAGGTGCCGCTCGGTGAGGTGCGAACCAATGCGGACCATCTGCACATGCTCGAGCAGTGGATGCGGAGCTATCGGCCGGAGGAACTGTTCGACGCAAGCGGTCGACTGATGGCCGAGATTGCTGCTCTCGCACCCAAGGGTGACCGGCGCATGGGCGCCAACCCGCATGCCAATGGCGGCCTGTTGCTGAAGGACCTCGCGCTGCCCGATTTCCGCGACTATGCGGTCGCTGTTCCGACACCGGGTGCGGTCGATGCGGAGTTAACCAGGATCACCGGCCAATTCCTGCGCGATGTGATGCGATTGAACGCCGACAGTCGGAACTTTCGCGTCATGGGGCCTGACGAGACCGCGTCCAACCGATTGGACGCACTGTTCGAAGTGACCGACCGGTTGTCGACCGCGCAGATCCTGCCGTCGGATGACCATGTGGCACCGGATGGCCGCGTGATGGAGGTGTTGAGCGAGCATCTGTGTCAGGGCTGGCTCGAAGGCTATCTGCTGTCCGGACGTCACGGCTTCTTCTCGTGCTATGAAGCGTTCATCCACATCATCGACTCGATGTTCAACCAGCACGCAAAGTGGCTAAAGACGACACGGGAAATCCGTTGGCGTCGCCCGATCGCCTCGTTGAACTACCTGCTGACCAGTCATGTCTGGCGGCAGGACCATAATGGTTTCAGCCATCAGGATCCCGGGTTCATCGACCACGTGATGAACAAGAAGGCGGATGTGGTGCGGATCTACCTGCCGCCCGATGCCAACACGCTGCTGTCGGTGGTCGATCACTGTCTGCGCAGCCGCAACTACGTCAACGTCATCGTTGCCGGCAAGCAACCGGAGGCGCAGTGGCTGTCGATGGATGCTGCGATCCGCCATTGCACGGTCGGCATCGGCATCTGGACGTGGGCCAGCAACGACGACGGCGTGGAGCCGGACGTGGTCATGGCGTGTGCCGGCGATGTGCCTACGTTGGAGACGCTCGCGGCGGTCGATCTGTTACGAAAGCACCTGCCCGATCTGAAGGTGCGCGTGGTCAACGTGGTCGACCTGATGACATTGCAGCCGGCGACAGAGCATCCGCATGGCCTGTCCGACTGGGAATTCGACTCGATCTTCACCCCCGACAGGCCGGTGATCTTTGCATTTCACGGCTATCCCTGGCTGATCCATCGGCTCATCTATCGGCGGTCGTGCGCCGAGAGGTTCCATGTCCGCGGCTACAAGGAGGAAGGCACGACAACGACACCGTTCGACATGACGGTGCTCAATGACCTCGACCGGTTCCACCTGGCCGGCGACGTGATCGATCGGATTCCTCGGCTGAGAGGCATCGCCGGTCACGTGAAGCAGCTCTGTCGCGACAAGCTTGTCGAGCACCGAATGTATGTGCGCACGCACGGTGAGGACCTGCCGGACGTCCAATCGTGGCGTTGGGGCGAAGTACGGTCGTAGGGCCCTTAGAATATTCCTGACGCGACCTGGCCTGCCTCGAGGAACTTCTCGCGCCGCCGCGCCTTCAACGTTGCACCGTCGAGCTCGACCAGCGGCCGCAGGGTCTCGGCCACCGTATCCCCCACCGCGGCCATCGCTGCCGCTGGGTTGCGCTGGGCACCGCCGAGGGGCTCAGGGATCACCCCGTCCACAAGCGACAGCCGCATCAGATCGTCCGCGGTCAGTCGCAGCGCCTCCGCGGCGGCGGGCGCCTGGGCAGCGTCGCGCCACAGGATGGAGGCGCAACCTTCCGGCGAGATCACCGAGTAGATCGCATGCTCCAGCATCAGGACGCGATCCCCGGCGGCGATCGCGATTGCGCCGCCCGATCCGCCTTCTCCGATGATTGTCGCGACCAGGGGCACCGGCGCTTCCAGGCAGGCCTCGATCGAGCGTGCGATGGCCTCAGCCTGGCCGTGCGCCTCGGCGTCGATCCCGGGAAACGCGCCAGAGGTATCGACGAAGCTCAGCACCGGCAGGCCGAAACGACCGGCGAGCTCGATCAGCCGCCGCGCCTTGCGGTAGCCCTCAGGCCGCGCCATGCCGAAATTGTGCTTCACCCGGCTGTCGGTGTCGGCGCCTTTCTCCGTCCCCAGCACCATCACCGAGCGCCCGCGGAACCGCCCCAGCCCGCCCAACACCGCCGCATCGTCGGCGAGGGCGCGATCGCCCGCCAGCGGCGTGAAGTCGCTGATGAGCGTGCTGATGTAATCCATCGCCTTGGGCCGGTCGGGATGACGCGCGACAAGCGTCTTCTGCCAGGGTGTCAGCTTGGCGTAGGTCGTCCGCAACTGGCGATCCGCCACCGCGGTGAGCCGCGACACCTCTTCGGCTATGTTGATGCCACCGGGTTCCGACATGCGCCGGAGTTCCTCGATCTTCCCCTCAAGTTCGGCGACCGGCTTTTCAAAGTCGAGGTAGTGGCGCATGGGCCGCGGGCTTTAGCACAAATCCCTGGGGCGGAAAGGTCGCTGAGCCGCGCGTGGGAGGGTCGACCTGGCTGACCCTCAGCCGCTGTGCGGGTTCGCCGGGAAGAAATAGCTGAGGGGCACCCCGAAAACCTCGCTCAACCGCCCAAGATGTTCGGACGGCACACGCTGCGTCGCGCGTTCGTAGGCTTCGATCTGGCCAGAATTGATGCCGAGCGCCCGGGCGAGAACGTCCTCGCTCAAACCTAATGCACGGCGCTTGCCCCTGATCCGCCGGCCGACATGCTGATCGATCCCGGTCACGGTCTCGTCTCGCCAGACGTCATTTCTACGTCATTAGGCCGTAAACTTCTCGCTGCCAAGTCAAAACTGCGGCGGCATCGTCAGATCAGGCCGGCCGCCTTCCTCCCCGCTGCCAGAAATTCCGCGGCAAGCTGCGAATCATCGCAAAGCCGTGCGAGCACGACCGCTCCGACCATGCCGGACAGCGCCTCCAGCGCACGTTGGCGTCGCTGTCGCCGCGGCAGGCAGCGCTCCAGCACATCGAGCATCCGCCGGATCGAGGCGGTGATTGCCGGTCGCGTGTCGCGCCGCCGTGCGATCTCGGGACCCAACGTCGTCAGCACGCACCCGCGTTCCGCCGCGGCGATGTGCGCCGGATCGAGGTAGCTTCCGACGATACGCGCCAGCGCGGTCGGTGGGTCGGCTTCCTGGCAGATTTGTTCCCATCGGGCGGCCGAGCGCGCCAGGGCGGCAGCCGACACTTCGGCCACCAGAGCCTCCTTCGAGGCGAAATGCGAATAGAACCCGCCATGCGTCAGGCCGGCGCGGTGCATGATCGCATCCACCCCGACCGCATCGATCCCATGGCTGCCGAACAGCTCGCCTGCGGCGGCAAGGATCCGCTCGCGCGTTCCTGCCTTGCGCTCCCCAGTCATTCGCTCCCCAGTCATTCGATGCCTCGCATCCCTGATTTGCATGACGATCGTCATGTATTTGCTTGACTACGCTATGACGACCGTCATGCTGTTGGCAAGTACAGAGGAGAAGGAACGGTGCCTCACCGCGTGGCCCGGCTGCTGGCTGGGCGCATTCACTATGCCTGGGTCGTCGTGGCCGTGATGTTCACTGTCATCCTGGCCACCGTGGGGGTGCGCGCCGCCCCTGGCGTGCTTATCGTGCCGCTCGAGCAGGCGTTCGGCTGGAACGCCGCGACGATCTCCGGCGCGATCTCGCTGAACATCCTGCTGGGCGGCCTGGTCGGACCGTTCGGCGCCGCACTCATCCAGCGGATCGGCATGCGCGGCACCGTGCTGAGTTCCCTCACCCTGTTGGCTGCGGGCGCCGGCGGTGCGGCGTTCGCGACCCGGCCGTGGGAGCTGTATGCCACCTGGGGCGTGATGGTCGGCATCGGCTCGGGCGCCGGCATGGTCGGCATGGCGACCGCGGTGGCAAATCGTTGGTTCGTCGCACGGCGCGGCCTCGTGGTTGGGCTGCTGACCGCGAGCAATGCCAGCGGCCAGCTTGTGTTCCTGCCCCTGCTCGCGAGCCTTGCCGAGCATCTCGGGTGGCAGAGCGTTCCGTGGCTGGTAGCGCTGGTGATTCTGGCGCTGATCCCGATCGTGGCACTGGTGCTGGCGGAAAGTCCCGGCAGCGTCGGACTTGGACCATACGGGGCGGCCGCCGAACCGCCGATTGTGAGGAGCACGGCCAACCCTATGGTGGTCGCGGTGTCCGGCCTGGGGCGCGGTGTGCGCTCGGCAGACTTCTGGCTGCTGTTCTCGAGCTTCGCGGTCTGCGGGTTCTCCACCAACGGGCTGGTGGCGACGCACCTCATTCCGTATTGCATCGATCACGGCATTCCCGCGGTGACGGCTGCCAGCCTGCTCGCCGCGATCGGGGTGTTCGACCTGATCGGCACCACCGCATCGGGCTGGCTCACCGATCGCTATAACGCGCGGGTCCTGCTGTTCTGGTACTACGGACTGCGCGGACTGTCGCTGATGGTGCTGCCGTTCACCCACTTCGACATCGTCAGCCTGTCGATCTTCGCGGTATTCTACGGGTTGGACTGGGTGGCGACGGTGCCGCCGACCGTCGCGCTGACCAACGAGGTGTTCGGCAAGCGCGACGCACCGGTCATCGTGTCGTGGATCGTCTGCGGCCATCAGATCGGCGGCGCCATCGCCGCGGTCGGCGCCGGCGTGATGCGCAACGAGACCGGCAGTTACTTCGGCGCCTTCATCGCCAGCGGCGCGGCCTGCCTGATCGCGTCGCTGCTGGTGCTGCGGATCGCACGCCGACCGGTGCTGGCGATCGCGGAGTGAGCGCTACGCAGACCGCCGCGCCAGCGGATGATGTGCCTCCACCAGTCGCTGCAGCCGCTCGGCCAAGCACGTGCGTGTAGATCTGCGTCGTGGCGATATCCGCGTGTCCGAGCAGCAATTGCAGGCTGCGCAGGTCGGCGCCATGCGCCAGCAGGTGCGAGGCGAAAGAATGTCGCAGCACGTGCGGTGACACCCGCGCCGGGTCGAGGCCAGCCTCCAGCGCCACCTGCTTGAGCAGCAGGAAGAACGCCTGCCGCGTCAGCGTGCGCCGCTGGTCGCGGCCGGGAAACAGATGCCGCCCCTCGGCTTCTTGCTGCGCCACCAGTTCGGCGGCGGCCTGCTTCGCCTTGTCGGACAGCGGCACGATGCGCTCCTTGCCGCCCTTGCCGCGGATCAGCAGCACCGCGGCGTCGCCGGCCAACGCGCGGCGCGGCAGTGACAGCAGCTCCGATACACGCAGTCCGGTGGCGTAGAGGATTTCCAGCGCCGCCCGCGCCAGCGCACCTCGCTGCCCGGGCACACGCTTCGCTGCATCCAGCAGCGCCTCAACCTCCTGCTCGGTCAGGTATTTCGGCAGCGACCGCGGCAGACGCGGCGCGTCGAGCAGCGTGGTCGGATCGTCCGCGCGCATACCTTCGCGCAGCAGGAACCGGTGGAACTGCCGCAGCGCCGACAAACGCCGCGCGGCCGTGCGGGCGGCGAGACCCACGCGGTGCAGGCCCGCCATGTAGGCCTGCAGCAGCGCCGCATCGCACTGTGCCGGCGGCTGGCCGCGTGCGGCGGCAAAAGCGGCGAAATCATCCAGATCGGCCTGATAGGCCAGCAGCGTGTTGCGCGCCGCGCCGCGTTCAGCGGCCAGCATCTCCAGGAACGCCTCGACGTGCCGGTCCACTCAGTGGCTCTGGAACTTGTCGTTCGGCAGCACCTTCTCCACCGGGTGCGGCGTCGGGTTCGGCGGATAACCGCCAAAGAACACCACCGCGGCACCGAGGATCACCAGCCCCGCCGCGACGACGATCAGGAAGATGCGGATCATCGTCTGCTCCACCGACTCGTCGCCCATGGATTCGCTGTCGCCATCTTGGCCCGTTATGCGGCCGGTGTGCTAGCGTTCGCAATCATGACACGCAACACCGCACTGAGGGAGGCTGTTCCGCTGCCCGATGCATTCGCCGGACGCAGCATCGTGCTGGTCGGACTGATGGGCGCCGGCAAGACCTCGATCGGCCGGCGGCTGGCCGCGCGGCTCGGCCTGCCGTTCCGCGACGCCGACGCCGAGATCGAGCTGGCGGCCGGCTGCACCATCCCGGAGCTGTTCTCGCGCTATGGCGAGGCCGACTTCCGCGCCGGCGAACGCCGGGTGATCCGCCGGCTGCTGTCGGGCGATCCGCTGGTGCTGGCGTTCGGCGGCGGCGCCTTCATGGACCCGGAGACGCGCGCGCTCACGCGCGAGGAGGCGGTCTCGGTCTGGCTGCGCTGCCCGCTGGCCCACCTGCTGCGCCGCGTCGCCGGGCGCGACAACCGGCCGCTGCTGGCCGACGGCGATCCGGCGGATGTCCTGCAGCGGCTGATGGATGTGCGCTATCCGATCTATGCCGAGGCCGACGTGATCGTCGATTGCGGCGATGAGAGCCCGGACGCGACTACCAGCCGGGTGCTGAACGCGCTGCTCGACTGGCAGGCGCCGCGGCGGCTGTCGGTCGTGCTGCCCAGCACCAGCTACGACGTGGTGATCGGCGACGACCTGCTGGCGCGCGCCGGCGCACTGCTGGCGCCGCGCATGGAGCAGAAGCGCGCCGTGGTGGTGACCGACGAAACGGTGGCGCGCCTGCATCTGCCGACGCTGCTGCGCGGGCTGGCGGCGACAGCGGTCACGGCCAGCCAGATCGTCGTGCCGCCGGGCGAGGCGTCGAAGAGCCTCGCGAGCTGGCAGAGCGTGGTCGACCAGTTGCTGGAGGCGCGGGTCGAGCGGCGCACCACGGTGATCGCGCTCGGCGGCGGCGTGGTCGGCGATCTCGCGGGCTTCGCCGCCGCCACGACACTGCGCGGCCTGCCGTTCGTGCAGATGCCGACCACGCTGCTGTCGCAGGTGGATTCGTCGGTCGGCGGCAAGACCGGGGTGAACACGTCGCAGCGGCAAGAACCTGGTCGGCGCGTTCTATCAGCCGCGCATGGTGCTGGCCGACACCGGCACGCTCGCCACGCTGCCGCCGCGCGAGCTGCGCGCCGGCTACGCCGAGATCGCCAAGGCCGGGTTGATCGGCGACGCGGCGTTCTTCGCCTGGTGCGAGGCGAACGGCGCCGCCGTGGTCGGCGGCGACCGCGAGGCGCAGGCCGAGGCGATCATGCGCGCCTGCGCGTTCAAGGCCGCGGTGGTGGGCGACGACGAGCGCGAGGAAAAGCCGAACGACGGGCGCGCGCTGCTGAATCTGGGCCACACGTTCGGCCATGCGCTGGAGGCGGAATACGGCTACACCGGCGGCCTGCTGCATGGCGAGGGCGTCGCGGTCGGGCTGGGGCTGGCGTTCCGGCTGTCGGCGCGGCTCGGGCACTGTGCCGGCGGACGACGCGGACCGCGTGGTGTCGCACGTCGCGGCGCTGGGCATGCCGGCGGAGCTGCGCATGCTGAACCGGCGCTTCTCCGCCGCGACGCTGATCGGGCACATGCGGCGCGACAAGAAGGTGCGCGACGGGGCGCTGAAGTTCGTGCTGGCGCGCGGGATCGGCCAGGCGTTCACCGCCGGCGACGTGCCGGTGGACGCGGTGACCGAACTGCTGCGCGATGAGGGATGTGGCGCGTAGGTTCCGCGCCGGTCAATGGCCGCCGCGAACTCGGAGCCGCCCGACCGGGCAACTCCGAGTCTCGTTCAGCTCAATCGCAGAGCTTGACGTCGAGCACATACCAGCACTTGGGACCAGTGGTCTGCGCCACAGGCTGGACCGGATGCTCGTCGGCAACCCGCGAGAAGCCATACCCGTCGACCTGCCAGCGACCAGCCGGGGCGCTGTAGGACGCCAGGAACTGCGCTTCCGCCTTCGATGCCGCATGGCCGTTGACTACGTAGTCTTGCGCGTGGGCCAGAGGCGCGAACGCGTTGAGGGCCACGGTGGCGGCGGCTACAACCAGAAACTTGCCCATGACCCTCTCCAATCGCTTCGGCGGTTTTCGTGACGCGACTGAAGATGCGCGGGAGGAAGCCGTTCCGATATGAAGCGATTCACAGCTCGGCGGATGTGTCGCGCACGGGCATTGCCTCGATGATCTGGTCGTTGTGAGATCAGGGCGACCGAGCCGGTCGCGAATTGGGGGGAATGAGCAATGGCTGACCTGGATGCTCGCCGACAAAAGCTGAAGGACGACTTTATCGCAGCCCGCGGTTATTGGAGCGAGCTCTGGGATGGTGTGCTCCAGCTTTCGCCCGAGTACTTCGAGGCTTACAGTGTGTTGTCCTCAGTGCCGTGGAAGTACGGCACGCTGCCGCCGAAGATCAAGGAGCTGATCTACGTCGCTATCGATTCCTCCACGACGCATCTCTACAATCCTGGCACGCGAATCCACATCGCCAATGCGCTGAAGCAAGGCGCCACGCGGGACGAGGTGATGGAGGTGCTGGAGATCGTCTCGGTACTCGGCATTCACACCATGTCCACCGGACTGCCCATACTGATCGATGAGCTGCGCAAGTCCGGTCGTGGCGGCGAGGTGAAGGAAGGGCCGCTTACCGCCGAGCAGGAAAAGCTAAAGCAGGAGTTTGTGCAAAATCGCGGCTATTGGAATCCAGTGTGGGAACAGCTCCTGCAACACTCGCCGGAGTTCTTCGACGCCTACTCGCGCTTGTCGTCGGTGCCGTGGCAGTACGGGACGCTGGCGCCAAAGATCCGCGAGCTGATCTATGTCGCGATCGATGCGGCGACCACGCACCTCTATCTGCCCGGCCTGCGCACGCATATCCGCAACGCGCTCGGTCACGGTGCGACGGTGGCGGAGATCATGGAGGTGCTGCAACTCACCAGCGTTCTCGGCATCCACACAATCACCGAGGGCGTTCCCGCGCTGCTGGACGAAGCGAAAAAGGCGGGCATTTCCTGAACCGTTGCGCCGCGTCGACGAATCCGCGATAATTCTTAGCGGGGACGTACACGTATGATGTCGGGAAGGCATCCTAATGGCCGAACACGACACCGGTTCAGCGGGCGTTTTCCACGTCGTGCTGATCAAGCCGACACATTACGACAATGAAGGCTATCCGATCCAATGGATCCGATCGGCCATACCCTCAAACACGCTTGCCTGCCTGAACGGACTGGCGGAGGACGCACAGCGACGCGGCGTGCTTGGTCCGAATGTTGAAATTCGCCTGCACACATACGATGAAACCAATCGGCGCGTGCGCCCAGACCGCATCATCCGCGACATCAGCCGCGCTGGCGGCAAGGCGCTGATCGCTCTGGTTGGCGTGCAGACCAATCAGTTTCCACGTGCCGTCGATCTGGCGCGCCCGTTTCTTGCCGAGGGATGGTCAGTCGCCATGGGCGGCTTCCACATCTCCGGCTGTCTCGCAATGCTGCCGGAGATGCCGCCAGAATTGCAGGACGGGCAGGCGCTGGGCATCAGCTTCTTCGCGGGCGAAGCCGAAGCAGGACGGCTCGATGCAGTGTTCCGTGATGCCTGGGCGGGAAGGCTGCAGCCGCTATACAATTTCATGGACGACCTTCCGTCGCTGGAGGGCGAGCCGCCGCCGATATTGCCGAGCAAGCACGTACGCCGAACGTCCGGATCGCTGTCCAGCATCGATCTTGGCCGCGGTTGCCCGTATCAGTGTTCGTTCTGCACCATCATCAATGTCCAGGGACGCAAGAGCCGGTTCCGATCGGCAGATGACCTGGAACGGATCATCCGCGACAATGCCGCACAGGGCATCAGGCGCTTCTTCATCACCGACGACAACTTCGCCCGAAACCGTCAGTGGGAATCGCTATTTGATCGAATGATCGCGCTGCGTGAGGAAGGGCTCAATCTCGGCTTCACCATCCAGGTCGACACACTCTGCCATCGCATTCCGAACTTCATCGTGAAGGCTGGTCGCGCCGGCGTACGGCGAGTGTTTATCGGCCTGGAGAACATCAACCCGGAGAACCTGCTGGGGGCAAAGAAGCGGCAGAACCGCATCACCGAGTATCGCGAGATGCTGCAGGCGTGGCGCGAAGCCGGCGCCATCACTTGTGCCGGCTACATCATCGGTTTTCCCGCCGATACCAAGGCCTCGATCCTCCGCGACGTCGAGATCATCAAGCGCGAACTGCCGCTCGATATACTGGAATTCTTCATTCTGACACCGCTGCCTGGATCTGAGGATCACAAGATCCTCTGGGAACAGGGCATCTGGATGGACCCCGATCTGAACAAGTACGATCTCCATCATCGCGTGACGCACCACGCGCGCATGTCGGACGCGGAATGGGATGAGGCATATCGCGCGGCATGGGCGAATTACTACACGCCGGAACATATGCGCACGATCCTGCGCCGGGCTGCGGCGCATCCGTCCGGACGGCCGAAGACCGCGCTTTCGACGCTGCTGTGGTTCAAGCTGATGACCCTGTATGAGGCGGTGCATCCGCTGGAAGGCGGCGCGTTCCGCATGAAGTTCCGCCGCGACAGGCGGCATGGCATGCCTCTGGAGAGCCGCTTCGTGTTTTACCCGCGCTATGCCGCTGAAACGGTGGCGAAGGCCTGGGGCTATCTCGCGGTCTATCGCGACGCGAAACGCACTCTGCGGGAGGTGCTGCGGGCACCGGACCGCTGGAGCTACACCGACCTCGCCATAGCGCCACCGCGCGACGATGAACTCGACACGCTGGACCTCTACCACGCGACCAGTGGTGGCGAGGCGGCCGTGGCGCGCGTGCGGCGGGAGGCCTCGGCGCGGGAGCGCGCCTTGGTAAGGAGCTGATCGCGCGTCAGGGAAGAGACGTGACGATCAGCGAAAGATCGAGTGCGGTCCGGATGCGGCCAGGGCCGGTGCGGCGTCAGCGGTATCGTGACCCGACGTGGAGGGCTGGCCCTGACCTCTGCGCCCCTCAGCCGGCTTGGTCGCAGTGTGCCCGGCGGCGGCACCCAGGGTGTGGGACAGCTTCGCGGCGGCATCCAGGACCATCGGCAGCAGGGCGCGCGGCCGCGGCGGGCGCATCCGCATCGTCGGGGCACTGACCGAGAGCACAGCCACCACCTGGCCCGACGCGTCGCGCACCGGTGCGGCGACCGTGGCCGCGCCGGCGACGACTTCGTCGGTGGTGAGCAGATAGCCGCGGGTGCGAATGCGCTGGAGATCGGCGGCGATCCATGCGGCGTCCGTTCTGGTTGCCGGCGTGAACCGCGGCAGGCGCTGGGCGAGCACCTGGGTCTGCACCGCCTCAGGCGCGTGGGCCAGCAGCAGTCGGCTTGACCCGGCATGCAGTGGCTGGCGCTTGCCGACCTCGCTGTAGAGCCGCAGGCCCGGGTCGGCCTGGTAGATCGCGATGGTCTCGCTCTCCAGCCCGTCGCGTACTCTAAGATAGACATTCTCGCCGCAGGTCTTGCCGAGAGCGGCGAGGAACGGCATGGCGGTCGCCTCGAGTGCGCCCTGCTCGGCCGCCGCGCGGCCCAGCACGCCCCAACGGGCGCCGAGCCGCCACATCCCGCGGGCCTCGTCCTGGATCGCGAAGCCGCGAGCCTCCAGGGTGCGCAACAGGCGGAAGCCGGCCGTGCGGGTGCAGCGCGCCTGGTCGGCCAGGGCCGCCAGGGGTGCCGGCCCGATACGCGACAATGCCTCGAGCAGGTCGAGCGCGCGACCTACCGCGGCAATGCTGTAGTCTCGCCCGGTGGCAGTTGGTTCGTGCGATCCGTTGCCGGAGCGGGACTTGGGTCGGGCCTTCCCCTTGCTGCGGCTAGCCTGCGCCATGCGTACACCTACGAAATGATACCGGTTGAAACCAAGTTAGCACGAGCGTGACCGGATTGGCATGGGGGCAAGCGAGAAGATGTGAGCAAGTAACGCGCAAGTTCCCTGGGGCGATCGGGATGGACAGGGCGAGTTCTCGCACCGCGGACGCCACGGGTCAAAGGGCAGCCCCGAAAAGCGCCATCCGCTTCCTTGTCCCGCCGGGCAGCGTGCGCTAAAGCCCCGCGTTCGCGGCTGGGCGGGCACACGAGCGCGGGCGTGGTGGAACTGGCAGACACGCCAGATTTAGGTTCTGGTGGCGCAAGCCGTGGGGGTTCAAATCCCTCCGCCCGCACCACGCTGCGGGCGGACATCGACAGGGTTGGACAATGCAGGTTACCGAAACGCTCTCCGAGGGGCTGAAGCGCGCCTACACCGTGGTGGTTCCGGCCGCCGACATCGAGAGCAAGCGCGCCGCCCGGCTGGCCAATCTCGGCAAGACGCTGACCTTGCCCGGGTTTCGGCCAGGCAAGATCCCTCCAACCGTGGTGCGCCAGCGCTTCGGCACGGCGGTCAATGCCGAGGTGCTGGAGGAGTCGGTCACCGAGGCCACCCAGCAGGTGCTGACCGAGCGCGGCCTGCGGCCGGCGCTGCAGCCCAAGGTCGACGTCCTGAGCCTCGACCCGAGCGGCAGCGCGGCCAAGGACCTGGAGTTCAAGGTCGAGCTCGAGCTGCTGCCGGAGATTACGCTGCCGGATTTCGGGGCGATTCAGCTCACCCGGATGCGGGCCGAGGCACCGGCGGAGGCCGTGGACGAGGCGCTCGCCGACATCGCCCAGCGCAATCGGACGCTCGAACCGATCACAGCCGATGAACTCGGTGACCGCGGCGCGGCGAAGGGCGAGGTGCTCACCGTCGATTATGTCGGGCGCATCGATGGGACCGAGTTTCCCGGCGGCACCGGCAAGGGCATCGAGGTGGAAATCGGTGGCACGGGCTTCATTCCGGGCTTCAGCGAGCAGCTCGAGGGGATGAAGCCGGGTGAGACCCGCACGATCGAGGTTACCTTCCCAGCCGAGTACGGGGTGCCGACCTTGGCCGGAAAGCCCGCAAGCTTCGAGGTCACCGCCCACACGCTGAGCCGTCCGCTGGTGCCGGCGCTCGACGATGAGCTGGCGAAGAAGCTCGCCTTCGAGGATCTGGCGGAGATGCGGGAGACCGTTAACCGGCGGTTCCAGACCGAGTACGACCAGATGGCCCGGCTGCGGCTGAAGCGCCAGTTGCTGGATGCGCTCGCGGACATGACCAGGTTCGCCTCCCCCGAGGGGATGGTGGAGCAGGAATTCAGCCAGATCTGGCAGCGCCTGGAGGCAGATCGGCAGGCGGGACGGCTGGACGACGATGACAAGGCGAAGGACGAGGAGACGCTGAAGGCCGAATATCGCGCCATCGCGGAGCGCCGCGTCCGGTTGGGCCTGCTGCTGGCGGAGATCGGCGGGTGAACAGCATCACCGTGGGACAGGACGAGATGACCCGTGCGATGCGCGCCGAGGCGATGCGCTATCCGGGCCAGGAACAGCAGTTGTTCGAGTTCTTCCGGCAGAACCCACGCGCGGCCGAGGCACTGCGCGCTCCTTTGTTCGAGGAGAAGGTCGTCGACTTCATCCTGGAGCTGGCCAAGGTCGAGGAGAAGACCGTCACGCCGGAGGAACTGGCGGCGGAGCCGCCGGCCCCGGCGATCACTGACCAGCCCGCCGCCACCACCGACCAATCTGCGGCTGCAATCGACCAACCGGCGGTCACGACCGACCAACCTGCCGCCGCTGACCAGTCCGCGGAGGCTACCGACCGGCCGGCGGCCACGGAATGAAGTACTGGCCGTCTGGCCGGTTGGAGTCCGGACCGGTTTCGCCTATCTATTGGATGCGTGCCGACTTGAGGGTGTCCACCATGAAGGATCGCGATCCCGTTGAGATCTATTCCAATAATCTTGTGCCAATGGTGGTGGAGCAGACCGCCCGGGGGGAGCGTGCCTACGACATCTATTCGCTCCTGCTGAAGCAGCGGATCATCTTCCTCACAGGGGCGGTTTTTGACCAGGTCAGTTCGCTGATCTGCGCCCAGCTCCTGTATCTGGAGTCCGAGAACCCCAGCAAGGACGTCTCGTTCTACATCAACAGCCCCGGCGGCGTCGTTTCAGCCGGCCTCGCGATCTATGACACGATGCAGTATATCCGCAGCCCGGTGTCCACCGTCTGCATTGGACAGGCGGCCTCGATGGGCAGCCTGCTGCTGACTGCGGGTGCCAAGGGCAAGCGCTACGCGCTGCCCAATTCCCGGATCATGGTCCACCAGCCTTCGGGCGGGGCTCAGGGTCAGGCGACCGACATCGAAATCCAGGCGCGCGAGATCCTGACCCTGCGCAAGCGGCTGAACGAGATCTATGTCCGCCACACCGGCCAGCCGATCGAGGCGATCGAACGCAGGCTGGAGCGCGACACCTACATGTCGGCTGAGGAAAGCCGTGATTTTGGCCTGGTCGATGAGGTGGTGGAGAACCGCCCCACGCCGGAAGAACTTGGCGGGCGGTCCTGACCTAGGACTATATGGTTCTCGGGCTGGCACGCCATTTGCTGGCCGAAGGGACGGCAGCAGCCTAGGCCGATCGTGGTTCTTGTCCCCTCCGGCCCCCGGAGAGTAAAGTCGCCCCCGTGGCTCCCCGCGAGTCCGGGGCAGGAGTACGCATGAGCAAGTCCGGCAATTCGAAGAACACCCTCTACTGCTCATTCTGCGGCAAGTCCCAGCATGAGGTGCGCAAGCTCATCGCCGGCCCGACGGTGTTCATCTGCGACGAATGCGTCGAACTCTGCATGGACATCATCCGTGAGGAGCACAAGACGCATCTGGTCAAGTCGCGCGACGGGGTGCCGACGCCGCGCGAGATCTGCAAGGTGCTGGACGACTACGTGATCGGCCAGGACCACGCCAAGCGTGTGCTCTCGGTCGCCGTGCACAATCACTACAAGCGGCTGGCTCACAGCCAGAAGAACAACGACATCGAGATCGCCAAGTCGAACATCCTGCTGGTTGGCCCGACCGGTTCCGGCAAGACGCTGCTTGCCCAGACGCTGGCCCGCATCCTGGATGTCCCCTTCACGATGGCGGACGCGACGACGCTGACCGAGGCGGGCTATGTGGGCGAGGACGTCGAGAACATCATCCTGAAGCTGCTGCAGTCGGCCGACTACAACGTCGAGCGGGCGCAGCGGGGCATCGTCTATATCGACGAGGTCGACAAGATCTCCCGCAAGTCCGACAACCCGTCGATCACGCGCGATGTGAGCGGCGAGGGCGTTCAGCAGGCTTTGCTCAAGATTATGGAAGGCACTGTTGCCTCAGTGCCACCGCAGGGTGGTCGCAAGCATCCGCAGCAGGAATTCCTCCAGGTCGATACCACCAATATCTTGTTCATCTGCGGCGGCGCGTTCTCCGGGCTGGAGAAGATCATCGCCGCCCGCGGCAAGGGTTCCGGCATCGGCTATGGCGCGGAGGTGCGGTCGCAGGATGAGCGGCGAACCGGCGCGATTCTGCGTGAGGTGGAGCCGGAGGATCTGCTGAAGTTCGGCCTGATCCCCGAGTTCATCGGCCGCTTGCCGGTTGTGGCGACCCTCGAGGACCTGGACGAGGGCGCACTGATGGAGATTCTGACCAAGCCGAAGAACGCGCTGGTCAAGCAATATGGCAGGCTGTTCGAGATGGAGGGGGTGAAACTCTCCTTCACGGACGACGCTTTGCATTCCGTGGCGACGCGGGCGATCGCCCGGCGCACCGGTGCCCGCGGCCTGCGTTCGATCATGGAGTCCATCCTGCTGGCCACCATGTTCGATCTTCCCGGTCTCGATGGTGTAGAGGAGGTGGTGATCAACCGCGAAGTCGCCGAGTCGCGATCCAACCCGCTCTACCTGTACGGCAAGGAGAGGGCGGAAAGCTCCGCCTGAGCCGCCGGTAGCAGTCGCGCTCGCGAAATTGCGACCGTGAAATTCGAAGGTCTTGCGTTGCATTGCCCGGCAGCCGATATGCCATTTTGTCCAGTGGGCTTGCCGGCCCGTTGGGGCGCCTTCCGTGCCGCAAGGGTTGCATAAGTCGGGCGGATTGGGCGTCGACTGTCCATAAGGAGGTCAACCATGAACGATTCGGATCGGCCTGCGCCGGAACCTGCAGGGACGCCCGGACGAAAGCCGACAGTACCCGTTTCCGCGAGCGGCGACGTGCTGGCCGTGCTGCCATTGCGCGATATCGTCGTATTTCCTCACATGATCGTGCCGCTGTTCGTCGGGCGCGAGAAATCCGTCCGTGCGCTCGAAGCGGTGATGAAGGATGACAAGCAGATCCTGCTGGTGGCGCAGAAGAACGCCACGCAGGATGATCCGTCCGCCGACGATATCTATCGTGTCGGCACCGTCTCGACAATTCTGCAGTTGCTGAAGCTGCCGGACGGCACGGTGAAGGTGCTGGTGGAGGGCGGCAAGCGCGCGAAGATTACCGGCTTCCGCGACACCGACAGCTACTTCGAGGCGTTCGTCGAGGCGATGCCTGATCAGGGCGCCGATGCCAAGGAGCTCGAAGCGCTCGGCCGCACTGTGGTGTCGCAGTTCGAGCAGTACATCAAGCTGAACAAGAAGATCGCGCCCGAGGTCCTGGTCTCGCTCAACCAGATCGAGGAGCCGTCGAAGCTGGCCGACACGGTGGCGAGCCATCTCAACCTGAAGATCGCCGAGAAGCAGGAACTGCTGGAGATCGCCAAGGTCGGCGAGCGGCTGGAGCGCGTGTTCGGGCACATGGAGTCCGAGATCGGCGTGCTGCAGGTGGAGAAGCGCATCCGCAGCCGCGTCAAGCGGCAGATGGAGAAGACACAGCGCGAGTACTACCTGAACGAGCAGCTCAAGGCGATCCAGAAGGAGCTTGGCGAGGGCGAGGACGGCAAGGACGAGAACGCCGAACTCGAGGCGCGCATCAAGAAGACGCGTTTCTCGAAGGAGGCGCGCGAAAAGGCCATGCAGGAGCTGAAGAAGCTCAAGACCATGAGCCCGATGAGCGCCGAGGCGACGGTGGTGCGCAACTACCTCGACTGGATGCTGTCGATCCCCTGGAAGAAGCGCAGCAAGATCCGCAACGACGTGACTGCGGCGGAGAAGGTGCTGGAAGCCGATCACTACGGGCTGGAGAAGGTGAAGGAGCGTATCATCGAGTACCTCGCCGTGCAGGCGCGGTCGCCGAAGGTGCGCGGCCCGATCCTGTGCCTGGTGGGCCCGCCCGGCGTCGGCAAGACCTCGCTGGGCAAGTCGGTGGCGAAGGCGACGGGACGCAACTTCGTGCGCATGTCGCTGGGCGGCGTGCGCGACGAGGCGGAGATCCGCGGCCATCGGCGCACCTATATCGGCTCGATGCCCGGCAAGGTGATCCAGGGCATGAAGAAGGCGAAGACCTCGAACCCGCTGTTCCTGCTGGACGAGGTGGACAAGCTCGGCGCCGATTGGCGCGGCGATCCGTCTTCGGCGCTGCTGGAGGTGCTGGATCCGGAGCAGAACTCCACCTTCAACGACCACTACCTGGAGGTGGACTACGACCTGTCCGACGTGATGTTCGTCACCACGGCGAACTCGCTGCGCATGCCGCAGCCGCTGATGGATCGCATGGAGATCATCCGCATCCCCGGCTACACCGAGGATGAGAAGGTGGAGATCGCCAAGCGCCACCTGATCGCCAAGCAGTCGGAAGCGCACGGACTGAAGGAGAACGAGTGGCACATCTCGGATGACGCGCTGCGCGACCTGATCCGCTACTACACCCGCGAAGCTGGCGTGCGGAACATGGAGCGCGAGATCGCCAACCTCGCCCGCAAGGCGGTGAAGGAGATCGTCACCAAGAAGACGAAGAAGGTCGCGATCACGCGGAAGAACCTCGAGAAATACTCGGGCGTTCGGAAGTTCCGCTTCGGCGAGACCGAGGCCGAGGACATGGTCGGTGTGGTTACCGGCCTGGCCTGGACCGAGGTCGGCGGCGAGATCCTGACCATCGAGTCGGTGCTGTTGCCGGGCAAGGGCAACATCAAGATCACCGGCAAGCTGGGCGACGTGATGCAGGAGAGCGTGTCGGCGGCACTGAGCTACGTGCGCAGCCGCTCGACGCGGTTCGGCATCAAGCCGACGCTGTTCGAGAAGCGCGACATCCACGTGCACGTGCCCGAGGGTGCGACGCCGAAGGATGGACCGTCGGCGGGCGTCGCGATGGCGACGTCGATCGTGTCGATCCTCACCGGCATCCCGGTGCGGCGCGACGTGGCGATGACCGGCGAGATCACGCTGCGTGGCCGCGTGCTGCCGATCGGCGGATTGAAGGAGAAGCTGCTGGCGGCGCTGCGTGCCGGGATCAACACCGTGTTCATTCCCAAGGAGAACGAGAAGGACCTGGCGGAGATTCCGGACAACGTCAAACGGCACCTGAAGATCGTGCCGGTTGCCGACGTGGATGAGGTGATCGCGCAGGCGCTGGCGAGCAGGCCTGAGGCGATCGAGTGGGAGGAGCCGGCAGAACCGACGCCTCCGCCTCCGCCACAGCAGCCCGCGGCTTCGCTGCCGCACTGATCGCGCGTTCATGGGAAGGCCCGTCGGCATCGTCCGGCGGGCCTTTCTGCTGCATTGACGTGGCAGAAACTGCGCCTTTAGTGTCGCGCACCCGGTCGGCCATCGGCGTCGGCGCTACCTTGCATCACCGCATCAAGAGGAATTGAGCCAGTGAACAAAATGGATCTCATCGCGGCTGTCGCTGACCAGACCGATTTGCCGCGTGCCAAGGCGACCGAGGTGGTTGATGCGGTGTTCGGCGTGATCGAGGGTGCGCTCAAGAACAAGGAAGAGGTGCGTCTGCTCGGGTTTGGCACGTTCGTGACGGCTGAGCGCAAGGCCGGCACCGGCCGCAATCCACGCACTGGCGAGGAGATGGCGATCCCGGCTTCGACCACCGTCCGCTTCAAGGCCGGAAAGGGATTGAAGGACGCGGTTCAGTGACCACTGCGGGCGGTTAGCTCAGCGGTAGAGCGTCTCGTTTACACCGAGAGGGTCGGCGGTTCGAACCCGTCACCGCCCACCAATGGTGAGTGCTTGACCCGGCAATGCGCGCGCCGTAAGTCGTGCCCCCTGTCTGCGCGGGCGTAGCTCAGTTGGTTAGAGCGCCGGCCTGTCACGCCGGAGGTCGCGGGTTCAAGTCCCGTCGCTCGCGCCAGCAAGCCGGGGCCTATGGCGGTGGCGCGCGGTTAGGGTTAATGTCCGCGCGTTTCGCGTCGGGGTGTCCTGGCATGGCCCGGTTCCGAGGGCCGCGCTCGGCGTGTGACGCACGCCTGTTCGATCGGACCTGACATGCAGCCAGTGCTCTACGGATATCTGCCCGTCCTGGTGTTCATGGTGATCGCCGGGGGAATTGCCCTGGCGCTGGTGGGCGGTTCGCTGATCGCCGCGCGGCAGAAGCCATATCCCGAGAAGGTGTCCGCCTACGAATGCGGCTTCGAGCCGTTCGATGATGCCCGCCGCCGCTTCGATGTGCGGTTCTATCTCGTGGCAATTCTGTTCATCATCTTCGATCTGGAGGTCGCGTTCCTGTTTCCTTGGGCAGTATCGCTGAAGGACATCGGCTGGTTCGGTTTCCTGTCGATGCTGGGTTTCCTTGGCGTGCTGACCGTCGGCTTCGTCTACGAGTGGTGCAAGGGAGCGCTTGATTGGGAGTGAAAGGTTGGGTCCCGGCCTTCGCCGGGATGGCGACGCCCGGCGTCGCCAATTGGGAGTAGCGGCATGAGTGGAAGCACTGCGATCGCCCAAGTTCAGTGGAACCGCGACGCGCTGCCGCCGGGTCCGGAGCAGGATGCGGTGGTGAAGGGCATCACCGGTGAGATCGCCGACAAGGGCTTCATCGTCGCCAACATCGACAAGGTGGTGAACTGGGCGCGAACCGGCAGCCTCTGGCCGATGACGTTTGGCCTGGCGTGCTGCGCGGTGGAGATGATCCACGCCTATATGCCGCGCTACGACCTCGATCGGTTCGGCACCATCCCGCGCGCGTCGCCGCGGCAAAGCGACGTGATGATCGTCGCCGGCACGCTGACCAACAAAATGGCGCCGGCGTTGCGCAAGGTGTACGACCAGATGCCGGAGCCGCGCTGGGTGATCAGCATGGGAAGCTGCGCCAACGGCGGCGGATATTACCATTACAGCTATTCGGTGGTGCGCGGCTGCGATCGCGTCGTGCCGGTGGATGTATACGTGCCTGGCTGTCCGCCGACGGCCGAGGCACTGGTGTATGGGATCATGCAGTTGCAGAAGAAGATCCGCCGCACGGGGACGATCCTCCGTGGCTGATCTCGCTGAAGCCGTTGCTGCTCTGCCCGGCGTTCGTGCGCGTCTTGACGGAGAAGGGCGAGGTCGTGGCGCACGCCGATCGCGACGCGTTGCTGCAACTGGTGATGACGCTGCGCGACGATCCGCGGTTTGCGTTCGAGCAGGTGATGGATATTTGCGGCGTCGATTGGCCGGAACGCGCCGAGCGGTTCGATGTGGTCTACAATCTGCTGTCGGTGTCGCTGAACCAGCGGCTGCGCGTCATCGTCACGACCGATGAGAACATCCCGGTGCCGTCGGTGCACACCGTATGGCCGGTCGCGACGTGGTGGGAGCGCGAGGCCTGGGACCTGTTCGGCATCGTGTTCTCCGACCAGCCCGATCTGCGGCGCATTCTGACCGATTACGGATTTGAAGGGCATCCGCTGCGCAAGGACTTCCCGCTGACCGGCTATGTCGAGGTTCGCTACGACGAGGACCGCAAGGCGGTGGTATACGAGCCGGTGCGGCTGACGCAGGATTTCCGCTCGTTCGATTTCCTGTCGCCGTGGGAGGCGATCACCACGCTGCCTGGCGACGAGAAGGTGCACACCGCGCGGGCGGCGGAAGCGGCAGCCGCCCTCCGAGACGAAGGCGTGAGACGATGAGCGAAACGCCCGATATCGAGGCCCGCCCAACCGCGACAAAGGTTGTCGAGATCGACAGCCACGCGATCAATTTCGGCCCGCAGCATCCGGCGGCGCATGGCGTGCTGCGGCTGATCCTGGAGATGGACGGCGAGGTGGTGGAGCGCGCCGATCCGCATATCGGCCTGCTGCATCGCGGCACCGAGAAGCTGATCGAATACAAGACGTATATGCAGGCGGTGCCGTATTTCGATCGCCTCGATTACGTCTCGCCGATGTGCGAGGAGCACGCCTTCGCGCTGGCGACCGAGAAGCTGCTGGACATCGAGGTGCCGGAACGCGGGCAGTGGATCCGCGTGCTGTTCGCCGAGATCACCCGCGTGCTGAACCATCTGCTGAACGTGACGACCTATGCGCTGGATGTCGGCGCGATCACGCCGAGCCTGTGGGGGTTCGAGGAACGCGAGAAGCTGATGGAGTTCCACGAGGCCGCGTCGGGTGCGCGGCTGCACGCGAACTACTTCCGTCCTGGTGGGGTGTCGAAGGATCTGCCGGCCGGGCTGGAAGCGCGCATCGCCGCCTGGGCGGAGACGTTCCCGAAATTCGTCGATGACCTGGAAGAGTTGCTGACCGGCAATCGCATCTGGAAGCAGCGCACGGTCGATATCGGCGTGATGGATGCGCAGGCGGCGCTGGCCTGGGGGTTCACCGGGCCGTGTCTGCGCGCGAGCGGCGTGCCGTGGGACCTGCGCCGGTCGCAGCCCTACGACAAATACGCCGAGGTGGACTTCAGAGTTCCGGTCGGGCGCAACGGCGACTGCTATGATCGGTATCTCGTGCGGCTTGCCGAGATGCGTGAGAGCGTGAAGATCATCCAGCAGGCGCTGGGCAAGCTGAAGCCGGGCCCGGTGAAGGTGCAGGACCACAAATTCACGCCGCCACACCGCTCTGAGATGAAGCGCTCGATGGAGGCGCTGATCCATCACTTCAAGCTCTACACCGAGGGTTATCACGTGCCGCCCGGTGCCACCTACACCGTGGTGGAAAGTCCCAAGGGGGAGTTCGGCGTGTATCTTGTCGCCGACGGCACCAACCGGCCCTATCGCTGCAAGATCCGCTCGACCGGTTTTGCGTTCCTGCAGGCGATTGACGTGATGGCGAAGCGGCACATGCTGGCGGACACTGTTGCGATCATCGGGTCGCTCGACATCGTGTTCGGCGAGATCGACAGATAGACATGGCAGAGAAAAACGACACCGGCTTCGTTCAGCCGGAGCACTTCCTGTTCGATGCGGAGAGCGAGGCGGCAATTCCACCAATCCTGGCGAAGTATCCGCCGGGCAAGCAGGCGAGCGCGGTGCTTCCGATGCTGTATCTGGTGCAGAACCAGATGAAGCGGCAGACCGACAGCGCCTGGGTGCCCACCGCGGGCATGGACGAGGTGGCGCGACGGCTCGATATGGCGCCGATCCGTGTCTATGAGGTCGCCACGTTCTATTTCATGTTCAACCTGCGGCCGATCGGCAAATGGCATCTGCAGGTCTGCACCACCACGCCGTGCTGGCTGCGCGGTTCGGACGACGTGGTGGCGGCGTGCCGTGCGGAAACCGGCATCCAGGGGTGGGGCGAGACGAGCGCGGACGGTGAATTCACCATGACCGAGGTGGAATGCGTCGGCGGCTGCGTCAATGCGCCGATCATCCAGGTCAACGATGACTTCTACGAGGACCTGGACGCCGAAAGCACGAAGCAGTTGCTGGAGGCGTTGCGCCGCGACGCACCACCGAAGCCGGGATCGGTAAAGGGCCGTCAGACATCCGCGCCCGAAGGTGGACCGACCACATTGACGACATTGCACTTCGGTGCGGAGAGCTGAGCCGATGCTGCAGGACAAGGACCGCATCTTCACCAACCTCTACGGTCTGCACGATCCGCTTCTGCAAGGCGCGCGTGCACGCGGCGACTGGGACAACACAAAGGCGATCCTGGAGAAGGGGCGCGACGCGATCGTCGAGGAGGTGAAGACCTCGGGTTTGCGCGGACGCGGCGGCGCCGGATTTCCCACCGGCCTCAAATGGTCGTTCATGCCTAAGCAATCCGACCGACCCTGCTACCTGATCGTCAATGCCGACGAAAGCGAGCCTGGCACCTGCAAGGACCGCGACATCATTCGCCACGATCCGCACAAGCTGGTCGAAGGCTGCCTGGTCGCAGGCTTCGCGATGGGGGCGTGCGCTGCCTACATCTACATCCGCGGCGAATTCGCCAACGAAGCGAAGGTGCTGCAGGCGGCGATCGATGAGGCATACGCGGCGGGGCTGATCGGCAAGGATGCGTGCGGGTCCGGCTATGCGTTCGACGTGTTCCTGCATCGTGGCGCTGGTGCCTATATCTGCGGCGAGGAAACCGGCCTGCTGGAAAGCCTGGAAGGCAAGAAGGGTCTGCCTCGGCTGAAGCCGCCATTTCCAGCGGCCGTCGGACTGTATGGTTGTCCATCGACAGTGAACAACGTCGAAAGCATCGCGGTGGCGCCGACGATCATGCGGCGTGGCGCGGCGTGGTTCAATTCGCTGGGGCGGCCGAAGAACTCGGGGCAAAAGGTGTTCTGCATCTCCGGCCACGTGAACAAGCCGTGCAACGTCGAGGAAGAACTCGGCATTCCGCTGCGCGAACTGATCGACAAGTATGCCGGCGGTGTGCGTGGCGGGTGGGACAATCTGCTGGCGGTGATCCCCGGTGGCGCGTCGGTGCCGGTGATCCCGAAGAGCGTCTGCGACGACGTGCTGATGGACTTCGACTCGCTGCGTGATGCGAAGAGCGGGCTTGGCACCGCGGCGGTGATCGTGATGGACAAGTCCACCGACATCATCAAGGCGATCGCGCGACTGTCGAAATTCTACATGCACGAAAGCTGCGGCCAGTGCACGCCATGCCGCGAGGGCACCGGGTGGATGTGGCGCGTAATGACACGCATGGTGGAGGGCAGGGCGGAGATCCCGGAGATCGATACGCTCGAACAGGTGACGCGCCAGATCGAAGGCCACACGATCTGCGCGCTCGGCGACGCGGCGGCATGGCCGATCCAGGGACTGATCCGCCACTTCCGGCCCGGTGATGGAGCAGCGCATCGCGGCCTACAAGGCGCGCACGCCGATGCGCATGGCGGCGGAATGACAATGTCATTGCGGGGAGCGCAGCGACGAAGCAATCTCGGTCAAGTGCTGTGCTCGTCATTTGACCGAGATTGCTTCGCTACGCTCGCAATGACGATGGTTTGGGACTTCTCATAATGGCCAAGGTTACCGTCGACGGCATCGAGGTCGAAGTACCCAACGGCTCCTCCGTGCTGCAGGCGTGCGAGGCCGCGGGAAAAGAAATCCCGCGCTTCTGCTATCACGAACGCCTGTCGATCGCCGGCAACTGCCGCATGTGCCTCGTCGAGATCGAGAAGGCGCCACCGAAGCCGATCTCGTCCTGCACCTATCCAGTGGCCGATGGCATGGTGGTCCACACCGATTCACCGATGGTCCGCAACGGACGCCGCGGCGTGATGGAATTCCTGCTGATCAATCACCCGCTCGATTGCCCGATCTGCGATCAGGGCGGCGAGTGCGATCTGCAGGACCAGGCCATGGGCTACGGCATGGATCACTCGCGCTACGCCGAGAACAAGCGCGCGGTGCAATGACAAGAACCTGGGCCCTCTGGTGAAGACGGTGATGACGCGCTGCATCCACTGCACGCGCTGCATCCGCTTCATCACCGAGGTCGCCGGCGTGCCTGACCTCGGTGCCACGTCGCGCGGCGAGCACATGGAAGTCGGGACCTATGTCGAGAAGGCGCTGGGTTCTGAGCTCTCCGGCAACATCATCGATCTTTGCCCGGTTGGCGCGCTGACCTCCAAACCCTATGCGTTCGTCGCGCGGTCGTGGGAATTGTCGAAGGTCGACAGCATCGACGTGCTGGACGCGGTCGGCACCAACATCCGCATTGATGCGCGCGGTCCGGAAGTGCTGCGTATCCTGCCACGACTGAACGAGGACGTGAACGAGGAGTGGCTCGGCGACAAGTCGCGCTTCGCCCTCGATGGCCTGCGGCGGCGTCGGCTGGATCGACCATGGGTGCGGCGCAACGGCAAACTGATCGAGGCGAGCTGGTCCGAAGCCTTCACTGCAATAGCCGAAAAGCTGCATGGCGTGAGCGGAGATCGCATCGGTGCCGTCGCAGGCGACCTGTGCGACGTCGAGAGCATGCTGGCGCTCAAGGACCTCATGACGGCGCTCGGCTCGGCCAACCTCGATTGCCGCCAGGATGGTGCCCGCCTCGATGCGACGCGCCGCGACTTCTACACGTTCAATACCTCGATCGCCGGCATCGAGGATGCAGACGCGATCTTGCTGATCGGCACCAATCCGCGCCGCGAAGCGCCGGTGCTGAACGCGCGCATCCGCAAGCGGTGGCTGGCCGGCAATATTCCGATCGGCCTGATCGGCAGCGAGACGGATCTGACGTATCGGGTGCAGGAACTTGGCGCGGCGCCCAGCGTGCTGACCGCACTCCATGATGGTTCACACGACTTCACGAAGGCTCTGCGTGAAGCCAAGAAGCCAATGATCATCGTCGGTCAGGCTGCGTTGGCGCGTCCCGACGGATCAGCGGTGCTCGCGGCGTCGTGGCGGTTGGCGGCGTCGGTTGGTGCACTCGACGCCCGAGTGGCACGGCTTCAACGTGCTGCACACGGCCGCCGCGCGTATCGGCGCACTTGATCTGGGCTTTGTGCCAGGTGCCAACGGCAAGTCGCTGGCGCAGATGCTGGATGGCGGCGTCGATGTTCTGTGGCTGCTCGGTGCCGACGAATTCGACACGGCCCGCATCGGCGCCAATACGTTCGTTGTGTATCAGGGGCATCATGGCGACGCCGGCGCTGCGCGTGCCGACGTCATACTGCCGGGCGCCGCCTACACGGAAAAATCCGGCACCTACGTCAACACCGAGGGCCGCGTTCAGCGCAGCCTGCTCGCCGTCTATCCGCCCGGCGAGGCACGCGAGGACTGGAAGATCGTGCGCGCGTTCAGCGAAGTGGTCGGCCGCACCTTGCCGTACGACACGCTCGACGCGCTGCGCGCGCGGCTCGAACAGGCTGAATCCGGTGTTCGGTCGCATCGGCTTCCTGCCGCGCTTCGGCTGCTCCGATCAGAGGCGGCCCGGCCGGCGATCCTGCCGCACTGTCCGATGCTCCCTTCGTGCCGGCGATCGCCAACTACTACCAGACCGATCCGATCAGCCGCGCCAGCCCAACGATGGCGTCCTGCACCGCTACCTTCGCTGCCACGCCGCTGGTAGCGGCGGCGGAATAGCGCGATGCGGTCCTTCTTCTACGATACCGACATCGGCCTGGTCATCCTGACATTCGCCGAGGCACTCGCGCTGCTGGTGCCGCTGCTGATCGGCGTCGCGTATCTGACCTATGCCGAACGCAAGGTCCTGGCCGCGATGCAGCTGCGCAAGGGACCGAACGTGGTCGGCCCGTTCGGGTTGCTGCAGCCGTTTGCCGACGCGCTGAAGATGATCATGAAGGAGACGATCATCCCGGCCGGTTCCAACCGGCTGCTGTTTCTCATGGCGCCGATGCTGACCTTCAGCCTCGCGATGATCGCCTGGGCGGTCATCCCGGTAAATGAAGGCTGGGCGATCGCCGACATCAACGTCGGCATTCTGTATCTGTTCGCGATCAGCTCGCTTGGCGTCTACGGCATCATCATCGCCGGCTGGGCGTCCAATTCGAAATACGCCTTCCTGGGCGCGATGCGCAGCGCGGCGCAGATGGTGAGCTACGAAGTCTCGATGGGCTTCGTCATGGTCTCGGTGCTGCTCTGCGTCGGCAGCCTGAACCTGACCGACATCGTGCTGGCACAGCACAAGGTATGGTTCTGCCTGCCGCTGTTCCCGATGTTCATCGTGTTCTTCATCTCGGCCTCGCGGAGACCAACCGTTCGCCGTTCGACCTGCCCGAGGGAGAAAGCGAAATCGTCGCCGGCTTCTTCGTCGAGTACAGCGCGATGGCGTTCGCGCTGTTCTTCCTCGGCGAATACGCCAACATGATCCTGATGAGCGGGATGACCACCATCCTGTTCCTCGGCGGCTGGCTGGCGCCGTTCGGCGTGGTGCCGTTCACCTGGATACCGGGTCCGATCTGGTTCATCCTCAAGGTCTGCTTCTGCCTGTTCGTGTTCCTGTGGGTGCGCGCGACCTTCCCGCGCTATCGCTACGACCAGCTCATGCGGCTCGGCTGGAAAGTGTTTCTGCCGCTGTCGCTGATCTGGCTGACGCTGACCGCCGGCGCGCTGATGCTGTTTGGGTGGCTGCCCAATGCATGAAGGACCTCGCTGAATGGCGTTCCTCGACCGCACCGCACGCAGCATGCTGCTGGGCGAACTCGTCGCCGGGCTGGGGCTGACATTGCGTTACTTCTTCAAGCCCAAGGCGACGATCAACTACCCGTACGAAAAGGGCCCGATCAGCCCGCGCTTCAAGGGCGAGCACGCGCTGCGCCGCTATCCCAACGGCGAGGAACGCTGCATCGCCTGCAAGCTGTGCGAGGCGATCTGTCCCGGCCCAGGCGATCACCATCGAGGCCGAGCCGCGCGAGGATGGCTCCCGCCGCACCACGCGCTATGACATCGACATGACCAAGTGCATCTACTGCGGGCTGTGCGAGGAAGCCTGCCCGGTGGATGCGATCGTCGAAGGCCCGAACTTCGAGTTCGCTGCCGAGACGCGCGAGGAGCTGCTCTACGACAAGCAGAAGCTGCTGGACAACGGCGACCGTTGGGAGCCGGAGCTCGCGCGGCGGCTGGAAATGGACGCGCCCTATCGATGATCGCCACCATCGCCTTCTATGTGTTTGCGATCATCCTGCTCGCATCCGCCGCGATGGTGGTGAGTTCGCGCAATCCGGTGCATTCGGTGCTGTTCCTGATCCTGTCGTTTTTCAACGCGGCTGCACTTTTCCTGATTGCGGGCGCCGAGTTCCTGGCGATGATCCTGCTCATCGTCTATGTCGGCGCGGTCGCCGTGCTGTTCCTGTTCGTGGTCATGATGCTGGACATCGACTTCGCCGAATTGCGCGGCGGTTTCCAGCGCTATCTGCCGGTCGGCGCCACGGTCGGCGCGGTGTTGTTCATCGAGCTGGTGCTGGTGCTGGGCGGTTGGAAATTCGCCCCCGATGCCGCCACGCTGCGTCTGTCCCCGGCATCCGCTCAGGTCAGCAACACAGCGGCACTCGGTCGATTACTGTATACGGACTACGTGTTCCTGTTCCAGGCCGCCGGTCTGCTGTTGCTGGTGGCGATGATCGGCGCAATCGTGCTGACCTTGCGCGACCGCAAGACCTCGCGCCACCAGAGCATCCGTACGCAGACAGATCGCACAGTGGCAGAGACACTGGAGATGGTCACTGTGTCGCTAGGTGCGGGTATGAAGGAGACCGGTATCTTCAGACCGAAAGTGGCCGAACCGGAGCCGGTCGAGGAAGCGCCATCATGGGCACTGAGGTCGGTCTCGGCCACTTCCTGGTGGTGTCCGCCATCCTGCTCGTGCTGGGCATCTTCGGCATCTTCCTCAACCGCAAGAACGTCATCATCATCCTGATGTCGATCGAGCTGATCCTGCTCGCGGTCAACTTGAACCTGGTAGCGTTCTCTGCGGCACTGGGCGATCTGGTGGGGCAGGTGTTCGCGATGTTCGTGCTCACGGTCGCTGCCGCCGAAGCGGCGATCGGCTTGGCGATCGTTGTCATCTACTTCCGCAACCGCGGCTCGATCCAGGTTGAGGACGTGAACCTGATGAAGGGCTGAACGAGTGGTCGCGACGCAAATCCTCCCCCTCCCCTTGCGGGAGAGGGTTGCGGGGAGGGGGCAGTGCCACACCCTCCGTCCCCTCCCCCCAACCCCCAATGGGAGGGGTAGAATTACGCCATGATCTACGCCGTCGCGGTCTTTGCGCCTCTGTTTGGCGCCTTGGTCTCCGGCTTGCTCGGCCGCTCCATCGGAGACCGCGCCGCCATCGCGGTGTCCATCCTGTGCATGTTGGTCGCCGCTGCGCTCGGACCACTTGCCTGCTTCCAACTGGTCGGCGGCGACGCCGATCCGGGCGCCGTCTCGCTCGGCAACTGGGTCGAGGCCGGACGATTCCATGTCACCTGGGCACTTCGCTACGACACGTTGTCGGCGGCGATGGTCGCGATGGTGACCTTCGTGGCCATGCTGATCCATGTCTATTCGATCGGCTACATGGCGCACGATGCGTACCCGCGTTATCGCTTCTTCGCCTACCTGGGGCTGTTCACCTTCTCCATGCTGATGCTGGTCACGGCGGACAACCTGCTTCAGCTATTCTTTGGCTGGGAAGGCGTCGGCCTCTGCTCGTATCTGCTGATCGGCTATTGGTACGATCGCCCCGCTGCCAATGCGGCTGCGATCAAGGCGTTCATTGTCAACCGCATCGGCGATCTGGCGTTCGCGGTCGGCGTCGCGATGGTGTTCCTGAAGTTCGGCTCGATCGAATTCTCCACCATCTTCCCCGCGATCGCACAACACCAGGCCGACACCTATTCGGTACTCGGCGGCACGTTCCCTGCCTTCGAGGTGATCGGCGTGCTGCTATTCATCGGTGCGATGGGCAAGTCGGCGCAGATCGGCCTGCATGTCTGGCTGCCCGATGCGATGGAGGGCCCGACCCCGGTCTCCGCGCTGATCCACGCCGCGACCATGGTTACCGCTGGCGTGTTCCTGATCGCGCGCATGTCACCACTCTTTGAGTTCGCACCGTTCGCGCTCGGTATGGTCACCTTCATCGGCGCCACGACGGCGCTGTTCGCCGCGACCATCGGGTGCGTGCAGAACGACATCAAGCGTGTGATCGCCTACTCCACCTGCTCGCAGCTCGGCTACATGTTCACTGCCGCCGGCGTCGGCGCGTTCCAGGTTTCTATCTTCCACCTCATGACGCACGCCTTCTTCAAAGCGCTGCTGTTCCTGAGCGCGGGCTCGGTGATCCACGCCATGTCCGACGAGCAGGACATGCGCAAGATGGGAGGCCTGTGGCGGCTGATCCCCTGGACATGTGCGGTGATGTGGATCGGCAACCTGGCCCTCGCCGGCATCCCGCCTTTTGCCGGCTACTATTCGAAGGACGCGATCATCGCCGCAGCGTATGCGTCCGGTACCGGTATCGGCATGTACGGCTTCATCTGCACGGTGCTGGCCGCGTTTCTCACGGCATTCTACTCGTGGCGGCTGCTGATCATGACATTCTACGGCAAGTCGCGTGCCGACCACCATGTGCTGGAGCATGTCCACGAGAGTCCGCCCGTGATGATCGTGCCACTGCTGGTCCTCGCCACAGGTGCGGTGATCGCCGGCAAGCTTCTTGACCCATGGTTTATCGGGGAAGGCTGGCAAGCATTCTGGAACGGCAGCATTTTCAATGCGCCCGACAATCATGTGCTTGCCGCGCTCGATCACATCCCGGCATGGGCCGAGATGGCGCCTCTCGTTCTGGGACTGGCGGGGATTGCGCTGGCCTACATCATGTACATGGCCTTTCCGCTGTTGCCGATGCAACTGGCTGCCACGTTCCGCGGCATCTATCTGTTCCTGCTGAACAAGTGGTATTTCGACGAACTGTATGACGCGATCTTCGTGCAACCGGCGCTTCGGCTGTCGCGGACGTTGTGGCAGACTGGCGATGCCACGCTGATTGACGGGGTGCCGAATGGCCTCGCCGAACTCGCGGTCGATGGCTCGCGGCAGGCGGTGAAAATCCAGACCGGCTCGCTCGCCGTCTATGCGTTCGTCATGCTGATCGGCGTCGTGCTTCTGGTCGGCGTGTTCCTGGTGTCGCGATGAACGCCGCCGGTTTCCCGATCCTGTCGCTGATCACCTGGCTGCCGCTGGTCGGCGGATTGATCATCATGTCGGTGCGCGGCGACGAGGCGACTGTGGCGTCCAACGCGCGCTGGACCGCGTTGTGGACCAGTCTGATTGTGCTCGTTCTGTCGCTCGTGCTGTGGGTCAGGTTCGACCCTGGCGAGCCAGGTTTTCAATTCGTCGAACAGATCCCGTGGCTGCCGGAATATGGCGTCGGCTACAAGATGGGTGTGGACGGCATCTCGGTGCTGTTCGTGCTGCTCTCCACGCTGCTGACGCCGATCTGCATCCTGTCGAGTTGGGACGTCATCACGCGCTCGGTGCGCGAATACATGCTGACCTTCCTCATCCTCGAGACGATGCTGGTGGGGTTGTTCTGTGCCCTCGATTTCGTGGTGTTCTACATATTCTTTGAGGGCGTGCTTATCCCGATGTTCCTGATCATCGGCGTGTGGGGTGGCACGCGGCGTGTCTATTCCGCGTTCAAGTTCTTCCTGTACACGCTGACCGGCTCGGTCCTGATGCTGCTGGCGCTGTTGGCGATGTGGTTCCAGGCGGGAACGACCGACATCGTTGTGCTGTTGCAGCAGCCGATGCCGGTTGGCATGCAGAACTGGTTGTTCCTCGCCTTTCTCGCCTCCTTTGCGGTGAAGGTGCCGATGTGGCCGGTGCATACCTGGCTGCCCGACGCGCACGTGGAGGCCCCGACGGCGGGCTCGGTCATCCTGGCGGGTGTGCTGCTGAAGATGGGAGCGTACGGCTTCCTGCGCTTCTCTGTGCCGATGCTGCCGCAGGCGTCCGCCTACTTCGCGCCGCTGATGTTCACGCTGTCGGTTGTTGCGGTGATCTACACCTCGCTGGTCGCGCTGGCGCAGGAGGACATGAAGAAGCTGATCGCCTATTCCTCCGTCGCCCATATGGGCGTGGTGACCATCGGCATCTTCACCTTCAATGTGCAGGGCATCCAGGGCGCGCTGTTCCAAATGCTGTCGCATGGCATCGTCTCGGCCGCGCTGTTCCTCGTCGTGGGCGTCATCTATGACCGCATGCATACACACGAGATCGCGCGCTTCGGCGGCCTCGCCGATCGGATGCCGCTTTACGCGACGACCTTCATGATCTTCACGCTGGCCTCGATGGGGCTTCCTGGCACATCGGGCTTCGTCGGGGAATTCCTGGTGATTATCGGCTCGCTCCAGGTGAACTTCTGGCTGGCGCTTCTTGGCGCTACCGGCATGATCCTGGGCGCGGCCTATATGCTGTACCTCTACCGTCGCATCATATTCGGCCGCCTGACCAAGGAGGATCTGCGCGCGATCCTCGATCTGTCGCCACGCGAGATTGCTCTGTTCGTGCCGCTCATCCTGATCACGCTGTGGATGGGTGTCTATCCATCGAGCTTCAGCAGCTTCTGGGATGCCTCGGTCGCGGCGATGGTGCAGCGCCATACCGCGGCGCTGACAACCGACCACAAGCTGGCTGCCGGTCGGGACGAGGGGAGCGCGCATCTATGAACTGGGCAATCGCACTGCCCGAGATTGCCCTGTCCGTCATCGCCATGGCGATCCTGATCTTTGGCGTGCTGCGGCGTGACGACACCTTCTTTCTGTCCAGCATGTTCGCGCTGGGCGGTTTCCTGCTGGCCGCTCTGCTGGTGCTCACGTCGAGCCGTGGCATCGGTTATCACGGCCAGTTTGTTGCCGACGCGTTCTCCAGCTTCGTGAAGATCCTGGTGCTCGCGGGGGCGGCGCTCGCGCTGATCCTGTCGCTCGACTACAACCGCAAGAACCACATCGCGCGCTTCGAATACCCCGTGCTGATGCTGCTGTCCGTCACCGGCATGATGGTGATGGCATCGGCCGCGAACCTGATGACGCTGTATCTCGGCCTGGAGCTTCAATCGCTCGCTCTGTATGTGCTGGCCGCGTTCGCGCGTGACGATGTGCGTTCGTCTGAGGCTGGCCTGAAGTATTTCGTGCTAGGCGCGCTGGCCTCCGGCCTTCTGCTGTACGGCATTTCCCTGGTCTATGGTTTCTCTGGCACCATGGACTTCGCGGCATTGGCGAGGACGCTGATGCGTCCCGAGAATGCCTCACCGGGCCTGATCGTCGGCATCGTGTTTGTGCTGGTTGGCGTCGCCTTCAAGATCTCCGCCGTGCCCTTCCACATGTGGACCCCTGACGTCTACCAAGGCTCGCCCACGTCGGTAACTGTGTTCTTTTCCACCGCGCCGAAGGTCGCCGCATTCGCGCTCCTGCTGCGGACCATGGTCACCCCGTTCGGGCACCTGCTGATCGCCTGGCAGGACCTCATCGTGCTGATGTCCATCGCATCGATGATCCTCGGCTCGCTGGCCGCGATCGGTCAGCGCAACATCAAACGGCTGATGGCGTATTCCTCCATCGGCCATATGGGTTACGCGCTCATCGGCTTGGCGGTCGGCACCCCCGAGGGTATCCGCGGCGTCCTGATCTATCTCATCGTCTATGTGTTCATGAGCGCCGGCACGTTTGCCTGCATCATCGCCATGAGCCGGCGAGGTCGCTCGCTGGAGCAGATATCCGACCTCAGCGGTCTTGCCCGGACCGATCCGGGGCTGGCGCTGGCGATGGCCATCTTCATGTTCTCGATGGCCGGCATCCCGCCGCTTTCCGGCTTTTTCGGCAAGCTCTATGTGTTCCTTGCCGCTGTGCAGACCGGCATGTGGACGCTCGCCATCATCGGTGTGCTGACTTCCGTGATAGGGGCCTACTACTATCTGCGCGTCGTCAAGGTCATGTACTTCGATGCACCGGAGGCGCCGTTCGATCCGCGTCCGGCCTCGCTGTCCTTTGTCGCCGCAGCCACCGGGCTGTTCACCACGTTCTTCTTCGTCTTCCCCGCGCCGTTCGTTGGCGCGGCGCAGGCGGCGGCGAAAGTGCTATTTGGCTCATGATCTGTCTTTGCACAGCGCGAGGCGACGAACCAGCGACAGTCGGGATCGCACGCCCATGCTTCTCGTCGTAGACTGCGGCAATACCAACGTCGTTTTTGCGGTGCGTGACGGCGAGGCGTGGCGGGGTATCTGGCGTGTCCGCACCGATCCGCAACGCACGTCGGACGAATACGGCGTCTGGCTGATGAGCCTGTTCGACCATGTTGGCCTCAAGCGTGACGACATTGCCGCGGCAGTGATCGGCACCGTCGTTCCGGCCGCGCTCTATAACCTGCGCCGCCTGTGCCGCGACTGGTTCAGCATCGAGCCGCTGGTCGCTCGCTCCAGCCTCGACTGGGGCTTCGACATCCGTGTCGTCAATCCGGCCGAGGTCGGCGCCGACCGTCTGCTCAACACGCTCGCCGCCCATCGGCGGTTCGGCGGCCCGCTGATCATCGTGGATTTCGGCACTGCAACCACCTTCGACGTCGTGGACAAGGACGGCGCCTATCTCGGCGGTGTCATCTGCCCCGGCATCAATCTCTCGCTGGAGGCGCTGCATCAGGCCGCGGCGCAGCTTCCCCGCATCGGCATCGCGCGGCCGCAGGCGGTGATCGGCCGGCAGACCGTGCCGGCCATGCAGTCCGGCATCTACTGGGGCTACGTTGCCATGGTCGAGGGCCTTGTTGCGCGCATCAAGGCGGAGTACGGGGGGCCGATGAAGGTGGTCGCCACGGGCGGCCTCGCCCCCCTGGTGGCTGAGGGGACCATGGTTATCGAGCAGATCGAGCCCGATCTTACCCTGGATGGCCTGCGAATGTTGGCCGAACGCAACCCAGCCCCCACATTGCGTCCAGACAAATCCCGTCTGATCGAACAGGACTGACGAAAGCAAAGAATGGACTTTGAGAACAGTGATCTGGCCTTCCTGCCGCTCGGCGGGACGGGCGAG
Organism: uncultured Alphaproteobacteria bacterium; assembly: GCA_963776505.1. Lineage (GTDB taxonomy): Bacteria > Pseudomonadota > Alphaproteobacteria > Acetobacterales > Acetobacteraceae > JAMXLO01. The sequence continues at coordinate 116,589 of CAVZNH010000083.1, forward strand.
ATTGGAATGAATTTGAACCTTTACCGCTGCGACGGCAAATGGCTCGCGGTGGACTGCGGCATTGGCTTCGGCGGGGCGGCACATCCCGAGGTGGACGTGATGATGCCGGATCCCGGCTACATTGCGGATCGCCGCGATCAACTCGTCGGCCTGGTCATCACCCATGCGCATGAGGATCATATCGGCGCGGTCGCCTGGCTTTGGCCACAACTGCGCTGCCCGGTGTATGCCACACCCTTCGCCGCCACGGTGCTGCGCCGCAAACTGGGCGAGGTGCAGTTGGTCAATCAGGTGAAGTTGCATGTTGTGCCGCCCGGCGGCTCAATCGATCTCGCGCCGTTCCGGCTGCAGTTCCTGCGCGTCACGCATTCCATCCTCGAGGCGCAGGCGCTGGTGATCGATACGCCGCATGGCGTGCTGCTGCATACCGGTGACTGGAAACTTGACCCTGAGCCGCTGATCGGGCCACGAACTGATGAGGCGGCACTGGCAGCGCTGGGCGAGCGAGGCGTGCTCGCGATGATCTGCGATTCCACCAATGCCATGGTGGAAGGCCATTCCGGCAGTGAAGCCGAGGTGCGGCAAAGCCTCACGGCGTTGCTGCGCGACCTTCGTGGACGCATCGCGGTCACCTGCTTCGCGTCCAACATCGTGCGCATCGAATTGGTGACGCACGCGGCGCACGCGGCCGGCCGCAGTGTTGCTCTCGTCGGCCGCTCGCTGCGCAACCTGGATGCCGCGGCGCGTGAGTGCGGGTATCTACGCGATCTGCCGCCTTTCCTGACGGAAAGCGATGTCGACGATGTGCCTGACGACAATCTGTTGATGCTGGTCACCGGCAGCCAGGGCGAACCGCGCAGCGCACTGGCGCGCATCGCACTGGATACGCATCCGCGTGTCGCGCTAGGGGAGGGCGATACCGTTGTGTTCTCCTCGCGTGTGATCCCCGGCAATGAGCGCGCGATCGGCACCGTGCAGGACAATCTCGTGCGCCGTGGCGTCCATCTGATGACGGACGTCGATCACCTGGTACACGTTTCCGGCCATCCGGCCCGCGACGAACTGCGGCGGCTGTATCGCCTGGTAAAGCCGCGCTACGCGGTGCCGACGCATGGCGAGTGGCGGCATCTCTCGGCGCATGCGGCGTTGGCGCAGGAGGCCGGGGCCAGGCCGTTCCTGTTGGAAGACGGTGACGTCCTGAGCCTTGCGCCGGGGGTGACACAGGTGGTGGACAGTGCACCGGTGGGTCGGCTTGTGCTGGACGGCAATCGCCTGACGCCGTTCAGCGGCGGCGTGATGACCGCGCGTCGGCGGATGCTGTTCAATGGTGTCGTGCTGGCGAGCATCGCGGTGGATGCCAACGGTCGGCTGCGCGGCGAGCCACGCGTCAGTGCGCCCGGCTTGTTCGACAGCGATGATGCGGAACTCGATCGCGTTGGCAGCGAGTTTGCTGAGGCGTTGGAAGATCTGCCGACATCGCTGCGTCGCGACGATGCGGCGCTCACTGATGCGGCGCGCGCGGCGTTGCGTCGGGCGCTGGGGCGGCGGTTGCAGAAGCGGCCGCTGGTGGACGTGCATCTGCTGCGCGTATGAACTGGTTCACCGGCGCGGTTCTCTACATTCTGATCTGGTGGATAGTGCTGTTCGCGCGTTCTGCCGATCGGCACACGGCCGGTCGAGGATCCCGACGCGCAGACCGGCTGGCGCGGCGCGCCGGAGCGCCCGCGGCTGCTGATGAAGGTGATCATCACAACGCTGGTCGCCGCCGTCGTCTGGTTCGGTGCCTGGCTGCTGATCACCAGCACTACATGAGCTTCCGGCACGGCTGGTTTGCCGCGCCAAACGATTGACGCCGCCGCCACGGTCAGGGAAGAGGCCATCTGGTCCTCCGACCTGCCGTGTGACGGCGTTTCCTCCCCAAACCTGGCCCCGCGCCCTAGGCGCCACGGGCCCACGCTCTTGTTAACCGTTCGTGAACAAAGAGTCACGTCGTTAAGTACGAAAATCCGTCCTTGCCCGAGATTTTATTGCGCGATCTCTGGTTGTGCGGCGCACAAAGATTTTCGGCAGATGCAACGGTGCCGGGCTGGCGGTCCACGCTGCCGCCAGTTACGGTCGCCGCCCCGCAATCAGATGGACCAAGCCGCGATGCGCCTGTCCCGTAGCTTCATTCCGACCATGAAGGAGACGCCTGCCGAAGCGCAGATCGCCTCGCACCGGCTGATGCTTCGCGCCGGTCTGGTGCGGCAGACCTCGGCTGGCATCTACGCGTGGCTGCCTCTCGGCTATCGCGTGCTGCGGAATATCGAGCGCATCGTGCGCGAGGAGCAGGACGCGGCCGGCGCGCAGGAAGTGCTGATGCCGACGATCCAGTCGGCGGAGCTGTGGCGCGAGAGCGGGCGCTACGATGACTACGGCAAGGAGATGCTGCGTATCCGCGATCGGCACGAGCGCGACATGCTGTACGGGCCGACGAACGAGGAGATGATCACCGATCTGTTCCGCCAGTCGGTGCATTCCTACCGCGAGCTGCCGCAGATCCTGTATCACATCCAATGGAAGTTCCGCGACGAGGTGCGGCCGCGATTCGGCGTGATGCGCGGGCGCGAATTCCTGATGAAGGACGCTTACTCGTTCGACTTCGATTACGCCGGCGCGGTGGTGAGTTATCGCACGATGATGCTGGCCTATATGCGCACCTTCCAGCGCATGGGGCTGAAGGCAATTCCGATGGTGGCGGAGAGCGGCCCGATCGGTGGCGACCTCAGCCACGAGTTCATCATCCTGGCGCCGACCGGCGAGAGTCAGGTGTATTACGACGCTGATTTCGAGAACATCGACTGGGTCGAACTGCGCGGTTCGACTACAACGCCGAGGACCTGGAGGCGTTCTTCAAGCAGATGACGTCGATGTATGCAGCGACCGACGAGAAGCACGATCCGACGAAGTGGGCGCAGGTCGATCCGGCGCGGCGGCGCGAAGGGCGCGGCATCGAGGTCGGCCACATCTTCTACTTCGGGACGAAGTACACCAAGGCGATGAACACCACGGTGGCCGGGGCCGACGGGAAACACGTGCATCCCGAAATGGGCAGCTACGGCGTCGGCGTCTCGCGCCTGGTCGGCGCGGTGATCGAGGCAAGCCACGACGATGCGGGTATCATCTGGCCGGACAGCATCGCACCGTTCAAGGCGGCGATCCTCAACCTGCGGCGCGGCGATGCGGCCTGTGATGCGATGTGCGAGACGCTGTACGCGCAGCTTGGTGCGGCCGCACTGTACGATGATCGCGAGGAACGCGCCGGGGCGAAGTTCGCGGATGCCGATCTGATGGGCCATCCCTGGCAGATCATCGTCGGTCCGCGCGGCGCTGCCGCCGGCAAGGTCGAAATGAAACGCCGCGCGACAGGAGAGCGCACCGAAGTATCGCCGGACGACGCACTGAAGCTGGTTCGGGGATAACGCGCAGCGCATGTTCGGACCCTTCGAACGCGCGGTCGCCGGCCGCTATCTGCGCGCCCGCCGAGGCGAGCGATTCGTGTCGGTCATCGCGATCTTCTCGCTGGTCGGGATCGCTCTGGGCGTCGCCACGCTGATCATCGTGATGAGCGTGATGGGCGGTTTCAAGGTTGACCTGCTCTCGCGCATCCTCGGTTTCAACGGTCATCTTGGCGTGTATGGCTCCGGCGGCCAGCTTGCCAACTTCGACGAGATTGCCGGCCGGATCCGGAAGATCCCAGACGTGGTCTCGGTGATTCCGGTCGTCGATGGCCAGGTGCTGCTGAGCGGCGGGGAGGGCCAGTCATCGGGCGGCTTCGTGCGCGGTATCCGTCAGTCGGATCTGAAGTCGCTGAAGTCGGTGAGCGATCACATCCTGGCCGGCTCGCTCGACAACTTTAAGGGCGACGATGCGATCGCCATCGGCGTCGGTTTGGCGCGACGCTTCGCGCTCAATGTCGGCTCGGACCTTACGCTGATCTCGCCGCAGGGTGCGGCGACCGCGTTCGGCACGGTGCCGCGCGTGCGCGCCTACAAGGTGGTCGCGATCTTCCAGGTGGGCGAGAACGAATACGACAGCGGCTATGTGTTCCTGCCGCTGGAAGCGGCACAGGTCTATTTCCAGAAGCCGGACGTCGCCACGCAGCTCGAGGTGATGGTGAGCGACCCCGAACGCGTCACCGCCGTGCACCGCGCGATCTTCGACGCATTGCGTGGCACGCAGGTGCAGATCATGGATTGGACGCAGAGCAACAACAGCTTCTTCGCCGCGGTGCAGGTGGAACAGAATGTCATGTTCCTGATCCTGACGCTGATCATACTGGTGGCCGCGTTCAACGTGATCAGCTCGCTGATCATGATGGTGAAGGACAAGACACGCGATATCGCCGTGCTGCGCACGCTGGGCGCGGGCCGAGGCGCGGTGATGCGCATCTTCCTGATGTGCGGTGCGTCGGTCGGCTTTACCGGCACGTTGGTCGGCCTGGTGCTTGGCGTGCTGTTCTGCTGGAACATCGAGACCATCCAGCACTGGGTGGAGGCGATCACCGGCACCTCCGTGTTCAATCCCGAGGTGTACTACCTGACGCACCTGCCGGCGCGGCTCGACTGGCACGAGGTGGCGCAGGTGGCTGCGATGGCGCTCGTGCTGTCGCTGCTGGCGACATTGTATCCGAGCTGGCGCGCCGCGCGCACCGATCCGGTCGAGGCGCTGCGGCATGAGTGATCCGCTGGTCCTGCGCGACGTGCGGCGGATCTATCGCACCGAGGCCGGCGAACTGCCGGTGCTGCGCGGCGTCGACCTGACCCTGCATGCGGGCGAGATCGTCGCGCTGGTGGCGCCGTCGGGCGCCGGCAAATCGACGCTGCTGCATCTCGCGGGGCTGCTGGAAAAGCCGGATGGCGGCTCGGTGTTTGTCGAGGGCCGTGACGCCGGTGCGTTGCCCGACGCCGCGCGCACGGCGATCCGGCGCGACACGATCGGCTTCGTCTATCAATTCCATCATCTGCTTGGCGAGTTCACCGCGCTGGAGAACGTCGTGCTGCCGCAGATGATCGCCGGCAGGTCTCGCAAGATGGCGGCCGAGAGGGCGATGGCGTTGCTGGCGTCGTTCGGGCTTGAGCCGCGTGCGGGTCATCTGCCGGGAAAGCTGTCCGGTGGCGAGCAGCAGCGGGTGGCGATCGCACGTGCGCTGGCGAACGCACCGCAGGTGCTGCTGGCCGACGAACCGACCGGCAACCTCGATGTCGGAACCGCGTCGGTGGTGTTCGAGGAGCTGCTGGCGATGGTGCGGCGCGAGAATCTCGCCGCGTTGATTGCCACGCACAATCCGGAGCTTGCGGCGCGCATGGACCGCACCGTCACGCTGCGTGAGGGGAGGGTGGTTCCGGTTTGATGGCTGGGTCGGGGCCGGGCCCCTCCCACCCCCTTCCGCGAGGGGAGGGGTAGCTAGCGTGGTGCGTTCAGGGTGGGCCGGTGCAGACGGGGGCGGGGACGCGTGGGATGAGGCCGGTGGGCGCCGGGTCGGGGCCCGGCGGCGCGGTGGCGGAGATGGGAAACACCTGGTCGAGGATGTCTTTCACCAGGTTGGCGAGGCTGCCGCACTCTCTGATGATGGCGATCTGCAGTTCCCGCCACAGGGGGTGGCTGGGCAGGATGCCGAGGTCGCGGCAGATGTCGGCGATGACGGCGCCGATCGGCTGGCGGCGGATTTTTGCGGCGATCTGCTCCGGGGTGGGCAGGTGGGTGAGGCGGGCGTCGGTTTCGCCGGCGGCGGGCGCGGCGGCTGGCGCGGGGTGCGCGCGGCGTGCGGTTGGGACGCAGCGCCTCGGGGTGTCGGCGTCCAGGCGGTCGGCGTTGCGGAGGAGCCTCGCTTCGAGCGCATTGGCGCGGTGCAGGCCGCGGGAGATGCGTGCGAGGATCAGCGCGGCATCGGCTGGTGCCGAAGCAGCAGCGGACGGAGATGGGGTCGGTGAGGGCGCGGCGGCGGATCGTGGCGGCGAGTTCGCGGCCGTAGTCGATCAGCTTGCGGACGAGGCCGAGCAGGTTGGCCGAGCGGCTGGGCTGGGTGGGTGGATCAGGGGCGTTGGCCGCGGCGGACATGAACGCAACAAGAACATAAGGTGGCGTCGGGTGTCAAGGAATATTTTCCCGGCGTACCTAACCTAAGATTGGGCATATCAGGATGGGGGCGGTTGAGTGCCCCAATGCTCAACGTCCGCAATCTGAGGCGACCACGCGTAGCCTCTTTCTTCCCAAAATGACACGGTTGGCGCGGGGAACGATGGGTCGTTGAAGGTGCCTACGGGGATACCGAAACGCGTTGCCCCGATCTCCCGGGCCCAACAGACAGTCACACCGCACGTCGGACAAAAATGGTGATTGATTTGATTCCCCGCGTTGCTTGTGCGGGTGTAAACTCTGTTCGGCCCATCCAAACGAACAGATTCTTTGGAAAATAGGCGTTGCTGGTCCAGGGCACGCCGGAGCGTCGTTGGCAATCGCGGCAATGGCAGACATTCACAACGGTTGGCTCGATTGCGACGACGACGCGGAACTGCCCGCACAGGCACGTTGCGGTTCTTGGCATGCTCGACCTCCGACTCAGCGATGCATGCGGCATTACCTATGCCGAGCCAATTGGTGGCCAGAATATCTAAGCACAAAATCGCAAGGCAACGATGGCATCGCCCGGCCACCTCTCAAGGCGGACCTCACCATTCACCGGAATTCCATCGGAGCCTTACTGCCCGACGCTGCTGATCATCGGTATAAGATCGCTTGCGTAGAAATTTGCCGAAAGGGTCGGGACGGACATGGCGCCACATCCTCAACGACTGACAGTCACCCGCCGTGCGTGGCCGCTCGCGCGGCCGTTGATGACCGCGCACGGGGTCAAGACCACGGTCGACGTCGTCGTCGCCGAAATCTCCGACGTCGAGTCACGCGGCCGCGGCGAAGGCGTGCCGCTTCAGCGGTACGGCGAGAGCATCGACAGCGTCGTCGCCGCACTTGATGCGATGAAAGGCGCGATCATCTCGGGGCTCAACCGCGACACACTGCAAGGCGCGCTGCCGCCGGGCGCGGCGCGCAACGCTCTGGACTGCGCATTCTGGGACATGGATGCGAAGCGCGCTTATCGCAGCGTGGCGGAGCTGGCCGGGCTCGACGCGGTGACGCCGGTCATGACGGCGTTCACGCTCGACTTCGATACGCCGGAAAAGATGGCCGAGCTGGCGGCCGCCAATCGCACCCGGCCGCTGCTCAAATTGGAATTTTTGGGCGACGGCGATGTCGAACGGGTGCGGGCGGTGCGGCACGCGGCGCCGGCGGCGCGCCTCATCGTCGATGCCAACGAGAGCTGGAATGAGCGCCAGCTTTGCGAATACATGCCGATGCTCGTCGATTTGAGGGTTGCACTGATCGAGCAGCCGCTGCCGGCCGACGCTGATGACGCGCTGGCGCGGTTGGAGCATCCGATCCCGCTCTGCGCTGACGAATCCTGCCGGACGCTTGCCGATCTCGACCGGCTCGACGGGAAATACCAGGCGATCAATATCAAGCTCGACAAAGTGGGTGGGCTGACCGAGGCGCTCGCGCTGGCGGCGGAAGCGAAGCGGCGGGGCTTGCGGATCATGGTCGGTGGCGTGATCAGCACGTCGCTTGGGATCGCGCCGGCGCTGCTCGTCGCACAGCAGGCCGATATCGTCGATCTCGACGGACCATTGCGCCTGGCGTTCGATCGCGGGGCGGGGCTGCGCTACGACGGCAGCACGATCTGTCCGGCTGATCCGAAACTCTGGGGCGGACCGGGTTGATGGTGGAGCATCGGCCGGTGAATTGGTCGGCCAGCGTGTCCCACGTCAGCTTCGCACCCATGTCGATCGCTCAGCCGTAACGGTTCATTCCTCGAAAGCGAAAATAAACGCTGGTGAGTTCCTCCAGCGGCCACGGGTGGTGAAAGGCGGCCGTTCCTGTTCGCCTGATAGGACTTGCCGCAAGTCGGACCCACCCCGCTGTCGTGCGGAGCACCGATCGGCAGGGGACGAAGGCGGTCACCTAACCTCTTGATGCTCTACAGGTCCAGCAGGCCTAATGTGACGGCCCGGGCCAGCGCTTGCTCGCGCGTCCTTGCATGAAGCTTGCGTCTTGCATTAGCCAGATGGAGTTCAACGGTCGGTCGAGTTATGCCGAGCTTTTCGGCGATCCGATCGTGACGCAAGCCGACGGCGAGCCAAGTCAAGCACTCGCGTTCGCGTGGACTTAGCCGCGGTCGCTCGGCTTGAGGTGCAGCGAGTGTCAGGACGCGCTGGTCGATGGCATGTGCAGCCAACGCCGCCCACCTCCCGTTTTTTTTGTGCCAGGCTAGAAACTCGTGACCGACCATCCCGGTGACCAGCGAGAAGCCACCCAGCGCGGATCCAGGTAGCCGCAGGGGGATGACCATACCACCGCCGAAACCCGCACTGAGTGCATCCTCCCACAACCGCCACGCTGACCCATTGAGGCGGTCAGGCGTATCGATGCCGGTCAGCATCGGTGTTACGGCGTCGACGCAGTGGCGGATTGCTGGGTCAACGCGAAAGAAGGCCTGTGCCGCATAGTGTTCCATCCAGGTTTGAGGCAGCGAGGAATAGCGGATCCGTTGCTGCCCTCCGGGCTCCCAACGCTCTGCCGTGTAGGTGTAAAGGCACCATTCGACGCCCGCCCCGACCAGCCATTTACGGCCGACGCGCCAGACCTCATCCGGAGTTCCTGCTTGATCAAGCGCGTCAAGAAGATCGGCAAATGACTGTTCCACGGAAAGTCCGACGGTCTGGAAGGTTGGTATCCTACTGGAAATCCATAGCTTGCGGGAAGGCTGGTCCCATCCGACCGTTGCAATACGGCATTCGCGCAGGCCCCCAAATGTCGCACACCGAGGCCCCTGTCCTTGACGGCGCACGTGCGACGCGATCCGCAACGGTGCGAGACTTCGTGACGGGGCCGACTGCGCGGTGGTCCGCGAAAATCTGTGGGATGTCCGTGAGCGGGATAACCGCTGTGTGGCTATACAGCAAAACTATGCCGTTTGCCGGTGGAATCGACGGGACGCAGCTGACGCTGATTGTCTTTGGCGCAGCCGCGGTGTCCAGCATAGGTGGTTTTGCTTTCTCGGCACTATGCGGTGCGGCTCTGTTCCACACCAGCATGGACCATGTCGGGATCGTACAGACGATGCTCGTCAGTAGCATCGGCATCCAGTTGCTAATGATAATGACTATGTGGAAAACTATCAACTGGGTCCGTCTTTGCCCGTTCGTGATCGGCGGACTGATTGGTGTCCCGATTGGATTGTTCGCTTTGCTTCACGTCGAGAGACACCTGTTCGCCTCGGGCATAGGAGCATTGTTATGCGCATACAGCACCTACATGATCCTGTGGCGACCATTCGTGGTTCCGCGTCGAGTGGATTATCTCGACCTTCTGGTCGGTTTCGCGGGCGGCATTACTGGAGGTGCCGTGGCATTCCCCGGTGCGCCAGTGACAGCTTGGTGTCAGCTGAAGGGTTGGACGCGTGACCAGCAGCGGGGGATATATCAGCCGTTCATCCTATTCATGCAGATCGCATCACTGGCTTTCATGGCACTGCTGAGCAAAGGCAACGGTCGGCTCCAACTTTCGTTGGAGCACATCATATCTGTTCCGCCTGCGCTGGTAGGAGCACTTATCGGCATCTATATTTACCGACGATCCACTGATCGGCTGTTCTTGATGATTGTAAACGTGATGCTTTTCTTCTCTGGCCTGACGCTGCTCTTATGACACCCTGCCGGTGCCGCACAGTCCCGTCTGCGAAGGGTCTCAGGATGTCCGGCGAGCCCTCGTCCCTCACATGGATTGTCTGATTGGGCGGCTATCTGCCGTCGACAATTCCAGCGGCGAACGCCTGCCCGGCGTTGGACACTTCACAGCGGACGGGCCGCATCGGCCAGGATTGGCCGTCAACCGATCGTCCGCACCAGGGCCTGCGCTAGCGGAAGCAGAGCAGTCGTCCGTCCAATTCCGAACCCGGCCTAGGTCGGAAGCAAATCAGGCCGCGATCGCCCGGTCGTCTTCAAAGCCGAAGACGCGGGGCGTCAACCACGGTTTCCCTTCGAAGGTACGCGTGATCTCGACCGCGATCTCCCCGGGACAGGCCCGGCTCTATTCAAGCGTCACATAGTCGAACAAAGCCCGCATGCTCCGCGATCGCGACCTGGCGATCACAGACCAGCGCAGCAAACTGGCGATACGCAGTCTGTCCGATCGCAAGGAAATGGAACCGCAAATCACGCAGAACACGCAAAGGGTGGCGGTGCCTTACGGGGCCAGGACGATGCGTTTGATCTCGAGGCGAGGCGTGCCGAAGTTGAGTAGCAGGCAGAGATGCAAGCCTGTGGCTTTCAGATAATTCAGACACTGCGCGCGATGGATCTCGTCGATCGCCTTGGCTACCTTCAATTCGACGAGGACGATGTGTTCGACGAGTAGGTCAACAGTATATTCCTTGACGACGATCCCATCGTATCGAACGACCATGGGATGTTGTTGCGAGACGGCGAACCCAGACTTGCGGAGCTCGCACCAATGCGTTTTCATAGACCTTCTCGAGAAATCCAGTTCCCAGCGCGTGGAGCACCGTCAGGGCGCAGCCAATGATCCGGCTGGACAGGAGGTTATACCGAAGCCAATTGGCCGCGACTCATCTCTTCCCGTCGTGCTATGGCCTGACCGCGGCATCCATGTCTTTAGCGGCATGAAAGACGTGGATGCCGGGCCTGCGCCCGGCATGACGAGAGCCGCCATCAGTTCTTGTCAACGTACCCTTGGTATTAATTCTGTCCTCGCCGATATCCATTTGCGTGTTCTGCGTGTTTTGCGGTTCCGTTTCCTTGTTGACTGTCGGCACGGCATTCACGCGAATGCCCTCCGCCGAGTGGTCGGCGAGCCCCGCGTCAAGCCCGCGATCGCGGGTCTGGGACGCGAGGGCTCAGCCAGATTTTCGTACGCGTCAGGTGACGGCTCCAGTGACAAGCGCCTCAGCCCAGTTCGCGAAGCCGTTGTTTCGGGCGCGAACCGCGGCTTGGTCCCAGTCGGTACTCGAGGGCGAGAAATTCCGCTGACCACCGGCGGCCACGGCGCGTAAGAATGGCATAACGCGCGTGTGGCGAACGCGGCTCAATGCAGTTGGCCCTGGGGATGTCGCCGAACACCGGACAACCGACCGATCCCGGATTTATAATCAGTGGTCCGCCGGGCATCTGTGTCAGACTTTGACGGTGGCTGTGCCCGCACAGAACGACTGCACCCGATATTGCCGCCCCGAGGCGTTCACAGACCTGATGACGCGACGCCGGGATCAGTCGGTCCTGGTAGATTTCCTCGGTCAGGAACGCGCTGTCGTCCGACGGCGTGCCGTGCACTGCCAGAATTCCTTCAGCGAGTTCGATGGATGCTGGCAGCGCGTGCTGCGCACGGCGCTGCTGGGGCGTGAGCGCCGCGTGTGCAAACCGGTCCGCGGGGGACAGGCTCACCTCGTCGCGATCCAGCAACCAGCGGTCGTGATTCCCACGCACCGTTGGCAGCCCTAGTGTGGCAAGCAGTTCAGCGGTTTCGAGCGGCCAGAGCGGACCCGCAACGTTGTCACCGAGGTTGATGGTTGCATCAACGCTGCGGGTCCGAATATCCGCAACTGTCGCTTCAAGTGCGAGCAGATTTGCGTGGATGTCGGCAATGACGGCTAGACGGATGGGACGCTCCTGTGGTCTGCGACAGATTAAATGCTTGCCGCTTCAGTTTCTGCGCGAGGGCCGAAGCCAGGCACCCATTTGTCATGCTGTGGCAGACCGTCCGCAATCTCCCACCACGGCGCCTTGGAGCCAACGAAGACGTGCAACTTGGGGCGAACCACAGGGTCATCGTCGAGCAGACCGGCCGGCATGCTCACTGTCAGCTTCCGACAGTTGACACAATGGCAATGCGTTAGCGATCGAGCCGCCTCGATCTCGAAGCGAACACCGCCACAGAGACAGGACCCCCTGATCATGCCAAACGCCCCAACCCAGCCTGGAGGGATTGTGATTGCGCAAACGACCTGTGGCTGTGAAGTAGTTCACACCTCCATACGGCGGACACCGGACGCTTACAATTGAGGCCGGCTGGGTGCTGTAGCTTGTAGACCGGTTGCAAGCGGGTGAGGCGTTCCGCCCATGATGCGGCGGCTCTGGCACCGCAGCAAACTCGCGATATAGCTGTGTGCGCCGGCTGCAAATCCCTCACAGCGCCGTCATGCCGCCGTCCACGAACAGCAGGGCGCCGGTGACGTAGGAGGCATCGTCGGAGGCCAAGAACAGGATCGCGGCGGCGACCTCCTCGGCCCTGCCCGGGCGCTTCAGCATGGTGCCTTGTGCGGCGCGGGCGTTGTACTGCTCGACGGTCTCTCCGGCCGCCGCGATTCGGCGCGCATGGAACGGCGTGAAGATTGGGCCAGGGCCGACGGCATTCACGCGAATGCCCTCCGCCGAGTGGTCGGCGGCGAGTTCCCGCGTCAAGCCCGCGACCGCGGCCTTGGTGGTGTCGTACTGCAGGTTGCCGCCGCCTGCGACGACGGAACGTACCGAGGCGACGTTGACGATGGCGCCGCCTTTGTTGCTGCGCATCAGCGGAACCGCCGCCTTGGCACAGAAGACGTAGCTCATCAGGTTGACGTTGAGGATCTCGCTCCAGCTCGCAGCACTCGCCTCGTCGACCTTCTCGTATTTGCGGATGCCGGCATTGTTGACGAGGATGTCGAGGCGCCCGAATTTTTCCACGGCACCGTTGACGAAGGCGAGGCATGCGGCCTCGGTAGCAACGTCAGCGTGGGTGAAGGCGACCTTGGCGCCGGCGGTCTCGAGTTCGGCCGCCACGCGCTGGCCGCGCTCGCCGTCCCGATCGCAGAATGCCACGCTCGCGCCTTCGGCGATGAAACGCCTGACCGTCGCCTCGCCGATCCCCGATGCCCCGCCCGTCACCGCTGCGACCTTGCCGTCGAGCCTTCCCATGTTCGTCCCCTTTCATTGCATTGCGAAACCGCATCCACGATACGTCGTGTCCGACCTCAACCGGCTGCGTCGCGCAGCGGTCATCCAACATGGCAGCCGGTATCGCATCACTTCAGCGGCACCGAACCGGTGTAGCGGATGATGTAGAGGCCGCCAGCGAACCTGTCGTTGGCATAGATCAGACCGTTCTCGTCGACGTACACATCATTGATCTGGATGGTGTGCATGGCGTTCTGCGGCGGCGCCTGTGGGATCAGGTAGCCGATCTCGACGGGCCGGTTCGGATCGCTGATCGAATAGGCCCGCACGCCTCCATTGAAATAGCTGCCCACGACCGTCTGGGTCAGCGTGCGTGACGTCTCGATCGGGCGGTTCATGTGGATGTTGTGCGCGCCGAACCGTCCGCCCGCCTTGCACAGCGCCGCCTGGTCGGCAGCCGGTGGCAGAACGGCGAGCGGGATCGGATGACGCTCGTCACCGATGTCCCAAACCCAGTTGCGTTTCGGCCAGTCCTTGCAGGTGTTCTCTGTCGCCTCCTCGGTCTGGATCGCAAGTCCGCGGCCGATGATCGGCAGCACGGTGTGGGCGAAGCCGTTGCCGAGCGACTGCCAGGAGCGGTGCGCGATGAGCCTGGGATGCGCCTTGTCGGCGATGTCCAGGATCACCCAGCCGCCGTCGATCCAGCCGACATACGCACGATCCGGCTTGTCCGGCGGCACAACCAGCGAATGCATGCGAATACCGGCGTCGAACGGCGCGACCCGGGGCGGCGGCGGTTCGCTGTCGCCCTCACGCGTGCCCGGCAACCACCAGCGGCCAGCCTCGCGCGGATGGCGAGGGTCGCTGACGTCGACGATCATCAGGAACTGGTCGTCGAGCTTGTTGCGCGGCGTGAAGTCGCGCGCGCCGGTGGACAGATAGGCGTAGCGGCCGTCGGTGAACCACACGAAGTGCACGCCGCGCGAATGCGGGCCGGAGGTGTCGAAGTGCGCCAGCTTCGTCGGCGCCTTCGGATCGGCGATGTCGTACACATCGAGCCCGGCGCCGGCCTGTCCGATGTTCTCCGTCTGATGCGCCACCACCAGCGTGTTGCCCGCCAGGCCCAGCGAGTTGCAGCGGATGTATGGCGCCTCGACCTTGATCTGCGTGATGATCGTCGGCTGTTCGGGGTGCGTCACATCGATCACGCTGATGCACATCGGTCCCGATTCGTGCGCGAGATACAGGACGCGCTGGCCGCCGGCGTACTGCTTCAGCGCCAGGCCCTCGCCGCCCTTGCCGAAGCCGTTGAGGTCGCTGCGGCCGATGATCTGCATGTTCGACGCCTCGGCCGCCGCCGTTGGCGTCGTCGGCGTGGGCTGCGCGGAGCGGGCAGGATCTGCCATGTGAGGATCGCTGCCGCGACGGCGATCAGTGTGGCCCATCGGGGTTTGCTGGCTGCTCGGCTCATGCGGCTCTTCCAATCAGGTGAGCCAATATCAGCCCCGGGTAGCTGGAACTCAACGGTTGGCCGGACTCGGCGGCGGGCCTACATACCGGTCGCATGCCGCACGCCGATTTCGTCCATCTGCGCGTCCATTCCGCCTACTCGCTGAGCGAGGGCGCGATCAAGGCCGAGAAGATCCCCGCCCTGGCGCTCGAGGCCCACATGCCGGCGGTGGCGATCACCGACACCGCCAACCTGTTCGGGGCGCTGGAGTTCAGCCAGGCCTGCGCCGCGAAGGGCATCCAGCCGATCATCGGCTGCCAGATCGCGCTGGCGCGCGCCGACAATCCACGCCTGCCCCCGGAGCCGATCGTGCTGCTGGCACAGGACGCCACCGGCCTCGACAACCTCCGGCGTCTGTCGTCGCGCGGCTTTCTGGACACCGATCCGGGCCTCAAGCCGCAGCTTGCCTTCGACACGATCGCCGAGCTTGCCGCAGGGCTGATCCTGCTCACCGGCGGCAGCACCGGGCCGCTCGCGCGTATGCTGGCGGAGGGCCAGAAGCCCGAGGCCGAGCGCCTGCTCGCGCGAATCGCGGAGGCATTTCCTGACCGCGCGGCTGTCGAATTGCACCGCCATAACCTGGACGCGCAACGTGCACTGGAGCCCGGGCTGATCGCGCTGGCGGATGCTGCCGGCATCCCGCTGGTCGCCACCAACGACTGCTACTTCCCGGCGCCAGACATGTACGAGGCGCATGACGCGCTGCTGGCGATTGCCGAGGGACGGATGCTGTCGGAGGCGGATCGGCGTCGTGTCACGCCGGAACACTGGTTCAAGCCGGCGCCCGACATGCGCATGCTGTTCGCTGACCTGCCGGAGGCCTGCGACAACACGCTCGCCATCGCGCGGCGCTGCGCGGTGATGATGGAGACGCGCAAGCCGATGCTGCCGGTGTCTCCCAAGGTGCGCGCGGGCAGCAACGAGGAGGAGACGGTGCGGGCCATGGCGATCGAAGGTCTCGATCGCCGCATGGATGCGGTGGACGCCGACGCGGCGACGCGGGCGCGGTATCGCGAACGGCTCGACTACGAGCTGTCGGTCATCGTCTCCATGGGGTTCGCCGGCTATTTCCTGATCGTCGCCGACTTCATCCAGTGGGCGAAGGCGCAGGACATCCCAGTCGGGCCGGGGCGCGGTTCTGGCGCCGGATCGGTTGCCGCGTGGTCGCTGACCATTACCGATCTCGATCCGATCCGCTTCGACCTGCTGTTCGAGCGCTTCCTCAATCCCGAGCGCGTGTCGATGCCTGACTTCGACATCGACTTCTGCCAGGAAGGCCGCGATGCGGTGATCGATTATGTGCGCCGCGAATATGGTGAGGATCGCGTGGCGCAGATCATCACCTTCGGCAAGTTGCAGGCGCGCGCGGCGGTGCGCGACGTGGGGCGCGTGCTCGGTCTGCCGTTCGGGCAGGTGAACAAGGTCGCAGAACTCATCCCCAACAATCCGGCGCATCCCGTTAACCTCCAGCAGGCGATCGCCGGCGAGCCTCGCCTGCGCATGATGCGCGATGAGGACGAAGGTGTTGCGCGACTGCTGGAGATCGCACTGCAGATCGAGGGTCTGTATCGACACGCGAGTACACATGCCGCCGGGGTGGTGATCGGCGACCGGCCTTTGGTCGAGCTGGTGCCGCTGTATCGCGATCCGCGCTCGGAGTTCCTTGTCACCCAATATTCGATGAAGCATGTCGAGCAGGCCGGGCTGGTGAAGTTCGACTTCCTTGGCCTGACGACGCTGACGATTCTGAAGCGCGCAGTCGCGATGCTGCACGGCCTTGGCATCGAGGTCGACCTGGATCGGTTGCCGCTCGATGATCCGAAGACCTACGAGATGCTCCAGCGCGGCGATGCCGGCGGCGTGTTCCAGATGGAAGGCCAGGGCATGCGCGATGTGCTGCGCCAGATGCGGCCCGACCGGTTCGATGACCTGATCGCAGTGGTGGCGCTGTACCGTCCCGGCCCGATGGCGAACATCCCCGACTACTGCCGGCGCAAGCATGGCGAGAAATGGGAGGCGCCGCATCCCGAGCTCGCCGATATCCTGAGCGAGACCTACGGCATCATGGTCTATCAGGAACAGGTGATGCAGATCGCCCAGAAGATGGCGGGCTACAGCCTGGGCAACGCCGATCTGCTGCGCCGCGCGATGGGCAAGAAGATCCGCTCGGAGATGGAGGCGCAGCGCGAGACCTTCGTGCAGGGGGCGATGGCGCGCGGCATCCCGCAGGCAAAGGCCACCGAGGTCTTCGAACTGATGGCAAAGTTCGCAGACTATGGCTTCAACAAGTCGCACGCCGCCGCCTACGCGTTGGTCGCTTACCAGACCGCATGGATGAAGGCGAACCACGCCGAGGTGTTCATTGCTGCCTGCATGAGCCTGGCACTCGGCAACACTGACCGGCTCGCCGCATTGCGCGAAGAGGCGACGCGTTCAACGATCGGCATCCTGCCGCCCGACATCAACCACTCCGGCGCCGACTTCACTGTGGAACGCACGGACAACGGCGGCCTGGCAATCCGGTATGCGCTGGCCGCGGTGAAGAAGGTCGGCTTCGCTGCCATGCAGTCGCTTGTCGATGCACGCGGTGACACGGCATTCGCCGATCTCGCCGACTTCGCCGCACGCGTCGATCCGCGTCAGCTCAATCGCATGCAGCTGGAGAACCTGATTCGCGCCGGCGCGTTCGACACCCTGGAGCCGAACCGCGCGCGACTGTTCGCAGCGGCCGAGGCGATCCTGCGGCGCGCGCAGGCGACTGCGGAAGAGAAGGAGAGCGGACAGTCCGCGCTGTTCGGCCTCGCGTCCGGTGGCGCGCGCGAGACCTTGCATTTGCCGGAGATGCCGCGACTGGGCGCCGATGGAGCGGCTCAACTTCGAGGCGGAGGCGATCGGCTTCCACCTCACTGCGCATCCGCTGGACAGCTATGCCAAGGCGCTGCGTCGTCTTGGCACCACGCCGTGCGCGCAGGTGGAAGCCATCGCGATGGCCGGCGTCACGCGCGTCCGTCTGGCCGGCATGGTGGTGGCGCAGAAGGAGCGGGTGACGCGAACCGGCAACCGGATGGCCTGGGTGCGGATCACCGACGCGTCCGGCTCCTGCGAGGTGACGCTGTTCGCCGAGGTGCTGTCGCGTTCGCGCGAGTTGCTGACCTATGGGTCGAACGTGCTGGTCACTGCCGATCTGCGGCAGGACGGCGAGGCTCTGCGGGTCACCGCACAGGATGTCGCCTCGCTCGATAAGGCCACTGCCGACGCGGGGGCAGCGATGCGCATCTGGCTGCGCGAGACAGCATCGGTGCCGCACATCCGTGACCTGCTCGGCCGTGAGGGACGCGGCAAGGGCAGGGTGATCCTGGTGCCTCGACTTGGCACCACCCAAAGCGTCGAGATCGCGCTGCCTGGCGGCTTCAATGTCACGCCGCGCCTGGCGCAGGCGTTGAAAGTGATCCCGGGTGTAGAGCAGGTGGAGGAGTTGTAGCCCGCTCATGGACGCGCCCACTGCCATAACGTCGCTCGGCGCGTTGCGCGGCATGTGGCATGACGGGATCGCGGCGTTTCGTGGTGTGCCCTATGCGGCGCCTCCTGTCGGCGAGCTTCGCTTTGCCCCGGCAGCACCGGTCGCGGCCTGGAGTGGACCGCGCGATGCGACCCGGCACGGACCGATCGCGCCGCAGCTTCCGTCGCGCCTGAACGTGGCAATGGGCGACTATGTGCGGCCGCAGAACGAGGATTGTCTGACGCTCACCGTCTGCACGCCGGCGCCCGACGGAAGCGCACGGCCGGTGCTGGTTTGGCTGCACGGGGGCGCCTGGGTCACTGGTGCCGGTTCCCTCGACTGGTACGACGGCGCGTGCCTCGCGCGTGAGGGCGATATCGTTTTCGTCGGCGTAAATTATCGGCTCGGCGCACTCGGCTGGCTGCACCGGCCGGGCATCGTCGACACCGAGGCCGGCATGTCCGACATCATCGCAGCATTGGCCTGGGTGCGCGAGCACATCGCGGCGTTCGGCGGCGATCCTGGATGCGTCACGGTGATGGGGCAATCGGCTGGCGCGACCATGATCGGCCGGATGCTGATGCTGCCCGAGGCACGTCGGCTATTTCATCGCGCCATCATGCAGAGCGGCGGCTTCGGTCGTGGCGCCTACACCGCAGCGATGGCGAGCGAGCGTGCGGATCAGTTTCTGCGGCTGCTGGACATCGATCCGCAATCGGCCGATGCGCCAGCGCGGCTGCGTGCGGTTGAGGTGCCGCGACTGTTGGCGGCGCAGGGCGAACTGGCGCGGATCAATGCGCGCTTCGCGCAGACCACGACGATGTTCATGCCGGTGCTGCCTTCGGCAATGACGGACGCAGAGATGCTCGGCGCGATCGCCGACGGCGCCGACGGCAAGGCGCTGCTGATCGGCGCGACCGCGGACGAGGTGCATGCGTTCTTCGCCGCCAATCCTGCGATGCAGGACCCGCCGGGCGATGCGGTCATTGCGCGGTTCGGCACTGCGGATGCGTTGGCGCGGTATCGCGGCCGGCGGCCTGGTGGGAGCGCCTTGGACCTGCTCGCCGATCTCGGCACCGACGAAACCTTCTTGCTGCCTGCGATGCAGCTTGCCGCGGCGATCGCGCGACGGGGCGGCAGCGCTTATGCGTACGTGTTCGATTGGGCGCCACCAGGTTCGCGCTTTGGGTCGTGTCATTGCATCGACCTGCCGTTCGTGTTCGGCACCTTCGCGGCCTGGTCTGGATGCGCCGATGCTGGCGGGTGGCGACGCGGTGCAGATGGCGGACACTGTCGGCGACGATGCGCCGCGCCTGGATCGAATTCGTTCGCAGCGGCGACCCGGCGCATGAAGCGATGCCGGCCTGGCCGCGGCATGATGTCGGGCGCCGGCAGACGATGCGTCTTGGCAGCCGGGTCGGGGTGGTGGGCGATCCGGCAGGGCTACTTGCTAGTCCTGGGTGAATTCACCCGACTTGCCGCCCGCCTTGTGGGTCAGGCGCAACGCCTCGATGCGCATGCCGCGGTCCACCGATTTGCACATGTCGTACACCGTTAGCGCGGCCACCGACGCTGCGGTCAGCGCCTCCATCTCCACACCGGTCTGTCCCGTTGTGCGCACTGTCGCGGCGATCTCCACCGCGCCCTCGACCACAATCAGCTCCAGCGAGACCGCGCTGATCGGCAGCGGATGACAGAGCGGTATCAGCTCCGACGTCCGCTTCGCCGCCATGATGCCGGCGATGCGTGCAACTCCCAGCACATCGCCCTTCTTCGCTCCACCGCTGCGGATCAGCGCCGCGGTCGCGGGCTGCATGACGACCCGGGCACACGCCGTGGCGGTGCGCTGGGTGACCGGTTTGGCACCGACATCCACCATCGCCGCGTGGCCGCGTGTGTCGAAGTGCGAGAACTCCTCGCTCATGCGGCGCCTGTCAGCAGCGCGCGCGTCGCCGCAGTGACGTCCGCCTGGCGCATCAGGCTCTCGCCCACGAGGAAGCACTGCGCTCCCGCCGCGGCGAGGCGGCGCAGATCCGCGTGGGTGCGGATGCCGCTCTCGGCGATCAGGAAGCGGTCGGGCGGCACCATCGGCGCAAGCTGATCCGTAGTGGCCAGATCGGTCGTCAATGTCTTGAGATTGCGATTGTTTATGCCGAACAGCGACGTCTCAAGCCCAAGCGCCCGTTCGATCTCGCGTGCATCGTGCACCTCGGCCAGCACGTCCATGTCCAGTGCGCGCGCCAGCCCCTCCAGTTCGCGCGCCTCGCTGTCGGTCAGTGCCGCGAGGATCAGCAGTATGCAGTCGGCGCCCATCGCGCGGCTCTCATAGACCTGCCACGGATCGAGAATGAAGTCCTTCCGCAGCACCGGCAGGTCAACCGCACCGCGGGCCGCCGCCAAATGGTCGCGGCTGCCTTGGAAATACTGCGCGTTGGTCAGCACCGAGAGGCACGCAGCGCCGCCGTCCCGATAGGCGCGCGCCAGCTCAGGCGGATCGAACTCCTCCCTGATCAGGCCGCCCGATGGCGATGCCTTCTTGATCTCCGCGACAAGGCCAAAGCGTCCTTTGGCGACCGCCTCTTTCAGCGCCGAGCCGAAACCGCGTGGCGGATCGTGGCGCGCGGCGATTTCGGACCGCAGCGCTTCCAGGCCGGTCTTCGTTTTGGCTTGCGCCACAGCCGCGCGCGTATCGGAGCAGATGCGGGCCAGTATGTCAGAAGCTGGGTTGTTCACCGTATCAGACATCAGGTCCTTCAGTGCGCCGCAGTCTCACGCCGCAGCGTTTCCAGGGCAGCGAGCGCGGCACCGGAGCTGATCGAGCGGCTGGCCAGCGCGGCGCCCTCGCGGAGATCGCCGGCACGCGCCGCGACGATGAGCGCGGCAGCGGCATTCAGCACCACAGTGTCGCGATATGGGCCAGTCGCGCCCTGAAGCAATGCCTGCAATGTCGCCGCGTTCAGCGCGGCATCGCCACCGCGGATCGCCTCGACGGGCGCGCGTGCAAGTCCGGCGTCCTCCGGACTGACGGTGAACCGACGCAGGCTGCCATTCTGCCAGGCGGTCACCTGATTCTCTCCGGCGACCGTGAGCTCATCCAGCCCCTGACCGTGCACGAGCCATGCCGTCTCGCTGCCCAGCCGGCCCAGTGTCTCTGCCATCGGACCGGCCCATTCAGGAGCGAACACGCCGGTGAGCTGCCGCCGCACCCGAGCCGGGTTGGCCAACGGGCCGAGCAGGTTGAAGATCGTCCGCGTCCCCAGCTCCACCCGTGGACCCGCGGCGTGACGCATTGACGGATGATGGCGTGGCGCGAACAGAAAGGCGCAGTTCGCCGCGCGCAGGATGTCTGGCAGGCGCTCCAACGGCACATCGACGTTCACACCGAGTGCCGCGAGCACGTCAGCCCCGCCGGTACGCGATGAGAGGGCGCGGTTGCCGTGCTTGGCCACGGGCACCTCGCAGCCGGCCACAACAAACGTCACCGCCGTCGAGACGTTCAGCGTCCCGGCCGCGTCGCCGCCGGTGCCACAGACATCGATGGCATCCGATGGCGCGGCAACCGCGGTCATCCGCGCGCGCATGGCGCGCACAGCGCCGGTGATTTCGGGTACCGTTTCGCCGCGCACCCGCATCGCCATGAGCAGCGCGCCGATCTGCGCCGGCGTCGCTTCGCCCGACATGATGATGTCGAATGCCGCCTCGGCGTCTGTGTCGGTCAGTGTATCCCCGGCGGCAAGGCGAGCGAGGAATGGCTTGAGATTGTTGGACACCTTGCGATCAGGCCGCGCGTGCCGGGGCGTTCGTGCCGCGTGCGATCGCCAGGAAATTCGCCAGCAGTTCATGGCCGTGCTCGCTGGCGATGCTTTCCGGATGGAACTGCACACCGAATATCGGCAAGGAGCGATGCCGCATGCCCATCACCAGCCCATCCTCAGTCCAGGCGGTCGGCACCAGAACCTCAGGCAGGGTGCCGCGGTCGACGATGAGACTATGGTAGCGCGTGGCTGCAAACGGGGATGGCAAGCCTTCCAGGATGTCGGTGCCGGTGTGGAAGATGCGGCTGACCTTGCCGTGCATCGGGACCGGCGCACGCACCACCTGCCCGCCAAACGCCTGGCCGACTGCCTGATGGCCCAGACAGACGCCGAGGATCGGGACCTTGCCGGCCGCGGCGGCGATCAGATCCAGGCAAATGCCAGCCTCGTTCGGCGTGCACGGGCCGGGGGACAGCACGATCGCCTCGGGTTGGCCGGCCAACACATCCGCCACGCTGATCTTGTCGTTCCGCCAGACCTCGCAGCGCCCGCCAACATCGCCCAGGAAGTGGAACAGGTTGAAGGTGAATGAGTCGTAGTTGTCGATGAGCAGAATCATCAAGGCGCATCCTCACGGGCGAGGGAGTGTGGCGTGCCCGCGTTCGGGTCTCAAGTCCCTCAGGTCGCCTCGTGTTTCGACGCCGTCCCGTTGTTAGCCGGTGGCGTATCGGCTGGCTGCCTGTGACGAGCGCAGTCGATCGACGCTCCAGGCGCCGCCTCCCGCCACGAAGAAGTAAAAGAAGATGAGACTATAGAGGATAGCTGCATCGCCGCCGTTCAACATGGGGTATAGGCCGCGTGGCGCGTGCGCCATGAAATAGGCGATCGCCATCTCGCCCGACATGATGAAAGCCGCTGCTCGGGTGAACAGACCGATCGCAATCAGGAACCCGCCTCCGGCTTCAATGATCCCGGCGAACCAAAGGAGGTGGAACGCTGCCGGCTGACTTGGCACAGGCGGGAAGCCGATGAGCTTGCTCAGACCGTGCTCCATGAACATGAGGCCCACGATGATCCGGATGATGCTGAGAATGCGCGGCTCCCACTCGGCCGCGAGCCCGGTGGTGTCGGACATGAAGCGAGCCTCCATCGATGCTGTGGAAGCCAATGTTCCGGCTGAATGTCTTTTGACAACCACAGATAGCAGCAATTTGATCGGGTTGCAGCGCGACGATCGCAGATTCGCGACCAATAGGATGGCCCGTGATGGGCGGCTTCGAGGCTGTTGAGGTGCTCGCCCTGGCGTGTTACAAAATCGTAACATAAGGTCCTGCTGAGGAGCGCGCAAGAAACCTCAGTTCTTGGAACAACCGGAGTGGTGCTTGCCGTGATCGTGAGGTGGCAGTGGTCAGGCAAGTTGCGTGAACATGTGACCCATATCACAGCAGTCCGTCCGTGCGCTGCGTCAGTGTATCGCGCGGAGGCTGTGACGGATATGAACCGAAGTCGGCGCGTTGTTGGACGAAGCTGCCTTCGGGCTGGAGAACTGACATGGCGTCACGGACCAGCAATTCTTTTGCCTGTCCTGTTCGTCGCCATATCCATTGCATGCTGGAGGGCGGTCATCACCGACACCGCGGTGGCCGTGGCAAATCAGGTCGACTATGAAGACGCGGCGCTTTGCACCAAATTTGGCTTTGCCGCCGGTACAAAGGAGCACGCTGCCTGCAAGCTGGACCTGCTCGATCTGCGGCACGGCCACGAGCAACTGATAGCCGCCACCTCAGATCCCTGACCGGTAATTGGTTCGGCCAAGGGCTGCAAAGGTCTAGACGTGGATGGCCGGCCTTCGCCGGCCATGACGACTAGGGGGATGTCGCTTGCGAATCGAAACTTAGCCTGGAGCGTTGCCGCCTGACTTTCCGGCCGCGAACCGCACCGCCTCCTCTGCCGCGCGCATCAGCGCACGCGCCTTCTGGCGGCACTCTTCGTGTTCGAACTCAGCCTCCGAGTCCGCGACGATCCCGGCACCCGCCTGCACATACATGACGCCGTCCTTCACCAACGCGGTGCGCAGGCCGATACAGGTGTCCATCGTGCCGTTGGCTGCGAAATAGCCGATGCAGCCGGCGTAGATGTTGCGCCGATCCGGTTCGAGCTCATCGATGATCTCCATTGCTCTCACCTTCGGCGCCCCTGACAGCGTCCCGGCGGGGAACCCGCCGACCAGGGCATCCAACGCGTCGAGCCCATCGCGCAGCTTCCCCTCCACATTGGAAGAGATGTGCATGACGTGGCTGAAGCGTTCGATGACGAAGCTCTCGGTGACCTTGACGGAGCCCAACTCCGCCACCCGCCCCACATCATTGCGCCCAAGATCGAGCAGCATGAGGTGCTCGGCGCGCTCCTTCGGATCAGACAGCAGCTCCGCCTCCAGCGCCTGATCCTCCTCGTATGTCGTCCCGCGCCTCCGCGTTCCGGCGAGTGGCCGGATCGTCACCGTGCCGTCGCGCAGGCGTACCAACACCTCGGGGCTCGAGCCCACCACGGCAAAGCCGCCGAAATCGAGGAAGAACAAGAACGGTGCCGGGTTGATCCGCCGCAATGCCCGGTACAGCGAGAACGGTGGCAGCACGAACGGCACCGAGAACCGCTGGCTGATCACGATCTGAAACGCGTCGCCGGCCGCGATGTAGTCCTTGCACCGATCCACCGCCGCCAGGAAATCCGGCTTGGAGAAATTGGATGCCGGCGCCGGCGGGTCAGGCAACATCACCGGCGGCGGCGGATGCGGCAAAGGCCGTTCGAGCGCCGCCTCCGCCTCCGCGAGCCGCTTCTGGGCGTGATCCCAGGCTGCTTCCGCCGAGATGTCGGCCTGCGGATAGACCGGCGCCGCCAGCGTCAGTTCGTCGTTCACGTTGTCGAAGATCGCGAACAATGTCGGCCGCATCATCAGACCTTCTGGCACACCGATCACGTCGCGCGTGGTTGCCGGCAGCCGTTCCATGAGCCGCACCATGTCGTAGCCGAGATAGCCGACCAGTCCGCCCGCCATCGGTGGCAGATTGGCCGGCACCTCGAGCCGTGTCTCCGCGATCGTCGCACGCAGGCTGTCGAGTGCCGGCCGCGCATCCGCGATGAAGGCGTGCGGTGCCGATTGCGCATAGCGGTTGATCTCGGCGCGACCATCACGGCAACGCCAGATCAGGTCCGGTTCCATGCCGATGATCGAGTAGCGTCCCCGCGCCGCGCCACCTTCCACGCTTTCCAGCAGGAACGAGTTCGGCCGGCCATGCGCCAGCTTCAGGAATGCCGCGACCGGCGTCTCCAGATCGGCCACGCCGCGCCGCCACACCAGCGTGCCGCGCCCCGCATCATAGGCGGCACGAAAGCTGGCGAAGCCAGGCGGGACCGAGACGTTCATTGCTGCTGACCACTGACGTTGTCGAGGGCGGATTGATTGATGCGCGGCTGCGCACGCTCGCGCAACGCATCAGCGAATACACTGGCGAGGTCGCTGCCGATCGACCGCGAAACCGCCTGGCGCACCTGCGAATAGCCGGTGGGATCGGCCTTCGGATCAGCCTCGACGATTTCGGCCGGCACCGCGACGACAAATCCGTCACCGGTTTCCGCCATCGTCGGCTCGCCCTGCTTCAGCGCGAACAGCGGCCCTGCAAGCTGCTGTGGCATTCCCTCGGCCGCAGCGCCGGGGCCGACCAGCGGTGTGCGCCGCATCGTCACGCCGGCGACCGCCGCCGCGTCGGCCAGCGACTGGCCACCCTTCACCGCGGCAAGCAGCTTCGCTGCCGCCGCTTCCTGCGTGTGTCGCTGTGCGTCATGCGTCCAGTCCGCCGCCACCTGCTCCTTGACTGCGTCGAACGGTTTAACCGAGCGCGGAGTCTCGTCCTCGACGCTGAGCGCGTAATACGCCGAGCCACCGGTCGACGGCGTCGGCACCTCGACCAGCCGCGGCGGATCGCCTTTCTGCGTGTCGAAAGCCGCCTTGATCAACGCGGCCTTCAATTCGGCAGGGCCGGGGATCGGTGCCGGCGTGCCATCCGCTGTGTTCCCCGCGGCATCCAGCGTGCCCAAGACGCCGGCCAGGCCGAGATCGCTGGGCATCTCGTCGAGGCTGGCACCACTGCCCAGCACGTTGTCGACCTTGTTGGCCCGGTCGTAGATCATGTCCGCCGCCTTGGCGGCGAGCACGTCATTGCGCAGCGCATCCTTCACCGAGTCGAATGTGCAGTTCGCTGCCCGGCGTCACCTTGGTGACCTTCACTATGTGCCAGGTTCCTGCACCCTTCACCGGGTCGGTCACGGTGTCGGGTACGGCCGCGAACACTGTGCGCGCGAGATCAGCGTTGGGGAATTGCCGCTCGGTCGCGTCGTCGAGTGCAATCGCCGAGCCGCCGGCGTCCTGGGCCGCCTTCTGCATTGCCGCCCAGTCGGCACCACCCCGCCATGTGTCGGCGAGCGTCCTGGCCTTGGCTTCGTCTGTTACGGAGATCACTTCGGCAGACCGTTGCGCCGGCTTCACATATTCAGCCTTGTGCTGCTGATAGGCCGCCTGAAGATCGGCGTCGGTGATCGTGATGTCCTTCGCCAGCGTCTGCGGTGACAGAACGACAGCCTTGATCCTGCGATATTCCGGCGCCGAATACATGTCCGGGTGGTTGTCGTACCAACGCTGCAATTCAGTGTCGGTCGGTGCGGGCGGTTCGGGCGCAGCGGCGATGGGGAACTCCACCATGTCGGCTGAGCGCTTCTCGAACTGACTTTCGAACAGCGGATGCAACAGCACGTCCGGCGTTGCCGCCCCCGCGCTGACGGCACCAAGCAACTGCTGCTGCGCGAGGTCGCCCCGCACCATGTCGAGAAAGCGCGCCTCGTTCAAACCGTTGTTTCTCAGCACCGCCTCAAAGGTCTGCTGGTCGAACTGGCCGTTGGGGCCGTGAAATGCCGGCATGGCGAACACCGTCTGGCGCACCGCCTGGTCCGGCGTGAGGATCCGCAGGCGCTGCAATTCCTGGTTCAGCGCTGCCTGGGCGATGAGGCGTTGCAGCGCCCCGTTCGCCACGCTGCTGCGCATCTCCTGGCTTGGCTCCTGGCCGGCCGGCAAGTTCCGCGTTTCCTGCGCCATCTCGCGCTGATAGGCGTCCTGAAGCTGCACGCCTTCGATCGTCTGGCTGCCGACCTTGGCCACCCAGGTGGGATTGGCGCCGATCATGCGCACCACGTCGCCAACACCCCACGAGATGAAGGCGAACACCATGATCAGGAAGAACCCGCGTACCACCCAGGTCTCGAGGTAGCGGCGGAAGGCGGTAATCATGCGAACAGGCCTCTGCGGCGATGCGGCGCAGCATATACGAGCCGAAGCAGGGCTTTGCCAGCTTCCAGCCTTTGAGCTACCAGCGGCGGACAAGGCCAGAGAGGGACGCGCCATGCGGCAATTGATCGCCGGCAACTGGAAAATGCACATGCTCCGCGCGCCGGCAATGGAACTGGCGACCGCCGTCCGCGCTGGCGCCCAAGGCCTGGCCTGCGATCTGCTGATGTGCCCGCCGTTCACGGCCATCGAACCGGTCGCCCGTGTGTTGGCAGGATCGGCCGTCGCGGTCGGCGGCCAGGATTGCCACGCCAAGGGTCAGGGTGCGCATACCGGCGATGTGTCCGCGGCCATGCTGCGCGATGCCGGCGCGACCTGGGTCATCCTTGGTCATTCCGAGCGCCGTCAGAACCACGCGCGAGACCGACGAGCTGGTCCGCGAGAAAGTGCTGGCAGCAGTGGAAGCTGGTCTCACGCCAATCGTCTGTGTTGGAGAGACAGAGGACCAGCGGAGCTCTGGTCAGGAGACGGAAGTTGTCGGCTGGCAGATCGCCGGCAGTCTGCCGAAGCCATTCGCGGGCGTGGTAGCCTACGAACCGGTCTGGGCGATCGGCACCGGGAAGACGGCCACCGAGCAGGATGTCGCCACCATGCACGCCTTCATCCGTGAGGAGCTGGTGCGTCAGTTCGGCGATCCGGGGGCGGGAATCCGCATCCTGTATGGTGGATCCATGCGGCCAGCGAACGCCGGCGCGCTGCTCGCCGTGCCGCATGTCGGCGGCGGACTGATCGGTGGAGCGAGCCTGCAGGCGGACGACTTTCTGGCGATCGCCCGTGCCGCGCGGACCATATAAAGTTGACTGGGATCAACCTTCGTGAGGGAACGGACTTTGACGGAGCCGAACCGGGACGCGGCATTTGAGAGTTTGATCCGCCATATCCAGGAAAGCCGTGGCGTCGATTTCCGCGGCTACAAGCGTAGCAGCCTGCATCGGCGGATCTCGCTGCGTATGGAGCACCTGCACGTCGACAGCTTTGCTGATTATCATGCATTCCTTGAGGCGCATCCTCAGGAGTTCGTCGATCTGCTCAATACGGTGCTGATCAACGTTACCTCGTTCTTCCGGGACCCCGACGCGTGGGACGCGTTGAGGACACGAGGTACTGCCTCAGCTCATCGCACCAGACCGCGGGCGCGACCAGTTGCGCGTGTGGAGCGTGGGCTGCGCCTCGGGAGAAGAACCGTATTCTCTGGCCATGCTGCTTTGCGAGCTGCTGGGACCGACTGCATTTGCGCGGCGCGTGAAGATCTACGCAACCGACCTCGATGAAGCCGCGCTGAATACGGCGCGCCACGCAACCTATCTGCCACGTGATGTGGAAGACCTGCCGGCGCCACTGCTGCAAAAGTATTTCGAGCGAACCAACAATCATTACGTTGTTACCCGCGATGTGCGCAAGGCGGTGATATTTGGCCGACACAACGTCGTGGCAGATGCGCCAATATCGCGAGTGGACCTGCTGGTTTGCCGTAATTTGCTCATCTACCTGGAGACGGACACTCAAAATCTCGTCCTGCCACGCCTGCACTACGCTCTGGTGGATGATGGCTGCCTCTTTCTCGGCAAGGCGGAGACACAGCTTGGGCGATCGAAGCTGTTTCAACCGATCGACATGAAGAGCCGGCTATTCCGCAAGGTGCCGCAGCTGTGGCGTCGCTCCGGCACGGGGGGCGTGCAGCTGAGCAACGACCCACCTCCCAGCCCTGGATCATCATCAGTGCATACGCAACTGCTGCAAGCGATTGTAGACCACTCTGCCTCAGCGTATCTGACCATCGACAACGATGATGTGCTGACGTTTGCCAGCGCCGCTGCACGACGCCTCCTGGAAGTTGGCGACAGCGACGTCGGACGTCCATTCCAGGACCTGTCCGTCTCATACCGGCCGATCGAGCTGCGCAGCCAGATCGACGAGGTGCGTCGACAGATGCGACCGCTTCGGATCGAGCATCAGGAATATCATCGCCCGCCCGCCGATCCGATTCGCCTGACCATTGAGCTGGCGCCGCTGATGGCGCGAGACGGTGGGCATTTTACCGTTCTGCTCACCTTCACCGACACAACGCGTGTTTTCACGTTGCAGCAGGAGCTGGAAGCCGCTCAGGAAAGTCTGGAAACGACGATCGAGGAACTACAGTCCGCGAACGAGGAACTCGAAACCACCAACGAGGAGCTGCAGTCCACCAACGAGGAACTGGAAACCACCAACGAGGAACTGCAGTCCACCAACGAGGAACTGGAAACCACCAACGAGGAACTGCGTTCGGCCAATGAGGAGCTGGAGACAACCAACGACGAGCTGCGGCGCCATTCCGATGAATTCGCTGACTACCGCCTGCATACCGACGCGGTTCTCCGCAGCCTCGATGCCGGTGTGGTGGTGGTGAATACCGATCTGAAGGTGCGCTCCTGGAATCGTTGGAGCGAGAATATTTGGGGATTGCGTGAGGAAGAGGTGATCGATGAGCCGTTCGGCACGCTAGATATAGGGCTGCCGGTGCAAAGGGTCGAGGCGGCGGTTACGCGAGCAATACACGATGGGGCAGCGAGTGAGACGACGCTGAATGCGCTGGATCGGCGCGGCCGTAATATGAAGTGCCGCGTACGGATCTCACCATTGCTCTATGACGACCGCACCGCGCAGGGTGCCGTAATTGTGGTTGACGATCTCTCCGCTGCACCGACGGGTTGACCGCGGCCACATTGCGGCTGGCTTAATACCCCGCTGACGACGCCTCATACAGGCATGCCGGGCGAAGGCCCGGCATCCACGTCTTTGTAGCTCGCGGCAAAGAAAGACGTGGATGTCGGGGCCAAGCCCCAACATGACGGTATAGGTCGTAATTACCGGGCATAAAACCTGGGCCGGTGATACGCATGACGCGCCGGCCAAACGTCAGGTCGAGGGCTTGTGGAGATTGGCGATGGCTTCGCCGATCACCTTGGCGGCATGCGCGGACTCATCTGCTCCGGCGCGCCAGCGTGCCGCGGCATGCGGCATCGCCTGCGCTTCGGACTTCTCCTGCATGCGGCGGAACAGCACCATCCTTTCGCGGTGCATGCGCAGCGCACTCTCCATCGCGCGCCCCAGTTCGTCATCCTGCGCCGCCGATAGTGCCTCCGCGGTGAAGGCATGACCAATCTGGCAGCGGAAGCGCGTCGCGCCTTCGTCGAGAACCTCGTTCAAGACCCCACCACATTGCGGGCAACTCAGGTGAGACGGGCGACCTAGCTGGATAGGTTCGCGCACCATGGACGAAGTCTCCTGTGCGGCAATGTCTGATTCCAGTATCAGGTGGTTTGGGATGGACGGTGTCGGGCCTGGTGGTTGACCGACCAGCCGGCTCAGGAGGATCGGCAGCTCCGTCGCCGACACGCAATGGTCCACGTTGCCGTGCGTCAGCGCGTTGCGAGGCATCTCCGGCCAAATCGCGTCGTCAGGGTCCTGCACGACACAGAGCCCACCGCACGCCTTGATCGCAATCAGCCCGGCGCAGCCGTCGTCGAGCAGCCCGCTCAGCACCACGCCGATCACGCGTGACCGATAGGTCACTGCGGCGGAACGGAACAACGGATCGATCGCGGGACGGGTTCGGTTCTCATGCGGTCCACGCCGCAAGGTGACACGGCCCGGTCGCAGCAGCATGTGCGTGTCTGGCGGGGCCACATAGATGGTGCCAGGGCTGATCGCTTCCTCGTCTGTGGGATGCCGCGCGGGCAACTTCCCGGCCCGGCTGAGCAGATCAGGCAGGACACTGCGGGACGTCGGACTGATATGGACGACAACAAAGACGGCGGCCGGAAAATTCGACGGCAGGCCCTCGCAGATAAGCTTCAAGGCCTCAACGCCCCCCGCCGAACCGCCGATCACGACGATGTCGTGGCCTGCCATCTTAGCTCCGCACTGGGAACGTCCTAATCACGGGAACGTGCAATCGTTGGTTGCATTCATGCTTTGCAATCTAGCTACGGAGCGCCACCCTGCTGGAGGAGGATACCGGTATATGGATCGGCCTGACAGCCCAGAAAAGGACCTCCGCGACGAGATCGCGCGACTGGGACAGGAACTCGAGCAGAGTCATGTCACACTGGAAGACGCGCACGCAGAAATTGCGACACTGGCCGGCGAACAGGATGGGCTTCGGCATGAGGCGGAAAGGCTCACCCGAGAGCACTCCTCGGAGATCGCCGGGCTGGTTGCCGATGCGCTGCGGCATGAGAGCACGACAGGGAAGCTGCGGGCGGCGTTGGAAGAGGCTTCCGTGCTCGCCGAAGAGCTTCAGGTGGCCAATGAGGAGTTGCAATCCACCAATGAGGCACTCGATCAGCGGGTAGCCGAGCGGACAGCGGAACTGGGTCAGGCAAACGCCGAGCTGGAACGGGTCAACGCCGATCTGCATCGTCGGGTCGAGACCGAGACGGCGGCGCGCGTCAAGGCACAGGCCGAGCTGTTCCAGATGCAAAAGCTGGAAGCGATCGGCCAGCTTACCGGCGGCATCGCGCACGACTTCAACAATCTGCTCATGGTGATCATCAATGGGCTGCAGGTCCTCGCCCAATCGGGCGACGTGCGGTTGCGCGAACGGGCGCTGCGCCGGACCCAGGAGGCGTCCTGGCGGGCATCTGAGCTGACCCGTCGGCTGCTGGCGTTCGCGCGTCGGCAGGCGCTGCATCCGGAGCGCGTCGATCTGCCGCAGCACGTCGAAGCCCTGCGCGAACTTCTCGGTCAGGGGGTACGGGAAAACATTCAGCTCAACATCGATGTGGCCGAGGATGTCTGGCCGCTCGAGGCTGATTTCGGTGCCCTGGAGCTTGCGCTGCTCAACCTCGCGGTGAACGCCCGCGACGCCATGCCGGACGGTGGCGAACTGACGATTGCCGCGCGCAATGTTCTGGTGGATGCGGCCATGGCGGTACCACATGCGGTTGCGCCGGGCGACTATGTGGAGATCGCCGTGGAGGATACCGGCACCGGCATGGCGCCAGAGCTTCTGGAGAGGGTCTTCGAGCCATTCTTCACGACGAAGGGCGCGGGCAGAGGCACGGGGCTCGGACTTGCCCAGGTTTACGGGTTTGCGCAGCAGTCCAAGGGCACCGCCTGGGTAAACAGCCGGCTTGGCGAAGGGACCATCGTGCGGGTCCTGTTGCCCCGATCGCAGCGCGAGGCCCGGCGGGAGCCGGCGCGACCGCATGCGGCTTCGAGCGCCCGGTCGCGCGGCGACCTGCGCGTGCTGGTGGTTGAGGACGAACCGGCAGTTGCCGATGCCGTGCTGGACATGCTGACCGAGCTTGGGCACCGCGGGACATGCGTCGCCACCGTCGCGGCGGCGCTGGCTCTGCTGGCTGACGCCAAGCAGCCTGATCTTGTGCTTTCCGACGTGCTGTTGCCGGGCGGCGGCAGCGGCCTCGATCTGGCCCGCGAAATGCGACAACGGCATGTGGCCGTCCCGATCATCCTCACCAGCGGCTATGGCGGAGCGATGACGCAGCGTCTTTCCACGATGAGCCTGCCGTTCCTGCGCAAGCCTTATCGGATGGAGGCGTTGCGCCAGGCGATCGACACGGCGCTTCAGTCGCCGCCGCCGGATCGGCAATTGTCGAATGCGGTGGCCGGGGGATAGAACCCTCCGCCTGAGGGAGCCTGCCCAGTGATCACCGTCCTGCTGATCATCCACCTGTTCGTCACGCTCGCCCTGATCGGCGTCGTGCTGATCCAGCGCAGCGAGGGCGGCGGGCTGGGGATCGGTAGCTCGCAGGGCATGGGCGCGTTCATGTCCGGCCGCGGCACCGCCAACCTGCTGACCCGGACTACTGCGATCCTGGCCACAGCCTTTATGGTGCTGTCGCTGACCTTGGCGCTGCTGAACCACGGCACGACCGGTGTCGGCGGCTCCCTGCTGGCGAACCCGCCTGCCTCGGCCCCCGCGCCGGCCACCCAGGCGCCCGCCCCCCGCCCGCCGCCCCGAAGGGTCCCACCGTCCCGACCAACTGACCCTCTTTGCCGCTCCCCTCGCGGGGGAGGGGGAGCCCTCCACGTTAAGCATGCGTGATGCCGCATGAACGGGCTTCCCGTCGCCCGATTCGGGTTCGTATACTGGCCGCCCATGACCCGGTACGTCTTCATCACCGGCGGCGTGGTGTCGTCCCTCGGCAAAGGCATTGCCTCCGCATCCCTCGGCGCCCTGCTGCAGGCGCGCGGGTTCACTGTGCGGCTGCGCAAGCTCGACCCCTACCTGAACGTCGATCCCGGCACGATGAGCCCGTATCAGCACGGCGAGGTCTACGTCACCGATGACGGCGCCGAGACCGACCTCGACCTGGGCCACTACGAGCGCTTCACCGGCGTGCCGGCCAACCGCTTCGACAACGCCACCACCGGCCGCATCTACTCCGAGGTCATCGCCAAGGAGCGCCACGGCGACTACCTGGGCGCCACCGTGCAGGTGATCCCGCACATCACCGACGCGATCAAGGAAGCAATCGTGCGCGACACCGCCGGCTTCGACTTCGTGCTGGTGGAGATCGGCGGCACCGTCGGCGACATCGAAAGCCTGCCGTTCCTGGAGGCGATCCGCCAGCTCGGCAACGAGCTGGGCCCTGAGCACGCGATGTTCGTGCACCTGACGCTGGTGCCGTTTATCCCGTCGGCCGGCGAACTGAAGACCAAGCCGACGCAGCACTCGGTGAAGGAGCTGCTGAATGTCGGCATCCAGCCGCAGATGCTGCTGTGCCGTTGCGACCGTCCCATCCCGGAGAACGAGCGCCGCAAGATCGCGCTGTTCTGCAACGTGCGGCCGCGGTCGGTGATCGCGGCGCTCGACGTCGATACGATCTATGCGGTGCCGATCAGCTATCACGCAGAGGGCATGGATCGTGAGGTGCTGCGGCATTTCGATCTGCCGGCCGACGATGAGCCCGATCTGTCGCGGTGGGAGGGGATCGTCGAAGCGGTCCGCGCGCCGGAGGGCGAGGTGCGCATCGCGGTGGTCGGGAAATACACCAACCTGCTGGATAGCTATAAATCGCTGGCCGAGGCGCTGGCACATGGCGGTATCGCCAACCGCGTGAAGGTGCAGCTCGATTGGGTGGACAGCCAGATCTTCGAGCATGACAGCGCGGTGCATCGTCTGGAGGACTGTCACGGCATCCTGGTGCCGGGGGGTTTCGGGGAGCGCGGCACGCCAGGCAAGATCGAGGCGGTGCGATTTGCGCGCGAGAGGAGCGTGCCGTTCTTCGGCATCTGCTTCGGCATGCAGATGGCGGTGATCGAGGCCGCACGAAACCTCGGGGGCCTGCCTTGCGCGTCATCGACGGAATTCGGGCCGTGCGACGAACCCGTGGTCGGCCTGCTCACCGAGTGGGCGCGCGGCAACGAGATCGAGCGGCGTATCGAAGGCGGCGATCTCGGCGGCACGATGCGACTGGGCGCGTATCCGGCTGTGCTGAGCGCCGGATCGCTGGTGTCGGCGCTTTATGGCGGTGCGACGCGGATCGAGGAGCGGCACCGCCATCGCTACGAGGTGAACGTGCACTACAAGGAGTGCCTGGAACGAACCGGCATGCGGTTCTGCGGCATGTCGCCCGATGGCGTGCTGCCGGAGATCATCGAATTGCCCGACCATCCATGGTTCGTCGGCGTGCAATATCATCCCGAGCTGAAGTCGAAGCCGTTCGATCCGCATCCGCTGTTCGCGGGTTTCATCGCGGCGGCGGTACGGCAGGCGCGGCTGGTGTAGGTTGTTGCCGGGCCAAATGGAACGCCAGCTTGGGAGAACGCAGTGATCCACCCACGTGTCTTGCTACCGTTGCTCATCGCAACATTTTTTGCGCAGCCCGCCTTTGCGCAGATCAACCCGTTCCGCAACAGCAGCGCCACGCCGCTCAACTCCGCCGATATCGCGGCGCTTTCAGACGCAACGAATCGTCTGCTGGACAAGCCGAACCTCGCGAGTGGCAATACCGACACCTGGACCAATCCCGCATCAGGAGCAAGCGGCACGGTGACCGCAGGCAACGCAACGCACCGCAAGGGACTGGCCTGCCGTATCATGCGCTACGAGGTCACCGTGCCCGGCCCGCGGCCGGAACGTGCCGCAACGCTCACCTGGTGCAAGACAAAGGATGGCTGGAAAATAGGCTGATCGAGTGGCGATCAGAGGCGCGCATTCACATGGGCGACAGCACCGAGGCGATCCACCTGGTGGCGCCTAGCGGTCGATAGCACTGTGGGTTGTTGTAGTGGAATGTCCGAACCTGCACATCCCACTCGTCCTGCTCGGCCTCGGGACTACACGCCGACACAGCCTGGAACGATTTTGCCTTCATGCAGTCCTGGACCAGATCAGCCTGAGCGGTCGGGGTTTCCAGATAGTACCTCATACGGCACTCATTCAGCGCAGTGCCCTTCGACTGATCGGCACAGCCCAGGAGCAAGGTCGGCAACAGGACGGCCAGGAAGCGGATCATGTCGTTCCCTCTGGTAGTGATGTGCTAAGGCGGCAACCTGTCGATCGCGGTGTGGATGGGCTGCATGGTTTGAGTGTATTGCATGGATCATCGATATTGAATGGTGGACGTGATGCAGCATGTCGTACGCGTGGGGGCCTTTGCGATCGGCAACGACCTGCCGTTCGCGCTGATAGCCGGCCCGTGTCAGATCGAGTCCCGCGGGCATGCACTCGAGGTTGCTGCCGCGCTGAGCGACATGTCTGGGGCGACCGGCGTACCGATCATCTACAAGTCGAGCTTCGACAAGGCCAACCGCACCTCGGTCGCCGCCGCGCGCGGCATCGGCATCGGTGACGGCCTGGGCATTCTCGCCGAGGTGCGCGAGGCGACCGGACTGCCGACGCTCACCGACGTGCACTCACCGGAGCAATGTGGCATCGCGGCGCAGGCGGTCGATGTGTTGCAGATTCCTGCCTTCCTGTGCCGTCAGACCGATCTGTTGCTTGCCGCCGGCGAGACCGGGAAGCCGATCAACGTGAAGAAAGGCCAGTTCCTCGCCCCTTGGGACATGGCGAACGTCGCGGCGAAGATCGCCAGCACCGGCAATCACAGCATCCTGCTGTGCGAGCGGGGTGCGAGTTTCGGCTACAACACACTCGTCAGCGATTTCCGCGCACTGCCGATCATGGCGCGCACCGGCTATCCGGTGGTATTCGACGCGACGCATTCGGTGCAGCAGCCGGGCGGGCAGGGCGCCTCTTCGGGCGGCGAGCGGGAGTTCGCCCCGGTCCTTGCGCGGGCCGCGCTGGCGGTCGGCGTCGCGGCGGTATTCATCGAGACGCATCCCGATCCGGACCGCGCACCGAGCGACGGTCCGAACATGATCCCGCTGCGCGAGATGCCGGCGCTGATCGCGCGGCTGAAGGCGTTCGACGAACTGGCGAAGCGACCGTCCTGACGGCGTTCAGGTTTGCTGGCGGGGGCCGCGGCGGACTGGTTCGGCGCCCCAGCGCGACCCGGGATAACGCGGCAGGTCGTCGAGCACCTCGAACCACGGAAGCTGCTCGGCGGCATGCACATGGCCTTGCGGGATCAACGCCGAGGGATCGCTCAGCGTGCCGGCATAGAGATCGATGACGTCCGGACGGCGATCCGTGCGGTAGTAGATCGGTGAGCCGCACTCGCCGCAGAAACTGCGCCACACGCCTTCAGACGATGCGAACTCTTTCGGCTGCCCGCGCGTGAATTGCAATGCTGCCTTGGGCACGATGACGAACGTCGACACCGGCGAGGAGGTTTGACGCCGGCAACTATCGCAGTGGCAGTGCACCACCAGCGTGGGTTCGCCGGTATATACGTACTGTATTGCCCCGCACAGACATCGTCCTGTCGTCATCGCGGCGTCTCCTTTCGACGTTGCTGAGCCGGCTGGGTCGGCTGCTGGGCCGGCGCCTGGCCGAAGGGCTGCGCCGATGGCTGGACATCCGCCCGCTGCGCCAGGTCGGTCAGCTCTTCGCTCCAGGCAACGCGGGACCAACATAGAAGCAGTCATGCAGGTCGGTTGCGGCCTGCTTGGGGTCCATGACGAGCAATCGGACATGTACGGACTGCGAACTCGTGAAGGCCGGGTCCTTCTCTCCCTGGATATATCTCGTTTCGCCGGCCGATAACTGGAGGGGCAATTCCGCGGGCGGCGATGCGGGGAACACCCGCTTGGAATTGAGTGTGATCCGAACAGGCCCAGCAGGACGGTCGACGTATAGGACATTATAGCCTGTCGTGCTTCCTACGACCGTACCGTCGACCGAGAACTCAAAGCCCGGATCCACAAATGGGCTCATGGTATAGAGGTAGATGCGGGCATAGCCAGACTGCACCGGGGGAATCTGGCCTTGGATATCGCGATAACGAATGTCGTCCGCGCAACCGATGAGCATTCCGGCCAAGCCAATAGCGGCGACGGTATTGATCGCTGCCTTTGTCGCCATCGTCCATCTCATGTCATACGTCCCGCGGATTATATTGAGCCGGAGTGTCGCACGCGGGCTGGTTCGGGTAAATGAAGATACAAACTGTCGCCGTCTCCGTGCGTCCCGACCTTGGTCTTCGCGGCCACTTCCCGCGCCGATGACTTGTTTGCCCATAGCTCCCAAATCCTCAGGGTATACCAGCGCCTCACTGAAGAATTCGGCCTACACAGCAGCAATCGCTGGCGTGACACAGCGGGAACCACGCTGGGACAATCAGCAGCTAATGCCAGGGGTTTCC
This sequence comes from uncultured Alphaproteobacteria bacterium, assembly GCA_963776505.1. Taxonomy (GTDB): domain Bacteria; phylum Pseudomonadota; class Alphaproteobacteria; order Acetobacterales; family Acetobacteraceae; genus JAMXLO01. The sequence goes on from CAVZNH010000083.1 coordinate 154,506, forward strand.
CGCGCAGCAGGAACCACCTACTAGGCTCTCGGTCGCCCGCGCGTGAACCGGAACGCTGCCTTGGGCACCAGCACGAAGGTCGACATCGGCGACGACGTCTGACGCCGGCAACTCTCGCAATGGCAATGCACGACCAGAATGGCTTCGCCGGAATATTCCTAATGGATGGCTCCATACAGGCATCGTCCGGTGGTCATCGCGCCGTCTCCTTTCAACGTTGCTGCGTCGGCTGGGCCGGTTGCGTCGGTTGCGGCGTGGCCGGCTGAGTTGGTGTCTGTCTGAAAGGCTGCGTCGCTCCCGAGGGCGTTGGTGCCGGCTGCTGCGCGCCCGCACGTTGCGTCAGATCCGTCACACAACGAGCGAACGCATTGCTGATGGCGGTCGAGCCGTTCAGTCCGATCGTCCAGGGTGGTTCGTTTCCCGTGGGAAAGTTCACCGTCATCGAGCCGGCGCGGCGGAACTGAGCATCGAAGGTCTGCATTGCGGCGCTGTCGATGGTCCACTCCACCACCTGGCCGGTGCCGGTGCCCTGCATGTTCCATGGTACATCAAGCCCGACCTGCATCACCACCGGCAATTGCGTGCCCGCCGGAATAGTCCAACTCGGCTTCTTGGCCTGGAACATCACTGTGTCGTCGCCACCGATCGTGAAGCGCAACGAAAAGCTGTGGCTGTCAGTCGGATTGGTGCTGCCGATGCCGCATACCATCTTGCCGTCGGCGCCGAGACCGCTGAATGCGTCCCAACTGCCGGCATGATAATAGACTGACATGTCAGCCCAGGCCGACGTGCCACAGGCAATTGTGGCGGCGATCGTCAGGCCGGCGCGCAGAGTGGTGCGCATATGCACTGTCTCCCGTCTGGCATTGCGCGCTGGGCTGGCACACTAATGAAGGGGTTCCAAGGGCTGCGCCCTTGGCGGGGTGCAGGGGCGGAGCCCCTGGGTTCTTGCCGGCCGCCACGGGATGCCCTAGGCGTCGGCCAAGCGCAACCCGGGAGGATCGCCATGGCCGACGCCTATATCTGCGACTTCGTCCGCACGCCGATCGGACGCTACGGCGGTGTGCTCAAGGATGTCCGCACGGACGACCTCGCCGCGCATCCGATGCGGGTGCTGAAGGAGCGCAACCCGTCGGTCGACTGGGAACAGCTTGACGACGTGATCTACGGCTGTGCCAACCAAGCCGGCGAGGACAACCGCAACGTCGCGCGCATGGCGGCGCTGCTGGCAGGGCTGCCGGAGCATATCTCCGGGTCCACCATCAACCGGCTGTGCGGTTCTGGCCTCGACGCGGTTGGCAGCGCGGCGCGCGCGATCCGCGCCGGTGATGCCGAACTCATGATGGCGGGCGGTGTCGAGAGCATGACCCGCGCTCCGTTCGTCATGGGCAAGGCGACCGAAGCCTTCTCCCGCTCGGCAGAAATCTACGACACCACCATAGGCTGGCGCTTCGTCAATCCGCTGATGAAGGCACAGTACGGCGTGGACGCCATGCCGGAGACGGCCGAGAACGTCGCGGAGGACTTCCAGGTCACCCGCGTCGATCAGGACGCCTTCGCGTATCGCTCGCAGATGCGCGCGAAGGCTGCGCAGGACAGCGGCTTTTTCGCGCGCGAGATTGCGCCGGTGGAAATCGCCGGCCGCAAAGGCACGGTGACAGTTGATCGCGACGAGCATCCGCGCGGTGACACGACCCTGGAGGGTCTGGCGAAGCTGCGTGCGCCGTTCCGCAAGCAGGGCGGTACAGTTACTGCGGGCAATGCGTCCGGCGTGAATGATGGGGCGGCGGCGCTGATCATCGCGTCGGAGCAGGCGGCGAAACGGCACGGCCTGACACCGCGGGCGCGTGTGGTGGCCATGGCAACCGCCGGTGTGCCGCCGCGGATCATGGGCATCGGCCCGGCGCCCGCGACCCAAAAACTGCTCGATCGACTGGGCATGAAGATCGGCGATATCGACGTGATCGAGCTGAACGAGGCGTTCGCCGCGCAGGGCCTGGCGGTGACGCGCCAACTCGGGCTGCCGGACGATGCGGAGCATGTGAACCCGCATGGCGGGGCGATTGCGCTGGGTCATCCGCTGGGGATGTCGGGTGCGCGCCTGGCGCTGACCGCGCTGAACGCGCTCGAAACGCGTGGCGGCAAGCGTGCGATTGCCACGATGTGCATCGGCGTGGGGCAGGGCATCGCGGCGCTGATCGAACGCGTTTAGGGAAGATTCACCAGAAGTGGTCGAAGCCTGACGCCAGCAAAAGCAGACGGAGCGTGCCATGGCCGCCATTGCCGACATCTTTGCCCGCGAGATACTCGACAGCCGCGGCAATCCCACGGTCGAAGTTGACGTGGTGCTCGACACTGGGGCCATGGGCCGCGCCGCAGTGCCCTCCGGGGCTTCGACCGGCGCGCACGAGGCGGTGGAACTGCGCGACAACGACCCCGCACGGTTCGGCGGCAAGGGCGTGCAGACAGCGATAAGCAATGTCGAAGGGGAGATCTTCGATGCGGTCGGCGGCCTTGACCCGACCGAACAGGTGAAGCTCGACGAAATCCTGATCGACCTCGACGGCACCGCGAACAAGTCGCGTCTCGGCGCGAATGCGATCCTGGCGGTGTCGCTCGCCGCCGCGAAGGCCGCCGCGGAGGACCTGGGCATTCCGCTGTATCGCCATGTCGGAGGCGTCTACGCGCGCACGCTGCCGGTGCCGATGATGAACATCGTCAACGGCGGCGTGCATGCCGACAATCCGATCGACATCCAGGAGTTCATGATCCAGCCGATCGGAGCAGGCACGGTGGCAGACGGCATCCGCATGGGCTCGGAGATCTTCGCCGCGCTGAAGAAGGGGCTGCACGACGCCGGCCACAACACCAATGTCGGCGACGAGGGCGGTTTTGCGCCGAACCTCAAATCGGCGGATGAGGCGCTGGGCTTCATCACGAAGGCCTGCGAGAAAGCCGGTTATCGTCCAGGCGAGGACGTGACGTTCGCACTGGACCCCGCATCAAGCGAGTTCTTCAAGGACGGAAAGTACGTGCTCACCGGCGAGGGCAAGACGCTCGATGCCGATGGTATCGTGCGTTACTACGAGGCCCTGATAAACCGCTATCCGATCGTATCGATCGAGGACGGCTGCGCCGAGGACGACTGGGAGGGATGGAAGCATCTGACCGCCACCCTCGGGAACCGGCTCCAGATCGTTGGCGACGATATTTTCGTCACCAATCCGGAGCGCTTGCGGCGTGGCATCGAGGAGGCGTCGGCCAACGCGATCCTCATCAAGGTCAATCAGATCGGCACGCTGTCGGAAACGCTGGAGACGATTGAGATCGCCCACAAGGCCGGCTTCCGCTGCGTGATGAGCCACCGTTCGGGCGAGACCGAGGACGCCACGATTGCCGACCTGGCGGTGGCGACGAACTGCGGCCAGATCAAGACCGGCAGCCTGTCGCGCAGCGACCGCACGGCGAAGTACAACCAGCTCATGCGGATCGAGGCGGAACTCGGTCCGGCGGCACGCTATGCCGGTCGGACGATCCTGCGACGCTAGGCCGACGGGTTGCTTTCCGCGCACTTTTTCGCCATATCCCCGGCTGCCGGCATGCGCCGGTAATTCACACGCGGGGCGCCTTTCCCGGCTTGCCGGGTCCGGTGTCGCAAGGCCGCAAGGCTCCAGGACTGGCCCCGCGGAGGTACAACCGGACGAAGCGAAAGGATCCGCCTCATGGCGATGCCCGAATTCACTCTGCGCCAGCTGCTCGAAGCCGGCGTCCATTTCGGCCACCACACGCGCCGCTGGAACCCGTCGATGGGTCCCTACCTGTTTGGCGTGCGCAACCAGGTGCACATCATCGATCTGCAACAGACGGTGCCGTTGCTGGATCGCGCGCTGCGTGCCGTGCGCGACGTGACCGCCGCGGGCGGACGCGTGCTGTTCGTCGGTACCAAACGTGCTGCCGCCGAATATGTCGCCGACGCCGCCAAGCGCTGTGGCCAGTACTACGTCAACCATCGCTGGCTCGGCGGTACGCTGACCAACTGGAAGACGATCACCGGTTCGATCAAGCGGCTGCGCCAGATCGAGGAACTGCTCGGCGGCAACATCGAGGGCCTCACCAAGAAAGAGGTGCTCGACATCACCCGCGACCAGGAGAAGCTCGAGCGCGCGTTGGGCGGCATCAAGGAGATGGGTGGCCTGCCGGACATCCTGTTCATCATCGACACGAACAAGGAGAAGCTCGCGGTCGAGGAAGCGAACAAGTTGCGTATCCCGGTGGTCGCGATTCTGGACAGCAATTCCGATCCAACCGGCGTGACCTTTCCAGTGCCTGGCAACGACGACGCGATCCGCGCCATCACGATGTACTGCGATCTGGTGGCAGGTGCGGTGCTGGATGGCATCAGCGCCGAGATGGCTGCCTCCGGCCAGGATTTGGGCGCTGTCGAAAACCTGCCGCCGGAAGCGATGCCGGACGTCGAGGTCCCCGCCGAAACGGCGAACGCCTGAGGAGACCGGACCATGCCAGAGATTACCGCCGCCCTGGTGAAGGAGCTGCGTGAGAAGACCGGCGCGGGCATGATGGACTGCAAGAAGGCGCTGACCGAAAGCGGTGGCGACACGGAGGCAGCCGTCGACTGGCTGCGGACCAAGGGCCTCGCTGCTGCGGCGAAGAAGTCGGGCCGCGTCGCCGCCGAGGGCTTGGTAGGAGTGGTTTCCGCGCCAGGCCGTGCCGCGATGGTCGAGGTGAACGCCGAAACAGACTTCGTCGCCCGCAACGACACGTTCCAGGCCTTCGTCGAGACGGTCGCCAGGATCGCACTCCAGGTCGGCGAGGATCTGGACGCGATCAAGGTCGCGCCGTTCCCTGGCTCCGGCCGCACCGTGGCGGAGGAACTGACGCATCTGGTCGCAACGATCGGCGAAAACATGAACATCCGCCGCGCGCGCGTGCTGAGCGTCGGCAGTGGCGTCGTCGCGAGCTACGTGCACAACACGCTGAGGCCGGGGCTGGGCAAGATCGGCGTGCTGGTCGCGGTCGAAGGCACAGGCGAGATGGCGGCACTGGAAACGCTTGGACGTCAGGTCGGCATGCACATCGCGGCGAGCACCCCGGAAGCGATCGATATCGACAGTGTCGACCCTGCTGCGCTGGCACGCGAGAAGTCGGTGCTGGTCGAGCAGGCGCGTCAGTCGGGGCGCCCGGAGAACATCATCGAGAAGATGGTCGAGGGCCGCATCCGCAAGTTCTACGAAGAGGTCGTGCTGCTCGAGCAGGTCTGGGTGCATGACGGCGAGAGCCGGGTGAAGGCGGTGCTCGCCAAGGCCGGCGTGAAACTCGCCGGGTTCGCTCGCTTCAAGCTGGGCGAAGGCATCGACAAACCGGAGGGACCGGACTTCGCCGCGGAGGTGGCGGCAACGGCCGGGGTTCTGATGCGCCTCGCAGAAGGACAGCCCGCGTCCAGCGGCGATCGTGCCCTGTGACTGAGCCCTCCACCGCGAGGGTGTACGGCCACAGGCAGGGACGTCGAGACGATCGACATACGTCCAGTAAAGGGCTCATTTGTCGCCGAGCTCGCTGGCATCGATCTCGCAAGCGCATCGCCGATCAACGATCGATGCCATCTGGTCCGCGATTGATCGCTACGCGGTGGTGGTCTTCCGCGACCAGCGCCTCAGCGATGCGCAGCTGCGCGACTTCGCGGCCCTCTTCGGTCCGCTGGAGATCGGTCGCGCCGCCGCTCGCCCAGGACGGCGGCGCCTGGCGATTCCGCAGATCGGCGACATCTCCAACCTCGACGTGGACAACAATGTCCGCGCACTCGACGACCGGCGCCGGCTCGACAGTCTCGGCAACCGGTTGTGGCACACCGACGCGTCATACATGCCGGTGCCTGTCGTTCTCGGGATGCTGCATGCCGTTGCCTTGCCGCCGCCCTCACCGTTCGGCAACGGCGAGACCGAGTTCGCCGATATGCGCGCCGCCTACGATGCGCTGCCGGACAGCACGCGACAGGCGATCGACGACCTGGTCGTTGAACACGACATCTTCTGGTCGCGCGGCCAGATCGGCTTCACCGAATTCCCCCAAGGCGAGCGCGAGCAATATCCGCCCTCGTCACAGCGGCTGGTGCGCCTGCACCCCGGCTCGAAGCGCAAGACGCTCTATTTGTCCGCGCACGCCTCCCACATCGTCGGCTGGCCGATCGCCGATGGCCGCCTGTTGCTGTGGGACCTCACCGCGCACGCCACGCAACGTCAGTTCGTCTACAGCCACACCTGGCGGGTCGGCGATGTGGTGATCTGGGACAACCGTTGCACGATGCATCGTGGCCGCCCGCACGACGAAGTTGCAGCCGCGCGATCTGCGCCGAGCCACCACGCTGGACACCTCCTCCACGCTCGATCAGGCGGCCTGACAGACTGCGGGGAACTTGTTGCGGCCGGCCTCTCTGGGTAGGGTGCGCGCCGCCATCGTCAGGGACTCGCTCCCCATGCCAGGCTGTCCGGTCTACCAGCGCGTCCTTCTGAAACTGTCAGGTGAAGCCCTGATGGGCCGCCGCGAGTATGGCCTCGACAATGACACCGTCCGCGCCATCGCCACCGATATCGGCGACGTGGTCGGCATGGGGGTGCAGGTCTGCATTGTGATCGGCGGGGGCAACATCTTCCGCGGCGTCTCCGGTGCCGCGGCCGGGATGGAGCGCGCTCAGGCCGACTACATGGGAATGCTCGCCACCGTGGTGAACGCGCTCGCCATGCAGTCCGCGCTGGAGAAAAGCGGCGTGCCCACCCGGGTACAATCGGCGATCCCGATGTCGTCGGTGTGTGAGCCCTATATCCGCCGCCGCGCCGAACGGCACATGGAGAAGGGCAGGGTGGTCGTCTTTGCCGCCGGGACCGGCAACCCGTTCTTCACCACGGACACCGCCGCCGCACTGCGAGCCGCGGAGATGCATTGCGATGCCTTGCTCAAGGGCACGCAGGTCGATGGGGTCTACTCTGCCGATCCGCGCAAGGTCCCCGATGCCAGTCGCTACGAGCAGCTCACCTACCTTGAGGTCCTGGCGAACGATCTCGGCGTAATGGACGCTGCCGCCATCAGTCTGGCGCGCGAAAACGCTCTGCCGATCGTGGTCTTCAACATCCACGCGAGTGGTGCCTTCGCCGCGGTGGTTCGCGGTGAGGGCCGCTTCACTAAGATCATCGAACAGTAATAAAATACCGGGGACGACGTCTGGGAGGCCACCATGGCACAAGCCGATGTCAACAAACTGAAGCAGGATCTCACGCGCCGCATGGATGGCGCGCTCGATACTCTGAAGCGCGAGTTCAATGGGCTGCGCACCGGCCGGGCACATCCCGGCCTGTTGGAGCCGGTGAAGGTACAGGCCTACGGATCCGAGATGCCGCTGACCCAGTGCGGCACCGTGGGCACGCCGGAGCCGCGTATGCTGACCGTGCAGGTCTGGGACCGCAGCCTGGTCGGCGCGGTCGAGAAGGCGATCCGCAATTCTGGTCTGGGTCTCAATCCGGCCTCCGACGGACAGTTGGTCCGTGTGCCGATCCCGCAGCTGACCACTGAGCGTCGCACCGAACTGGTGAAGGCGGCGCACAAGTATGCCGAGGGCGCGAAGGTTGCGGTGCGCTCCGTGCGGCGCGACGGCATGGAGCAGATCAAGACGCATGAGAAGAAGCACGAGATCGGCGAGGACGTGGCAAAGGACTGGAGCACCGAGGTGCAGAAGGTCACTGACCAGTTCATCAAGCGGGTGGACGACCTGCTGACCGACAAGGAAAAGGACATCCGTCAGGTCTGATCCCGCGCCGATGCCCTCCACCGCCGTCCGGCGCGAGACGGCCGCGTCGCGAGCCGCGTGCCCCGAGCATGTTGCGATCATCATGGATGGCAACGGTCGCTGGGCCGCGTCGCGTCACCTGCCGAAGATCGCCGGCCATCGCGAGGGCGCCCGTGCGGTCCGTCGGACCATCGAGGCAGCAATCGAGAACGGTGTCGCCTGGCTGACAATCTATGCGTTCAGCAGCGAGAACTGGCGTCGACCGGTGGGTGAAGTGCTGGATCTAACCGGCCTGCTGCGCCAGTACCTGAAAAGCGAGCTCGCGGAACTCAGGGCGAACGGCGTTCGGCTGCGGATCATCGGCGACCGCGCGCGGTTCGATCCCGACATCCAGCAAGATCTCGCCCAGGCGGAAGCAGATACGTCGACCAATACCAGGCTCAACCTGACGGTCGCGCTGTCCTATGGCGCGCGGGCGGAGATCGCGGCCGCCGCGCGAAAACTGGCTGAGGCGGCGCGTGATGGCGCGCTCGACCCGCTACGGATCGACGAAGACCGGCTCGCCGGCGCCTTGGCCACCGTGGGGATGCCCGATCCCGACCTGATCATCCGGACTTCAGGCGAGCAGCGGCTGTCCAATTTTCTGCTCTGGCAAGGTGCATACGCGGAACTGGTGTTTCTCGACGTTCTGTGGCCGGACTTCGGCGCCGAGCATTTTGCGGCGGCGCTGGCCGAATACGCGAGACGAGAGCGGCGCTTTGGTGCCCGCCCTGGCTGAGTGTCCGACCCGCTGGGCTGACCTGAGCGTACGCGTGATTTCAGCGCTGGTGCTGGCGCCTATCACCATTGTCTGCGTCTGGGTGGGAGGCATTGTCTTCACCGTCATCGTCGCCGCGGCGGTAGTCGGCCTGGCCGTGGAGTGGCTGAGCCTGTGTCGCGGATCGAGCCGGACGCCGCTGCTTTTCGCCGGTCTGGCCTACGTCATCCTCGCGGCAGCGGCGATTCTTTGGCTGCGTTACGACCCCGCCGCAGGTCGCGCCGACGTCCTGTTCCTGCTGTTCATAGTCTGGGCCGGCGATATCGGCGCTTACCTGGTCGGCCGTTGGATCGGCGGTCCCCGCCTGGCGCCGCTTATTTCCCCCGGCAAGACGTGGTCAGGCGCGGTGGGCGGCCTGTTCGCCGCCATCGTAGCCGGTTCGCTCGTGGCCCATTTCCTGTCTGACACCGCGACATGGCGAGCAGTGTTGATCGCCGCCTTGCTTGGCATCGTTGCGCAGGCCGGCGATCTGTTGGAAAGCTTCGTCAAGCGTCGGTTGCAGGTGAAGGATTCGGGCCATCTCATCCCTGGCCACGGTGGGCTGTTTGACCGTCTCGACGGCGTGCTTGCCGCGGCGCCGGTTGCCGCCCTGCTGGCGCTCACCCTGGGACGTGGAGTAGTTCTGTGGCAATGACCTCGGCACCACGCAGCGTCACCGTCCTCGGCAGCACCGGCAGCGTCGGCACCCAGACGGTCCAACTGCTTGCGGCCGAGCCTGAGCGCTTTCAGGTCCGCGCCCTGGTCGCGGGCCGCAACGCGCGGCTGCTGGCCGACCAGGCCGTCGCTCTTAACGCGGATCGCGCGGTGATCGCCGATCCCGCCAACTACGCCGAACTCCGCCAGGCGCTGGCGGGCACCGGCATCGACACCGCCGCGGGGCCCGAGGCCGTCGTGGAGGCTGCCGCCCTCCCGGCCGACTGGACCATGGCCGCCATCACGGGTGCAGCCGGTCTTGCCGCCACCCTGGCCGCCATCAGCCGTGGCGCCTGCGTGGCCTTGGCCAACAAGGAGGCTCTGGTCTGTGCCGGCGAGGTCATGCTGCGCGCGGTGCGCGAAGCCGGTGCCACGCTGCTGCCGGTCGACTCGGAGCACAACGCGATATTCCAGGCGCTGGAGGACGGCAACCGCGCGGCGGTCGAGAAGATCGTGCTCACCGCCTCGGGCGGCCCGTTCCGCACCGCCTCGCTCGACGACATGGCAGCCGCAACGCCGGACGTGGCGCGCAAGCATCCGGTCTGGTCGATGGGGGCCAAGATCAGCATCGATTCCGCCACCTTGATGAACAAGGGCCTCGAGCTGATCGAGGCGGCGCGGCTGTTCTCGCTCCAGGAATCCCAGATCGACGTACTGGTGCATCCGCAGTCGGTGATCCACGGCCTGGTGTTCTACCGGGACGGCAGCGTTCTCGCGCAGCTTGGCTCGCCCGATATGCGCATTCCGATAGCACATACGCTGGCCTGGCCGGAGCGGATGACGACGCCGTCGCCCCGGCTCGACCTCGCCAGCCTCGCTACGCTCGACTTCATGGAACCGGACACCGAGCGCTTCCCGGCACTGCGGCTCGCGCGTGACGCGCTGAAGGAGGGTGGCGGCGCGCCGGCCATCCTGAACGCGGCCAACGAGGTGGCTGTCGAAGCCTTCATGAAACGCCGCATCGGCTTCCTTGATATTGCCGGCATGGTGGCCGATGTGCTGGAGGCCATGGGCACGCATCCGGCCAATACGCTCGACGAGGTGGTGGCGCTCGACGCCGCCGCCCGACGTACCGCGGAGCGTCTGACCGTGGTGCGAGCCAGCCGAACCCTTAACTGAACCGAAAGCACGCCAAACCATGCCCGCCGTGTTGCAAAGTATCCTCGCATTTCTCGTCGTGCTTGGCGTGCTGGTATTCGTGCACGAGTTCGGCCACTACCTTGCCGCCCGGCTCGTCCGCGTGCATGTCGAGGTGTTCTCGATCGGCTTTGGACCGGCGATCGCAACCTGGCGCGACCGCGTCGGCACGGTCTGGAAGCTGGCCTGGCTGCCGCTCGGCGGCTACGTGAAGCTGCATGGCCACGAACGTCCCGAAGTTGTGGCCGCGAATGAGCCAGCCGATACCGCATCTGACAGCAGTCGCTGGATCCCGGGTCGTGTGTTCCATGAGAAGCCCGTCGGCGCGCGCGCTCTCGTCGTCGCCGCCGGACCGATCGCCAACTTCCTTCTGGCCATGGTGTTATTCGCCGTGTTGTTCGCCACTGCCGGGCGGCCGGTGATCCTGCCAATCGCCGGCGGTGTGCTCCCCGACAGCGCCGCTGCACACGCTGGCATTCGGGCCGATGACCGGCTGTTGAGCATCGCAGGATCGCCCGTCGAAAGCTTCGAGGACATCCAGCGCATCATATCGGCGCATCCCGCCGAAACGCTGCCTATCACCGTCAAGCGCGGCAGCGATACGCTGGAACTGAAGGTGCTTACCGATGCGAGGGAGGCTGGCGGGCACATGGTCGGGATGCTGGGCATCCGTGGCAGCCAGGTGGAGTATCAGCGGCTTTCCCTGGCCCAGGCACTCGTGGGCGGCGTCACTCAGACCTGGCAGGTAACCTCGGATACCGTCGCGGGTGTGGCGCAGATGATCAGTGGCCAACGCGGCACCGAGGACATCGGCGGACCACTGCGCATCGCGCAGCTTTCCGGCCAGGTGGCGCAGCTGGGGCTCGCGAGCCTGGTGTCGTTCATTGCCGTGCTGTCGGTGAACCTCGGTCTGATCAATCTGTTCCCGATCCCGGTGCTGGATGGCGGACATCTGCTGTTCTATCTGGCCGAGGCGATCCGTGGCCGACCGATCCCGGCGCGGGCGCAGGAATATGGCTTCCGTGCGGGACTGGCACTGCTTGCCGGACTGTTCATCCTCGCGACCTGGAACGATCTTACGCATTTCGGGATCTTCCACTGACGAGAGGCCTTCGGCTCAGCCCGGGGCGTCCCTCTCGTCCTGGACGACTGAAACCAGATCGACGCCGAGTTGAGCCAGTTGCTTCGCCGCCGCCCATGATGTGACGTGCCGGACCAGGACGCGCGCCTGGTACGCATGCAAGCCGTCCATCGCCTTGGCCAGTCTCGCCGTGTCGATTGGTGCACCCGTGTCCTGCAGCACAACGATCGCTGCGGCAAGCAGTGAGGATTCAACCAGCGGCGCCTCCATGTTGTCGGACTGGAAGCCGATGCCGTGACAGAACGGGAGCAGCCGCGTTGCACAATCCAGGATGCGGCTCCTGGGGACGCCCTTCGGCAGACCGGACAGTACGAGGATGAGCCGCTCTCTCAACCGATTGTCCAGCGTCTGGCACGCGGCGACATAGCGCTCTGTGCGACGCCGATCGAGGAACACCTCGAAGTCGACAGTGACCAGGACCAGCAACACGCCGCCCTCGGCGATTTCGTTGATTGCCTGGTTTGCAGCGACGCCCAGTATCAGGCGATCGAAATCGAAGTTCTGCCGTTCGTTCATTGGCAATGTCGAATAGGCGGCGAGGATCCGCTGCTCTTGCTCGAGTGGCAAACGCGCGAAGTGCGCAACGATGCCGTGGGTACGCCGATCGCGTACCGGTTCCAACCGGCAGTGCATCGAGTGCACCGCGTGACGCAGCGTGTCGCGAGCACGCGCCTCGATCTCTGCAAGCCGGCTGTTGAGCCGTTCTGCGATCACCGCGGCGAGCATGTCGCCTGAGCGGCCTGGAACTTGCGGCACGTCCACTGCCGCGGCAATCGCTGATACGGTCGCCGTCGCCTCTGTCTCACCCTCGCCGATCAGTCGGGTACGAATCTCGCGCGCTATGGCAGAGGCGCGGAACGCAGCCTCATCCTCGGTGGCGGTGGCGAAGCAGATGAGAAAGCCGCCGTCGGCCGTGCGCGACCAGGCATCATGCGATCCGCAACGGCGGCGGATAACGTGCTCGGCGCTGGACATCGCGCGCGCTGCCACCGCGTCCCAGCGCGCTCCGAGCGCCTCCCTCACTTCGTCCAGGCCAATCAGTTTGATCTTGCCGGCGACGTGGACTGTCGCTGGCGGCGCGTCGAGGCGGTGCAGCACGGTAATGATGCGGAAATGTCGAAGGTCGTCACGCTGCATTGTGGTGGAGGTTATCTCGACCGGCATCTCGCTGCCGTCGGCGCACAGCAGCCGGGTGGCCAACGAGTAACCCCGTCCGTCCTCCCCCTGACGCTGAACTGCCGCGATAGCCGCCGGACGAAAGCTGGGCGCGTTGCAGTCGATCGCGCGCTTGCCGATCAGGGCGCCGGGCGCATAACCGAGCAGGTCGTTCATTGCCGGATTGGTCATGTGGATCAGCCCGGAATCCGAGACAATTGCCACAGGCGCCTTGACGCACAGGAACACCTTCGCAAGCAGCCCCTGGATCGCCGTCTGCTGCTGGCTCGCATGCAGCGTCTCGGTAATGTCGCGCCCGAGCAGCACAAAGCACGGCGGTGATGCCCCCCGCACAGGCATCAGGTGCAGTCCGAGCCAGAACGGTGCGCCGGAATTCCTGCTGCACAGCATCTCGGAGCGGATCGAGCGGTGCTCCCGGACAGCTCCCATGATCTCGGCCCAGCGGTCGTGATCGCCGTCGGCGGCGGCGAACGAGGCAAAGGTTTGGCCGGTCAGTTCACCATGAGTCCGCCCCATGACGCGACAGAAGCCGTCGTTGGCTGTCGCGACAACCAGGTTTTCGTGGTCTGGACCACTCTGTTCCAAGACCACGACGAGGTCGTCCGATTGGTCCAGCGTGTCGTAAAGCATGCGCTGGAGCGATGCCGGCTCGAGCGCACCATGCCGCATTCGCGTGGGCCTATGTGGCTGCCACTCGACAATACGGAGATCGTCTTAATCCTGCGCTAATGCGTGATACGGCGAAGCCAGGCTCCTGCCTTCGCCACCGCGTCACGCGCCTTTTGTACGCCGTCGGTGGCGCGAAGGAAACCGTGCAGCACGCCCTGATAGATCTCTAGCTCCACCGGCACTGCGGCTTCCCGCAGCCTCGCCGCGAGCGCCTCGCCCTCCGAACGCAGTACATCGAGTTCGGCCAGCTGAATCAGCACCGGCGGCAGGCCGGTCAGGTCGGCGCGTAAAGGTGCGGCGAGCGGATGCGCGCGATCCGCCTCGTGTGGAAGGTAGACGCTCCAGTAGAACGCCATCTTCTCGCGCGTCAGCACGTGGCCGGTGGCGAATTCCTGATAGCTCGGCGTGTCGAACCGGCTGTCGCAGACCGGGTAGGCGGTGACGATGCCCGCAAGCCGCGGACCGCCGCTGTCGCGCAACAGAAGCGCCGTCGCGAGGGCAAGGTTGCCGCCTGCTGAGTCGCCAGCGAGCAGGATGCGTGTCGGATCTAGTCCCCAGGCTGCACCCTCGCGCGCGACATGGCGCACCACGGCAGCGCATTCCTCCAGTGCCTGCGGGAATTTCGCTTCAGGAGACAGTGCGTAGTCCACACTGACGACGGCGACATCACCCGCCGCGGCAAGCGACCGCGCGGCCAAATCGTGGGTATCGACCGAGCCCCAAACCCAGCCGCCGCCGTGGAAATACACCACGACGGGTAGCGGGCTGTCGGTGCGCGGGCGATGCACGCGGCAATAGATGCGCCGTCCGCGCGCAGCCACCCAGCGTTCTGTCGTCTCTGCCATCTCCGGACCGCGTGCGCCGCGTGCGAGGCTGATCGCGTCGTTCACCGCGCGATGCGGCTCCAACGGGATTTCCAGCTTCACCGGTGGGAACTTCGCCGCGATCGCCTCGGCCGCCGCCTGATAGGCGCGCATCTCCGGATCCCAGCGCGACCTGTCGCTCATGTCTCGGCTCCTGTCATCTGCGGCCAGCATGCAACGCCGCGGGCAACGTCTTGGCAATGCGTGGTAGATACTGTGCCCGCACGCCACCTTATTGTGCTGTCACCATGCACCTGCTGCGCAACAAGCCCGTCGGGCGTTTCAGTCCCTCCTGCCTGTTCCGTCCGGACTCGATCACTGTGATCGGTGCTGGTTCGGAGGCGGGCGCACAGGTGATGGCCAACCTCCGATCGGGCGGCTTCCAGGGCACGCTGCTGCAGGCGGATACTGTCGAAGGCATCGAGGCGCTGCCTTCCGCGTCGGATCTTGCCGTCATCGCGATCACGCCGTCGCAGCAACTGTTCAAGGCGCTGGCCGCCAAGGGCACGTTCGCTGCCGTCGTTGTCTGCGATGCGGACGGCCTGTCCGATCCGGAGATCCGTGGCGGCGTGCGCGTGCTTGGACCGGGCTCGTTCGGTATCGCTGTGCCTGCCATCGGGTTGAATGCCTCGCGGGCGCATCTTGTGCCGCCCGTTGGCCGGATCGGGCTCGTCTCTCAATCGGCCTCATTGTGCCGCACCGTGTTGGATTGGGCGGGCCCGAATGGTGTGGGCTTCAGCCATATCGTCGGCATCGGCGGACGTGCGGACATCGGCTTCGGCCTGGTGCTGGACTGGCTGTCGCGCGACCCCGGGACCGGCGCGATCCTGCTCGACATCAGGCAGCTGCGGAATCGCCGGGCGTTTCTCTCTGCGGCTCGCGCTGCGTCGCGGCTGCGGCCGGTGGTGGCGATCCAGGCGGGCAGTTCAATCGGGGACCCTGGCGGCGGCACCGAACGTGCCTTCGAGGCGGCGCTGCGGCGGGCGGGCGTGCTGTGTGTCACCAGTCTCGAGGACCTGCTGGCAGCCGCTGAAATCCTCGCGCGCGCCCGGCCAGTCCGGAACGAGGCGCTGAGCATCATAACCAACGCGATCACCGCCGGTCGGATGGCCGCCGATGCGGTGCTGCGCAACGGGCTGCGGCTTGCATCCGACATCATTCATGTGGAGCCGGGGGATTCCGGGCGTCTGGCGACGCTGGCGACTGCCACCGGCGCTCCGGGCGCTGGCGGCGTGCTGGTGGTCCATGCGCCATCTGGTGGCCCCGATGAGCCTGCGATCGACGCCCTCGCCGAATGTCGCGACAAGATGAAGGTGCCTCTCCTGGTCTGCGCCATGGGCGAGACGACCGGTGCGGCATCTCGGAGCCGCCTGGCCGCGGCAGGCATGGCGGTGTTCGCCACGCCCGAGCATGCGGTGCGCGGCTTCCTGCACCTCGTTCAGGACCGCCGGAATCGCGCCGCAGCGCGCGAGTTGCCGCACAGCACGGTGCTGACCGTGGCGCCGGATCGCGACGCAGTGCGGGAGATGTTCGCATCGATGCGCCGCACCGGCCGTCTCGCCACGATGCAGGACGAGGCGTTGGCGGTACTGTGCGCCTATGGCATTCCGGTCGTGCCGAGCCGCGCCGTCGCGTCCCCGGACGATGCGGCCGCGGCGGCGGCACTGCTGGGCTACCCTGCCGTCGTCAAACTCCGCCAGAGCGTACGCCCCGACGCCCGAGCGTCTGGCGGTCTGGCGCTCGACCTGCATGACGCAAGCGAGGTCATGGCGGCAGCACAGCGGATTGCCGCGCGGGGACATTCGCTGCTGGTGCAGCGCCAGGCGGTCCGCTGGCGTCAGCTTCGGATCAGGGTCGATGACGACGCCACGTTCGGGCCGATCATCAGCTTCGGTCAGGGTGGAACCACGGCCGATATCGTGGGCGATGCGTCGGCCGATCTGCCGCCGCTCAATCTGGCGCTGGCGCACGGCCTGATCGGGCGCACGCGTGCCGCATCGACGCTGGTGCGGTTCCGCGACAACCCGCCGGCAAACGAGTCGGCGGTCGCGGAAGCATTGGTGCGGGTCAGCCAGCTCATCGTCGATTTCCCCGAAATTGCTGAACTGGACCTGAACCCGCTGATCGTCGACACGGATGGCGTCCTGGCGGCAGATGCGTGGCTGCGTCTGCGCGAGGCGGGCGATGACGGTGGCGGGCTCGCGGTTACGCCGTATCCGGTCGAGCTGGCGGGACACTGGATCACGCCCGATGGCGAGCGACTGATCGTTCGGCCGATAAGGCCCGAGGACGCTGACGGACACGGTGCCTTCTTCAGTCGCCTGTCGCCGCAGGACATTCGCTATCGCTTCTTCTCCGCGATGCGCGAACTGTCGCCCGAGCAGATGGCGCGGCTCACCCAGATCGACTACGACCGCGAAATGGCCTTCATCGCGCTGCGCGAAACCACGGGCGAGACGGTCGGTGTGGCGCGCCTGGTGTGTGAGGATGCGCGACAGGGCGAGTTCGCGGTGATTGTGCAGGGAGACATGAAGGGCAAGGGATTGGCCAGCTGCCTCATGCGGCGTCTGATCGACTGGGCGCGCAGTCGCGGTCTGTCCGCGGTCGTCGGCCAAGTACTGGCTGACAACGCGCCGATGCTGGCCTTCGTGCGGCATCTCGGGTTCAGCGTGAAACGCATGCCGGAGGAGCCGGATGTGGTAGAGGCGCGGCTTACGCTGGAGTAGTCTTCCGGGATGGGAACGTCCGCGGCGGCGCGCCTCACCGGCGCCGATCTGCGTGCCGCGCGACGGCATGCGATACTTTATGTGCTCAGCGCCTCAGCGACCTTTACTGTGGGATCGGCGCTGGTGAAGGCGCTGACCGCGGACTTCCCAGTGCTCGAAATCGTCATGTTCCGCAGCATCGTTGGCTTCATGGCGATGCTGCCGATGATCGTGCGCAGCGGCGGCCTGGCCGCGCTCAAGACTCGTCGGCCGGTAGGCCATGTGATGCGGACGGTCTATGGTTTCATTGGCACGGTCACGTCGGTCTACGGCTTTGGCGTGCTGCCGCTGGTCACCGTGACGGCGTTGGGCTTCGCCATGCCGCTGTTCCTGACCATCGTGTCGGTGCCGCTGCTGGGCGAGCGCGTGGGGCCGCGCCGGGCCACCGCGGTGGTGGTGGGCCTGGTCGGTGTGATGGTGATGCTGCGACCATGGCATGTCGATGCTGACTTCGATGCCGCTTGGCGCGGTGGCTATCGTCATGGCCGGCGTATTCACCTGGTCGCTGTCGATGATCAACATCCGGCAGATGGGTGATGCAGGCGAGCGCAACGTGACCATCGTCTCGTGGTACAGCCTGGGAACCGCGGCGCTGGCTGCTGTCGGGTGTCTCACCGAATGGGTGACGCCTAGTCCTTGGCAGCTTGCCACTCTGGTGAGTGCCGGCCTGCTGTCGGGGTTCGCGCAGCTACTGATGACCGAGGGCTATCGCGCGGCGGAGACGACATTGGTGGCGCCGTTCGAGTATGGCGCGATCATCTACGCGACCGTGCTCGGGATCGCGATCTGGGGTGAGTGGCCGGACCTGTGGAGCCTGACGGGCGTGGCAATACTGATTGTGTCCGGCCTGTACATCTGGCACCGCGAGGTCGAGATCAAGTCACTGCGCAGGCTCAGACGCTCGGCTTCCGCCGGCTGACAACAGGGTTTCCAGTCTGCTGATGCAGACCGCTTGCCCGCCGGGTGTCCCGGCGGGCAAATTGGTGCGTTGGCGTGAGACCTTCACGGTGTCTTTGTCGGCATGGATGTGGATGCGGGCGCGGGCGAACCGTGCTGGATCGATGCCAGCTCCTTTGCATTAAGGTCATCCGCGCTGTGGTCGGCATGCGTGGCGGTCATTGCGGGCATCTTGTGGGCCGGTGCGGGGTGCGTCACGTGACGCGGCTGGACGGTCCCCTGGGCTGGAGCGTTCTGTGCGAATGCAGGGCCCGCTGCAAGGGCGAGCGCCGAAAGTGCAACGATGAGCTTGATGCTGGGCATGTGGGTTTTCCTCTTCTGCCTGAACAGGCTGCCGCCATAGCACGAAACGCCAGGATAGCCGAGAGTCCTGCCAAACGGGTGGTTTCGGGCGTCAGCGCAGCAACGCCACGACCACGGTGACGATCCCAAGCACGAGGTTGACGGCGATGAGCTTGCGGATGCGGTCGATGGAGGCAGCCGCGGTGTTGCGGTCTGTCGTGCGGCGGAACCGCGCATAGGGGCCGAAGACGATCAGCAGGAATATCGCGCTCATGATCAGCCCGAGCAGCATCATGAGATGCACGTTCCAGCCGACGAAGGCCGGTCCACCGTAGAAGCCGAACAGTACCGCGAATCCGGTCAGCAGGATGAGCGGCATGGCGTGCCATACGACGAGGAAGAAGCGGCGAAACACCTGCGTGTGGAGTGCGATGCGCTGAATCGGCTCGAGCACCGACATGCTCGGGCGCAGCACGACATAGGCGAAGAACATGCCACCGACCCAGATAACCGCGCAAAGCACATGCACGGCGAGCACCCAACCCCAGACGTTCATCCCATCAGCTCCTGTAGTTCAGCGAGAAGCGCGCGCAGTTCCGCGGCGGCGGTCGAGCGCGGCGCGGCCTCGGTGACGCCGAGACCGGCGGCGAAGGCATGCGCGAAGCCGGCGCGATTGCCAAGGGCCGAGCGGAGCAGTGGCAGGTTGCGGGCGCCAAGGTCAGCGGCGATGGCGTCGCGCAGCTTCGAGGTGGGTGGAGCGCGGTTGAACATCAGGTGGGCCGAGCGGCGCTCATCGGCTGCGAGCCGCAGCGTGCCTTCGGCCGCCCAGACATCGGGCAGGCTGGGCTGGATCGGTACCAGAACGAGATCGGCGGCGCGCACAGCGACACGTGCATCGGTGTCGAGCTGCGGCGGGCTGTCGATCACCACCAGATCATGGTCGCGCTTCAGGCGCTCGAGTTCGGCTGGCAGGCGCCAGCCTGAGATGTCGGAGAAGGTGAGGGTGGCCGCCTGCTGCAGGCGCGCGCGGCGGAGCGAATGCCAGCGGCCGAGGCTCTTTTGCGGGTCGATGTCGAGCAGGCCCACGCGGCGCTCCGGGGCGAAGGCGGCGGCGATGTTGGCGGCCAGCGTCGTCTTGCCGGTGCCGCCCTTCTGCTGTGCGACCGTGATGACCACCGCCATGACGTGCGACTCCGTTGGTGCAGTGCAGTATAGCGGATGAGGCGACGCGGGGTTTCGTCTCACCGGCGTCTCGTTGCCCTGTTGGTGAGACGACCGGGGCGCACCGCGGCTGGGGTGCGAGGTGGATGCCGGGGCCAAGCCCCGACATGACGATTGTATATGCGTGCGCTGGTGAGCAGCCGCGGCGCCGTTCAGGCTGCGGTGGACGGTTTGGCTGGGGCGTCGAGTGCTTGCAGGATCGGGGTGCCAGTGACGATGGCGCGCACCAACTTGCGTGGTGGCAGGCCGAAATTGCGCGGACAGGTGATCGCACGTTACTTGTCGTCGCGCTTCTGGGCGGACTAGCCCCGCCGCGGCGGCAAATGGGTGCGGGATTGTTATGCAGCCCCGCACGATAACCTGGCCATACATCCACGGGTGCGGAGTGCAGATGTATATAGTAGATGCCGGGCTTGTCGAACTTGATCGTCTTCGACTTGCCCGAGTTCAGCGGGCAAGCGACGGCGCGATATGCCGGGGATTCCCGTGAGACCGGGCTGCTGCAGAGTTGTTGCATTGGCAGCCAAGATGGCCGAACTAGTCGAATGGGTCGGCAGGGCGTGTCCCTGACGACCGGTGTTTGGTCCAACCGAGCGGAAGCCGAACTGAACTCTGGAGAAGTCCCATGGTCGACATGCGAGCAGAACAAGACAGCCTCGGGGTGGTTGAAGTACCGGCGGACAAGCTGTGGGGCGCTCAAACTCAGCGCTCGCTTCAGCATTTCAGCATCGGCAAAGATCTCATTCCACGAGAAATGATCACCGCCTATGCCACCTTGAAGAAGGCCGCCGCCGCGGCGAATCACGCCGGCAAGCGGCTCGACGATCAGCGTTACAAGTTGATCGTGCAGGTTTGCGATGAAATCCTCGCCGGACAGCATCATGACATGTTCCCGTTGCACGTTTGGATGACGGGCAGCGGCACCCAGTTCAACATGAACGTCAACGAAGTGATCTCCAATCGGTGCTGCCAAATTGCGGGGACGCCGCTCGGGAGCAAGGCGCCGGTTCACCCCAACGATCATGTCAACATGGCGCAGTCGTCCAACGACTCGTTCCCATCTGCGATGTACATCGCGGCGGCGGTCAACGTGAAGCAGCGCCTGGTTCCCGCAGTCGCTGCCTTGCACGACGCGATCGACGCCAAGGCGCAGGCGTGGAGCGACATCGTCAAGATCGGGCGGACCCATATGCAGGACGCCACGCCACTGACACTGGGCCAGGAATGGTCCGGCTATGCCGGGATGCTCACGGACGATCTCGCGCGGATCGAATCTGCACTGCAAGGCGTGTATCGGCTTGCCCTGGGCGGTACGGCGGTTGGAACGGGCATAAACTCGGCACCCGGCTTTGCCGAGGGCGCCGCCGCCGAGATTGCCAGGCTCACGGGCCTGCCATTCGTGACCGCGCCCAACAAGTTCGCGGTACAGGGCGCCCACGACGCACTGGTCCAGTTGTCCGGCACGCTGCGTACCCTGGCGGTGTCGCTGTACAAGATCGGCAATGACATCCGCCTGATGTCGTGCGGACCGCGCGCGGGATTTGCGGAGCTGACGATTCCGGAGAATGAACCTGGCTCCTCGATCATGCCGGGCAAGGTCAATCCAACGCAGTGCGAAGCTCTTACCATGATCGCCGTGCAGGTGATGGCCAACGACGTCGCGGTGGGCTTCGGCGGTGCCGGCGGCTATCTCGAAATGAACGTTTACAAGCCGCTGATCATCTTCAACATCGCGCATTCCATCACGATCATGACCGATGGCTGCGTGAACTTCCGCAAGTTCCTGGTCGAGGGTACGAAGCCCAATCTCAAGAAGATCAACGAATATGTGGAGCGTTCGCTGATGCTGGTAACGGCGCTTGCGCCCGTCATCGGCTATGACAAGGCGTCGAAGATAGCCCATCACGCCATGGACAACGATCTCACCCTCAAGGACGCCGCGTTGCAACTGGGCGTCAGCGAGGCTGAATTCGATCGCGTCGTCGACCCCAAAAAGATGGTGCAGCCATATGTGGCGACCGGCGCTTAACGCTTGGCAATGAGCGTGGACAGTTCTGCGATGGCGGTCGGTCCGGACACGTTGCGGCACGAACAGGACGATAAGACGCCTCAGGAGAAAGCCAATCTCATCCTCGCCTTCGTTCGGGTTCTCTACGTCAATGGTCAGGCCACGGACCAGGTGCTGGCTGCGGGCCAGCATCTGGGGGAAAGCCTTGCTTTGCGCGCCAGCATCATGCCGCGCTGGGGCGAACTAGAACTTCGGACCGAGGAGCCCGATGCGCGACTGATATCCGCCGTGGCAGCTGAACCCGTCGGGGTGGATATGGATCGCGTGGTCTCCACCACGCGCGCAATTGGCGAACTCGGTGCCGGGCGACTTGCGCCGGATGGTGCAGTGGCGGCGATTGCAGCGATCTCGCAGGCACCACCGGCGCCCACATGGTTATTCACGCTCGCGGCCGCGGCCGGTGCCACGGCGCTCGCGGTGATCTTTGGCGTCGAATATCTGGCAGCGGCGGCGCTGATCGCCGTAAGCGCGGCGGCCGGCGCTGTGCTCCGCCGCGCCGTGGCGCAGTACAGCACAAATCTTTTCCTTCAGCCGTTCTGCGCAGCGCTGCTCGCCGGCATTGTCGGCGCGGTGGCGGTTCGGTTCGAACTGAGTTCTACACTGCGTCTTGTTGCGGTGTGTCCATGCATGATCCTGGTGCCAGGGCCGCATGTCCTCAATGGCGCATTGGACCTCATTGGCGGCCGCGTGCACCTTGGGGCGGCTCGCCTGATCTTCGCGTCCCTCGTCGTCCTGGCAATCTCGACGGGACTGCTGCTCGGTCTGGCGCTCCTCGGCGTCTCCCTGCCGGTTGATCAGGCCGGCAGGGTCGTGCCCTTGTGGCAGGATGTCATCGCCGCCGGTGTTGCGGTTGCAGCCTACAGTGTCTTCTTCTCCACGCCGTCGTATATGCTCGGCTGGCCGGTTGCGGTCGGCATGCTGGCCCATGCATTCCGATGGGGCATGCTGACTGTGGCGGGCGTCGGTGCTGCGACCGGCGCATTGGCCGCCAGCCTGATCGTCGGAACGATTCTGACACCTGTCGCGCGCCGTTGGCATATGCCGTTTGCGGCCATTGGCTTTGCCTCCGTGGTGTCCATGATCCCAGGTGTCTTCCTGTTCAGGGCAGCGAGCGGACTGCTGCAACTTGCCGACGGCTCGCATACAACGTTGGCGCTGATCAGTGCGACCGTCGCCGACGGGATGACCGCCGTCACCATCACCTTGGCGATCAGTTTCGGACTCATCGTCCCGAAGCTTGTCATCGACTGGCTGTGCGAGAGATCAGTGCTGGCGAAGTCCGTTGACCAGGGCAAATGATGATGTGCCGCAGATGCCGTTGCCGCGCGCCCTCGACCAGGCCGTAAGCATTGCCCAGGCACGCCCGAGGCGCGATCCTGGCCTGTATCGCCGGGAAAAGCCGGCAGCAATACGGGAGCCGCTACCGCGATGACCTTAAAACTCTACGCCTTCACCTGCGGCACGGTGACCGGCGAGTTCGGACGCCTGATGGAGGGCGGCGAGGGCGACATCACCCTGCCGATCCCGGTCTACCTCATCGAGCATCCCAAAGGCCGTGCGCTGTTCGACACGGGGCTGCATCCCGATTGCCAGCATGATCCTGTCCAGCGGCTCGGCACGCGGCTCGCCGAGCTGTTCCGCATCGCCTTCGCGCCCGGCGAGGAGGTGAGCGCGCGGCTCACGGCGATCGGCCGCGATCCCGGCAGGATCGACCTGCTCATCAACTCGCATTTCCATTTCGACCACGTCGGCGGCAACGCGCTGATCCCCAACGCGACGATGCTGGTGCAGCGCCGCGAGTGGGATGCTGGCATGGACGCCGACACGGCCGCGCGGCACGGCTATAACCCGCGCGATTTCGATCTCGGGCATAAATTGCGGTTGGTCGATGGCGAGCACGATGTATTCGGCGACGGCTCCGTGGTGTGCCTGCCGACGCATGGGCACACGGCAGGGCACCAGTCGCTGCGACTGCGGCTTGACAGTGGCGATGTCGTGCTCGCGGCGGATGCCTGCTATTTCTGCCGGACACTGCGCGAGCGCCGCCTGCCGCGCCATGTGCATGACCGTGCGGCGATGCTGGCTTCGCTGGAACGGCTCGAAGCGCTGGAACGCGGTGGCGCGCGTATCTTCTTCGGCCACGACCCGGAGTTCTGGAGCAGCGTGCCGCAGGCGCCCGACCCGGTCGGATGATCACGGCAGCAGCGTGACCCGATTGCGCGCGATCGAGTGCACCGCGCGGTAGGCATCCATGCGCGCGTTCCAGCGGATAACAGGCACTATCCACCATCGCCATTGGCCTGAGCTGTCCGTTGGCAAAGCCAGGCAGCAGTTCGCGCAGCAGGGCGGCCGAGGCGCATGCGTCCAGTGCCAGCGAGTCGACGCCGAAGAATGCGTGCTCGCCGCGGTAGAACGTGAAGATGTCGAACGGCACTGGTCGTTCGACCGTGGATATCAGGATATGCCGTCCGCCATGCGCCATCGCTTGGTTGGCGGCGGCGAAATACGGGCTGCCCACTGTGTTGTAGACGATGTCGGCGCCGTGGCCGCCGGTCTCGTCCCGCACGACTGCCGCGACATCGGCATTCGATGCGTCGATCATGCGGACTGGGCAATGCGGGTGGGCGAACGCCTCGGCGCGGCGGGTGACGCCGAACACGCGCGCGCCGCGCATCGCGGCGATCTGCGCGGCCGCCTGACCGACCATGCCGTTCACCGCGGTCACGAGCACGACGTCGCCCGGTTGCGGCATGCCGGCGCGATGAAAGCCCTGCTGCGCGGTGACGAACGGCACGCCGAGCGCGCCGGCTTCCTCCAGCGTCAGTGTTGGGGGCTTCTCCACGACGGCGTCCCGATGCACGACAAGATGGGTGGCATGGGTGCCGTCACGGGTTATTCCCAGATCGCCACCGGCGCCGAACACTTCGCGGCCGATCAGATCCGACGGTCCCTCCGCTACGACGCCCGACCAGTCGCGGCCCGGCGTGCGTGGCCACACCGCCTGCGGCATACGTCCCATCGTCGCGGCGACATCGCTGCGGTTCACGCCGGCGGCGCGCACTTCTACCAGCACCTCGTCGGGAGCGCGCGGCGGCGCATCGCAGGTTTCGATACTCAGGTCGATATCATCGACCGTTTCCGCCTTCCGCTGAACGCGCAGCCTTCGCATGGCAGTCCCCTCTGTCGCCAGTTGCGCGCAGTCTGCCCTATCCTGGCAGGAACGGTTTCGGAGACACGCGCATGAACACCCCGCTGGCAGGCATCACAGTGCTGGATTTCGGTCAAATCTTCCAAGGCCCTTATGCCACGCTGCTGATGGCCAAGGCTGGCGCCAACGTGATCAAGATCGAGCCGCCGCATGGCGAGCCGGGCCGGCGACGCGCCGAGGCGGGCAAGAGCACGACGCTGCCGGTGGCGATGCTGAATGCCAACAAGCGCGCGATCACTCTCAACCTGAAGTCGGAGCGCGGACGTGCGCTGTTGCGTCAGATGGTCGAGCGTGCGGACGTGCTGCTGGAGAATTTCTCGCCGGGCACATTGGATGAACTGGGCGTCGGCTACGAGGTGCTGAAGGCGATCAATCCGCGGCTGGTCTATGCCACCGGTTCCGGCTTTGGCATCACGGGACCCGACCGGGACAACCTGGCGATGGACTTCACCATTCAGGCGCAGTCGGGCATCATGAGTGTGACCGGGTTTCCCGATGGTCCGCCGGTGAAGGCGGGCCCGACGCTGGTCGATTTCATGGGCGGCATTCACCTCTATGCGGCTGTCGTCACCGCGCTGTTCCAGCGCGAGCGTACGGGAATGGGGCAGCTTGTCGAAGTGGCGATGCAGGAGACGGTGTACTCGTCGCTCGCGTCTAGCATGGAGTACCATGTGCGGACCGGCGAGCTGCCGCCGCGTACCGGCAATCGACAGTCGGCTCTTGCCAGCGCGCCGTACAATGCATTCCCGACTGCCGACGGCTGGGTCGCGATTCATGTGGTGACGGAAGCGCATTGGAAGAATTTGGCAAAGGCGATGGGCCGCGCGGAGCTGGCGGACGATCCACGCTTTGCCACCAACGCGGCGCGCACGGCCAATCTCGAAGCGACCGACGATGTCGTGGCGGCGTGGACCCGGACGCTTGGCAAGATGGAGGTGTTCGCCGCGGCGAAGCGCTACCGCATTCCGTGCGCGCCGGTGCGCACCGTGCCGGAGGTGATGAACGATCCGCACATGCACGGCCGCGGGATGCTGGAACGGATCGATCATCCGGAGCTTGGCAATATCGTGGTGCCGACCACGCCGTTGCGTCTGCATGGCGCGGAGAAGGTGGCGACGGTGCCGAGCCCGACAGTGGGGCAGCACAACGAGGAGGTTTATGGCGGCTGGCTAGGGTTGCCGGCTGATGAGATAGTGGCGCTGAAGCAACAGGGCGTTATCTGACGCGTGGGAGATGAAGCATGACCAAGGTGGCGGTACTCGACGACTGGCAGGGTGTGGCGAAGACCAGCGCTGACTGGGGGCCGTTGCAGGCTCGCGCCGAGGTGGTGTTCTTCGCCAAGGCGTTCGATGGCGAGGACGACGCGGCGCGTCAGCTTGCCGACTTTGAGATCGTGCTGTCCATGCGCGAGCGCACGCCGCTGCCGGGTTCGTTGATCAATCGGTTGCCGAAGCTGCGCATGCTGGGGATGACCGGCGCGCGCAATGCCTCGCTGGATACGCCGGCCTGCACGGCGCGCGGGGTGGTGGTCTGCAACACCACTGGCGGCGGTGGAAGCGAGGCCGCGACCGCAGAGCTGGCGCTTGGTCTGCTGATCAGCGCGGCGCGCGCGATCCCTGCCGGCGATGCGAACATCCGCAGCGGAAAATTCCAGGAAGGCGTGCCGATCGGCTACGCGCTGCAAGGCAAGACGATGGGGGTGATCGGGCTGGGGCGTCTGGGCTCGCACATGGCGCGCTACTGCAAGGCGCTGAACATGAACGTGCTCGCCTGGAGCCAGAACATGACGGCGGATCGCGCGCAGGCGGCAGGCGCCACGATGGTGTCCAAGGATGAACTGTTGTCGCGCTCCGACGCGGTCAGCATCCATCTGGTACTGTCGGATCGCACGCGCGGACTGATCGGCGCGGCGGATATCGCGCGGATGAAGCCGGGCGCGATTTTGGTCAATACGTCGCGCGGTCCGATCGTCGATGAGAAGGCGCTGATCGAGGCGGTGCAGGCACGTCGCATCGTGGCCGCGCTCGATGTGTTCGACCGGGAACCGCTGCCGGCGAACCATCCGCTGCGCAGCGCGGCCAACGTGGTGATGACACCGCATCTGGGTTACGGCGTGCAGGAGACGTGGGTGGGCTTTTATCCGCAGAGCGTGGAGAACGCGCTGGCGTTTCTGGACGGCAAGCCGGTGCGGGTGACCAACCCGGAGGCGCTGGCGAAGCGGGCTTGACCGGCAGGCGTCCTGCGTTACCCATCGATTGAACTTATACAGGAGACCTTCTCATGCGCGCCTGGGCCGTGGTCGAGAATGGCAAGCCGTTGCAGGAACTCGAACTGCCGACGCCGGAGCCGAAAGGCACCGAGGTGCTGGTCGAGGTGACGCATTGCGGCGTCTGCCACTCGGACCTGCACATCTGGGAGGGCTACTACGACATCGGCGGCGGCAGGAAGATGTCGCTAAAGGACCGTGGCGTAGTGTTGCCGCTGGCGATGGGGCACGAGATCGTCGGCCGCGTCGCGAAACTTGGCCCTGACGCGAAGGGCGTGAAGGTCGGCGACCTGCGCATCGTGTTTCCCTGGCTCGGCTGCGGCACCTGCGAGAAATGTCTGGCGGAAGAGGACAACATGTGCCTCACGCCGCGCAGTCTCGGCGTGTATGCCAATGGCGGCTACGGCACGCACGTGATCGCGCCGCACCCGCGACATCTGGTCGATCCTGGCACGCTCGATCCGGCGGTGGCCGCGACCTATGCCTGCTCGGGCATTACCGTGTATTCGGCAATCCGCAAGGCCATGCCGATCCCGCCCAATGAGGCGATCGTGGTTGTGGGGGCGGGCGGTCTGGGGCTGAACGCCATCGCCGTGCTGCGCGCAATGAAGCACCAGAACATCGTGGTGGTGGACATCAGCGCGGAGAAGCGCGAGGCCGCGTTGAAGGCCGGTGCGCACAAGGTGGTGGACGGCAGTGGGGATGGCGTGACGCAGCGCATCATCGACACCGCCGGCGGGCCGGTGCTCGCGGTAATCGATCTGGTGAACGGCACGCAGACCGCGCGTTTCGCGTTCGACGCGCTGCGCAAGGGCGGCAAGCTGATCCAGGTTGGCCTGTTTGGCGGCGAACTGACCGTGCCTCTTCCGCTGATGGCGATCCGTGCGCTGACCGTGCAGGGAACCTACGTTGGCAATCCCAAGGAGCTGCGGGAGCTGGTGAAACTGGCGCAGGAGGGAACTCTGCCCGCGTTGCCTGTTGCGACCGTGCCGCAGAGCCAGGCCAATGATGCGCTCATGCGTCTGCGCGACGGCAAGGTGACGGGGCGGCTGGTGTTGCGCAGCGACGCGGCCTGACCGCCTACAGGACCATGCCGATCCACAGCAGCAGCAGCGTCGCGATCACGCCGATCGCGCCGAGAATGGCGGTCGGCTGAACGTCGTCGGATCGGCTGCGGGCGATGGCGATGGATCGCACGGCGTTGGTGTGTGGCATGTTGCAAACTCCGTTCCGAGGCACGGCGGGAGGGCAGCACAGGACGGGTGTGTGGCGAAATTCGGGAATCTCCGTACGGACATCGACAATGGCGGTGCCAAGCGTGCAGCAAGCAATTGCCAGCGAGGTGGCACATCGATGGGAATTGCTTCGGATCACCGGCCGATCATCTGACTGGGTGCGCAGGAAGACGTGGATGGCCGGCCTTCCCGGCCAGCGTCCGGTTGTCCGCCGCCAGGCGGGTGGAACTCGCAATGACAGTACGTTTCGCTGGCTGGTGATTCAGGGTAGTAGGGTCGCCGTCAAATCCAGGCTGAGACGTTCTGCCTACCTCAGGGAGCCAGCGATGAGCCAGAATGCGTCGATCTGCCGCTCGGTTGTGCTGAAGCACCGCCCACATGCCGCGCCGCGCCGCGAGGATTTCGAAATCCGCGAGGACGCCATCCCACAACCCACCTCTGGCGAGGTGGTGACGCGTACCATCTGGCTGTCGATTGACCCCTACATGCGGGGCCGGTTGCGCGAACAGCAGACCTACGCGCAGCCGGTAAACCCCGGCGACGTGATGACCGGTGAAACCGTGGGCGAAGTCATTGCCTCGGCGCATGCGGACTTTGTGCCGGGCGACGTGGCGGTGGGCGCGCGCGGCTGGCAGACGCACTCGGTCACGCCAGGCGATCGGCTGGTGAAGCTGCCGCGACGGGGGGCGCCGCTGTCAGCCTATCTCGGCGTGCTTGGTATGCCGGGCGCGACCGCGTATCGCGGCATCACCGAGATATGCCAGCCGAAAAAGGGCGAGACGGTGGTGGTTTCCGCAGCGTCGGGCGCGGTCGGTTCGGTGGCCGGGCAGCTCGCGCGGCGTGCCGGCGCGCGCGTCGTCGGCGTCGCCGGTGGCGCCGAGAAGTGCCTGTGGGTGCAGGACAGCCTTGGCTTCGACGATTGTGTCGACCACCGTTCGCTCGATCTGCACGCCGAGCTGGCGGCATCGTGCCCGAACGGCATCGACGCATATTTTGAGAATGTCGGCGGCGCGGTGCAGGCGGCGGTGTTCGACCTGCTGAACCCCTTCGCCCGCGTGGCGATGTGCGGCATGGTGTCGCAATACAACGAGGCCGAATTTCCGCCCGGTCCCAATCTCGGCTTTGTTGTCGGGAAGCGGGTGCTGATTCAGGGCTTCATCGTATCTGATAAGCCGGAGAAGCTGGCCGAGTGGCGCAAGCTGGCGACGCCTTGGGTCGCCGATGGTAGTTTGATCTACCGAGAGGACGAGGTGGACGGACTGGAACATGCTCCCGATGCGCTCGCCGGCATGCTGGGCGGGCGCAATTTTGGCAAGCTGCTGGTGCGGGTTGGGGCGGATCCCTCGTAGGAGCACCGCGCGTGGGGTGTTCGCAGTGTGAAACAGCAGTTCTAACGAAGCCCATCCAGCCCCGACGCTGGACCCAAAGCGCGTCCCTGTCCGTGTCGATGCAGCTGTGTCATAGTTTTATCCGGCAGGTTTTTCAATCGAGCACCCAGATGGCGCTGGCGATCTTTCGTACGCAGCTGTTCGGTCCGGATGACATTGACAACGTCAAGAAAGTGCAGGCCGGGTATCGCCCGCAGACGCTCTCGGCCTATCTGAACAAGCCGCCGCCGGCGGCTGTCCCCGTAATCAAGTTTCCAAAATTCACCAAGGAATTGGCAAAGCGGAATTTCTTCGAGTTTCTTGACTTTATGCTGCAATTCTCACCGCCGGCGCCGAACGAGGCAGATATTCGCGCCAAGCTGGTGAGCATCGGTGTGGGCCCGGGAAAGACGTTCAATTTTAGCGACCTGCCACTGGCACAGAAGCTGGAGATTGCGATCGGGCTGAAGCAGGGACAGAGCCAGGTCGAGCACGCCGTCGCCAAGGCCGGCGCGATCGTTAATGGCTGGAATGTCAGCGGCCTGCCAGGCGATGCGGCGCATTTCGACGGCGATTGGCTCATGCGCGCTGCCGCCGCGCAGGCCGGGATCTACGGCAACAGCCCGGAGGAAGCGACATATCCGTTCACGCGCAAGGACGGGGCGGGGCAGGCGCTGAACGGTGCCGGCAACAATTACTCGTTGACGTTCCCGGCTGGGCAGCTGCCGCCAGTGGACGCGTTCTGGTCGGTCACGATGTATGACGGCAAGTCGCAGTTGCTGATCAAGAATCCAATCAACCGGTATCTGGTCAACGCTCCGATGCTGCCGCAGATGAAAAAGAACGCGGACGGGTCGCTGACGATTTACATCCAGCACAAGTCACCTGGCGCGGATAAGGAATCCAACTGGCTGCCAGCGCCAGCGGGGCCGATCTACCTCGTAATGCGCCTGTATTGGCCAAAGGTATCACCGCCGTCGATCCTGCCCGCAGGCAGCGGAACCTGGCGGCCGCCGGCTGTGGTGCGCGTCACGACTTGACGAGCTGCCACGCCCGCCAAACCGTCGCGCGGTTGCCAATAGGATGCGGCTCCCCAAGGTTTGACGCCTATCGTAACCTTGACTTACGGAAACATGCACTACCTCGCCACTGTTTTCGCGGGCGTGCCAATTACAAAGGGTTCGTTCTTCGGCGTCACGATGCGTGCGATATCACGGAATATCGAATTGGCGACGCCGGGGGATGGCTTTTCCGCCTGCAACGTCACCCAGGCAATGATGGTGATATCTCCCGCGGGGAAGTAATAGCCGGCCGTGTTGTAGCCTGGCAGTCCGCCGGTGTAGCCGTACCAGCCGGCGCTGCAGCCGATGCCGAGACCGAATGCCAGGTTTCCCTCACCGATGGGGATGCATGTCAGGCGCGCTCGCTGCGTCGCCGGCCCATTGGTCTTGCCGGTGACATACAGCTTCACCCAGCGCTTCATGTCGTCCATGTCGGAGATGATTTCGCCGGCGGCTCCCATCAGCGAAACCGGTATCGTGTTGCTGACATCCTCCCACGTGCCGTCCTTGCGAAGTGAATAGCCGTGCGCCCATGGGTCGGGCATTGCCTGGGTGTCGGGATAGCTGGTCTGGGTCAGATGGAAGGGCTCCAGGATGCGCTTGCGGATCTGCTCGCCCACCGGTTCCTTTGTGATGCTCTCGATCAGCAATCCGAGAATCAGGTAGTTGGTGTTGCTGTAGCGATAGCCTTTGCCGGGCGCGAAATACGGCTTCTGCTTTATCGCCCATCCGATGATCGTCCGCGGCTCGAATTTCATGTCGGGTTCTAGTTTCATGTTGTCGAATTCCGGCGAGTTCGAATGCCTCGAACAGGCCGCTGCGCATCTGGCAAAGCTCTGCGACCGTGATGTTCTCGGCGTTCGGAATGGTCACGCCGAGTGAGAAGCGGCTGATGGGATCGTTCAGGCTCAGCTTGCCTTCGTCCACCAGCTGCAGAAGCACGCTGATGACGAACGTCTTGGTGTTGCTGCCGACGCGGAAGTGATCTGCTGCCGTAAGGGGCCGCTGCGCCGCGAGATCGGCGTCGCCGAAGCCGTGCACGTAGCTTCCGCCGGAGCCGTCCCACACGCCGACAAGCACGCCTGGAACGGAGGTCTTTCCGCCATAGGCTTTGCGCTCTTTCTCGACGGCCGCGACGATCGCCGATTGGGTCGATGGCGCCGCCACAGAGACATCGGCCGAGGCGCTGTATGGCGCGACAGAGAGCACGCAGGCGCAGCCAAGGATGCAAGCGACGCGGAGTGCGGTGTCGAGGGTCATGTTGGTTTCCCGTGGGCGCTGGTGGGAGCGCCGCCTATGGCGCGGATTGCTTCGCGATGGTTAGATTGCATGCGATCGGATCGCACGGGAAGCGGCGGCGTGGCCAAAAGGAACTGCGATGGAAAATCCAGAGATCGAGGCCATCAGAGGAGCGCTGAAAGCGACGCCGCGGCCTGCTGGACTGGTCGAACGGCGCGCGCGTCTGGACGCATTGGGTGCAAGGTACACACTGCCGTCGGACGTGCGGACCGAAGAGGTTGACGCCGACGGAGTCCCCGCGGAGTGGACCGTGACGCCGTCCGCTGATGCGGACCGCGTCATCATGTTTCTACATGGGGGCGCCTACATATCCGGCTCGATTGCCAGCCATCGCCATGTCATGGCCGAGCTGGGCCGGCAGGCCGGAGCACGCACGCTGGCTATCGGCTATCGGTTGGCGCCGGAGCATCCGTTTCCTGCCGCACTCGATGACGCGCTCGCCGGGTATCGTTTCTTGCTGTCGTCCGGCTTCGACCCGGCGCGCATCACGCTTGCCGGTGAAAGCGCGGGTGGTGGGCTCGCGATCGCGACGCTGCTCTCGCTGCGCGACGCCGGCGTGACGTTGCCGGGGTCTGTCTGGTGCAGTTCGCCGTGGGTCGATCTCGAGATGACCGGGGCGAGCATGGCGAGCAAGGCGGCGGTCGATCCGTTGATTCAAGAACCGTACCTGGTCGAGACTGCGGCAGTGTATCTGCACGGCACCGATCCGCGCTCACCACTCGTCTCGCCGATCCACGCTGACCTGCACGGACTGCCGAGGATGCTGATCCAGGTCGGATCGGCTGAGACGCTGCTGAGTGACTCGGTCAGGCTGGCGGCCGCCGCTGGTGAGGCCGATGTCGACGTGACCCTGCAGGTCTGGCCGGGGATGATTCACGCTTGGCACCTGTTTTATCCGCAGCTCGCGGAGGGGCGTCGGGCGCTAGCGGCCGTCGGCGCATTTATCCGTGCAGTGTCGTGAGTGGCGTGCAGCAGGCGGCCATCGCCGACCCGCGTGCGAGGCTGACCTTGGCGGCAAGCTGTCTTGGCATGCTGATGCTGGGCGTCAACGGCACCGCGATCATGGCAGCGCTCCCCACCATGCGTGCCGAACTTGGACTGGACGCCGCGCAGCTTGAATGGGCGATCAACGCCTATCTGATCGTATCGGCGGCCTGCATCATTCCTGGCGGCAAGGCGTGCGACCAGGAAGGCGCGCGGCGGGTATCGATGGCGGGCCTGGCGCTGTTCGCGGTGGCGTCGGTCATTGTCGCGACGGCACAGGGACCTGCGTTCCTTCTCGCCGGCCGCGCGCTTCAGGGGTTGGCGGCAGCGGCGGCCGTGCCCGGGACGCTCGCTGCGATCAGCACGGTCAGCTCGCCCGAGCGCCGTGCTTCGGCGATCGGCGCCTGGGCCGGCTTCCTGATGCTGGGTTTCAGCCTGGGTCCGTTGATCGGCGGCGCGCTGACCCATTACGTCGACTGGCGGGTGATCTTCTGGGCCAGCGGTGTCAGCATGGTCGTCGCTGCCAGCGGCTTCGTTGTCAAAGGAAGCGCGGCGCCGGCGTCAAGCATCAGGCGGTTTGGCCGGTTCGACTGGGTGGGCTTTGTGCTGCTCGCAATCTTCATGTCCGCGTTGGTTTCGGCGCTGCACGCGTTGCCCGCGGTGACCCGGGCGCCGCTCGACTTCCTGGGTTTTGCTGCACTGGCGATCGCGGCGTTCGTTGGGCTGGCGTCGGTGGAACGCCGCGTCCGCGATCCTCTCATCGACCTGAGCCTGTTCGCCGGAGCCGCCTTCGTGCGCGCCATCGCGGTGGGTTCGATTGCGATGTCGTGCATCCTGGGACTTCTGTTGTTCTACAATCTGGACGCGCAGAGCCCGACGGGCCTTGCTCTGACGCCGGTCGGCGCCGGCCTGTCGCTATTGCCGATGAGCTGCGGGCTGCTGATCTTCGCGTTCTCCGCGCCGTGGCTCATGCGCCGCTTCGGCCCGCGGCGTGCCCTTGCCAGCGGCATGCTGTTGATCGCCGTGGCCAGCGTGGTGATTGCCGTCGGCGCGGCCGAGCGGACGTGGGTAGCGCTCGTTGTCGGCTTGTTTGCGATCGGTGCGGGGCTTGCATTGCCGTACGCTGCGGCACCGCGTCTCGCTCTTGCGACCCTGCCGCCCATCCAGGCCGGCGCGG
Organism: uncultured Alphaproteobacteria bacterium; assembly: GCA_963776505.1. Classification (GTDB taxonomy): domain Bacteria; phylum Pseudomonadota; class Alphaproteobacteria; order Acetobacterales; family Acetobacteraceae; genus JAMXLO01. The sequence goes on from CAVZNH010000083.1 coordinate 188,687, forward strand.
GGTCCGGCATCATCAACGCCTGCACATTTCTCGCCGGAAGCATCGGTGTGGCAGCCGGGGCGGTTGCCTTCGCGCTTGGCGGGCTGTCGGCGGCGCTGGGGCTCATCGCAGTCCTTGCGCTCATCGGGACATGGCTCTGCCGGCGACTGCCTGCATCGATGTGAGCTGGGGGCCGGGGCCAAATTGGATGGAATTGCAACGTTCCATTTGCCGAGCACGGGGAAATCCGCTACCGCCTGCAGGATGGACCAGAAGCTTGTCGACACCCTGACCGCCTGGCGCCACCACCTACATGCGCACCCGGAACTGACGCTGCACGAGACGGAAACCGCCGCCTTCGTCTGTGCGAAGCTCCAGGAACTTGGCATTCCCTTTGTCGCCGGGGTCGGCGGCCACGGTGTTGTCGCGACGATTTCGCGTGGCCAATCCAATCGCAGCGTCGGGGTGCGCGCCGACATGGACGCGCTGCCGATCGCGGAGACCACCGGCCTTGCCTATGCGTCAGGCAACTCCGGCGTGATGCACGCCTGCGGCCATGACGGTCACACCACTTCGCTGCTCGGTGCCGCGGCGCTGCTGCAGCAGGACCTCTCGTGGACCGGCACGGTGCATCTGGTATTCCAGCCGGCGGAAGAAGGCGGCGGTGGCGCCAAGAGCATGATTGCCGACGGCCTGTTCGAGCGCTTTCCGATGGAGCGGATCTTTGGCTACCACAACTGGCCGGGCCTCGAAGCCGGCACCGTGGCGGTGCACGATACTGCTGTTATGGCTTCGGGCGGACGCATCGAGTTCCGCGTGAAGGGACGCTCCGGCCACGCTGCTATGCCGCATCTGACGCGCGACCCGATGGTGGCCTCGGCGCACCTGCTGCTGGCACTGCAGACGATTGTCTCGCGCAACGTCGATCCGCTCGACGCGGTCGTGATCACTGTAGCCACCATGGAGGCAGGCAGTGCTGCCAATCAGATTGCCGGCGAAGCTTTCATGCGCGGGACGATGCGCACCTTGCGCAACGAGGTGTGCGATGCGGTGGAGGCGGCGATCCATCGCGTCGCGGCCGGCGTGGCGCAGAGCTGCGACGTGCAGATCGAGGTCGCGTTGCGTCGCGGCAATCCGGTGACGGTGAACACCACAGCGGAGCGTGACCTGGCGGCTGAGGCTGTGCTGGCGGCCGGCCTGCCATTGCGGCGCGATCTGCCTCCGGCGATGACCGGCGAGGACTTCGCATGGTATCTGCAGCAGCGGCCAGGTGCGTTCGTCTGGATCGGCAATGGGCCGGCTGATGACGGTCGTGGGCTGCACAGCTCGAGCTACGACTACAACGATGCAATCCTGCCCGCCGCGGCAGGCTATCTCGCGAGCATAGCCAGGCGCGCTTTGGGGAGCTGAGCGCAGCGGCTCACTATCGCGGGCGCTGGTTGGTTGGCCAGGTGAGCTCCGGGACAAACTTGTATGGATAGTCCTGCTCGCGATAGCCGTGATGATGTTGCCGCTTTGGTAACTTCACCTTCCCTCGCGTGATGTCCTCATAGGGGATCTGGCGCAGCAGGTGCGATATGGCGTTCAGCCGCGCCCGCTTCTTGTCGTCCGAACGGATTACGAACCATGGGGCCCAGGGTGTATCGGTCGCCTTGAACATCTCGTCGCGTGCGCGCGTATAGTCATGCCAGCGGCTGTAGGATTTGAGATCCATCGGCGAGAGCTTCCAGATCTTGCGTCCGTCATCGATCCGCGCCTGCAGTCGGCGTGTCTGCTCCGCTTCACTGACCTCCAACCAGTATTTCAGCAGGATGATGCCGGAATCGACGAATGCCCGCTCCGTCATCGGCGTCATCAGGAGGAAGCGCTTTGCCTGCTCCTCGGAGCAGAATCCCATCACACGCTCGACGCCCGCACGGTTGTACCAGCTCCGGTCGAAGATCACGATCTCGCCCGCCGCGGGCAGATGCTGGATGTATCGCTGGGCGTACATCTGCGATTTCTCGCGTTCGGTCGGAGCGGGGAGGGCGACGACACGAAAGATGCGCGGACTGACACGTTCCGTGATCGCTTTGATCGTGCCGCCCTTGCCGGCGCCGTCGCGGCCCTCGAATACGACGCAGACCTTGAGTCCCTTGTGCTGGACCCACAGCTGGAGCTTGACCAGCTCCACATGCAGCCTGGCCAGCTCGCGCTCGTAGTCCTTCCTTTTCAACCCGCCGGTGGACGCAGATTCCTCGATTGGCGATGTACTGGTATCCTCAGCAGGCATGGTAGTCCTTCCCCCGGTGTGTGCGCCGGACTTTCGGCTGGCGGTTTTACCATGATCCGCTCGGGACTGGCTTGATCTGGGTCAAACGCGTCCCCACGGGCGTGTGCTAGAAGCGCCGCAAAGCGAAGGTCGCCAGTCCTGGGGGCTCTGGCGCGGACGGAAGAAAGGGAAACAAAATGCTCGACGAAGCAGTGGTTACCGCAGGCGAACTGATGACCCGCGATGTGGCGGTGGTGCACCCGGAGACGAGTTTGCTGGACGCAGTGAAGCTGATGGCGCAGCGTCGGATCAGCGGCATGCCGGTGGTGGACGATGCCGGGGCGATCGTTGGCATGATCAGCGAAGGCGATCTGGTGCGCTGGCACGAGGGGTACACTGCCAGGGAGGCGCGATGGCTTGATATGCTGGCCGAAGGTTTCGAGCTCGCGCCAGCCTTCGTGGAAGGCATTCGGCAGCAGCATCACAAGGTGAGATCCGTCATGTCGCCGGGTGCCATGACCGTCACCGAAGAGACAGCCGCGCGCGAGGTGGCGCGTCTGATGTACGACAAGGGCATCAAGCGAGTCCCGGTGGTGCGCGATGGCAAGCTGGTCGGCATCGTCGCGCGGTCGGACCTCGTGCGTGCGCTCGCCGAGAAATTGGCCGACAAGCCGTCTCAGCCGACAATCGAACTGGAGACGCTGAATGAAGCGCTGCGCCGCGGGCGGGAGAAGCCTGCGCGCTGACCCGCTACGGGCCCAGGTTGTCGAGCAGCCGGACCGAACCGAGGCGGGCGGCCGCGAGCAGTCGTGACCCGGGCCGCACTTCGTGCAGAGCCTGCATCGTAACGCCGTCGACCAGTGCCAGGTAATCAACCTCAAAACCTGCGTCGCTCAGTCTGCCGCGCGCGTCGGCCAGCGCGGCATCCGCTGGACTGCCCTCCGCCAACGCGCGTGCAAGAGAGCTCAACACGTCATAGAGGAGCGGGGCCGTCGCGCGCTCCTGCTCCGTCAGAAACCGATTGCGTGAGGATAATGCCAGTCCGTCAGGCTCGCGCACTGTCGGCACGCCGATGATCCCCAGAGGCAGATGCAGATCCGCGACCATGCGGCGCACCACCTGCAATTGCTGCCAGTCCTTCTCGCCAAAATATGCGCGATCTGGCTGCACCTGGCCGAACAACTTGGCGCACACCGTGGCGACACCGCGGAAGTGCCCAGGCCGCGCTGCGCCCTCCCACTGTTCCGCCGGTCCGGTCACGTCGATGGTCGTGGCATCGCCGGCTGGGTACATCGTGGCGACATCCGGCAGCCAGACAAGCTGACAGCCTGACGCCTCAAGTGTGGCCAGGTCCCCCGCCTCATCGCGCGGATATCGCGACAGATCCTCGTTCGCGGCGAACTGCAGCGGATTGACGAAGATGGACGCGACGGCTGCACCACTCGTCGCAGCCTCGCGCACCAACGCACGATGTCCGTCGTGCAGCGCTCCCATTGTCGGCACCAGCGCGAGCGCGCCACATTGGTGGCGCAAGGCCCTGCATCCGACATGCAGCTCGGCAATGGTGCGCGCCAGCTCCATGCGCGCAATTTGGCCTCGCAGCCGCTGTGGCGCAACATGTGGCAGAGATCGGGGGATGCAGTGAGCGAACAAATCGCAGCGCGTTTCAGGCGATTTGCCGAGGTGGAGGCGCGCGGTCGCTCGCCGTTGTACGAGGCGTGCGCCCTTGGTGTCGCTGGTGATGCGTTCACGCTCAAGTTTCTCGCAGCGCTGCCTGACGACAAGCAGCAGCCCAACCTGCTGTTCGCGGCGTTGCGCCATGTGTGCGGCACGCCACGCGATTGGCCGGCGTTTCGCACGATGCTGCGCGACAATGCACCAGCCATACGCGCGACAATTCTGGCACGCCGCACGCAGACCAATGAAGCAGGCCGTTGCGCCACGCTTTTGCCTGTATTGGCGCGATTGCCGCAACCGCTGGCGCTGCTCGAAGTGGGTGCGTCAGCCGGTTTGTGCCTCCTCCCCGATCGCTATGGCTACGACTATGGGGTATCGCAACTGGCGCCTGGGTCGGCGGATGCACCGATCTTCCCTTGCCGCGCCGGCGAAGCAACGCCGCTGCCTGCGATGCGACCGCGAGTCACGTGGCGGCTCGGCCTTGACCTGCATCCGGTGGATGTCGCGGACGCGGCGGATCGCGCCTGGCTGGAAACGCTGGTGTGGCCCGAGCAATCCGATCGCCTTGATCGCCTGCGCGCGGCCATCGCGGTGGCAAGGCAAGATCCGCCTCGTATCGTTCAGGGCAATCTGCTGAACGACCTGGAAGCCTGTGCGCGACAGGCTCCATCGCAGGCAACGCTTGTGGTGTTCCATTCGGCGGTGCTCGCCTATGTGGGAGAACCGGCTCTACGTGAGGAATTCATGCGGACTGTGCGCGAACTGGGCGCCGTCTGGGTCAGCAACGAAGTGCCAGGGGTGTTACCGTCAGTTCGCGAGAGGCTTACCCGGCCCGGTCCGCGCGGTGCATTCCTTCTTTCGGTTGATGGTGCGCCAGTTGCATGGACCGACCCGCATGGTGGCTGGATCGAATGGATTGCTGAGGAGAGATGTTGATGAAGCTTGCAGGACAGGTTGCGCTGATCACGGGCGGGTCGCGCGGCATCGGCCGGGCAACGGCGCTCGCTTTCGCGGCAGAAGGCGCGGACGTCGCGTTCTGCCATCTCGACGATGGGACTAAAGCCGAGGAGACGGCGAATGAGATTCGTGCGCTTGGGCGTCGTGCGATGCATCGATCGCTCGATGTGGTCGACATCGCCGCAACCCGCGCGTTCGCGCAGGAGGCCGCGGCGGCGCTCGGCCCGATCGACATCCTGTTCAACAACGCCGGCATGAACATCCGCAAGCGGTTCGAGGACTACACGGAAGCGGACTACGACCGGATCCTGGATGTGCACATGAAGGGCATGTTCTTCATGGCGCAGGCTGTGTATCCGGCAATGGCCGCGCGTGGGCGCGGCTGCATCATCAACGTGGCCTCGCAGCGCGGGCTGAAGGGTGCCGTGAACTCAACGCCATATTGCGCGGCGAAGGCGGCGATCATCGGCTTCACTCGTGCGCTGGCATGCGAGGCGACGTCGCGGGGCGTGCGCGTGAATGCGGTCGCGCCGGGCCCGATTGTCACCGATCTGACCGCGACGATGGCGCCCGGTGACCGCCAGGCGTTCATCGACGCGCTGCCGGTGCATCGCTTCGGCCGTCCCGAGGAGATTGCCGCGACCGCGCTGCTGCTGGCCGGTCCGGACGGTGGTTTCTATGTCGGGGCAACATTGTCGCCGAACGGCGGGGACGTGATGTACTGAAACGCTACCATAGGCGGCGAACGCCGTAGGCACTGAAGCTGACCTCGTTCGATACCAATACCATGTCTTCGTGTATAGCCTGCGCAATCAGCATCCGATCGAACGGGTCACGCAGTGGACCAGGCAGCGCTCCGGCCAACTGGCCGTGGACGAACGAAATCGGCAGCGGGACGAAACCCTGTGTGTCGAGCACGGCCGCAAGATCCGCGGCGATTGCTGCCACGCCTGGCAGCTTGCCGATCCGGAACTTGGTTGCGATCTCCCAGGCGGACGCGGCGCTGGTGAAAACGGCATTGCCCGCGTCGGCAATAGCCGACTGCGCGGTTGACGATAGAGCGGTGTCGCCTGCGATCCACCAAAGGAAGGCGTGGGTATCGAGCAGAAGGTTCAGGCTGATCGCTCCCAGTCGGTCAGTTCGTCTTCCGGCAATGGCTCAAAGAACTCGGGGCCAATCGAGACCATGCCGCGCAATGCTCCGAACTCACGCTTGGCTGCGCATCGGTGGTACGGCACCAGCCTGGCGACCGGTTGGCGTCCTCGCGCCAGAACAATTTCCTCTCCGGCCTCGACGCGTGCCAGGAGCTGGGACAGGTGTGTCTTCGCGGCGTGGATGGTTACAACGGTCATGTAGCTAATCTAGTTAGCTATGCGGAAGGCGGGTTGCAAGCGCGACCATCCGTCGCGGCCGGCGGACATTGCCCACATTTAAGCCGTTCCGCCCTGTCCAGCGCGGATGGTCTGAGCTAAGCGGGCGGCAGGATGCAATCCGGGGACAGCAAGACAGCATCACGCGCCTGGCTACGTGAGGAGCGGCGCACTGGTGGCCGGGCGATATGGCCGGTCGTGCTGCTTGGCCTGCTGAACACAGCGTCGGCCGTGGGCCAGGCCTGGTGCGTGGCGATGCTGCTCGCCGGCGCCCTGACCGGGCACGCCGGGGACACGGTTGGATTGCTTGGGGGCTTCGCGGTGCTCGCCGTTTTGCGAGCGACTGCGTCGATCGCGGCCGAGCGCGCCGCGTTCAATGCGGGAGCTGCGGCGCGGCGGCGGCTGCGAACCGATGCGCTGTCGCGCTTGCTGCATGCTGGGCCGTCGCGGCTCCGCACCCACCACAGCGGCGAGCTAACCGCGATCGTCGTGGATCGCATCGAGGCGCTGGATGGGCTTCACTCCCGCTGGCTGCCAGCTGCCTCCCTGGCGATTGGCGGCCCGCTGCTTGTGGCGATCGCTGCTCTGCTGGCCGATCCTGTGGCCGCACTCGTATTGGTTCTGTGTGGCCTGTTGGTCCCGGTTGCGATGGCCGCGGCAGGGATCGGCGCGGCGGCCGCCTCGCGCAGCCAGTTCCTGGCGTTGGCGCGATTGCAGGCGCGCTTCCTCGACCGCGTGCGTGGCATTGCCACCATCGTCCTGTACGGCCAGGCGGATGCCGAGGCGAATTCGTTGGCCGTGGCGGCGGATGAACTTCGCCGACGCACCATGCGGGTCCTGCGTGTGGCGTTTCTGTCCTCGGCCGCGCTCGATCTTGCGGCGGCGCTCGCCTTCGTCGTGCTGGCGCTGCACTACGGTGTGCTCCTGGCCTCCGGCGACATGACGCATCCCGGGATCGCACTGTTCGTCCTGCTGCTGGTTCCCGAGTTCTTTGCCCCGCTGCGGAGCTTCGCCGCCGCCTACCAGGACCGGCTGCATGCCGCAGGCGCGGCTGAGGCGCTGGTTGATCTGCCGCCGCAGGCGCCCCCGCAGCCGCAACGCGACGTTCGCACGGTCACCGCGCAGGGCATCGCTGTCGCATTCGAGGACGTGCATTTCACCTGGGACCCGGCCCGGGGGCCCGCGCTGAACGGACTCTCCTTCCGAGTGCCGGACGGGGAAACGCTGGTGCTGGCGGGCCCCTCGGGCGCTGGCAAATCGACGGTGATCGAGATTTTGTTGGGCTTCGTCCGACCTGATAAGGGACGCGTGACCATCAACGGTGCCGACATCGCGGACCTGGTGCCACAGGCGCTTGCGCGGCTCACCGGCTGGATAGGTCAGCGCCCTGTGCTGTTCGCCAGCACCATTCGCGACAACATCCGCTTCGCCCGCCCCGAAGCCACCGACGCCGAAGTCGAGGAAGCGGCGCGCAGCGCCAGCGTCACCGAGTTTTCCGCCGTATTGCCCGATGGCCTTGATACAGCGGTAGGCGAAGGTGGCTACGGTCTGTCCGGCGGCCAGGCACAGCGCGTGGCGATCGCCCGCGCGTTCTTGAAGAATGCCCCGCTGCTGCTGCTGGATGAACCTACGGCGCATCTCGACCCGGCGACCGAGCGTGAAGTGCTGGACAGCCTGCGACGTCTGGCGCTGGGACGGACTGTGATCCTCGCCAGCCACTCTTCCGCAGCGCACGGGCTCCCGGGTCGGCGGCTCGATATCCGCGAAGGGCGTGCCGTTCCGGCGCGTGGTGCGGCGTGACCGACGTACTCCACATACTCGGCCTTTGGCGCGGGCGTGCGCTCTGGCTGGCGGCTGGCATCGTGGTGTCGTTGGCGGCGCTCGCGGCGGGCGTGTCGATGATGGCGCTTGGCGGCGTGGTAGTCGGCGCTGCGGTTGCCGTCGGGACGTTGGCGGCACCGGTGGCGCTGCGGGTGCTTGGATCGGCACGAGTCGTGCTGCGCTACGCCGAACGGCTGCTGACACATGCGGCCACGTTCCGTGCGCTGGCCGATCTGCGGGTGTGGTTCTTCCGCAATCTCGCTCACGGTTCTGCCGGCGGGCTTGGCTTTCGCCAGGCTGGCGACGTGCTGGCCCGCCTGGTCGGTGACATCGAGGCGCTCGATGGGCTGTATCTTCGTATTCTGGTCCCGCTCGCGGGCGCGGTGCTGATTTTCCCGCTGCTCGTGGTGCTGATCGGAATGCACAGCGTCTGGCTGGCCCTCGCGATCGGCGTCCTGTTCGCGGTCGCTGCATTCGCGTTGCCTTGGCTGAGCGCGCGCGCGGCCGAGCGTGCCGGCGTTGCATTGGCCAATGCCGCGGGTGGCCTGCGCATTGCCACGCTCGATGCGCTGACCGGACTGCGCGAGGTGCGGGCGTTCGGCGCCGAAGGCCGCATGCTGGCTGCCGTGCAGGCGCGCGAGGCGACATTGCTGACCACACAGCGCGAACTTGCGGGCCGTGCCGCGCGTGCGAATGCGGGCGCGTTGCTGTGCGGGCAGGCAGCGATCCTCGCCGTTCTGATCACGGCGGGCAGCAGTCCGGTGGCTGGCGTCGTCGCTGCTTTCCTGACCGTGGCGGCATTCGAGGCGGTCGGCGGATTGCCGCGCGCCGGTGTTCTTGCCGGCCATGCCGCGGCGGCCTCGCATCGTGTCATCGAAGCCGCGAATACGCCCGTGCCGGTACCTGATCCGCCGCATCCGGGACAGGTTCCCATGGACTTCGCGCTGCGCTTCGACTCGGTTCATTTCCACTGGCAGCCTGATCGGGCGTCGGTGTTCGACGGGCTTGCGCTCGAAGTCCCGCAGGGCGCGCGCGTTGCATTGCTTGGACCGTCGGGCGCCGGAAAATCGACGCTCGCTGCACTGGCGCTGAAGGTGGCGGCACCACAGCAGGGCAGGGTGCTACTCGGTGGCGTCGATATTGCCACGCTGGCTGCGGCGGATGTGCGCCGACGAATCGGCTGGCTCGCCCAGGCGACGCATCTGTTCGACGACACCATTCGCGCCAACCTGAAGCTGGCGCGGCCAGATGCCGACGATGCGGCGTTATGGTCTGCGCTGGATGCGGCGCGGATCGGCGAGATGGTGCGGGCGTTGCCGGATGGGCTCGACACCTGGGTCGGCGAAGGTGGCGCGCGATTCTCTGGCGGTCAGGGCAGGCGCCTCGCGCTGGCGCGCGCACTGCTGTCGCCGGCGCCGATCCTGATTCTCGATGAACCATGCGCCGGACTGGATGCGGAAACCGAGCGCGCGTTCCTCGCCACGCTGAATGAAGTGGCGGACGGACGCAGTGTGATTCTGATCGTGCATCGCCTGACAGGCGTGGAGCGGCTTGATCGGATCTGGCGATTGTCCGCCGGCAAGGCGATCGCCGCCGCGGCCTAGTACATCGGCACAGAGGTTTTGACCGGTTGGGGACAAGGGAGGTCTCCGTCAGTTCAGCCGAGATGAGTCACTTACGGATAGCCTTGGCGCGAACGCATGGTGCCCTTGCGATCAGCTGTTTCCGCATCCAGACGGACCATCGAAGCTGGCACGCAACTGGCTGGGCGGACTGTTGCAACATGCGGACGCTACCGCTGCGTTCACTACGCCGACGATCAACGGTTACAAACGCCATATGCCGAAATCGATGGCGCCGGATCACATTGTGTGGGCTTATGATAATCGGGCGGTGATGGTGCGCGTCGTCAGGCAGCCTAGCGATGGCCGACACGCGACTGGAAAACCGCGTCGGAGAGCCGGCGGCAGATCCGTATCTCTACCATTCATCGACTACTTCATCAAGCTGAAGGAGTTTGAAGTCGGCCGCTTCCTGTCCGACGTCACCGACTGGGAACATCGGGAGTATTTTGCGATCCTGTGATCTCGGCGGCCTGTGCTGCGCGCAGAACTTTCATCGCATCCGTCAGCGCCGCGACGTCATGGGTGCGAATGAAGTCTGCGCCGCCGAGCGCAGCATAGATTTCTGCTGCCAGGGTCGCTGGTCCGGCTTGCGTTGCGTCAGATCGTCCGGTGATGTGCCGCAGGAACGACTTGCGGGACACCGAGACCAATAACGGCAGGTCGAGTGCACTCTTGATGCGGTCGATGCCGGCCAGCGCAGCGAACGATGCAAGCGGGTTGGAGCCAAGAAAGAAGCCCATGCCTGGATCAACGATCATGCGCCGACGCGCGATACCTGCGCGCTCCAGGTCTGCCAGCCGTTTCTCGAAGAAGCGGATGATCGTATCAACGACGTCCGGGACCGGAATGTCGTCGCGCGTAATGTGATTGGGGCCGTGCAGGGAGTGCATGGCGATGAGCCGGCACGACGCTGCGGCGAGTGCGGGATACATGGTCGCGTGAGGAAAGCCATGGATATCATTCAAGAACGCCACCCCGCGTTGCAGAGCGTAGGCCTGCACTTCGGGTCGGAAGGTATCGACGGAAACCAGAGCACCGCGCGCCTGGAGATGCGAGATGACGGGTGCAAGACGTTCGACCTCTACGTCGACGGGAATTCGGATGGAATCCGGGTTGCTGGCAATGGCACCAAGATCGACGACGTCTGCCCCTGCTTCGAGCAGGCTGTCTGCATGTGAGATGGCGGCGTGTTGGTCCAGGTAGCGTCCTCCATCGGAGAACGAATCATCTGTGATGTTGACGATGGCTATTAGCCGTGGCGAGGGCATCCGTTCGTTGGTCTCCCCCGATCCTTGGTTGGTCTCAATGGAGGTCATCATATTTGGGATGTGCGACCGAGCATTGTCCAGGGGTGACGCCAGGAGCATGGGCACAGGCTGCCGCCTTTCCACCCAAAGTAGTCTATTCGAGGCCGACCGTGCTCCTCGCGATGACCGGGCGGTCGCGGCTTCGCGAGTTGCGGGCGGGAGTGGAACTCGCAATGACGATATCGGAGCAACTCGCGCTTCAACGATAGGTCCTGGCGGCACTTTCAGTTGACGGCGGGTTAACTGCCCGGCAGGACAATGGCCGTCTCGCGCCAGAAGGGAATTGGCCATGCACCGCCTCGGGCTACTGCTTCTGCTACTGTGTGCAGCGACCGGCAGTGCCAGCGCGGCAGACCCACCGGTGGAGCGGTTCGTCGTATTCTTTCAGGAATGGTCGGCGCAGATCGATGATCCGGCGCAGTCGGTGATCAGTCATGCCGCCGATTGGGCGAAGTCGCACCCCGGCGCCGTCGTGCACGTGAACGGCTTTGCCAGTACCATCGGCAGCCGCCAGGCCAACATCCTGCTGGCCGATCTGCGCGCGCAGGTCGTCGTCGATCAGTTGCAGTCGGATGGCGTCGAATCCGAAGCATGTGAAGCAGCGCGGCCATGGACCGGTGCAGTTCGCTCTGACCGCACAGGAGAGCCGTCGGGTGGAGATCAGCTTCGACCGGCACTGATCGCATCATGTTGCAATCTCTGGTGCAGGCGGAAGCGTGGGACGAGCCGACGGCCGTGTTGCGCCGCGTGTTCGGCTTCCCGGGCTTTCGCGGCCAGCAGGAACAGGCAGTGCGCCATGTGGTCGCGGGCGGCGATGCACTGGTGCTGGCGCCGACCGGCGGGGGCAAGAGCATCTGCTTCCAGGTTCCGGCGTTATGCCGACCTGGAACCGCGGTGGTGATCTCGCCGCTCATTGCTCTGATGGACGATCAGGTGGCGGCGCTGCGACAGCTCGGCGTATCGGCCGGTGCCCTGCATTCGGATCTTGATCCGGCCGAGGCGCGCAGCGTCACGCGCGATCTGATCGAACAGCGGCTGGACCTGCTGTACATCTCGCCGGAACGTCTGCTCGGCAACGGTACGCTAGAGCGGCTGTCGCGCCTGCAACTCGCGCTGTTCGCGATCGACGAGGCGCATTGCGTGTCGCAATGGGGGCATGAGTTTCGACCGGAGTACCGCGGGCTGGCGTGCCTTGTCGATCAGTTTCCCGGCGTGCCGCGGATCGCGTTGACCGCGACAGCCGATCCGCGCACGCGCGATGATATCTTGCGCGCGCTGAAGATGGAGGCCGCGGAGACCTTTGTCGCCAGCTTCCATCGATCGAACCTGCATATCGCCGCCGCGGCAAAGGTGAGCGAGACCGCGCAGCTTCTGGACCTGCTGGCGCGCCATTCCGGTGTCTGCGGCATCGTCTATTGCGGGACGCGTGCGAAGACCGAGCGCGTTGCCGAGAAGCTGAGGGGCAAGGGAATTCCGGCGGTCGCCTTCCACGCCGGACTGGAGGCAGAAACCAAGCGTGAGGCGCTGGCGCGGTTTCGTTCCGGCGAGGCGGTGGTCGTGGTGGCGACGATCGCGTTCGGCATGGGGATCGACCGGCCGGACGTGCGCTTCGTGGTGCATCTGGATATGCCGGACAGCCCCGAGGCCTATTACCAGCAGATCGGCCGCGCCGGTCGCGATGGCGAGCCGGCGGAGACGCTGCTGCTGTATGGCGGCCAGGACATCGCCCAGGCGCGCCACTGGCTGGCGCAATCCGCTGCGCCCGAGACACAGAAGCGGGTGATGCGCACGAAGCTCGAGGAGATGATCGCGCTCACCGAGGCCGCATCGTGCCGCACGCGTTCGCTGCTCGGGTGTTTCGGTGAAGAGCTGTCGGAACCCTGCGGCCATTGCGACAACTGCTCTGCGCCGCCGCTGATGGTGGACGCGACGGTGGAAGCGCAGAAGGTGCTATCGGCGGTGTATCGCACCAATCAGGTGTTCGGCGCGCTGCACATCATTGCGGTGCTGCGCGGTGAGACGACCGAAGGCGTGCTGCGGCACGGACACGATCGGCTGCCGACATTCGGTGTCGGTGCCGATCATGCTGCACCGTTTTGGCGTGGGCTGATCCGCCAGCTTATCGCGCTCGGCGCGCTGGATGTGGACACGGCGGGGCACGGCGGGCTGTTCCTGGTGCAGGACAAGGCGCGGCCGGTTCTGCGTGGCGAGACACCAGTGATGCTGCGCGAGGAAGGCAGGCGGCGCACCGAGGTGCGGCGTCCCGAGCGTCACACTGTTGCGCAGCCCTCCGGCTCGGAAGGGGAAAGCCTGTTCGAGGCGTTGCGTGCCTGGCGCGCCGCGGAGGCGAAGAAGCAGCACATCCCGCCGTATGTGATCTTTCATGACACCGTGCTGCGCGACATCGCGGCGGTGCGGCCTTCGAGCATCGAGGAGCTCGGGCAGATGAAGGGGGTGGGCGCATCGAAGCTGCAGCGCTACGGCACGGCGGTGCTGCGTCTGATCGGCGAACAGCCGGCGTAGAAATTCAGCGCGACCGGCCGGGTGTCGTGCCGAACGCGGCGCGGAACGCCGCGCCGAATGCGGGACCGCTGTTGTAGCCGACCGCGGCCGCTGCACGGGCCGGCGTGGCGCCTTGCGTGAGGCACGCCAGCGCCTCGGTCAGCCGCAACTGCCGTCGCCACGCCTGGAAGCTCATGCCGGTCTCTCGGCGAAACAGCCGCGCCAAGGTGCGCGCCGAGGCACCGGCGATCCCGGCGAACGCTTCCAGCCCGCGCGGATCGGCCGGATCGGACAGCAGCGCCTCGGTAACGCGCTGTAGCCGCGGATCTCGACACGCCGGCACCGCGATCGGGCGTGTCGCGGCGTGGCCGATCTCGTGCAGCGCCAGCGCCACGACGTGGCGCACCGGTCCTGCTTCGTCCCACATCACCGGTTGTTCGCAGGCCGCCAGGATCAGCTCGCGCAGGAGGGGCGAGACGGCGACGACCGTCACCGCGCCTGGGCCGGCACGTGCCGCATCCTCGCGCAGGAACAGCGCCCGCATCGCCAGACCCGCAGGCATTCGCGTCACGTGCGGTGTCATTGCCGGCATCCACAGGCCGGTGCCTGGAGGCACGACGAAGAGCGCCGCCCGCGTCACCACACGCATCACTCCAGCGATCGCGTGCAGCAGCTGCGCACGCGGATGCTGATGCCAGCCGGTGTCGTGCGGATCGGCGTAATCATAGGCATAGCCGACAAGGGGTCGGGGCGCCTCCTCGAATGGGCGCAGGCGGGAGCGGTCGGCAGGGTGTCCGGTCTGAGACAAAACTTGGCCGTACGTCGAATGTCAGACAGCCTACCTTGGGTCCTGGTGCAACACCAGTCGACGAGGTTCGCACGTGACACCGAACACACGCCTGATCGCTTTCATCAATGCCGCGCATGGCTTTACTCACTATTCGCTGCTGATCCTGCCCACTGCGGTGCTGGCAATGGCGGTGCCGGACGGGCGGTTTGGCGACGCGTATGGGCCGATCCTGGCGCTCGCCACGGGCATGTTCCTGCTCTACGGGCTGTTCTCGCTGCCGCAGGGGTGGATTGCGCAGCGCGTCGGCCGGCCGGCGTTGATGACCCTGTTCTTCCTTGGCACCGGCTTCTCCATGGCGGCGACCGCGTTTGCCGGTTCGCCCGCGGTGCTGGCGGTCACGCTCGCGGCCACCGGGCTGTTCGCGGCGATCTACCATCCGATCGGCACCGCCATGCTGGTGGACGCCGCCGGCGACAAGCCGGGCCGCGCCATCGGCGTGAACGGCGTGTTCGGCAACCTGGGAGTGGCGCTGGCACCGATGATGACCGCGTTGCTTGCCGACGTGGCCGGCTGGCGCACCGCCTTCCTGCTGCCGGGCCTCGCCTGCGTCGCGCTCGGCCTCGCGTGGCTGCGACTGCCGGCTCCCGAGGCCATCGTGCGACATGGAGCGCGGCCGTTTCCCGACATCCCGCGCCATCTGGTGCGCCGTGCGGTCATCGTGCTGCTGCTGATCGCGGTCGTCTCCGGCCTGGTGTTCAATGCCTTCACGCTGCTGCTGCCGAAGCTGATGGAGGAGCGGCTCGGCGACGATCCACGCATGCTGCCGCTGGTGGGATCGGCAGCGTTTCTCGCCACGCTGTGCGGCGCGCTCACCCAGTTCACCGTCGGCCGGATGATCGATCGGATGACACTGAAGCGCGTGTTCCTGCCGGTGAGCGCATTGCTGGTACCGGCCCTGGTGGCGGTCTCCTATGCGCACGGCTGGATCGTGGTGCCGATGGCCGCGATTGTGGCGGCGGCGATCTTCGGTCAAGTGACAGTGAACGAGACGATGACCGCGCGCTATCTCTCCCCCGCATTGCGGACGCGCATGTACTCGGTGCGGTTCTTCGTGGGCTTTCTCGGCGCCGCGGCAGCCGCCCCAGCGGTCGCCTGGCTGCACGAGCGCACCGGCAGTCTGGCCGTGGTCACCTTGGTCATGGCGGGATTCGGCGTCGTGACCCTGGGATGCGCGCTGGCATTTCCGGATCGCAAGGAGGAGCTGCGACCGGAACTCTGGGGCGACGTCGAAGCAATGGTCGTAGCGGCTGAATAATGAACGAAGTGCCCGTGCATGCGTTCTCGTCATTTGATGACAAGAACCGGCACGGGAGAATCGATCCATGTCAGGCAGCAGTGCGGCGGCGCGGGTTACAGAGGAGTTGGTGCCTCTCAGCGAACAGGAGCATCGGGCGCAGCTTCGTCGCGCGGTGATCGCCTCGACGATCGGCACGACCATCGAATGGTACGACTTCTTTCTTTATAGCACGGTCACCGGCCTGGTCTTCGCGAAGCTCTACTTTCCGCGTTCGGATCCGCTGGTCGGCACGCTGGAGGCGTTCGCGATCTACGCCGTGGGGTTCGCCGCACGGCCGATCGGCGCGGCGATCTTCGGCCATTGGGGCGATCGTCTGGGACGCAAGTCGGCGCTGATCGCGACGTTGATGCTGATGGGCATCGCGACGTTCCTGGTCGGTCTGGTGCCGACCTACGCCAGCATCGGTATCTGGGGCGCGGTCCTGCTCACGCTGCTGCGCTTCATCCAGGGCATCGGCGTCGGCGGCGAGTGGGGAGGCTCGGTGCTGCTGTCGATGGAGTGGGCGCGCACCAGTCACCATCGCGGCTTCGTCGCATCCTGGCCGCAGTTCGGCGTGCCGTCGGGGCTGTTCCTCGCCAATCTCGCCGTGCTGGCATTCAGCTCGCTGTCAGGCGATGCATTCGCCACCTGGGGCTGGCGGGTGCCGTTCCTGATCAGCATCGTGCTGGTCGCGATCGGTTTGTGGATCCGTCTCGGCATCCTGGAGACGCCAACCTTCCGACGCCTGGTCGAAGAGAACCGGATCGAGCGCGCGCCGGTCGCCGAGGTGTTCCGATTGCAGGCGAAGGAGATGTTCCTCAGCGCATTCGTGCGGATGGCGGAGCAGGCACCATTCTACATCTTCACCGCGTTCGTGTTCGCCTATGGTGTTGGAACCTTGAAGGTGTCACGCGACCTGCTGCTGGCGTCGGTGCTGGTGGCCTCGGTGGTGTCGTTCTTCTCGATCCCGATCGCCGGCCATCTGTCGGACAGGTTCGGACGCCGACGGGTGTATATCATCGGCGCCGTCGTCACCGGTGTGTTCGGCTGGATCTACTTCGGGCTGCTCGATACGCTGATGCCGTTCTGGATCTTTGTGGCGATCGTGCTGTCGCTGATCCCGCACGACATCATGTATGGACCGCAGGCGGCATTGATCGCCGAGAGCTTCACCGGACGGCTGCGCTATACCGGTGCGTCGATCGGTTACCAGCTTGCCTCGATCATCGCCGGCGGTCCGGCACCGCTGATCGCCGCCGCGCTGTTTGCTTCGTACCGCTCCTGGGTGGCGATCTGCTGTCTATATCAGCATATGTGCGGTGATCAGCGTGATCGCGGCGGCGCTGATGCGCGACTACACCGGCCAGGACATATCGGAGGAGTACGCATTCGGCGAGGACTAGCGGTCATGGTGGCAGCGGCCCGACATATTCTGATTGCGGCCGGATGAGCCTTCCGCCGGCCTGCTGCTCCAGGGCGTGCGCGATCCACCCCACCACGCGTGCCACCGCGAAGGCGCCGGTGAATGCATCGCGCGGAAGGCCGAGCGCCTCGAGCAGCAGCGCGGTGTAGAACTCATGGTTGGTCTGTAGTGAGCGGGCCGGCTTGCGCTTTTCCAGCACCGCGAGCGCCGCCTGTTCGACCGCCTCCGCATAACGCAGCCGCCCGGTGTCGCGGCCCAACCTAGACACGACCGCCTTCACCACGTCGCAGCGCGGGTCCCGCACGCGGTACATCCTGATGGCCGAAGCCCATCAGCCGATCACCGTGCATCACCGCCGCGTCCAGCCAGGTCTCGGCATTCTCGACCGGGCCGATTGAGTCGAGCATATCCAGCACCGGACCCGGCGCGCCGCCATGCAGCGGACCCTTCAGCGCGCACAGCGCGGCGGTGACGGCGTCGGTCAGGCTGGCCTGCGTGGACGCCGCAACGCGTGCGGTGAACGTCGATGCGTTCAGCCCATGATCGACCGAGCAGAGCAGGTAGGTCTCCAACGCCGCTGCTGTCCTCGGGGGTCGGCGACGCATCATTCAGCATCCGCAGGAAATCGGCTGCATGACCGATGCCCGCGTTCGGCGGGACTGCGTGCTTGCCCGCTGCGAATGCGGATCACGGCGGCCAATCCTACCGCGACGGTCGCGGTCAGCAGCAGCGGTGCATCCTCGGCATCGTCCGGAACGCTGGCCAACAGCATTCGACCGCTGCCAGCGGCGGCAGGCGCCCGGCCAGCGGCAGCAGGTCGCGCATGCGCTCGAACGCGAGCTCGCGCGCCACGCCGAGGTCGCGGCGCAGCGCTGCCTCGTCCAGAGGACGTTCCACGAAGTCCTGCCACAGCAGGCCGGTCAGCCATTCGAAGCTGCGCTTGCCCGCGATATCCTGCAGATAATGGCCGCGCAGGATCAGCACGCCTGCGTCGCCATCGACCTTGCTCAGAACGGTCTCCGCCGCGACCACATTCTCCAGACCGTCAGCAACATTGCTCGTCTCGCCACGTGGCATGTGCGCCCTCCTTGGCTGGTTGACGCTGCCATGGCATACATTGAGCAGATGAACGTCAATCTTGATCAATTAAATCAATATGCCCGCTGATGATGTAACCCCTGCCTCACGATGGCTGACCGCCGCCGATGCCACCGCAAGCCTCGGTGTTTCGCGCCAGACGCTGTATGCCTATGTCAGCCGCGGCCGCATCGGGGTGACCGCCGCGCCGGACGATCCTCGCCGCAGCCTGTATGACGCGGCCGATGTGCACCGGCTCGCCGAGCGCAATCGGAGCGGACGCAGCCGGCGTGCCGTGGCTGCCTCGACGATAAGTTGGGGCGAGCCGATCCTGGTTTCCGCCATCACCCGTATTCAAGGCGGCCGGCTGGAGTACCGTGGCAAGGACGCGATCGCGCTGTCCGCGACTGCGACGCTCGAGGCGGTGGCCGAGCTGCTTTGGCAGGTGGAAGCTCTGCCGCAGCCCCGGTCACAACGGAGTTGGCCGCGAGCGCGCGCCGCGGCGGGTGTTGCCGAACAGTGCATCGCCGCGATGGCGGACCTCGCGATGGCCGGTCGCTGGACGGGCAGGGTGGAACGCGTATTGCCGGATGCCATGCGCATTCTGGACCGCATGGCCTGGGCGGCGGCTGGCCTGCCCGGTGTTGCCAACCAATCGTCCGCGCTGCCGCTGCACGATCGGCTGGCGTCGGCGTGGGGCGTTGGGCCGAAGGCAGCCGACCTGATCCGCCGCGCACTGGTGTTGACGGCGGATCACGAGCTCAACGCCTCAACCTACGCGACGCGGGTCGTGGCATCGACCCGGGCGCCGCTTGGGGCCTGCGTGCTGGCGGGTCTGACGGCGCTGATCGGCCCGCTGCATGGCGGCATGACAAACGAGGTGCGTCATCTGCTCGCCGACCCCCTCGTCGCAGCCGATCCTTCAGGTGCCATTGCGGTCAGACTGGCGCGCGGCGAACGTATCCCTGCGTTCGGTCATCCGCTGTACCCCGACGGCGATCCGCGCGCCGCGGCGTTGCTGTCCCGCTTTCAGCTTGCTCCGCGTCCGCGTCATCTGATCGAGGCGATGCAGTCGATGACCGGCATCCTTCCCAACATCGATTTCGCGCTGCTGATGCTGGAAGAGTGTCTGCACCTGCCGACCGGCGCCGCCTTTGCCGTCTTTGCCGTCGGACGGACAGTCGGCTGGATCGCGCACGCGCTGGAACAGTGGCGCGACGGCACATTGATCCGCCCGCGCGCCGTCTATCCGGAGGCGGGTTCTGTGTCCGACCTTTCGTTTCGAGACGCACGCCGTCGCCAGTCAGTCGGAAAGAGTCCGTGACGGACAGCCGCAATCGACCCCAAGCGGACCCCCGATCCGCACCGAACTCTTGCACCGAAGTAATCTAAGCCAAGAATTCCAACGTTCCGTTCTTATTAATGATGGGTTCCGGAGTTTCCGATCGGTCGTTCCACGGTGTACCGAAATGAGGCTATCCGGCTTAAATCAAGCGTCGCCGTCGCGCAGGTTCGCTTGCTTTCCGCACTCCCTCGCTGAGCCATTCAAATCACCGGCCGCGAGACGGAAACCCTCGCCGCGAAGCGCGATATCTTCCGGCCGCAGCCAGGGCGCAAGCTGATAACGAGGATCCACGGGCGGCGCGCGCGACAGGACGCGGCGTGCCTCGTCCAGATGTCCCTGATAGGCCAGGGCCCCCGCGAGCGCTGTATGGTAGTTGTTATAATAGGGCCGCAGACGGCCAACCTGGCGCAAGGTCTCCGCGGCGGCGGCGAATTGCCGTGCGAAGAACTGGATCAGCCCGATCCAGAGGAGCCAAAGCGAGGTAAACGGATCATGCGGGCTGGCGCGCATCGCCTTGCGCAAATGGTCCAGCGCTTCCTCGCGATACCCGCCAAACCCCAGGACGCAACCGAGCATACCGATCCCGAACGCACCGTTCGGATTGAGCGCGACCGCCTTGCGAGCTTCGGCGATCGCCGCTTCCCAGTCGCCGCCCCACATCCGCATATGCGCCAGAACGGCGTGCCCCATGGCGTCCTTGTCGTCGAGCGAAACGGCGATCAGCGCTTCCGCGAGCGGGAGCCCCTGAACCTCTGAGAAGGGGCGCGTCGAGTAGTGCCAAATCTCCCATTGCAGGGCCAGCGCATAGCCGTAATGGCCAGGCGCGAACTTCGGATCGAGCTCGATAGCGCGGCGGAAGAAGGTTCGCGCGGCCTCGTTCTCATCCGATCCGTGGTTGTAGAAGTGCCAAAGCCCTCGCTGGTAGGCCTCCCACGCATCCAGCCGTTCCAGTGGCTTGCGCAGGACGCGCTGCTGCTCGGCATCTGCCAGCGCTGGCTCGATGATCCCGGCGACACTCGTCGCGATCTCATCCTGAATGGCAAACATATCGCTGACGTCGCGATCGTAACGCCCGGCCCAGATATGGCCGCCTGAGGTCGCATCGATCAATTGCGTGGTGACGCGCAGCCGATTGCCCGCGCGGCGAACACTGCCTTCCAGCGCGTAGCGGACGCCGAGGTCGCGGCCAATCTGGCGGACATCCCACCCGCGCCCCTGGTAGGCGAACGCCGAATTACGGGCGATCACGAACAGCGAGCGGATGCACGACAGCGCCGTGGTGATGTCCTCGACCAGGCCATCGGCGAAATAGACCTGCTCTGGATCGTCGCTCATGTTCTGAAACGGCAATACCACCAGGGATGGTCTGTCCGGCAGCGCCAGGCCTGGCTGAGCCGCGCCGGCTGATGTGTCCCGTTCGATAATGACTTCGGCCGCCAACAGGTAACCGCGCCTGGGCATCGTTCTGAGAATCCGCTGCGCGTCGTCGCCAATGGCGCGGCGAATGTCGCGGACACATTGCGTCATGCTGTCGTCCGTGACCACGACATCGGACCAGATCGCCCGATTGATGGTATCGCGGTCAAGCAGCCGCCCGGCGTTTTCCACGAGGAGACGCAGCAATTCGAAGGATTGCCGCCGAAGCGAAAGCTCCTCGCCGGCCGCCGTCACCAGCGACCCACGCCTGATGTCCAGAACGAAGCCCGCGAAGCGATAGGTCGCCACAGGGGGCGTGGCGTCCATGGTGTTCCCCCGGCAACGTCAGTTGTTCAAGGCCGCCATCCAAGCAGGAATTCACCCAACCCGCCACCGCCGATTTCAGTGAGATTTCGTCCGATTTTCGCCTGGATTTCATGTGTACGGCCGTGGGCTGTCGCAGTGTCCGCGCACGACCAACGAACAAGGAAGCGGGGGCGTTGGAATTAACATTGGGAGGATGAACGCATGCGCAGATTGCTTGTCGCCTCTGTCGTCTTGGGTCTTGCTATTCCGGCCTTTGCTGATGATTCGGCAAAACTGCCTGGCGTCTGGAAAATGACTTCTTGGACGCGACATGAAGTAGCTACGGGCAAGGATGGTAAGCTGTTTGGAGAGCATCCCGGCGGCTATCTTATCTATACCAAAGGCGGCCATTACATGTGGACCGGATTCAAGGATCAGCGTCCAAAGCCGGCGGCAGCCGAGCCAACCGATACCGAGCGTGTTGCCTTGTTCAAAACCATGTACGCTTACAACGGGACTTACAAAGTTGAGGGGGGCAAGATCGTCGACAGCGTAGAAGGCGCATGGAACGAGGGTTGGGTCGGCACGAAATTCAACATCGACAGATACGAAGTTTCTGACAAGACGTTGACCATGGTATCGGCTCCATTCAAGGCAACCATGGATGGCGCTGAAATGGTCGTCACAACTACTTACGAGCGGGTTGAATAACCAGCTCGCGGAAGGGGCTGGTAATCTTCCCGGTTCGCGACGGCTTGATAGGCAGAGCCAGCCAGCCAGGTTCTTGGCCTGGGTTCCAGCCATCAGAAATGGGTGCTCGAATGTCCGGTTCCCACCCAAAGCGGTATATCCCGGGCGACTAGTCCTCCTCGCCACGACCGCTGCGTCATGTCGAAAAGATCAGATCAACAACTCTAGCTTCCGATATTGACCACCTGCACGCGACGGTTCCGTGGCTCCGCGGTCTGATCCGGCGTGGGAACCAGTAATCCATCGACCCCCATCCCCACCGCCTGCATGTGGCCATGCTCGAGATGGAAATTGTCGACCAGATAGGCCACCACAGCCTCCGCGCGACGATCCGACAGGTCCTTGTTGTACGCGCGGCTGCCGACAGTGTCGGTGTGCCCCTCGATGCGGAACCGGTAAGCGGCGAGTGTCCGATCGCTCAGTGCCTTACCCAGCTTGTCCAGAATATCCCTCGCCTGCGGCGTGAGTTCCGCCGATCCGGTCGCGAACTCCACGGTCAGGCTGACTGATGGCGCAGTCGGTCGCTGGGCTTGCGCCGGCGCTCCTTGCGCACCAACCGGAGCCAGACGAATGCCGCGCTGAACCCCAGGCGTCAGCGACTTGAGTATTTCGTCGGTGCTGGGATTCTGCTGCGCCCAACCTGTCGCGGACAAACCGATACTGGCGGCGAACATGGCAGATGCAGCCAATAGTGTATGGGTGCGCACGGCAGGCTCCTTCGGCAGCGAATTCATGCCGGTATAGCACAAAACTCACCAGGGCTCCGGGAGGAATCGCCCAGCCTTAATCCGCCAATTTCCGCTCAACCTCAGCCGTTGCCGCCGTTTGCGGCCACCAGCTCGGTCTGCACCAGCTCGCCAGACTTCCCCTCCTCGCGACGAAGTATCAGGTGGCGCTCGTGGAAGGCGGCGACAGATGGCCGATGTGCGATGGAGACCAGGGTCGTGTTCGGCAGCCTCGCCTTGAGCGTGCGATACAGATCGGCCTCGGCTTCCGGATCGAGGCTCGCGGTGGCCTCGTCCAGGAACAGCCAGTCAGGCTTCGTCAACAACGCCCGCGCCAATGCGACGCGCTGCTGCTCGCCTCCGGACAGTTGCTGCGCCCAATGCTCGTCGTCATCCAGTCGCGGAACGAACTGACCGAGCCCGGCGTCTACCAGGGCGCGGTCAATGTCTTCGCGACTGTAGGTGTCGTGCGGATGCGGATAGGTGACCACGTGCCGCAGCGTGCCCAGCGGAATGTATGGCCGCTGCGGTAGGAACAGGCAGCGCTCGAGCGGTCGCTGCACGTGCCCATGGCCGAACGGCCAGATGCCAGCCAGCACGCGGAACAAAGTGGACTTGCCGGAACCAGAACGGCCACTGATGACGACGGAGTGGCCGGGTTCGAGCATCAGGTCCGCGCCGGTGAGGAGCTTGGTGCCGTTCGGCAGCTCGATGCTGGTATCACGCATCTGCACCGACCCCTCGGGTGCATCCGCCATCGTCAGCCCGGTGCCGAACGCCGCGCGCGCGGCGATGACGGCGCGATGGAACGTGGTCAATCGTTCGACGATCGCATGCCATTGGGCCAGGCTGGCATACTGGCCGATGAACCACGACAATGCGTCCTGAACCCTGCCGAAGGCGCCGGCGGTCTGCGTCAGTCCGCCCAGTGGAATCTGGCCCGAGAAGAAACGCGGAGCGGCGACGATGAAGGGAAAGATGACCGCCACCTGGTCATAGCCGGCGGTGAGTGCGTTCAGCATCTTGGTGCGCTGCATGATCGCCCACCAGTTGCCGATCACGCTATGGAAGCGGTCGCCAAGTAGGCCCTTCTCCTCGGCTTCGCCGTTGTACAGCGCAATGCCTTCCATGTTCTCGCGCACTCGCACCAGACTGTAGCGGAAATCTGCCTCGACACGCTGCTGGCGGAACCGCAGCGAGGCAAGGGGACGGCCGACGAGGTGCGTAAGCCATGTACCGACGATGGCATACACCAGCGCGACCCAGACCATGTATCCGGGGATGCTGATGCCGAACAGCGTGATGTTGCCGGAAAGCGACCACAGGATGCCAAGAAAGCTGAACAGCGTGATGACGTTCGCCAGCAGGCTGATGCCGAGCGTGAGCGTGTTGTCGACGAAGTCGCGGATGTCCTCGGCGATGCGCTGATCAGGGTTGTCGGTGCCGATGGCCGCGCGGTCGGCCGTGAGGCTGATGCGGTAATAGGCGCGGTCGGCCAGCCATTCGTCGAGGAAGCGCACGGTCAGCCAACGGCGCCAGCGGATCTGCAGCCATTGCGAGAGATAGGTGTAGTAGACTGCGACCAGGATATAGACTGCAGCAATCTCGCAGAACCCGGGCATGAAGCCACTCGGTGTCCGGCGGTAGACGAACAGCAGACCGAAGAACGCCGCAAAATCCTTGTCCTGCAAGGAGTTGAAGAATTCGCGATTCCAGAAGCTCAGAATGACCGTCATGCCGACCAGCAATAGCCGGAGCGACACGATCGAGATCAGCAGGCCCCAGGCCGACCATTTTTCCTCGGAGCGATAGTACGGTCGGGAGAGGTGCCAGACGTCGCGAAGGAATGGCCTGAGTTTCGGCATGAAGCAGCTATCTCTCGTCAGGGTGGTTGAACCGGGCCCGCAAAGCGACGAGCCAGTCGTCCAGGCGCCGGCGATTCACGCCGAGGTCGGAATAGCCGTACACGCTGCGTGAATACAGCACCAGCATGCTGTGGTCGGCGCCCGCCTCGCTGACCTGAGCCGCGATCAGGTCGGGAAAATTGAACACGGTGCTACGGGCGACGAAGTGGGCCTGCCGTTCCGCCGGATATTCCACTGCCAGAAATGTCCGAGGCTGCGCGGCGGCCATGGTGATCAAGCCGGCGTAGAGGCGAGATGCGGGGACCGGGAAGACCGGCGTGACGACATCTGGGACAGGTTCGCTCCCCGCTGGAGCCGCGAGCGCGGTATTCGGGCTGGCTGGCCGCTGAATGTGGTTCAGGTCCATCAGTTGTGGGGTCGGCAAACCTCCTGCGCCGGCAGCAGCGCAGGCCGGTAGCAAGAACCCGACAAGCCAGGCGAGGGGCGTCATCCCGACGGAATGGCGCGGATCACTCGTCGCGGCAAGTTTCTGCGCGCTTACCGTCTGTTCATCGCGTTGTGGTCCAATTGGCGTTCCCAGACGACTGGTCCGCCGATCATGGCTTCCGAAGCGAACGCGGGCTCCGCGGATCACTGCACACTCGCGCACCCCGTGTTCACGTCCTTTGGCGAGCCGTTGTTTCGGCGATCTGAAGCCGACGGGGCGCCAGTCATGGTGGTGAAGTTGGGCGAGAGGGACGCGGCGATCCCGCTGCGCTCGCTGCAGAGGGAATTCGGCATCCCGGATGACTCCGATGACGGGCGAATGCTCGGCTTGATCGCTCAGTCGCTCGACTTTGTGACGGGACTGCAGATTGGCGACGCGCTGCCGGCCGAGGTGCTGACCGGCCAGGCGAGCTGGGAACCAGACTCGGTGCATCTGCAGATCGCCCAGGCTCGGCTGCAATGGCAATTGGTGGCATGGCTGAATTCGGGAACCGGTGCTGACGGGCAAAATCTGGACGCTGATGCCCTGCTTCAGGTGGCCGACGATCCGGCACGCAAGCAGCAGGTGCAGCAGGCCTTTGCCAAGGCGGCCGAAATCCTCGAGCTGCCCTCGCGCGAGGCGGTGGTCCAACTCGTCGAGGACCTGGCGCAGGAGCTGGCGTATATTGAGGCCTTGCGCGACCGGCTGCTGCGCCGCGTGAATGGGATGGCCGATAAGTTGAACCGCATGGCGATGACGTATCGCGGCGACGGCTCACATCTTGAGACATTGACGCAGGTCCGTCGTCTGACCAACGCGGCATTGAAGCAGATCGGCCACCGATTTGAAGAGCTGGACGCGCAGACTGGGGAGGTGATGGCCGCGCTGCGCAATACCGACAGCCAGCGAACGTTCATCCGATCCAACCGCGACTGGCTCTATCGAGCGCAACGCGCCTGGCAATCGCTGCTGAAGGAGTGGGATGTTGCGGGCATCGGCTACGACGAGGGCATTTTGCTGCTGCTCAACCGCAGCTACCAGTTCCTGGCGCCGCGCTTCATGCCGGTGACCGAGTGGACCTCGCTGCTGCGACCGGCGAAGAGCAAGAAGGATGCGATCGCGTCAGATGGTGTGGTGATCATTGGCGGCTGAGCTTGCTCACCGCGCGGTCGAATTGCGCGAGATAGATGTTCTCGTCCGCATCCAGCCAGATGCCGTGTACGTTGAATGCGCCGGCGAAGGGTTCGTCGCGGCCAAACTGCACGAGCTTGCCCCTGTCCTTTGTCCAGATGGAAACACCGTCCGCACCGGCGACGTAGATGACGTCACGGCCGAACGCGAGGTCGCTCGGCATATCGAAACCCGTCCACTGTGCCAGGACCTCGCCCGCGGTCGTGAAGATCTGGATGCGGTGGTTCTCTCGATCGCAGACATACAGCCGGTCCTCGGCATCAGCCGTGATGAAGTGGACAAGCGCGAACTGACCGGGCCCGACGCCAGGTTGTCCCCATGCATGTTTCAGCTCGCCATCGGAGGAGAAACAATGCACACGGCGATTGCCATACCCGTCGGAGACAAAGATTTCGCCGGTCGAGGCAAATGCCACGCCGGTCGGCATGTTGAACGGTTTGCCATAGAGCGTTGGCGCCGCCTCGCCCCGCGTCCCAAGCGTGCGCAGCAAAGTGCCGTCGGCCTTGTGCTCTGTCACGGTGTGCAGGCCAGAGTCGGTGATCCAGATGTTGCCCTTCGGATCAATCGTCAGTCCGTGCACGAAACTCGAGAATTGCCCCTCGCCCCATGAGCTGACGAAGCGACCCTCGGCATCGAACACCAGTACCGGATGCGCGGCGCGGCACAGCACGTAGACATCGCCATTCGCGGCGACGGCACCCTTCACACTCGTGCGCGGCGGCCCGGGCTGGTTTGTCTCGCCAAAGTTCCACCAGCGGGGCAGCTTCGCCCAGTCGCGCTGGAAGCGATAGCGATATGAGCCGGTACCAATGATTGTGTCGGTCATTCGAACTCCCCAGGCCGCAGCAGCCGCGCCAAGCGATCCAGCATGGCATTGGCCATGCCCGGTTCCGCGCCGGTGAAGAAGCTGCGGGCCACGTCGAGATACTCGTTGATTACAACCTTCGCCGGCGGACCATCGGCCATCGCCAGCTCCGCCGTTCCAGCGCGCATCAGCGCACGCAGCACCGGATCGATGCGCGCCAGCGGCCAGTCGGCTGGCAGCGCCTCGGCAAGCATGCGGTCGATGGTGTCCTGCTGCGCCACCGCGGCGCGCACGATGCGGGCGAACAACGGCACTTGGGCGTCGGGCACGCGGCCTTCTTCGAAGCCGCCCGTGCCGGGCAATTCGCCCAGCCGGTGACGCACGAATTGGTCGATCACTGTCTCAGGGTTGTCCTGTGCCTGCTCGCTCTGGAACAGCGCCTGAACGGCGGCGACGCGCGAGGCGGTCCGCGACCTGCGCGGCGAACGCCCCATCAAGCCGCGCCAAGATGACGCGCCGCACCGATCTGCAACAACGCAGCCACGGCTGCCTCTGCGCCCTTGTTGTGACCGTCCGTGCCCGAACGCGCTTCCGCCTGTGCCAGCGTGTCGCAGGTCAGCAGACCAGTCCCGAGCGCCAGGCCGAACTGCAATGCGACCTGCATCATCCCTTCCATCGCGGCGCGACACAGGAACTCATAGTGGTCGGTCTCGCCGCGCACGACGCAACCCAGTGCGATGAACCCATCGAACCGTCGTGAACCGCGCATCGCGATGCGGATCGCCTGCGGCAGTTCGAACGCGCCGGCGACATCGATCTGCTCGAACGTGGCGCCGGCCTCGCGCAGGATGCGCGTCGCACCGTCGGTCAGCCCATCGATCACGCCGCGGTAGTAGGGAGCGCGCACCAGCAGCAAGTGTGGGGGCGGTCCGGCAACGCGTGGTGCAGCGGGTAGCGGGGCGTCCTCGGTGCTCATCCGGTGTAGCCTTCGCCGACGATGTTCGGAATTGCCTTCTGCGCCACGATGTTCAGTCCGTAGCCATCCAGCCCGACGATGGTACGCCGCCGGTTCGATAACAGCACCATGTTCTTCACGCCAAGATCGAGCAGGATCTGCGCGCCGATGCCGTAATCGCGCAGCTCCCGCTGGGGACGCGGGCCACCAGCGGCGAGCTGGGTTACCCGCTCGGCGAGGGCGGTCTTCCGATGCTCGCGGATCAGCACCACGACGCCGCGGCCCTCGCGTCCGATCAAGTGCATCGCATTGTGGATGCCGATCCAGTGCGGGCCCGCCCGTCATGTCGTCCAGCAAATCGACGGCATGCATGCGCACCATGACCGGATCGGTGCCGCTGACATCGCCCTTCACCAGCGCCAGGTGTTCCTGGTACTCGACAGTGTTGGCGTAGACTACCGCGCGCCAGTCGCCCCCGGCCATGTGGCTGAACGTGCTATCGGCAACCCGCTTGACCAGACGTTCCGTAAGTCGCCGGTAAGCGATCAGATCGGCGATCGAGCCAAGCTTGAGGTTGTGGCGTTGCGCGAACGCCACCAGATCCGGCAGCCGCGCCATGGTGCCGTCGTCGTTCATGATCTCGCAGATCACCGCCGCCGGATACAGGCCGGCCTTGCGCGCAATATCGACCGAGGCCTCGGTGTGGCCGGCGCGTATCAGCGTGCCGCCCTGACGCGCCATCAGCGGAAAGATATGCCCCGGCGTCACGATATCGTCGCGGCCGCATTCCGGATTGATTGCCACCGCGATGGTGCGTGCGCGGTCGTGCGCCGAAATACCGGTGGTCACGCCTTCGCGCGCCTCGATCGAGATGGTGAATGCTGTCTGGTGCCGCGTGCCGTTATGCGCGCTCATGAGTGGCAGGCCGAGCTGCTCGACGCGCTGGCGGGTCATCGCGAGGCAGATCAGGCCGCGGGCGTGACGCGCCATGAAGTTGATCGCATCCGGCGTGGCGAACTGCGCCGGCACCACGAAATCGCCCTCGTTCTCCCGGTCCTCGTCATCGACCAGGATGAACATGCGGCCGTTGCGCGCCTCCTCGATCAGTTCATCGGCAGCCGAGAGGTATTGCGACAGCTCGACCGTCTTGAGGTTCTTCATTGCTTGAACTCCGCCAGGCGCGCGACGTAACGGGCCAGCATGTCGATCTCCAGGTTCACTGCGTCTCCTGGCCGCAGCGAGCCAAAACTGGTGACCGCGGCGGTGTGAGGGATGATGTTAACCCCAAAGGCATCGTTCGCAACCTCGTTGACCGTCAATGACACCCCATCGACTGCAATGCTGCCCTTCACGGCGATGAAGCGGGCGAGGTCGGTGGGGACACGGAACACGATGCGGGTCGATCCGTGTTCCGGCGCGGCAGACACGACCTCGCCGACACCGTCGACATGACCCGAGACGAGATGGCCGCCCAGTTCATCGCCCAGGCAAAGAGAACGTTCCAGGTTTACCTTCGTGCCCGGACGCCAGCGCCCCAAAGTGGATCTGCCGAGCGTCTCCGCTGACGCGTCGGCCGAGAACCAGTCGGGGCCGATCTCCACCGCCGTGAGGCAGCACCCCGAACAGCCGATCGATGCACCGATCGGGATCGACGGCGTATCCGGCCAGGGCGCGGTAATCGTCAGGCGCATGTCAGCGCTGCCGCCCAGCGGTCTGATTTCGCGGACCGTGCCAAGTGCAGTGACGATGCCGGTGAACATTCAGGACTTCCTCACGAATTCAGTCAGCATGTCGTCGCCCAGCGGGGTTTCGGCAATGCGTGAGAAGCGCGGCATTGCGTCGAGGCGCTCGATGCCGAAGGCCTGCACCGCCGGCCAGGCGTCGCCGCCCATTACCGCGGGCGCATGGAACCAGGCGATGCGGTCCACGAGGTTGGCGCGCAACAGCGACGCGGCGAGCTGAGCGCCGCCTTCCACGAGAATTTGCGTGAGGCCCACGTTGCTCAGCACGATCAGCGCCTGCGCCGGGTCTACGCCGGTCTCGGCGCCAGCCACCTCGATCAGCCTCACACCTGCATTGGTGAAGGCGCGCCGGCGTTCGCGATCGGTGCCTTCGCGGATCAGCATCCAGGTCGGCGAGGTCGCTGCCGTGACGACGAGCGTGGCAGTGAGCGGAGTGCGGAGATGGCTGTCTGCCACGATGCGCACGGGCGGGTTGGGACGATAACCTGGCAGGCGACAGGTCAGCTCCGGGTTGTCTGCCAGGACCGTGCCCACGCCGACCATCACCGCGTCATGCCGACCGCGCAGAGCGTGGGCGGCCCGGCGCGCGGCCTCGCCAGTGATCCAGCGGCTCTCGCCGGACTTTGTGGCGATCCTGCCGTCGAGGGTCGAGGCGAGCTTGAGTGTGACTGCCGGGCGGCCGAGGCGCACGCGGGCGCGGAACCCGGATGCCACTTCATCGGCCTCGTCCTGCAGGATGCCCTCGTCAACCACGATACCGGCTGCGCGCAGTTTGGCGATCCCGGCGCCATCGACCCGTGGGTCAGGATCTCGGGTGCCGATCACCACGCGGGCGACGCCGGCGGCGGTCAGCGCGTCGGTGCAGGGCGGAGTACGACCCCAGTGACAGCATGGCTCCAACGTCACGTAGACGGTCGCGCCGCGCGCTGCCGGCCCAGCTATATCCAGCGCCGCCGGCTCGGCGTGGGGCCGACCGCCAGGGGCCGTGACCGCACGCCCCACCACACGGCCGTCCTTTACCACCACGCAACCCACCGACGGATTGGGCCAGGTATTACCTACGCCCCGTCGTGCCAGCGCCAGTGCCGAGCGCATATGCGCGATGTCCTCGGCTCGTGCGGCGCGTGACGGCTCGTCCATGACGTTCTATGCTGTCTCACCTAACGAGCCAATAAACTCCTCGAAGTCCTTGGCTTCGCGGAAATTCCGATAGACGCTGGCGAAACGGACATAGGCGACCGGATCCAGCTCCTTCAGCGTATCCATCACCAGCTCGCCGATCTGCTTCGAGGGAATGTCACTTTCGCCCGATGACTCAAGTTGGCGGACGATGCCGTTGACGATGCGCTCGATCCGCTCCTCCTGGATTGGCCGCTTACGCAGCGCGATGCGGATCGAGCGGGCAAGCTTGTCGCGGTCGAACGGCACGCGCCTTCCATCGGACTTCACCACGGTCAGTTCCCGCAATTGGGTGCGCTCGATGGTGGTGAAACGCTGGCCGCAATTGGCGCAGAAGCGGCGGCGCCGGATCGCGCTGCCGTCCTCGGAGGGGCGCGAAGTCCTTTACCTGCGTGTCCTCGTGACCGCAGAACGGGCAGCGCATGGCGGACTACCTCCCGCGATACAAAGGGAAGCGCGCGCACAGCGCCTGCACGCGAGCGCCGACCGCCGCCTCGGCCATATCGTTGGCGCCGTCGTTGGACTGGGACAGGCCTTCGAGCACTTCGTCTATCATCAACCCGATCTCACGGAATTCTGCCGGCGCGGAAGCCGCGTGAAGTGGCCGCCGGGGAGCCGAGCCTGATGCCCGAGGTGATCGCCGGCTTCTCCGGATCGAACGGTATCGCGTTCTTATTGGCGGTGATGCGGGCGCGCTCCAGGCTGGCCTCGGCGGCCTTGCCGGTGACGCGCTTGGGGCGGAGATCGACCAGCATCAGGTGGCAGTCAGTGCCGCCGGTGACGATGGCCAGGCCCTGCCGGACCAGGGTCTCGGCCAGCACCTTGGCGTTTTCCACGACCGCCTTCTGGTAGGTGCGGAATTCTGGGCGCAGAGCCTCGCCGAACGCCGCTGCCTTGCCGGCGATCACGTGCATCAACGGTCCGCCCTGCAGCCCCGGGAACACCGCCGAGTTGATCTTGCGGCCGATCTCCGCATCGTTCGCCAGGATCATTCCGCCGCGCGGGCCGCGCAGCGTCTTGTGGGTCGTCGTTGTGACGACATGGGCGTGTGGCAGGGGACTGGGGAACAGGTCGGCGGCAACCAGGCCGGCGAAGTGCGCCATGTCCACCATGAAGTATGCGCCGACTTCATCCGCCACGCCGCGGATGCGGGCATAATCGATGAAGCGGGGATAGGCTGAGCCGCCGGCGATGATCAGCTTTGGCTTTTCCGTATGGGCCAGCCTATCCAGTTCCTCATAGTCCAGCATCCCATCATCGCGCCGTACGCCGTATTGAACGGCGTGGAACCACTTGCCGGACAGGTTGGGCGCTGCGCCATGCGTCAGGTGTCCGCCGGCCGCCAGGCTCATCCCCAGGATCGTGTCGCCGGGTTTCAGCAGTGCGAGGAATGCTGCCTGGTTCGCCTGTGCACCGGAATGCGGCTGCACGTTAGCGAACTCGCAGGCGAACAGCCGCTTTGCCCGGTCGATGGCGAGCTGCTCGGCCACATCGACATACACGCAGCCGCCGTAATAGCGCCGACCCGGATAGCCCTCGGCATACTTGTTGGTCAGCACGGAGCCTTGCGCTTCCAGCACCGCCGCGGAGACGACATTCTCGCTGGCGATGAGCTCGATGCCGTCCTGCTGGCGGATCAGTTCGGCGCTGAGGGCCGCAGCGAGCTCCGGATCAGTCTCGGCAAGCGGGGCGTTGAAGAACCGCTGCAGACTGGCGGCGGGACGCTGTTCGTTCATGACAAGCCCATGGGCTGATGAGCGTTGACCTGTAGCATGCGGTCCGTGTCGGACAAACGCCTGTGGCGCAATTCAGACGGTCGTTCACCCGACATTAGCTGCCAGGCCACAGGCTGGCTGCCATGGTCCGAGCCTATCAGCGTGGCATCGATGCGGAGACGGCTGCGTGTCGAGCCTTGGAGCGTGACGGCTGGCGCGTGCTGGCGCAGCGTCTGCGCACCGAGGCCGGCGAAATCGACGTGGTCGCGGCAAGGCGCGGACCTGCTGGCGATCATCGAGGTGAAGGCGCGACCGACGCTCGCCGACGCGGCGCTGGCGCTGGGCGCGCGGCAGCGAGCACGGCTGTTGGCGGCCGCCGAGATCGTGCTGGCGGAACATCCGGAATGGGCGAGGGCAGGGATGCGCTTCGATCTCATGGTGGTCGATGCGGCAGGCACCGTCCGGCGCATTGCCGATGCCTTTCGGTGGGAGAACTAACCGCGTGCTGAACTAGGAA
This sequence comes from uncultured Alphaproteobacteria bacterium, assembly GCA_963776505.1. Classification (GTDB taxonomy): domain Bacteria; phylum Pseudomonadota; class Alphaproteobacteria; order Acetobacterales; family Acetobacteraceae; genus JAMXLO01. The sequence continues at coordinate 221,779 of CAVZNH010000083.1, forward strand.
GGGTCTAAGCCCCCAAAGCGCCCGGTCGGGTTTCGCCTCACCATTTTCGCCCCGGCATGCGATGGCGGAACGCCAGCGCCTCGGCAACGTGCGGCCGCTGCACCACGTTTGCGCCGGCCAGATCAGCGATCGTGCGGCCAACGCGCACCACGCGTGTATACCCGCGTGGTGACAGGCGCAGTTTCTCCATCGCCTGCTCAGCCAGCGCGTGGGACTCGGTCGTCATCTCGACGTCGCGGCTGTCAGCCTCGGCATTGCTGGTCGGACCATCCTCGCCGTAGCGCTTCCTCTGCGCCGCCCGCGCACGCGCCACGCGTGCTGCGACCGATGCGCTCGGCTCGCCCGGCGGTGCACGCGCCAGCTCGGCGGCCGTCGCCGGTTGCACTTCCACAGTAAGGTCGATCCGGTCCAGCATCGGCCCGCTGAGCCGGTTCTGGTAGTCCTCCGCGCAGCGCGGCGCACGCCCGCACTCGCGCGATGCATCGCCGAGATAGCCGCAGCGGCATGGATTCATCGCCGCGACGAGCTGGAAGCGTGCCGGATAGGTGATGTGCGCCGCCGCACGCGCCACCGTGGTGCGACCGGTCTCCATCGGCTGGCGCAGCGATTCGAGCGTCTGCTTGGGAAACTCCGGCAACTCGTCGAGAAACAGCACGCCGCGATGCGCCAGGCTGATTTCGCCCGGCTTTGCTCGCTGCCCGCCGCCGGCCAGCGCCGCCTGTGATGCCGAGTGGTGCGGCTCGCGGAACGGCGGACGCATCACCAGGCGGCCGCCCTCAAGCATGCCGGCGACGCTGTGGATCATGCTTACTTCGAGTGCCTCCTTGGGCGTGAGGTCGGGCAGCAGGCCGGGCATCCGCGCCGCCAGCATCGACTTGCCGGAGCCGGGTGGACCGATCATCAGCAGGTTGTGGCCGCCGCCGGCCGCGATTTCGACCGCCCGTTTCGCGGTCTCCATCCCTTTGACGTCAGCGAGGTCCGGCGAGCGGGCTGCCTCTGCAACGCCGGCGGTCTCCGGTGGTGTCAGCACCTGCGTCCCACGAAAATGATTGATCAGCGACAGCAGGTCGGTTGCCCCGAGCACTTCGATCCGACCCGCCCAGGCCGCCTCGCCGCCCTGACTCGCGGGGCAGATCAAGCCGAGATCCAGCGTCGAAGCACCGATCGCTGCCGGCAACACGCCGGCCACAGGGTTCAGTGTTCCATCCAGCGACAGCTCGCCAAGTGCCGCGTAGCCGTACAGGTCCTCGCGCGGGAGCACCTCCATCGCCGCGAGCACGCCGAGGGTAATGGGGAGATCAAAATGACTGCCTTCCTTCAGCAGGTCCGCCGGAGCAAGGTTGATCAGCACCCGTCGCGGCGGCAGTGCCAAGCCGATGGCACTGAGGGCGGCCCGCATCCGTTCGCGAGCCTCGCCGACCGCCTTGTCGGGCAGCCCGACGAGCAACAGCGCGGGGGTCCCGCTGGAAATTTGCACCTGGACCTCGACCGGTACCGCCTCGATGCCGGAGAAGGCGAAGGTGCGCACGCGCGCGATGGCGGCGGCGGAGCGGAGCGCGGTCACGGATTGTCGGCCTGGACGGTTGCGGGCAATTCCGTCTACCGAAGGATGATGAAGGTAAAGGTAATGCGGGGCCTCGCCGGATCGTCCGGGCGTCCCTATGTGACTCAAATGCGCCGCACGTTGACCTTTGCCCTGTTGCTGGTGGTCGGACTGACCAGTACCTCCCAGGCCGCGCTGCGCCGCGTCCAGTTTGGTCCGCCGGCTAGCGAAGTCACTTTCCGCGCCTACGGCCTTGGCATGCTGCCGATCGACTCCAAATTCGCCCAATTTGCCGGTTCGCTCACCTACGACCCTGACGACCTCGCGTCCTGCCGGGTCGAACTCCGGGTCCAGGTGGCCAGCCTGGTCACCGAGGACCCATCGCTGCGCAGCACCATCATCGGACCGGAGTTCATGGATGCCGCCAGCTTTCCCGCGCTCACCTACGCGGGAAGCTGCGCGGCGAAGGGTTTGGGAGGCGATCTCGCGATGCACGGTGTCACCCGGCCGTTCGAGCTGTCATTGACATGGGGCAGGGATGGCGTGGTGGCAGAGGGACGGCTCGTTCGCGCCGATTGGGGCATGACGGCGATGTCTGTCCTGGGCGGCCGCACGGTCCGCATACGCGTAGCGGTTCCGCTGGTGGGAACTTCACAGAATGCGGAGAAGTGAACGCCGCGGCGCTTGACCCTTGAGGTCGCCACGCCAATCATTCGCACGCAAACGAACCGCCCGCCTCTGGTCCGGGCACGGTCGGAGGCACGCGTGAAAGTCGCTGACGCCCAGGTTGAAGCGCTCGCCAGCTTCCAGGTTGAAGACCACGTGGGATTCCTGCTGCGTCGGGCGCACCAACGACACGTGGCGCTGTTCACTGCGGCGGTGGCGCATGTCGAGTTGACGCCGACCCAGTTCACCGCGCTGCTGAAGACGGCCCAGCTGGGTCGGACCACGCAGAACCACCTGGGCAGGCTGGCGGCGATGGATCCCGCGACCATCCAGGGCGTTGTGCAGCGGCTGATCGCTCGTGGGTTAATACGCCGGGGGCACGATCCGATGGACCGGAGGACCGCGGTCCTGGAGGCGACAGAGGCGGGCGTTGCGTTGATTACCAGCGTCGTGGCATGCGGTTGGCAGGCGCACGAGGCCGCGTTGGCGCCGCTGTCTCCCGAGGAGCGGGTGGAGCTTTTCGCCCTGCTGCGCAAGATGGGCTGAGACCGTGATGGATGCCGCGCCTGCCGCCGATGCAGTGACCCTTGGCTTCGGCTTTGGTTTCGCCGAACTCGCCGTGCGCGATGGGCTGGTCCGGCTGGACCGCATGTTCGTCGAGCGGCTGGCGGCCGATGACGCCGGGCTGCATGCGCGCCTTCTTGCGGCACGCGCCGCGCCGGACGGCGTTGCCGTGCTGGACGAGAGCGAATTGGTGGTGGCACTCGCGCCGCATCTCGATGCGTTTGTCGCCACGCTGTTCGGCATCGAGGCGGAGACGCTGGCGGTGGCGCGCAAAACCGCGGAGCTTGATCCGATCCATGCCTGCAAACGGCTGTTCGTGCAGCGCCAGGCGGTGAAGAAACACCCCGATCCGTCGGGCTTCGACGGGCCGGCGTTGCGTACTGCGCTGGAAGCGCTGTTCGGCGCGGCGCTGACCGAGCGTGCGTTCGCCGAACATGTCACGGCATGGGAGACGGCGGGCGACACCGAACCGATCGACATTGCTCTGCGCTACGCCGCCTGGGCCACGCTGACCGAGGCCGGCCGCGCCGCACATCCCGGCAACACGCTGTTCCGCGTGCCGCATCGGCTCGACTATCAGCATCTGGTTCCGGTTGAAACCATCGAACGTGACGGCGTCACGATGCTGCGCCTGCCGGAGGATCACTGGCGCCCGCGCGACGGGTTCGCACTGACCGATGCGGGGATGAACACGCAGCAGGCGCTGGATCAGGTCAACTACTGTATCTGGTGCCACACGCAGGGGAAGGATTCCTGTCGCCACGGGCTGAAGGATCGCAAGACCGGGGCGTTCCAGAAGTCTCCGTTCGGGGTGACGCTGGCGGGTTGTCCGCTGGACGAGAAGATCAGCGAAATGCACACGCTGCGTGCGCAGGGCAGTGCGATCGGTGCTTTCGCGATCATCGCCATCGACAACCCGATGATGGCCGCGACCGGCCATCGGATCTGTAACGACTGCATGAAGGCTTGCATCTATCAGCGGCAGGACCCGGTCGATATTCCGCAGGCGGAGACACGGGTACTGAAGGACGTGCTCGGTCTGCCCTGGGGCTTCGAAATCTATGCGCTGCTGACACGTTGGAATCCGCTCGATATCCGTCGCCCCCTGCCGCGTCCGGACAGCGGGCGAAAGGTGCTGGTCGTCGGCCTCGGTCCCGCCGGCTTCACGCTTGCGCATCACCTGATGAATGACGGCCACACCGTGGTGGCAATCGATGGACTGAAGATCGAGCCTCTCGGCTTCGATCCGTCTGTTCCGGTACGCGACGCAGAGCGGTTGTTCGAGAACCTCGACGATCGTGTGATGGCCGGTTTCGGCGGTGTGGCCGAGTACGGCATCACCGTGCGGTGGAACAAGAACTACCTGAAGCTGGTGCGCCTGCTGCTGGAGCGTCGGCCGCAATTCGCACATTTCGGCGGAATCCGATTTGGTGGCGGCGCAACCCTGGGCATGGACGATGCCTGGGCGATGGGGTTCGACCATATCGCGTTGTGCATGGGTGCGGGCAAGCCGACCGTGCTCGACATACCGAATGGGTTGGCACGCGGTGTGCGCGCGGCATCGGATTTCCTGATGGCGCTGCAGCTGACGGGCGCGGCAAAGTTTTCATCCATTACCAATCTGCAGGTTCGCCTGCCCGTGGTCGTGATCGGTGGCGGCCTGACCGCGATCGATACCGCGACTGAGAGCCTCGCCTATTACGTACGGCAGGTGGAAAAGTTTGCGGCGCGCTATTGCACGCTGGTAGCCGAGCGTGGCGAGGCGGCGGTGCGTGCCGGATGGAATGCCGAGGAAGCGGGTATCGCCGACGAGTTTCTCGCTCATGCGGCAGCGATCGCAACCGAACGCGACAAAGCGGCAGGAGAGGGCAGGGCGCCTCGTCTAGCCCACCTGCTTGATGCATGGGGCGGCGCCACGATCGCCTATCGCCGCCGGCTGATCGACAGCCCCTCCTACACGTTGAACCACGAGGAAGTGGCGAAGGCGTTGGAGGAGGCGGTGCGCTTCGCCGAGGGCCTGACACCGCGGGCAGTGGAGGTCGACGTATTCGGCCATGCCGCTGCGCTGCGCGTGTCACGCGCCGATGGTTCGGAGACCACTTTGCCTGCGCGCGCCATCCTGGTCGCGGCGGGTACGCAGCCCAATACCGTGCTGGCGCGCGAGGACGGCCGTATTCGGCTTGACGGAAGGTACTTCCAGGCCGTTGACGATATGGGTACCCCGGTGACTGTTGTGCGAGGCCTCGCCAAGCCGGATTCGACGCATGTCTTGATGCACCGCGCCGATAACGGCCGCTTCATCAGTTTCTTCGGCGACCTGCATCCGAGCTTCTTTGGCAATGTGGTCAAGGCGATGGGGGGTGCCAAGCGCGGCTATCCGGTCGTTTCTCGCACGCTGGCAGCACAGGAGGCCACGCCAGTCACCGGTGCCCAACTGATCGAGCAATGTAGGCGCGACCTGGTACCCACGGTGCATGCGGTGCAGCGGCTGACGCCCAACATTGTCGAGGTCGTCGTGCATGCGCCCGCCCAGGCGCACGCGTTCCGGCCTGGACAATTCTACCGGCTGCAGAACTACGAGATGCTCGCCCCCCGCATCGCTGAAGTTGGTAACGCGAGCACAGTGCTCGCGATGGAAGGCCTGGCGATGACTGGTGCCTGGACTGATCCGGAGCGGGGTCTGGTGTCGGTGATCGTGCTCGAGATGGGCGGCAGCTCGGACATCTGTGCGCTGCTGAAGCCAGGTGAGCCGGTGGTGTTGATGGGTCCGACCGGCTCGCCAACCAGAATCCACGCGGGCGCGACGGTTGCGTTGATCGGCGGCGGGCTTGGCAACGCCGTGTTGTTCTCTATCGGTGCGGCGCTGCGGATGGCCGGCTCGCGGGTGATCTATTTCGCCGGCTACAAGCAGATGCGCGATCGCTACAAGGTAGCGGAGATCGAGCGCGCCGCCGATGTCATCGTATGGTGCAGCGACGAAGCGCCCGGCTTTGCGCCGACGCGGCCGCAGGATCGCGGCTTTGTCGGCAACATTGTGCAGGGAATGGCGGCATACGGGGCCGATGTCGGGCTGCCTGAGGCCGACCACATGATCGTCATCGGCTCGGATCGCATGATGCAGGCGGTTGGCGCGGCGCGACGCGGCCTGCTCGCACCACTCTTGAAGCCGGGCCACACGGCAATCGGGTCGATCAACTCGCCGATGCAGTGCATGATGAAAGAGGTGTGCGCGCAGTGCCTGCAGCCGCACGTCGATCCTGCGACCGGTGAGCGAACTGTGGTGTTCTCCTGCTTCAATCAGGACCAGTCGCTCGACAGGGTGGACTTTTCCGCCCTGCATGAGCGGCTGGGGCAGAATGGCTCGCAGGAGAAGCTGACGGCACAGTGGATCGACCGCGCGCTGCGGCTGCTGCACGCCCGTGGTGCGGCGGCTTAACCCCTCTCCTAGCGGGCTCCATGGGGGGAGGGGTTGGCTGATGGTGTCTCGTGGGCTACTTCGCCGGTATCATCTGGCCGCGGATTTCGCCACCTTTATTGGCCGCGGTATGCACGTTGGCATACCACTTGCCGGCCTGCAGATCCTTCATCTGATCATCGGTCAGCGTAACCGTGCCTTTGGACGGACTGGGCGGGTTCGTGCCGATTGGCACAACCACCCCGGCATTCGCCCCCGGCTCAGCGGGTCCATGGAAATGCGCGGCCGTCGCAGGCCCGGTCAGGCCCATATAGGTCATCGTGTAGTTGAGCTGCTTCGTGCTGGTGTTCAGCGTCGCCAACACGTCGCCGCTGCCGGTAGACGCCGTGGGCGGCACCTCGGACTTGCCGTTCATTGTCGCCTTGTAGTCGATCATTGCGGCCGAGGCGGCCGACAGAAAGCCGACGGTGATGGCGGCGGCCAGAAGTGAAGTCCGGAACATGAATCCCCCTTTTGCGTCTCTCGCACCCGAACCTATTCGGGGCGCTCAGCTTGGTGGAAGACGCACTGGGAGTCACGGTATTCCACTGCCGTGCATCGATGGGCCTGCCCAGGCTCCGGTGCTGAAGTCGAGCGCCATGAACTCGCCTCCTTCGGTCGCCAAGTTCGCGACGCGGTGGGCGAGACCAATCCGCGCAATTGTTGAAGCTTGTGAAAGCCTTTATCAGGTAACTTGCCGCCCGTGACCTTCCTCACCGATTTCGCAGATCAGGCCGTCATGCTGCCGCTCGCGCTCGCGATCGGCATCGCGCTGCTCATGCAGGGATGGCGGCGCGGGGCGGCGGCTTGGGCGGCGGCCGTCGTGATCACGTTTGCTACGATGCTTGCCCTGAAAGTGCTGTTCCTCGCCTGTTCGGGAAGCTTCGGTACCCCGGATGTCCGTACACCGAGCGGGCACGTCGCGGCCGCGACCGTGGTGGCCGGGGGCCTTGCCGTGCTGCTCCTGCGCTGGCGGCATGCGGCGCTTCTGGTCGCCGCCATGGCCGCGGGGCTGATCGGGATTTCGCGACTGGCCCTGCACATGCACTCACCGGCGGAAGTGATGATCGGCGCAAGTGTCGGTCTCGCTGGCGCGTGGACGCTGTTGCTGCTCGCCGGTCGGCCGCCGCCGGACCTGAACGGACAGCGCATCGCTGTCATCTCGGTGGCGGTGGTCGTGCTCTTCCATGGTCTGCACCTGCCCGCCGAGGCGCATATTCGCGGCTCTGCCTGGCGGCTGGCGCAGATGCTCTCGGTATGTCAGTCGCCCGGTGCGCGGTTGTAGACATCGTCCAGCCGGACAATGTCGTCCTCGCCAAGATAGGCCCCGGACTGCACTTCGATCAGCGCGAGCGGGATCTTGCCGGGGTTCTCCATACGGTGCGTGCAGCCCACCGGCAGATAGACGCTCTCGTTCTCGTTCACCATCAGCGTCTCGTTGTCACGCGTCACCAGCGCACAGCCGTTCACCACCACCCAGTGCTCGGCACGATGAAAATGCCGCTGCAATGACAGCTTGCCGCCCGGTGAGACCACGATGCGCTTGACCTGGAAGCGGTTGCCCTGGATCAGGCTCTCGAAGAATCCCCACGGTCGATACACACGATTGTGTGCAACGGCCTCATGGCGGCCGGCTGCCTTCAGCCGATCCACCACCGTCTTCACATCCTGTGCGTGGTCGCGGTGCATCGCCAGCACCGCATCCTCGGTCACCACGACCACCACGTCTTCCAATCCCACCACGGCCGCCACCATGCCGTCGCTGCGAACATAGCAGTTGCGCGCGCCCTCCAGCAGGACGTCGCCGACCGCAACGTTGCCTGCTGCGTCCTTGCGCCCCAGTTCCCACAGCGCGCCCCAGCTTCCGACGTCCGACCAACCGATGTCGGCCGGCACCACCGCCGCGCGGCTGGTGTGCTCTGCCACCGCGTAGTCGAGACTGATCGAGGGGCTGGCGGTGAATGCCTCGACACCGAGCCGGATGAAGTCGAGATCGGTCTGGCGTTCAGCGACCGCGCGTCGCACCGCACTCAGTACCGCGGGGGCATGAACTTCCAGTTCCTCCAGCAATGTTCGCGCGGTGAACACGAACATCCCCGAGTTCCACAAATGCTTGCCGTCTGTTGCCAGGAGGGCCGCCTTTGCGGCATCCGGTTTCTCGACGAACCGCGCAACCGCATAGGCGCCCGGCGCATCGTCAAGTGCGGCACCAACAGCGATGTAGCCGTAGCCAGTCTCCGGCGCGGTCGGGCGCATGCCGAAGGTGACAAACCGGCCGGCGCGCGCAGCCTCGGTGGCGACTGCGAGGCTTTTGTGCAGCGCCCCCGTGTCGGCGACCGCGTGGTCCGCGGCGAGCAGCCATAGCACGGCGTCGGGATCGTCTTCCGCGACCAGGGCGGCCGCGGCGGCTATCGCGGGGGCACTGTTGCGGCCGATCGGCTCCAGCAGAATGCGCGGCGAGGCGATGCCTGCGGCACGGAGCTGCTCGGCGATCAGAAAGCGATGCTCCTGATTGCATACGACGATCGGCGGCGTGAAGCGCCCGCCATGGGCACGAAGCGCGGTTTCCTGCAGCAGCGTGCGGTCGGAGATGAGCGGCCAAAGCTGTTTAGGGAAGCTTTCGCGCGAGACCGGCCAGAGGCGTGTCCCTGAGCCGCCGGAGAGGATAACCGGAATGATAGCGGGTGTGTCGGTCATTTGAGCAGACTTTGCCTGAAAATGGGGAGAGTTCTCCACCCTGGCGTGCGATGCGCGAGATATTTTCGATCCATGACCTCGCCATGTTCCGCGCCCGCATCCTAGCCGGCGCCTGAGACAATAATTACGCGACAACTTGCTTGGCAAATCGGAGCGAGGCCCACAGGGTGCGGACGGTGGCCAAGCGAAATTGCGCCGCCCTTCATTCGGTTGGGAACCGTTGACCCAACCTGCTACTCTCCCCGCAATCCCACCGCCTGGAGGAACGCAGCATGGACAACAGGCCACAACCCGGCGACGTCACCGATCGCAACCTCGCTCTCGAGCTCGTGCGTGTCACCGAGGCCGCAGCACTTGCCGCCTCACGCTGGATCGGCCTCGGCAAGAAGAACGAAGCCGACGGCGCTGCGGTCGAGGCCATGCGCCGTGCCTTTGACCAAGTTGCCATCTCCGGCACCGTGGTGATCGGCGAAGGGGAGATGGATGAGGCGCCGATGCTCTATATCGGCGAGACGGTCGGCGCCGGCGGACCGCCAATGGATATCGCCGTCGATCCTCTGGAAGGCACCACGCTCACCTCCAAGGGCGGCCCAAGCGCGCTTGCGGTCGTGGCACTGGCCGAACACGGCAATTTCCTGCACGCGCCCGATATCTACATGGACAAGATCGCCGTCGGTGGCGGCCTGCCCGACGGCGTCGTCGATCTCGACGCCCCAGTCGGCAAGAACCTGCGCGAACTGGCCAAGGCCAAGCAGTGCGAAGTGTCGGACCTGATGGCCTGTATCCTCGACCGCGACCGCCACAAGGAACTGATCGCCAAAGTGCGCGAGGCCGGCGCGCGCATCATGCTGATCAGTGACGGCGATATTACCGGCGTCGTCGCCACCGCCACACCCGACTCGGAGATCGACATTTATCTTGGCTCCGGTGGCGCGCCGGAGGGCGTGCTCGCCGCCGCGGCACTGCGCTGCATCGGCGGACAGATGCAGGGGCGATTGATGTTCGAGAACGATGAACAGGTGCAGCGTGTGCGCGAGATGGGGCACAACGACCCGAAGCGGAAGTTCACCCTGGAGGAGATGGCCAAGGGCGACGTGATGTTTGCCTGCACTGGCGTCACGTCGGGCACGATGCTGCGTGGCGTGAAGCGCTTTGGCCACGGCGCGCTGACACATTCCATGGTGATGCGGAGCAAGTCCGGTACCGTGCGCTTCGTCGAGGCACACCATAATTTCCAGACCAAGACCTGGGTGCGGAACTAGGAGATTGGCGCCGCGGATGAATGCGGCTAAACGCGGACTGGGCCTGTTTGCCTATGAAGCTCCGGTCCGCGATCTGCCTTCATCCGCGGCTTCGTCATGAGCGACTGCGTTCTCGGCGTCGGTCGCAGCCTGAGCGGCCGGCGTTGGGTTTGGCGTAACGGCGAGGACCGCATCGGTCTCGGCATCGCCCAACGTTTCGGCGTACCGGAAATCGTCGGCCGTCTGCTCGCCGCACGTGGCATCGATATAGACTCCGCGCACCACTTCCTCGAACCTACCCTGCGCGCGCTGTTGCCCGACCCGTCCGTCCTGATCGACATGGACATCGCCGCGGGTCGCCTCGCCTACGCCGTGCAGCATGGCGAGACTGTCGGGGTGTTCGGCGACTACGACGTGGATGGCGCGTGCAGCGCGGCGCTGATGGTCACCTTGCTGCGCCAGCTAGGCTGCGAGGTCCTCCACCATGTGCCGGATCGCATGATGGAGGGCTATGGCCCCAACGGCCCCGCGCTGCACTCGCTGGTACTGCGCGGCGCGAGCTTGATCGTCTGTGTCGACTGCGGCACGGCGGCGTCCGAGGCACTCGGCTTTATCGCCGGCGACGCCGATATCGTCGTGCTGGATCACCACAAGGCCGAAGGTCCGACGCCAGCCATCATCGCCACAGTCAATCCGAATCGGCTGGAATGTACCTCCGGCCTGTCATTCTTGTGCGCGGCCGCGGTCGCGTTCCTTGCGGCAGTGGCGACAGTGCGTACGCTGCGTCGTCAGGGGTTTTTCAATGCACGCAAGGAACCGGACCTGATCGGCCTGCTCGATCTCGTCGCACTGGCAACGGTCTGCGACGTGATGCCGCTGACCGGCGTCAATCGGGCGCTGGTGCGCCAGGGGTTGAAGGTGATGGCTCGCCGCGCGCGTCCGGGTGTCGCAGCGCTGCTTGACGTAGCGCAGACGCGCGATCGCCCGACCACGAGCACCTGTGGCTTCGCGCTCGGCCCTCGGATCAATGCCGCGGGGCGCATCGCCGAGGCCGATCTCGGGCTGCGCATGCTGCTGTGCGACGATCCCGTTGAGGCCGCGTCGCTCGCCGCCACGCTTGATGCCGTGAACCGGCAACGCCAGGAAGTGGAGGCAGCGATCCTGGATGATGCGCTGCGGGCCGCGGAAATCCAGGCAGGGCAGGGGCATGCGGTGCTGGTGGTCAGCGGTCCGGCCTGGCACCCAGGCGTGGTCGGCATTGTTGCTGGCCGGATCAAGGAGCGCTTCAACCGCCCGGCCTGCGTCGCTGGCGTCGCGGACAATCTGGCGAAGGGATCGGGCCGCTCCGTGACCGGCCACGACCTTGGCGCCGCGGTCATCGCAGCACGTCAGGCCGGTATTCTACGGACCGGCGGGGGCCATCCGATGGCGGCTGGCTTCTCGCTCGCGCCGGCTCGATTGTCGGACTTCCACGCTTTCCTCAACGAGCGACTGGCCGCTGCGGCGCTGCTGCCAACCGCGGCCGACCTTTCCGTGGAAGGCACGCTTCTGGTACCCGGCGCTACAACGGAACTCGCGCATCATCTCGCTCAACTTGCGCCGTTTGGCGCTGGCAACGAGGAGCCGACCCTGGTGCTGCAGCGTGCGCATGTGGTGCGTGCCGATCGCGTCGGCCGAGAAGGCACGGCGATCCGCGCGTTCGTCGAAGGCGAGGGTGCGGGCCCGCGCCTGAAGGCGCTGCTGTTCCGTGCTCGTGACGGCGCACTGGCCGACATGTTGCTGAGCGGCCAGGGGTTGGCACTGCATTTCGCCGGCCACTTGCGCGCCGAGGAATGGAATGGCGTGACAAATCCCGGCTTTGTCATCACCGACATGGCGGCGGCTTGACCCTGCGGTGTGCCCCCGCTACCCACCCTGCCCTTGGGGTTGACCCCAGAGCCGCGCCCCTGCTGTCCCGTTCGTCTAGAGGCCCAGGACACCAGCCTTTCACGTTGGTAACACGGGTTCGAATCCCGTACGGGACGCCAGTGTTTTCAATGAGTTACGTAAAGGTTCGTTTCTGACTGCATCACCGGGACAGGCGTAGGACAGGTCGCAGCGCGCGAGAGGCTGTCCAGAGGGCTCGTCACACGCAGGCGTCAGCCATCAAGCAGTCGGTTTCGAATGCGACAGCCAGCGCCGGGCCGGGGCCTGGGTCACGTCCTGATCGCACCACACGTGAGCCGTCATGTCCGATTGCATCCGGCGACGGATTGCATGCCCTCATCGCCGTTGAGCCACCACGAACTGGTTGGGCAGAGGAAAGCGGCAATAAAGTTTGGCCGGCCGAATTGCCCATTTTGCCGGAGCAGGACCCGCGGGACTAATTGAGCGTTGCACCCAACATTGCAGCAAAGGCCGACAGGCGATCGCGTCATCAGCTTCACCCCAGATGGCGGGTCGTCGGGCGGGCGGATTGTGTTGCGTGGGGGCGACCGCCAAGTCGCCATCGGTGTGGACTGGCTCACGGGACGTGTTGTCGTACGATAGTTCGGTGTCGGCACCAATGTGCCCGTGATAGTGATCGATGATGAGACGCATGGTGGACTTGGGGGCTGCCATCTCGGTGTCAGACCTTGGTGCCTCTTCTCGTAGGTAGTGTCGTCGCACGGAGGCAGTGCGGCTGGACAGCAGGACTTTCCGTCGCAACGATGCCGTCCCACCATCATAGGCTTGAGAGGCGCCATGACTTACGAGTTCTACTATTGGCCAGAAATCCAGGGACGTGGCGAGTTCGTTCGGCTCGCGTTGGAAGATGCAGGGGCCGCCTATATCGATGTCGCGCGTGGCTTGGAGAGCGAGGGACGCGGCGTTCCGGCCATGCTGGCTCTGCTTCGCGGTGAGGGCACGTCACACATTCCGTTTGCCCCGCCGATCCTGCGTGATGGCGACGTGATTGTCAGCCACACCGCGGCGATCCTGCTATATCTAGGCGGGCGGATAGGACTTGCCCCGGCCGACGAAGCCGGCCGGCTATGGACGCATCAGATCCAGCTCACGATTACCGACATCGTCAAGGAGGTGTATAATTCGCACCATCCGATCGATGAGGATAAGTGGTTCCACGAACAAAAGGATGAGGCGATCGCGCGCGCCGCGGTCTTTCGCAGGGACCGGATGCCAAAGTTTCTTGGCTGGTTCGAGCGGATTTTAGAGACGAGCCCGGCGGGTGCGGATCATCTGGTTGGTAATTCTGTCACCTATGCCGATCTGTCCTTGTTCCAGTTGATCGAGGGATTGCATTTCGCGTTTCCTCTCGCGTGCGAGCGAGAGTTGGCAAAGCTGCCGCGCCTGATGGCTCTGCACAAGGCGGTCGCGGAACGACCGCGCCTGAAGACCTATTTGGCGAGCGAACGGCGAGTACCGTTCAAGGAGACCGGGATTTTCCGCCGCTATTCGGAGCTGGATGGTTAGCACGAAGGCTCGGGTGCAAGTCTGACGAGACGACCCACAAAGAGAGCGGTAGCCGCGCGCGAGCAAGCATTCCCGGCACGGCAGCACCTACGCCGGAATGTAACCAGCCGACGCTAAACGCGGCAGCGTGCTGCTCGCATGTTTTCCTGCGGTGGCTAGTAGCCCGAGCATACCAGTGTACAGAAGCGCAGATGGCAAAGGCAACGCATTATCCGGAGCCTCGGTCAAATTGGTTTTGCCAGTGCGTTCAATTACCCCCTAACTGTGTCGATAGGGCCCGAGCCGCGGAGGTTACCACCTCTATCGTGCGTGAGCGGACCGGGCCAGTGTAGCGGCCGATTGGGATCGAAACGGTCAGCGCACCCATGATCTCGGCCCCAGAACTGCGCACCACCGCGGAAATCGACGCCCCTTCATCGAGACGCTTGTTGTGCGTCTCCGCATAGCCGTTGCGCCGGGCCTCGGCGACCGCACGTCTCAGTGTCGCAGCATCGGTTCTTGCGCCGGGAAAAGGCGGCACAAACTCAGTCCTGTCGATATACGCCGCAATCTCTTCGTCCGGCAGCGCGGCAAGAATGACGTGGCTGGTGCTGCCGACATAGAGCGGGCTCAGCTTCCCCAGTGTCACCACGCGCCGGAAATCGCGAATGCCCTCGAGCTGATCCAGATTGATCCTGTCATCTCCGACACGGACTGCAATGTAGACGGTCTCGTTCAGCTCGTCGCGGATTTGGCGCATGAAGGGGCGAGCCTGGGTGACGAAACCGGTCGATGTCTTCATCCTCAGACATCGCGATGACCGCTACCGAGCCGTAAAGACCGGTCCGCGCCGGCCCTGCAGAGCGTGGTCAGCAGCCGGAACACCGTCGCCTTGTGCAATCCCGTCGTCGTCGCGATGTCGGTCAACGACAGCTCAGGTTGTCGATGCGTAAAGGCGCGCAGTACGTCCAACGCCCGTTCCACCGTCGAGACGCCATAGCGCTCAACTTCCTTCACTGAACTCATACGCGCTGCCTCTTCCTGCGCTGCTTGACAGCGTGTTCGCCTTCGGTAGCATGCTCCATACTGCGAAATCGAGTTTCAATATATGAAACCGGCGAGGAAATCCAGGGCCATTCGTTCCTCCCATGGTGACGGCGCATGAGTGCCGCGGTCGCGATGACGGCCGACGAGGCAGCGACCCGCCCGTCATCCAGATGATTGACGTTGATCACTTCTATGAAGGCCAGCTCGGCTGGAATCACGCGCTCGACCATCTGACGCTGACCATCGAGCGCAACGAATTCCTTTGCATCCTCGGCCCGAGTGGCTGTGGCAAGAGCACACTCCTGAAGATCGTCGCTGGTCTGATGCGTCAGAGCAGCGGCGAAGTGCTGCTCAACGGCAAACCGATCAAAGGGCCAGGCCTTGATCGTGGCATCGTGTTTCAGGATCCCGCGCTGTTCGCCTGGCTCACGGCGTTGCGCAATGTCGAGTTCGGCCTGCTGATGGGCGGCTGGAAAAAGCCTGCCGCGCGCGATCGTGCGATGCACGTCCTGGAGATTGTCGGGCTCGCCAAACAGGCATCGCTGTATCCGTTCCAGTTGTCAGGCGGCATGAAGCACCGCGTCGCGGTGGCACGTGCCTGGGCCCTGACAGAGGCGGCGCTGCTGCTTATGGATGAGCCGTTCTCCGCGATCGACGCAATCAATCGAATGACGCTGCAGGACCATCTGGTGAATACGTGGCTCACCGAGCAGCGCACCGTTCTTTACGTCACCCACGACATCGAGGAAGCGGTTTATCTGGCCGACCGGATTGTCATATTGAAGCCATCTCCGGGACGGCTTGCGGCTGACCTACGCGACGAACTGCCACGGCCGCGCGATCGCCATTCGGCCGAGTTTCTGGCGGTGAAATCCCGAATCATGCAGGAGATGCAGCGTCATGGCGTTGCCACCGAGTGACGGCGCGCGGGCGTCCACGCGCCTGAAGCAGCTTATCCACCGCAAGGGCCAGGTGCTGTCCGTGATGCATCCGCCTACCGCGGCGCTCGCGCGCATCATGGAACGTGCCGGCTGCGAAGCGCTGTTCGTCGGCACCAGCGCCGTTGTCGGCGGTTATACCGGACTGGCCGATGTCGGCACCGCATCGATGACCGAGTGCGTGCAGATCGCCGGCTGGATCGCCGGCAGCGTCGCCACGCCGGTGATCATCGATGGCGATACCGGCCATGGCGGCATCATGGCGGTACGCCGGCTGGTGCGTGACTGTATCCACGCGGGTATCGCCGGCATTCGCATCGACGATCAGCCGATCGAGGGCAAGCGGCGGACGCAGAGTGCTGGATTGGAAGTGGTGCCGCTGGAGCAGGCGATCGTTCGATATCGCGCGGCAGTGGACATGAAGAACGAGCTCGACCCTGACTTCGTCGTCATGGCGCAGTGCTACGCGCGCGATGCGGCGAACGGCGGACTGGACGAATCGCTGCGCCGTCTGGCCGCCTATCATAGCGAGGCGGGTGTCGATTGGGTGCAGCTTGAATCGCCGCATTCCATCGAGGAGATCAGGCAGGCGCGCCAGGCGGTCACGTGCCCCTTGTCCTTCATGAAGGGCAAGCTCCCGCGCTATCTCTCGCTCGACGAGCACCTGGCGCTTGGCGTCACGATCGCGTGGTTGCCAAGTTTCTCGCACCACGTGATCTGGGCGGCCTTGTCCGACTTCATGGCGGATTTCCGTCAGCGCGGCCTCGGTGCATGGGAGGCCTTCGTCGAGCGTCGCAAGGATCATCCTTACATCATCCCCGAAGTCCCGCCGGACGGTGAGGGCCTCGATAAGCAGCGCTCGCTGGAGGAACGCTATCTGTCCCCGGCTGCGCTGGAGAAATACCGCCGCTCTGCCGGTGGCGAAATATCCTGAAGGAGACGCACCATGGCACGTGGTGGTTATAAATTCTTTGACACGGATGCGCATGTCGGACCCTACGTTGACGTCCTCGATCCGTATCTGACTGCCGACGACAAGAAGCGGCTCGAGGCGTGGTCGCAATACAAGGCCAGCAGCAAGAGCGGCCATGTCTCCTACAACAAGGGCCAGCGCAAGTATCAGCGGCGGCTCTATTCGGAGACCGTAGAGACGGCGCCCGCTGGCTACATGGCGGGTTTCACCGGCGTGAAGCGTGAGCGCGCGATTTCGCCCGATGTCGACCGTTCCTCCGCCGCGCGCATCGCCGACATGGATTTCGAGGGCGCCGACGTCAACTTCATGCTGCCGTCAGGCTGGTTCGGCACCTTCACCGCCGGCGACGACGTCGCGCTGGAGATGGGCATGTATCAGGCCTTCCATCGCTGGATGGCCGACTACTGCGGCCAGTATCCCGAACGGCTCGGCGGCGTCGTGCTGGCCAGCTCGCGCGACATCGAAGGCAGCATCCGCGAGATGCGCCGTGCCGGCCGGGAGCGTTGGGCCTGGGGCGTGCTGGTCTACGCGCCCTATGGCACGCCGATCGACCTGCCGTCGCTTGATCCGATCTGGGCGGAGGCGCAGGAGCTCGATCTGTCCGCGGTGCTGCACACCTTCACCGTCATGCCGCCCTACGCGCCAGGTGGCCTGGATACCTGGGACAATCTCTGGCTGCAGCGTTCGGCGGCACATCCGTGGTGCGGCATGCGCAACATGGCAGCGCTCATCGGCAGTGGCCTGCTCGATCGTTTCCCGCGATTGCGCCTGGGTTGTCTCGAGGCCGGCCACGGTTGGCTGCCGTTCTGGATGGCACGTTTGGACGAGCACATGGAGACGATACGCGCCGCGCTGCCGCCGAACCTGAAACATCATCCGAGCGAGTACGTGATGGGCGGCCGCTATTACCAGAGCATCGAAATGTCGGAAGGCGAGAAGGTCACCAACATGGTCGCCGATATCGTCGGCGAGCACGTTCTGATGTACGCATCCGATTATCCGCACGGGGAAAGCGCCTTCCCCGAAGCGACCAACATCGTGCTCCGCTGGGAGAACATGTCGGAGGCGCGCAAGCGCAAGCTGTTCTGGGAAAACCCGGTACGGTTCTACGCCCGCTGCGGCCTGTGATCGTGCGGGCGCACGCACAGCCGCTCGGCCGTCTGCGGGCGCGATAGCTGCAATGTGCGGCGTCGCGGACGATCGAAGCTGCGAGCGCGCCGTGCGCCGCGCCTGGCTCCATGGCGGGATTTGTGTCTGCAGCGGTCATCGCCATCCCACTTGGCCTGCTACTCGGCCGCATCGCCACACTGCGAAAATTCATAATGCCGGCCATACAGGCCGTCTATCCAATTCGGGGCATCGCCTGGATCCGCTTGCTATCCTTTGGTTCAGTCTCGGCGATACCGCCGTCGTGTTCGTCGTGTTCGCGACAGTGTTCTTTCCGCTGCTGTTCAATGCTGAGGCCGGTGCACGACTGATCAGCCCGACAGTGCTGGACGCCGGCCGCTGCTTCGGCGCAGCGGCTTTTGCGCGTGGTGCCAGCCACGGTACCTTACATCATTACTGGCCTGCGCATCAGCCTTGGCGGAGCCTGGCGCATGATCGTCGCAGGCGAGATGCTCGCTTCGCAGGGTGGTATCGGCTACCTGCTGATGGAATCGCGCTTTCAGTTCCGAGCTGTCGATCTGATGACGGCGATGATTCTGGTGGCCATCGTCGGTTATGCTACCGAGAAGCTCATCGTCGGCACGATCGAGAAGCGCACGATCGAGAAGTGGGAAGTGCAGCCCTATTAGCGGCTCGGCTGCTCCGACGCATTCTTCCGGCCCGATTGTCGCCTTCACATCGGCTCTGGCTGGACGCATCCGTTCATGATGCTACCAATTTCCGCAGTCGAAAGGACGCCGATTTCAGCAATGAACACGATTCTGGCCCTCGGCAGTCCGGGCGAGGACGTCCCCGTCGGAGCCAGCGTCGCGCGCCCGCCGACGAACTGGAGCACAAGCTGCCGGCCGGGCTGTTCCACTGCTTCGAACAGCCCCTTGGCCCGGGCGAGCTTCGGCGCAAGACGATCGATCGCGTTTTGCAGACGGGGCAGCGACACTCGGCTGATCAGATGTCCAGCTGAGGGTCTCGAACCGATCAGATGCAGGGCGGCGGCGCCCCGGGTCGCGTGGTGCCGGCGCACGGTCGGGGTACGTGGGAAACAGGAGTTCCGCCGGTATCTGACCATGCAGCGCGTCGACCACCAGCGCCGCCGGCCGGATCGCCTTGACGGCATTGCGGATCCGCTCGCGTCCCTGCGCATCCACCAGGTCAATCTTGCTCAGCGCCAGCACATCAGCCATCCGCAGCTGGGAGCGAAGCAGCGGATCATCATTCAGCTTCGCCGCGGGAGTCGTCGCGTCCACGACACATAGCACCGTCTCCAGCGGCGCCTCCCGCCAGATCACCGGATCCATCAGGTTGCGGACGATATCCGCCGGGTCGGCCACCCCGCTGGTTTCGATGACGATGGAATCCGGACGCGGGCTGCGGCGCAGGATGGCTGCGAGCGTGCGCAGCAGGTCGCCTTCCAGCGAACAGCAGATGCAGCCATTGGTCAGGCTGACGACCCCGTCGCTGGCACCCGCGATCAGCTCGGCGTCGATGTTGATGGCGCCAAAATCATTGACCACAGCGGCAATGCGCCGGCCCTCGGCATGGGCCAGAAGTGCATTGACCACCGTGGTCTTGCCCGCGCCCAGGAATCCGGCAACCAGCAGGATCGGGACGGGCACGCGCGTCATCAGCCAGTGACGAGAGGTCGGCGCACCGGTAGTCCCGGACGCGCCGCCACATCCATCACGCCGTCGGCGATCACAGGCTGGCCGCTCACCAGCAGATGCCGCACGCCTTCCGCCGGGCGGTTCATCGCCGTGAACTCCGACCGGTCGGTCAATGTTTCGAAGTCGAATACGACCACGTCGGCATCAGCGCCCGGCTGCAACCGCCCCTTCGCGCGCATGGCGGGCGTACTCGCCGCCAGGATCTCCGCCGGGATCAGCGCGCATTTGCGCACGCCCTCCAGCAGCGACACCGCCTGGCGCTCGCGCACCCAGTGACGGATGAAGCGAGTGAAACAGCCGGCCGAGCGTGGATGGGACGTCGCGTCCTCCGGAAGTGGCCAGGCGTCGCCCGTGTAGACCGTGCCGTCCGGCAGCGTCCACGGCATGGCATCGGACGCGATTGCGCCGCCGGGATACAGCACCGACAGGTCGAGCAGATCGCGATGGTGCGCGTTGCTCTCGGTATCCAGGATGTGCCACAGCACAAGGGTTGAGGGTTCCTCGGCCTGAGCCGCCAGCAGCTCCGTCCGGTCACGGAAGCGCCGCCCGTCGGTCACCCGCTGCACGGAATCGTAGCCCGTGCCGTTCCTCGCCACGAACTCCGGATCGCTGAAGAAGGCGGCCGCCAACACGGTGGAGCCGGTGCCATACGGATAGGCCTCCACCGTGATCGGCAGGCCCTGCGCCTGCGCCTTCTCGACCAGCTTCACACAGCGCTCGATGTCCGTCTTGCTGGAGCTGTTGAAGTGGCAGATGTGCATGTGCGCGCCGGTCGCACCGGCATAGCCGATCAGGCGGATATACGCCTCGGCGGCACTTTCCGGGTCGATGCGCGACATGTAGGCGATGTGGGTGAAGGTCGGCACGGCATGCGCGGCCGCCAGCTGGCAGACCGCGGTCAGTTCCTGCACGCCGGCGCCGGGGGCATAGGCATTCAGGATGCCGATGCCGATGCCGCCCTCGTTCAGCCCTTGCGCCAGGCGATCGAGGACCCCCGACGACCTCGGCCTCGCTGGCCACGTTCTCCACCCAGCGACGATCCCGCATGGCGCGGCCGAACGCCTCCAGCGAAGACTCCTCGTTGGAGCCGGTCATGGCGCCGATGCGGGCGAAAGCCCAATTGGTGGAGGCGCCATAGTTCAGGACCCGACCCTGCACCGCCTGGCGCCGGTACCAGGACGCAACCGGCAGCACCCCCGCCTCCAGATCGAGCGTTGTTGTCACCCCGTCGAATGCCTGCATGCGGTCGGCCGGGATCGACTGCCCATGCGCATGCAGGTCGATGAAGCCGGGGGCCACCACCAGCCCGGTCGCGTCGATGACCCGCTCGGCGCCGCCCAGCCCTGTCCCGACGGCGGCGATCCTTCCATCCAGCACCGCCACGTCGCCCGCGGCGTCCATCCCGCTGGCCGGGTCCACCACCCGGCCGCCGCTGATCACCATGCCACCCAAATCGCCACTCCCTCGTATTGAAAGCCGAGCTCCCTATGCCGGCAGGGGCGCCCGAGGCACGTTCGACCAGCCACCGATCTGCGGTCCCACGGGCCAATAGAGGCAGATTTGCCAAAACCCGCAACCAGCCTCGCTGGTGCTGACGCATTACTGCTCTTGCTTATTCGCCACTGCTCGTCGCGTGGTTTTCAAATAGCCAGACACGGCTGCTTCGCGCCCATGGCAATAGCTCAGCCACGAGGGCAAACGGACAGATCAGGCTTTGCGCAGCGAAAGGCTTGATTGCCCTGCGTCGGCTCTGCCCATCCAGGGACGCAACGGCATCATCGAGATCAGACGCGCCAAGCCTACGTGATCAGGGCTAGCGCGGTTTCAATCAACCAGCATCATATCGCTACGGACTACTTGTTCTCTACGCAGGGCATCTGAGCCAAGGCCTCGGCCTTGCGGGTCTGGGCGTTGACCGACCCCACGCCGCCGCCCTCGGACTCGGCCTCGCGGGTCTGAGCATTGATCACTGACGCCGCCGCCGTGGGACTCAGAGATACCCCGCCGGGCAGCCTGTATACGGCGGTGCTGCGACGGCCGATGTCGAACAGTCGAAGCCAGTAACAGCGCGGCAAATGATCCGTGAGACATAAGAGACATGATTAGACCCTCCATCCCCGCTTCTAGCACAATACCGGTCATCGGATAGATCGCGGCGGCAGCAGAAATCGGCGAGCGACGCTCACGCGGGACGTCACGAGGCGGCGCACCCAACTAGCGGGGAGGCTCATTGCTCGGACGAGATCTTCGGAACCTTGGGAACGGGGTAGGGGTCGATGCGCCTTTCAACGCCCAGTCCGTGCTGCATCTCGATTTTGTGTGATTTCGCGAGTGTTTTCCCTGCCCGTGGTGTCAGCCAAAGCGCATTCAAGGACGCCGCGGGCATCCACGGCGGAGGGAGCAATTGCCTTTCGCCTGCTTTCGCCGCTTGGTCCGCAGCCTTTTGAGAACCATAGAAAATGCCTTCATGAATTGCATCCAGCATTCGTTGCCTTGCACTTGCATTCGCTGTCTTTCGTGCATATTTAGAGGGGACGGAAGCGGGGACGATGAGGCGGAACGATGCCAAGGCGTGCGGCCGGACTAACGACAATGAAAGTGAAGACGGCGCCGCCGGGACGCTATGGCGACGGCAAGGGGCTGTATCTCTTAGTGCGCTGCGCCGACACGCGCTCTGGCTATTCCGGTACCGGCGGGACGGTCGCATGCGGAAATGGGGCTGGGCAGCTTTGCGGATGTGACACTGGCTGAAGCGCGGGAGAAGGCAGCCGATCTGCACCGGAAGGTCAAAGCTGGCATCGACCCGCTAGCCGAGCGCGAAGCGCGTGCCTTCGCCGAAAAGGTCGCGTCGCATCAGGCCACAGTCCGCGCTATCACATTTGCGGACGTGGCCAACCGCTACATCACGGCGCATGAGGCAGGCTGGCGCAATCGAAAGCACCGGCAACAATGGCGCAATACCTTGGACACCTACGCCATGCCAATTCTCGGTCCCCTCCCTGTCTCAGACGTGGACACTGGCACCGTCATGCGGGTCTTGAGCCCATCTGGCGGGAAAGACCGAAACCGCGTCCCGGCTTCGTGGCAGGACAAGTCCGTGCTGGATTACGCGACAGCGCGAGAATGGCGAGCCGGAGAGAACCCGGCTCGGTGGCGTGGGCATCTCGACAACCTGCTACCGGCACCCGGCAAGGTCGCCAAGGTGGAGCACCATGCGGCCCTGCCGTGGCGGGAGATCGGCGGCTTCATGGCCACGCTTGTGGAACAGGAAGGGGTTGCGGCCCTGGCGCTACGCTTTGCCATCCTGACGGCCGCCAGGACCGGGGAGGCCATAGGCGCGACCTGGAGGGAGATAGACATGGCAAGGGCCGTCTGGACGGTCCCAGCGGGGCGGATGAAGGCCAGCCGCGAGCATCGGGTGCCGCTCTCTGGTCCCGGCCCTGGCAGTGCTGCGGGAGGCGGCGCAACTGCGCTCCAATTCCTGACCCGGATGCCCCCGTGTTCCCCGGGGAAGCCTGGCAAGCCGCTGTCGAACATGGCGATGCTGGCGCTGCTGCGTCGGATGGGACGCGGTGATCTGACGGCGCACGGGTTCCGTTCGCACATTCCGGGACTGGTGCGCGGAAACCACCGATCGTCCACGCGAGGTGGCTGAAGCCGCGCTGGCGCACACGCTCGTGACGACAAGGTGGAGGCGGCTTATGGGGGCGGTGATCTGATGGAGAAGCGGTCCCGGTTGATGGCCGATTGGGCGGCCTTCTGCGGCCGCGTAGCGAGCGGAAGTGGTTACCTTCGTGTGGCGCGGGAGTGACATTATGGATAAGGGATTGCCCCCGGTCCGTGACCTCCTCCGTTTGGCCAAACGACTACGCGTTGACGCAGAGGGTGAAACAGAACTTGGCGACGTATTGAACGATATAGCGGAGCTTCACGCAGACCTCCGGCTTTCGAACGTAATGCGGAGAACTTCAACAAGGCGCTCAAGGCGGCCCGTGATCTGCAAGAGATTTTGCCGCAACTAATCATGCAGACAGTCGATAATGCCGAGACCCCCCCGATGCTGATCGCTGCGGACGGCAACGAAGATACGTTAAGGGGAGATTATCGACAAAGGGCATACCAGTTTGCACTGCTGTCGGCGGCGTTGGCTTCGGCCTTTCCACCTGACAGCCAGCCCATGTCGGTCAAACAATGGCTCGACGACTGGCATCTTCATGCTCACCTGCTCTTTGCCTCTTTCAATCGTTGGACTGGCCAGCACTCGCGGACACGGAAGGGTGCAGCCGTCAAATTTATCTCTATCGCCCTAAAGCGGATTGGATACTCGGGCGCGACGGCAGCAGCTGTCGAGCAAGCGCTACGCAAGGCGCCTCGGAAATGGTCCAACCTCACGGAACTCATCTTGCGTGAGCCCAAATGATTTACCGCGCTACCGCCTGAGCTTTCGCTATCTCGCAGCGTTACAGTAACGTTTGTGAGCTTCAAATGAACAAGCACCCCAACCCCCAACGTGGAGGTTGTCCGCTCCGTCCGTCTTGCCCACTCGCCCAAGGCCGCCTGTGCACTACTCGGCTGCGGAATGACGCACCTATACGAGCTCATTGGCAGGGGGAAGATCGAAGCCAGGAAATCCGGCCGCAAGACGATAATCTTAGACGAG
>CAVZNH010000084.1:0-141168 GCA_963776505.1 uncultured Alphaproteobacteria bacterium
GAGACGATCGAGAACATGGACATGGCGCCGATCGACGCACTGTCGTTGACCGGCGCCAACCGGATGCAGGTGTTCACACATGGCGTGGTGCCGACCGTGCTGCCGGCCTTGCTGGGGATCGGCCTCTATCGGCTGGACGAGAACATCCGCTCGTCATTGGTCCTGGGCTTCGTCGGCGCCGGCGGCATTGGCTTTCAGCTGCTGACCGCGATGAACCTGTTCCAGTATCGCGAGGTGTCACTGCTGCTGATCGTGATCTTCGTCATCGTCTTCGCCGCCGAAAGGCTGTCGGCGGTGTGCCGCGAGCGACTGATCTGACGCGTGCCAACTTATAATCTGTTTGTCAGGGTCAAACAGCGGTTCATATTGTTTGCGTGTGGATACTATACTCTCCAAAAGGGAGAGGCAACACAATACAAACAAGTGTCGGCGGAATTACATTGACGATCGACCTCGGTCGGCGGCTACGCCAAGCCGCGGGCGCGGGCGATCATCTGGCGTTGCAGGCGGCCGCGGGCGCGGACCTCGAACATCGCCTTGTCGGGCTGGCGGAGGGCGAGTTCCAGCGCCGCTGCATGGCGCTTTCGCTGGAAGGCGTCGGACAGCGCCTCCAGCCAGTCGGCACTTTCCTTTGGTACGCCGAAGATAAATGGGCGCGCGCGATCGGGTCAGGGCAAGTTCTCGTCCTCGTCGAGCGCAACGTTCTCGTCCGCCGGGTCGTCGTTCGGGCCGGACTGGAAGTCGCCGGCAGGCGGCGGTCGAGGTCGCGATAGGCGAGGTCGAGGCCGGTGATCATGCTGAACACTTCGCCGACGAGATGCGCGGGTGGCGTTGTCGGCCATGTGCTCGATCAGCCAGAGGATGTAGAGCGGGTCGCCGATCACGCCGGTAGCACGGATCAATTCGCGCTGGCGGCCGCGGAGCTTGGCGAATTCGTGCAACCACGCGGCCGACGTTTTGGCGTGCCGAACAGCGCCAACACATCAAGCAACAGGACGCTTGCTCAAACTCAAACAAGCCGCCTAACATCAGCTCAACAGATGAGCCATGTACTCCATTAAATCACACCGGATTGGTCAAAGGGTTCGAAGACCACTGAAGAAGTGAGGGCAGCCATGGAAACGGCTATCAATCGAATTGACGGCGTTGTGATTGGGGCCCTGTTGGGCTTTGGTGACGCGGGGCCACTCGTAATCTTCCCTGGCAACCCCGTCGAGACGGCACAGCCGGCGCGCAGCCTGTGCGAATTGTCCGCTGACATGATCGGTTGCGAGGTCGCGCTGCTGTTCCAGGACGGCAACCCGCACAAGCCGCTGATCGTTGGGCGCATTGTTGAACCGGCACAGGGCAAGGCGCCGCCGCAGGTGATACGTGACGGACAGCGCGTGCGGGTCACAGCCGACGAGCGGCTTGAGCTGCGATGTGGCAAGGCGACCATCCTGATGGAACAGGACGGCCGCATCACCATTCGGGGGGCGCACATCATCAGTCATGCGAGTGGCGCGCAGCGAATCCGCGGTGGCTCGATCAACCTGAACTGATGCCGATCGCGGCTGCCCAGACCTCCATGCCTGTGCGCCGCATCGCGGCGAGAGACCGTGCGACAGCACGTGGAGCTCGCAGCCTTCCTGTGGGCGCAACGCGACACGATGTCGCTCGACGATCCCGCGGACGCCGGGACAATCGGCGAAATCGATCAGCGGGTCGAGGCCAACCTGGACGGATTGCGGATCGCGGGCCCCGCCGCGTGGCCTGCCATCGACACCGTGATCGAAGATTTCCACGACAAGGGCGAGCTGTTCGTCGTTGGCTGGATGGCCGTCGAGCAATCCGATCCGCAGCGTCTCGACAAGGCGGTCGAGCTTGCGCGTCAGTTCGATCAGCCGCGCGGAGTTGTCGGTGCGCTGGCCTGGCACACGGTGCCGAAAATCGGCCCTCTCTTGCGTATTGGCTGGGCGGCCGCGATGGCTTCAAGCGCTATCTTGGCGTGGCCGCCTGCGCCGAGCACAGGGTGGATCCAAAGCAGTGGTTGGAGCGGCTGGTCCGCGATCCCGATCCGAAAGCCAGGGCAATCGCGCTTAAGCTGGCCGGCATGCTGGGGCGCAAGGACCTGGTGGCGGACCTGAGAGATGCGCTGGATGCCGACGACGCGGGCGTAAGGCTGTGGGCCGGCTGTGCGCTGACGGAGCTCGGCCGCGGCGATCTTGCGAGCGCCGCGCTGCGAAAAGCCGCCGTGGCCGGCGGGCCAGATGCGCTCTTTGCCTTGCGCGCCGCCGTAAAGGCCGGGCCGGAGAGGGACGTCAGAGCCTGGATGGGCGGACTGATGCAATCGCCGGCGACGGCGCCGGTCGCGGTGCGCGGCGTCGGCATGCTGGACGACCAGTCGGTCCTCCCCTGGCTGATCGAGCGGATGCGCGAGCCTCAAGTGGCGGTGGCAGCTGCCGTTGCGTTCCTGGACTCTTTCCAGAAGCGCGGGAAGAGACGAAGCTTTTCACCACCGATCCGGAGGAACTCGGGCCGGCGTTTGCCAGGCAATTGGAATACGACGTGGTGACCCTCGCCGTGCCAGATAGGGTTGAGGCGTGGCGGGTCGAGTGGACCGGCGCACGGTAGGCCTGGGCGCCCGCGATCATTCCGGAACGGGATGGCGGAAGAAGTAACGATGACCTGGCGAAAACCTCTGCACGACGTCGCTGTCCAGAAGATCATCGACGATTGCGATGCCGGCAAGTGGGACCAATCGCCGATCTTCCGTCTGCCCTTCGAAGATCTTGGTTGGGGTCCGACTTGTCCCGACACCGACTGTTGATGGAGCGAACGCACGTGCCAAAGTAGGTCTCTCGGCCGAGGCCGTCTGAGGCTGACTGGGTCGCATCAAGCGGTGAGCACCCGTCCAGAGGTCCAGAGGACACCTTCCTCAGGTTCGAGAAGCGATAAAAGTTCTCCGTCGATTTCGATTTCGAGTGTCCTCGTCAGAGGAAGCCTATGCAGTATCAAGCGGCACGAAGGTCGCAACTTAGTCCAAGCGCTGCCGCAACGACTTCGCCCGCGTCTTCGTGGAGCCAGATAGGCGCAAATCGAGCCACGAACCTGCTGACGATCTCCAGCGTCCGGCCGAAGCGATAAGATAGGATCCAGCACGCCAGAGGATGAGCCACACATAGTTTATTCCCGAGCCGTCGGGGGCCGGAAACTCATCTACCTCGTCTCCAAAAAAGTATCTATGACCTTCCTCGAATTGATCTATATCAACGTTTTCTAAGATGTCACTAAGGACAGCCGCCGTCCCAAGAGAGTTGAATACGCCTTTGCTAAAGCAGTTTGACATATTCCAGCCCGTAGTCGCCTCGATTTTGCGGCGCATCTGAATAAATAGGCCAGCCCGCATTCCCATTTTTGGATCGTGCGCGAACTGATGCATTTGATCGAGCATTCGTATAAGGCTGAATGGCTCCCCGCGCCACAGGGACGTCTCCGTTCCGAATTAAGTCAATAGTTCATTGTATCGGGTAACCACTGCAACCTCGAAATCAGGCGCCTCTTCACGGTGCTGCTCTGCCAGGTCTGCGTATCTGCCACCTCGACGAATAAGGTTCTGGCGCTCGGTGGCATCCGGAGTAAACTTTTCAGCCAACTGCGCGATACGCCCACCCGGAGGCTCCAACAGGCGGGAGATCGCCAACCCGATCCGTAGATGTTTGGACCGATCATCGACATGCTGCCACGCCCTGAGCATCGGCTGAACAAGGCGTAGATTGCCCGTGGCATGAGCCGCATCTGCAGCTATCGGCAGCAAGTCTAACGGCCCTTCTTCGAGTGTTTCAGCAATGAACTCGCATTCTCTGTCAGAGCCCGCGTCACCTATCAACCCAAAACAAGCTCACCGGAGCATCGCACCTAAGGGGGCGAGAGGGAAGCTTTCAGCATGTTAGTATTTAGGCGCCCAGCCTTGGCCTCCTCTAGGACGTATACGAAGATTTCCCATGGATCGGTGGAAGTTGAAGTTGCTCCGTAGCCAGCTGGCAAGGGACTGCCATAGGAATAACCGTAGGCGATCCAGAGACATCGTTCCGATCAAGAACGAAGGTGGGGGGTAGGTCTGCATGTCGATGCTCACCAAAGTTGCCTAGATCGTGTGGTTCAGGGCTGTTTCGTAGCCAAACTGCTGGGCCTGCGACAGAACCGTTCCGTCAAGTTCCTTACACGGTTGATTGAAAACCGGTAAGATGTTGGGCCCGTCGGACATCCACCAGCAGCTCGTGGAACGCGATGTGCGATCATCAATGCGCCGGTCCAGGAGGCCGGTCGGAACGGGTTGTCGCTTCGAGCAAAGTTTTCATATTCTTCGTCTATCGCCGCCTTTTCCTCGGGTGTAATCCGATAATATTTGGAACAAGGGCCTTCTTTAGGTGGCATTTGGTCTGGACAAAGTCGCGCATCCCTTGAGCATCGTTAAGACTACGCTGTCCTTGCGCTCGTTGCCTCGGTGTCAAGTCCAGATTACGTAGCTCGAAACTTCCACCTTTTGCGGTAACTCTACGTAGGCCAGTCTTTCCCGGATCTGGAAATTCCGCCCTCGGTTATCAATTCCC
This sequence comes from uncultured Alphaproteobacteria bacterium, assembly GCA_963776505.1. Classification (GTDB taxonomy): domain Bacteria; phylum Pseudomonadota; class Alphaproteobacteria; order Acetobacterales; family Acetobacteraceae; genus JAMXLO01. The sequence goes on from CAVZNH010000084.1 coordinate 4,593, forward strand.
CCCTTAGTTGGGCTGCCGAATGGGCTAGATTATGGCAGCACTCGCATAACATCGATTGTTGATTGCCTCCGCCGTCCGTGGCTTGCGTTTCGATCGTATTTAACGGCGCGGTAGTCGTTCCGCTCGAAGCGTGGTTGCTTGTCGTAATGTCGAAGTGTCGGCACACGTTCTTGCCTTCAAACTTCACATCCATGCACCAAGCCTGGAAGTACGTCTTGCCGGTGATCTGGTGCGTAATGATATTGGCGCCAAAGGTGCGCGTGGCGGCCTCATCGCCCGGCCGGGTTCTTGATAGTAGGATTGCTGCGCCAGCGCCGCGCCGTTACCGCCGATTTTGACCGTGCTCGAGCCTGATTTTAGGTTGTTCGAGAAGGAAGTGTCCGGATAGGGAATCGGGATGGGCCCAGCCGGCGGCGAGGGGGGCGACATGCACACGTCCGGAAACCGCGCGATCGACTTGTTCATGCCGTTCTCGGCAGCGATTTCCCATGTTCCAGCGAAAACGTTCTTGGTCATGGCGTCGTATTCACTCCCGAAACCACGGCGGCGGCCCGGCCGCTGAATGCCATCGAACTGCCGTGCAGCGCAGCGAGGTCGCCCGGCGCATAGCCACGGTGAAACGCCTGCTCCGCCCAGGCCGAACTGGATCAAGCCGGCCACGGCGCCAGTATCGCCGATGCAGTCGGCCGCGTGCCAAACCGGCTGCTCAGGGACGGGTCTGGCGCATGTTGCGGATCTGCGCCAGCACGAGTTCCTCGAATGCGTACAACTCGCCGGCAACGTCGCTGAGCCGGAAGGCCACGTCGTGCATCCCCGCGCGCGCCTCGGCGAGAGCAGCTCGAAGCGCCGCCATCAGCCCGTCCGCGCGAAACGGCACTTCGTTGGCTGCCGTTGCCGTCTCGGTGCCAGTCCAAGGCCGCGGACGACCACAAAGTGCGGTGTCAGCGGCTCGCGGCTAACCACGGTGAGGCAGGCCGCTTCGCCCGGAATGAGCCCATCGGTGACCGCGCTCGTCTTGAGGCGCATATGGCCGTCGAGCCATGCGAGCGTTCTGGCGTCGATGAGGCTGTCGAGGGCGAGCAGCAGACAGGCAGGCTCGTTGCTCGCGTCGAGCATCTTTCGCGCCTGCAGCAGCGCAGCGAAGGCCGAGGTCTGGCCGGCGGGGATATGCGCCGTCCGCCGCTGCGTCAGCATCGATCCATCCGGCAGCCTCAGCCCCGATAGGATGCCGTTCAGCCGAGCGCCGGGCACCTCGCGCTCACGCGTGCACAGGATGATCGGCATCTGCGACCAAGGCAGCGCCACCACCGCGTCTGCGTCAATAAGCTCGATCACCAGCCGGGCAAGAGCGATGAGGCGTTCGCGGCCACGCTTTGTCGGCGCGATGGCATCGATCCGCGCTCCCTTCAGAGGTGAAGCCATTGCTGTCGGGATATTCCAGCTCCTCAAAAGCGGCGATGCCAGCACGCAATGCGGCGCATGTCGCGGCTGCGCTGTAGCCGACCGGCGAAATCATGCTGACGCACGATACCACGGTCATACGCTTGCGCCGCATCTTGGAAAGCTCGGCAACCGCCTCGCCCAGACTAGCATAATGCGGCTTGAATGGTGATGGTTCGAGGTCTGGTTGCCCCACCTGCACCTGCTGCAGCTTGACGAACTTGCGCGGCAGTCTCGTCGTCGCCCGACCCACAAGAACGATCCTACTTTCATGCGGAATGATGGTCAGCGTGTCCGGATTTATGTTCTTGTGTTCAATACGGTCATCGAACACAAACCGCACCGGCACCTGGACCTTCGGCAGCAACACCTTGAACCGACCACTGGCGTTCATGTTCTGGCATTCAAACGTCATTCCCTCGGTCAGGGTGTCGAGCCACTGATCCTCCGGCGCCGCCTGGAAGTAATGATCATCGAAATCCTGCGGCAAGAAAGGCAGCACGTTCTCGATCCAGTGCTCATCGTAGGTACCCGCGTAGCGCACCCGGGCTTGGGCGAAGCGTGGCACGGGACCGAAGCCGATCGGCGTCGGGCGGCCATTCCAGAAGTTCATGCGCGAACGCGGATCCTCGATCGACGGCAGCAAGGCGCCATCGACATGACCTTGCCTGAACAGGTAGCCGGTGCCGATCGGATTGACGGCGTCGCTGCGGTGCCTGGTGGTATCAGGGTCGGTGCGATCCCAGCCGCCGAAGGTCAGATGCCACGCCAGCGGCATCAGAGACGAAGGGCTTCGGGGCGGATGGCTGCGTGCCGAGAGCACCGCCGAACCATCGCCGTTCGCCAGTGACGACGGCGCGCTTCCGTATGTTTGGCCCAAACAAGCCGACTTCCATTGCATCGACGGGGTGCCCACCCGGGGCGACGGCCATCGCGTCGAGCAGGACCTCTCAACGCGGCTTGACCGGTACGAAATCCATCTCGACACGGACGGAAGTGGTTTCCGGGTCACCATAGTGAGCGTCGGCGAAGACGAAGGGCGTCTGATCCCTGCTCGGGGCACAGCTTCCGTGAGCGTCTACGTCGAAGGTCGCGCGAACGACTGCGACGCAGAATTTGATGCACTGCTTGTCCTGATAGGGAAACGTCTCAGCCAGGAAAGGTGTGCTGTTCTGACTGACGAGACATCCCGTTCCCTCACATCGTGTCCATTCGTGCTGCCGTCGGGATCGGTTTCAGTTTTGGAGGATTTTTTGTCCTTTAATGATGACATCGCCTGACCCCTTGATGGTTATCTGCTTGCCTTCGATGGTGATATCACCGTTCTTCTTCATCGTGATCGTCGCGGAACCGGTATTCAGCACGATCTCGTCGCCGGCGCTGATGGCGATCTTCTTGCCGACCGTCAGAGTCTCGTTCTCGCCAATGTTGGTGGAACGATCCTTGCTGACCGAAACAGTCTCGCCGCCGGCCACCGATATCGTCTGATCCTTGCCGACCGACACCGAGCGATTGGCCGCCACATCGGTCGACTGCGAAATCACCGACCGTCGTGGCCTGCACCGCACCCACGGTGATGGTCTGCGCCGCGCCGATGGTGATCGCCTCCGCAGCACCCACCGTATGCATCCGCGCCGCCCCAACCGTCAGCGTGTCCACCAGGCCCACGGTATGCGAGCGGTTCAGGTCGACGTTCACCGTCTCGTTCATGTGCACCGTCTCGGTGCGGTTCTTGTCGATGGTGATCGTCTCGTTGGCGTGCACCGTCTCGGTGCGGTTGTTGTCGACCGTGGTGGTCTCGTCGTGCCCCACCCAGTGCGTCGCGTCGTGCTCGGTCTGCGTCTCGAGGTCCTTCTCGGCGTGCAGGGTCACCATCTCGGACCCCTTGCGGTCCTCGAAGCGGAACTCGTTGCAGTTGGCACCACTGCCGCCCATGGACGAGTGAGTGCGCAGCCCGCTCTGCGTCTTGTTGGCCGGCAGCGCGAACGGCACCGTCATCTCGGCGTTGTAGACGGAGCCGACGACAAGCGGCCGATCGGGGTCGCCCTCCAGGAACGTCACCACGACCTCCTGGCCGATGCGCGGCAGGAACCATGTGCCGAAGCTGCGACCGGCCCAGCTCTGCGCCACGCGCACCCAGCACGAGCTGTGCTCGTCCTTCTTGCCCTGCCGGTCCCAGAAGAACTGCACCTTGATGCGGCCGTACTTGTCGGTGAAGATCTCGGACCCGCCAGGCCCGGTCACCACAGCGGTCTGCGTGCCGTGAATGCGCGGGCAGAGCGTCTTCACCTCCGGCCGATACGGCACCGAACGCGGCGCGCAGGTGAAACGGTTGGTGTAGGTCGCCGGCTTGGCGTCCTGCGAAATCAGGCTCCAGTCCTCCGCGGTGTGCTCGACCGACGTCAGCAGGTATTCCTTGCCCTTGTTGTCGCCCTCGGCGTTGGCGACGGTGAAATACGTCCCGGCGTCGAAGCCGACACAGGCACCTTCGCCGGCGATCTCCTCGTAGGCTGCCTCCTCGTATTCGATCCGCAACTTGGTCGCGGTGTCGCCCGGGCCTTTCGCCTGATAGCGGCCGGGATAGTCGAACATCTCGAACTTCTGCTTCGCCAGGACGGTGTTGATGGTCTTCTTGTTGGTGGTCAGCGAGGTCGACGGCGTTTCGAAGTTGTAGTCGCCGAGTGCCCACTGGCTGCTGCGGAAGTGGTAGGTGTCCTGCCATTCCCAGATGCCGCCCATCGCACCGGGCTCCGGCGAGGCCGCGATCTTGTCGTTGGCACACTTCGTCAGCCCGCGATTGTTGTCGCTGAACACCACGGTGTGGCTGTGGTCGTCGTGGAGGAAGTAGAAGTAGATGCCCTCTTCCTCCAGCAGGCGGCAGATGAAGTCGTGCGCGGTCTCGCGGTACTGCACGCAGTAGTCGCGCTTCTGGTGCTCGCCATTCAGGCGCCACGCCTTCTTGCTCACGCCGAAATCGGACAGCACCTGATCGACGATCTGCTGGACGGACTTGTCCTGGAAGATGCGGCAGTCGCTGGTGCGGGTGAGCAGCCACAAACTCGGCACCAGGCGGAGGCGATACATGCTCAGGCCGCGACCGGCCCGCTGCGTCATGGCGAACTCGGCGATGATGCCGTTCACCGGCGCGCTCAGGCCGGCGGCGTCATTCAGCCAGATGGTGGCCGCCGTGCCGAGTACGGCGTCGGGGCGGATATTCGCGTCGGTGGAGGCGAGTTCCAGGTCGAAGAAGAAGCAGGACGAAATCGCGTCACGGCCACGCAACGACACCAACAGCACGTGGTCCTTGCCCAGCACGGTATCGATGCGCAGCAGGCGGTGCTCTTGGTTGTAGGCATCCATCGCCGAGCTCTCTATTGGTACACCGCTGAACAGACTCTTCTGTGACCCGGCCGCGCGGAAATCACGATTCCGTTATTAGGTGGTCTCGATCCTGCCCGGCGGACGCGCGGCTACCTATGAGCTGGTTCACACTTTGGGAGGCTTGATCGGATGGGCGCCATGCGCGCTGCCCGCTTGCCCCGCCAGCGCCGCATCCCCATAGTCCGGCCCATGGCCCAGGTGTATAGGCAGGCGCGAATTACCGGCCCGGCGGCTCGCTGAGCCCCGGGACCAAGCACGCGCTCCGCCCACCCCAAAAAACGGCATCAGCCGTCCGGACAAGCCATGAACGACGCCCCCAAAGATCAGCCCCTTGGCGATCCTGCCCAACGCGACTACCGCGACACCGTCTTCCTGCCGCAGACTTCGTTCCCGATGCGCGGCGACCTGCCGAAGCGCGAGCCGCAGATCCTCGCCCGCTGGGAGCAGATGGACCTGTGGTCGCGTCTTCGCGCAGCCTCGCGCGGGCGGCCGAAATTCATCCTGCACGACGGCCCGCCCTATGCGAACGGCAACATCCATATCGGCACCGCGCTGAACAAGATCCACAAGGACGTCATCAACCGCACCCGCCAGATGGCGGGCTACGACGCCGACTACATCCCCGGCTGGGACTGCCACGGCCTGCCGATCGAATGGAAGATCGAGGAGCAGTACCGCGAGGCGAAGAAGGACAAGGACGCGGTTCCGGTGCTCGACTTCCGCGCCGAGTGCCGCGCCTATGCGGAGCACTGGATGGCGGTGCAGATGGCAGAGTTCCGCCGTCTCGGCGTCGAGGGGAACTGGCGCGAGCGCTACGCCACGCTGGACCATCCGTCCGAGGCGGCGATCGCGGCGGAGATCTGCAAGTTCCTGCTGAACGGCGCGCTGTATCGCGGGCTGCGGCCGGTGCTGTGGTCGCCGGTCGAGAAGACCGCGCTGGCCGAGGCGGAGGTGGAGTACCACGATCATACGTCGCACACGGTGTGGGTGCGGTTTCCCGTCGTGCGGGCGGCGAAGCCCGAACTGCGAGATGCGGCGCTGGTGATCTGGACCACGACGCCGTGGACGATCCCGGGCAACCGCGCGATCGCCGCCGGCGCGACGTTCGACTACGCGGTGCTCCACGTCGATGCGGTGGAGCCGAACTCGCACGCACGCGTCGGCGAGAAGCTGGTGGTGGCGCTGGAACTGACGCCGCAGTTCGTCAAGGAAGTCGGCATCGCCGACGCATCACCTGGTGCACGTGCTGAAGGGCGCGGATTTGGTCGGCACCGTCTGCGCCCATCCGCTGCGCGGTCGTGGCTACGATTTCGATGTGCCTCTGCTGCTCGGCGATTTCGTCACCACCGAAGCCGGCACCGGCCTGGTGCACATCGCGCCGAACGCCGGAGAGGACGACTTCGTGCTGGGCCGCGAGCACGGACTGGAAGTGGCGGACACCGTCGGCGACGACGGCACGTTCAATGCGTGGGTGCCGCTGTTCGCCGGGCTGCACGTCTACAAGGCGCACGATCAGGTCGCCGCCAGGCTCGACGAGGCGGGCGGACTGCTCGGTCGCGGCAAGCTGGTGCACTCGTACCCGCATTCCTGGCGCTCCAGGGCGCCGCTGATCTTCCGCGCCACGCCGAACTGGTTCATCCGGCTCGACGGCCCCGAGCGCATCCGCGAGAAGGCGCTGGAGGCGATCGCGGCGACGCATTTCGTGCCGGAGGCCGGACGCACCCGGCTCGGTTCGATGGTCGCCAGCCGGCCGGACTGGTGCATCAGCCGCCAGCGCGCCTGGGGCGTGCCGATCAGCGTGTTCGTCGACAAGCGCACCGGCGAGCCGCTGCGCGATGCAGCCGTGGTCGCGCGCATCGTCGAGGCGTTCAGGTCCGAGGGCGCCGACAGTTGGTACTCATCGCCGCCGTCGCGCTTCCTGGGCAATGAGCGCAACCCGGATGACTACGAGCAGGTGATGGACATCGTCGATGTCTGGTTCGAGTCAGGCTCGACGCATGCGTTCACCCTGGAGGCGCGCGACCTGCCCTGGCCGGCCGATCTGTATCTCGAAGGCTCGGATCAGCATCGCGGCTGGTTCCAGTCGTCGTTGCTCGAGGCCGTCGGCACGCGCGGCGTGGCGCCGTTCAAGGCAGTGCTCACCGATGGCTTCGTGATGGACGAACAGGGACGCAAGATGTCGAAGTCCCTGGGCAACGTCACCGCACCGCAGGAGGTCGCGGACAAGTACGGCGTCGATATCCTGCGGCTGTGGGTGATGATGTCGGACACGTCCGAGGATCTGCGGATCGGTCCGGAGATCCTGAAGCAGCAGGTGGAGCTGTATCGCCGGCTGCGCAACACGCTGCGCTGGCTGCTGGGCAGCCTGGCCGGCTTCGCCGAGAGCCGAACGCGTGCCGTACGCGGAGATGCCGGAGCTGGAGAAGTGGGTGCTGCACCGGCTGGCGGAGTTCGAAGCGCGCATCCGTGCCGTCGGTGCAGAGCTATGACTGGACCGGCGTGTATCCCGAGCTGCACAACTTCTGCGCCACCGATCTGTCGGCGTTCTACTTCGATGTGCGCAAGGACGCGATCTACTGCGATCGCCCCGACAGCCTGCGACGTCGTGCCGCGCGTACTGTGCTGGACCACCTGCATCGCTGTCTGACCACATGGCTCGCGCCGGTGCTGTGCTTCACCGCGGAAGAGGCCTGGTGCGCGCGGTTCGGCGAGCACGACAGCGTGCATCTGCAACTGTTCCCAGAGCTGCCGGCCGCGTGGCGGGACGATGCGCTGGCGGCGCGCTGGGAAACGATCCGCGCCATCCGGCGGCGGATCACCGTGCCGATCGAGGAGGCGCGGCGCGCCAACACGCTCGGTTCGTCGCTGCAGGCGTCGGTGACGCTGCCGCTGAGTGCGGCGCAGGCCGGGCTGCTGGCGGCCGATGAGTGGGCCGAGATCGCCATCGTATCGAACGTGCGGATCGTGGCGGACGAGAGCGAACCGCTGGCGACGATCAGTCCGGCACCGGGCGACAAGTGCGCGCGCTGCTGGCGCGTGCTGCCGGAGGTGGGCAAGCAGGCCGGCCATCCGGCGTTGTGCGAACGCTGTGCCGATGCGGTGGAGTCGGGACTGGTCTGTCGGGGCTGATGGCACTGGCCCCCTCCCCCCGCCCCCCTCCCGCAAGGGGAGGGGGAGAAACGGCGCGATGACCCGCAACGGGCTTACCCTGCTGGGACTTGCGGCAGCGCTGGTCGTGCTCGTGGCCGATCAGGCCAGCAAGTGGTGGATCCTCAATGTCGTCGACCTCCCCGACATGGGCCAGATCGTCGTGCTGCCGGTCCTCAACCTGACGATGGTGTGGAATCGCGGTGTCACCTTCGGCCTGCTCACGAACTCCGGCCGGTGGAGCTACCTGCTGCTCGCGGCCGTCGCGCTCGCCGTGGTGGTCGGTCTGGTCGTCTGGCTCCGGCGTGCCGAATCGCGCCTGGTGGCGACGGCGCTCGGCGCCATCGTGGGCGGCGCAGTCAGCAACGTGGTGGACCGACTGCGCTTTGGCGCCGTGGTGGACTTCATCGATGCCCATCTCGGCGGCTGGCACTGGTACGTGTTCAACGTCGCGGATGCGGCCATTGTGTGCGGCGTCGCGGCGCTGGTGATCGACGGCCTGCTGCCGCACGGGCGAAGCGCCAGCTCCACCTCGTGACATTCTTGCGACGCGCCCCGGTCTCCGGCTAAGAGAGCGGGCGATGCCGCCCTCGAACAGACGAGTCGCGACGACTCTCGCACTGGCCGCCTGCACCGCGGTGGTTGCCGGCTGCAGCGGCGACAAGTTCGGCCGCACCCTGGGCTTCATCCACGATCCTCCCGACGAATTCTCGGTCACCACCCGGGCGCCACTGGCGATGCCGACGAGCTTCGCGCTGCCACCGCCCGACCCGGGCGCGACCCGGCCGCAGGAACAGTCCGAGCGCACCAAGGCCGAACTCGCGCTGGTGCCGCAAATGGCCCTCGGCACCCCGCCCGCCGGGAACAGCCCCGGGCAACAGGCGCTGGTGCAGGCAGCGGGGCCGCCGGCGGCGCCGGGGATCCGAACCGAGGTGGACCAGGAGGCTGCGCGCGATCAACCGTCGCCCGGCATTGGCGACAAGCTGTTGTTCTGGCGGACGCCACCAAAGCCCGGGGTCGTGGTCGATCCGCAAAAGGAGGCGCAGCGCCTGCGTGAGAACTCGGCGCTGGGCCAGAGCCAGGAGACCGGGGACACGCCGATCGTGCAGCCGAAACAGCGCGCGTGGCTGGAAGGGATCTTCTAGCGATCGAAGCGGATCTGGACGTTCCGCACTTCATCCAGGTCGGCGCGGCGCCGGTGTTTCGCGGTGTCGGTCTCGGGGAACTCGTGTGCCGCTGCGGCACGGTGCTGATCGAGCGCTACCTGCCGGGCAACTTCCTCGCCATCCGCATCCAGTGCTTTCGCTGCGGCGCGGTCAGCAGCACGCCCGGACTGCCCGACGGCGAGATCCTGCCGCGCGCGGCGGTTCCCGTCGCGGCGGCGCGCACCCCTGCCGTCACCACGACCGACATTGCCCGTGGCAGCGTGCTCGCCTGCCAGGATGCAGTCACGCGCGACTATGCACTGACCCGGCCGCGTTCGCTGCCTGATGAACCGCTGCCGCTGTCGCGCGCCGTGCTGGAGGCCGCCGCCGCGGACTATGACCGGCTGACCGGTGGCCGGCTCGCGGAGCATGCGGCCGCCTCGCCGCCCGCCCTGGGGTCCGAGCTTGGGCCGTATCCATTCGCCTGGGGCGTGCTGCGCCTGCGCGAACGGATCGACCTGCCGGACTGGAGCTGGCGGTATCAGGATGAGGATGCGCTGGCGGCACTGCATGTCATGGCGCTGCATCATCTGATGCTGTGCTGGGGCCAGCATCCGTTGCTGGCGCAACTGGCAGCGCCGCTTGCGCAACCTGACCGGTTCATCCGCACCGTGACCGGCTTCGCGACGGCGAAGCTGCTGTACGATGGGGGGAACCGCGTCGGGTTTTCGCCGTCGGCCAGCGACGTGGATCTGCATTTCACCACCGCGGCCGACGAACCGCTGTCACTGGCACTGCTCGCACCGGAGCTGTTGCAGTGGCGGGAGCGGGCGCGCCGCAGCCCCGAGGTCCTGACCGCGGCGGTCGTGGATGCGCTGGCCGTCGGCGCAGGGACGGGTGAACCGCGCCAGGCCGGGGATCGTGGTGCTGTCCGCGTCGATCTTCCAGCCGGACTTCGATCAGATGGTGGTGGACGCGATCCATGCGGCGTTTCAGGCGGTCGGGCGGCGGCACCGTGGCGTCGCGGCGGTCGCCATCGTGATGCCGAAGGTGCTGCCGATCGGCACGCCGGATCAGGTCGGCTTCGGTTACGCGTTCTATCCGATCCGCAATCCGCGTTTCTCCGGCGAGAATCCGGTTCGGCTGGGATAGCGGCGCCGCTTCACCGCGCTGCCATCGGCACGACGCTGATGCTGTTGAACGGCGAGCCATTGATCAGCTTCGTGCTGACGACGGTGTAGACCAGCACGTTCTTCTCCGCGTCGACGGCGCGATGGATCTGGAATGTCTTGAAGAACAGCGAGGCGGACGCGAAGCCGATCACCTCGGACTTCGCCAATCGCTCCGGCATGGTGACGGGACCGACCGCGCGGCAGGCGATCGAGAACCGGCTCGGGTCTTCGGCAAATCCGAGACCACCTTTGATGCCGCCCGCTTCGGCGCGCGACATGTAGCACGACACGTTGGCGACCTTGGGATCGTCGTAGCGCTCGACAACGATCTTGTCGTCCGGGCCGAGCCAGCGAAAGCTCGTGTTGATCGAGTCGATGCGGGTCTGCGCTGCGGCGGACAGCGTGAGGGCGATCAGCAATAGAAGCTCAGAGCAGCGGCGCGCATGACGGTCATCCTGATGGTCTGAATGCGAGACTAGGCTGCATCGCCGGGGACAAGAACTGGACGCTGCGCACGGTTTGCCGCACGCTGATGCGTTGTCGCTTCCGGAGGCCAACATGAGCCATCGCCCGACCGTCTATGGTACGCGTCACGCGGTTTCCGCCGGTCACTACCTCGCCGCATCGGCCGCGTTCTCCATCCTGGAGGCAGGCGGCAACGCGATCGATGCCGGCTGCGCGGCGGGCATCGCGCTCGGCGTGCTGCAGCCGGACCTGGTGAACGTCGCCGGCGTCGCACCGATCATGATCCGGCTGGCGAACGGCCAGGTGGAGAGCATCGCCGGTCTCGGCTGGTGGCCGAAGAAGCTGCCCGCCGACATCTTCATGCGCGAGCACGGCGGCAAGATCCCCGACGGCGTGCTGCGCACCGTCATTCCCGCGGCGCCCGATGCGTGGATCACCGCGCTGCGGCGTCACGGCACGATGCGCTTCGCCGATGTCGCGTCGTATGCGATCCGCTATGCCGGCGAGGGCTTCGCGGTGTATCCGCTGCTCGCCGTCTCGATCGCCGCGCACGAGCACGAGTACCGGCGCTGGCAATCCAACACCGCGATCTTCCTGCCCGGCGGGCGCGTGCCGCAGTCGGGGGAGAAGTTCGTGCAGTCGGATCTGGCGCGCACGCTGCAATACATGGCCGACCAGGACCGCGCCGCCGGTGCCGACCGCGAGGCCGGGCTGCGCGCGGCGCACGATGCGTTCTATCGCGGCGACATCGCGCGCGAGATCGTCCGCTTCCAGCAGCAGGAGGGCGGCTATCTCTCGCTGGATGACCTCGCCGAGTATCAGTCGCGCATCGAGCCGGTGGTGCGTCGGCCCTGGCGCGGCCACGAGGTGATCACCTGCGGCCCGTGGTGCCAGGGGCCAGCGCTGCTCGAGGCTCTGGCGCTGCTGGAGCGCGTCGGCATCGCCGATCTGCCGCACAATTCGGCCACCTACCTGCACCGCATCGCCGAATGCGTGAACCTGGCGATGGCGGACCGCGAGTATCATTTCGGCGATCCGGCGTTCGTCGATGTGCCGATCGAGCATCTGCTCGATCCGGCGACCATCGCCCGCCGCGCCTCGCGCGGTGCGCGACGACCGCGCGTTCGGCGAGATGCCGGCGCCGCTCGACCGCACCAACCTGCCGCATCTGGCCAGCGCGGCGGAGATGCCGAAGGTGGAGGCGGATACGTCGTATTGCTGCGTGGTGGATCGCTGGGGCAATGCGTTCAGCGCCACGCCGTCGGATGGCTCGGGCAATGTGCCGGTGGTGCCGGGCCTCGGCATCACGCCGTCGGGGCGCGGTTCGCAGAGCCGGCCCGATCCGCGGCATCCCGCCGGCGTCGCGCCCGGCAAGCGGCCGCGTCTCACGCCCAATCCGGCGATGGTGGTGACCGCGGCGGGCGGGGTGATGCCGTTCGGCACGCCGGGCGGCGACGTGCAGACCCAGGCCATGCTCCAGGTGATGCTCAACATCTTCCAGCACGGCATGGAGGTGCAGGACGCGATCGAGGCGCCGCGCGTCGCCAGCTATTCGTTCCCCTCGTCGTTCGCGCCGTTCGAGTATTTCCCGGGGCGGCTGGCGGTCGAGGGACGGATCGATCCCGCGGTGCGGGCCGATCTCGCGGCGCGCGGGCACGATGTGAAGGCGTGGCCGGAGTGGACCTGGCTCGCCGGGTCGGTCGAGGCGGTGCTGTCCGATCCGCGGACCGGGATGATCGCGTCGGGCGCCGATCCGCGACGGCCGGCCTACGCGATCGCGATCTGAGGGCTAGGCGACGCTGGAATCTGCGTGGGGTGACGCGCTGATCGGCGTATAAGACGGCGATGATTTCAGGTATCGACTCGGGCTCGGGAGGACCAGCTTGGCGTGCCCGCGCGGGGAGACGCCTGGGCGTGGCCGCGGGGACCCTCAAGGATTTCACCACGGAGAAGGCAGGGAGGGCCACGGAGGGCCACGGAGAAGGTAAGATTGCGCTTCGCGCGAAGCGCCAAATGCTTTCTCCGTGGCCCTCCGTGGCCCTCCGCGTCCTCCGTGTTCAAGTCTTGCTTGCCTACCCGCGGCACCGGCGCCGTTACATTTGCCCGGCGCAGGTCTGAGCGCATGCCGGCGATCCGCATCCTGCCGCCCCACACCGTCAATCGCATCGCCGCCGGCGAGGTGATCGAGCGCCCGGCGGCGGCGGTGAAGGAGCTGGTGGAGAACGCGCTCGACGCGGGCGCCACGCGGATCGCGGTGGCGCTCGACGGCGGCGGCATCGACCGCATCGAGGTGACCGACGACGGCGGCGGCATGGACGCCGACGGGCTGGCGCTGGCCGTGCTGCGGCATGCCACGTCGAAGCTGGCCGATGATGACCTGGTGCACATCGCCACCTTGGGGTTCCGCGGCGAGGCGCTGCCGTCGATCGGCGCGGCGGCGCGGCTTGCCATCACCTCGCGGCCGCCCGGTGCGGCACACGCCTCGGAGATCCGCGTCGAGGGTGGCGCGGTGTCGGATGTTTCGCCGGCCGCCGGCGCCGTGGGGACGCGCGTGGTGGTGCGCGACCTGTTCTTCGCCACGCCGGCGCGGCGCAAGTTCCTCAAGCACCCGCGCACCGAGGCGGACCACGCCGAGGCCGCGGTGCGCCGCCTGGCGCTGGCGGCTCCCGAGGTGGCGTTCCGGCTGGAATGCGACGGTCGGGTGGCGTTCGATCTGCCGCGGCAGGACCGCGCCGATCGCGTTGCGGCGCTGTTCGGCGCGGAGGCGGCGGAGGCGATGGTCGAGGTGGCGGGCGAGCGCGGTGTGTTGTGCATCGCCGGCTTCGCCTGCTCGCCGGCGGTCACCCGCGCCACCGCGGCGGCGCAGGCGCTGACGGTCAACGGACGGCCGGTCGCCGATCCGGTGCTGAAGGGCGCGGTGCGGGTCGCCTATCGCGACGTGATCGCCGTGGGGCGCCATCCGATGGTGGCGCTGTGGATCGACCTGCCGGCGGACGAGCTGGACGTGAACGTGCATCCGGCGAAGACCGAGCTGAGGTTTCGCGACGTGGGCGCGGTGCGCGCGCTGGTGATCGGCAGTATCGGCCGTGCGCTGGCAGGTGGCGCCGGCACGTCGCTGCCCGCGCCGCGGCCCTCGCTGCATCTGATGTATTCGCGACAGTCGCGGGTGCCTTATCCGTCGGTCCCGCTGCCCGGCATGGCCGAGACACAGCTTGCGTTCGGCGCCGCACCGGCCGCACGGATGCTGCCTGCCGCCGAGCCGCGTGAGGATCATCCATTAGGCGCGCCGGTGGCGCAGGTGCTGGACACCTACGTGATCGCGGTTGCCTCCGATGGCGCGCTGGTGCTGGTCGACCAGCACGCCGCGCATGAGCGGCTGACCCACGAGGCGCTGCGCGAACAGATGTTGGATGGCGGCGTGCGGACGCAGCCGCTGCTGCTGCCGGCGGTGGTGGACCTGCCGGCGGCTGACGCGTCGCGGCTGCTGGCGCGCGGCGCCGAGCTGGCGCGGCTGGGTCTGGAGATCGAGGCGTTCGGGCCGGGCGCGGTGATGGTGCGCGCGCTGCCGGCGGCGCTCGGTTCGCCAGAGCCGGGGCCGCTGCTGCGCGACCTCGCCGACGAGTTGGCGGAGCTGGACGAGGCCACGGCGCTGCAGGCGCGGCTGGACGCGGTGATCGCGCGGCTGGCGTGCCATGGCTCGATCCGCGCCGGGCGGCGGCTGAACGGGGCGGAGATGGACGCGCTGCTGCGGCAGATGGAGGCGACGCCGCGGGCCGCCACGTGCAGCCATGGCCGGCCGACCTTCCTGAAGCTCTCCAAGGCCGAGATCGAGCGGCTGTTCGGGCGGCGGTGAGCGGGCGCGATGATGAGCGAGCGAGATATGGACATCACCCGCATCCCTGGCTCGCTGATCCTGGAGGTGGCCCGCATCGCCTTCGCCACACCGGACGCCGATCTGCTGTGCTTCGGCGAGTCAGACCGGCCCAGCCCGGCTGTGGCGCACCAGGCCGCCGTGGCGGCGCTCGGCGCCGGCGAGACGCGCTATCCGGACGTGCGCGGCCTGCCGGAACTGCGATCCGCCCTGGCGGACTACCTCACGAAGCTGCACCACCGCCCCGTCGCGGAAGAGCGCATCCAGATCACCGCTTCCGGCATGACCGCGGTCTCGGTCGCGCTGGCGGCAACTTTGCGCGCAGGCGACCGCGTTGTGCTGCACAGCCCGGCCTGGCCGAATGTCGGTAACGCCGCACGGCTGCGTGGCGCGGTGGTGGACGAACTGCCGCTGACCGCGCTGCCTGACGGCGGCTTCGCGCTGGACCTCGACCGGCTCGACCGGATGCTGGAAGGGGCGCGCGCGTTCATCCTGAACAGCCCCAACAATCCGACCGGCTGGACCGCGACACGCGACGAGCTGACGCAGATCCTCGACATCGCCCGCCGGCGGCGGGTCTGGCTGATCGCCGACGAGGTCTATTCGCGCCTGGTGTACGACGGGACGGCGGCCGCGCCGTCGCTGCTGGACATCGCCGCGCCGGAAGACCGCGTGATCGTCTGCAACAGCTTCTCCAAGGCGTGGGTCATGACCGGCTGGCGCCTGGGCTGGCTTGTCGTGCCGCAGGGTGCGCGCGATGCCGTCACCGAGCTGGTGGAGGTGACGCATTCAGGCGTCGCGCCGTTCATCCAGCATGCAGGCCTTGCCGCGCTCGGCGATGCCGCGGGCGTGGAGCGGTTCCGCGCTCATTGCGCGACTGGTCGGGGGCTGGTCGGCGACGCGATCACCGATCTGAACGGGCTGCGCTATGTCCCGCCGGTCGGCGCCTTCTACGCGTTCGTCGGCGTCGAGGGGCTGTCCGACAGCCTGGCCCTGGCAAAGCGGCTGGTCATTGACCACAAGGTCGCGGTGGCGCCGGGCGTGGCGTTCGGTGCCGCCGGCGAGGGCTACCTGCGCATCTGCTTCGCCCAGTCGGCCGAGCTCATCGAACGCGCGATGGGGCGGCTGCGCGACGGCCTGCGCGAGCACTGAGGCCAACCAAGGGGGAAACAAGCAATGCAACGATGGTTGATGGCCGCCGTGGCGATGACCGCATGCCTGTCGGCAAGTGCGATGGCGGACAGCCCTGGTGTCACCGCGACCGAGCTCAAGATCGGCAACACCATGCCGTACAGCGGTCCGGTCTCGTCCTACAGCCCGATCGGCAAGCTGGAGACCGCGTATTTCGCCATGGTCAACGAGCAGGGCGGCATCGCCGGGCACAAGATCGACTTCATCTCGCTGGACGACGGCTACAGCCCGCCGAAGACCGTCGAGCAGGTGCGCCGGCTGGTCGAGGAGGACCAGGTCGCGTTCCTGTTCAACACGCTGGGCACGCCGACCAACTCGGCGATCGTGCGCTACGTGAACCAGAAGAAGGTGCCGCATCTGTTCGTCGCGACCGGTGCGGCGAAGTGGGGCGACGAGAAGCTGTATCCGTGGACCACCGGCTTTCAGCCCGACTACCGCACCGAGGCGCAGATCTACGCCAAGTACATCCTGCAGCAGAAGCCGGACGCCAAGGTGGCCGTGCTGTATCAGAATGACGATTTCGGCAAGGACTACCTGTTCGGCCTGCACGCAGTGCTGGGCGACCGCTACGCCAAGATGGTGACAGAGGCGACCTACGAGCCGACGGACCCGACGATCGACAGCCAGATCACCACGTTGCAGGGCTCGGGCGCCGATGTGCTGGTGGTGGCGGCCGCACCGAAGTTCGCCGCGCAGGCGATCCGCAAGGTGCACGATCTCGGCTGGAAGCCGATGTTCTTCATGAGCGAACGTGTCGATCTCGGTGGGCTCGGTGATCACGCCGGCCGGGCCTGACAACGCGATCGGGCTGATCAGCACCGGCTATCTGAAGGACCCGACCGACCACCAGTGGGACAATGATGCCGGCATGAAGGAATGGCGCGACTTCATGGCCAAGAACATGCCGGGCGCCGATCTGACCGACGCCAACTACGTCTTTGCCTACGCCGCGGCGAAGACGATGATGCAGGTGCTGAAGCAGTGCAACGGCGACTTCTCGCGCGAGAACGTCATGAAGCAGGCGGAGAACCTGCACGGGCTGGAGCTGCCGACCATTCTGCCGGGCATCAAGGCGAGCACCAGCCATACCGATCATCGGCCGATCAAGGCGATGCAATTGGAGAAGTGGGACGGCAAGACCTGGGTGCTGTTCGGCGACATCATCGAGGCGGGGTCCTGAACGGCAATGCCAGACATCGGACTGTTCGAGGCGATCCACACCGCGCGGTCACTGCGTCGGCTGAAAGCCTGACCCGGTGCCCGAGGCGCTGATCACGCAGGTGCTCGACGCGGCGATCCGCGCGTCGACCGCCGGCAATGCGCAGAACTGGGCGTTCGTCGTGGTGCGCGATCCGGCGGTGCGCCGCGCGCTCGGGGCGATCTACCGCAAGGCGTCCAACATCGCCGCGGCGATGTATGCCGCGAAGGGGCGGCCCGAGCATCTCACCGAGGCGCAGTTCCAACGGTTCATGAGCACCGGGGCGCATCTGTGGGAGCATATGGGCGACGCGCCGGTGATCCTGATCCCCTGCCTGCACAGGCCGTTCGTGCCGCAGGCGGAGGGCGTCGATCACCAGGCCGAGCTTGCCTATGCGGATCGGATTCGCGGTGCCAGCATCTATCCGGCGGTGCAGAACATCATCCTCGCCTGCCGCGCGCTCGGGCTCGGCACGACGATCACCACGAACCACATCCGCTGCGAGGACGAGCTGCGCGCGCTGCTGCGCCTGCCCGACGACGTCGACAGCTTCGCGATGATGCCGATCGGCTGGCCGATCGATCCGTACGGCCCATTGTCGCGCAAGCCGCTCGCCGCGGTGGTGCACGCGGACGGCTGGGGCAATGCGTGGCCCGGATCATGATCGACGCCAGACGCTGATCCGCGCGGCACCGTAGCTGCGCTCGGCGAGCACAGGGAACGCGATCGGCAGCGTCTCGTCGCGTGCTGTCTCGGCGATCAGCAAGGTGTTGGGCGTAAGGCGACCCGCTGCATGCAGCCGGGCGATGGCACGCGTCACCAGGTCGTGGTGGTACGGCGGGTCGAGGAACACCAGGCTCGCAGGCTCGCCAGGCGGGATCGCGAGCGCGTCGACCGCGAGGATCGTGCTGCGATCCTGCGCGCGGCAGGCGGCGATGTTGGCGCGCAGTGCGGCGAGTGCCGCGCGGTCGTGCTCGACGAATGTGGCGTGTGTCGCGCCGCGCGACAGCGCCTCGAGACCGAACGCGCCAGTGCCGGCGAAGACATCGAGCACCTGCGCGCCTTCCACGGTGTCGCGGCCACCCCACGGCGCGTGCGCCAGCATGTCGAACAGTGCCTGGCGGGCACGGTCGGCGGTGGGGCGCGTGGCAGTGCCTTGCGGCGCGATCAATGCCCGGCCGCGCCAGGCGCCGGCGACGATCCTCATTCGCGGCGCCGATGCGGCGGGCAACTGCTATGCATCACGCGGCAACTGATCGCGCAGCACGCGCGCCGGCACCTCGTCCACCGCGCCGCGCGGCAGCGTGCCGAGCTGGAACGGACCGTAGGCGATGCGGATCAGCCGCGTCACGGCGAGCCCGAGATGCGCCATAACGCGGCGGACCTCGCGATTGCGCCCCTCGCGCAGGCTGACGGTAAGCCAGGCATTGTCGCCCTTGCGGGAATCGAGACCCGCATCGATCGGGCCATACGCGACGCCACCGATGGTGACGCCGCTTGGCAAGAGCCGCCAGCCGTCGCTGATCCGGCACGCCGTGCACGCGCACGCGATAGCGCCGGAGCCAGCCGGTCGCCGGCAGTTCCAGCTGCCTTGCGAGCGCGCCGTCATTGGTGAGCAGCAGCAGCCCTTCGCTGGTGAGATCGAGCCGGCCGACACTGACCACGCGCGGCATGCCCGGCGGCAGCTTCTCGAACACCGTCGGACGTGCCCTGCGGATCGCGATGCGTCGTGACCAGACCGACCGGCTTGTGATAGCGCCACAGCCGCGTGCGCTCCGGCGTATCGACAACCGCGCCGTCCACCACCACGAGGTCGCCGGGCACGACGAACGTGGCGGGATGCGTCACCGGCGTGTTGTTCAGACGTATCCGTCCGTCCGCCAGCAGCTTCTCCGCATCGCGACGGCTGGCGACGCCGGCGCGCGCCAGCCACTTGGCGATACGTTCGCCGCGCGCCGGTTCAGCCATCCATCACGCGTGCACGAACGGGCAACCGCCCTCGGCCAGAGGACGAAACGCCTGGTCGATCGGCGTGGTGCCGACCAGCTTGTAGACGTCGCCCGGCCCACGCGATTCATCCGGGCTTTTGACCTGCCACAGATAAGCGGGATGCAGCTTGCGGCCGTCCTCGCGGATCG
Organism: uncultured Alphaproteobacteria bacterium; assembly: GCA_963776505.1. Lineage (GTDB taxonomy): Bacteria > Pseudomonadota > Alphaproteobacteria > Acetobacterales > Acetobacteraceae > JAMXLO01. Next base: position 23,741 of record CAVZNH010000084.1, read on the forward strand.
ATCCCGGACCGAAGCAGTCGTCATCGGTGGGCATGCGTTTCATTGCGTCCACCACCTCGCGGCCCGATCCCTTGGCACGCTGTGGGCCGATCGTCTTCACGGTCTTCAGGTAGTGCAGCGTCCCCGCATAGTCGCCGGCCTGAAGCATGTTGGGAAACACGCCCCCGCCGAGCCGCGGCTTGACGCGGGCATAGAAGGCGCGCGTGCGCTCGTTGTGATCCCAATAGAAGTTCTCGGTGATCAGCAGGCCCTGCGCCACGGGCAGGCCCATGCTGATCACGTCGGTGATGAAGCCGGTCATGCCGACCACGCGCGCCTTCTTCGGCAGACCGAACTCCTGCGCCTGCTTGATGAAGTTCACCTCATCGGTGCCGCCGATCGCAAACACCACCACCTGCGCGTTGCTGCCGGCGGCCTGCACGATGAATGACGAGAAGTCGGTGGTCTCCGGGAACGGGAAGATGGTGGCGCCGACCACCTGGCCGCCGGAAGCCTCGATGAACTTCGTCGCATCGGCCTGCAGCGCCTTGCCGTAGGCGTAGTTCGGCGTGACGAAGAACCAGGTCTTGCCGCCGAGTTTGATCACCTGCGTGGTGGAGGAATGCGACAGGTTCCAGGTGTCGTAGGTCCAATGCACCAGGTTGCGCGAGCAGGACGGACCGGTGAGCACCGAACTGCCAGCCGAGGTGTTGATGCAGACCTTGTCCTTGTCGGTGATGATGCCGGCGGCGGCGAGTGCGACGGCGGAGTTGGTGACGTTCAGCACCATGTCGATGCCGCTCTCGTCGAACCAGGAACGCAGGATCGAGACGGCGACATCGGGCTTGTTCTGATGGTCGGCGCTGATCGTCTCCACCTTGATGTCGGGATTTGTCGCGGTGAACTCCGCGACGGCCTGTGCGAGGCAGGCGACGCTGGTCGGGCCGTTGATGTCGCGATACGGGCCGGAGAAGTCGGTGAGCAGGCCGATGCGGATCGGTGCCGTCTGCGCGCGGGCGCGGTGATGGCCGAGAGCGAGTGTCGCCGCGCCGGCGCCCAACGCGGTTCGTCTGGAAAGCTGCATGCACGTTTCCCCTGTTCGTGTCGCGAGTGTCAGGGGCAGGCGGTGAGGCGTCAACGTGCGCGACAGGCAGCGATCAGCGCGTCGAAGATGCGGCGGTCGCCGGGATCGATGAAGAACTCGGGATGCCACTGCACGCCGAGACAGAAGCGGTAGCGCGCATCCTCGATGCCTTCGACCACCTGGTCCGGCGCGAGCGCGTTGACCACCGCCGACGGCCCCGGATCGCGCACCGCCTGATGATGCGCCGAGTTCACCTGCATCTCGGCCGCACCCACGATGCGATGCAGCAGCGTGCCGCTGCGCACCGCGACGGGGTGGCCGGGCTCGTGGCGCGGGTTGGGCTGCTCGTGCTCCAGCGCGTCGGCGTAGGTGTCGGGAATGTGCTGGACCAGCGTGCCGCCCAACGCCACCGCGAGAAGCTGCTCGCCGCCGCAGATGCCGAGGACCGGCATGTCGAGGGCCAGAGCGCCGTTGGTGAGTGCCAGTTCGGCGGCGGTGCGGTTCTCTTTCAGCGTCACCGTGGCGTGGCGATCGGCGTCGCCGTACAGCGCGGGATCGACGTCGAACGCGCCGCCGGTGACGACGAGCGCGTCGATGCGGTCGAGATAGGCCGCGGCGAGCGATGCATCGTGCGGCAGTGCGATCGGCAGGCCGCCGGCGGCCGATGATCGCATCGGCGTAGTTCTGCCGGATCGCATACCAGGGGTATTTCGAGTAGCCGCCTGGCTGCTCGGAATCGAGGGTGACGCCGATGATGGGACGCTGGGTCATGGCGCGATTGCTAATGCGCGGCGCCGAGGTCGGGCAAGGGCGGCGTGGCACCGTCCGGCACGCCGATCTCGTGCGCGTTCAGCGTGAGCGCGACCATCGCGTAGTAGCCGATCAGCGCGGTCAGCTCGACGATGCCGGCGGTGCCGTAGGCGTCGAGGATGCGCTGGTAGGTCGCGTCGGTTGCGCGATGGTCGCGCAGCAGCTCGATCGCGTAGTCGTGGATCGCCTGCTCGTCTGGCGCGGCGAAGTTGTGGCCGCCGCGTGCGCAGTGTCTCGATGGTCTGTTCGGAGAGGCCGGCCTTGCGCGCCTCGCCTTCGTGCGAGAACCACTCGAACTGGCAGTCCCAGTAGCGGCCGGTGAGCAGGATGACGAACTCGCGCAGCCGAGGCGGGAAGCTGGAGTTGAAGCGCAGCACGAGGCCGAGGTCGGACCACTTCTCGGCGAGGTCGGGACGGTGCATCGCGGCGGCCAGCGGTCCCACCGGCGGCGAGCGGCGCGGACCGTTCATCATCGCCTCGTATACGCGGCGCTGTGCGTCGGTCATGCTGGCCTCGGTGACCAGGGGGATGCGGGGCATCGGGTTTCCTCCGTTGTTCGGGAACAGTCTGGCATGGTTGTCCCCATGACGCCGATGGAGATCGCACTGGCCGAGGCGCGCGCGGCGGGGGCGCGCGGCGAGGTGCCGGTGGGGGCGGTGGTGCTGGACGGCGCCGGCGTGGTGCTGGCGCGCGCCGGCAACGAAGTGGAGGCGCGGCACGATCCGACGGCGCATGCCGAGATGCTGGCACTGCGTGCGGCGGCTGCTGTGCGGGGTGAGACGCGGCTGCCGGACTGCGAGCTGGTGGTGACGCTTGAGCCGTGCCCGATGTGCGCGCAGGCGGCGAGCTTCTTCCGGGTGCGGCGGCTGGTGTTCGGCGCTTACGATCCGAAAGGCGGTGGCGTGGAGCACGGGGCGCGGGTGTTCGACGCAGCGTCCTGCTCGCATCGGCCGGAGGTCGTGGGGGGCGTGCGGGAGGCGGAGGCGGGGGCGCTGCTGCGGGAGTTCTTTGGAAAAAGAAGGTAGAGCGGCTTTGCGGATTGGCGTTTCAATTCGCAAGGCCTCAAAGCGGCAAACACAGGAAGTTCGCCGACAATCACCGCCACCGTTGCGATGATGGTAAAAAATCACCGATCTGGGGTCTGTCGTTAGCGCGCCCACGCTTCGGCGCGAGCGCTGGACCTCGAATGGCCGTGGCGGCGGTTACGCGACGAGGGGTGCGACGGTGAAGCCGCCGAACTCGGGCCTGGCATCGTCGGGATCGACCTGAAAGCCTAGGCTGAAGGGGTCGCCCGGCAGATGCTGCTTGATCTGCCAGTCCTGATAGGTTCGGGATCCCTGCCATCCCATTGCATTTGCCAGCCAGGTATGAGTTGCGAGGCCCATGCGCATGAGTGTGCTGCAGACGAGACCCGACCCGTAGACGCCGACTGCGTAGGCGGGGCTTCCATGTCCCATCGTATTGAAGCCAGCGGCCACCCCTTGGAAGTAGGGGATGATCGCGGCAGCGACATCCTGTTGCAGCGGATCGCAGTCGACCCCGAAGTAAATCGGCGACCCCGACGTTTGACCGACTTGCATGGCGAGGTTGTACGCGCTGGTGCCGTCGTCCACCCCCTGCAACCGGGTGAAGAACGACACATGATCGCCTTGAGAACTCCCAGACCGCAACCAGTTTCAGTCCTACCCTACTCAGAAGCTGCGCTTCCGATGCGGATAGATTTTTGCTCACCGTATGAGAGTAGTAACGGGCAACGAAGTCGACGTTCGCGGCCTTGATCCGATCGGCAAACCTGCCGCAGTCGCGCGCTGCATCAAATCCAACAAGCGAACCAGCAACAGTAGCCTGCCCCCCGGAGGCAACAGACTGCGGGGTCGCCGTGCTTGGTGCAGGCAGAGGCATGAAGTGGACACTTAATGTCAGCGAACCATCGGCCTGCGTTTGTTCCCTGAAGCTGACAGCTGCGCCGTCGAATGCTGCTGACTTGGTGAATGTCGCCTCAAGCGAACGAACCTGGTCCTGTGTTATGTTCGTAAAGGTGACGTCCTGAGGTAGACCCCGATTGTCGCCGCTCATTGTTCACTCCATCCAAGAGTTTTGGCCACAGCCTCCAACTGCTGCCTGTCGCTTTTTGGGTTGAATGTCCACGTGACAGCATCGCTGGAGGTGCGAAAACTGAGCTCGGGAGCTGCGCGTCGGATCGCAGCGAGAAGCGCTCCGGGGTTTTGCAGCGCCTGGTTTTGCAGGAATACCGCAGCCGCCGTGGTGTTAAGGCCCACAACGGTAAGGCCGCGTCGCGGCACTACGTCCGTGGAGACTTGACCGCCTGACGACACGCTGGAGACCAGTTCTGCCTGATGAATCGAATTGCGTACCGAGCGAAAGTATATTCTGAACTTCGCAAATCGCCTGAATGTCCATTATATCTTTTACAGCATCGTGCAGTTGGTAGTTGGGGTCGAGGCCTCTGGCTCGAGCGAGGGTCGCAGCAGTTTGGGAGGCCATCGCCCTTAGCGTGAGGTCCTGAACAGCCTGAACATTGTCCTCTGAAAATAGGAAATTGCGGCTGTAGGCACTGATGCCCGACAGCAGAGCGCCACTGGTGATGCCGACGCTGGCCGTTGCCGCCGGAGCGGCATGTGTGGCGCCGAGCACGCCGGTCGCCAGGGTGCCGATCACGCCTATCACGTCGCGCGAGAAGAGTAGATATTGTTGTTCAGTTCCTGCCCTTTTGAAGAACGAGGAGCAGAATTGATAGGAGAGGCTGGCGCCCTCGGCTGTAAGATCTATCGCTTTGACCGGTCTGATATTTTCCTGCGCGGTGCTGAGCTCCTGCTCATAGAGCTGATTATAGTGCTCATTGAAAAGGTTTATGGTACTGGTTTGGGTGGTATTGGAATTCTGCACGCCGGCTTCTGTCACAACAACCCTCGGCGCATAAGCGGAGCAACCAGAAAGCATCGGCAGCGACAAGCAGCAGAGCATGAGCATCGCAGCGGTGATGCAATTTTTCATTCACGGGGGCCCTCTGATTTCAGGACGTGTGCGCCCGGTTCTTCTTCAAGCCGCAAGTTTATCTTGGCACCTTATTGTGCGGCTTGCAATCTTTCCGATGTTATCTTCGGAGTAGATGCGGATATCTACCTGCGTCCGGCTTATCGGATGAACCGGCGGTCGTCTGTTAAATGCTCTCAACTGAAGCACCAGTTGGCCAGGGCACTGAAACCAGCGAGAGCGGCGGCGTATCTGTCCTGACTGAAGGAGCTGGTTCGGTTACGGCATAACACATTGTAGGCGAAGCTGCGCAGCCGCACGAAGACACCCGGGTTACGACGGATGCGGGATTGATCTTCCTGGAAAGTGACGTCACGAGTGTAGTGCAGTGTGTTCTCGACGTTCCAATGGTGCCGGATTGCGGTGGCGGCGAGGCACGCCGATACGGCGGAATTGGCCACGTAGTATGCGACCTCGGAGGTGCTGCTCCAGAGGCCGGTCTTGGCATCTCGATGCAAGACCTCGCGGGTGACGCGGACGATAGATTTGATGAGAGATTTCCACTCGGTTGCGGCAACGGAGCGGGTCGCGCTGAAGACGTCGGCCGACCTGGTTTCGTGTCGGTTGCGCCCGGTGCAGACCGAGGTGTGGCTGCTGACGGGCCGCTGGGAAGCGCAGGCGGTTTCGACTTTCTGCAGCAGCGAGGGCTGATTGTCCTTCAGTTGGACGATGAGGCGAGCCTGCACCTGTGCGGCGGCCTCGAAGGTTTTTTTTGGCAATGCATGGCATCAAGGGTGACGATGCTGTGCGCGACATGGAGTTCGCCGAGCAACTGCTGCGCGGCGGGGATTTCGTTGGACTTTTCCGCGATATCGACGTGTGCCAGGACGAGACCGGCTTCGACGTCGAAGGCGTGCAGCACCTGGGCCGCCTTGCGGTCGGTGAAATTGTCGAAGCTTCGTCTGAGTGTCTTGCCATCGATCGCGATGACACGTCGCGCCGGATCGGTAATGGCGCTGCACAGACCAGCGGCGTGTTGGCGGAAAATCTGCTCGACCGCCTGGGGTTCAAGGCCCTGGAGGATATATCGAATAGAGGTATGGGCTGGGGCACGCCGCCAGTGCAGACCGAAGGCGGCGTTCAATCGGCGGCGGTGCACTTTGATGAAGGTCACGATGGAGCGGTAGGAATTGCCGCCGGTGACGACAGCAAGGATCGAGAACAGCAGGACATGTTGCAGCTTGTAGAGCTTACCCTCGGCCCGGCGCGGGTCGGGGATATTGCTGAGCAAGCCGAGCAACTGATCGAACGATCGCATGGCAACCTTCTGGCGGTTTGGTTGCCGTGCATAGATTCGAAGAATTCACCGCGCCGGAATCCGCCACCTGGGACTGCTGGGATGATTTGCGCAACGTGTAGCGGCGCGGACTCAACCTATCCGCTCAGTTGTATAGAGCGGATCGGCGTTATCCTCTTCTTGTCTGGGAATGCTGTCGTGGAACGCCTGGGATGCGGTCTGCCTTGCATGACGCGGCCCTGGTGACGTTCCTCGCCTTTGGTGCGGGTATACAGGCACCGAGCACAGTTGTTCACTGATGTAGCTGACTCACAGGTACACTTGTACTAAAGGGCCGCCCGAGCGCGCAGGCTGATGTATTTCTAAGCGCGGTTCAGCGCTCGCCAGCCGATGTCGTGGCGGCAGAAGCCCTCGGGCCAGTCGATCAGGCGGATCGCTGCATAGGCGGCGTCACGCGCCGCGCGGAGGTCAGCGCCGGTGGCGCACACGTTCAGCACGCGTCCGCCGGCGGCGCGGATGTGGCCGGCCGCATCGGCCTCGGTGCCGGCGTGGAAGATCTGCACGTCGGGCAGCGCGGCGGCGCGGTCGAGGCCGCGGATTTCGCTGCCGTGCTCCGGCGCCTCCGGGTAGCCGCGCGCCGCCATCACCACCGCGATCGAGGCGACATCGTTCCAGCGCAGGTCGAAGTTGCTCAGCTCGCCGTCATACGCCGCCTGCAACGCCGGCAGCAGATCGGACATCAGCCGCGGCAGCAGCGCCTGGCACTCCGGATCGCCGAAGCGGACGTTGAACTCGATCAGCTTCACGCCTTCGGTCGGTGAGCATCAGTCCGGCGTACAGGATGCCGCGGAACGGCGTGCCGCGGCGTGCCATCTCGGCGAGCGCGGGACGGATGATGCCGTCCATCGCCGCCTCCTGCAGCGCCGGCGGGAACGACGGGGTGGGCGAGTAGGAGCCCATGCCGCCGGTGTTCGGTCCGGTCTCGCCTTCGCCGACGCGCTTGTGGTCCTGCGCGGCGCCGAGCGGCAGCGCGGTCTCGCCGTCGCACAGCGCGAACAGCGAGACTTCCTCGCCGATCAGGCATTCCTCGATCACCACCGCGTCGCCGGCGTCGCCGAATGCGCGTGCGTGCCATCATCGCGTCGATCGCCGCCAGCGCCGCATCCTCGGTCTCGGCCACCACGACGCCCTTGCCGGCGGCGAGGCCGTCCGCCTTCACCACGACCGGCGCGCCGCGACGGCGGACGAACGCGCGCGCCGCGTCCGCATCGTCGAAGCGTTCCCACTGCGCGGTGGGGATGCCGGCGGCGTCGCACAGCTCCTTGGTGAAGGCCTTGCTGCCCTCGAGCTGCGCCGCGGCGCGCGACGGGCCGATGCAGGGGATCGAGGCCGCCTCCATCGCATCGGTGATGCCGGCGACCAGCGGGGCCTCGGGGCCGGGAATGACCAGGTCGATCTCGTTGTCCTGCGCGAAGGCGACCAGGGCGGGGAAATCCAGCACGCCGATCGGCACGCATTCAGCCACCTGGGCGATGCCGGGATTGCCGGGCGCGCACCACAGCTTGGTCAGCAGCGGACTGGCGGCGATCGCCCAGCAGAGCGCGTGCTCGCGGCCACCCGATCCGATCACCAGAACGCGCATGCAAGGCTCCTGCCGGTTTGGCGGCGCACTGTTGGTTATTCAGTTGGTCAACGCAAACCGCCGCGCCTTGCGGGCAGCAGCGCAAGGAAGGAATTCAACGCAGATGAGAGCAGATGCACGCAAAACACGCAGATGGTCCAGGGTCGTTCACAGGCTGCGGACTACACTGAAATCGTCTGCGTGCTCTGCGTGCATCTTCTTACATCTGCGTTTAAGCCTTTCTTCCGCAATGTGCGGGAACGGAGGTGGTCCGTGGATGCGCTCGATAAGGTCGCGGTGTTCGACGGACACAATGACGCCGTGCAGCATCTGGCCGAATATCGCGCGGGAGGCCGCGATTTCCTGGTTCGCTCGGACGACGGCCATCTGGATCTGCCGCGTGCGAGGGAAGGCGGCATGATCGGCGGGCTGTTTGCCATGTTTGCCAAGCCTGAGCGTCCGCCTGTGGGCGACCTCACCAAAACGGGCAACGGGTACGAAGTGCGCCTCGCTGAGCCGCTCGACCCGGCGTATGCGCGCGAGCGGATCGACGCCCAACTGGCTGCGCTCAATCGCGTGGTGGAGCGCGCCGCGGGGCAGATCCGTTGGGCAATGTGCGTGGACGAAATTGAGGCGGCGCGGCGTGACGGCGTCTTCGTGATGGTGCTGCACATGGAGGGTGCCGAGGCGATCGGTGCGGATCTGGCGAACCTCGAGCGGCTATATGCGGCGGGATTGCGTTCGCTCGGTCTGGTGTGGAGTCGCCCGAACATCTTTGGGCACGGCGTGCCGTTTGCATTTCCGCGGTCGCCGGATACCGGGCCCGGTCTTACCGCGGCGGGCAAGGAGCTGGTCCGCGCGTGCAACCGGCTCGGGATCATGATCGACGTTTCGCATCTCAATGAGCGCGGCTTCTGGGACGTGGCGGATTTGAGCACCGCTCCGCTGGTGGCCACGCATGCCTGCGCGCATGCGATCTGCCCCTCGACGCGCAACCTCACCGATCGGCAACTCGACGCGATCCGTCAATCGAATGGCGTGGTTGGCTTCAACTTCAGTGTGAATGATGTGCGCCCTGACGCACACCTGGACGCAGACACGCCGCTCGACACGGTCGTGCACCACCTGGGTTATCTCGTCGATCGCGTGGGCGAGGACCACGTGGCGCTCGGGTCGGATTTCGATGGCGCGGTGATGCCGCGCCCGATCAGGGACGCGAGCGGTCTGCAGCAGCTGATCGCGGCGCTGCGGGCGCACGGCTTTGGCGAAGGCGCAGTGCACAAGCTGGCCCTGGCGAACTGGCTCAGGGTGCTCCGTTTGAGTTGGCATTGAGACACTTGCGCCGTTGTTACGCTCGCCGGATGCAGCGCGATCACCTACTCTCTCCGCATGAACGACCTGGCCACCTCAAGCGTTTCCAACGTTCCCGAATACACCGTCTCGGAAATCTCCGGGGCGGTGAAGCGCACGCTCGAAGGCAATTTCGGGCGGGTGCGTGTGCGCGGCGAGATCACCGAGCTGAAACGGTATCCTTCAGGCCACATCTACTTCTCGCTGAAGGACGAGGGCGCCAAGATCTCCGGCGTCGTGTGGAAGTCGGCGGTGGGGCGGCTGGGCATGGTGCCCGAGAACGGCGTCGAGATCATCGCCACCGGCAGGATCTCCGCCTACGCCGAACGCTCGTCGTATCAGCTCATTACCGAGCGGATGGAATATGCCGGCGCCGGCGCGCTGCTCGCGCGCATCGAGATGCTGCGCGTGCGGCTGGCAGCGGAGGGACTGTTCGATGCGGTCCGCAAGCTGGCGCTGCCGGTGCTGCCCAGAGTGGTTGGCGTGGTGACCAGCGAGCGGGGCGCAGTCATCCAGGATATCCGCACGACGATCGCGCGGCGCTTCCCACGCCACGTGCTGCTGTGGCCGGTGCCGGTGCAAGGCGAAGGTGCGGCGGAACGCATCGCCGCCGCCATCGCCGGATTCGAGCGCGTGGTCCCGCGCCCCGACGTGCTGATCGTGGCCCGCGGCGGCGGCAGCCTGGAAGACCTGATGGCGTTCAACGATGAAGCCGTGATCCGGGCCGTCGCCGCCTGCCGCATTCCGCTGATCTCCGCGGTGGGACACGAGACGGACACCACGCTGATCGATTTCGTGTCCGACCGCCGCGCACCAACGCCGACCGCGGCGGCGGAACTCGCGGTGCCTATGCGCGCCGACCTCGTCGCCGACCTCGAACACAAGGCAGCGCGGCTGATCGGCGGTTTGAACCGGCTGGCGCAGGAGCGCCGGCTGCAGTTGTCACGGGCGGAGCGCGGACTGCCCGACCTCCCCGCGTTGGTCGGCGGGGCGCGGCAGCGGCTGGATGATCGCGCGGAGAGGCTGGTGCTCGCGTTGCCGAACCTGCTGCACAAACGGCGGGCGGCCCTCGAAGCCTCGGTACGGCGGCTGCCGGATCTGCCGGCGATGCTCACCGCCTGCCGCGAACGTGTGCGGGAGCGCGGTATGCGACTGATCGTCGCACTGCCGAATGTCGTCGCGCGGCGGCACGCGGCGCTCGGTCTATGCGGACAGAAGCTGGTCGGCGGCCTGCGGCAGGCGGTTTCCACGATACACGGCCGCGCCGGGCGCACGCTGGGGCGGCTGTCCGATGCGCCGCTGCGTGCGCTGCTGCGTGAGACGCGAGCGCGGCTGGAGGGCACGGCGGCGAGGCTCGAATCGGTGTCGCCACTGGCGGTGCTGCAGCGCGGCTATGCGGTGGTGTCGGATGCCGCCGGCCATCCGCTGACCAGCGCAGCCAAGGTGATGCCGGGCGCGCGGCTCCGCCTGCGCTTTGCCGATGGCGAGGTGGGCGCGACGGCCGATCGCCCGGAGCGCCAGGGCCGGCTGCCGCTGTAGCCTACGCCGACGCCAAAGCCGGCAGCGCGCGCTCGCGGACGATCTTCAGCAAGGACGCTCGCGAATAGGGCTTCATGAGGATGGGGTCGCCCGGCGGCAACCTGCCCGGCTCCAATGCATCGGCAGCGCCGGTCACGTAGATCACCGGCAGGTTTGGTTGCCTCTGGCGCGCCACGCGCACGAACTCATAGCCTGACATCATTGGCATTGCGTAATCGACGAGGGCGAGCGAGATCGGAGTTGCTGCGACGATATCGCGCGCTTCCGGTCCGCTGCCGGCCTCCCTGACGGAATAGCCCGCTTCGCGCAGGAAGATTGCCGCGAGGCCGCGAACCTCGGGATCGTCGTCCACGACAAGGACGGTGCCACCATCACCTTGCATGTCGGCGGCGTGCGGCTCTGCCAGGGTGACGGCGCCCTGGTCCTCCAGGGCACGTGGCAGCAGTATCTGCACGGTCGTGCCGACGCCGGGTTCGCTGGCAATCCGCACCGTGCCGCCGAACTGTGTGGCGACCCCATAGACCTGCGCGAGCCCGAGGCCGCTCCCCTTGCCGATCTCCTTGGTGGTGAAGAACGGCTCGAATGCGCGCTCCTGGACCTCGCGTGACATGCCGGTCCCGGTGTCGATCACCGCGATCCGCACATAGTCACCCGGGTCGAGCGCATCGAACCCGGCGACCTCGGGATGATACACGTTGCTGGTCACGATGCGCAGCAACCCACCATTCGGCATAGCGTCACGGGAGTTGATGGCTAGGTTGAGCACGACAAGTTCGAGCTGTGTCGGATCGCTCGTCGCCGGCCAGAGGTCGGGAGCCAGATCGGTCTCCACCTGGACGAGGCCGCCGAGACTGCGCTGCAGCAGATCGCCCATGCCGGTGATCACGGCGTTCACGTCCACCGGTCGGGGGGACAGGTTCTGGCGGCGCGCATAGGCCAGCAGTTGCTGGGTGAGCATTCCGCCGCGCAACGCGGAGCGCATGGCGGCATCGACCAGGGACAGCGAGCGCTGCTCGGTCAGGCGGCGTTGCAGCAGCTCGAGATTGCCGATCACCGCGGTGAGCAGATTGTTGAAGTCGTGGGCGATGCCGCCGGTGAGCTGCCCGATCGCCTCCATCTTCTGCGCCTGGCGCAATTGCGCCTCGACGCGCCGCATCGCGGTCATGTCGACGGCGGCCAGCAGCACGTGCTCGATGCGTCCGCTGGCCCCCGGCAGGGGTACCAGAAACGAGCGGCGCGACACTTCGCCGATCGGGAACTGCGCGGTGTACTGGTACTCGACGGGCTCTCTGGTCTCGATCGCGCGACGGTACTGCATGGTGGCGAATTCCGCCTGCTCGGGGGGCAGGATCTCTTCCAGCGACCTGCCGACGACGAAGTCGCGGGGCCAGCCCGAATGGCGCTCCCAGGCGGGATTGGCATCCTCGCAGACGATGCGGCCATCCGGCTGGACGGCCTGGACGACGAGATCGACCGGCGAGTGCTCGAAGATGGCGCTGTAGCGTGCACGCGACCGGCGCAGCTCGTCGACCACTTCGTGCAGAACGCGGGTGCGCTCGGCAACCTCGCGCTCGAGCTTCCCGGCGAATGTGCGCAGCGCGTTTTCGGCTTCGATGCGTTGGCTGATGTCGCGCCAGTACACCGTGACGCCATCGCCGGACGGACCCACGTTGACCGAGACCCAGACCCCTGTCGTCGGCGATGGCGCCTCGAAGGTGAGCATCCGCTGTTCCTCGCGGACACGACGCAGAACCTGCTCGTTCAGCGAGCCGACCATTTGCGGAAACCGCTGCCAGATCACCTGGCCGATGACCTGGTCCGCTGTCGTGCTCCAGAATGCCAGGGCCCGCTGATTGGCGTAGACGAAGCGCCAGTCGGCATCGAGCGCGTAGAAGGCATCCCCCATGCTTTCCAGGATGGCCTGAGCATCGGCCGACAGAGTGGTAAATCCGGGCGCCACGGACCGAACCTACTTCAGATGCTCACGGCGGCGCAACTCGCGGCGGGCCGCTCACGACACCGTGATAATCCGAACGAAATTTGCAACAATTGCGCCTAAATCCGTTGTTTCTGATGATATTATTCGTCAAACAGAATGTGTCAAATATGCAACGTAATGGCAACAGGCTAGGCAAACAGGCTGTCGATGTCGGTCTGCTCGAGCTCAGGCGGGGGCCCGGCATGTGGTCCGACGAGGCTGCCCATGCACCATGCCCGACAGCATGGCCTCGACCTGCTGGAGGTGCTCGATCGCACGACGGACCCGCTGGCCGGTCAGATCCTGGAAGGTGCAGGCCTCGAAGATGGCATTGACCTGCCGGGTCACGGCCGGGAGCGCCGCCGGATCGCCGCCTTCCTGTAGCCAATTGCCGATGGCCTCGGCCGCCTCCATGATCTGATTGGCGGCGTTCTCGGTGGCCTGGACGACCGCCTCCAGCTCGACGCCGCTGTTGTGGGTCGCTGTCACCGGCGGGGCGAGCACCTCGGCGATCTGGTCGTGGATGCCGGCGAGCCTCGCTGACAGGTTTGTCTCGCTGAAGTCGACGAGCTGGACTGTGGCATGGATTTCCATGCTCAATTCGGCGATGCGGCGGTCGACGAAGCGGCGGAGGTCGTCGAGTTCCGCGCGGACGGCGGTGCGCACGAGCTCTTCGAGGCGGGCGGAGCTGGCGGACATGGCGCCATCAGACGCCAACCGGTTTAAGGTCGGGTAAAGTGGCCTGCGATGCCGCTTCATCGTCATGCCGGGCAAGAAAGGCCCGACCAAGCCTTTGCTGCTGAATACGCGGAAAGACGTGGATGCCGACCTTCGTCGGCATGACGATGAAGGGTGGGCCCGGTGAGTCAATAATTGCGGCCATTGGTATCAAGGGAAGCGCACGTCCGGTCGTGGCAACCCGTAATGGGCCCTCAGGGTCTCGCCGGCATAGGCGGTGCGAAACAGTCCGCGTCGCTGCAGCAGCGGCACCACCTCGGCGATGAACACCTCCAGCATCGCCGGCAGTATCGGCGGCATCAGATTGAAGCCGTCCGCCGCGTGATCGTGGAACCAGTCCTCGATCAGGTCGGCGATCTGTTCTGGCGTGCCGGCGGTTACGAAGTGTCCACGGGCGCCGGCCATGTAGCCTAGCAACTGCCGCAAGGTTGGCTTCTCACGACGCACCAGGCCGATGATCACCTCGGTGCGGCTGCGTGCCGCTTCCACGGTGGCGGGGTCAGGGAAGTCCTCGGGCGTCAAGGTCGCGTCTAGCTGAAGATGCGAGAAATCATGCCCACCGAACCGGCCTGACAGCCGCTTGCGCCCTACCTCCGGATCGGTCAGGTCGTTCAACTCGCGCGCCAGGCGCTGTGCCTCGGCCTCGGTGGAGCCGATCACCGGGCTCAGCCCCGGCAGGATCAGTACCTGCTCCGGTGCGCGGCCTGACGAGGCCGCCGCCGTCTTCAGGTCGGCATAGAAATCCCGCGCCGTTGTCTTTTCCATCTGAGCGGTGAACACGGCCTCGGCATGCAGTGCGGCGAAGCGGCGACCGGTGTCGGAGGATCCGGCCTGGACGAAGACCGGCCGGCCCTGGGGACCGCGCGGCATATTGAGCGGCCCGGTCACGTGGTAATGCGGTCCGGCGTGGCGCAGGGCACGAATGCCGGTGGGGCGCGCGTAAAGGCCGCCGGCGCGGTCATCGAGCACCGCGTCGTCCGACCAGCTGTCCCACAGCCCGGTCACGACGCGCATGTATTCCTCGGCGCGCTCGTAGCGGTCGGCGTGGTCCAATGGTCCCTGCCCGCCATAGTTGCCGGAAGCCGTCGCGAGCCAGGTGGTCACGATGTTCCAACCGACCCGCCCGCCGGTGATGTGGTCAAGCGAGGCGAACTGCCGCGCGAGGTTGAACGGCTCGGTGTAGGTGGTGGAGCAGGTGGCGATCAGGCCGATCCGGGTGGTCGCGCCGGCCAGGGCGGCGAGTGCGGTGATGGGTTCCAGCCAGGAGCGCGGCGCACGGGCCACGTCGTCGCCCACCGCGAGGGTGTCGGCCAGGAAGACGGAATCGAACAGACCCGGCTTCCGCCTTGCACGCCAGGTCCGTGTAGTAGCGGATGTCGGTCAGTGGCAGCGGCGAGGCGGACGGATGGCGCCATGCGGCTTCATGATGGCCGCGGCCGTGGATGAAGAGGTTGAGGTGGAGCTGGCGCGTCGCGTCTTCTGCCATGGTCTTCCCGGTCACTGCCGCGAGGGCGAGACATAGCCACGACGGCGGCGACGCGGCAAGCGGCCGGCCCATCCAAACGGATGTTTATCAACCCGCATGTTGTTCCAGATCGAGTGCGTGCCTCTGCCGACGACGCGTCGCGTCGCCGCTCAACCGATCGAGCTGATCACGCCGCATTCGCGACCACGATCGCCAGCGGCGGATTCCGGAGGTCGTGCCCAAATGGCTGATGCCGAAGGACGCTGCGCGAGCCGGACTGGGTGTGCCGTTGGTTCCGTTCCGGTTGACGCCGTTGCCAAGTGTCAGGCCGCGCTATAGCGCCCTTTACGACGCGCAAAGGACGCTACGCGATTTTTACGCCCGACGCGCCTCCGATTGTGCGCGTCGGGTCATTCACGCCATGATGCAGAGACCGTTACTTGGCGTCGCGCCGCCATTCGCCGCTTGTGCTGCGGCACCGGCTTGCGAAAGAGCCTGCTGATCGATGTTGATGGCGCCTCCCTCACCGCGCAGTCTGTCCATAGTGAGTTGGGAAGCCGCCTCACTTTGTCTCGCCCGTGCTAAATTGATCCAGGTTTGATCGCCCAGCGGTGCTGCCGGATAGCTGGATATGACTGAGCCGCTCATGAAGGCCTCCTGCCAGCATGTTGATCCTCACACTGTCGCCCGCAATTGTTGTGTTTCCGTTAGCGTCGCAGCAGAAGCTGTCCGGTTGCTCTCTCCTGCGAGCTCGAGGATCACCCTGGGCCGCCAGCCGAGCGCGTCACGAGCCGGCACTTTGACGACACGCTTGCCGAGCGTCGCACTGCATCCTCTCGTGTGCAGGCAATCGCTGTGCCCGACGGGCGCAACTTGCTGATCACGACACGTCATCGCCCACGTCGGCAAAGACTGCTGCTTCGGCAGGCGGGCGATGCGGGCCGGCCCCTCCCCCGATCCCCTCCCGCAAGGGGAGAATTACCGAGCTCCCTCAACTCGCTACACGTCGAGGTTCGCGACCTTCAGGGCGTTGCCTACGATGAAGTCGCGCCGTGGCTCGACCACGTCGCCCATCAGGGTGCTGAACACCTGGGCGGCTTCCTCGGTGTCGCCGACCTTTACCTGCAGGAGCGTGCGCACCGCAGGATCGAGCGTGGTGTGCCACAACTGGTCGGGGTTCATCTCGCCCAGGCCTTTGAAGCGCTGCACAGTCAGTCCGCGCCGGCCGTGCGCGATGATGCGATCGAACGCCGTGGCGGGACCTGGCACCGCCACCTCCAACGCGTCCAGCTTCAGCTTCGCCGGCTCGGCGAAGCGGCGGGCCAGATCTTCGGCCAGGCCGTCCAGCCGTCGCGCATCCTCGCTGCGCAGCGACGCGGCATCCAGCGTGTAGCGCTCCGCCACGCCACGTACCATGCGCGACATGGTCAGGCCGCCGTCGGCACTGACGACCCAGCCCCGCTCGGTGGGGAGCGAGACGGCGTTCAGCCGCGCGGCCAGTGCGGGCGCTGCCTCGATGGCGCGCATGGGGTCCTGTTTCAGCGCACCCGCGATGGCGACCTGCTCCAGGTAGGCGATCGGTGCGGTCACCGAGAGCCGGCGCAGCAACGACGCGACATAGCGCAGCCAGCGAACGTGCTCGCGAAGCTCCTCACCCTCGTAACACCGAGCCGTCGGCGTAGGTCAGCCGCGCATCGGCCAGCGCCTTGTCGAGCAGGAACCTCTCCAGCGAATCATCGTCCTTGAGGTAGCGTTCATCGTTGCCGCGCTTGGCGCGGTACAGCGGCGGCTGGGCGATGTACAGATGGCCGCGGTCGATCAGGTCCGGCATCTGGCGGAAGAAGAACGTCAGCAGCAGCGTGCGGATATGCGAGCCGTCGACGTCGGCGTCCGTCATGATGACGATGCGGTGGTAGCGCAGCTTGGCGATATCGAACCCACCCTGTTCAGGCTCGCCGCGGCCGATGCCGGTGCCGAGTGCGGTGATCAGGGTACCGATCTCGGCGCTGCCGAGCATGCGGTCGAAGCGGGCGCGCTCGACGTTCAGGATCTTGCCCTTCAGCGGCAGGATCGCCTGGTTCTTGCGATCGCGTCCTTGCTTGGCGGAGCCGCCGGCGCTGTCGCCCTCGACGATGAAGATCTCGCACTTTGCCGGATCGCGCTCCTGGCAGTCGGCGAGCTTGCCGGGCAAGGTCGAGACGTCGAGCACGCCCTTGCGACGGGTGAGTTCGCGCGCCTTGCGGGCGGCCTCGCGCGCGGAGGCAGCGTCCATCACCTTCTGGACGACGCCTTTGGCCTCCTTGGGATGCGTCTCGAACCAATGCGATACGGCGTCGGCGACGGCCGCCTGCACCACCGGCTGCACCTCGGAGGACACCAGCTTGTCCTTGGTCTGCGAGGAGAATTTCGGGTCCGGCACCTTCACCGACAGCACCGCGGTCATGCCCTCGCGCATGTCCTCGCCGACCAGCTGAAGCTGATCCTTCTTGCCCATGCCCTCGGCGTATTTCGTCACCACGCGGGTCAGCGCCTGGCGGAAGCCGGCGAGGTGCGTGCCGCCGTCACGCTGCGGGATGTTGTTGGTGAAGCACAGCATGGTCTCGTGGTAGCTGTCGTTCCACGACAGGGCGAACTCCACCCGCATGCCTTGCGCCTCATCCGACGCGTGCAGATTGATCGGCGGGGTGAACACCGCGGTCTTGCCGCGATCGAGCCACTCGACGAAGGCGATCAGGCCACCTTCGTAGTGCAACACGCTTTCGGTCGCCGGCGGATGGCGCTCGTCGCGCAGCACGATGGTAACGCCGGAGTTCAGGAACGCCAGTTCGCGCAGCCGCCGCTCGAGGACAGCAAAATCGAATTCGGTGCGGGTGAAGGTGACCGGGCTTGGCTTGAATGTCACCTCGGTGCCGCGGACATGGTCGGGAACCGGACCGACCAACGCGAGCGGCGCCTCTGCATCACCATTTTTGAACCTGATGAAATGCTCGATGCCGTGGCGCCAGACGCGCACCTCCATCCACTCGGAGAGCGCGTTCACCACCGCGGCCCCAACGCCGTGCAGGCCGCCGGCCACCTTGTAGGAGTTCTGGTTGAACTTGCCGCCCGCGTGCAAGCGGGTCAGCACGACCTCGGTGGCGGAAATTCCTTCCTCGACATGGATGTCGGTGGGAATGCCGCGCCCATCGTCGCGCACCGTCACGCTGCCGTCGCCGTTCAGCACCAGCTCGACACGCGAGGCGAAGCCGGCCTGCGCCTCATCGACCGCGTTGTCGATGATCTCGAACGCCATGTGGTGCAGACCCGAGCCATCGTCGGTGTCGCCGATGTACATGCCAGGCCGCCGACGCACTGCATCGAGGCCTTTGAGGACGGAAATGGACGCGGCGTCATAGGCGTCGGCATCGGGTTGCGGCGCGGTGTCTTCGGACATACCGACGAGAGACTCCAGGGGCTGGTTCGGATACTCTAGATATATAGCCGCTACAGCGTTCCGGGCACAGGGGTATCGGGCGATTCCGGTGGCGGAAAATGCCGATCCGGCAGCAATTCTCCGCCATGCACGCGCAGGCCCTCCGCGATGCCGGCGAGCGGCAGGAATGTCGCCGCGTCGGTGCCGGTGATCAGGGTCTGCGCCGGCAGTTTCGCCAGAGCCGCGAAGAGTGCCGCGCGGCGGTCGGGATCGAGATGCACCGCCGGTTCGTCGAGCAGCAGCATCGGCGCGAAGCCACGGGTCTCGGCGATCAGCGCGGCATGGCGCAGGATCACGCCGACCAGCAGCGCCTTCTGCTCGCCGGTGGAGGCGATCGCCGCGGATGCGCCGGTCGTCGCGTCGGCCAGCAGCATGTCGGCACGGTGCGCGCCGATCGCAGCCGATCCCGCCGCGGCGTCGCGACCGCGCATCCGGGCGAGGCTGTCGCGCAGCCAGTCCTCGACCGCCAGCGCCGGCGCGCCCTCCAGACGTTCGGCGATCGCGCAGGCCAGGGTCATGCGGGCCACCGGGAAGCCTGGGAACGCCGGCACGGCGTTGATCCGCGCGACCAGGGCCAGCCGCGCCGCGGTCGCCGCAACCGCGTGCCGCGCCATGGCATCCTCCAGCCCGGCCAGCCAGGACGCATCGGCTGAACCGTCCGCGAGCAGGCGGTTGCGCTGCGCCGTCGCGGCCTCGTATGCGGCCACCTCACGGGCGTGGCCGGGCTCCAGCGCCCACACCAATCGATCGAGGAAGCGTCGGCGCCCGGACGTGCCCTCATGGAACAGCCGATCCATGGGCGGCGTGAGCCAGACTGCGGCGACGCGCGCGGCGATTTCCGCCTGACTGCGGGGTGTGGCGCCGTCCAGGCGGAACACGCGACGATTTCCTGGTTCCGGCCGAAGGACAGGCTGTGGGCCTGCCGCCGGCGTGCCGGTGCCGATGTCTACCTCGCCATCCGCGGTGGCGAAGCGTCCGGCGACCGCCCAGCCGCCGGCGCCGCCGTGCCGCGGCAGATCGGTGTTGCGCGCACCGCGCAGGCCTCTGCCGGGAACCAGCAGCGATACCGCCTCCAGCAGGTTCGTCTTGCCACTGCCGTTCGGGTCCGAACAGTACGCTGATCCGCGCCGCCGGCCGCCAGGTCAGAGCGGCGTAGTTGCGGAAGTCGGTGAGCGACAGGCGGATCAGGCGCATATGCCGATGTGCGGTCGCGATACTGGCGAGGTCAATGTTTGACTGGGCGCGCCAAGTCGTCGCAAGAGACTGTTCCTGCACTCGTGTATTGCTCAAGTAATAGCGAATAATTCGCCAATGGACGGCAGCCATGCAGATGCACCTACAGCCGCGTGCATGCAACGACCGCTGTGGGGGCCGCACCCTGACTTGATCCGGGCCAGTGTTGCCAACCCTGATTTCACCGTGTATTGGCGATGAATGCGGGGGCGAGGGTCACAACTGACCCGTGCTCTGGGGACTTGTGCAGGGATGCTCGTCGCTGTTCTTGTGGCGATGGGCGACTATACTGTTGCGCAAGCGCAGAGAACGGGCGAAACCGGCGACCAGAATGCGCTGGCGGTGCCGCGAATCGGTTTGCGGGGCGCGTCAGGCGTGGGGCTTCCGCAGCCGCTCTCCCCATCCGAGGCCGTCCAGGTTCGGAGGATATTTTTTCTCCAGGATAGCGGTGCGGTCGCTGATGCCGCACGCGAAACGGGGCGATTGGGGAACAATCTGCTGCTTGGCGCCATTCTGGCGGACCGCTATCTGCGCAGCGTGGCCAGCACGGCCGACCTCGCCGGCTGGCTTGCCAGGTTCGGCGATCAGCCGGAGGCCCCGGCCATTCGGACCCTGCTGGAGCTCGTGGCGCCGGGCACGACGGCAGCGGTGGCCGATCCGCTGCCGACGCCGCAGCGTGCGGCGCGACGGGTTCCGGGCTCGCCTCGCCTGCTGTTCGTGCAGAACCGCGATGCCGAGGCGATGGCCGCCGCCCAAACCTCACAGGTCGACGCCGAGGGGTTTTTTGTCGGTGGGCTGGCCGCGGTGCGGCTTGGCCAGTCAGATACTGCGACCAGGCTGTTCGACGCCGCCTGGCGCTCCGCGTCGACCCCGGCGCTGCGAGCCGCGGGCGCCTTCTGGGCAGGACACGTGGCGCAGCGCGGCGGTGATCGTGGCCGGTTCGCCGTCTGGATGCGTCGCGCCGCGCAGGAAGGCAGCACATTCTATGGCCTGATCGCGCGCCGCGCGCTTGGCCCCGCGATCGACTGCATCCCGGGCGGGACGATCGGCAACGCCGACCTGGAGGCGCTTGAGGCGACGCCTCAGGGCCGTCGCGCCTTCGCCTTGTTGCAGGTGGGCGAGAACCTGCTGGCCGAGGCGGAGCTGCGCGCGCTGTGGGCGGATACTCAGCGGGATGGTGTGTTCGATCGCTCCCTGGTGCTGGCCGCGCGCGCGATGGGCTTCGGCCAGTTGGCTGCCGAGATCGAGCAGCGAGGCATGGCGCGGCCAGATGGCGCGGGCCTCACGAAGCTACGGCCTGCCAGCGGCTTCCTGGTCGATCCGCCGCTCGTGTATGCGCTGGTCCGCCGTGAATCGAATTTCGATCCGGCGGCCGTTTCGAGTGCCGGGGCGCGCGGCCTGATGCAGATCATGCCCAGCACGGCGCAGGCGGTGGCGGGCGGCCGCGCTGAGCAACTGCAGGACCCGGCGGTCAACCTGGCGATCGGGCAGCAATATCTGCTGGCACTCGCACAGGATGGCGCGATTGACGGCGACCTGATCCGGATACTGGCGAGCTACGGGCAGGGTCAGGGCGGGCTGCGCAAATGGGTCGATGCGGTGCGCGATCAGGGCGATCCGCTGATGTTCATCGAGGCAATTCCGGACGCGTTCACCCGCGGGTCGGTGCAGAACGCGCTGGTGTACTACTGGCACTATGCGGCGCAACTGCATCTGCCAGCTTCAAGCCTCGATGCGCTGGCGGCAGGGCGCTATCCGCAATTGGTTCGCGCTGGCGCGGGGAGCGCGCGCGGCGGCTCGTGCGCCGTGATGGCGGCGCGCTGATGGCGGCCATCGCGATACCGGCGCGACGTGGCAAGGCGGCGTTCGTCACAGCCGGGCAAGTGATCCGCGTCATCAACACGCATGGCGAGCAGGTGGTGGATACCTGGGCATTCAACCGTCACGACATGACGGAGTTCATGTCGATGGAGCACAGCCGCGCCACGATGCACCGGCTGATCCCGCGCGTCGGCGATACGCTGCTGACCAATCATCGGCGGCCGATCCTGGCGGTGCTGGAGGACAATTCGGGCGGCATCCACGACACGCTGATGGCCGCGTGCGATCGCTATCGCTATGAAGAACTCGGCTGCACCGAATACCACGACAACTGCACCGACAATCTCGCGCAGGGGCTGCGCGAACTGGGGCTGACGCCACCGGAGACACCGAGCCCGCTCAACCTGTTCATGAATATCCCGTGGAGCGTGGAGGGGGTGCTGTCATTCGAACCACCGGTGTCGACGCCCGGCAGCTATATCCGGCTGCGCGCGGAGATGGATCTGGTGGTCGCGTTCTCTGCGTGCCCGCAGGACATTCTGCCGATCAACGGCCGCGCGGGAAAACCGACAGAGGCGCATTTCCAGATCGAGGCGTAGTTGACAGCGGACAGTCGGTGTCGATTGGCACCTGACACCGCCGCTCGTGTGGCAACGCACCGCTTTACCTGTGACTGTAGTCCGTGAAGACATAGTCTCTTGTCTTCACGCTTGTGTGGCACGCGAACCCACACTTGGCGTCGTTTGCCTGAGGCGGATGGTCAGCCAAGGTGCCGGGCTTGAACGTATCAGTTGCGGCGTCATAGTCGAATGTGGCCCATCCCCATCCGCCGCTGTCCCGGAATCTCTTGCTGTCCTTCACCATGAAATCCATGTCATGCTGGGTACCCGGCACCGTCGCTGCGGGGGACGTCTCCATCTGTTTCGGGTTCCAATGGATCTTCGCCAGCTTGGAGCCATCGGGGAACGGCTTGCCATTGCCAGGAGCGCCAGCCCGATAGGCGTTGATCATCACAGGATTGGCGACGATTGCCGCCAGTAAGCCGTTGTCATGACTGACGGAGACAACCTGCCAATCCTCGTATCCTCTGAACTCAGAGAACGCGAGACCATTTGGCACTTTCAGGGTGTACTTGTCCTGCGCGGACATGGCCCAGCCGCCCACGACGGCAAACACGCCGGTAAAAATCGCAATCGTCAGCATCCTATGGCTGCTCATCGGATACCCCCTTTTCTTATTGGTTAGGCGGGCCCAGCGTATGTCTTGCGGGATGCGTATGCAAGCTGACGCCGCGCCACCGTCAGTTCATCGTCCTCGTAATGACAGCGCCCGCTGCGGCTATCGGAAATGATGCAGAAGTGGATGTCAGTCGGTCATTGAGCAGAGAACCATGAGCGAGTCAGTTTTGGGTTGCATTCTCGGCTCGGGCAAAGAAGCAGAAGTCTTCGAGTTTGGCGCAGATGTTTTGAAGCTCTACAGGCCTACCGCGCCTAAGCGCTCTGCGTTCCGTGAAGCTGCAACCCTGGCGTTGGTCGAAGCCTTCGGATTGCCCGCGCCCCAGGTCCACGGCGTTCAACAGATTGAGGGTAGGTGGGGCATAGTTATGACGCGTGCAGAAGGGCCGCCTTTCGCAGAGGCTATGCGTCGCCAACCCGATCTCGTGGCGAAATATCTGCGGCAGATGGCACTGTTGCAGCAGCGCGTGCACAGTCACCAGGCGACGCAGCTTGGTAGTCTTAAGCTGAGGCTCGAGGCCAATATCAGGCAGGCGACGGCGTTGGGCGAGATACAGAGGAATGCGCTGTTGCACCGTCTCGCGGAAATGCCGGATGGCGACCGTCTGTGCCACGGTGATTATCATCCTATGAATTTATTAGGACCGCCTGGTCACGAGACCCTTGTGGACTGGTTGGATGCAACACGAGGGGACCCCGCAGCCGATGTTTGTCGTTCGTATGTGCTGATGAAGCGGATGGTCCCGCAAATTGCGGTTGCCTACGTTGCTGCTTACATCGCCGTCAGTGACGAGAGCCGGGAGAGGATTACGAGTTGGCTACCGTTCGTTGCCGCCGCCCGGCTGGCAGAGGGCGTGCCGGAGGAAGCAGACGAATTGGTGGCGCTGGCCGATCATCCCATTATCGATGCGCTTTGACCGAGATTGCTTCCCGAATCACGTTCGGGACCGCTTTGCTCCTCGCAATGACAGGTGCGGGCTAGCGGAACGCGGCCTTCCAGGTCGAGGTGAAGAACGCGAACAGCGCATCGCCGGCGATGACGCCGGCGCCGAACACCTCCATACCTTCGGCCTTGGCGAAGCGTTCCCACACGATGCGGCAGGCGATGCCGATCAGCACGGCCCAGCCGGCAAGCGGGAACGGGATCAGCAGTCCGGTTGCCAAGCAAGATGCCGAGCTGCCGGCGTGGGCCGCCGAGGTATTGGATGATTGCGCCGGGGATTGCCCACTCGACCAGCGACCATGCGACATCAGCCGAGGCGCCGGCCTTTATCGTCGCGACGTAGACGCGGTCGACCGGTGCTACGAGGTTCTGCGCGAAGAAGCCGGGATAAGCGATCAGCACCACCACGCCGGCAATCACGAACGCGAACATCGCGGCGAAGAGCTGCTGACGGCGGCCGTCGCGCTCGAACGCCGGGTCGCTGCCGTAGCCACGCAGCATGTGGCCGGCCTTCAGGTCGTAGCCCATGTCGGCGAAGGCCGGACCGGTGGCGGCGGAGAAGCCGACCAGCAGCGCAAGCGCCACCGGTGGGAAGCCGATCAGCATGCCGATCACCAGCGTGATCAACGCCACCGCGAAGGCTGGAAACCAACCGGAATGCATCGCGGCAAGGCCGACGATCAATTCGTGCATCAGAGCAGCGAAGGCGGCGTAGATCAGGAACGCCACCAGCATGCCGACCGGGAGCTGTGCCACGAGACCGCCCAAGGTGGCGATCACCACCGCGATCAGCAGATAGACCAGGCTGCCCAGGCCGATCGAGCGTCGTACCTCGGCTGGCGTGCGCATGGCGCCAGCGGAATCGCCGTGCACCCTGCCGCGGCGCATGATGATGATCGCCACCTGGATGAGAGCCACGATGCCGGCGCCGACCATCATGCCGTGCGGCGCATAGGCTTTGGCGATGTCTCCACCGGGGATGAACGAGGCGAACAAGGCATGGTTGAACAGCAGCGTTGAATAGCCGCGGACCAGCAGGCCGATGCCGAACATTGTCAGCGCCCAGATGTTGCCGATGAACGCCACACCGAATGCCGACATGACGGCGGGAGCGATCAGCCAGTTGCCTGCGATGCCGACAATGACACCGGCGCCAAGGATTGCTGCCTTCCGTCCACCTTCGTCGCCGGCGCGGATCGCCTCGGCTGCGGCGGCGCCGGGTGGCCAGGCGGCGGTGGCGGGGAACACCTCGGAATCGAACATGCGGTAGAGCAGATAGCCGTCGAGCAGCATCGCCATGAACACACCGGCGAACAGTGCGGGTACCAGGTCGGGACGGCCGAGTATGAAGGGGATGCCGATCGGCAGCATCAATGCGTTGCCGGCGCCGAAGGTCGCAGCGGAGATGGCGCTCTGCGCCAGGTTCTGCATGTGGACGGAGCGATAGCGCGCGAACGCGGCAAGCGGGATGCGGGCGAGTGCCATGCCGGCGAGTGCGCCGATCAGCGATGTGTTGGCGGTGATGCCGAGGGTGACGATGAGCTGCACGCCGATGATCGCGCCGACCACGCAAAGGGGCGCGATCAGGAGGAGTGAGAACAGTTCGAAGAAGCGGGGGTGAATGCGTGAACCGGGTCGCGGCGCGGTTGTTGGTCGGTCGGTCGCCAGATCGCTCATTGTTGCCCCTGCAGTGTTGGCGTCGCCCCCTCCCCCCGCCCCCCTCCCGCAGGGGGAGGGGGAGAAGGTTGGTGTTATTCGGCCGCGCTTTTAGCGGCTGGTGTCAATCCGTAGTCGCGTTCGGCGGATTCAGGCGAGACTATGCCTTCGGCAACGTCCTGCTGCACCAGCGCGGCCGGGCGCGCGTGGGGATCGCCGAAGCCGGCGCCTCCTGCCAATCTGACTTCGACGATCTGGTCGGTGCGCGTCAATGTGACGAGTTCGCCGGTACCGCAATCGTGCGTCACGTTGCCATCGGGATCGAGCAGCACGCCGCGCACGCCGCCGCCTGGCAGACCGCCGTGCAGGCCCTGCACTGTAACGCCAACACCTTCGGGGTAAACGGACGCCAATGTCGGCAGTCCGTCGTCGCGCAGTTTGCGCAGGCGCGTGCGCACGCCGCAGCCGCCGCGATGTTCGCCGGGGCCGCCGGAATCGGTAACGAAGGATTTCTCCAGCACAAGCACCGGCGCACGCACTTCCATCAGCTCGACCGATGTGTTGGCGGCGGAGGTGGGATACAGCAGCGCGGATTTGCCGTCGCCGTGCTGCGATGCGCCCTGGCCGGCGCCCATGAAAAAGTGGTCGGCATAGACGGTGCCGTTCGCCTCGCGGCCGTAGATGTTGATCGCGACCGGCAGTCCGGTCGCGGCCTGAATCTGTGTCGGGGCCGCATCGGCGAGCGCGCGGAAGATGTTGGGCGCGATGTACCAGCCGACACGGGTGCGCAAATTCACCGACGCTGGCTTGTCGCAGTTCAGGATCGAGCCTTCCGGTGCCTTCACGGTGAACGGACGATAGCAGCCGGCGTTGCTGCGCACCTGCGGACTGAGGATGCACTTCATCGGATAGGTCGCGTGTGCCGCGGTGTAGCTGTAGGTGCAGTTGAGGCCGCCTTGCGGCAGTTGCGCCGGCGCGCCTGCGAAGTCCAGTTCGATCGCGTCACCCTGCACGGTGAGCTTCAGCGGATAGTGCAGGCGCTCGCCCAACGGGTTGTTCCAGATCTCCGAGTGGTACACGCCGTCCGGCAGCGCACGGATCGCATCGCGCATGGCGTTCTCGGCGCGAGTCTGCACCACGCGGGCGAGCGCGCGTAGGTCGTGCATGCCATACTCGTCCATGAATGCGAGCAGCCGTTCGGCACCGAGGGCGTTGGCGGCAATGAAGGAGTGGATGTCGCCCAGTACTTCCTCGTGCTTGCGCACATTCTCGGCTATCAGCGTGAACAGGTCGTCGTTGGGAACGCCCGCGCGATACAGCATCATCGGCGGGATCTGGATGCCTTCCTCGTAGATCTCGCGGGCGCGCAAGGAGTCCTTGGTGCCGCCGATGTCGCCGACATGGCCGACTGTGCCGGTGAGCGCCACCAACGTGCCGTTGCGGAACACCGGGGTGACGACCGCGATGTCGAACAGGTGGCCGGCGCAGAGCCAAGGGTCGTTGGTGACCAGAACGTCACCTGGCTTCAGCGTCACGGGCGGGAATTTCTCGAGCAGCGCCTTCACCGCGCGCGGCAGGGTCAGGTTGAACACCGGCATGGCGCGCGGTGAATGGGCGAGCGAATCGCCGCGTGCGTCGAGCAGATCACAGGCGAAGTCCTGCGCCTCGGAGACGATGAGCGAGAAGGCGGTGCGGCAGATCGTAAGCCACATCTCCTCGACCACGGTGACGAGACGGCTCCACATGATTTCGAGTGAAACCGGATCGGCCTCGATCAGCGCCGCAGCCTGTTCGATCGGCGTATCTGCGGTGACAAGCGCGACAGGCGTTGCGGCATGGCCGATGTCGATCGCCAGCGTGCCGGTCGCATCCACACTGACCGTATCGCCTGGCGGGATGATGGTGGTTGCCTCACGTTCCTCGACAATCGCAGGGCCGGTGATGTGCGCGCCAGGCGCCATGGCGTAACGGTCATAGACAGGCGTATCGACGAAGCCACCGTCGAACCAGGCCGCGCGCGTTCCCTTCTGCGCCGCCCCGACGGGTCGGGCGCCGGCCTCGGTGAGCGAAAGCTGCGGCAACGGGCCGCGGCAGCGCACGCGGAACGAGACTGCCATGATGCCGACACCAGAATATACAGACGTATATCGCGCGGCGTAGGCGGTTATGAATGCCTCGCGGATTGCAGAGCATCGTCGCGTCGGTGATCACGCCGTCCGGCAGCTTCACACTGATCTCGTGCATCTGGCCTTCGAGGCGCATGTCGGCCAGGCGTTCGGTCACCACCTCTGCTTCGTCGGCCAGCCGTGCGCGCGCGGTGTCGGTAAGTTCGCGCAGGATCGCATCGATGGTCGCCGCCGCGCCTGGCGCGTCGAGCAGCACCGGATGACTGCGCACCTGCTCGAATGACAGTGGAGCCGCGAGGAAGCCCAGCGCAGATGCGGCACCCGAGGCGGGTGGGATCAGCACCTGCTTCACGCCGAGTACGCGCGCCACTTCCGCAGCGTGGGCGGGGCCGGCGCCACCGAAGCCGACCATCGCGTAGGCACGCGGGTCCTTGCCTTTCTCGACGATGTGGATGCGCGCCGCTGCGGCCATGTTCTCCACCACCATGCGGTGGATGCCCCATGCAGTGTCGATTGCATTGAGGCCGAGCGTCGCACCCACCTTCGCCAGTGCGCGTTCGGCGGCGTCGCGATCCAGCGCCATGCGGCCGCCGAGGAAAAAGCCGGGATCGTAGTAGCCGAGCAGCAGGTTGGCGTCGGTCACCGTGGGTTCGGTGCCGCCGCGCGCATAGCAAGCCGGCCCCGGATCGGCGCCTGACGAATGCGGACCGACACGCAGCAGTCCCACCTCGTCGATCGACGCGATCGAGCCGCCGCCGGCGCCGATCTCGATCATGTCGATGACCGGCGCCTTGATCGGCAGGCCGGAGCCTTTCTTGAAGCGGTGCACGCGCGCCGCTTCCATCATCGGCGCGATCTCGGCGCGGCCGTCCTGGATCAGGCAGGCTTTTGCGGTCGTGCCGCCCATGTCGAATGAGATCACGTCGGCATGGCCCGCGGCTTCGCCGAAGAACGCGGTGGCGAGGCCACCACCGGCGGGTCCGCTCTCCAGCATGCGGATCGGGAAGTCGCGCGCGGTCTCCGGCGACAGCAGGCCACCGGCGGAGTGCATGAAGCGCAGCTCGCCACGAAAGCCGCGGGCGTGCAGTTCGCGTTCCAGCTTGGCGATGTAGCGGCTCATCAGCGGCTGCACGTAGGCGTTGGCGCAGGTGGTGTTGCAGCGCTGGTACTCCCACAGCTCGGCCACCACGTCGGACGAGATGGAGACCGCGATGCCGGGGAATGCCGCGCGAATGATTGCCGCGGCCTGCTGCTCGTGCGTCGGATTGCAGTAGGCGTGCAGGAAGCAGATGGCGATCGCCTCGATCCCTTCGGATATCAGGCGCTGTGCCGTGGCGCGCACCTCGTCCGGGTCGAGCGGGGTCAGCACGTTGCCGTCGCGGTCGATGCGTTCCGCTACCTCAAGGCGGTGGCGGCGGGGAACCAACGGATCGGGGAAGCGGAGAAAGAGGTCGTAGATGTCGTAGCGCTGCTCGGTGCCCATCTCCAGGATGTCGCGGAAGCCGCGCGTGGTGATGAGGCCGAGGCGGGCGCCGGTGCGCTCGATCAGGGCGTTGGTGACCAGGGTGGTGCCGTGGACCACGTCGCCGATGTCGGCGAGGGTGAGTTGGGCGGCTTGCAGCAGTTCGGTGAGGCCTTCCAGCGCGCCGACCGAGGGGTCGTGCGGCGTGGTCAGGCACTTGTGGAGGCGGATTTCGTTGCGTTGCGTATCGAGCAGGATGAAGTCGGTGAAGGTGCCGCCGATGTCGAAACCGATACGATAGCGGTTGGAGGTAGGCATCCGGGTTTCCCTGCAATAGCGGCGGTTGAATTGTGCACCGCAGCGGATGGGGTCTCAAGGGTGCGACCAACTGGTGGCGCCAGCCGGCTACACGTATCGAGGCGTCGCCGGCCGCAAGCGCGGCCGTATAGCCGAGTATGAGGTCACGTGAACGGAAGTGGGCCTCATAGGGCGCCTCTTCCTCCTGCGCACTACCGGGAAGGTGGAGAGGACATAGCTCGCGGCATCTCGGTCGAGGCCGTAGAGGAGGAAGAACAACGCATGAAGTCGCGCTCGCAGATGCAGGCGCTCCTCCTGGTCCATGCGAAGGGCGGACCGACATGGCCGAGATCAGCGGCAAACGCGGCCATGTCCTGCGAAGTGTAGGTAAGCCTGAGTACAGTGATCGCGTATGATGTCATCCGCCGCGGCTGACCCAAACAAACTCGCTAATGACCCTCTTGAAACAAATGGGAGTTGCTCGACAAGGTACAGAGTGAAGTGGTTGCCCTGGACCTTTTGCCGAGCCACATAATCCAACGGCATTGAGTTTAGATTTGCAAGCAGAACCGGTGCCCACTGACTGTATGATCCACAAGTTTCCATCAACTGTCGGGCTTGGTCGGGCGTTATCTGACTTCAAGTCGGGCAGAAGCAGAGGAAGTGTGTGGCCCACTCAACACGCGGTATGATCGCTGCGATCATAGTTCGCGTATTTGTCGGAGAAGTGATGTCCTTGAATGCGAGCATGGCCGACAGCGTCGGCGGGCTGGAGATCTCGCTTGAATCAATCGAGAACTGGGGCTCATAGAGCCACAGAGACGTCTACGTGCTGCGCTATTGTGGCTGGAACTGGCATCGCCTCGCGATAGCGATTCCCTTTGTTAAGTATGATTGAGGCGGCGCGGTGATCGTAAGCCTGTACCATGTTTCCTTCATAAAGCGGCCCTCAAACACGGGTAGCCTTCTTCAAATAACGTCCGTCTGCCCGATACGCACCCAGCTCCTCCAGCTTACCCTTCGTAAGAAATTTTTCCGCATCGTTCGCCATATCGAACATGCGGACATAGCGAACGGGCCAAAGAGCGCGAGGCACCGCCCCACGCCGATCTATTAAGACGGGATTGCTCCGGTATATCGAAAGAGTGAGTTCTGCATCTAGAGGGGAACGGAATATCGGAGCCGTTGCCGTATTTGGGTTGACCGTCAGAAAGTCATCCGGCTTCAGCGTGAAGGCAATTGTCTCTACGACGTTCGCGTACTGTCTGGAAAAATGCGCAGGCGGCCGACTCGAACTCGCGCTTGAATCCCCCGATAATCAGCGCCGCAAACTTGAAACGATAGTAGACATCCGGAAAGAACTGCGTTCGCGTGGGGCCCGCGGGCCTATTTTCGAAGTCGAAGAATGCGCCCAAACGACCGGTCGTGGAGACGCTTCGGAAGAATTCCGCCGCGCCCTTATCGGCAGCAATGCCGCTCGGTACGAGCAAGCCTAGAATTCCATCGGGCTTGAGCAAGCTCAGCCCGCGCTCGACGAACAGCGCATAGATGTTGGTATCGCCGCGAGAAAGCATGGGAAACTGACCGCTGTTCCTGGCGACCCTCATGCCGGCTTCAGCTGCCCAAGAAGCCCGCTCGAAATCGCGCGTGAATACAGCGCTTTCTTTGTTCTTCTCCGCGATCAATCGCGTGCGGTCGGTTGCTCGCTCGGTCCGCTCGATGTCAGGAAACCGTGCGGCGAACATTCAGCCTCCTGCAGCTTCATGCGGTCCGATGGCGGGTTGCCGATCACCGCGTCAAAACCTCCGCGGGGCGTGGTGCTCTCCAATCGTCCCACACGCCCGGAAATGCCACCTGCCAATGCAGAAAGCGCCGCTCGCTGACAAGTTCACGCACTCGAGCAAGAAACTTTGCCGCAGCATCGCGCGTAGCGGACGGACCTTCCGGCTGAATCTCGCCTGCGGCAAGCTGCACGGGGTCGCCAAGCAACCCATCGTATAAAGCGGCGAGCGCGCGGCTCTCGGCTCCGTCGCGTGACGGATCAAGCCAGCGCTCGGCATGGACCAGATCAAGGAACCGAAAGAGCGGTTCGGTCGCCTCCTCGACACCGCCGAACGTTGCCTTGCTCTGATTAACCTCGGCAATATCGGCGTCGGTCAATTCCTCAACCATCAGCATGCCAGCAGCAGCGTTCCGTGCGGCGACGACGGAATCGCGCCGTAGCGTGCGGCCCTTGGCGCGTAGCCAGTCCTCCGCACCATGCACAAATTCACCAAACAGGGAATCGCCGCAGCGCAGGTGATGATCCAGAAAGGAGAGCGGCGCGCCGACGGTGAACGAATGCAGCCAGAGCGACAGCTTCGCCAGCTCTACCGCCATGGGGTTGAGATCGACGCCGTAGATTACCCGCTTGAGCACAATGCGCCGCACCAGATGGCGATCGTCCAGATGCTCGTCGCGCACCTCCCAGCCGTGTTGTTTGGCTTCTTCCTCGATGTGTCCTCGGATGCGCTCGATCGCATCGCTCAGCGGCGAGCGATAGTCCACCCACGAGACCGATGCCGCCGCGTCCTGCTGCGCGGTCAACGCCTGATCCGTGAGCCAGTCCACCAGCGATACCAGAAAGTGTCCGGACCCCATCGCGGGATCGAGCACACGCAATGATAGAAACGCCTGCGCAGGGTCGTGATCTCGCAACTTAGCCAGACGCTGCGCCCTGGGTCGCCGGTCGGACGCAAGTTGTTCAACCCAATCGGCGAATTCGCGTCGTCGCTCATCAATCAGCGGCCCAACAGTGCGGCGGATGATGAGCCGCACCAGCTGATCCGGGGTGTAATAGGAGCCACTGTTCTTGCGCGCGAACGGGTTCAGCCGCACATCGACGCTCGCAGCCTCTGCAACGACGTCGAACTCCAATAAGCGTTCATAGATTGAGCCCAGGTGCTGCACCGACAGGTCTCGGAAGTTGATCGAACGGCGAACTCCGCCGACCTCCTCACGGGATAGCTCGTCCAGCAGTTTACCCGAAATCATCGTCAGGCAGGCGAACGCGTGTCAGCAATGGCACCGCGGATTGATCAAACAGGACCCGTTGTACAGGCGGCAGTCCGAGACGGTATCCCCCTCGGCGATTGCCTTGAACAGATCAACCAAAGCCGTCCAGAAACGTGTCGCGGTGCCGGAAAGCGGGCGTCCTTCGTCGTGCGCTGTTGCAACGTCCTGTCTGAGTGGTCGCAGCGCATATCCGGCGTAACCAGGATGGCGAACCGGCAGGAGGTCGCGGTCTTCGGCGTACAGCAGGAACAGCAGACGATAGAGCAGTATGAGGGCTGCGTCCTTTACCTGCTGTCGCCACTCTGCGTCCTGTGGCTTGCGTTGAGGATCATGGGCCGCAATCGTCTGGACCAACGGGCGGAAGACACGCGTGAACACAGCTTCAGACAGGGCGGCTGTGATGCGTTCCTCATAACGTCGGCCCTCAGCGAGTGCGGTATCGAGGAACGTGGCGCCACTCGGTCCAATCGGCTCGAATGCCTCCCGGCGAAACACCAGCACGAAGGTGCGGAACAGATCGGTCGCTGCGGCATCGCCCTGTGCGAGGCCATCGAGAATTGCGGGTAGATCGAAACCGACGAAACCTCCGCGCGGCTGCGTGCACTGTGCCAGTAAAGCCGCCAATAGCGGCCGTTGGTCAGCAGGCCCCAGCGTATGGCACCACCACTGGCCGGCTCGGCAAGCGCCAGATACCGCAATATCTGTGAAGCCGGCGTGCCGCTGGTGCCGCCGGCACGATCAAGCAGCGTATCACGCGCCTCGTTTGCCACCACGACCGAGGCTTCAGCGTATCGGAGGCGTGGGTCTTTCGTCGCGGCTGCCTTTGCCTTCGCTGCGGGTGTACGGAAGGCGGGATTCAACTGATCGTCGCAACACGACCTTGTTGGCCTATCGGTCGATGCTGACCCAATCTGGACAAGCATAGCGCCGTGCTGGGTCTCGTCCAGGACGGGCCGGCGCTACGCGCCGGTGCCGCAAGCGGCATCCTGGACAAGACCTACGCGCGGCGCTCTGCCGGAGGCAGGTCGGCTCAAGGAATGGTCCTCTTGGTCTCACCAAGGAATCTGCATATGGATCCGGACAGGCGATATCCGAAGCCACGGTAACATCCCGTCCTGAGGCAACACGGGGGTCAGTTCCGAGCGTCGCTTGACATGGCCGACATAATCAATTGGTCAAGCGCCTCTGCCGGCGTTTGCCAAGCAAGCGTCTTTCGGGGCCTTGCGTTGAGGGCGGCCGCCACGGCCGCAATATCGTTGGCGCTATGCATGCTGAGATCGGTGCCTTTCGGAAAATACTGACGCAGCAGTCCGTTGGTATTCTCATCGGTACCACGCTGCCATGGGCTGTGAGGATCGCAGAAATAGACCTGGATGCCAGCGTCGATCTTCAGGCGTGCGTGCTGAGCCATCTCAGCTCCTTGATCCCAAGTCAGCGACCGACGCAATTGCTCAGGCAAGGTGATAATCGTTCGCGTAATAGCATCGCACACCGCCTCGGCACCATGCCCGGCGAGTGCGGGCCCGTTCTTCACACGAGCCTCGTGGCCATGGTCCATCATGCGCGGCAGGTGCAGCAGCAGAGTGAAGCGCGTCATACGCTCCACCAAAGTGCCAATTGCGGAACTGCCAAAGCCCAGGATGAGGTCCCCTTCCCAGTGGCCAGGCACGGCGCGATCAGCTGCCTCCGCCGGACGTCGGCTGATCATGATCTCGGGAGAGATGAAGGTCTTGCCCCGCCCGCGCGTTCGTGCTCTCGGCGTCCGCAGCACCCGCCCGGTACGCAAGCAGCCTGTCAGCTCGCGGCGCAACGCGCCACGACTTTGAACGAACAGCGCTTGATAGACGGCTTCGTGGCTGATGCGCATGGTCTCATCGTCCGGGAAGTCGACCGGCAAGCGGCAAGCAATCTGCTCCGGGCTCCAGGCGTTTGCCCACCGCCGATGCTTCCGCGGTCCATGCCGGCGGCCTTTCCAGCGTACAGCCGGGCCGGGAACAGGAGCCCCGCCCGGAGCGACGACGACGCCTGCCAATCGTTCCTCCACATAGGTTCGCAATGTCGCATTGAGCGCAAGCTTGGCCTGCTTTGGGCGGCGAGCAGATCGCTCGGCATGCCATTGCGCTGTCGTCGCGCGATACTCCAGGCTGCCGCTTCGGGTCGCAGCGTTGCGCCGCAACTCCCGCGAAATCGTTGAAGCTGTTCGTCCGAGTCGGCGCCCAACCTCCCGCATGGAGCAGCCTTGCACGCGAAGAAGTGCGATCTCTTCCCGCTCCGCAAATGAGAGATACCGGCCGGACAGCGGCTTCGCTGATGGCCGAAACATCGCTGGTGGCATGCCGCCTGCCTCTCGAAACAATCTTGTTCCTACAGCCTGCGACATACCAACTTGGACCGCAGCATCCTCACTTGCCATACCTGCCGCGATCGCCGCCCAGAACCGCCGCCGCTCATCTCGTCCTGCCACCACCGGGCGACCTGGTGAGAACAATGGCGCTCGACCAGACCGAGCCGAACGCCGCCTCCGCCTCGTCATCGCAACTCCTCCTTCAACGTGTTGCGACGACCATTTGAGTTCGGCGAACAGCAATGCATCGGGGATGTCGCGACGCCTCGTCTCAGCTGACTGCTGTGGCAGAAATTGCCAGCCAAGCAACGCGAAAGTTGGCTCGATCAGCGTGCGCTCGGTGGTCGCTTCATTCGGAGCCGACATGGCCGCAAGGGCATGCCAACAGCCGCGCATCTCGTCCGCGATGTGCAGGAGATCGGCGGGATTGAGGGCACGCCATTCCGCTGTCTGTGGCATGCCTTCGCGGAGGAAATAGTCGGTGAAGAGATTTCCCGTGATGGGGGAGGGGGCGGTGGCATTCATACTGGCAGATGGCCGATGCGAAGATTGGGGCGACTGCATATACTGCTTATTCAGCGCCGTCGCGCTCGAAGAGTGTGCGAAGAAGGCTTCGAGCGGACGCTGCAGACCGGTCAGCAAGGGTGACGCGCTTGCCTCTCCGCGTCATACCGGACACGTCTCGCAGTCCTGGCCTGGCGCACAGACGTGTTGGTGTGGACGGCCCCACGGCATCGAGTGCCAGATGTTGGGTCGTGCAACGCCAACATAGGAGGCCGTCCGTGACGGAGCTTAAGCTGATATCGATTGATACGTCCAAGCATGTGTTCACGCTGCATGGCGTGGGCGATCGGGGAGAGGTGGTTCTGCGTCGGGAGTTGCGTCGCCAGCAACTGGAGGGGTTCTTTGCCAAGCTGCCACGGACGGAAGTGGTTCTGGAGGCATGTGGCGGCTCGCATCACTGGGGCCGCGTTCTGATGGCATTGGGACACCGGGTGCGGTTGATCCCGCCGCAATATGTGAAGCCGTTTGTAAAACGCAACAAGAACGACCGCGCCGACGCCGAGGCGATGTGTGAGGCGGCAGCGCGGCCGGGCATCAACTTCGTTCCGGTGAAGTCGGCTGAGCAGCAGGCGGCGGCGATGGTCCTGTCGGTGCGCGAGTTGCTGGTGAAGCAGCATACGCAACTGGTCAACGCGGTGCGTGGCCATGCCGCGGAGTTCGGCGTGATCGCGGCCAAGGGAACCGGGCACGTGGAGCCGCTGTTGGCGCGCATTGCCGACGACCCGGCGGTGCCTGAGCCGGCCGGCGCGATGTTCGCCGAGCTGGGCGGACGGATCGCCGAGTTGAGCGTGCGGCTGACAGCGCTCGACCGCGACCTGGCCCGGCTGCACAGGAGCAGCCCAGTGAGCCAGTTGCTGGCGGAGATACCAGGCGTCGGCCCGATCACCGCGCTGAGCTTGGCCCTCACGGTGGATGTCTCGCAGTTCCGCTCGGGGCGTCATATCGCCGCCTGGCTGGGCCTGACACCGAAGCAGAAGTCGACGGCGGGCAAGCCGCGGCTGGGCGGGATCTCGCGCCAGGGCAACGAACGGCTGCGACAGTTGCTGGTGCTGGGCGCAACCGCCGTGGTCCGCACTGTCAAACCAGGCAGCCGGCACGCCAGCACCTGGCTGCTGGGCTTGCTGCAGCGCCGTCCGCGCAAGCTCGCGGCGGCCGCCCTGGCCAACAAGATGGCCCGTGTCGTGTGGGCCATGATGACCAGCGGTGAGGCATACCGTCCCGCCGACGGTCGCCTGAACCGCTGGCATCGCGGGTGAAAGGGCGACAGCAGAAGGTGGCGATCGGTCGAACCGACGAGCGAGATACCCCGTGGCATCCAACGGCGCTGTGCGAAACCGCAGACGTGTTGAGGGCTCGCTCGCGGAACCCATCTGGGCCGCGGTCATGGTCGACCGCACCGCAAGGCCGGACACATGACCGCACTCGTACCCGTCGTCAATTCTGCCGCATCGCCCTTGAACCCAAAGGGCCGTCCACACATGGATGCCGGGCCTTCGCCCGGCATGACGGCTTGGGCACTGTGACCACTTGGGCCTTGCATTCGGTCCGGGGATGGGGCGATTGCCTTGGCGCCCTTGCGGCAGATGGAGGAGTCGATGGATCCGATCAAGCGCCCCACCCGCTACCAGGAGATGACGGACCCACAGGCGCGACCGCGCTATACCGGCATTCCCACGTTCTTCCGTGCGCCGCACACCGAGTCGCTCGCCGACACCGATATCGGCGTGATCGGCGTGCCGTACGACGGCGGCGTCACCAACCGCACCGGCGCCCGACACGGGCCGCGGGCGGTGCGCGATCAATCCTCGCTGCTGCGGCGGCTGCACCCGCACGGGATCGCCCCGTTCGACATCGCCCGCGTCCGCGACCTCGGCGACTGCTGGATCGAGCAGCCCTACACGCTGGAAGGGGCGCTGGCGGAGATTGCTGCGTTCTATACGACGATCATCGCGGCAAAGGTGGTGCCGCTGTCGGTCGGCGGCGACCATTCGATCAGTCTGCCGATCCTGCGCGGGGTCGCGGCGGGGCGGCCGGTCGGCATGATCCACATCGACGCGCATTGCGACACCGGCGACGATTATCTGGGGTCGCGCTTCCACCATGGCGCGCCGTTCCGTCGGGCGACCGAGGAGGGGCTGCTCGATCCGAAGCGGGTGATCCAGATCGGCATCCGGGGCACCACCAACGACCCTGACATGTGGGGGTTTTCCACCCGCTCGGGCATGCGCGTGTTGGGCATGGAGGAGTTCCACGACAAGGGCTGGCACTACGCGGCCGAGGAGGCGCGGCGGGTGGCTGGCAGCGGGCCCACCTATCTGACGTTCGATATCGACAGCCTGGACCCGTCGCAGGCGCCGGGCACCGGCACGCCGGAGGCGGGCGGCATCACCGCACTGGAGGCGCTGCGTCTGCTTCGCGCGCTGCGCGGCATCGACTTCGTCGGCGGCGATCTGGTCGAAGTCGCACCGCCATTTGACGTCGGCACGATCACGTCGTTCAACGGCGCTTCGATACTTTTCGAGATACTTTGTCTGCTGGCGGAGGCTTGGCAGAGGCGCAAGGGCGCTTAGCGTGCCTTGTCTCAATGACCCTTGAGCGGGCGACGGTCGGAAAGCGGCTTGGATCAGGCAATCACCATCCCCATAACGGAGGTCAGGCGTCCGTGGCTCGGCTCGCGGCGGCGCCCGCGGCGGCTTGGGCCGGTGCTGGTCATATCGCTGTGGCTGCACCTGACGCTGCTGCTGCTCATGCTGGTGACGGTCAAATTCAACCGGCAGGGGGAGGAGGAACTGCCGCCGCCATCAGAGGTCGCGATGGTGTTCGAGGGCGGCACGCCGAAGGGACCGGCGCTGCCAAACCCGAAGCCTAACGTCGCCGCGCCATCTCAGCAGCCGACGCCGCCGCCCGTGCCGCCGGCGCCCATGTCACCACCGCCCTTGCCGGCACCCGCGCCACCGGCGCTCAGGCCGCCGCCAGTAGCAGTGGCGCCGCCTCCACCTTCGCCGCCCACCGAGACGGCCCCGGAGGAACCACTTCCGACGCCTCCGCTGCCCCCGCCGCCGCCCGCGACCGCCGAAATCCCGTTGCCCAAGCCAGTACCGCCGCTCGCCATGGTGGTGCCGCGACCGCCATCACCGGCGCGGCCAGCGGCGCCGGCGGCGCCAAAGGCCCCGCCGGCGCCCCCCCGGGCCTCCGAGTTCCCGACGCCGATGAACTTCTCGTTCGGCCGCGCTCCGCCGCAGGAGCGCGCGCCGACGCGTGCGTCGCCGCACGCGCCGAACACGCTCGACTTCTCGCTTGCACCGCGCGAGGGCGCCACCGACAACTCACCGTTCTCACGCGTGGCCGGCGCGCGTGTCGGTCCGGACTGGCGCAACCTGCTCAGCGCATGGGTGCGCGCGCATGCTTACTACCCGGAGCAGGCGGCGATGAACGGCGAGGACGGCGACGCCATGGTGCAGGTTGTCGCCAATCCGAGCGGCCACGTCACCTCGGTCGAGATCAAGATGCGGTCCGGCTCGCGCTGGCTGGACCTGGCCCTGATTGCGCTATTCCGTGACGCCGATCTGCC
The DNA here is from genome assembly GCA_963776505.1 of uncultured Alphaproteobacteria bacterium. Classification (GTDB taxonomy): domain Bacteria; phylum Pseudomonadota; class Alphaproteobacteria; order Acetobacterales; family Acetobacteraceae; genus JAMXLO01. The sequence goes on from CAVZNH010000084.1 coordinate 62,374, forward strand.
GCCGCTGCTGGGCGAGTCGGAGCCGATCACCTTCAACTTCACGATGCACTACATCCTGATCCGAATGCGGTGAGGACGCTGGTCGTCGCGCTGTTGGCCGGCTGGCTTGCCGGCTGTGCCGTCACGCCCGTCGCGGGTCCGGTACCGCGTGGCGACGCCACAGTCTACGTGGTGGGCCGCGGCTGGCACACCGATATCGGATTGCCGGTGGACGAGGTGACTGGCCCGCTCGCGTCATTGGAGAGCGACTTTCCCGGCGTTCGCTTCATGGTCTTCGGCTTCGGCGAGCGAGAGTACTACATGGAGCGCAAGGAAGGGTCAGGCGAGATGCTGGGCGCGCTGCTGCCGAGCAAGAGCGCAATCCTGATGACCGCGCTGAACGCGCCGCCGACCGAGGCGTTCGCGGACCACGATGTCGTGGTCCTGCATCTGCCAAGCGATGATGTGGCGCGTATTGCCGCGCGGCTATGGGATGGGCTGGAAAAGCATGCCGATGGTTCGGCCGTGCGGCTTGCGGACGGGCCCTATGTCGGCAGCATGTTCTACGCCTCGACTGAAACCTACGACGGGTTCCACACGTGCAACACCTGGACCGCGCTGGTGTTGCGCGACGGCGGTCTGCCGATGGACACGCATGTGCTGTTCGCCGGCCAGGTCATGCAGCAGGTGTCGCGAATCGCCGAGATGCAGGCACGCATCGAGTGATCAGCACGGCGGTGCCGTTCCGTTGGGGCAAACCGCGGTCGAGCCCGGCGGTACGACAATCGTGGTGTGCGACGGCGGTGGCGGGTTGCTGCTGCTGAAGCTGAGGCATCCGCCGAGCAGAAGCGGCAACAGGAGAGGCAGCAGCAGGCGCATGGGCGGACATCCTCGATAGCCAATCATTGCGAGGTGATACCTACCGGCCGCGGACAACCGCTGTCGCCTCACAAGGCTGTGTGGGTCTCATCGCAATTGCTCCACCTGCACGTGCGGCGTGCCTGGCCCACGCAGCAGGTCGCCGGGTTCGCCACGCAGGACATCGGACGGTGGTGGATGCGCGTCATGACAGGCCATCCCCGGTGGCGTCAGCGGGACGGTGACATAGACCTGCCCGGTCGTGCCCGACGGCGCGCCCGTTCTGCCCGCGAGGTCGAGCGCCAACGGAAGCGTCGGGCCAGACGATGGCTCGGGCGCAGTGGGACAATCCGCGGGCTGGGCCACTGCGCTACACGACGTAGACGCCAGCAGCAGGATGGCAAGCGCGAAACGCATGGGTGAAAACGTAAGCTGCGCGGGTTAACGCTCGGTTCGCGCGTGCACGGTGGACAGCAGCGCGGGAATGAACACCAGGCTCGCCAACAAAGTGCAGGCCAGGCTGATAAGCAGCAGTCGTCCCATGCTCGCGGTGCCGGGGTGCTCCGATAGTGCGAGCGAGCCGAATGCCGTGCCGGTGGTCAGCGCCGAGAACACGATGGCCCGTGCCGTGGCGGATCCGAGAACCGCACGCCGTCCCGCACGCCAGTTCATCACGAAGTAGACGTTGAACGACACGCCGACGCCGAGCAGCAGCGGCAGCGCGATGATGTTCGCGAAGTTGAGCGGCAACGGCAGCAGCACGGCCACCAGCAGGGTCAGCAGGGCCGACAGGATGAGCGGGGCCAGCACCAGTCCGACATCGAGCACGCGCCGCAACGCCACCAGCAGAATGAGGGTGATCGACACGATCGCGATCAACGCCGCGTCGCGGAAGGCATTCACGATGGTTCTGCTGGTCGCCTCGATGGTCACTGCCGATCCGCCTGCATTCGGCGCGATCGCCGTCACCTGGTCAACGAACTGTGCGAGGCCCTGACTGGTGCGTGCCTCCGGCGTGGACAGCACCTGCACGCGCGCTCGCCCATCGGGCAACAGCCAGTCGCGCGAAACGTCTGGCGGAATCGAGGCGAGCGTCACCGGTTCGGCACCCAGCACGGTGCGCAGCCGATCGAGCTGATCGGGCAGAAAGCGCGTCAGATCGCGATCAGTGACGAGCAGCACGTCATCGTTTGCTGTCAGCAGCTTGTGCAGATCGGCGTCGATCGCGCCAAGCGGGTGGTCCTTCGGCAACTTCGCCAGTGCCGGATCGATCTGCGCCAGCGCGGTCTTTGCCGCCAGACGTATCTGCTCCGGCGTGATCGGCGCCGGCGGCGCATGTGGCAGCAAGGTCGGCGCCAGAATCGAATTGGCATCGGCGATGATGGCAAGCTTCGCCTGCTGGTCATCCGGCACGAAGCTTTGAATGTCGATCACCTTCGACACGGTGGGCAGCTTGACCAGCTTCGCCTTCAGCGCCTCGGCTGCCGCCACATTCGGTTCGATCAGGCTGATGCTGTATGGATTGGTGACCGGATTGTCCATCAGGTCGTACAGCGTGCGCATCGCCTCGGTGTTCGGGTTCTTGGTGTGCAGCGGATCGGAATCGAACTCGAGGTGCGGCGAGACCGCGATCGCGAGCGCCGCGAGCACGGCGGCGGCCACGAGAATCGGCCGGCGATGCCGGGCAAAGATTGGATCGAACGGCGCCAGCCAGGTGAAGCCGACCACCGCCGCCTCGCCGCGTGGATGGCACAGCGTGATGACGGCGGGCAGAAAGCCCAACGTGCAGAGGAAGGCGATCAGCATGCCGACGCCCGCGATCAGTCCGAGCTCCGCCACGCCGGAAAATGCCGTCGGCACGAACCCGAAAAAACCGGACGATGTCGCGATCGCGGCGATCAGGATCTGATCGCCGGCGCGGACCGCGTTCTGCCGCATCGCCTCGGCTGGATCGGGATATTCGAATCGCCGTTCGCGGTAGCGCACCGAGAACTGGATGGCGAAATCCACCGCGATGCCGACGAACAGGATGCCGAAGCCGACCGAGACCAGATTGAGGGTGCCGACCGCCACCGAGGCGAACAGCAGCGTGAGCATCAGGCCGAGCCCGAGGGTCGCCAGGATCGGCAGGATCAGCCGCCAGGTCTTCACGGCGAGGAACAACCACAGCGTGATCAGCACCACGCTGCCGATCAGCCCGGCGACTGCGCCATGCACGACGGTGGCGAACTCTTCGTCCGCCAGCGCCACCTGCCCGGTGATGCGCACACGCGCATCGCCTGACTTGACGAATTCCAGGTTGGCGATGACGTCACGCATGGCGTCCGTCGCCTCGCCGCCCGGCTGCAACGCGCCAAAGTCCAGTTTCGGCTGCACCAGCACGAAGGTGTACTTGCCGGCGAGATCATTGAGCGCGCTGCCGCCCAGCAGCGCCTGCCAGGAGAGTGGCTGCGGATGACCGGACAGCGCGTCCGCCATCGCCTGGTGGAACGCTTCGAGCGAGGGCAGGTAGGGGCCGAGGTCGACGTCGCCCCTGGTGACGCCCATGCCGAGCAGCGACAGCGCCGAAAACAGGCCGCGCGACGTCGGGTCGGCGACCAGTTGGCCGAGGAACGGCTGGGCGTCGATGGTGCGGTCCATCAGATCGCTGAGTTGCTTCGTGTCGAGGAACAGCAGCCCCTCCTTGCGGAGGAAGGGCGAGGCGTCAGGTCGGCGCACCGAGTTGAAATGCGTGTGATCCTTGGCCAGCGCATCGGCCAGCGCAGCGGCCGTGGCGTCTGCCTCCTCCGGCTCATGCGCATCGATCACTGCCACGAGCAGACCGCGTGAACTGCGGGAAGGCCTTGTCGAGCTCGGTGGCCTGCTGCCGCCAGGGCAGGCTGCTGGAGAACATGCGGTCGGTGTCGGTGCTGACGCTGAGGTGGGTGACTGCGTAGTAGGCGGAGAAGGCGGCCAGCAGCAGACCGCCCAGCGCCACGGCTAGCGCGTGGCGGCGGCTGAATTCGGCCAATCCGACGATAAGGCGGTTCAGGATCATCCCGGGTCGCAGCAGTGTGGCGGCCCGGCGGTTGCGGGCGCCGTGTGATAGTCGCTCAGGGGCGGCTGGTCTACGCCGCGCCTCGGCGGTTTTCACACGATCGCCCTGGCGGTAGGAGATGCGCCGGATAGACAGGAGGCGGTTCCCATGTCCACGTCCAGTGCAGCGAAAGACCGGGTCAGGCCACGCAGCCTGCCGCCGTTCCGCGCCGACCATGTGGGCAGCCTGCTGCGCCCTCGTGAGCTGGCCGAGGCCCGCGCCTCGCACAAGGCCGGGACACTGCCAGCCGACGCATTGCGCGCCGTGGAGGACCGCTGCATCGCGGCGGCGATTCGCCGGCAGGAAGAGGTGGGGCTGCGCGCCGCCACCGATGGCGAATACCGGCGCGCATTCTGGCACTTCGATTTCGTCTCCGGGCTGGACGGCGTCGAACTGTATGAGCCGGAGCAGAAGGTGCAGTTCAAGGGCGGCCTGCCGCTGCCGCTTGCACTGCGTGTCACCGGACCGATCCGCTGGAACAGGCCGGTGATGGTGGACGACTTCCGCTTCGTCGCCGGCCACGTGGCGAGCGCGATGCCGAAGATGACCATTCCGTCGCCTTCCGTGGTGCATTTCCGCGGCGGGCGGCGCGCGATCGATGCGAAGACCTATCCGGACATGGATGGGTTCTTCGCCGATCTGGGCGAGGCGTACAACAAGGCGGTGGCGGCGTTTGGGGCGGCGGGGTGCCGCTATCTGCAGCTCGACGAGGTGAATATCGCGTATCTGTGCGATCCGGAGCAGATCGCGGGGCTGAAGGCGCGCGGCGAGCACGTGGAGAACCTGCTGGCGGTGTACGCTGGCATGTTGAACCGCGCGATCGAGGGGAGGCCGGATGGCATGGTGATCAGCATGCATCTGTGCCGCGGCAACTTCCGCTCGCACTGGGTTGCGTCGGGTGGCTATGAGCCGGTGGCTGAGGCGCTGTTCAACCAGATCAACGCTGATGCGTATTTTATGGAGTATGACAGCGATCGTGCCGGTGGGTTCGAGCCGCTGCGCTTTGTGCCGCGCGGGAACAAGGTGGTGGTGCTCGGGCTGGTGACCAGCAAGTCGGGCGCGCTGGAGAGCAAGGACGAACTGAAGCGTCGGATCGACGAGGCGGCGAAGTATCTGCCGCTCGATCAGCTTGCGTTGTCGCCGCAGTGCGGCTTCGCCAGCACCGAGGAAGGCAATGTGCTGACCGAGGACGAGCAGTGGGCCAAGCTGCGGCTGTGCGTCGAGGTTGCGCGCGAGGTGTGGGGCGGGGTGTGAGGTAGAGCCGGATCTGGCGGCGCGGCCCCCTCCCCCGCCCCCCTCCCGCGAGGGGAGGGGGAGAAAGTTGGTATCGTCGTCCTGCTGCTGGTGGCGACGGGGCTGCGGGTGGCGTTCGGGGCGGCGCTGGGGCTGGGCGTTGATGAAAGCTACATGGTCGCGTCGGGGCGGGTGCTGAGCCTCGGGTATTACGACCATCCTCCGGTGGCGTGGTGGCTGAGTTGGGGCGCCGCACATCTGTTCGGCAGCGAGGCGCCCATCGTGGTGCGCCTGCCTTTCATCGCGCTGTTCGCGCTATCGACGTGGCTGATGTACCGGCTGGGCACGGCGATCGCCGATGCGCGTGCCGGGCTGTGGGCGGCGGTGCTGCTGAACCTGTCGCCGGTATTCGGCGTGACCACGGGCACCTGGGTGCTGCCGGATGGGCCGCTGGACTGCGCGCTGCTCGGGGCGGCGCTTTGCCTGGTCCGCGCATTGGAGCGCGGAACGCTGGCGTGGTGGCTGGGTGCCGGCGTCTGCGCGGGGCTGGCGCTGCTGTCGAAGTATTCGGCCGGCCTGACGATGATCGGCGCGGTGCTTTATCTGCTGTCGAGCCGCATGCATCGGCATTGGCTGGCGACCCCGAGAGCCGTGGCTCGCGGCCCTGGTCGCACTGCTGATGTTCGCGCCGGTGCTGGCGTGGAATGCGACGCATGGCTGGGTATCGTTCGCGTTCCAGGGTGGGCGAGCCGAAGGGATGCAGCTTCGGCCGCTTGGACCGCTGGTGACGCTTGCCGGCGAGGCGCTGTTCGTCCTGCCGTGGCTGTGGGTGCCAATGATGGTGGTGTTCGTCATGGCGCTGCGGCGTGGTCCGAGCGAGTGGCGGTCCTGGTTGCTGTGCTGTCTGGCCGCACCGCCGATCGTGGTGTTTGCGCTGATCTCAGCCTGGTCCAGCCAGCGCGTGCTGTTCCATTGGGCCGCTCCTGGTTACCTGATGCTGTTTCCGCTGCTGGGCGAGGCGTCGCCCATCGGATAGGCCGGCCCGTGGTGCGGCGTGCGCTGTACGGCACGGCGGTCTTTGTGGTTCTCGCGATGGTCGTGGTCGCAACGCAGGTGCGGTTTGACTGGCTGCATCCGGCGATCGCCGCGCGTCGCGCGCGACGATCCCGATGTCGAGGCGGTGGACTGGACCTCGCTGCGTGACAGCGTGGCTCCTGGCGCGATCGTCGGCGTGCCGGACTGGCGCGACGCCGGGAAGATCGCCTACGCACTCGGCCCCAATGTGACGGTGCTGTGCCTGAACCGGGATTGCCGCCAGTTCGGCATCACCTGGCCGCCGGCGCGCTTCATCGGTGCCGATATGCTGATCCTGGCGCCCGAGCACCGCGAGCGTGTGGCCGCCGAACTGGGTCCCGTGTTCGACAGCATCGAGCCGCTTCCCGATGCATCGATCCGTCATGCCGGACGCACGTTGCGGACGGTGGCGGTGTTCCAGGCCAAGGGGCTGCGCGTCTGGCCGCCTCCTGGGTGATGGCATAATACTTGCTGCATGGAGACCGTGCTCGATCGTGTCCTCAGCCCTGCGGAACTGCGCGCGCTGTCCGGCCGGAACAACGCCGCGGGCGCCCGGCGCGTAGCGATCCATGCCGCGCTGCTGATCGGCGACCGGCTGGCTGGTCGCGATAGCTCGGGACCGATGACGTTGATCCCGGCCATGCTGGCGTTCGGGTTGGTGCAGGTCGCGCTGTTCGCGCCGGCGCACGAGGCGACGCATCAGACCGCCTTCGCCTCGCGCAGGGCGAACCTGATCGTCGGCTGGCTGGCGGCATGTCCGTCGCTGCTCAACCTGCACTTCTACACGGCGTTTCACTTCGCCCATCACCGGCACACGCAGATAGCGGGTCAGGATCCGGAACTGGATATGGCGGCGCCGGACGATCTGGGCGCGTATGTGCGACGAATACTGGGCGTGCCGTATTGGCGGCTGCGGTTGCTCGTCATCGGCGATTGCTGGCGTGGCGATCTCAGTCGCTATCCTTACGTCTCGACGCAGGCAGCGCCGGCGATCATCCGCAGCGTGCGCGCGATGAGTGCCGTGCTGGTGGGCGGGTCGGTGGCTTCGGCGCTGCTGTTCGGCTGGGCGACGCCGTTTGTCTTCTGGATCCTGCCGCAGGTGCTCTGCCAGCCGTTCCTGCGGGCCTATGTGCTGGCGGAGCACACCGGCTGCACCATGGACCGCAATGGGCTGACCAACACGCGCACCACGCTGACCAGCCGGGCGGTGCGGCTGCTGATGTGGAACATGCCGTTCCACGCCGAGCACCATCTTTACCCGTCAATCCCGTTCCATCGGCTTCCCGACGCGCATGTCGCCATCCGCGACCGGCTGGGCTTCGTGCAGCATGGCTATGTGCGTTGGAATATGCTTATGGTGCGAAAGCTGGCGGCCCGCTGAAGATAACCGGCTAAGTGACTGATCGGCCGCCGGTTACGCAGAGGGGAAACAAGCATGTACATGACCCGCCGCGCCGGTGCCGAGTTCTTCGGCACCTTCTGGCTGACCTTTGGCGGCTGCGGCAGCGCCGTGCTGGCCGCAGCATTTCCCGCATTGGGAATTGGCTTTCTCGGTGTTGCATTCGCGTTCGGCCTGACCGTGCTGACAATGGCCTATGCGGTCGGCCATATCTCGGGCGGCCACTTCAATCCTGCCGTCACCATCGGTCTGTGGGCAGGCAAGCGGTGCGCCAACAGCGATGTCATCCCTTACATCATCGCGCAGGTGGTCGGCGCCATCCTGGCGGCCGCGGTGCTGTACTGGATCGCGTCGGGCAAGCCGGGCTGGGTGCCCGACGGATTTGCCTCGAACGGCTACGGCGATCTCAGCCCAGGCAAGTACAGCCTTGGTTCGTGCCTGGCGATGGAAGTGCTGATGACGTTCTTCTTCCTGTTGATCATCATCGGCTGCACGTCGAAGGGCGCCGCGGTTGGCTTTGCCGGCATTCCGATCGGTCTTGCGCTGACATTGATCCATCTGGTGTCGATCCCGGTGACCAACACGTCGGTCAATCCGGCACGCAGCACCGGGCCGGCACTGTTCGCCGGCGGCGCCTATGTGTCGCAGCTCTGGCTGTTCTGGCTCGCGCCGATCGTCGGTGCGGTGATCGCGGGCCTGGTCTCACGCTGGCTGCATGAGGCAAACGACACCGTGTAGCCGGATCAGTTCGCCGCCCGCGTCCGCAGCGTCCTGGTCACCATGTCGCTGACGCGGGCGGCGATGGTATCGGCGGCTACGCGCGCCTGTGCGTCGTCGCTCCAGTTGGCGAATACCGGCCGATACTCGTCGCTCAACTGACGCGTATCGTCCAGCGCACCAGCGATATCGACATCGGCAAGCCGTGCCGACGCCGATTGCAGCAGATCGAGCGACGGATCTACATCCGCAGACGTCGGCGGTGTGCTGCGCAGACGCGCCCAGACCGCCAGGTTCGTCATCCACGACTGAGGACCATCGCGCGACACCTGATCCAGGAGCGCGCGAAACTCCTGCCGAAGCTGCGTCGTGCCGGGGATGCCGGTGTGGGCATAGGGTTCGATCTTGTCGAGCAGAGGCTTCAGGTCGCCCAGATCGGTGCCGTCCGCGCGCACCATGGCAAGCTCGGCGGCAAACGGCATCGGCCGGCGCAGCGTGTCGCTGAGCCGGACCAGCGACAATGTGTGGATCAGCGCTGCCGCGGCATCCGCACGCTGCATAGCCGCGGTGAATCCTGCCTGCTGCTTCGCGAGCTGCGCCGTCACGGTGGCGAGGCGCTGGGAAATGTCCTCGGTGCGTCGGTCCTGCCGCATCACCGCGAGCGCGTTCTGTTGGGCAGTCCGCCCGAGCGGGGTGTGGATGCCGAATGTCGCGAGCGCGCCGTCCTCCCAGAATGGCGCGGTCAGCGCGATAACGAGAGCGGCCGCCGCGAGGGCGAGACTGTGTCGGGCCGGCATGGGGCGCACTGCGGGGGCTGGCGCCTGGTAGAATTCATCGGCCGGCGGCTCCAGGCGGCGGCAGGTCCTCCTTGGTCGTCATGGTAATGGGATTGCCCTCGCGCGCGCGTGAAGCGGCTACTGTCCGCCTTTTCGTTCTGGAATTCCACAGAAACGAGCGCGCCGGTTACCCTGTTACTCCTGCCCGCCGGATCGCCGTCGCGCGCGCGATCACGTTCTTCGCCCGCTGCACCACCGGGACGTCGATCATCGCGCCCTCGAACTGCACCGCTCCGAGGCCTTGCGCGAACGCGGCGTCGTAGGCCGCGACCATGCGTTCGGCACGTTCAACCTCCGCATCGGAGGGGGAGAATTCCTCGTTGAGCACCGGCACCTGCAACGGATGGATCGCACTGGCGCCGACGAAGCCGAAGCGCTTGGAGCGACGCACGATGGCACGGAACGCGTCCTGGTCGCGGAAGTCGGCGATCGAGCCGATGAAGCCGAACGGGAGGATGCCCGCCGCGCGCGCGGCGAACAGCGTGTGCTGCTTGGGATAGAGCAGGCCTTCCGGATCGGGCAGCATGCCGACATCGGCGGTGAAGTCCTCGGTGCCGAGGCTGAGTGCGACGACGCGGGGATGGGATTTGGCGATTGCCTCGATGCGGAAGAAGCCGGCGGCGGTCTCCACCAGCACGACGAACTGGATCTTTCCGGGGGTCAGTCCGCGTTCGGTTTCGAGTTCCTCGACGATGTCGGCGACGGCGTGGACATGTTCCGGACTGTCCACCTTGGTGAGCATCAGCGCGGCGATGCCGGGGATCACTGCGGCTTCCAGATCGCGCACCAGCAGGCGCCACGGACGGTTGACCCGCACCAGCACGTCGCCGCCTTTGCGCGCGACCTGCGGGATGGCGTCTGCGATCAGCGTGCGGGCGTGGGCCTTCTGCGACGGTGCGACGGCGTCCTCGAGGTCGAGGATGATGCCGTCTGCGCCACGGTCGGCGCCGGTACGCACGAATTTCTCCGCGGTGACGGGCACGAAGAGGAGAGAGCGCCAGGAGGGCAGGTCGGTGCGCATGGCATGGTGTCCCAGTGTCGTTGCGACGAGCGTAGCGGCGAAGCAATCTCGCGCCAATGAGGGACAGGTATTTCGTCCACATCCTGACCAACGAACGGCAAACGGTGCTGTACACGGGTGTGACAAACGATCTACTGCGTCGCGTCGGCGAGCATCGGGCAAGGATCATCCCGGGCTTCATCAGCCGGTACAACGCGAGCAAGTTGGTTTACTTTGAGGAAATCAGCGACGTGAGGGCGGCGATCGCGCGCGAGAAGCAGATCAAGAGTGGTTCGCGGCGTCGGAAGGTGGCGCTGATCGACAGCATTACTCAGCAGTCGGTAATATAGGCGACACTGGGTGCTTTGAAGAATGAGCGGACGAGTTGTGGCATGCGCTTGATCGCAGCCGAGCTGCGCCTCGATCTTGTCCAGTAGCTTTCGCCTCGCGCAGCGGAGCTCTGGCCACGCCGGTGCGCTTCACGTGGCTCCATACCAGCTCATCGGGGTTCAGCTCTGGGGCGTAGCCGGGGAGGAAGTGCAGCGTCAGCCTCCCATCGGTCGATTCGACATAGTCCTTCACCAGCGCCGTCTTGTGTGCGGGAAGTCCGTCGACCACCAAATGCACCGGCTTCGAACGATGCCGCATCATCTTCCGTAGCAGGGCGACAAACAGCTCGGCATTAAGTCCGCCTTGATAGGTACAATACCAAAACGCACCCCGTGCATTCACCGCCGAGGCGGCGCTGATCGATTGCCGTTGACCAGGGCGCTCGACAACCGGTGTTTGTCCTTTCTTCCCCCAGGTCTTGCCGTGCACGGCGTCGGCGCGAAAACCCAACTCATCCCAGAAATAGACCTCGCCGCCTTCTGCTTTGGCCTGTCGGGCAATGGCTGGAAACGGCTCGCGTCGCCATGTCTCGATCGCTTCCGGATCGCGTTGATACGCCCGTTGCAGCGGCTTTTGCGGCGTAAGTCCGAGCTTGGCGAGCAACGCTCCCACCGCCGTAAAGCCGAGCCGAATGTCAAATTTACGCTCGATCAGGTCGGCCACCACCGTTCGCGTCCACAGGCCGAAATCCAGGCCATACTGACGCGGGTCATTGCCATTGATCCAACGGAACACCTGCTGTTCCTGACGCGGCGTCAGACTGCGCGGCCGTCCCGGCGCCGGCCTGAGCATCGCAGCGCGCTCAGTCCGACGCCGGGCTTCGATGCCACCTTCCAGCCATTTGTAGATCGTCGTGCGACTGAACCCGTAGGAGGCGATCACCGATGACTGGCGCTCTCCATCCCGCACCCGCTCGACCGCCATCAAACGAATGGTTTCTAGCGTCCGATGATCGAACCCACGCCCGTCTCGTTTCATGCCGCAAGCGTCGCACCAGCGGATGTGGCAAAGTACAATAGGAATGTCGTCTTAATTACCGACTGGTGAGTAATCCTGACTGGCGCGATCTGTTTGGAGATTTGAGTTAGGGCCTCACCTGACCGAGATTGCTTCGTCGCTGCGCTCCTCGCAATGACACGTGGCGCACTGTCATTGCGAGGAGCGCACTGCTGTAGCAACCTGTCATTGCGAGAAGCGTAAGCGACGAAGCAATCCCCAGCATCACTTTGCCTGGAGATTGCCGCGTCGCTCTGCTCCTCGCAATGACAGTGGCTCTAAGCCTGCTGCCCGCGCACCAGCCGGCCCGGCAATTCACCGGTAGGCTCGCCGTTGCGGTACGTCACGCACCCCGACACGATCGTGGCGTCGTAGCCGTGCACCTTCTGCATCAGCCGCTTCCCGCCCGCCGGCAGATCATGCACCACGTAGGGCTTGTCGCAGCCAAGCCGGTCCCAATCGATGACGTTGACATCGGCCTTCTTGCCCACCGCCAGCACGCCGCGATCGAACAGCCCGGCGGCATGCGCCGTATCCGACGTCACCCGGCGGATCAGCTCCGGCATCTCCCAACGCTTCATCGTCCGGCCCCAGTGCGTCAGCAGCCAGGTCTGATATCCGGCGTCGAGAATGAACGCGACGTGCGCGCCACCGTCGCCCAGGCCCATGAGCGTATTGCGATCCGCCAGCGTGGTCTCACTCACCGACAGATCGTAATCCGCGTAGTTGCCGAGCGGTGTATAGATGAACGCATTGCCGTCATCCTCCAGCAGCACGTCGTAGGCCACCTCCTGCGGCGTCCGCCCCTCGCGCATGGCGATCGCCTCGAGCGAATCTTCCCGCCGCGGCTGATAGTTCGGCGGATTGCCGAAGCGGAACATCTGGCCGAATGACAGCCGGTGGAACAGCGGGAATGTGCTGTCCTTCTTGGGATCCTCCGACAACATCTGCCGGCGGAACTCAGGATCGCGCATGCGCTGCACGCGCTCGGCCAGCGGCAGATGCGCGATCGACCTGTACGACGGGGTGCGCGGAGAACGGGTTCTGGCTTCCCTCGAGGCCGAGCAACACGCCAATCGCGCGCGGCGCCACGACCGGGCGGATCGGCACGCCGGCAGCGGCCGCCTCATCGGCATAACCGAGCAGCTCGCGCCACACGGTCGGCCGCGTATGGCGCTGCGTCAGCGTGAACACGCAAGGCCTGCCGCACGACTCCACGACGCGGCGGATCATGGCGAACTCGGCCTTCGGGTCAGGCGCCCATTCCGACACGATCTCCAGGAAACCCGAACCTGCGTCGCGCATGCCCATCGCGATACCGGTCAGCTCGTCCTCCTGCGCGCGCAAGGTCGGCGTGGGATCGCCTTTCAGACTTTTGTGGCTCAGGCTGCGCGAGGTGGAGAAGCCGAACGCGCCGGCGCGCATCGCATCGGCGGCGATCTCGCGCATCTGGGCGATGTCGGCCTGATTGGCGTTCTCCAGCGCGACGGCGCGCTCGCCCATGACGAAGACGCGCACCGCGGCGTGCGGCAGCAGCGCGCACAGATCGATGTCGCGGTTGCGCCGTTCCAACGCCGCCAGATACTCGGCGAACGATTCCCATTCCCACTTCAGGCCCTCGTGCATCACGGGTCCAGGGATATCCTCGACGCCTTCCATCAGTTCGACCAGCTTCTCGCGGTCGGCCGGCTTGCACGGCGCGAAGCCGACGCCGCAATTACCCATCACCGCGGTGGTGACACCATGCATCGACGACGGCGTCATCCGGCTGTCCCACACCGCCTGGCCGTCATAGTGCGTATGGATATCGACAAAACCCGGCGTGACCAGCCTGCCCTTGGCGTCGATCTCCTCGGCACCATTTTTCGCGAGCGTGCCGATGGCTGCGATGCGGTTGCCCTTGATACCGACATCGGCCTCGATCGGTGCGCGCCCGGTGCCGTCGACGACGGTGCCACCGCGGATGACCAGGTCGAATTCTGCTGCCATTGGACTTATCTCCGTGGACTGGTCGAATATTGTGCTCCGACCTGCCGAAAGAGCAAGCTGCGCAGCAAAGCCTGAGGATCCAGCATATGATGCCGCTCGACGTGAGTTCCGCTCCGCCCCAGACCACCCCGCGTGAGACCCGGCTGGCCGACTATCGACCGCCCGCGTTCCTGGTCGAGACCGTCGATCTCGCATTCGACCTCGATGAAGCAGCGACGCGCGTGCGCTCGCGACTGGTGGTGCGGCGCAACCCTGCCGCAGCGGCTGCGGATGCTCCGCTGTCGCTGGATGGCGAGGCGCTGACAATGGTGCGCATTGCGCTGAATGGCGAGGAACTCGGTGCCAACCGATACCACCTCGAAAACGGCAAACTGCTGGTTCCGGACATGCCGGATGCCGGCACGCTGGAGATCGAGACGCTCATTGCACCGAAGGACAATACGGAGCTCTCCGGCCTGTACACCTCGAACGGCAGCTTCTTCACCCAGTGCGAGGCCGAGGGCTTCCGTCGCATCACTTACTTTCCCGATCGACCCGACGTCATGGCACGCTTCACCACGACGATCACAGCCGACAAGTCGCGTGTGCCCGTCATGCTGTCGAACGGCAACCCTGGCAGCGTTGAGGATACAGGCAACGGCCGCCATCGCGTGACATGGACCGATCCGCATCCCAAACCTTGCTATCTGTTCGCTCTGGTCGCCGGTGATCTGATCGCGGTGAAGGATCACTTCATCACGCGATCCGGTCGTCGTGTCGAACTCGGCATCTGGGTGCGCCATGGCGACGAGGATCGCTGCGCGCACGCGATGCGCTCGCTGAAGACGTCGATGAAGTGGGACGAGGACGTGTTCGGTCTCGAGTACGACCTTGACGTGTTCAACATCGCCGCGGTGTCCGACTTCAACATGGGCGCCATGGAGAACAAGGGGCTGAACGTCTTCAACACGAAATACGTGCTGGCGAAGCCGGAGACCGCAACCGACAACGACTATCAGGGCATCGAGACGGTCATCGCCCACGAGTATTTCCACAACTGGACCGGCAACCGTGTCACCTGCCGCGACTGGTTCCAGCTTTCGCTCAAGGAAGGGCTGACGGTCTATCGCGACCAGGAGTTCTCGGCGGATCAGGGCAGCCGCGTGGTGAAGCGCATCGGGGACGTGCGGGCTTTGCGCGCGGCACAGTTCCGCGAGGATGCCGGCCCGTTGGCGCATCCGGTGCAGCCGGACAGCTATATCACGATCGATAATTTCTACACCGCGACGGTCTACAACAAGGGCGCCGAGGTGATCCGCATGATGGCGACCATCATCGGTCGTGAGGCATTCCGTCGCGGCATGGATCTGTACTTCCAGCGCCATGACAACCAGGCGGCAACCATCGACGATTTCGCCCAGGCGATGCAGGACGCATCCGGCGTCGATCTCACGCGCTTCAAGCGCTGGTATCACCAGGCAGGCACGCCGGAGGTCACAGTTTCCGATGGCTATGATGGCGGTGCGCGTCGCTACACGCTGACACTGAAGCAGCGCACGTCCGCGACGCCGGGCCAGCCGGACAAGCAGCCCCTCGTGGTGCCGGTCGCGATGGGGCTGCTGGACAGCGCCGGCCACGAAATTGCCGAACGCACGCTGCTGTTCGGCGAGACGGAGCAAAGCTTCGCATTTGACGGTGTGCCCGAACGGCCCGTGCCGTCGCTGCTGCGCGGATTTTCCGCGCCGGTTAAGTTATCCGACGTGCCGGTTGCCCAACTGCAGTTCCTCGCCGCGCACGACACCGACCCGTTCGTGCGCTGGGAATCGGGCCAGCAATATGCAACGCATCTGCTGCTGGCGATGGCGACTGCGTGGCGGCGCGGTGAAACACCGGTGATCGATCAGGGACTGATCGACGCACTGACTGCCACATTGCGCGACGCCGACAAGGATCCTGCGTTCGCCGCCGAGGCGCTGACACTGCCCGGCGAAGCTTTCCTGGCAGATCAGATGGCAGTTGCGGATGTCGATGCAATCCATGCGGCGCGGGACAGCGCTCGGACTGCGGTCGGCCGCGCACTGAATGCCGCCCTGCGAGCCACCTATGAGAGGCTGACCGACAGCGGTCCGTATCAGATCGACGGCACCTCGATCGGCCGGCGTGCGCTGCGCAACGCGTGCCTCGCGTACCTCGCGGCAGACGGCAGCGCCGACGGCATCGCGCGAGCGAAGGTGCAGTTCGATGCGGGGCAGAACATGACCGACGTGCTGGCGGCTCTCGCAGTGCTGTCGGCGATCGACTGTCCCGAGCGGCGCGCGGCGCTCGACGCGTTCCATGCGCGATGGCATGGCGACGATTTGGTGCTCGACAAGTGGTTCGCCATTCAGGCCATGTCGTCGCTGCCTGATACGACAGATGCAGTACGTGCGTTGGCAAAGCACGCGGACTTCGATCTGCGAAACCCGAACCGCGTGCGCGCGCTGGTCGCCAGTTTTGCCTCCGGCAATCAGGTTCGGTTCCACGATTTCTCGGGCAGCGGCTATCGCTTCCTCGCCGACACCATCATCGCGTTGGATCCGATGAACAGCCAGGTTGCCGCGCGTCTGGTGCCGCCGCTTGGCCAGTGGCGCCGCGTGGAGCCCGCGCGGCAAACGCTAATGAAGCAGGAGCTGCAGCGGATCCTCGATGCGCCGGATCTCAGCAAGGGCACGTTCGAGATGGCGACACGCAGCATCGCCTAAGCACGAGCGGTCGCGGCGATCAACTCGCTGCCAAGGCGTGCCTGACGTGCAGTCCGTGGGCCGCGCGCGACGGACAGCGAGACGTCGAGATCGGCGAATGTGCGCTCGATCGCCGCATCGCCGGCAGGGCCGAATGCATCGCGATGCGCACGCGCCTGCCGCAACATGTCTGTCGCCAGCACGCGCAGTCCGACGAGCGCGGCCGCGCGACGAGGCAGCTCTCCAGCGTCCAACGCGTCGACGACTGCTTCGGCTGTTTCCGCGAATACTGCGGTCAGCGCCGCCTGCCTGCCCAATGACAGCACCGCTTCGTCGCTTGCGCCGCGCTGTTGCGCAAGCCGCGACAGAACGAAGCGGAATGCGCCCAACAGACCGAACGTGCCGACTGCATCCTCGACGTCGCGGAACGGCAACGCCATCGTCTCGTACGCGGTGCCGGGCGGGCCCAACATCGCGGAACGCGAAACGCGGCAGCCATCCAGTCTTAGGCCGCAATGGCGCGACGGCGCGAGCGCCCGGTATTCCGCTGCTTCATTGATCGACAGACCAGGGGTGTCGCGCGGCACCAGGAAGGCGCTGTAGCGCTTACGGCCTTCCTCGACGCCGGTGACCGCAAACACAATGAACACTTCGGCCAGAGGCCCGTTGGTAACCCAGGCCTTCTCGCCGGAAATGCAATAACCGTCTCCATCTTCCTCGGCTCGGGTGGTCAGCAGCTTAGGATGCGCGCCGACGCGTGGCTCGGAAATCGCCACCGACGCCAGGCGCGACAGCCAGGCGGTACGCTGTTCCGCATTGCCGAAGCCCTCGATGAAGAAGCGCGCAATCACATGGCGCCCGGCCCACGCGCCGCCTTCGCCCAATAGGCCGGTGCGCTCGACAACGGCGGCTTCCTCGCGTGCAATGGCGACATAGGACATGGCAGGAGGAAACTTAGCATGAGCGAACTCGCAGAGAAGGATGCAATCCGCGAAGTCATGGCGGAATACTGCTTCCGGCTGGATAACGACCGCTTCGCCGACATGGCAGCTCTCTTCACCGAGGACGGCACATGGGACACGGCGTTCGGCAAGGGCACCGGACGAGCGGAAGTTGAGGCACTGGTGCGCGGCATGCGCCAGTCGGCGAACCCCCGACCGCGGGCGATCCATCACGTCACCAATGTCGTGATCAAGGTGGAGGGGACCACGGCGAAGTGCTTCTCGAATTGGGTGACTGTGCAGAACAGCGCGCAGGGGCCGAAGATCGGCTCAGCCGGCAGCTACACGGATGACATGGTGAAGCAGGACGGGCGATGGCTGTTCCACTATCGCAAGATCGACCGGTTCATCCACGACAAGGCGTAAGCGCTGTCATTGCGAGCGAAGCGAAGCAATCTCCATCGTCAGTGCGTACCTCGATGGAGATTGCTCTGTCGCCGCGCTCCTCGCAATGACAGGGTCGGGCGTCGCTATTCCGCCGCTATTGCTGCGGTCTGCGCGCTCAACGCGAAGCCACGATAGCCTTCCGCGGCAATCTCGTCGCATATCTGCCGGTAGCCGCCGACGCCGCCGATATACGGCATGAACACCTGCGGCTTGCCTGGGATGTTGACGCCCATGTACCACGAGTTCGCCAGCGGGTACAGCGTCCCGTTGGCCACCTCGTTGCCATGCGCGACCCACGCATCCTCGGCCGCCTGCGTGGCCTCGATGCAGTCCAGCCCGTGCGAGCGAAGATACGCCACGCAATCGGCGATCCAGTCGACATGCTGCTCGATCGACACCATCATATTGCTGAGCACCGACGGACTGCCAGGTCCGGTGATCATGAACATGTTGGGAAACCCCGCCGTCATCAGCCCGAGATAGGTTCGCGGCCCTGCCTCCCATTTGTCCCGCAGCGCCTGTCCATCTGCTTCGATGTCGATCTTCAGCAGCGCCCCAGTCATCGCATCGAAGCCGGTCGCAAATACGATGCTGTCGAACGCGTATTCGACATCGCCGGCACGCACGCCATTCGCGGTGATCTCGGTGATCGGTGTCGCGCGCACATCGACCAGCGTGACGTTGTCGCGGTTGAACGTCCCGTAGTAATCGGTATCGACGCAGATGCGCTTCGTGCCGATCGGGTGGTTCTTCGGCGCCAGCAGCTCGGCCACCGCCTGATTGCGCACAGTCTCGCGGATCCTGTCGCGCACGAAATCGGCAGCGGTATCGTTTGCCTGCTGGCTGATGATCAGGTCGTTGAACGCCGCCATGAAGTTGGTGCCACCGGCCGCCCAACGCTCCTCGTAAATGCGCCGCCGCTCCTCATCAGAAACCTCAAGCGCGGACACGTTGTTCGGATTGTTCAGGATGCCGGTGCGCATGTGGCGCGCCTTCTCGCGCAACGCGGGATAGTCGGCCTTCCACGACTCCGCGTAAGCCTCGCTCATCAGCCCGTTGCGTGACGGGATGCTGAAGTTCGGCGTGCGCTGAAACACGGTGAGCTGCGCCGCCTGCTGCGCGATCACCGGCACCGCCTGGATCGCCGACGAGCCGGTGCCGATCACACCGACGCGCTGGCCGGTGAAATCGACACCTTCGTGTGGCCAGTGGCCGGTATGGTAGGTCTTGCCGGTGAAGTGCTCCATGCCAGGAAAGTCAGGCACGCGCGCAGTGGACAGACAGCCGGTTGCCATCACGCAGTAGCGCGCCGAAACACGATCGCCATGGTCGGTGCGCACATCCCAGCGATGCGTCGCGCGGTCGAAGCGAGCCTCGGTCACCCGCGTGTCTAACTGGATGTCGCGACGCAGGTCGAAGCGGTCGGCAACGTGGTTGGCGTAGCGCAGGATCTCGGGTTGCGAGGCGAACAGTTCGCTCCACTGCCACTCCTGATCCAGCTCCGGCGAGAACGAATAGGAGTACTGCATGCTCTCCACGTCACAGCGCGCGCCGGGATAGCGGTTCCAATACCAGGTGCCGCCGACCCCGCTGCCCGCCTCGAACACGCGCGCCGACACGCCGAGACCGCGCAGGCGATGCAGCATGTACATGCCGGCGAAGCCCGCACCGACAATGACGACATCGACAACGCTCGGGGCTTTGGCAGCAGGCATGGGGCGCGGCTCCGTCAAATTACTCATTGGTAGTATTTCATACGGTCAGGTATGTCAACGCCCCTGGAACACGGGCGGGCGCTTCTCGACGAAGGCCCGCGCCGCCTCCTTGTGATCCTCGCTGGCTCGGGAACGCAGCATTCCGTACGCCTCGCTGTCCAGCCCGGCAGCGAGATCGCCGGACACCGCCGCGTTCAGGTTCCGCTTCATGTAGCGCAACGCCACGCTCGGCCCGTTCGCCAGCTTCGCCGCCAACGCCATCGTCTCTGCCACCAGCTCCGCATCGGCCACCACACGGTTGGCCAGTCCCAACGCCTCGATCCGAGCCGCATCCAGCACATCGGACAGGAAATACAGCTCGCGCGCCTTTGCCGTGCCGACAAGCTGCGTCAGAAACCACGTCCCGCCGTAATCACCCGAAAGGCCGACCTTCGCGAACGCCGTCGTCATCCGCGCGCTCCGTCCTGCGATACGCAGATCGCATGCCAACGCCAACGACAGCCCCGCTCCGGCGGCGACGCCATTCAGCATCGCAATCGTCGGCTTCGGCATCTCGTGCAGCAGCCGCGATGCCTCCATCGAGGCACGCAGCAAATCGGTCCGACGCTCCGGAGTCTCTGGACTCCCCTCCGCCGCAACCTGCGCCTGCACCCGCACGTCGCCACCGGCACAGAACGCGCCTCCCGGCACCGGTCAGCACAACGCAGCCGATCGCTTCATCTACAGCACACTCCGCGAGCCGCATACGCAGCGCCTGCATCATGTCCTTGGTCAGCGCGTTCAGCCGCTCCGGCCGGTTCAGCGTGATGACCGCGACGCGGTTCTCCAGCCGATACAGCAGTTCGTCGCTCATCATGCCGACATCCATCCTTGCCTCCTTCGGCGCGCTACCGAGAGGTACCGTGTCATGCTATGCGGTAACAGGCAACGCCACGGGGAGAAATGCTCATGCCAAGATTGACCGGCCGCAAGATTCTGATCACCGGCGGCGCATCCGGTATCGGTCGCGCGACATGCGAGCTGTTCGCGCGGGAGGGCGCCGCGATCGCCGCACTCGACCGCGATGTGGCGCGCGTTGCCGACGCCCATGCGATCGCCGCCGATGTTTCGAACGCCGATGCGGTTTCTCGCGCGATGCGGGAAGCCGCACAGGCCCTCGGCGGTCTCGACGGGCTGGTCAACGCCGCCGGTGTGTTCATCAACCGCGGGCTGATCGACACCACGGCCGATGTCTGGGACACGACGATAGCGGTCAACCTGACGGGCACATTCCTGTGCGTGCAGGCCGCCGTTCCGTATCTGCGCAAGGCGGAGCGCGCGACGGTGGTCAACATCGCCTCCGGCGTCGGGCTGCTGCCGACCGGCGGCGGCAGCACGGCCTATGTTGCGTCCAAAGGCGGCGTGATCGCCATGACGCGCACACTTGCGGCGGAACTCGCACCGGCGATCCGCGTCAATGCGGTATGCCCTGGCGCGGTCGAGACGCCAATGACCGACGGCACGTTGCGCGACACATCCGGCGGGGTGATTCCGGCCATCGTGAACCGCTACGCTCTTGGCCGTCCCGCCGCGCCCGAGGAGATCGCTGCCGCAATCCTGTTTTTGACCTCGCACGAAAGCTCGTTCGTGACGGGCATCAACCTGGCGGTGGATGGCGGCCGGACATACCACTGAGCGGACGGCCGCGAACAAATCACTGTGTCGCCCTAATCCGGACACTACTGGACACCAGCTTTCTTGGCACACTTTCAGGATAAGGATCGTGCCGTGCGAAATCTGGTCCACACTGCTGATCGCTGCGCCCGTTGTGGCTGGCCTGCTGGCTGCTCCCGCTGCATACGCCGACTCGCGCGATCATCGCGACTGGCATGGCGAGTGGCACGGAGATAGGGACTGGCACCATCACGACCACGACAACGGTGGTGCGGCCGCCGCAGCCATTCTTGGGCTCGGCGCCGCTGCGATTGTCGGTGGTCTGATTGCCTCGCAGCAGCCGCAGTACTACGCGCCGCCGCCTCCAGTGGTCTACGCGCCACCTCCGGGGTACTATCCGGGATATCCGCAGTATTAGGCGCGCCTCGCAGCCCAGGTGCGCAAAACGGCAGGGCCGATCGCCATGGCGACATCCGATGGTGTCGCGCCCCGCGCGGCGCAAACTTCGGCGAGGCTGATCTGCGCACCACCCTGACGACCGATCAGCACCACCTCGTCGCCCTCGTTCGCGTCGTCGATCGCCGACAGATCGAGCCGCATATATTCCAGTGACGGGCCGCCCAAAATGGACGCACGGCGGCCGCCCACCAGCACCTCCGCGGCGTGACAGCAGCCGCCGCCATCGACCCGACCGAATGGAATCACGCCGACTCGTCGCACCTTGCCGATGTCGAACGGCGCGTGCTCCGGCGCGAAGTCACGTGTCACCGGACGCACCTGGATCAACACCGTTCGGAGTAAGCTGATGATCGGTCGCTCAGTGGTGTCGCCGAACAGGTACTGGCCGGGATCGATCGCGTCGAGCTCCATCCCGGATGCGCGATCCAACGTATTCGACGACGCGAACAGGCGGATCGGCATCGCCACGCAGGCCGCCTGAAGTTGGTCCATCGCTGCGACAAAACGGCGGAACTGTTCCCGCAGCACGCTATCCGGCGCATCGGCGCCGAATGTCGGATGGGCATTGACGATCGCGAGCGACAGATTGCGGTCATGTCCGATGCGGTCCGCCATGGCGACCAACTGCTCGGGCAGCACGCCGATCCGCTCCGGACCGACCTCTAATTTGATGGCAAGTTCGACCGGCGCGCGCACGTGTCGCGCCACGACGTCGATCTGCCGTTCGCTCAGCACTGTCAGAATAAGGCGGAACGTCTCCGCGGCGGCAACCGCGTCCGCATCGATTGGCGCGCCGGCATACAGCAGAATCGGCGCATCGATACCGGCCTGGCGCAGCATGATAGCCTCGGTGCGATCAATCAGCGACAGAGCATCCGCGCCACCGGCGAGCGCCGCGCGAGCCATGGGCAGCGTGCCGAAACCGTAGCCATCAGCCTTCAATGCGGCGAAGATCTTCACCCGCGGTCCGACCCGCCGACGCAGCGCGGCCACGCGGCCGGTCACCGAAGCGCTGTCGATCTCCAAGCGGTTCGGTCGACGATGTTGGCTGAACATGGCGTAGCCCTCCATCGCCAACTATGGGCACGCGACGCGCGGCGGAGCTAGTGTCAGGTACCGATGGATGGGGACTCTCGCTGTGTCGTACCCGCGCCTGCTGCCATTCGATGCCGCGCCGCTCAGAGCGATGCCCATCGCCGGCGCTGTCCGCTGCGGTTCGCGCGTGTTCCTGAGCGGACGGAGCGCATTGCAGCCCGATGGTTCGGTGGCTGGGCTCGGCGATGCCGCGGCACAGTCCCATGCGGCACTCGACAGCATCGCGGCAGCATTGCAAGCGGCCGGAGGATCTCTTCGCGACATCACCAGGCTGACGACATCGCTGGTCGATCGCGCGCACCGCAAGCCGGTATATGAGGCGATCGGCAGCCGTCTGCGCGATGTGTTCCCGGTCGGCACCGGCCTGCTGGTCGCCGGCCTGCCGCTGCCCGAACTGATGGTGCAGATCGATGCGGAGGCGGTGATCGGCTCACCGGTGCAGCGCCTGCGCACATTCGCGATGAAGGACTGGTTCGGTCAGGACATTGCCTGGCAGGGCGCGATGGTAGCCGCAAGCGAGACCGAGTTGTTCGTGCGCGGGCAGACCGGTTCGTCGCTCGACGGCAGCCTCATGGCAGGTCTGGGACGTCGGCCCGAGGATGCCGCGGAACAGGCTGAACTCGCGTTGAGCAATCTGGCTACGCTGCTGCGCGAGGCAGGTTCCGGCATGGACGAGGTGTGCAAGATCACCGTGTACATCAGCGACCGCGCCTATCGTGCCGCGGTCTATCCGGTGATCGGCCGGCACTTCCGGAACATTCATCCGGTGTCTACCGGGCTGATCGTGACCGGATTCGCCCGCCCGGAGATTTTGTTCGAAATCGACGCCTACGTATTGCGCAAGCAAGGCGCGCCGCACCAACGGCTGCGTCGCTATCATTCGAGCACCGTGCGCTACGGTTTCGCGCAGCAGGCACTCGACTGCGACTTCTGCATGGCGGTGCGCGCCGGCGATCAGGTCATTCTGCGCGGCCAGACCGGTACCGATCTCAACGAGGTCATGCACGGCACCGGCGATTCCGTCGCCCAGGCCGAGCAGGCGATGGACAACGTCGCGGTGCTGCTTGGCGAGGCGGGCGCCGGACTGGCCAATGTGGTCAAGGCGACGGTGTTCGTCACTGACCGGGCATTTCTGTCCGGCGTGACGGATGTCGTGCTTCGCCGGCTGAACGGCGTGACGCCATGCTTCAGCGCACTCGTGGTGAAGGGGCTGGCCAGCCCCGAGCTGTTGATGGAGGTCGATATTTCGGCCGGGACGTCAGGCTGATGCCTCCGCCATCGGCATTGGCACATCGCCGACTGCGCTCTGAAGCCCGCGCTGCGCCACGATCTCCTGCCACAGGCGGAGGATACTGTGCATTGTCGCCTCCGCCACCAGGCAATGTCCCTGATCGTCCAGCGCAAAAAACGCCGCCGTTGCGTCGCCGCGTGTGCGCCGCAGAGCCTGCGTAAGGACATTCAGGCACTGGACCACCTGATCGGGCGATTGCAGCCTGGCATGACGCAAGATGTCGGCCATTCGGAACGCGCGCAGGCCATGCACAGCGACGCTGGCGGCCTCACGCCCCAGTTCGAAGAACACGCTGACCACCGGCAGCATGCCTTGCACCAGCGCCAGCATATCCCGGGCCTCTTCGATGTTGCAGCCGATCAGCGTGGGTGCCTCGGGAGAGGCTGGTACCGGCTGGACACCGAACGCCCGAACCATCTCCTGCTCGAGCCAGCGTCGTACCTCGGGTGGGGCCGCCTTGATCTCATCCACGGACAAAGTGATACCGGTCATCCTTGCTCTCCTCGGTCGGGCTGTCGTCGCGGCGTCATGGCGGATCCGGAGACAGCCCGCATTGATCAGGATCAACCGAAGCTGCCCAATTGCGGGCCGAGAATTTCAGGCGTTGCGGCGGTTCGGCATTGCCTCCGTGTTGACGATGTAACCGGGATCGAGCACGCCATCGAACGGCTCCAGCATATGCTTGCCGCGCGGATCGAGGTTGTCTCGTTGCACTCCAGCGGTGCCGTGGCGTCGTGTGGGCTCAGCAGCGGGTTGGCCGGATCGGGCGGCTCATGCAACGCACACGAACCCGGCGGCCTCCAGCCTTTCGGATGACAGCGCCATGCTTACCGCGGCCTCATCGACCAGTAAAATGGTGCGGCCGGCGAGTTCGCCCATCGGCCGGCCCTCGCACAGCATCCATTTGCCGGCACGTTCGGAGACGTGCGGCACGCCACCCCGAGCAGCGACGTCAGCGTACCGGAATACCCACCGTGTCGTAGCCGACGCCGAAACGCAACTCGATGCGGATTGGCTGTTTCATCTGCAAGCAGAGTCCCGCGAACGAGCCTGACCCAGTTCACGGCGGACGTTGTCCTGATCTCAACCACTTCGTCGGAAAATTGCAGCTTATCGAACCAGGGTACTTCTCCAGACTTTTCCGTCTCCGGAAATGACGGGATGCTGGAGGCTGCGGCCAAAAAGGCGCGCCCATCGGCAACGCCCTCAAAGGCCATCAGCTATGCATTCACGATCTTTCGCCCGGATTGTGCGCTGCGCGACCCTGTTCGGCGCCTTATCGGTGACGACCGCGCTTTTGGCGTCATGCGGAAGCGCCTGGGACAGCGTGGGGTATGAACTTGCGCGCGTTCTGATCAACCGCTAGCCAGGCAAGGCAGACACCGTGACGAGATACTCGGTGGCGGGGCCGGTGGCTGTGCTAAGACTTGGCGCCAACACGAAGGCGATCAGGAGGCTGGTCGCGACATGATCTCGCCGCCAGCAAAGCCATGGCCCGAGTATGCAGCGTTTGGCACAGGACAATGGTGGGCATTGGACTGTTCGCTTTCCTGTGATCGATGAATTGTCGGTGTCGGGTCACTCTGCACTTGAGCCTGGCCGTCCAGCGCTGTTCTGTCGCTTCGTGGTTCGCAAAATAAGGGAGCAGTCCATGGCCAATCCTTTCGTGCATGTCGAGCTCAATACGCAGGATATCGCGAAGGCGAAGTCATTCTACCAGTCGCTGTTCGCCTGGTCGCTGAACGACGTCGATATGGGTGACATGACCTACACGATGATCGATGTGGGTGAGGGCACCGGCGGTGGAATGATCAAGCACCCGATGCCAGGCGCTCCGTCGATGTGGCTGCCCTACGTTCTGGTGGACGACATCGTGGCAGCGACGGCCAAGGCGAAGTCGCTTGGTGCGACGGTGGTGCGGGACGTGATGGAGGTAACCGGCGCAGGTTCGCTCTCCATCATTACCGATCCAACCGGCGCCACGCTGGGGTTGTGGCAGCCGAAGGCGAAATAGCGGCCTCTGAGTTGTCCAAGCTGGTGCTTGCGTAAAGCCAGGTCTCCGCGCAATATGCAAGCATGAGCTTGGATAATACCGGTGGCGACCGAATCCTCGGCCTGATCAAGCGGCGCGGCCCGCTGCGTTCGGCGGACATCGCGACGGTGCTCGGAACAACGGCCGAGGCGGCACGGCAGCAACTGGTGAAGCTGGCGGACGATGGGCTGGTGCGGGCCGTGACCGAAAAGCAGGGCGTCGGCCGGCCTGCGCGTTATTGGCACCTGACTCCCGCCGCGCACAATCGCTTTCCCGATACTCATGCCGAGCTCACCGTGCGCCTCATCGATGCGGTTCGCTCGACACTCGGCGAGGCAGCATTGGAGCACCTCGTTCGCGTGCGTGGGGAGGAGACCAGACTGTCCTACGCCCGCGCGCTTTCGGGTGCCACGTCTCTGCGCGACCGCGTCGCGCGCCTGGTGGAGATCCGTTCGCGCGAAGGATACATGGCCGAATGGCGCGCCGATGCCGAGGGTTTTCTGCTGCTGGAAAACCATTGCCCGATCTGCGCCGCCGCCGCGGCCTGCCAGGGTTTCTGCCGCGCCGAACTCGATGTGTTCCGCGACGTGCTGGGCTCTGGAGTAGCGGTGGATCGCATCGAGCATGTCCTCGCGGGAGCGCGTCGCTGCGCGTACCGCATCACTCAGCTTCAGGCCAGGAAGGAGACGGACGATGAGCTGGACCGACGTGATGTCGCTGGCCAAACTGGCGGAAGGCGGGAAAGCCGTCGTCCGACACGGCGGACGGCAGATCCTGCTGGTGCATAGCGGCACGGGGATATTCGCCTGCGTGAACCGCTGCCCACATGAGGGGTACCCGTTGAGCGAGGGCACGCTGACCGACGAATGCGTGCTGACCTGCAACTGGCACAACTGGAAATTCAACCTGGCAAGTGGTGCCACGCTGGTTGGCGGCGATCGGCTCACCCGATATCCGGTCAGGCTCGATGCCGGTCGTGTCTGGCTCGATCTGTCTCCGTCCGATCCAACCAGGCGGCGCGAGGAGATCCTCGCCGGCGTGGTGCGTGGTCTGGAAGACCTCGATCAGCAACGCCTGGTGCGGGAAACGGCGCGGCTGTCCCGCCTGCATGCGGACCCCGCCGATGCGGTGCGCGCGGCGATCACCTGGGCGGCGGAGCGGCTAGAGTTCGGGACGACCCACGCGATTGCCGGCGCAGCCGACTGGCTTCGTCTGTTCGACCGACCGTCCAGCAGTCCGGAAGAGAAGTTGGCGGCGTTGGGTGAGATCCTCGGTCATATTGCCGATGATGCGCGCGGCAGCGGTCATTATCCGTATCCTGCGGCGGCAGGCAGGTGGAACGAGGCGGAATTTCTGGATGCGGTGGAGCGGGAGGACGAAGCAGCGGCCATCGGCCTGCTGCGAAGCGCGCTGTCCACCGGGCTTACGCCGGACGACCTGATGCCGATCCTTGCCGACGCCGCGCTGGCCCATTACGCTGGCTTCGGCCACTCGTTGATCTATGTCGTCAAGACGATCGAACTGACGCAGCGGCTGGGTTCGGAGGTGGCCGAAGCGCTGCTGTGCCTCCTGCTGCGGAATTTGATTTATGCCCGGCGCGAGGATCTGTTGCCGGAGTTCCGCGACTATGCGAAGTGGCTTGCCGGCTGGGGACAGGCCCCCCTGCCCTGCCCGCCGCTGGATGCCGCGGCCTTACGTGGGATGGCACCGAAATCCACGATGGCCGCCGTCGCGGCATGGGGAGGGCGCTATCCGCCCGACGAGATTTTCCATGTGCTTGTTGAGGCTGCCGCGTGGAACCTGCTGCACGTGAACGAGCACGTGTTCGCGCGGACGGATGGCAAACTCGCGGACAACGTCGGCTGGCTCGACTTCACCCACGCGCTCACATTTGCCGAGGCGGCAGAGACTGTCGTGCGACGGCGCCCAAACCTGTGGCCGGCGGCGCTGCTGCAGATCGCCTGCTTCATCGGCCGCAATGCCGGATATGTCGCTCCGGAATTCGACACCAGCGGTTACTCCGTGGTGGATCCTGAGCACTTCGTGGAGGACAGTATCCGCGGATTGTTCGATCATGGCCGCGACCGCTTCATCGTATCGGTGCATCTGACGAAGACTCTGCTGGCAGGCATCAATCTGATGCACATGCGATCTGTACCCTGACGCCGACGCTGACGGCGGCCCTCAATCGCTTCCTGCGCGCGCACATCAAAGGACGCCACGTGCTTCGAACCGCACGGCAGATGCGCGAGTTGGTGGAGCAGGAATAGTTGCCCGGCAGTCGCGACCCGATGGCGAGGCAGCCTGGTTTAGTTGTTGCTGCCAAACATCTCCGCGATCTCGCGGAGCAGAATAGGGTCTTGTGCCAGATTGACGTTGCCTTGCCGGGGAAACTTTCGCGGGGGAATGACATCTCTTCCCGACATGTGGATCATCAGGAGATTCCACTCGTCCTCGTCATCCTCCAAGAAAATCGCACGAGGCCGGCGAAAACCCCAACTCATGCGCTCCACCGCCGCTCTGGCGACCTCTGGGAACTGGCTGGGAGAAAACCGTTCCGAAACGCCCTTCATTAGCCGTTCGCCATCCCACGCCCATACCCTGTAAGTCTTGCTCTCTGGGCTGCCCGCCGTTCTCGAATCGTCTTCGCCGGCGAGACGCTTCAGAGCACTGTATGCAGCATTTATTGTCGCGATGCGCTTTGGGTCAGGTGCGCATCCGGCTTCGTGGTATCTCCTCTGCAGCCTCACCCATGCCTGCTTGAGCGCCGATGCATTCCCTGCAATCGGGAATTCGCCTTCAAGTTCGAACACCATAATGTAGGTCCGGTATTCCAAATCATCAGCCACGGCAGAATGTCCCTCGGCGAGAATTCCAGCGACTGCGGCTGTCTTGGCGGCATATGCATGCCAGGCAGATGATCATATCGCGATCAGTGGGTGTCCGTAATAAATGATCAACGTGCCATGACAGTCGCGTTAGCCCGAGACGGCTGGACGTCGCATCCCCCCGCTGGAGGAACGCCGCTGGCGCCCACATAGGCGGCGCAATTGCTGGCGCTCAGGCTATGATGCGCCGATGCGCCTGCCCGCCGCCCTGGTTCCGCTCCGCAATTCGATCTTCCGCGAGCTGTGGCTCGCCAACATGATCGCCTGGCTCGGCACCTGGTTGCAGAACACCGGCGCTGGCTGGCTGATGACCAGCCTCGCGCCGCAGCCGTTCATCGTCGCCATGGTCCAGGCGGCGACCATCATGCCCGTGTTCCTGCTGGCCCTGCCCGGCGGAGCGCTGGCCGACATCGTCGACCGGCGTGTGTTCCTGATCGGTGCCCAGCTCTGGACGATCCTCGCCGCCATCGCGCTCGCAACGCTGACTGTAGCCCATGCCATGACCGCGTTCTGGCTGCTGGCATTGACTTTCATGATAGGCATCGGCGCGGCCATGGCTGCTCCGGCATGGAGCGCCATCGTGCCGGAACTCGTGCCGCGCGAGGACCTGGTGCAGGCAATCGCGCTGAACGGCATCGGCTTCAACCTCACCCGCGCGATCGGGCCGGCGCTGGCAGGCGCGCTGATCTTGCTCGGTGGCTCCAGCCTGGCGTTCTCACTCTACGCAATGTCGATTGTCGCGGTGCTGGTCGCGCTGTTCACCTGGCACCGCGGCCGCCGCTTCACCGGTCTGCCACGCGAGCACCTGCTGTCGGCGATACGCGCCGGCGTCCGCTTCGTGCGGAACACGCCCGCGATCCAGTACGCCATGGTGCGCACCATCGCCTATTCGGTTCCTGCCGCGGCGCCCTGGGCGCTGCTGCCGCTGCTGGTCCGTGAGCACCTCGGCCTGGGGCCCGGGATGTACGGCGTGATCCTCGGCATGATGGGGATCGGCGGCGTCACATCGGGGATGCTGCTGCCGTTGGTTCGCGGGCACATCGGCCGCGGTGCCACGGTGATCGGATGCACGCTGTTCTCCTGCGCCGGCATTGCCTTGCTCGGCGCGACACGTCACTGGCTGCCCGCCGCATTCGGCATGCTGCTGTTCGGCGTGGGATGGACCTCCGCCTACGCCACCATCCAGGCGGCGGCCCAGCTGGTGTGCCCACCCTGGGTGCGGGCGCGGGCGCTGTCGATCTATCAGTTGGCGCAGAACGGGGCGCTCACCGGGGGGTCGTTCGCATGGGGCTGGCTCGCCGAGCAGATCGGCATGGCCGACACGCTGCTGACCGCCGCGGCGATCGGGGTGGGCCTGGCGATCGTGGTGCGCGGCTATTCTATCGATCTGGCCATCGCGCGGCCTACGGCCCCAGCTGCGGAACCACTGCCGATCCCCGAAGCGCCCGCCGCCGAGCTGGTGCCGTTGCTGCGCCGCGCGCGCGGCCGGATAATGGAGACCGTGCACTATCGCGTCGAACAGCCGCAGGCGCAGCGAATTCCTGGCCGCGATGGCCGAGGTGCGCAAGGTCCGCGGCCGCGCCGGTGCCATGTTCTGGCAGCTCTATGAGGATGTGGCGCATCCCGAGGGCTGGATGGAGGTTTGGTCGATGGAGAGCTGGACCGATCACCTGCGCGAGGTCACGCGGCTGTCCGAAGACGACCGCGCGGCGTTGGCGCGGGCCGGCGTGTTCCAGTGCGGCGGCGACGGTCCGCGCCCGGCTCGCTACATTGCGGTCGATCCACATTGAGGCGATGGCGATGAGCCCACCGGCGATCCTCGTTCCGCAGGCCAATCCCGGCGCCGGCTACCGCGCCTTGCAGTCTGAGATCGATGCCGCAGTGGCACGCGTCCTGCAGTCCGGGTGGTACATCCTCGGCGAGAGAGGTGCGCGCATTTGAGGCGGAATTCGCTGCCTGGCTGGGCACGACCACCGCAGTCGGCTGCGGCAATGGCACCGACGCGCTGGCGCTGGCACTTGCGCGCGCTGGGCGTCGGTCCGGGTATGAGCGTGGTGACCGTGTCGCATACAGCGGTCGCCACCGTCGCTGCCATCGAGATGGTCGGCGCGACGCCCGTGCTGATCGACATCGAGCCCGACTACTACACGATGGACCCCGGCGAACTGGCCGAGGTGCTGGATCGTCCACCGGCAGGCGTGCCGCCCATCCGCGCGGTCATACCAGTTCATCTCTATGGCCAGCCGGCGGCGCTGGAGCCGATCATCGCGGCATGCCACCGTCATGGCGTCGCGATGGTCGAGGATTGCGCGCAGGCACACGGCGCCACGATCTCAGGCCGCAAGGTCGGCACATTCGGCGAAATCGCCACGTTCAGCTTCTATCCGACCAAGAACCTCGGCGCGCTGGGCGACGGCGGGATGCTGGCAACGCAGGACGCCAAGCTGGGCGCCGACATTGCGGCGCTGCGCCAGTACCGGCTGGCGGACGCACTACGTCAGCGACGCAGTCGGGGTGAACAGCCGGCTCGACGAACTCCAGGCGGCGATCCTGCGCGTGAAGCTGCATCATCTGGATGCGCAGAACGCACGGCGACAGGCGATCGCTGCCGCCTACGATGCTGCGTTGTCAGGGACATCGCTGGCCGCGCCCGCACGGCGCGACGGCGTCAGCCACGTATACCACCTTTACGTTCTGCGCACGCCGGAGCGTGCTGCAATGCAATCGCGATTGCGCGACGCTGGAATTGGAACCGGCATTCACTACCCGAGCCCGGTGCATTTGCAGCCGGCGTATAGTGGGCGCGTGGCGCTGGGGCCGTCGGGTTGCCGCACCACAGAAGTCCTGGCCAGGCAGGTGCTCAGCCTGCCGATGTATCCGGAACTGACGGACGCGCAGGTCGCGCAGGTGTGCGAAGCGCTGCGGCGCGCCTGACTATTTCGGCACGACCTTCTGATCGCCGCCAGCCGTACCAGGTGGCGGGATCACGGGCATCGTGCCTTGCGACTGCGGTGTCGGCGCCCGGATACCGGGATCAACCGCCGGCGGCTGCAGCATCCCCTGCTGCCGCGACAGCTTGTCGCTGAGGGTCGCGTTGCCCGTTGTCCCGGCCGTGCGGTCGGCCGGCGCAATTTTCTCCGGCGGCGGCTGCGACGCGCTGGGCGGCGCGACCGGCGGATGCACCTCCTGCGGCGGTGCCGGCTGCGGGTTCTGCGCGGCAGCCAGGCAGGGCGAGGCCACGCAGGCCAGGAGGCCAAACAGCAATATTCTGGTCCATCTCGTCATTCGCCAGAACGTCGCAGCTCGCCCGGCGTTCCCCGATCACATGGATGCGATACTCAGCCCTTCCACATCTTCCACGGGGCATTGCCCGACGACCACAGCGTCTCCAGCGTTGTCCTGTCGCGCATCGTATCCATCGGCTGCCAGAACCCAGTGTGACGATAGGCACGCAGCTCGCCGTCATGGGCCAGGCTCTCGAGCGGATCGGTCTCCCATGGCATGTCGTCGCCTTCGATGCGATCGAGCACATCGGGATGCAGCACGAAAAAACCGCCATTGATCAGCGCGTTGTCACCGGGCGGCTTCTCGTTGAACCGGGTCACCCGGTCGTTCTGCAGCAGAAGCGCCCCGTAACGGCCCGGTGGCGTCACGGCAGTCACCGTTGCCAGCTTGCCATGCCGCTCGTGGAACGCGATCAGCGCACCGATGTCGATGTCGGCCACGCCGTCGCCGTAGGTCATGCAGAAACTCTCATCGGGGTCGAGGTAGCGACCGACGCGCTTGAGCCGTCCTCCGGTCATGGTGGTGAGCCCGGTATCGACCAGCGTGACGCGCCAGGGTTCCGCATAGTTGGTGTGATAGATGATCTCGCTGGTGCGCGCGTCCACAGTCAGGTCGGACTCGTGCATGACGTAGTTGGCGAAATATTCCTTGATCATATAGCCGCGGTAACCAAGACAGATGACGAAATCCGTCACGCCGTATGTCGTGTAGATATTCATCACATGCCACAGGATCGGGCGGCCGCCGATCTCGATCATCGGCTTCGGCCGCAGGTGCAATTCCTCGGCTATGCGCGTGCCCATGCCGCCGGCGAGGATGACCGCTTTCATCGCACCATCCCCGATCATCGCCGCCTGAGGAAACATTTCGGCCAGTAGGTGACCCGATTGCGCACGGCGCCCTCGTTGAATGGAAAGCGCGGTTCCTCCAGCACGAAGTCCGGGTTTCGCGCCAGGAATGCATCGACCGCCGCGATCGGGTTGTTCCAGGTCCAGTCGGGCGCGGTTCGCGGCGCGCCAGCAAGCTCCGCCATGATGCCGTCGCAGGCGATCATATAGGACCCTGTCGACACCAGCGGTGCATATAGGTCCAGCTCTGCCTCAACATGCGAGCGACTGTGGTTGGAATCGAGCACCACCAGCACGCGTTCGTCCGGTGCGATGCTGTGTCGTACCGCTGCCAACGTGCCGAGCGCGATCGAGCTGCCCTGAATCAGTGTGATACGCGGGGCGAGCGGATGAGCCTCGATCTCAGCGCGGTTATGCTTGCGGATATCGATATCGATGCCGATGGCGCGGCCATGGCCCATCGCCTCGAACAGGCTCGCATAGAAGATCAGCGAGCCGCCGTGCGCCACGCCGGTCTCGACGATCACGTCCGGACGCAGGCGCCAGATGACCTCCTGAATGCGGATCATATCCTCCGGCAACTGGATTACCGGCCGGCCCATCCAGGTGAAGCCATAGACGTACTTCACGTCCCAGCCGCAGCGTAGCCAGGCGGCGGACACCGCCTCGAAGGCCTCGGGCGTGTCGAGCGCATGCTCCTCCGCGGTGCCGTCCGCGTGGCAAACGGTTACGCGGCCACGTGCCTCGTCGATGGTGAGCATTGGGATTCCTGTGCAAGTGTCAGCAAGGTCGGCAGATCGGCCGCCAGATTGCTGCCGGTGGGCCAGAATTCGGTGTCGAGCCGTGCGGTGTCGATCGGTGGGTATCGTACTGTTGGCGCGTCGGGCGCGAAGCCGATGCGCCAACCGGCGATGTTGCGGAGGCAACCAGCGATGACGGCGTGGCTGGTGTTGCTGCCGGCGGCGAGGTTGTAAGTTCGGTACCCGCCGACGGCGGCGATTGCCGGCAGGAGCCGAACCACCGCTGCGACGCTGACATAGTCCTTTGCTGACGCGGCAGCTTCACGGAGCACCACGTTTCCGGTGGCACTCCCCTCGCGCAGAACCTGTCCCAGGAACGTCTCCGTCGGCATGCCGATGCCATACACGTTCGACAATCGCACCACGCGCGTTGTGGGACGTGGGTCCGCCAGACACAGCGCCTCGCCGGCCAGCTTTGTCACGATTGTACAGGTCGGACGGTTCGCTGGGCAGTGTCGGCAATGCTACCTCCTCGTGCGTGGCGGTCGCGCGCGCGTAGACGCGCGTGGAGGAGAGCAGAAGGAAAGAGTCGAATAGCAGTTCGCCCAGACAGCGAGCGACGAGACAGACATGGGCCTCTGCCGTGTCCAGCGGACGAACGCGGAAATCGCCAGTCAGACCGACGCAATCGATGACGTGGCCTGCCGGGCGGCGCCCTGCCAACAGTGCCGGCAGCGAGGCTCGCGTGACCGGGTGCACCATTTGTCCCTGGCTTTCCAACCAGGCGACCAGTGCTGCACCGATGAAGCCGCCGGCACCGAGAATCGTGAAGGTTGAACGACTAGCAGACACCGCGCTGCGCACCGAGCATATTGCCTGCGGTGGGTTTACACGTGCGAGGTAAATTTACCGTTGCAGTCCCCGCCAACCGCGCACTACCGCGGGCGTGCCATGTGCCAGACTGAAAGGTGGCAAGATACCGCGCAGCAGCGATGCGGCGCCAACAACGCAGCCGTTGCCGATCATTGTGCCGTCCAGGAGCACACAGTTGGCCCCGATCCACACGTCGTCGCCGATCACGATCCCGCCACGATCTGGTGGAAATCCCTGTTCGCGGATCGGCCGATCCGGGTCGGCGTACTCGTGATTGGTGGGGGCCAGCGTGCAGTTCGCGGCGATCAGCACATTTCGTCCGATGCGAATGCCATTGCCGGTATAGAGCACGCAACCGGAATTAATGACCGTGCCGCGGCCAATCACACACGTCGCCCGACCCGCCAGCCGGCTTGATCTTTACGAAGGCATCGATGACCACATCATCCTCGATCACGATCCGGCTGCCACGTTGCAAATCCTCGATATCCGCGAGCGGCGAAATCCGCGCGGACGATGCGATGGTCAGCATGCTGTCGTAAAGCTCGCGATAGGCCGACTCAACGTGCCGCGCGAGTTCCCCTGCATCACACAGCGGAGAGTCCGCGACACGCTGGCGCAGCGCGGCACGGATCCGGGCAAGCGCACGCGTATCGGCGGCGGCAGCGACCGCGCGCGCAACGTAGCCCTCGGCGTCCTCGCTGACCCAGTCATCCATCTCGACGGCATGCAGGATCATTGCTCCGAACCGTCCGACGCTCGGGCGTCCTGCCAGCGAGACGACAGGCACCCCCTGCCATAATGCCTCGATCGTGGTGGTACCGGCATTGTGGGGGAACGGGTCGAGCGCAATATCGATCGCGCCATACCGCTGGCAGGTGACTGGCTGGGGCGCCGTCGCGATCAGATCGAGCCGATCGCGATCGATTCCCTGCGTGGCAAACCGTGTGGCGATCAGATCACGGAATGCCGGTTCACGGTATGGCAGGCTGTTCAGCACCAGCCGCGCTGCCGGCACATCGTGCAGGATGCGCGCCCATGTTGCGATCACCGCGTCGTTCAACCGCTCCGTTCGTCCGAAATACCCGAAGGTGACGAAGCCATTGGCAAGGGCTGGAAGCGGAGCAACGGGCGGCATCGTATCCGGCGGTGCATATGCCAAAGGGACACGCGGCAGGCGTATAATGCGCTCGCTGAACAGCGCGTCCGAGCCGGGCGGAGCCAGCACCGCATCCGCCAGGAAGGCATCCATCGCGGAAAGGCCCGAAGTGTAGCCGTGCCCCAGCAGATACTCGATCTGCACAGGGGCCGGTCTGCGTGCGAAGACTAGCAGCCGGCTGCCGGCGGTATGGCCGGTGATATCCACCAGCACGTCAATGCCGTCCCGCCGGATCAATTCGGCGACCGCGGCATCATCGAGGTCGACGATGTTGCGCCAGTGCTCGGCAAGCGCGCGGAACCGCGCTGTGACAGCATCAGGTGCGGTAACCGCCGCATAGCAGAACACCTCGATGCATGACCGGTCATGCGCGGCCAGCAGCGGCTCGGCGAACCACGCCACTGCATGCTGACGGAAATCGGCGGAAACATAACCGACGCGCAGACGGCGTCGTGCGTTCGACCGGTCTACGGCCAACTGAGGCCCTTGGGGCGCGAGCGCGGCGGCATGCCGGCGATCCCATTCAAGGTACTCGGCAAATATCGCCGTCCCTGTCAGGTCGTTGCGGTAGTTGAGAGAGAAGAGCAGATTGCTGTGCGCGACGTGGTAGTTGGGCTGCGCCAAGAGCGCGTCACGGCAGCATTGTTCGGCGTCCACATGTCTGCCCTGCGCCTGCAAGGCGATCGCAAGATTAGACAGAACGCGGTGGGGCTGCTTCGCTTGCGCCAGTGCGACGCGATGGTGCGCTCTCCGCCTCGATTGGTCGCCCCGACTGCCCGAGCAACGCGCCGAGCGTGTCGTGTGCTTCGGCGTCCGTGGTATCGATCGCCACCGCACGTCGTAACGCAGCTTCAGCTTTATCCGCCGCTCCGCGCGACATCTGGCACAACGCCAGACTGCGCAAGAGCCACGGCTGATCCCGCATCTGGCGAAGCCCCTCCGTCAGCACCTGTTCTGCTTCATCGGCCCGGTGCTGATCGAGCAGGACATTGCCCAGGTTTCCCAACGCCGCCCCAAAACGGGGAGTCGAGCTCGAGAGCGCGACGATATGCTGCTTCGGCTTCCGTCAGACGCCCCACCGTACGCAGCATTACACCAAGATCAGATAGGACAGCGGCGTCCGTTACGCTCTCAAGTGAACGGTGCAGCAGCTCGGCAGCCATCGTCGCATCCCCTTGGTTGAATTTGATCAGGCCCAGGACATGCAGTGCGGCTGCATTGTTCGGATCGCGCTGCAGCAGTTGCTCGGCGCGTCGGCCGGCGCTGTCAGCATCGCCTGCCGCATAGATTTGCCTCACATCGCGGGAATCTGCTTCACACCAGCGCCGCCACAGCGCTCGATAAGCCGCTTCCACCTCATGTGCCAGACCTGCCGCGTCGCGCAGCGGTGAGGCAGCGAAGCGCTCACGCAGCCCTCGTCGCAACCGCGCCAGGGCATCAATGTCGGCCGACGCCCTGACGGCGCGCGCCACATAGGCGTCGATATCATTGGTGACCCAATCATCCAGCCCGATTGCGTGGAGAATCGCGGCGCCGAACCGGCCGACCGTCGGCCGACCGGCAAGCGACAGCACCGGTACGCCCTGCCACAGAGCCTCTATCGTCG
This sequence comes from uncultured Alphaproteobacteria bacterium, assembly GCA_963776505.1. Classification (GTDB taxonomy): domain Bacteria; phylum Pseudomonadota; class Alphaproteobacteria; order Acetobacterales; family Acetobacteraceae; genus JAMXLO01. Next base: position 99,652 of record CAVZNH010000084.1, read on the forward strand.
TGGTACCGGCGTTGTGCGGAAATGGGTCCAGCGCAATGTCGATCTCGCCATACGCCGCCCATGTGCGCGGCTGCGGCGACGTGTGAACAAGTTCAAGGCGAGCGGGTTCGATTCCAAGTGCGGCGAAGCGCGCCGTCATCTGCTTGAGGCTGGCAGGCTCGCCGAACGGCGCGCTGTTCAGCATCAACCGTGAACCTGGCACGGCATGCAGGATGCGAGCCCATACGGCGAGAACTCTGTCGTTCAATCGCACCGTACGGCCGAAATAGCCAAAAGTGATATGGCCATTCGCGACCGCGGGCAGCGGTGCGACGTCCGGCATCTCCGCTGGAGGCGTATACACAAGCGGTATGCGTGAAAGGCGAACAAGGCGCTCGCTGAACAGCGGTTCGGCCCCCTGCGGCGCCAGCACCGGGTCCGCCAGGAACGCATCCATAGCGGAAAGACCGGAGCTGTAGCCGTGGCCGAGCAGCCACTCCACCTGCACCGGTGCCGGCTTGCGCGCGAAAGCCAGCAGCCGATTGCCGGCCGTATGACCCGCGAGATCCACCAGTATGTCGATCCGATCATGGCGAATCTGTGCGGCAAGCACCTCATCACTCAAACCCACGGTGCTGTGCCAGTGATCGGACAAGGTGTGAAATCGCTCGGTGACGCCATCGGGTGCCGGCACTTCCGCGTAGCAGTGCACTTCCACCACGGAGCGGTCATGCGCCGCCAGGAGCGGTTCCGCGAACAATGCGACCGCGTGCTGGCGGAAATCGGGGGAGACATAACCAACGCGCAGCCGTCGCTCCGGCGACCGATCGAGGTCGAAATCAAGCTGCGCCGGCATCAGTGGCCGGGCATGCTGAGTGTCCCATCGGCGGTACTCGGCGAATATGTCCTCTGCCGATGCATCGGGACGATAGTTGAGGCAGAACAGAATGTTACTGTGCGGCAACGCAAGATCCGGCCGCAGCGCCAGCGCTTGGCGCAGAGCTGCCTCGGCCTCGGCAAGGCGACCCTGGCGCATCAAGGCGAGACCAAGGTTGTTGTGCGCGTCGGGATTACTTGTGTCGCATGCGATGGCCTGTCGAGCGGCCTCTTCCGCCTGCCGGGCATGTCCAGCAAGAGCAAGCACCCAGGCCAGATTGACCCAGGCATCCACGAAATCCGGCGAATGACGGACTGCCGCGCGATAGCAGTCGACGCTTTCGTCGTAACGGCCAACGTCGCGGAGAATGTTGCCTAGATTGTTGTGCGCCGAGACCCGCTCCGGTTCCAGCGTCAGCGCGCTGCGTGCGGCGCGTTCGGCGTCGGCTAGCCGACCCAATTTGCGCAGGATTGCGGCGTGATTGGCATGCAGTTCAGCCTTTGCGGGAGTGCGCATGATTGCTTCCCGAAGGTGGCTGTCGGCCTCTGTCTGCCGGTCGTTGCGAAATGCCAGTAGACCGAGCACGTGATGGGCATCCGCATCCGTTTCGTCGCGTCGAAGCATGCGATGCGCCAGTTCGGCAGCGGCGTCCTGATGGTCCTCCGTATAGAGGCGGTGCAGGCGTGCGACATCGCCCTCGCGCCATTCGTCCCATAGCATGCGGTATGTGGCCTCGATGGCACGTGCGAGTCCGACTGCGTCGCAAAGTGGCGAATGGGCGACACGCTGCCTCAGTCCGGCTCGCAAATCCGCCAGCGCGTCTAGGTCGGACGTCGCCGCTGTGGCACGGGCCACGTAGCCGTCGGTGTCGCTGGTGACCCAGTCGTCCAGGCCAACCGCGTGCAGGATACTCGCGCCGAACCGGCCGACCGTTGGCCGGCCTGCCAGTGACACAACCGGCACACCCTGCCAAAGCGCCTCGATGGTCGTCGTGCCCGCATTGTGCGGAAATGGATCGAGTGCGACGTCGATGTCACCATAAGCTGCCCATGCTTGCGACTGCGGCGTCGAAAAGATCAGATCGAGCCTTGCGGCTTCGATACCGTGGCTGGCGAAGCGTGCCAAAAACAAGTCGCGGAACGCCGCTTCCTGGAATGGCCGGTTGTTCAGGATCAGCCGCGACCGCGGCACAGCGTGCAGGATATGCGCCCAGACATCGATAACAGTCTCGTTAAGTCGTTCGGTCCGCCCGAAATGGCCGAACGTCACGTAGCCGTTGGTCAGTGCCGGCAACTTTGTGACCGGAGGCATGTCGCTGGGCTGAGCGTAGGCGAGCGGGATACGGGGCAGCCGGATCAGACGCTCGCTGAACAGAGCATCCGCTCCACTGGGGGCCAGGGCAGCGTCGGCCAGGAAGGCATCCATGGCGGACAGGCCCGTGCTGTAGCCGTGGCCCAACAGATATGCCACCTGCACGGGCGCCGGCCGCCGCGCAAACGCCAGTAGCCGGTTGCCGGCGCTGTGGCCTGCGAGATCGACCAGAACGTCGATCTTGTCGGTGCTGATCTGCCGAGAGAGCTCAGCATCGGTGAGGCCGATCGTGTTGTGCCAGTGGTCGCTGAGCGAACGAAAGCGTTCGGTGACGGCATCCTCGGCAGCGACACCGGAATAAAGGTAGAGTTCCACCGTCGATCTGTCGTGCGCGGCAATTAATGGTTCCGCGAACATTGCGACCGCGTGCTGGCGGAAGTCGGCCGAGACATACGCAACGCGAAGTCGCCGCCCGGGCGTTCGATCCAACGTGTAGTTCGGTGTACTCGGCGCAAGATGCTTGGTATGGCGACGATCCCAAGCATCGGTACTCGGCAAAGACTGCTTCCCCTGTGACGTCCATCCGGTAGTTGAGGGTGAATAGCAGATTTCCATGACCGACCGCGTAGTCCGGCCGCATCGCCAACGCCTTGCGATAACATGCCTCGGCCTCGGCGCAGCGACCCTGGGCGAGCAGTGCCACGCCGAGATTGGTCAGCCAACAATGTTGGTCCGGTGCCAGGCTGATCGCTCTGCGGCTAGCTGACTCGGCCGCGATGGGCCAACCAGAGCGCGCGAGCAGAGCGCCGATATTGCCATGTGCCAGTGCGTGTCCGGGATCCAGGGTCAACGCCCGGCGGAATGCCACAAGTGCTTCGGCATTGTGATCCAATGCGAAAAGTATGGTTCCGGCATTGCAATGTGCTGTGGTGCACGCTGGATCGTGCTGCACTGCCGTTCGGAAGGCTGACAGCGCCTCGTTGAGGCGTCCCTGGCATTGCAGCGATAGCCCGAGACCGTTCCACGCCTTCGAGTACTCGGCTCGGATGCTGAGAGCGGCACGGAACGCCTTTTCGGCTTCGGCACTCCGCCGCTGCTTGTTCAAGAGGTTGCCCAGATTGAAGTGCGCCGCGGCGCACTTCGGATCGGTGGCAATTGCTCGGCAGAACGCCGTTTCCGCAGCATCGTCTTGCCCGAGTGCCCCGAGCGAGATACCAAGATTTGAGAAGTCGGCCGCACCTTCAGCGATCGGCCCCAATAGCTGCACAGCCTCTGCATATCGTCCTGATTGATGCGCAATATCGCTGAGCGCGCGCGGCGCCAGGGGGTCATGGTCGCCAGATCGCCGCTCTGCCAAGCGGCGACCGCACCGGGGATGCTTGTCGGGGCCGCCGACCGTGCGTTCCGTGTCGCAACCCCTACCGAGCTCTTCATTCAATGACCCTGATTAGACTTGCGTGAAGCTGCTTGCGTTGTAGATCCATGGGGTGTTGGTGCTGCTGTCGATCACGCCCACAAGCGTTCCGCCACCAGCAAAGTTGCCGTTGCCGCTGTAATACAGTTCGCCGGTGTTTTGTTGGTAAACGAAACCGCCTTTGCCGCCAGTCGCCTCGTTTATGGTCAGTCGCGTTGCCGCGTCTGCTACCGCCTTGAGGTTGGTATTGTCGATGAGGAGTGCACCGCCAAGGTCGTAGGTATCGCGGGTGAAAATGCTGCTCGCATTGGTATCCAGAGCGATCTTGTCCCCCTTGGCCGCGTTGAAGTTGGTAACCGTACATCAGGTTGCCGGTAGTGCTTTGATCGAGCACGAATTCGTCGGCGCCAGTATTACCTGTGATGAAATTCATGCCCGCGCCGCCGACCACCGCGCTGGTGCCGGAGCTGGTTAGAGTTATTGTGTCATTCCCAGTTCCACCCAGCGTTGTTTCTGTATTGGCCAGGGACACCGTGTTGGTGAAGTTGGCAAGCTGCAACGTATCACTGCCAGCACCAAGATCGACACTGCCGTTCACCAGGGCGGTAGCGTAGGTGACAGCATCGGCGCCTGAGCCGCCGATCAGGGTGTTGACGTTGCTGACGCGTGCCGGTGTTGCCGCCGGCGGCGAGGGTGAGCTTGTTGGCCCCGGTGCCGAGATCGATCTGCATCGCGGTGGTGAAGCCGGTGCCGAGGGTGATGGTGTCGTTGCCGGTGCCGCCGGTGATGGTCTCGGTGTTGGCGACGGTGGCGGTGTTGGCGAAGTTGCCGAAGGTGAGCGTGTCGTTGCCGGCGCCGAGGTCGATGGTGGCATTGGCCGCGGCGGCGCCCAGGGTGATGGTGTCGGCGCCGGTGCCACCGATCAGTGTGGTGGTGTTCTTGACGGTGCCGGTGTTGGCGACGTTGGCGAGGGTGAGCTTGTTGGCTGCCGGCGCCGAGGTCGACCGCCATGGCGGTGGTCAGCGCGCCGGCGAGGGTGACGGTGTCGGCGCCGGTGCCGCCGGTGATGGTCTCGGCGTTGGCGACGGTGGCGGTGTTGGCGAAGTTGCCGAAGGTGAGGCTGTCGCTGCCGGCGCCGAGGTCGACGGAGGCGTTGGAGACGGCGGCTGCTCAGGGTGACGGTGTCGTTGCCGGTGCCGCCGGTGATGGTCTCGGCGTTGGCGACGGTGGCGGAGTTGGTGCCGTTGGCGAGGGTCAGCGTGTCGTTGCCGGCGCCGAGATCGACGGAGCCGTTGGTGACGGCGGTGCCGAGGGTGATGGTGTCGGCGCCGGAGCCGCCGATCAGGGTCTTGACGTTGCTGACGGTGCCGGTGTTGCCGCCGGCGGCGAGGGTGAGCTTGTTGGCGCCGGCGCCGAGATCGACTGACATCGCGGTGGTGAAGCGCGGTGCCGAGGGTGATGGTGTCGGCGCCGGTGCCGCCGGTGATGGTCTCGACGTTGGCGACGGTGGCGGTGTTGGTGAAGTTGCCGAAGGTGAGGGTGTCGTTGCCGGCGCCGAGGTCGATGGAGGCACTGGCGGCGGCGGCGCCCAGGGTGACGGTGTCGGCGCCGGTGCCGCCGATGAGGGTCTCGATGTTGGCTAGCGGTGACGGTGTTGCCGCCGTTGGCGAGGGTGAGCTTGTCGCTGCCGGCGCCGAGGTCGACGGAGCCGCTGGCGAGGGCGGTGCTGAGGGTGACGGTGTCGGCGCCGGTGCCGCCGATCAGCGTGTTGACGTTGCTGACGGTGCCGGTGTTGGCGGCGTTGCCAGGGTCAGCTTGTTGGTGCCGGTGCCGAGGTCGATCGGACATGCCGGTGGTGAGGGCGGTGCCCAGGGTGACGGTGTCGTTGCCGGTGCCGCCGGTGATGGTCTCGATGTTGCCGACGGTGGCGGTGTTGGTGCCGTTGGCGAGGGTCAGCGTGTCGTTGCCGGCGCCGAGATCGACGGAGCCGTTGGTGACGAGCGGTGCTGAGGGTGATCGGGTCGGCGCCGGAGCCGCCGATCAGGGTCTTGACGTTGCTGACGGTGCCGGTGTTGCCGCCGGCGGCGAGGGTGAGCTTGTTGGTGCCGGTGCCGAGGTCGACTGCATCGCGGTGGTAAGCGCGGTGCCGAGGGTGATGGTGTCGTTGCCGGTGCCGCCGGTGATGGTCTCGGTGTTGGCGACGGTGGCGGTGTTGGCGAAGTTGCCGAAGGTGAGGGTGTCGTTGCCGGCGCCGAGGTCGATGGAGGCGCTGGCGGCGGCGGCGCCCAGGGTGATGGTGTCGGCGCCGGTGCCGCCGATCAGTGTGGTGGTGTTCTTGACGGTGCCGGTGTTGGCGACGTTGGCGAGGGTGAGCTTGTTGCGCCGGCGCCGAGGTCGACCGCCATGCCGGTGGTCAGCGCGCCGCCCAGGGTGACGGTGTCGGCGCCGGTGCCGCCGGTGATGGTCTCGACGTTGGCGACGGTGGCGGTGTTGGCGAAGTTGCCGAGGGTGAGGCTGTCGCTGCCGGCGCCGAGGTCGACGGAGGCGTTGGAGACGGCGGCGCCCAGGGTGACGGTGTCGTTGCCGGTGCCGCCGGTGATGGTCTCGACGTTGGCGACCGTGGCGGAGTTGGTGCCGTTGGCCAGGGTCAGCGTGTCGTTGCCGGCGCCGAGGTCGACGGAGCCGTGGTGACGGCGGTGCCGAGGGTGATGGTGTCGGCGCCGGTGCCGCCGATCAGGGTCTTGACATTGCTGACGGTGCCGGTGTTGCCGCCGGCGGCGAGGGTGAGCTTGTTGGCGCCGGTGCCGAGGTCGACTGCATCGCGGTGGTGAGCGCGGTGCCGAGGGTGATGGTGTCGGCGCCGGTGCCGCCGGTGATGGTCTCGGTGTTGCGACGGTGGCCGAGTTGGTGCCGTTGCCGAGGGTCAGGGTGTCGTTGCCGGCGCCGAGGTCGATGCTGGCGTTGGCGATCGTCCGGTCAGTACGATCGTGTCGGCACCCGCACCGGAAATGAGCGTATCGACCGTGCTGAAGGTTGCCGTGTTCGCGGCATTGCCGAGATTGATGACGACTGACACGGCCCATCTCCTGGGGAAGGGAAACCAGGGACGGGCCGTTTTGTCCTTCCACCTGGCGTGGCTGCGCTCTTGCGCGAACGAAGCACTACGCCTCAGACGTGAAGAAATAGTTCGTGGGCGCCGCGCGCTGTTGCTGGCGGCGCGACCGCGGTCCACATTCGTTGCCCTGTCAGGAGGCACTCGCGTGGCCGCGCCGAAACCGAATTTTTCGTCCTCGATCTGGCTGATCGTCGCCGGACTCGTGGTGATCTCGGCGCTCGGCCTGTTTCAGCGGCGGAGGCAGCGGTGGCACCGACGTGATCCCGTACAGCCAGTTCCAGCAGTACCTCGACGCCAACAAGGTGAAGCAGGTCACCGTCGCGGGCAACGTCATCCGCGGCACGCTGACCGAGGCGCTGCCCGACGGGCGCAGCAACTTCACGCACGGTGCAGGTGCCACCCGACCTCGCCGGCCAACTTGCCAAGCACAATGTCGAATTCACTGGCAGTGCGACCGATGGCGGCGCGCTTGGCACACTGCTGTCGTGGGTGCTGCCGCCGCTGCTGTTCGTCGGCATCTGGATGTTTGCCTCGCGGATGATGATGGGCGGGCGGGGCGGCGGATTTGGGGCGGGTTCGGCGGCGGCCTGCTATCGGTCGGCCGCTCGAAAGCCAAGCTCGTGGCGGAGACCGATGTGAAGGTCACATTCGCCGACGTGGCCGGGGTGGACGAGGCGAAGGACGAACTGCACGAGATCGTCGATTTCCTGAGGCGGCCGGAGGAATTCACTCGGCTGGGCGCGCACATCCCACGCGGCATCCTGCTGGTGGGGCCGCCCGGCACTGGCAAGACGCTGCTGGCACGCGCGGTGGCAGGCGAGGCGGGAGTGCCCTTCTACTCGACCAACGGCGCCGAGTTCGTCGAGATGTTCGTGGGCGTCGGTGCCGCGCGCGTGCGCGACCTGTTCGAGCAGGCGCGGGGATCCGCGCCGTGCATCATCTTTATAGACGAGTTGGATGCGCTTGGGCGCGCGCGCGGCGTGAATCCAATCGGGGGGACAGGACGAAAAGGAGCAGACGCTCAACCAGTTGCTGGCCGAGATGGACGGGTTCGACCGGTCAGTGGCAATCGTGATCCTGGCAGCGACCAACCGGCCGGAGATCCTGGATCCGGCGCTGCTGCGGGCTGGTCGGTTCGATCGGCAGGTGCTGGTGGACCGGCCGGACAAGAAGGGTCGGGTCGATATCCTCCGCATCCACCTGAAGAACCTGAAGCTGTCGACGGACGTGAAGCTGGAAGACATCGCGGCGCTGACGCCAGGCTTCACCGGGGCAGACCTGGCCAATCTGGGGAACGAGGCAGCGGTGCTGGCGACACGGCGGGGCGCGGAGTCGATAAGGATGGACGACTTCACCGGCGCGGTGGAACGGATCGTGGCGGGACTGGAGAAGAAGTCGCGCATTCTGATCCCGCGCGAACGGCGCGTCGTCGCCTATCATGAGATGGGGCATGCGTTGGTGGCTTTGGCGATTCCAGGAAGCGATCCGATACAGAAGGTGTCGATCATTCCGCGGGGCATCGGCGCGCTGGGCTACACGCTCCAGCGACCGACTGACGACCGGTTCCTGATGGGGCGACAGGAACTGGAGGACAAGATGACGGTGTTGATGGGAGGGCGCGCGGCGGAGACGCTGCTAGGCGAGGACATCTCCACCGGGGCGGCCGATGACCTGGCGAAGGCTACGGACATCGCGCGGGGGATGGTGCTGCGGTTTGGCATGGACGAGAAACTGGGGCCAGTGGCGTGGGATACCGAGCAGGGGCAGTTCCTGAACCAGCCGGGCGCATTCTGGCAGCAACGACGGTTCTCGGACGAGACCGCGCACGAGATCGATCAGGCGGTGCGATCACATCTGGGGGGCGCGCTGGAGCGGGCGGTGGAGATCCTGCGGGTGAACCGGGCGGCACTCGACGATGGGGCGGCCTCGCTGCTGGCGCACGAGACGCTGACCGCGGAGGAGTTGCCGAAGGTGAAGGCGGCACCGGTGGCGGTGGCATAGAGCTCAGGAGCACCTCGATGCCAGGAGATCGCTGAGTAAATGAGTTGGCTGCTTTTGTGACACCTGGAGCACAATGTGACTGGGCGGCCTATCAAACCCAATCTGGATACGATGCGCGGCAGGCGCTACTGGGAGGCGTTAGCACCCAGCAACTGAAAGCATCGGCATCCGGGAGGATTGAACAATGACCGACACGGTGAAAATCGACGGCTATCACGGCCATGTCTACTACAATGATGAGACACGCGAGGTCGCCGAAAGAATACGGGAGACGATCGGCGCGACATTGGGCGTCGAGGTCAGGGGGTTGAGCGATGTGCCGCTGGGACCGCATCCGGTTGCGCAATTCCGGTTCACCTTCACCTCGGCGCAGTTCGACACGGTCGTGCCGTGGCTGATGTTCAATCGGCGGGGACTGGACGTTCTCGTGCATCCGCTGACCGACAGCTCCTATGACGACCACAGTCGCTATGCGATCTGGCTAGGTACGCCGGTGGCGCTGAAGCTCGACACGCTGAGCCGTGGTTATCGCGCCGAGCAGTATCCAGCCCACTGAGGCGGCTCTGGCGTCGCAGGCTTGCCGGGAATCGCCGGGGCTGCATAATTGCCCCATGGGAACAGAGGCAATCACGGTCGGAGACCGTAGTTTCGTGGCGCTTCGCAAGGCCGGGCATTCAAATGCGTCGCCGGTCTACCACGCGGTGACGCCGTTCTGCCGCATCGCGCTCTGTGCGACAGAGCCCGGCACGCCGATCCGGGTGGGCGGAACCGCCGGCGAGCCATGTCACCTGCACGGCCTGCCTCAACCGCCTGTCGCGCCTGCAGCAGACGAGCCTTGGCGGCTCACTGGGCGCCAGGTCGCCGCGCCTGGACGCGACGCTTCCCCAGTCGCCCTGATCGCCACGGGCTTGGCGCGGGACTCCGCCGCGGCGTGACGTGGTTACTTGGCACCACGCGCCGACATCAGAGCCTCGTGGCAAGACGGTGACAAGCTTTCCTGGTGGTCGGCGAGGCATTTCAGTGCCCTTCCACCGCCCAATTGCACGCTCCGGCAGAAGGCACGGAAATCGCCGCGACAGGCGTGGCGCATCATCGTCGCCTGCTCGCGTGGCGGCATGGCGGGTGGCGCTCCCGGCGCCGGAGCAGGCCTTCCCTGCGATGCCGCGGGCGCATGGGGGGCGGCTCCGCCCTCGGTGGCGCCGACCGCCGCTTGGCAGCCCGGTGAGAGGCTGGCCAAGTTGTCCTTCAGGCATTGCAGCGCCGCGCTGCCGCCGGTCGGTACGCTCGCGCAGTGCGCCTGATAGTCGCTGCGGCACGACTGGCGGACAGCATTCGCCTGAGCCTGCGTCGGCTGTTGCGCGAGGGCGCCGCTTGCCAGCAGTGTCAGGATCAGAGGGACCAACAGTGCGACCCGTGCCATGGTCGTCTTCTCCCTTGCCGTATCAGTCACCGGGCAGCGCCTTAGGGGAAACCCAAGTCGCCAACAAGGGGCAGGTCGGCTACGCTTGGGCCAGCAGATCAGGAGACCAGGCGTGACCGAAGCATGCATTGTCGGCTGGGCGCACTCGCCGTTCGGCAAGCTGGACGATCCCGACATCGAGGCCTTGATCGGCCGCGTGGCACGCGCCGCGATCGACGATGCGGGCATCGCACCCGGCGAGATGGAAGCGAGCTTCGTCAGCCTGTTCAACAACGGGTTCTCAGCCCAGGACTTTCCCGCTTCGCTGGTTCTGCAGCACGTGCCGGAGATGCGCTTCCGACCGATCACGCGGTACGAGAATGCCTGCGCATCCGGCTCGGCCGCGGTGCATGGTGCGCGCGACTTTCTCGCCGCCGGACGCGGGCGGTTCGCCCTGGTGATTGGCGTGGAGAAAATGACCGCCACGCCCGGCGCGCAGGTCGGCGAGAACCTGCTGAAGGCCAGCTACCAGAAGGAGGAGGCCGATATTCCTGCCGGTTTCGCCGGCGTGTTCGGCCGCATCGCCGAGCGCTATTTCCAGCGCTACGGCGATCAGTCCGATGCGCTCGCGGCGATCGCGGCGAAAAACCACAAGAACGGCGTGGATAATCCGTATGCGCAGATGCGCCGCGATCTGGGCTACGAATTCTGTCGCCACGTCAGCGAGAAGAACCCGTATGTCGCGCCCCCATTGAAGCGCACCGACTGCTCGCTGGTGTCGGACGGCGCCGCGGCATTGGTGATGACAGATGAAGAGACGGCGCGCAGCATGGGCAAGGCGGTGAGGTTTCGCGCTGCCGTGCAGGTGAACGACTTCCTGCCGATCAGCAAGCGGGACATCACGCAGTTCGAGGGTGCGGCTGAGGCGTGGCGGCGCGCGCTCTATATGGCCGGCGTAAAACTGGATGAGCTGTCGTTTGTGGAATCACATGACTGTTTCACCATCGCCGAGCTGTTGGAGTACGAGGCGATGGGACTGACCGCGCCGGGACAGGGTGCACGCGCGGTGCTGGAGGGCTGGACGGCAAAGGACGGGCGGCTGCCGGTCAATCCATCGGGCGGGTTGAAGGCGAAGGGTCATCCGATCGGCGCCACAGGTGTGTCCATGCACGCGATCACCGCAATGCAGCTCACCGGTCAGGCGGGCGCCATGCAGTTGCCAAAGGCGGATGTCGCCGGGGTGTTCAACATGGGCGGCGCCGCAGTGGCAAACTACGTGTCGATTCTGGAGGCTGTTCGCTGATCCCGACCACCTTCCGCAAGATCGCCAGGCGCGACGTGAAGCACCTGTTGGAGGAGACGCACTGATGCAGGACATCAACGCAATTCATGACTACCATGCACACGTCTACTATGAACCATCCACCAAGCCGAAGGCTGCTCAGTTGCGGCAGTGGGTGGAGGAGCGCTTCGCCGGACAGATGCGGATGGGAAGCTGGCACGACGAGCAGGTCGGACCGCATGTGCAGGCGATGTACCAGATTGCGTTCCCGCCCGATCTGTTTCCCACGCTCGTGCCCTTCATCATGATGAACCGCATGGGACTGACGGTGCTCGTGCATCCGCAGTCGGGCCGCCCACGTGACGACCACACAGTGAATGCGATGTGGATGGGCGAGGTGCTTCCGGTGAAGACGGAGGTGCTGCGCGAGGTGGGTTAAATTTAGTCGAACAATCCTGAGCCGCTATCGCACCGCGGCCCGGTACAGTTCATCGGTAAAGTCCGGTGCGACCTCGCTGGTCATGCGGCGACGAAGCACCTCCAGATCAGCCTGGAACAGATCGGCGCTGATCCGGCCGACGATGACGGGAATGTCCCGCTTCATACTGGGCACATCGCCGATCGGCAGCCCGAAACTGACAAACCCCGCCGGGTTCTGCACATGGATGTGCCGGAGCAGCGGTGACGCGTCTGGCGTGCGCGGCAGGAACTCGTGCCCCGCACCCAGATACGGATAGCTCGCCAGCACCTCGTCCTGCTCCGCTGGCGCCGGCGTATATCGATCACGCCAGCATAGGATCTGCCCGGCGAAATCGCGCAATTCCGGCCGCGACGCCAGATCGCCGGAATAGCCCGTGCCCGCGATGACGAAATCCAGGCGATATGTCGTGCCGCTGATGGACGTTTCGACCTTTCCGTCGCGTTCCGCCGCGTTGGTCCACGGCGCGGACAGATGCAGATGAAAATTGCTGAACTTGACCGTCCGTTCGATCGCATCCGTGGTGGGCGTTGAGCCGGCGCGGAAGAAGCGGATCGCCTGATGCCAGCGATCGGCATCCGGAAGCTGATGGTAATTGTCATAGGCTCCTGGAAAGCCGCGCGAGCGGGTGATCGGAACCGCAGCTATCTTTTCGCGGCGGGCGAACAGATGGACCTCGGCAGCGCCATGCTCCAGTGCCACGCCGGCTGCGTCGAAGGCCGCGGCAGCACCGCCAATCACGCCAACGGTCTTGCCACGCAATGCGCCGAATTCGATGACATCCTCGGTGTGCGCGTAGCGGGCAGGCGGCAGATGCGCTGTCAGCACGTCCGGGATCAACCGGCGCGCCGCCGCCGGCAAATCCGGTCGCCAGGATGATCTTGCGGGCGGTCTCTGTCGTCGCCCCGCTGGACGTATCGAGATGCAGCCTGAAGTGATCGCCGACGGGCTCGATCCGCTCGACGCGCGTCCGGTAGCGCGGGCTTATGCTGAGAAAGCGCTTGTACCAGCTCAGATAGTCGGCCCAGTCCGTGCGCACGATCCGGTCGATCGCAGTGTAGGCCGCCTGGCCGTGACGCGCCTCGTACCAGGCCTGAAAGCTGAATGCCGGGATGCCGAGTTCCGGTCCGGGCAGCGTCTTCGGTGTGCGCAGCAGGTTCATGCGCGCAGCATTGAGCCAGATGCCGGCGCGCTGCTCGTCTGGCGCCGCCTCCAGCACCGTGACCTTGCCAATGCCCGCACGGCGCATTGCGAAAGCGAGCGCGCAGCCGGTCTGCCCACCGCCAATGATGGCTACATTGTGGTCGATACCCGAGCGGTCCGGCACCCAGTTGGCCGGATCGGGACCAATCAGACGAAGCGCCGTGCGAGCATCGGCGTCTGGGTCAGGTAACTGGCTCATCTGCTTGACAACCCCCTGTGCGGCTTCATCATCCAATCCTCGGAGGAGAAGTCCATGTCCGCGCTCGATCGTTGCCTCAACGTCTATGACCTGCGTGCCGCTGCCAAACGCCGCCTGCCACGAGCCGTGTTCGAGTTCGTCGACCGCGGCAGCGAGGATGGTATCGCCGTCGCCAACAACCGCAACGCGTTCGAGCGCATCAAGCTGCGGCACCGCGCGCTGGTCGATGTGTCGGGCCGCACCATGAACACCACGCTGTTCGGCAAGCCGGTCTCGATGCCGATGGCGATTGCGCCTACCGGTGCCGCCGGCCTCTGTTGGCACGAGGGTGAGCTGGAACTGGCGAAGGCCGCGGCGAAGGCGAAGATTCCGTTCACGCTGGCGACCGGTGCGATGACCTCGATGGAGAAGATCGCGCAGGAGGCGGGGCCCGGCGCGGGAGGCCGCCTGTGGTTCCAGCTCTATGTGTGGAACAAGCGCGAGATGTCGTATCAGCTCATCGAGCGGGCGCATCGCGCGGGGTTCGAGGCACTGATCGTTACCGTCGATACCATCGTGCCGCCGAATCGCGAGTACAACACGCATAACGGCTTCATTGCACCATACAAGCCGAACGTGACATTCACGCTCGACATCATGCGCCACCCGCTCTGGTTCACCAACGTGCTGATGAAGTATCTCACCACCATCGGCATGCCGCGCAACGAGAACTTTCCCGACGAGTACAAGCGGCTGTCGCGCGACGACCCCAACACGCACCAGCTGACGCGGCAGGATTCGCTGAACTGGGACGACATCAAGATCTTCCGCGACAAGTGGCCGGGCATCCTGATGATCAAGGGCATCAACCGGCCAGACGACGCGCTGAAGGCGATCGAATACGGCGTTGACGGCATCGTGGTGTCGAACCACGGCGGGCGGAACATGGATAGCGTGGTGGCCTCGCTGGACGTGCTGCCGGAGATCGCCGAGGCGGTGGGCGAGCGGCTGACCGTGATCCTGGATTCCGGCGTGCGGCGTGGCTCGGACATCGCCAAGGCACTGGCGCTGGGCGCGAAGGCGGTGCTCACCGGACGTGCGACGCTCTACGGCACAGCGGTCGGCGGCACGGCGGGCGCGTTCAAGGCGATCAGCCTGATCAGGAACGAGCTCGACAAGACGATGGCCTATACCGGCTGCCGCTCGGTCGACGAGGTGACGACCGACATCTTCTTCGGTGGCCGGCAGGGCAACCGGCTGTTCGAGCGCGTGATGGACGAGGCCGCTTTCTGAGGGATGTGATGGCCAACCTGGATCACTGTCTGAACGTCTGGGACCTGCGCGCGGCGGCGCAGCGGCGGCTGCCGAAGGGCGTGTTCGAGTTCGTCGACCGCGCCACCGAGGACCACATCGCCGTCGCCAACAACCGCTCGGCATTCGAGCGCATCAAGCTGCGCCATCGCGCATTGGTCGATGTATCCGGCCGCAGCGTCGCCACCACGCTGTTCGGCAAGCCCGCCAGCCTGCCGATGGCGATCGCGCCCACCGGTGCCGCCGGCCTGTGCTGGCACGAGGGCGAACTGGAACTCGCGCGCGCCGCGGCGAAGGCGCAGATCCCGCTGACCTTGTCCACCGCGTCGATGACGCCGATGGAGAAGATTGCCGCGGTCGGTGGCAGGCTGTGGTTCCAGCTGTATGTCTGGAAGCGTCGGGACCTGTCGCATCAGCTCATCGAGCGTGCTAACCGCAACGGCTTCGAGGCCCTCATCGTCACGGTGGATTCCCCAGTCGGCGCCAACCGCGAATACAACACGCATAACGGCTTCGGCCTGCCTTTCAACCCGACGGTGCGCTTCACGCTCGACATGATGCGTCACCCCTCGTGGACCACCAGCGTGCTGATGCGATACTTCACCGCCGGCCGCTTTCCGCGCCACGAGAACTATCCGGACGAATACCAGAAATCGATCCTCAGCGGCGTCGGTTCACGTGACGGGATGCGCGCTGATTCGCTCGGCGTGGGATGACATCGCCAAGTTCCGCGACATCTGGCCAGGCGTGCTGATGCTGAAGGGCGTCAACCGGCCGGACGACGCGATCAAGGCGCTGAGCTATGGTGTCGATGGGATCGTGGTGTCCAACCATGGCGGGCGGAACATGGATAGTGCCGCGGCGACGCTCGATGTGCTGCCGGAGATCGCCGAGGCGGTCGGCGACAAGATGACGCTCATTCTGGATTCCGGTGTGCGCCGCGGCTCCGATATCGTGAAGGCGCTGGCGCTGGGGGCGAAGGCGGTGCTGACCGGGCGCGCGACGCTCTACGGTACCGCGGTCGGCGGCGAGGCTGGCGCACTGAAGGCGATCAGCATCCTGAAGAACGAGGCCGACAAGACAATGGCCTATACAGGTTGCCGCTCGGTGGACGAGGTCAGCAGCGACATCTTCTGGGGCTACCGCGGGGGCAACCGTTTGATGGGTGTCGCCTGAACGATCGCGAGCCCCGCGCCCAGCATCATTGCGCCGGTCGCCAGGGTCGAGATCGCGATCCCGATAGCCGCACCCGCCATCCACGGTAACTCCGGCCGGCGCGGGTCGCCGGCTTCCTTGCCTCTGCGCATCATCGATTCTACTCCTTTGCCAATGGTAACGGCGGCAACCCTTGGAGGCAAAGCTTGGCTGACATCGTCGATCCGGTGACCGTCTCGGTGGTGCAGCACCGCCTGCATGCCATCGTGGAAGAGATGGGCGAGGCAATGCTACGGACCTCATATTCCCAGATCCTTAATTCCAGCCGGGACTTCTCCACCGCGATCTGTGACCTGGACGGACGGTTGATCGCCCAGGCAGAGCACGTGCCGATCCATGTCGGCGCGCTGCCATGGGCCGCGAAGGCGGTCACCGAGTTCTTCCGGGGCGACATCCATCCGGGCGACGTGTTCCTGCTGAACGATCCTTATCACGGCGGCAACCACCTTCCCGATCTGACGGCATTCGTGCCGGTGTTCGAGGACGACCGGCCGGTGTTCTGGTCGATCAACCGCGCGCACCAGAGCGATATCGGCGGCTCCACGCACGGCGCCTACAACGCCGGCGCGACAGAGATCTGGCAGGAGGGCATCCGCGTCACACCGCTGCGGCTCTATGACCGCGGCGTGGTGCGGCGTGACGTGCTGGAGATGCTGGTGACCAACGTGCGTCATCCGCACGACTTCCGCGGCGATCTCGCGGCGATGATCGGCTCGGCGCATGTCGGGCAGCGGCGCATGCTGGCACTCGCCGGCGAGTTCGGCTGGGAGACAACGCACGCCGCGATCGAGGCGGTGCTGGATGGCGCGGAGCGTCAGGCGCGCGCGGTGATCGCGACCTGGAAGGATGGGGTGTATCACGGCGAGGCTTTCCTCGATGACGACGGCCATGGCTATACCGACATCCATGTGCGCGCGACGGTCACCAAACGCGGCAGCGACCTGATCATCGATCTGTCGGATTCGCACGAGCAGGTGGTGGGTTTCGTCAACTCGTCCTTTCCGAATATGCGGTCGGCGGTGGTGGTGGCGCTGGCATATCTGATCGATCCGCACACGCCGAAGAACGACGGTGCGTTCCGCCCGGTGGAGGTGATCGCCAGACCAGGCACGGTGGTGTGGGCGAACGAGGGCGCGCCGGTGACACTGTGCACCAACCACTGCTCGCAGGAGATCATCGAGGCGATCATCAAGGCGCTGGCGCCGGCCTGTCCGGATCGCGCGATGGCCGGCTGGGGACGACGGTTCCGCATCGCCATCCAGGGGCGCGATCCACGCACACAGAAGCCATTCATCTGGCACATGTTCCAGGCGCGACCTGGTGGCGGCGCGTCGCCAGTGGGCGATGGCTGGCCGGGTGGCGGCGAGTGGCAGGCGGCCGGTGGCATCAAATTTGGCAGCCTCGAGGTGACCGAGGTGCGCTTTCCACTGTTCTTCCGCACCCACGAGTTCCGACCGGGGTCCGGCGGTGACGGGCAGTATCGTGGCGGCCCCGGCTGCGTGCTGGAGATGGTGGCGGAAATCGACGAACCAGCGAGTGGCAACACCGCCGGCGATGGCGTGAAGTACGGTGCGTGCGGGATTCTTGGCGGCAAGGACGGATTGCCGCATCGCTATGTGCTGCACTCGGAGGGGAGGCAGCAGCGCGTGCTGAAGACGAAGGAGGTTGGCATCGAGATCCGGCCCGGCGATGTGTTCCGCGTCGAGTTTGGCGGCGGCGGGGGATGGGGTGATCCGGCTAAGCGGGATCGGGCGGCACGGGAACGGGATGACGCCAATGGTTTCGTCTGAAACTTATTGTGGCGGGGCCAAGCAAAAGATCCTCCCCCTCCCCTTGCGGGAGGGGGTTAGGGGGAGGGGGAGCATTTCTGCGCGCGCCCTGTCATGCTGAAGATCGGCATCGACGTCGGCGGCACCTTCACCGATCTCGTCGCAGTGGATGACACCGGCCACTCCACGCTCGCGAAGGTCGCATCCACCCCGGAAGATCCGTCGATCGGCGTGATGGCCGGCCTGGAGCATCTTGCCGAGCTCCTGCATCTGTCGCCGGCCCAGCTTCTTGCACAGACCGAACGGATCGTGCACGGCACCACCGTCGCAACCAACGCGCTGCTAGAGCACAAGGGCGCCAAGGTCGGCCTGCTCACGACAGAAGGCCATCGCGACGTCATCGAAATGCGCGAGGGCCTGAAGGAAGACCGCTACAACCTGCGCATGCCACCACCGGAGCAACTCGTGCCACGCGCGCTGCGGCTTGGTGTGACGGAGCGCATGCGTGCCGATGGAATGATCGAGACACCACTCGACCGCACATCCCTTGCCACCTCGATCGAGCTACTGAAGCGCGCCGGCGTCGAGGCAGTGGCAGTGTGCTATCTCCACGCGTACCGCGACCCGCGCCACGAACGTGAGACCGCCACAGCGCTCACCCAGTCGATGCCCGATGCCTACGTTTCACTGTCGTCGGACGTCTTCCCACAGATCAAGGAATTCGATCGCGTCTCCACCACGGTGGTGAACGCCTATGTCGGGCCGGCGCTGTCACGTTATCTGCGTCGGCTGGAACAACGACTTGTCGAAGCGGGTTACCAGGGCCCGATCCTGATCATTCAGTCGCACGGCGGCGTGGCGCCGATCGCCGAATCTGCGCGGCTCGCGGCAGGCGGCGTACTGTCCGGCCCAGCCGGCGGTGTCGCAGGCAGCCGCTACGCGGCGCAACTGCTCGGCAGCGACAACCTGATCCCGTTCGACATGGGAGGCACGAGCACCGACATCTGCCTGATCGTCGATGGCGAGCCAGCCCTTGTCAGCGGTCGCGGCATCGGCGGACATCGCCTCGCGCTGAACAGCCTCGACATCGTCAGCCTCGGCGCCGGCGGCGGGTCGATCGGCCGTGTCGATACTGGCGGCATCCTGCATGTCGGACCGCAAAGTGCCGGCGCGGTTCCAGGTCCCGCGTGCTACGGCCGTGGCGGCAGCGAGGCGACGGTGACGGATGCCAACCTGATACTCGGCTATTTGGATCCAGCGCATTTTCTGGGTGGGAGCGCGGCGCTCGATGCGCCGGCCGCCGAGGCCGCGATGGACCGGCTGGCAGCAGCATTAAAGGTCGAGCGCATCGCCGCCGCAGAAGGCGTGCACCGCGTGGTCAACACCAACATGGCGGAAGGTATCAGGCTGGTGTCGGTGCGACGCGGAGTCGATCCACGCCGCTTCGCGCTGCTGTCGTTCGGCGGCGCCGCGGGACTGCACGTGACCGACGTGGCACGCCAGCTCGATCTTACGCGTGTGGTCGTGCCGCGCGTTGCGGCGGTGCTCTCGGCCTGGGGCATGTTGGCGACCGATCTCCGCTTCGAGGTGTCACGCACGCATATCGGCGACACCGCGCGGCTGGACGGCGCGGGATTGAAGCGCCTTTTCACCGAGATGGAGCAGGAAGGACTATCGCGGCTGCGCGCCTCATTCGACGGGCCGGTGCGCGTGCAACGCTCCGTCGAGATGCGCTACGGCGAGCAGATCTTCGAGATCACCGTGCCGCTGGATGACATCGACTGGGACGCCGATGATCCGCTGCCGCAGATTGTCGAACGATTCCACGACCGGCACGAGGCGCTTTACACGTATGCACTGCGGGACCAGGGCGCGGTGTTGGTGAACGCGCGCGCTGCGGTGATCGGTGTGCTGCCGGGAGTGCCACAGGAACCGACACTGACGGACAGCGACGCTGCCGCAGCGCGTGGCGAACGTCGCATCTGGCTGCGCGATTGGGTCACCGTGCCGGTGTTCGAGTTTGACACGTTGTCGCCGGGTCAGGCGGTCGTCGGCCCGGCGATCGTCGAATCAGCGATGACCACGGTGCTGCTGCGACCCGGAAATCGCGCGATGGTGACGCCGCATGGCTGGTTGGATATCGCGGTGTGACGCCCCCTTCCCTTGCGGCGACTACATCGCGAAACTGATCGCCGACGGACTCCCGACGCGCACCTCCTGGCCGATGCGCCGCAGCGTCCCGTTCGCCTTGTCGACCGCGAATGCGACGACGGTGTCGCTCTCTTGGTTCGCCGCGTAGAGAAACGCGCCATCCGGATCCAGTGTGAAGAACCGCGGCCGCTTTCCGCCGGTCGGCTCGCAGCCAAGCAGCCTCAGCCGCCCGCTGTCGGCGACCGCGAAAGTCGCGATGCTGTCGTGTCCGCGGTTCGACACATAAACGAACCGCCCATCCGGTGCGACCCCGATCTCGGCTGTGGTATTCTTCCCGCTCCACCCCGCCGGCAGCGTGCTGACCACCTCAATTTCCTCGATATGCCCAGCGTCCCAGCGATACGCAGTCACCGTGGAATCCAGCTCGTTGTTCACGTAAAGCACCGATAGCGTCGGGTGAAAGATGCAATGCCGTGGCGCAGCGCCAGGACGCGACGGCATCGCCTGGTTCAGCGCGATCCAGCCGTCCTCGAAGCGGAATATGAATGTGCGATCAAATCCCTTGTCGGGCACGATCACGAACCGCCGCGATGGATCGAATATCACCGCATGAGGATGCGATGAACTCTGCTGCGCCGGATCGGGGCCGGGCGTGCCGGTCAGTTCGAACAACTGGGACACGGGTTGCAGCGAACCATCAGCACCCAGCGGCAGAACGGCGATGCTGCCGCTCGAATAGTTCGCGACCACCAGGAAGCGGCTGGTGGCATCCAGTGCGGCATCCACCGGATTGCTGCCATTGCAGGGCTGACGATTGAGCAGCCGCAGCTCCCCGCTCGCAGGGTCGACGCTGAACGCGCTGACGTAGGTCAGCCCGCCGTGCACCACATACAGGACGCGACCATCGGACCGCAGCGTGAACAACGACGGATTGTCTTGTCCTGTCACGTGCTGCACGTGTGTCCAGACTGCGTCGGCACCGACACGATAAACATGGATGCCGTCACCGCGGCCATCGCGGTCTCTTGTCGTATAGCCGCCAACATATGCGAACATCACCGCCTCGGCACCAGAAGGGTCATCATTCGCCCGATATCGGCACTTGCGCCGCGAAGCAGATTCTGCACGTCGTTCCCAGCCGTTAGGTAAGGCGCATCGTCGGCGAGCTGGCGCTTCAGGCTGTCTTCCATCATCCGGTCCTCCCTCGCTTGCGGCACAAAGCGAAACTCGACATGCTTTCGCCCAACAATCAACAGGGGGCACATCATGAACCGACGGTCCTTTTTACGGGCCGGAGCGGCTGGCATCGCAGCGTCGTCCCTGCCCCGCTTCTCGATTGCACAGCCGGCCAAAGCGCGCGTGCTGCGCTTTGTGCCGCAGGCCAACCTGACTGTGCTGGATCCGATCATCACCACCGCCGCGGTCACGTTAAACCACGGCTGGATGGTCTGGGACACGCTGTTCGGGGTGAATGCGGCGCAGCAGGCAAAGCCGCAGATGGCCGAGGGCTACACGGTATCCGATGACGGCCGCACGTATCTCATCAAGCTGCGCCAGGGGCTGAAATGGCACGACGGCGAGCCGGTGCGCGCGCAGGATTGTGCTGCGAGCCTGGCCCGCTGGGCGGTGCGCGACACGTTCGGTCAGACAGTTGCGAAATCAGTGGATACGTGGGGCATTGCTGACGATCAGACCATCAAGATCACGTTGAAGCGGCCCTTTCCCCTGCTGATCGACGCGATCGCCGTGCAGAATTCGTTCATCATGCCGGAGCGATTGGCGAAGACGGATCCCTTCAAGGCGATCACGGAGATCGTGGGCTCCGGTCCATTCCGGTTCCTCAAGGACGAGTTCGTCGCCGGTAGCGCCGCCGCATGGGAGAAGTTCGATGGCTACGTGCCGCGCCCGGAACCGGCGGAATGGACCTCCGGCGGCAAGGTCGCGCACTTCCAGCGCATCGAGTGGAAGATCATTCCTGATGCGGCCACCGCGTCAGCGGCGTTGCAGAATGGCGAGGTTGATTGGTACGAGCAGGCGCAGATCGATCTCGTGCCGCTACTGCGTCGCAACTCTGACATCGTCGTCGGGCCATCCAATCCGCAGGGCTATGTCGGCGGCATGCGGTTCAACTGCATCCAGCCGCCGTTCGACGATGTTCGGCTGCGTCGTGCCGTGATGGCAGCGGTGAACCAGGAAGACTACATGCGCGCGATCATGGGCGATGCCCACTCGGCGTGGCGCGTTTGCCGATCGCAATATCCGTGCGGCACCACCTATGGCACCGAGGTCGACCTGCCAGTGCAGAAGGGGGATCTGGCAGCCGCGAAGAAGATGATCCAGGAGGCCGGCTACAACGGTCAGAAGGCGGTGATCATCAACCCGACGGACTTTGCCACGATCGGACCGCTGGGCGACATCACCTACGACATGTTCAAGAAGATCGGCATCAATGCTGAGTTGCAGGACACCGATTGGGGCTCGGTCGTGCAGCGACGTGCCACCAGGGAACCGGTGGAAAAGGGTGGCTGGTCGGTGTTCCACACCTGGTTCACCGGTGGCTTCATCCTCAATCCGGTCGTCACCGCGCCATTCCGCGCGCAGGGCGCAGCGGGATGGTTCGGCTGGTATGACAATCCGAAGGTCGAGCAGTTGACGCAGGAGTGGTTGGACGCGAAGGACGAAGACTTACGCAAGAAGATTGCAGCGGAAATTCAGCTCGAGAACTATAGGCAGGCGCCGACAATCACGCTGGGTCAGTTCCAGATCCCTACTGTGTACAACAAGAGCCTGACGGGCAAGCTGGAATACACCGGGCCATTGTTCTGGAACGTCAGGCGCGTGTGACCCGCACCGCCGCACGCAGCGGTTCGGGGGGCGGATCCGGCGGTATCGGGATCGGCGGCGGCGGGTCCTCTATCGGCATCGGAGCATCGGGATCGGGTTGTCGCGGCGGGTCACCGGGCGGCTTCGGTGGATCGGACAGCCTCATTCCGCAGGTTCTTCTGCAAGCGTCGCCTGGACGGGCGTCGCTGCCACCTGCCGCAGCGCCTCGCGTGCACGCGTCAGCGCGATCGACTGGGCGCTGTCCGGCTGCAGAGCAAACACCAGCAGCGAGCGGCCGGTGACCTCGTATTCCGCACCGCTCATGAACCGCGGCGTCTCGGTGCGATCCGGCACATTGGTATCCAGCAGGCAGCGCCAGGTCTGACCACCGACCACTTCGGGCAGCTTGAACTTCACCACGTCGTGGTAAGCGTTCAGCACCAGCAGCACCGTCGCGTCCATCGAGGGGCGCTTAATTCCCGTCGCCTGAGCGCGCCCATCCATCAGCATCCCGAAACAGCGCGCATTGCCGTCCTGCCACTGTTCCGCTTCGATATCGGTCGCCGCCGGCGTTAGCCAGCGCACATCCTTCACGTCGAGGTCGGCATTGTACTCGCCGGTCAGGAAGCGCGACCGACGCAGAATGGGAAATGCCTGCCGCAGTGCGATCAGTCGGCGCACGAATTCAATCAGCGCGGCGCCGTCGTCGGAAATGTTCCAATCGACCCAACTGATCGCATTGTCCTGCGCATAGGCGTTGTTGTTACCTTGCTGGGTGCGGCCGAACTCATCGCCGGCAAGCAGCATTGGCGTGCCCTGCGCCAGCAGCAGCGTCGCCAGCAGGTTGCGCGTCTGCCTGGTGCGGAGTGCCGCGATGTTGGGATCATCGGTCGGTCCCTCGACGCCATGATTCCACGAGAGATTGTCGGAGTGGCCGTCCTGGTTGTTCTCGCCATTCGCCTCATTGTGCTTGTCGTTGTACGAGACGAGGTCGTGCAGCGTGAAGCCGTCATGCGCGGTGATGAAATTGACGCTGGACCACGGCTTGCGGCCACGGCGGGCAAATGCATCGGCAGAGGCGGCAAGGCGCGTGGCAAGTTCGGGCACCTTGCCGTCGTCGCCCTTCCAGTACGCGCGCACCGTGTCGCGGAACTTGTCGTTCCACTCTGCCCAGCCGGGCGGGAAACCGCCGACCTGATAACCGCCCGGACCGATATCCCAGGGCTCGGCAATCATCTTCACCTGCGACAGCACCGGGTCCTGCAGGCAGCTCTGCAAAAAACCATGCGAAGCGTCGAAGCCGTCGTGCTGGCGCGCCAGGATGGTTCCCAGATCAAAGCGGAAGCCATCAACGTGCATCTCGTTCACCCAGTAGCGCAGCGAGTCGGTAACCATCTGCAGCACGCTGGGATGATTGAGATTCAAGGTGTTCCCGGTGCCTGTGTCGTTGATATAGTAGCGCGGCTGGTCGGGAAGCAGTCGATAATACGACGCATTGTCGATGCCGCGGAACGACAGGGTGGGACCGCGCTCGTTGCCTTCGGCCGTGTGATTGTAGACGACGTCGAGTATCACCTCGAGGCCGGCATCGTGCAGGCGCGCGACCATCTCCTTGAACTCAGAGAACACGAAGGCCGGGACGGCGGAATAGCGCGGATCTGGCGCGAAGAAGCCGATCGAGTTGTAGCCCCAGTAATTCGTCAGGCCCTTTTCCAGCAAATGCCGATCGTTGACGAATGCGTGGATCGGCAGCAGCTCAATCGAGGTGACGCCCAGTGAGCGGATATAATCGACCACCTCCTTACGGCCGAGACCAGAGAACGTGCCACGCATCTCCTCAGGCACCGCTGGGTGCAATTTCGTCAGGCCTCGCACATGCGCTTCGTACAGAATGGTGCGGGCCCAAGGCACCTCAGGCCGACGGTCCCGACCCCAGGTGAACGCGGGATCGATCACACGGCATTTCGGCATGAAACGCGCATTGTCGCGGCGATCCAAGGTCAGATCAGCATCCCGCGCACCAATCGTGTAGCCGAACAACGAATTGTCCCAGCGCAGTGCGCCGACATACGCCTTGGCATAGGGATCCAGCAGGAGCTTGTTCGGATTGAAGCGGTGGCCGTTGCGCGGATCGTACGGTCCGTGCACGCGGTAACCGTAGATGGTGCCGGGTCGCGTCTCGGGCAGATAGCCATGCCACACCTCATTGGTGTACTCGGGCAACTCGATGCGTTCGAGTTCAGTGCGGCCAGAATCGTCGAACAGACAAAGCTCGACCTTGGTGGCGTTCGCCGAGAACAGCGCGAAGTTGACGCCCAAGCCATCCCAGGTCGCGCCGCGGGGGTTGGGCGAGCCCTCGCTGATACGCGACTTGCGGATAGCGGCTGGCATGATCGTTCCCCTTCGGCCACGCATAGATGTGGCTGTTGGCCCTTTCATTCCAGACAACTCTTGGTCAGGTGGTGAATCGCCCCAGCAGATAGCCGATTCCGACCGCGACCAGGGCCGAGGCGATCGGCTGGTCCTTGATCACGTCGCTTAGCCGCGCGACCTGCTGCTGCGCCTGACCCGCCGCCTGATTGTACATGCCCTCCGCCTGCGTCTTGGCGTCGCCTGCGAAGTCACCCACCTTCTGCTGCACGCGGCCGCCCATTTCGCGGGCAGCGCCTTCGAACCTGTCGCTCATTCCGCATCTCCTTGGAAGTGGTGCCCTGAACGCGCGACCAAGCGTGCGGTTTCGCCCACGGTTCAAAAATTCAGGCGCAGTCCCGGCTCGTCCCAATCCAGCGCGCCGAGGCGGCCCGTCGCCGAAAGCGTCACGTAGGCGGTGCGCATGTCCGCGCCGCCGAAACAGATGTTGGTGGGGAATTCGTCCGGCATGGCAACCTGACGCACGACCCTGCCGTCGGGGGCGATCACAGTGATGCAGCCCGCATGCAGCGTGGCGACCGCGACATTTCCGCTGGCTTCGACCGCCAGACTATCGAAGCGCTGGAAACCGCCGAGACCGGCGATGAGCCGTCCGCCATGCGGTGACGGCCAGCCTTGCTTCTTCACCAGGCCCGGCGACGCGATGTCGAATGCCCACAGCCGCGCGGGCTCGGTGTCGGCAACGTACAGCACCTTGCCGTCGGGCGAGAGGCCGCAGCCATTAGGGCTGAGGATCGGATACGCCACCTCGACTATTTTGGAACCGTCCGGCAATGCATAGTAGAGGCCGCCATGATCGCGCGTGCGTGCATAGCGCTTGCCGAGATCGGTGAAATAGAAGCCACCGTGCGTGTCGAACACCAGATCGTTCGGCGCCGACAGCTTGTGTCCGTTGCAGTGCGCATAGAGTACGCGCGTGTCGCCGGTCTTCGTGTCGATGCGTTGGATGCATCCGCCGTCATAATCATCCGCGGGACCGATCGCCATCCAGTGGCCCGGCGGATATTTGCCGCCACCATTGTTGCAGAGATAGAGCGCACCATCGGGGCCGATCGCGAGACCGTTGGGTCCGCCGCCGGCGCTGCCGACGGTCGACCGCGCACCGTCCGGGCCTATACGCGTGCAGCAACGTCCAGCGATTTCGGTGAGGATGACCGCACCGTCGGGCATGACCACTGGGCCTTCGGGGAAGCCAAAATTGCTCGCCACGATACGCACGTTGCTCATGTCCGTTCCCCCGCCGGTTTGGTCAGGGTGGGAGTTCTGGCGCTGGTGCAGCCGGCGTCAAGCCGCCAATCGGCAGCGGTGGTCACACGTGGTGGGATAATGCCTGAACGAGGAAGCCGATGCTGTAGAACACGGTGGCAAGACCCCCGCAGGCTACGCCGAAGGTCGCAAACAGGAGGCCGACGCGATCCCAATCGAGCCGGAGATCCACCGTAACGAGACCGGTTCTGGGCGTTTCCACAATCACTCCTTTGAAGCGCCGATAAGCCAGCGGCCCGAATTGCACGGGGCTGGCACGTTGTCGCCAGATTTCCGCCACAACGCAAGCACAATTTCGCCACATTTCAGCAGCCGCCCATCATTGCGGCAGTGAGCAAGCATGCCGGGTGAGGGATTTGAACCCCCGACCTTCGGTTTACAAAACCGCTGCACTACCACTGTGCTAACCCGGCAAGAGCCTGATTTTACTGCTTATTGGTCCGGATTGGTTCGTAGCTGAATGTCCCGGGGAGCACGCACGCCCTCATCCGGCAAAACCGTCTTAGCCGTTTTCTGGCTCCGTTCGCAATTGTGGCGTCTCTGCCGCATCGAGCACTTTCGGGGAAACCCAACAGTGGCTAGCCTGCCCGTGGCACAAACAAAGGGCCCGATCGGCTCAAACACCAGCCGTTGGAGGACGAAATGCCGGACGGACTGATCTCCTGCGACGATCACATGGATCTCGGCCAACTGCCGGCCGACCTCTGGGAAACCCGCCTGCCCGCCTCACTGCGCGACCGCGCCCCGCACGTCGAGGAACGCGACGGGCAGGCCGTGTGGATCTGCGACGGCAAAGTGTGGGGCCGCTGGGATGGCAAACCGCCAGCCACCGGCTCCGCACGGCCGATCAAGCCGATCTATACGGCGCTCGATCGCGCCGGCATCCACGACAACAGTGCGCGGCGGCCCGCCAACGCCAAGTTGCGGCTCGCCGACATGGATCGCGACGGAGTTCAGACGCAACTGATCTTCGGTCCGATCTTTCAGATCTCCACCGACGATCCGGTGCTGCGCGCGGCCTGCTATCGGGTCTTCAACGACTGGCTGCTGGACTTTTGCGCGGCAGCACCGGATCGGCTGATCGGCGTGCCGATGCTGCCCGAGAACCCCGAGGGCGCAGTGCAGGAGTTGTCGCGGCTGACGGCGAGAGGCGGGGTCCGCCAGGTCAACCTGATGATCGCCAACATCAACCCGAAGCTCGACGATCCCGCATGGGAACCGCTATGGGCCGCGCTGGAGTCGAGCGGCATCATCCTGGCATGGCACATCACGGTGTTTGTCGGCCGTCCTGGTGACCGCGCCGCCGGCAAGGCGGCGAGCGTATTCGAGAATACCAAATTCTTCCTCGGCAACTTCCTGGAGCCCTTCGTCGACCTGTTCGCCTGGGGCATCCTCGAGCGGCATCCGAAGCTGCGCATCGTCATGGCGGAAGCCGGAACCGGCTGGCTCCCTTGGCTTGTGCAGGAACTGGACTACCGTCACTGGCGGCTGTGGGAGGCGAAGGAATTCTGGGCCGACAAGGGTGGCAGCGCGCTGGTCACCAAACCCAGCGAGCTGTTCCAGCGGCAGATCTACGCGACATTCCAGGAAGACTACGTCGCACTGTCGCTGCTGCCGTTCTTCGGCGAGGGGCATCTGCTGTGGGCGTCGGACTACCCGCATCCCGACAGCGTGTGGCCGCATTCGCGGGAGGCAATCGAGCGGCAGATGCGCACGCTCACGCCGGAAATGCGCCGCGCACTGACCCATGACAATGCCGCGGCGCTCTACGGGCTGGCGTGACGGCAGCTACTGCTTGTAGGTTGGAGCGACGCGGTCGAGTTTGCGCAGCAGCGCAAGCCATTCGACCCTGTCGCCGCTCCGCCGGAGCTTCGCATTGTCATGGGCGGCGCTCACCACCTCGTCGCGGATCGGGTTGAATTCAGCCCCGGATTGCTGAAAGGCGAGCTGCATCGCGCACGCCCGCTCCATGCGATACGTCGCCACAAAAGCTTCGGCGATCGTCGTTCCGACCACCAACAGGCCATGATTGCGCAGGACCATGATGTGGCGATCACCGAAATCGGCGAGCAAGCGCGCACGCTCCTCGGGGTTTCGCCCCGTGCCCTCATAGTCGTGATAGGCAACGTCGCCGATCACCTGCAAAGCATGCTGATTGAGCGGCAGCAGTCCATACTTTTGCATCGACACGGCGCAGCCGGCGACAGTATGCGTGTGGACCACACAACCTAGCTCCGGTCGCGCCATGTGGATCGCGCTTGGTATCGCGAAGCCCCCGCTGTTGACCTCGCTTTCCGTGGGCTCGACCTTGTCGCCCGCGGCGTCGATCTTCACCAACGACGACGCAGTGACCTCTTCGTACAGCAGCCCGTAGGGATTGATCAGGAAATGGTCATGCTCCCCCGGCACGCGCGCCGTGATGCGCGTGTTGATCAGGTCCGACCACCCGAACATATCGACAAGGCGATAGCAGGCCGCGAGGTCACAGCGGATCTGCCATTCGTCGGCCGAGATCCGCGCGGCCTCGACTGTTGACGTTGACGCCATGGCTTCCTCCGGTGCCAGGGTATCGAACGGCTACGCCGGCGCCGCGGCCATCCATTCCGCCGGTATCGCCTGTGCGCGTTGGTCCGCGACCAGGGCCCGTCGACGGGCCTGCTCATCAGCGCTGATCGAAGCCGGGTCCTCGCGGAACTCGGGTCCCAGCGCCATGGCTTTCTTGACGGCCGGCCGCTCGCCAATTTCTTCCAGCCAGCGCTTCACGTTCGGGAACTCGTCGATGTCGATCTTCCGTGTCGCCCAGCTCGACGCCCAGGGATAGCAGATCATGTCGGCGATCGTGTACTCGCCGGCCGCCAGATAACGCTTGTTGAACAGTCCGAGGTTCATCACCCCGAAGATGCGATGCGTCTCATTGTCGAAGCGGCGAATGGCATACGAAAGATCGCCATTGCTGCCGGCGTCGAGCGCGCGCCGGAAATGCCCCTGCTCGCCCAGCTTTGGTCCCTGATTGGCCATTTGCCAGCTTACCCACTGCGCAACGTCGTATCTCCCGCGCGGGTCGGTGGGGCAGAACCGCCCGGTCTTTTCGGCGAGATACGTCATGATCGCGCCTGACTCGAAGATCGAAATTGGCTCGCCACCACCCATCGGCTCGTCGTCGACGATCGCCGGCATCCGGCCGTTGGGAGAAATCTTCAGAAACTCGGCAGTGAGCTGATCGCCACGGCCGATATTGATCGGCTTGAACGTGTAGGGCAGTCCGAGTTCCTCGAGCAGAATGACGACCTTCTTGCCGTTTCCGGTCGGCCAGAAATACAGATCGATCATCGGTTCCTCCTGTTGACAGTCGCCGTCGGCGGCGGATGTGTTGCGCGTATACTGCCGCGCTGGTCCTCCGCCGGCAATTGCCGCAAACTCACGCATCACTGCGAGGTTGGAACAATGGACGACATTGGAACTCCCTATGTCGGGCGCTCGCTGCTGAGACGCGAGGATCGCCGGCTGCTGACCGGCCAGGGGCAGTTCATTGCCGATCTCGTCCTGCCGCGCATGCTGCATGCGGTCCTCGTGCGGAGCCCTGTGGCGCACGCCCGCATCCGCTCGGTCGACCTGTCGCGCGCCGCTACAGCACCCGGTGTCGTGTTCGCGCTCGACGGCGCCGACCTGTTGCAGATGCTCCCGTCGGTGCCCGAGGGACAGATCTCGTTGCCGCGCAAATGGACATCGGTCATCCAGCACAAGTTCCTCAGTCCACGACAGCCACTTCTGGCGCATGACAAAGTGCGGCACGTGGGCGAGGCGATCGCGATCATCGTCGCTGAAAGCCGCGACCAGGCAGAAGACGCGGCCGAACTGGTGCATGATGGATCTGGAGGAGCTGCCCGCGGTCGTTGACCCCGAGGCAGCGTTGCGTCCGGACAGTTGCATCGTGCACGATCAGTTCCAGACCAACCAGATCGGCAATTTTTCGGTTGGCCGTGGCAACGTCGACGCCGCACTGGCACGCGCGCCGCACAGGTTGACGCGACGCTTCTATCACCATCGCTACTCCGCCGTGCCGATGGAATGCCGCGGCGTCGTCAGCGCCTATGATCCTCGCAGCGACACGGCGACGATCTGGTCCTCGACCCAGGTGGTTCACTGGGTTCGCCGTGAAGCGGCCGCGCTGCTCAGCCTGCCGGAAGCGCGCGTCCGCTGCGTCGCGCTGGATGTGGGCGGTGGTTTCGGCGGCAAAGGCCACGTCTATCCCGAGGATCTGCTGATCACGTTCCTCGCCCGCCGCCTCGGACGACCGGTACGCTGGATCGAAGATCGCCGCGAGCACATGATGAGTGCAACGCATTCGCGCGATCAGTTGCATGACGTCGAGGTCGGCTTCGACGACGACGGCCGCATCCTCGCGTTGCGCGACGATTACATTGTCGATTGCGGCGCCTGGAACCCGATCGGATCGGGTGTCGCCTACAACACGGCGGTCCACCTGACAGGGCCTTACAAGATCGAGAATCTCGCGGCGTCCGGCAGGATCGCCGTCACCAACAAGGTTCCGAATGCCCCTTACCGCGGTGCCGGCCGCCCTGAAGCCGCATTCGCGATGGAGCGCACCATCGATCTCGTGGCGCGGACTCTGGGACTGGAGCCAGCGGAGGTGCGACGACGCAACATGATCCGCGCCGACGAAATGCCCTATCGCGTCGGCATTCCGTATCGCGACGGAGAGCCGATCGTGTATGACAGCGGCGATTATCCTGCCGCCCTGGCGAAGGCGCTCGATGCAATCGGCGGCGTCGCGGCATTCCGACAGCGCCAGGAGCAGGCACGTCGTGACAACCGCTATCTCGGGCTCGGCATCGGCTGCTACATCGAAGGCACCGGTGTCGGGCCGTTCGAAAGCGCGTTTGTTCGTGTCGATCCCACCGGCAAGATCTATGTTTCGTCCGGCGCATGCCCGCAGGGTCAGGGCATGGAGACCATCTTCTCCCAGGTCGCGGCGGATCTATGGAAGGTCGCGCCAGAAGACGTCGTGGTTGCGCTCGCCGACACGGCCGCGATCGCAATCGGGTTCGGCACCATGGCAAGCCGCAGCACCGTCACCCTGTCGGCCGCGATGCATCACGCGAGCGAGCGGCTGCGGCACAAGGTGTTCGCCATCGCCGCCAATCTGTTGGAATGCGCCGAGGTCGACCTGGAATTGCGCGATGGCGGCGTCGGCGTGGTCGGCGCGCCAGGCGCCATGGTGAGCCTCGCCAGGATCGCGCAGGCAGCGCGTCCGGGATGGGAGAACGAACGCCCGCCAGGGATCGACGCCGGCCTCGAGGAAACCTTCTATTGGCAGCCGCCAACGGTCACCTGGAGCTATGCGGTCCATGCTGCCATCGTCGAGGTGGACCGCGATACCGGCCGCGTCGCGATCGAGAGCTACGCCGTCGCCCACGATTGCGGCGTCGTCGTCAACCCGATGCTGGTCGAAGGTCAAATCATGGGTGGCGCGGTCCAAGGCCTCGGCGGCATCCTGTGCGAGGGCATCGCCTATGACGCGAACGGGCAACTACTCAGCGGCTCGTTGATGGACTACGCGCTGCCGATCGCGGGCGACATGCCGGCGTTCCAGATCCTGCACCAGCATTCGCCGTCGCCGCTCAACCCTCTCGGCGTCAAGGGCGTGGGCGAAGGTGGCGCGGTTGCCCCGCCCGCGGCCATCGCCAACGCGGTCTGCGATGCCCTGGCTCCGTTCGGCGTGGAAGTGAACGCGACGCCGATCAACCCCGAACAGCTCGTGCGCGCGATGCGGGGGCGCTGAGTCCTATTCAGCCGCCTCGGCAAGATGGACGCGGTTTGGTCGGAGTGACCTGACCCGCTCCTGCGTGTAGAGATCGGTCCAGTTGCTGAAGCTTCGATCGGTGACCTGGCGCGGATCATAGGAGCGCTCGGGAATCTGCATGCGCTTGCCCGCGACATGCACGTGGCGAATGCGTTGCTTGTCCTGTAGGATCGCCACGTTCTCCAGCGGCGAACCATCGACTGCGATGAAATCGGCCAACCGCCCGCGCTCCAACACGCCGAATTTGCCACCACGGGCCATGAATCGGCTGGTAACCGAGGTCGCGCAGCACAGCGCTTCGGCAGGTGTGAAGCCGAGGTCACGGACGAAGATCTCCAGCTCGGTCGCATGCCACTCACCGTACGGCGTCACGGCAAAGCCTGAATCGGTTCCGGTCATCATCGGTACGCCAGCACGCTTCGCCTTCTGCATGTTGACACAGGCGATATCGTATTCCCGCTCCGTGTCGCTGATCCGGCCCTTGATAGCGGCAGGCTCGTGCGGCTGAGTGAAGTCGATGATGTTGCGCGGGAATGTCAGGGTCGGTCCGATGGCCGTGCCGCACTTCACCATCGCCTCGAGACATTCGTCGTCGAGATATGTGGCATGAAAGATCAGATCGACGCCAGCGTGAGCGGAATACAGTATCGCCTCGCGCCCGCGGGCATGCACAACGACGCGTTTGCCGAGCCTGTGCGCCTCGATGACCATCGAAGTCGTTTCGTCCTGATTGAATGCAGCAATCAGCTCGCCGTTCTCGCGTGTCTGCACACCGTCCATGGCGATCTTGATGCAATCAACGCCATTCTTGACCTGCACGCGGATCTCTTCGATCGCTTCGTCCTTGTTGGTGACGAGACGGCCGATCGACGTGTCGGGCACGCCGATCCAGGTCGGATACCAGTCGGTCAGCCCCTGGCGCGTCGTAAGATAGCGGCCGGCCGCGGTGACACGCGGGCCATCGAACAGCCCGAAGTTGATTGCGTTGCGCACCGACAGGCTGATCTGCCCGGCGTCGCCCGGCGCGCAGATCGACGTATAGCCCGCAGCCAGCACCTTCTGCGCGAAGAACAGCCCGCGCAGCGAGCGGAACTCCATCGGCTGGTACAGGTCGATATCCTCCTCCGACTTGGCATTGCCGTAGGCGAGGTGTGTGTGAACGTCCTGGAGGCCGGGCATAACGAAGAGATTGCTGTAGTCGAGCACTGCCTCGCGGGCAGCGACCGGCGGAGCCTCACTCGTCGGGCCGAGATAGGTAATCTCGCCCCGCCCGTCGAAGCCGAGTGTATGGTCTTTCAGAGCGGTGGCGTCATTTCCCACGAACAGCGTACCGCAGCGCACATGTGTCGTCATTGGCTCACTCCCGCCGCTAACCAGATGTTATGTGGCAGGATAGGTGAGCCGGGAGTTCGGCGGCAAGCGGCCGCTGCCCGATCAGTCCAATGGCGCGTTGCGGTATTCCTTCATGCTGAGAATGGCGATGGCACTCAGCGCACCACCGGCCATCACGTAGAATGCCGGCGAATACGGATTGCCGGTAACCTTCACGAGCCACGTGGAGATGAGTGGCGCGAAACCGCCGAACAGCATCACAGCAAACCCGTAACTGACCGAGAGTGCCGTATAGCGTACGCGTGTCGGGAACATCTCGGCCAGAATCGAAGGAATTGTGCCGGTATACATCGACTGGAAAACCGCGTTCGCCGCCAGTGCCAGCAGAAGAGAACCATGCGACCTGCCGTGGATCGCCAGCAGGAACAACGGGTAGTCGAACAGGAGATTGAGTATCGCGCAGGCCAGGATCAGCGGCCTGCGCCCGATCCTGTCTGACAACGCGCCGAAAAACGGCGTCAGCGTCACCACGATCACGCCGGACACCATGGCGCAGGATAGCGCCACGCCTGCGGGTAGCTTCATCGTGTTGATGGCGTAGCTGACGAGATAGACGGTGAAGACGAAGCCAGCGATGCAGCCGATGATGCTCAGGCCAAAGGCCTGGATCATGCGGTCGCCGTAATCGCGGATCGCGACGCGCAGCGGTGCGCGCTCGACTTTGCGTTGTTCGACGGTGTCCGCGAAGACCGGGGTCTCGGCGACCTTCCGGCGCAGGTAATAGCCGATCGGCCCGAGCAGAAAGCCGAACAGGAACGGCAAGCGCCAACCCCAGCTATAGAACGCAGTTTCGGAGAGGCCTGTCGCGAGGACGGTCGCCGAAGTGGAACCCGCAAGCGAGCCGATCTGGGTACTGAACTGCTGCCAGCTACCGGTGATCCCGCGCTTGCCCGGGGGAGAATACTCAACGAGGAAAGTCGCCGCGCCACCCCACTCGCCACCGGTGGAAAACCCCTGCACCATGCGGCAGGGCAACAAAAGCGTCGGCGCCCAAATCCCGATACTGGCGTAGGTCGGGATCAGTCCTGTCACTCCCGTTGCGGTCGCCATGAGTCCGATCGTCACCACTAGCGCCGCGCGTCGCCCCGCGCGGTCACCGTAGGCGCCCAGCACGATCGCCCCGATCGGGCGCATGACAAAGGCCGCCCCGAACGTCGCGAATGTGCTTGCCATTGCAAGCACCGGGTCACCGGCTGGGAAAAATGCACGACTGATCGCGACAGCAAAGAAGCCGTAAATGGTGAAGTCGAACAGTTCGAAGAAATTGCCGATGGCGCAGGACAATATGGCGCGGCGGCGAGCGAGTGCGAGTTCGGTCGCGCCTATAGGCAGAGTCAGCGACGCTGCATGGGACATTGCCCTCGTCCTTCACAACCGGGCGAGTCGCCGCGCTCAGCCCATGGTGATATGCGTGAAATCCTGTGACCAGCTCTGCGCAGGGTGAAAGTTCTGCACGCTCTTGCTCATCGCCCGTGGGTTCAGGTCGTGGCAAATATAGAGCCATGCGGCCTCGTCAACGAGAATGGCATGAGCCTCCGCCAGCAACCTGGTTTGTTCCGCCACATCGAAGCTGGCCTGGGCACGCGTGGTAAGGTCATCGAAGCGGGCATTACTGAAATGTCCCCAATTCGTGCTGGCAGGCGGAAAGCTCGCAGTGGCGAACAGGCGGTACAACGTGGACGGATCGGTATAACCGAGACTGTTATTGATGCCGTCATCTCCATGCGATGTCGCCGGGCTGGGTGGACTGCGACGTGCAATCAACATTGTACCCCACTCGACCACATCAAAATCCACGTCAATGTCGACCGCCGCGAAGTTCTGCTGCAGGAACTCATTGATGGGGATCGGCACCATCTGCCCCGAGCCCGAGGTCGATATCATGATCTTTGCGCGCGGACGCTTGTTCGGCCCGTACCCCGCCTGCGTGAGCAGGTCCTTGGCACGCTCCGGATCGTGGCTGTAGCGAAGCTCCGGCTTGCCGAATAGCGGGTGATCGGGCGGATAAAATCCATAAGCAGGCTTCGCCGTGCCATTGAGCATCGCGCAAAGACCGTCGCGGTCGATCGCGAAGTTAATCGCCTGACGCACGCGAACATCACTGAATACCGTACCTGGCGCGCAGTTGAGCACGTAGGGATAGGTATGTGGATACGGCCAAAGGCTGATCTGAAATCCTGCGCTGCGCAGCGAAGGGATGGCATCCGGCGGCGGTACTTCAATCCAGTCGACTTGGCCGGAGCGCAGCGCGGCCACTCGTGTCGTCGCCTCAGGCATCGGATACACGACGATACGTTCCAGTTTGGGAATACGTGATTTGTTCCAGTAGTTCTCGTTGCGGCTCAGTTCGGCATATTGGCCGGGCACGATGCGGGTGATTTTGAAAGGGCCGGTTCCAGATGGCGCCTTGGCGAAGCCGGCCCAGCTCCGCCCCATCTTTTCCCATTGCCTTGGGCTGGCGATGAGGAAACTGGTGAGCAAATTGTGAAAGAAGCTGAACGGGCTCTTGGTGTAGAGCGCGATCTTGCCATCGTCGATCTTCTCCCAACGGTCCATCATGGTCACCGTCGCGCGCACGATGGGTGCCGCAGGTGCGTCGTATTGCGGTGACTTGTCGTCCCAGACCCGCTGCAAATTCCACACGATGTCATCCATGGTAAGCGGCGAGCCGTCATGGAATATGACCCCTGCCCGCAGTGTAAAGATCCACCGGGTCGGATTCCCGGGATCGATCGCCCAGGACTCAAACAGCCCAGGCGTCGCATCGGCCGTCTGATCTACATGGGTATAGTCCCAGTTGATGACGCCATCGTAGGCGGGATAGCCGAGGAAGCGGAAACCCTCGCCGCCATTGTTCGGAATGCCCGTAACGGTCGGGAGGTCCGATGCGGTCATCGCAATTCTAAGCACTTGCGCTGGAGCGGCGCTGGGGTACGGTGCGGTTGCGCTCGCGCGGCAGCAGCGGTGAAGCCGCCCAGCAGGGAGCGGCGGTGCAGTTTGGCTACATCCCATCAATTTCCTATTCCGCTGCATGGTCGAATGCCGTTCCCGCCTCGTCACGAACGATATGATTACTCTCCTCCGACCAATATGCGCGGACCCGTTTGCCTGGCGCGATTGGCATGACGGACCGGTCTCATTCTGCCGGAATGCAATCATGGGATCGCCATTGTTCTGGCGCAGGTAGAGATGGCTGATGAAGCCATGATAGACGATCTTCTCGACCACGGCATCGACCTCGTTTACTTTGGCTTCGGCGTCTCGAGTTTGGTCGGGCACCTCGACCTTCACCGATTCGGGCCGTAGCGCAATGGTGACTGGCGTGCCAACCGGTCGCGAGGAACGCACTGAGATCGCTGGTCCACCAGGCACGGCAACACAAATTGCGCCGTTGTCCGTCCGCTCGACCTTGCCGCGGAAGAAGTTGGACGCACCAAGAAAACTGGCAATGAAGCGCGATACTGGTCGCTGGTAGACGTCGGCTGGCGTGCCAGATTGTTCGAGATAGCCATTCCGCATGATCGCGATGCGGTCAGCAATGGTCAGCGCCTCGTCCTGGTCATGGGTGACCAGGACCGTGGTGATCCCGAGCCTTCGTTGCAGATCGCGCAGTTCGATCTGCATTTCCTGCCGGAGACCTCTATCGAGCGCGCCGAGTGGCTCATCGAGCAGCAACACGGCAGGCTCCACCACCAATGCGCGCGCCAGCGCCACGCGCTGCTGCTGGCCCCCGGACAATTGCGCGGGCATGCGATGCTCGAAGCCAGCAAGCTGCACAAGCTGCAATGCGGCGGCGATGCGCGGTGCTGCTGCGTTCCGCCTGATGTTTCGCGTCTCCAGACCGAAGCCGATGTTCTCGGCAACCGTCATATGTGGAAACAGCGCGTAATTCTGAAACAGCATACCGACATTGCGTCGATGCACGGGGACATCGGTGATCGATCGCCCGTCGATGATGATGTCGCCCGCATCCGGATGCAAGAAGCCCGGCGATCATGCGAAGTGTAGTGGTCTTTCCGCAGCCGCTTGGGCCAAGCAGCGCCACAATGGTGCCTGGCTCGATGGCAAGCGACACGCGATCGACGGCGCGCGTGGCACCGAACTCCTTGATCAGCTCGCGCAGACGAACGGAGGCTGCCATGATCGCGCCCGGCCTCAGGCGCCAAAGACCTGATTGTACTTCTCCAGCAATTTGGCCCGGATCGGGTTGATGAAGGTCCAGTCGGGGCTGAAGATCTGCATCTCGTCCATCTTCAACTCGGGATATGCCATGAACCTCGCGACATCCGGCTTGAACTCCAGGCCGGAGATGGACGGCGCTGTCAGTGTCTCCTCGGCCAGCAACTTCTGAATGGCGGGATCCAGCATGTGATTGATGAAGGCGATGCCGAGTTCGCGGTCGGGTGCATTCTTGACCAGGGTGACGGTGTTGATACCGGCAAAGGCACCCTCGCGCGGATAGCACATCTCGACCGGAACGCCTTTCACCGTGTAGGGATAGACGGTCTTCGAATAGAAGATGCCGGCGACGTCGGCCTGCCCGTTAGCCACCTGCATGACCGTCGTCTGGCTCTCGAATATGCTCAGCACATTCGGCTTCAGCGCCTCCATCTTCGGCCACGCCTGTTCGATCATGTACTGCGTCTGGGCATAGGGTTTGCCGGTCTCGAGCGAGACGGCGGCGATCAGCAGGTAAAGACTCTGGGTGGCCTTCGGCAACTCCATCATGAAACGATTGCGCAGGCGCGGATCCCACAGATCGCCATAACTGGTCAGCGGCTTGCCGGTCGCCGTATTGTAGCAGAGTCCCGCGGCCGACATCGCGAACGCGGCACCGTAGCCGTCGAAATAGATGAAGCGTTTGAGCACGCGCTCCATGTTCGGAATCTGCTCGCGCGGAAGCTGTTCGATAAGTCCCTCTCGCTTGGCGAGTTCGACCCCTATGTCGTCCACGAACATGACGCTGTATTTCGGGTTGTTGCGTGTCGCGCGCATCAGCGCGATCTGCTCCAAGGTCACGCCCTGGGTCGTGTACACCTTGCACTGGTGCTTGGCCTCAAACGGCGGAATGATCTCCTTGCGCACAACGTCGCCTTGCTGGCCAGTATAGATGCCCACGGTGATCGATCGGTCCGCCGCCGCGGCACGGCGCCCAATGATCAGCGGCGCAGCGATCGCTCCACTCAATACGATGCGGCGTCGTACGGCCTGACCCATCACTTCCTCCATCTAAATTGCCATCGCCCGCCGCAGGCCAGTGATCCGCTCCAGCACCATCACGATCACCATTGCCAGCAGCATCATCAGGGTCGAGATCGCCGCGACCGATGGCTCGAAGACATTGTCAATCATCTGGAACACCAGCAGCGGAATCGGATTGTGCTGAGCGTCAGCCAGCCACAACGATATGGGAAAATTGTCGAACGACACCATGAACGCAAACAGCGCGCCGGCCGCGAGACCAGGTGCGATCTGCGGGATGGTGATCCGGCGGAATACCCGCCAGCGTCCGGCGCCCAGGGTTCGTGCCGCATCTTCCAGCGCGATGTCCGCGAGAGTCAGGCTGGCGGCGACGGTGCGAACCACATAGGGCATCGTCACCAGCACATGAGCGATCAGCATGTTGAGTGAACACATTGTCGGAACGCATGAAGGCGAAGAGCTGCAGCAGTGCCACGCCGGTGATCAGCACCGGGAACACCAACGGAGACAGCAGCGCAGCGGCGACAGCGTCACGTCCGGGAAACTGATGGCGCACAACGGCGAAGGCCGCCGGGACGCCCAGCAGCAGCGCGCCAAGCGTCGCCCCGACGGCGAGCAGACAACTGAACGCCAGCGAAGCCTGGAAATCGGCGTCCTGCAGTACCTTCGTGTACCAATCCAGGGTAAAGCCACGCGGCGGGAACACGACGTAGGGCGTATCGCTGATCGAAATCGCGACTGTCACGAGCAATGGCGCCAGAATGAAGATCATCATCGCAGTGGTGATCGGGAAAAGCAGCCACGCGATCGGCCCTCTCAGGCGATTGCTCATGTCGCTCGTGCCATCCTGCGCAGACTGAGCGCGCGAAGCGAGACGATGTTCACCGCCAGGACGATCACGACGAGTACAGTGGCGACGGTAGCACCGAATGGCCAGTCGTAGACGACGAGGATCTGTTGGTCGACGAGCATGCCCAGCATCTGCGCGCCATTGCCGCCAAGGATGGCAGGCGTCACGAAGGATCCCGCCGTCAACGAGAACACCAGGGTGCAGCCCACCGCCAGCCCAGGCAGGCTGAGCGGAACAGTGATTCGGCGGAAGATCCGCCACGATGTTGCGCCCAATGTGCGCGCGGCGTCCTCGATGCGCGGGTCGATACGCCCCAACGACGAAGCGAGCGGCAACACCAGCATAGGAAAGAAGACGTGCAGTGAGCCGATCACCACCGCGGCTTCGGAATACAGCAACGATAAAGGCTCCTTGGCAAACCCGGAATTCAGCAGAAGCCAGTTGAGGATGCCGGTCTTCCCGCGGCCAAGGATCAACTGCCAGCCATAGGTCCGCACCACAACGCTGACGATCAGCGGTGCAATAACGATCATCGTCAGAACGCGATTGACCAGAGGATTGCTGCGCACCATCACCATCGCGACCGGGTAGCCGAGAAGGATCGCCAAAGCCGTCGTCGCGAGGCTGATCCGTAGTGTCGTGAGCAGGACGTGGGTGTAGAGCCCTACGGTGAAAAAGTGCCGGTAATGTTCAAGCGTCAGCGGCAGGCCGATTGTTCCGTCGGTGGCCTGGGTGAGAAAGCTGCAAGCCAGCAATCCCAGCGCCGGCAGCGCGAAGAACATCGCCAGAAACACGAGAGACGGCAGAAGCAATGCTGCGACAGCGGCGTGCGGTGAGAACGCGCGCGCACGCAAGGGGCTTTGGGCCTTGGCGAGGACAGCGGCGGGCAAGGCGTGAACCCGATACGCAGCCATATATGGCGAAGCTCCTGTGGCGTCTGTTCAGCGCTTCCTCCGCGTCGATAGTCAGCAAGTTCTGTGCCACGCGGGGTGTGCAGCAGCCACACGAGCGATGATGCCAATCTGCTCCGGTCGTCGTGGGGAACCAAACGCGGACTCTGACGTGCTTACGAGCCCACGTGGTCCGGATCGACCTCCATCGCAACTGAATATGTCGCGGGCGATCCGGCAGTGAATACCCTGTCTGCCGTCCACCACCTGGGTGACCGCGAAGTCAGCGGCCACACTCATCAGCGAGTATGCATCGTCCCGACTGAGGCGCTGCTGTTCGGTCAGCAGCTCCAACATGTCAAGACTGGCGTTGCGCATCGCCAAGTTCAGGTCCTCGTCGAACCCGTGCACGATCCAATAGCGCGGCGTCTCGAGCAGCGGCGAGGGAAACCGGAAATCCTTCCGCACATGCACCTGGAACAGCACATCGAGCGAGGCTTCGATTGCTGTACCGCTGATTTCGCCGTCACCTTGTGATATGTGCGGATCGCCGAGTGAGAACAGCGCGCCGGGCACCTGCACGGGATAATACATCGTCGCGCCGGCACCGATGCGCCAATTGTCGATATTCCCTCCATGCAATCCGGGAGGCACGCTGCTGATCCGGCCCATTGCGTTCGGCGCAACTCCAGCCGTACCTATATGTGGGCGCACAGGAACACGGACGCCGCGGAGCGCCGGTTCGCATCGGCAGGCAGCACAGTCGGTGATGCGGCCAGGCACCGTGTACTTTTCCGCCACATCATAGGCGAACATGGCGGTAGCCTGATTCGTTGTGCGGTCGATGCGGAAAATCGTGACGCGCTCGCGCTCCGCCATCTCTCGATACAGGTATCCCCAGTGCGCTGCGAGATTGGAGCCGTAAGCCAGGCGCGGCACCATTTCGAGATAGCGTACCTCCAGCATGTCGCCCGGCATGGCGTCGGCGACATGGATCGGGCCGGTCATGATATGCACGCCTGGCGCTCGGTCGTGCTCCGGGATCGCCGCGTAGAGGGCGCGGATGTCGGCGTCCATCATCAGTTCAGGCGCATCGCCCGCATGGTGGGTGATCGCCTCGGCACGGATGAGATCGCCGCCGCGCACGCGGAGCGCCG
>CAVZNH010000085.1:0-97638 GCA_963776505.1 uncultured Alphaproteobacteria bacterium
CAGTGACGACCGCACCGTGCGGTTGTGGGACCCTGCCAGCGGCCAACCCGCCGCCATCCTCAAGGCCACAACAGGGCGCGAGGAGTGGTGTTCTCGCCTGATGGACGCCAGCTCGCGACCACCAACTCCGACTGCACTGTGCGGTTGTGGGATCCCGCCGCCGGGGAGGTCATCCGCACCCTTAAAGGCCACAAAGATATCGTGAATGGGGCAGCGTATTCGCCGACGGACACCTGCTTGCCAGCGGGAGCAGCGACCAAACCGTACGGTTGTCGGGTTCTGCCAGCGGCCGATTGACCGCCACGCTCGTTGTCGGCGCCAGGGTGTTCAAGGTCGCGTTTTTTCGCCCGACGGACACCTGCTCGCCAGCGTCGGCGCGGCCGATACCGTGCGACTGTGGGATGCCGCCGGCGGGCAGCTCGCCCCGCTGGAAGGTCATACCGGATTCGTCAATGGGGTGGTGGCCTTCT
The DNA here is from genome assembly GCA_963776505.1 of uncultured Alphaproteobacteria bacterium. Classification (GTDB taxonomy): domain Bacteria; phylum Pseudomonadota; class Alphaproteobacteria; order Acetobacterales; family Acetobacteraceae; genus JAMXLO01. Next base: position 471 of record CAVZNH010000085.1, read on the forward strand.
CACCCGGCCGACGACAGCTGCTGCTCGCCAGCGCCAGCGACGACGGCACCGCGCGGCTGTGGGACCTAACCACCAGGCGGCTCACCGGCACCCTTAAAGGCCACGATGGCCCAGTGCTGGCGGTGGCGTTCTCGCCCGAAGCACGCCAGCTCGCCACCGGCGGCGACGACCGCACGGTGCGGCTGTGGAACGTCGCGCCAATTTCGAACGCGCCCGTGTAACTCGGATCTCATTCATTCGATCGAATTTGGACCGAGGATGTACGTCCGTGCCGCCGCATCGTTCGACGAGCACTAGCGTGAGGTGGCGGAATTTGAATGAGTGTGTCGCATAACGACAGCGGCATCGGCCCCTGTTCCCCGCAGCCGCAGACGTGGACTAACGTTGGTCTCTGGGAACTCTATGGAGGCCTGGCCTAGCACGGTCTCGCAAATGAACCCTTACGAGACGCGGGTAAGTACCGCGGTACCCAGGGAGATATCAGGCGCCCGAGGAGCGGGACGGCCGGGCCAACGGCGTAGTGCAGTGGAGGAGCCTCGGCTGTTGTGGCGAGTTACTGCCATCGGCGGTGCCGTCCGTTGGGCGAGCGCGACACGGACGACGTGAACCCTCGCATCGCGACGTCGCGCACGCGGTCTGCGTCGATGTCGTCGCCGCGCCGGTCGCGGCGCACTCGGGGTGGATGGTGACCAGGCGCCGAGGCTCACATTGTGCTGCATGTGTGCGTAGGGCATGGAGTGTTGTGCAGATGGCCCCGGTCAGGTTGACCAAGCGGCCGGACGCCCATATCCATCGGGCAGTTTCGTCTCCATGTTGCCGAGCGCTGCGTCGAGCTGTACCTGTGACAGACCTTGCACATCTTCGAGGGCGGCATCGGACAGGTCCGCCCTGCTGAGGTCGGCATCGGTCAGGTCCGCCTCTTCGAGGTGGGCGCCGGTCAGGTCCGCCTCTTCGAGGTGGGCGCCGGTCAGGGTCGCCCCTTCGAGGTGGGCGCCGGTCAGGGTCGCGTCGCCGAGCCGGGCGCCGGTCAGGGTCCCCCACTGGAGGTGGGCGCCGGGCAGGGTCGCCTCGCGGAGGTCGGCCTTGGACAGGTCCGCCCCTTCGAGGTGGGCATCGGTCAGGGTCGCCCCGCCGAGGTGGGCGCCGGGCAGGGTCGCCTCGCGGAGGTCGGCCTTGGACAGGTCCGCCCCTTCGAGGTGGGCACCGGTCAGGGTCGCCCCGCCGAGGTGGGCGCCGGGCAGGGTCGCCTCGCGGAGGTCGGCCTTGGACAGGTCCGCCCCTTCGAGGTGGGCGCCGGTCAGGGTCGCCCCGCCGAGGTGGGCGCCGGGCAAGTCGGCCTTCTTGAGCTGGGCGTCCGTCAGGTCGGCGCTCTCCAGATGCGCTCCGACCAGGCGGGCGCCCTCCAGATGCGCTCCGAACAATACGATTGGGCGTTCGACGTCGAGCCTGGTGCGACGTCCTATCACAGTCAGCGATGCCTGGACGTCCTCGCGCAGCGACAATCCTGGAGCCACTCCGTCATGAGGTCGGGCGGCCTCGGGACGACGGCGAGGTTCTCGAAGGCGTTGGTCGGCTGGAGGGTGCCGAATGAAGGCAGCCAGGACCTCCAATATCGTCGGCTGGTCGTCCGAGCTGTCCTTCATCAGCCTTTCCAGCGCGTAGATGCCACCCAGTCGGACGGCGAGCTTGTCCTCGCCGAGCTGTGCCACCGCGTCTTTATACCGGCCTGTCACTTGCCCCTGCTGATTCAGTCGGTGCGTCTCCTGGTTCACCCGGTAGGTCCGGTATGTCGCGAGTGCTGTCCAGGCAGCACCCAGCGCCAGCAGGGCGGCCACGCCCGCGGCGCGCACCCCGTTCTGGGCCGTCGCCCGGTCTGCAGCCGTCAGGCCAGTACAGGGGCGCTTCGGGTCGGGCGGCTGCGAGCACGAGGCCTCGCCATAGAGCAGCGGAGGGAGCACCACGAACACGAACACAAGCGCCAAGAGAACTAGAACTGCCAGAGCCCATGCCCGTGTAGCAGCGGGCAGGGGTTTTCGCATGCGCGAGAGAGACAACCGTGCCACGGCGCTAAGCCTGTTGCAGCCGACGAGGTGAGTGCAAGCCATTCACCGGAGGAGAAGCCGTTGCGGTTCGAGCCCACGTCAGGGCTGGACTCTGTCCGTGGCCATGAGAAAGTTGTCGACGGAAGCTGAATACTGACCCCGGCGTGGCATCCGAATTTTGACCCTTCTTCCCGAAAGCCTGGCTCGAGCCGAGCCAGGGAGGAAGCAGGTGATTTCAGTGGAGGACTGGGCGGAGATCCGCCGGCTGCACCGGGCCGAGGGCTTGCCGATCAAGCAGATCGCCCGGACGATGAAGGTCTCCCGGAACACGGTTCGCGCGGCGCTGCGGTCGGAGGGGCCGCCGCGGTATGAGCGGGCGGCGAAGGGGTCGGTGGCGGAGGAGTTCGAGCCGCGGATCCGGGAGCTGCTTCGGGCATATCCGGCGATGCCGTCGACGGTGATCGCGGAGCGGATCGGGTGGCCGTACTCGGTGCGGACGCTGAGCGGGCGGGTGGCGGAGTGGCGCCCGGCGTACCTGCCGCCGGATCCGGCGTCGCGGACGGCGTATGCGGCCGGGGAGCTGGCGCAGTGTGACTTCTGGTTCCCTGATGTCGAGGTGCCGGTGGGGTTCGGGCAGGTCCGGACGGCGAAGCAGCTGCCGGTGCTGACAATGGTCTCGGGGTATTCACGGCACGCGTCGGCGCTGCTGGTGCCGTCGGGGTGCGCGGAGGACCTGTTCGCCGGCTGGTGGGCGGAGATCGAGGCGCTGGGGGCGGTGCCGCGGCTGCTGGTGTGGGACGGGGAGGGCGCGGTGGGCCGCCGCCGGGCCGGGCGGGCGGAGCTGACGGCGGAGTGCCAGGCGTTCCGCGGCACCCTGGCCACCGGCGTGTATATCTGCCAGCCCCGATCCGGAGGCGAAAGGCCTGGTGGAGAGGTTCCATGACTACCTGGAGACCTCGTGGCTGCCCGGGCGTACGTTCGCGTCGCCGTCCGATTTCAACGCCCAGCTGGCCGGGTGGCTGCCGCGGGCGAACACCCGGCGGATGCGGGCCCTGGAGTGCGCCCCGGCGGACCGGGTCGCCGCCGATAAGGCGGCGATGATCCCGCTGCCGCCGGTCGCCCCGGTCACCGGGTGGTACCGGACGGCGCGGCTGCCGCGCGATCACTACGTCCGGCTGGATAGCAACGATTACTCCGTGGACCCGGCGGTGATCGGCCGCCGGATCGAGATCACCGCGGGCCTGTCCCGGGTCCGGGTGACCTGCGACGGGAGGATCGTCGCTGATCATGGGCGGTGCTGGGCGCGGCGCCAGACCATCACCGACCCGGCGCACCTGGCCGCGGCGCAGGCGCTGCGGTCCGCGCGGCGGCTGCTGGTCCCGGTCAGCGGGCCCGCAGATGCCGAGGTCGAGCACCGCGACCTGGCCGTCTATGACGTGCTGGCCGGTACCGGGGAGGCGGTGTGATGGACAGCGCCTACCCCGCTATCGCCGATTGCGCGGTCACAGCTGCCGCGATGCGCGCCGCCGCTTCGATCATCGAGGAATCGGCGCTGGCCGGGCTGTCGGTCACCTGCACCAGCGAGCAGATCACCGTCCAGGTCCCGGTGTTGTCCGGGGATCCCGCCGGGCGCGCCGCGCAGGTCGGGCTGCTCGCCCAGATCGCCGGCACGCAGGCCTACCGGGACGACAGCAGGTCCGCCGCCTACAGCCAGGTCACGGCATACGGGCAGGTCCGCGGGATCCCGGTGAGCATCTTCACGCCGATCCAGGTCCGCACCCGGCCTGACGGTACCGGGCCGGTCCCGCTGGCCGCCGATCCGGGCGGGCAGGTCACCGCGGTGCCAGGCGGGAAGCTCCCGGCCGGGTGGCGGTGGGTCACCGAACTCGACCCCGGGTCCGCCACGGCGGTGGGACAGGGGGCGGCCTGATGGCCGCCAAGACCGCCGCCGGGCGGGATATCGCCGCCGAACTGGCCTACCTGACCCGGGCGCTGAAGGCATCCTGTACTGCTCCAGAATTCCGTGCTTGGGCTGTGACCTGCTGCTTGGCCAGCCTGGCACATGCGCCAGGATCGCGGTTCATGGTTCTTCGTCTGCTCTACCTGATCGTGACCCGGGTGTTCGGCTGGCTCGCGCTGCTGGGCCGCGGGCAGGCGTCCAAAGATGCCGAGATCATGGTGCTCCGGCACGAGGTCGCAGTGCTGCGGCGTCAGGTCACCCGCCCGGAGCCGGACTGGGCTGACCGGGCGGTCCTGTCCGCGCTGGCCAGGTTGCTGCCAGCGGCGCTGCGAGCCCGGCGGCTCGTCACGCCTGGGACGCTGCTGGCCTAGCACCGCCGTCTGGTCGCACGTTCATGGACCTATCCGAATCGGCCAGGACGCCCTGGGCCCACGCGGGAGTTCCGGGACCTGGTGCTGCGGCTCGCGGGGGAGAACCCGGCCTGGGGGTATCGCAGGGTGCACGGGGAACTCACCCGGCTCGGCCACCACGTAAGCGCAGCAACCGTGCGGCGGATCCTGCGGGCACACCGCCAACGGCCGGCTCCCCGCCATCTGGACACCTCCTGGCGGGCGTTCCTCCGCACCCAAGCCGACGGCCTGCTGGCCTGCGACTTTTCCACGTGGACACGATCTTTCTCACCCGCCTGTACGTGCTGTTCGTCATGCAGGTGGCGACCCGGCGGGTGCACATCATCGGCGTGACCGCCCGCCCGGATGGCGCATGGACAGCGCAGCAGGCCCGTAACCTCGCCATGGACCTCGGTGACAAGATCGCGTCGTTCCGCTTCCTCATCCGCGATCGCGACGCCAAGTTCACTCGCGTGTTCGACGAAATCTTCGCCGGCGAAGGCGTGAAAGTAGTCAAGATCCCGCCGCGGACGCCGCGAGCCAATGAGCTTCCTTCATCCTCGTCTGCGCAGCTAAACGGTTGTTTGACAGGCTGACGTGATCTCTTTCCCGCTGGCTGGCGGGGTGCCGGGCCGGGCGCGGCGATGCGGGTCCCTGCGGCGGCTGCCGGTAACGATCAGGGCAGGTGATGGTCACGTTACGGCTGCGGCAGGCGGTGTCCCTGTGAACGCAGCGGCTCCTGGTACACGGGCAGGTGCCTGCTCTTCCCAGTGCCAGGAGCCGTCATGACTGTATACCAGGGGACGTCGTTCACCCCGGAGCTGACCAGGGCGGGTATGCCCTGTTCCGTGCCGGGGTGAAGGTCAGCGCGGGGACCGTGCATGATCTCGCGGGATCGCTGCGGCGCCGGCATGAGAGGCAGGGGACGCGGTGGCGGCTGCTGTCCCCGCTGGCGCAGGCGGTGCTGGTGATCGCGTTCCTGCGCACGAACCTCACCTATGCGGAGCTGGCCGCGGGGTTCGGGGTCTCGGAATCGACCTGCTGGCGGGGATGCCCGGGAGGGGATCAGCGTGCTGGCGGACCGGGGCCGGCGGATCAGCCTGCGCGACGTCGCGCGGCTGGCGGTGAAGATGGGCTGGGACTACCTGATCGTCGACGGCGTCCACGTGCCCACCGCGACCTTCGGCCGGGAAACCGGGGGCCAGAAGGCGTTCTACTCCGGCAAGCACAAGCGGCACGGGCTGAACGTGCAGACCGTGTGCTCCCCGGACGGGGAGCTGCTGTGGGCCGCCGCCCCGCAGCCTGGCGCCACCGTCGACGTCACTGCCGCGCGCAGGGCGGACATCGCCGCCATCCTCACCTCGGTCATCGGCGTGCTCGCTGACCTGGGGTATCTCGGCTGGGACGAGGCGGTGATCACCGGCCGCCGCAAGCCGCGCGGGAAGGAGATGACGGCGGCGCAGCGAGCCGCGAACCGGCTCCAGGCCCAGCTCCGCTGCGCCGGGGAACGCGGCAACGCCCGGCTGAAGTACTGGAAGGTCCTGGCCACGGAGCTGCGCTGCCGCCCGGAACGGTGCACCGCGATGGTCAGGGCCGTCCTGGCCCTGCACTACATGGAACACGACCCCTTCGCCGCCCTCCGCGCCGCCTGACCGTCCCGGATCGTTACCGGGCTGCAACACCCGCACCACCGCCGGGGCCGTATCCCGGCGACACTCGAAAAGTCCCCGGAACCAGCGGAAAGAATCAGTGCCTGGCCTGTCAAACCGAGGCATACCCCGCAGAAACCCAGGATGAAGGAAGCTCAATTGCTATGCCGAGCGGTGGGTGCGCACCGTACGGTCTGAGTGCACCGACCGGATGCTGATCTACGGCGAACGGCACCTGCGGACGGTGCTCGCAACATACGTCGGCCATTACAACGGTCACCGCCCGCACCAGTCCCGCCAGCAACGACCACCCGACCACGACATGCCAGTCGTCATGCCCCTTGAAGCACCCGTGCAGCGACGGAAAGTGCTCGGCGGTGTGATCAACGAGTACTACAGGGCCGCATGAACAACTCCACGAACCTGCAGGTCAGACAACACGCGACGAGTTTTGGAGCAGTACACGAACCACAACAGCATCATGCTGGTCTAGGCTGGTCGTTGGCTGCGGCCCGCCGCCGAGAGCCGAGCGCTTCGACTGAGTGAGATTTGCTAGGCTCATCGAACGATCAAGGTCAAGACTGGGGTTATAACTCGTGATGACTCCGCAATGTTAGGCCTAAGACATGTCATTTGCTAACGCTATAGCACTCGCAACCGCTCTGATCGCCGCGGCAGCTTTTGTAGCGTCAATCTTTGCGCTAAGAGTGGCGAAGGCAAATCAGGCTGGGCGCCTGACAGCGGTCGTACCACTTTCAGGACAACACACGCCGCCAGTTGGGTTTGGCTTCAAGGTCATTAATGGCCCCGGTGAAATCACCGTTTCGAAGATCTGGCTAGACATAGCATACAGTACATCGGCAGCGATAAAAGGATTTAAGGAGATGGTATCTGACGGGCAGAAATATATCATGACTGTCGACTCTGCCCAATTTAGCACTCTGGGTTTGACGGGACCATCACCAGGATTCCGACTTGCGCCATATGACGAGGCTGAATGGCGAATGCCCTACACTGCATTTAACTTTCCCTCAGAATACAAATCGGATCGAGGGAACGAATTTCAACATGTTGAATTCCACTTTTCAGTTACAGCAGCTAGAGATACGCGAACCTCCGAACCGTATAGTTTCGGCGCACGTAATCAGCCAATAATCTATTCAAATACTACCTACCTCGATTTCGATCCAACGGACATTCTGGATTATAATCTTCCAGAAGGCTTGCGCACCTGGATCAAGCTCCTTATGAGATCGGCGTCACCGACAACAGAATCCGAGTCAGCCCCAGACGCCTGAGGCCGGTTCACACTGTTCAATTGTCAAGGTCCCATCATGCTGAGGATGATCGTCAAAACCGCGGGGTTACAGTTTGGGTTGCGCTCAACCACTATGCAGCCCTGCGGGCGCGCCTCAACCAGCACGCCGACCAGCTCGCCAAGAAGATCGACGACCACGCTAAGACCCAGTGGTTCCAACAAGCGAGGCCAGGCTCCAACTAGCATGTCCCGGCTCAACCGACTGTGACCCCCAGCCATAGATGGCGGCCGGGAGGTGATCGACGTGCGGGTTCTCGCGGATTCCCAGGTTTTGTTGGCGGGAGTTCCCAGCCCTACTTGGCGGCCTGGTCCAGAGTCGACGACCCGACCTGCACATTTCGACGGAACCGCCACCTGTTTCTGGGAACCGCCAACTAAAGCTGGGGGTCGCACCGACGCGGCCCAAGATCGAAGCGAGATGCCAAACTCCATGCCCAAGTGCCAAACATTGTGCAAAGTCACACCCGGGACCGTTGACGAGGACCCGGCTCGCTGGCATCTGTTGCGCAAAGGACAACTGCAGCCGTTCCCTGCGCGTGTGGATGATCGCCGTATGGCCGGCGCCACCGTTGCCGAGGATCTGTAGGCAAAGCCGGATGCCGTCGTCCTCGCCGTCAGAGGTGACAGCGACAGGAGTGGGGCGAGCTTTCTTGCCGTACGGACCCGGCCCGGCCTGGCGGGGCACAGGAGCGACGAGCAGACGAGTGCCGACCGGAACCTCGATGCCTGCCTCGGCGGCAATAGACGTGGCACCGCTGCGTTGAGCACGGCCGCGTCGGCCATCCATAGCGCGTCGACGAAAGAGTCGCTCACAGACCGATCTACGACAAGGTTGTTCTCTCCGAGCCGCAGATGATGCCGTGATCAAATGCCTTGCTGGCCACCACCATCTGGGCAGCTGCCTCGACGTCGGCCGCGCGACCCAGGCCGGCGCGTTCCCCGCCCGACTCCGATCGTCGGCGTACCCGGAGCTGTACGCGGCTTTCACCATTGCCGTCCCGCCAGTCGCGAGGATCATCGACACGTCGGAGTGGCTCATCAGCGCTGCAATGGTCCGACGGGTGGGGCGCCGCGGGACACTCTGGACAAGATCGACCGACGCTCCGTGTCGTGCCAGGACCTGGCGGAGACCGTCCACGGTCATGGCCTCGACGTTTGCCGCGTCGCGGTGGCAGCTTACGATGAGCGCGTCTCGCGCCTTGATGCAGATCAAGGCCTTGAACACGAGCGTCCCCACCGGGTTGGTCATCGGAATGAGCCCCCGACCTCTCCAAGGATCGGATCAAGCGCGACCCTCACGGCCTCATCAAGGAATACGAGCGAGTCACGTAAGAGACCAGGCGAGAGCAAGTGGCCGAGTTCTCTGGAACCGCACAGGCTGGCGGCGCAGCGCGAGAACCTGCGCATGCTGGCGTCCTACGGGTTATGCGAACATGTGTTTGTGGCGGAGAACGCCAGCGTCCGGGCCATTGGCCGCTCGGCCTGCCGCAGTGCGCGTGCCACGTCCTCAGCGAGCGCCGCCGAGAAGCGCCGCGCGACCGCGCTCGGCTCGCGCAGCATCTCCCGCACACGTTGGCCCGGGAGATGGATGAGCACTGCTCGCTCCCGGGTGCGGGCTACCACGGGGCTCGGTCCGCGGTCGAGCACGCCGACGTGTCCGACGAAGCGCCCTGGGCCTGCTAGCCGCGCACGTTGCGCCGTTCCGCCGCGGCGCACCGATACGTCGACTGCGCCGCGCACGACGACGAGCAGACCGGCCGGGACGTCATCCGCCGCGACCACCACCGCTCCGCGTGGGACCTCGACCGGTGTCGCCTCGCCGATCGCCGCCGCGATCTGCTCGTGGTCGCAAAACTCGCGGAAGCACAACAGTCCCCGGAGATAGTCCGGGGTCGCCAGCGCGGGCGCGGCCGGGACAGCAGCCTCGCGTGGCGCCGTGCCGGCACGAAACGCCACCGTCTCCGCCCAGCTCGGTGGCGATCGTCTCGTAGCGCGCGCGCAGACGCGCCACTGCGAGCTCGGTGATCCGCGCCATGAGCTCGACCGCGCCGGCGCTGACGTCGAGGCGGAGCATTTCGAAACCGGCTCGGTCGAGCACCCATCCGGATGTCGGCACGCGCGCGACCGCGGTCGCGGTGCGCCTGCCACCACCGAGCAGCGAGGTCTCGCCGAGCAGCTCTCCGGGGCCGAGCTCTGCCAGCGCTCGAGTCTGACCGCCGGTCAGCTCGACCTGGAGCTCGAGGCGTCCGTGCTCGATCACGTGCATCCGGCCGCTCTGATCGCCCTGGCGGAACAGGCGCTCGCCCGAGGCGATCTCGAACCGCGCCATGAAGCGCTCGAGACGCTCCACGGCGCCAGGGAGCGATCCCGGCGAACAGCGGGATCTCGGCCAGCGCGATCTGCTCCCCGTTCGCCGGCCCGAGGGCGCTCAGGACGCCAGCTCTCGTGTGTCGACGGCGAGCTTCCCGTCCTCGGTGGGGGTGAACACGAGCATCGAATACTCGGGGGCCTCGAGCCAGCCTGCGGTGTGCTTGGTGAGCGGCTCGCTCGCGATCACCGCAGACGTCGCTGCTCCGTCGGCCATGCCGAACCTCCCGTCGTCCCGGCGGCCGAACCGTCCGCCGGCTGCGTACCACAAGGAAGTGAAGTCGTGCTCGCGCTCGCCGGCGAAGAACGACCCGTCATCGGGATACCACCCGTAGTCGTAGGCATAGCGCGTCGCGAGCATCCACGTGCCGTCGATGAGCACGAGGTTCACCGGCGACTGGGTCGCGATCTCGCGCCGCTCGCGCAGCTCGCGCAGGATCTCGAGGGTGCGCTCGACGGCGCGCGCGGCCTCCTCGGGACCGATCGGACGGAACGGGTGCTCGAGCTGGGAGAGCACGAGCGCGTAGACCCACTCGGTGTCGGTGGTGCCCTCGATGAGCCTGGCGAGCTGCGGATCGATGTGCTCGAGCAGGTCGTAGCGCATGCGGCCGAAGTCGTAGAGGTCGCCGTTCTGGGCGAGCGCGAAGCTCGCGCCCTCGAACAGAAACGGATGGATGTTGTGCGAGCCAACGCGCTCGCGGCTGTCGTAAAGGACTCCTCGCACGTGCGCCACGAGCGCGCGCGCCCGGACCTTCCCGGCGAGCGCCCGCAGGTTCCGGTCGAAGTTCGGCAGCGCCGGCACGCGATAGGTCAACGGCCGTCGCGGGTCGGGCGATCCTGGATCCCACGCCGCAAGCCCGAACCCGCCGAGGTTGAGCAGGGACATCAACTCGGGATCGACTGCCTGGCGGACCAGCGCGCCGTCTGCCTCATACAGCAGATCCTCGATGAGCACGGGTTCCCCGAGATAGGCGGCGAACCTACACATGCATGCCTCCTCTTCAACGACAGGACGCGCGGGCATGCCACAACCTCCACGTCAGCATCATCGCCACCGTGGCGAGCCACACCGGACCATCGGTCCAGCACGACAGAGCCACCGTGTGGGAACAAGTCTCGACAACTGCCCACACCATCGCTGGGCCCAAGACTCGGCCCCCCAAAGCCGATCCTGCCCCGCACCGGATAGCCGCCGAGGCCTACGTCCCCAGCATCGCGGGAATCATCGGGCGCGTGGCGGGTTTGCCGGGGACAACCAGCGGCACGACGGCGCGGGAGTGGTTCCCGCTTCGGTTGCACGATCGCAGCGGGAGGAAGGTGTGGGGCCCTGCCGGTGGTCATTCCGCCGGCGTGAGTGCCGTGGTGCCCGTCGCGATCGCAATCCGGCGGCCCCGGTAGGTGACTACGGCGTTGGCAATGCTCAGCTTGCTGCCCCGATGAGTGATCGATCCGGTGGCGATCAGCTCCTCACCCTCAGCGTGGGCCGGGCGCAAGAAGTTCACCTTGAGATCAAGGGCGGTAAATCCGGTGCCGGCAGGGGCAATCGACTGCACCGCCGCCCCGCTGGCGCTCTTTGCCAGCAGGGCAATCACACCGCCGAAGACGGTCCCCAGCTCCTGCAGCAGGTTCGGATGCACGGGCAACGCGAAGACTACCCGCCCGTCGTTAGCCTCTCGCAGCCGGATACCCATTAGCCGGTCGATCGGAGCCGCTGGTATCTCCCCTGTGAGCTGTGCCGCGAGGATTTCGAGTCCGCTCAGCTGCTGTAAGAGCGCGGTGCCAACCGGGGCGATGTGCGGCACGGGTTCTCGCAGCCTGGCACCGGCTCCCGGTGGCCGGGCTTCGGGCACCGGTTCGCTGCTGGAACGCAACGGGACGACAGCACGGGGGGCAAACAGAAAGTATCGAGAAGTGCTGTGCGCAACCGGGTGCCCTCCCTGGTCGGCCACAAGCCCCTCGGCGAGCGCGTTGCGCTCGTCGGAGTAAATGACGCGGCTGCGCGCGGTGATCTCTGCACCACTGGGAGGTGGTTCGCCGAGCACCGTAACTGAAAGCTCGGCGGTCGTGCACCCCGCGCCGGCAGCCAGCGTAGAAACGACCGCGTAGAGATGGGTCATGTCGAGCAGGAAAGCGAAGATCCCCGAGTGCAGCAGCCCCTTCGGACCGCAAAACCAGCCGCTGGCGGGCATCGAGATCGATGCCTCACCGTGCTCCAGGGCGACCAGTCTCCGACCACACAAGTAGTGGATCGGCGGCTGCGGCGACCGTCCCGCGTGGATGCGGCGAAGCGCTTCCAATCCGGGCACCGCTAACAGCCCGGTATCGAGGAAGCTGGCTTGCGCACGCTTCCCTGGAGTCACCGTGGGCCCGTTCCCCGCGTCCAATGTCGCGTCCCCTCTGCGGGACATGCTGCCACAGCCAGCTTGGCGGTTCAATCCCAGGTGATCGGGAGCAGCTCCACCGGCTCGTCGGCTCCCTTCAGCTACACAGCCCCCACCTCACCCACCGCGAGAGCCCGGCCCAGCCGTTTCAAGCGTCTCCCGAGAGACGAGGATCTCCCCACCCAGCGCCCGAGCGCCGATCCGCTCGGCGAGTCGACACCGACCGGGTGAAGATCAAGACCATCAGCAGGAAAGGCAACACGATCGATCCGCGGTTTCCCGGGGAACCCGACTTCGGTGGCAATATTCAGGCGGCCGGGATCCCGCTGTGGGTCCTTCCCGGAAATGTCCACGACGTGCCCGCCGTCGCCGCACGGTACGACAGGTCACAACCGCAGCGGCGCCGGGATCTGAGCAACTTGACAACTAAACAGCATGCATCAAACCATGGTTGTGGTGTGGCAGGACAGCCTGATCACGAACGAAGGCACATGAGCACCATCCGTACATCCTCAATGGACCGGTGAGTCTGGCAGAGCGGGGGTTCTGCCGACGCGGTCGCGCCCTCGCAATCGGCCGATGCAGATGAATCGGCAGACGAAAGGGGCCGCCATGCGGAAGGCAGGTTTGACCGTCGCACGAGTGTCTTGCGGCGTGCTCGCCGCAGGTATGCTCGGGGCGGCAATGCTCGCCGCGTCCGCGGCTGGGTCGACGTCCGCTAGCACCTGCACCTGGTCAGGCAAGTGCTTCGCGGTGACCGTGTCGCCTACGAACCCTGCGGCGGGCGCGAGCACCTCTTTCGCATTCGCCATCAAGAACGAGGCATCGACCCAGCAGCTCGGCTCGGTGCAGATCTCCGCGCCGAGTGGTTTCGTGATCACCGGCGCCTCCGGCTCGGCCAGCTTCACGTCGAGTTCCGCGCTCTTCCTCAATCTGTCCCTGGCCCCGTCGGCTAACGACCACCTTGACCGTGAGCGCAGTCGCGCCGTGCGGCGGTGGGACTTACCAGTGGGGGATCGAGGCCAAGCAGTCAAACAATTTCAACGGTCCCCCTGGCAACGACTTCCAGCTCGATCCCGCGAGCACTGGAAACCTCTCGGGCATGCTGACGGGATCCTGCTCGCTCGCGTTCACGAGCGACGGGCAGCCGACCGGCACCGCCGCCGACGCGGTGATCACCTCTGGCTTCGGCTCCCAGGGCGGTCCGGTCAAGGTCGAGGTCCTGGACGGATCCGGCCAGCTGGCCACGAGCTCGACCGCAGCCGTGAGCGTCGCCATCGGGTCGAACCCCGGTTCTGGATCGCTGTCGGGAACGGCCACAGCTCGACGCGAGCGGGGGCGTCGCCTCGTTCTCCGACCTGTCGATCAACCGGCCCGGCATCGGATACACCCTCACCGCGACGAGCCCGGGGATTACCTCGGCGACCTCGGCCGATCTTCACGATCTGGGGATCGCTCCAGCACTGCTCCACCACACCGTGCTCGGCATCATCGTCGACGGCAACAACGTCCGGGACGGTCACGACCTCTTCTGTTACCTCGACCGAGCTCCTCGGGTCCGGGATCGGCGGCGTGCAGCTACAGCTGCGGCGGGACCTACCAGCCGGTGTCGGACCCGCTCAGCTTCGACGTCTTCAGTCGCCTCTGGTATCGCTCAGTCGAGCGCCCAGTTCGCCGTCTCGCTCGAGATCAGCAAGTCCACCGTCAAGTCCTCGGGTCATCCTGGCGCCGCGAGCTGGCAGATCTGCTACGCCTCCACGGCACCGTTCACGGCGGTCCCTGGTACCTCCGGAACCGCGATGATCGGCGGTGTCAGCTATCACACGGGGCTGCTGCCCGACTGCTCGAAATCCCAGGGGTCGCCCTGCGTGGAGTCGCGCCACAAGGACAACGCCGGCGACGTCGTCGTCACGTTCCTCGCGTCCGGTGATCCCGTCGGCTGGGCGTGAGCTCTCTTGGTGCTGCGCTGTCCCGACTGCGGCGAGGAGAATCCGGAAAGGTTCCGTCTTTGCGGCTACTGCGGCGCGCGGTTGTCGCGGCCGGTCGCCGCAGAAGAGGTGCGCAAGACCGTTACCGTGGTCTTTTGCGACCTGAAAGGCTCCACGAGCCTGGGTGAGAAACTCGACAGCGAGTCGCTGCAGGGAGGTTCTCAGCGTCTACTTCTCGGTCATGAGGCGGGTGCTCGAGCGGCATGGGGGCACGGTCGAGAAGTACATCGGTGACGCCATCATGGCCGTGTTCGGCCTGCCGAGGCTGCACGAGGACGACGCTCTGCGCGCAGTGACAGCCGCATTCGACATGGGGACGGCGCTGAAGGAGCTGAATCTCCGGCTTCAGGCCACCTGGGGAGTGAGCCTGGAGAACCGAACCGGTGTCAACACCGGCGAGGTCGTCGCGGGCGACCCGACGACGGGACAGCGCCTTGCCACCGGGGACACCGTCAACGTGGCCGCCCGGCTGGAGCAGGCGGCGCCCGGCGGCGAGGTGCTCATCGGGGAGACCACCTTGCGCTTGGTGAAGGACGCCGTGACCGTCGAGCCGATGGAAGCGCTCGAACTGAAGGGCAAGTCCACGAGGGTTCGTGCCTACCGGTTGATCGGCGTGAGCCGCGGCGAGGCGATCAGGCGTCGGGTGGATCTTCCTGTCGTCGGCCGGGAGGAGGAGTTCGGGGGCCTGCTCGATGCGTTCGAGCGCGCGCTGGAGGTTCGCGCTGCGAGGTAGTGACCGTGCTCGGTCAGGCGGGCGTAGGCAAGTCACGGCTGATCGAGGAGTTCGTCCGCCACGTGGGCGAGCGCGCGCAGGTGCTGAGGGGCAGGTGCTTGTCCTACGGGGAGGGCATCACCTTCTGGCCCATCGCTGAAGCACTCCGCCAGGCGGCCGGGATCCTCCCCGATGATCACGGAGGAGGAGGCGCGGGCCAAGCTGTGGTCGCTCGTCGGTGCGGGGCGCGAGGACGCCGCGCTGCGGATCTGGTCGCTCATGGGATTCGGCTCGGGCGGCTACGGCAAAGACGAGTTGCTGTGGAGCGTGCGAGCTGTCCTCGATACGATCGCCCGCCGCCGGCCGCTCGTCGTGATCTTCGATGAAATCCACTGGGCCGAGCAGATCTTCCTCGACGTCATCGAGCACGTCGCCGACACCTCAGACGGCGTTCCCCTGCTCATCCTGTGTGCCGCCCGCCACGAACTGCTTGAGGAACGCCCCGGTTTCCTCGCTGGCCGCCACAGTGCATACAGGATCGAGTTGCAAGAGCTTTCGCGCCCCGACACGGCGCGGGTCCTAGGGAACCTCATCGGCAATCTGCAGCTGCCTGCGAGCCTCGAGGACCGGATCCTGTCCGTCGCCGACGGCAACCCGCTCTTCGCCGAGCAGATGATCTCCATGCTGATCGACTCCGGGGTGATCCGTGAGCAGGACGGCGGATGGGAGTTCGCCGGCGGTTACGACGATGTGATGGTGCCGCCGAACGTCTCGTCCCTCCTTGCGTCACGGCTCGACCGTTTGATCCCGCTGGAGCGGGGCATAGCCGAGCGGGCAGCGGTGATCGGCTTGGAGTTCCAGCCCGCCGCCGTCGCGGCTCTCGCTCCGGATGGGCAGGCAGAGGCCGACCTCATGCCGCCGCTGTCGGCACTGTGCGCCAAGCGCCTCATCATGGCTACCGGCGCCGGTCTTAGTGGTGAGGGCTACCAGTTCAGCCACATTCTCGTGCGCGATGCCGCCTACGATCGTCTGCTCAAGCGGACCCGGGCTCGCCTGCACGAGCGCCTAGCCGACTGGCTCCTCGAAGCCTCCGGCACGCGAGCGGCGGAACTCGAGGAGATCACCGGGTACCACCTGGAGCAGTCGTTCCGGTACCGGGCCGAGCTCGGACCGGTCGACGCGCAGACCCGCTCTCTGGGCGAACGTGCCGCCCGGCACCTCGGCGTCGCCGGCTCGAGGGCGGTCGACCGTGGTGACATGCCCGGCGCCGCGAGCCTGCTCAAACGAGCCGCCGACCTTCTCGACGAGGGGCACCCGGACCGGCCACGCCTGTTGCTCGAGGCCGGAGAAGCCCTCACCGATATCGGCGAGCTGGCCGCCGCCGAGGCGGCACTCGACGCGGCGCGCAACGGCGCGGCGCTGCTCGGGAACGACGTGATCGGAAGATCGGCCGAACTCGCCGCACTGCACCTGCGCTACACCACCGACGCCACAAGCGTGCAGGATGGCGTGGTGGCGCGCGTGCGGGAGCTCATTCCCGTGCTCGAGGAGGCCGCTGACCACCAGGGCCTCGCCCGGGCGTGGCGGCTGCTGACCTACGCGCATTGGACGGCAACCCGGTGGGGCACCGCAGCCGAGGCGGCCGAGCAGACCATCCGCCACGCGGAGCAGGCGGGCGATGAGCTGATGGCGAGGCGGTTCGTCGGCGGGCTGGCGCTTTCGGTACTGTACGGACCGACTCCCGCCGGTGAAGCGATCACCTACTGCGAGTGGGTGCTTTCACAAGCGGCCGAGGACCGGAAGGCCTCGGCGAGGATCGAGGTGGCGCTGGCGCATCTTGAGGCGATGCGGGGCAACTTCGAGGTGGCCCGCGTCCGCTACCGGCGGAGCCGGGCGCTGCTCGAGGAGTTCGGCTGGCGGTTCTTTGCCGCTCTCACCTCCCTCGACTCGGCTCCAATCGAGATACTTGTCGGCGATCTTGAGGCGGCGGAACGCGAGCTCTGCAAGGATTACCAGACGCTTGAGCAGATGGGGGAGCGAAACTATATCTCGACCACCGCGGGGATGCTGGCAGACGTTCTGTACCGCCAGGGTCGCTACCAGGAGTCGGCCGAACTCGCCGGGGTCTGCCGGGAACTCGCCTCTCCGGACGACGTGGCTTCGCAGTTCCTCTGGCGCTGCGTGCAGGCGAAACTGCTCGCCCGCGACGGCCAGCACGAGCGAGCGGACGCGATCCTCACCGAGGCGCTCGAACTGATCGGCGGTTCGGACTGGGTGGATTGGCAGGGCAACGGGTTCATGGATCTCGCCGAGGTCTGCCGGCTCCGCGGCCGTGTCGCCGACGCCGTCGAGGCACTGGCGCAGGCGTCTGCCCGCTTTGCCGCGAAGGGCAACATCGTCTCGGCCCGACGGGCGGACGAGCTCGCCGACGACCTACGGGCGACCCTGGCAGGCGCCACGCAGGACCAGGCGCCACCGGCCGCTAAAGCCGGAACCAAACTCGGCTGCTCAGAGGACGTGTAAGCACTCGGGGAGCCGGATCGCCTCCGGCTTCGCCATGGAGATACTCGAGGGGAGCCGCCGTCAGGCCGCAGGTGAGCGGGCCCCGGTGTTCGTACGCCGCGGACGCAGGCACTCATGACCACGGCGGCGGCGCCGTCTGAGAGCTGCGAGGCGTTGCCAGCAGTGATCGTGCAGGTGGGACCGTACGCCGGTTCAAGCTGGGCAAGTGACTCGGCAGTGGTCTCGGGACGGATGCCCTCGTCCTGGTCGATGAGCGCGGCTGTGGGGTGCCAGAAGTCTGCCTGGCCTGTGAGCTGCGCCGATGAACCAGGGCAGCCCTTAGGGCATGATGTTCGGCCGTGTCTATCCGTCTGCTCTACCTGATCTTCGTCGGCTCTGCGGCTGGCTGGTCCTGCTCGGTCGCTCAACGGCGTCCAAGGACGCCGAGCTGCTGGTGCTACGGCACGAGGTCGCGGTGCTGCGCCGCACCCATCCCCGGCCGCGGCTGGACTGGGCCGACCGCGCGGTCCTCGCCGCGCTGACCCGGGTCCTGCCGAGATGGCTGCGGGCGCACCGGCTGGTCACCCCATGCACCGTCCTGCGGTGGCACCGCCGCCTGGTCACCAGGAAGTGGACCTACCCGAACCGGACAGGCCTGCCGCCAGTAAGCGCCGAGATCGCTGTACTGATCGAAAGGCTCGCCACCGAGAACGCCTCGTGGGGATATCAGCGGATCCAAGGTGAGCTTCTCAAGCTCGGCTACCGGGTCGGCGCATCCACGATCCGCCGGGTGCTCAAGGCGCGGAAGATCCCTCCGGCGCCGAAGCGCCGTACCGATACGACCTGGCGCCAGTTCCTGCGCGCGCAGGCTTCGACGATGCTTGCCGTCGACTTCTTCCACGTGGACTGCGCGGTGAGCCTCCAGCGTTTGTACTGCTTCTTCGTCATCGAAGCCGGCAGCCGCTACGTCCGCATCCTGGGGATCACCGCGAACCCAGACGGGCCGTGGACCACGCAGCAGATCCGGAATCTTCTGATGGATCTCGGTGATCGCGCCGCGAGCTTCCGGTTCCTGGTTCGCGACCGGGCCGGGCAGTTCACCGACGCCTTCGACGCGGTCCTGGCCGATGCCGGTATCGAGGCCGTCAAGATCCCGCCCCGAAGCCCTTGCGCGAATGCCTATGCGGAGAGATTCGTGCTCACGGTCCGAACCGAAGTCACCGACCGGATGCTGATCTTCGGCGAACGCCATCTGCGCAGCGTCCTTGCCCAGTACGCGCGCCACTACAACGGGCGACGCCCCCATCGCAGCCGCCAGCTCCACCCACCCTGGCCCGATCACTCCGTGGCGGATCTCTCCCAGGAGCAAATCAAGCGCCAGCCCATCCTCGGCGGCCTCATCAACGAATACGAGCGAGCCGCGTAGAAGCCCAGTTCAAGACCAGTGGCCCAGTTCTGGAGCCCCACAAGGTCCGTCCTAGGTATACGCCAGGTCATGAAGGTCAACGGGAACCGTGCCCGCAGGAGCGGATTCGGTCACACTGCCGCGCCACCCAGGCAGCGCCGCCCGGGCCGGCGAGCGCCAGCAGTCTTGGGCGTGCGCCGGAATGACCTCCCCGGCGGCGACCGGTCGGCTCCAGCGCGGTTCATCCCCGTTCCGGGCCATCGAGCCGAGATGGACGCCGCCCTTGCCGACGGGCCCTGCCCGCTGTCAGGTGAGCTATACCGGTGATCGCTGGCGGTCCTCCACGGGGATCGGCAAGCCCGTCACTAGACCGATGACTGGCCGCAACCGGCCCGAGCAAACGGTTCGGTGAACCGCTCCTCCTGCCCGGATTCTGTCCGCTATATGTCCGTAACCATCGCCGCGCAGCGGCGTCTGGTGACCGCCGATGACACAAGATGACACAACGCACGACGGCCCGCGAGGCCGGGCAAATCCCAGCTCACGGGCCGTTTCCGCTGGTGGTGGCAGGTGTTGGGTTCGAACCAACGTAGGCTGAGCCGACGGTTTTACAGACCGCTTGGCCCGAAGTGGCCATATGCTGTTGACCTGCGGGTTTCCAACCGATATCGGCCTTCGTGCCCGGTCCTGTCCGTCATACGTCCGTGCGCTCGCCGGGCCGGGCCGGACAAACCGCGGACGTGCACGGACGGCGTCCGTGCACGCCTGCCACCAGCATATTCACCTGATTGCTGGCCCGGGATGGGCGTGCCACCGCGGCGTCGAAGCCGTGATGATCCCGCCCCGCAGTCCCCGTGAACGCCCAGGCAGAACGATTCGTGCTCCCGCCCAGACTGAGGTGACCAACCGGATGCTGATCTTCGGCAAACGAACCTGCTGACGGTCCTAACCCACTACGAGGCTCACTAGGCGCTGTTGCCCTGCGACCTGCCAAGTGCCTGGCAGCGTGATGCCCTGCAGGGACCGGCCTGCCACATGAAGTAGTAGGCGATCAGCTGCCGGTCCTGGTTCTGACGCGAGCCGAGGGACGGCGCCCCGCGATCAGCAATGGTTCTGCTTAGCTCGGTCACCAGATCCTGCCCGAAAACGGGTTGGAGAGCCGTCCGAGGCTAACCGTTACCGCCTGCCGGATCACCCTGGGCGGGTGACGCGGCCGGGACGACGGTCCCTCTACCGTGAGGGAGAGTCGCGAGAGTTGTACGTCGCGGCAGCTCAGCCGCCCGAGGCCTGTAGGGAAGCTGGCCAGAGGGGCCGGACAGGCCGGGGGACCGACGATGGCGCTGCAGACGCGCAACCTGTGGATGGTCGGGCTGGGCACGGTCGGGGATGTGCCGCCCAACTCCTTGCAGCCGCCGCTGCATGACGGGATGCACCTGCGCTGGACGTTCGACCCGGCGCGCGGCGTGCCCTGGTTCGGCTACTATCTGCTGCGCCGCGACAGCGGCCATCGTCCCATCCAGGGCTGCATCAGCAACGAACTCAAGGGACACGAGCCGGGGCCGTGGCCGAGCACGACGTTCCCGGTCGCGTTCGGGACGCTTAGCAGCGACCAGCCCCTCGTCTTCACCGAGGACTTCGAGCCTATCGGTGTGGCCGAGCTCGACCTCGCCGGGCGCCAGGCGATCACGCTGACGATCACCCCCGGCGACGAGGCGTTCATCGCCACCGTGAAGATCGGCTTTCGCAAGGCCCCCGGCGCCGACGGCGGCAAGCTCGAGCTGCTGGCCCGCTACCAGGGCATCACGGTCGCCCGCGCCGTAGCGGCCGGCCAGGCAGGCGAGGTCGCCACCGCGACGCTCGAGGCGGCCGCGATCGACGAGGTCGTCGTCGCTGGCGCCGACCATGCGGCGCTCGTCGACCTCTGCATCCAGCCGCTCGCGGTCCTGGTGTCCGGTGGCTGGAAGCCGGTCGAGGGAACCGCGCAGCCGATCTGCCTGCCGGTCGCCGCCTCCGGGTACCCGTGCCCAGCCGCACCGACCAGCTTCGCCGCCGCGCAGGCGCTCGGGCTCAGCCGCGTGCGCTACGGGCCACCGAGCGCCTGGGCCGGCGCGCCGTTCGCCGACTTGCACGACCGCCTGCGCGCGCTCGTCACCGGCGGCCCGCCGCCGGGCGGTACCGCGATGGCCGACCGCTTCGAGAGCATCGTCGGCTCCCCGCCGCCCCCGCCCGAGACGGGCGGCGCGATCGTCGCGCCGACTCAGCGCCCGCTGGACCTGCTGCTCCTTGCCAGCCTCAACGCCGCGATCGCGGAGATCCTCGGCTTGGCCTGGCTGGACGCCACCGCCCAGCCGGGCGTCCACTACGATTATCTGCTGCTCGCCGACCACGACGGCAGCCTCGGCAGCGTCGGCGGCGCCTTGGACTTCCTGGCGAGCACGACGCCGAGCTTCAGCGTGATCGACGGGTTCTTGCTGCTGGACGTGGCAGTCGGGCCGGCGCCGCCGCTGGATCCGCCCGCCGCTGGCCAGGCCGTCGCGCTCCCGGGCTCCACGATCGCGCCCGACGCCGGCGGACCGGTCATCGACGGGACCAACAACGCCGGCTCGACGTGGGATCGCCAGCAGGTCGGCGACGCGCTCGCGCCCGGCGCGCCGATCCTCTACCACGTCTGGCGCGCCGCGCTCGGCAACGACGAGACACCCAAACCGGCCGCCGACGGTGACTTCGGCCTCATCACCAAGAGCGGGCCGCTGCCCGTGGCGCGCGCGGTGCTCAATCCGCCGAGCGTGCCCTCCCAGCCCGACGACTGGCCCCCGTTTCCGCTGCAGTACGTCGACCGCGCGCTGCCCGACGGCTGGTACGGCTACCGGGTCAGCGCCATCGACATTTTTGGCCGCCATTCCGGTAACGGCCCGTCGGCGGCCTGGCACCAATGGGCGCCCCCTCCCGTCCCGCTGCCCTGGTACTACCGCGATCCGCCCAGCGACCAGGTGCTCGATCCCGGCGCGATCCGCCTGCTCGACAAGCTCGCGCCCCCGCCGCCGCCTGCCGTCGAGGCCACTGCGCTGGCCCCGGACGACCCGACCGTCATGGCGGACGCGGCGTGGCAGAGCTGGCGGGCCAGCCTCAACGCGGCCGAGCGTGACAGCGTCGTCGGCCTGCGCGTGCGCTGGCGCTGGGGCGCCGTCCAGCAACGGCAGGCGCCCGACACGCGGGAGTTCCGCGTCTACGTCGAGCCGGCACCGGCCAACACGCTGCGCGGACGGGTCACAGCCGTCACCGCTGCCAGCGTGACCGAGAGCCTTGTCACGACCGACATCGCCAACGTGCAGGGAATCGACGCCTTCGCCGGCGCGACGATCCGCGTGGCCGGCAGCGGGTTCGTCGTCGTGGGCAGCGACGCGGTCAGCCCGCTGCGCCTGCGCGTGCGCAACATCGGGCCGGCCGACGACGTGGCACCCGCGCCGCGCGAGCGGATCTCGCTGTCGATCCCCGCTGGCCATGCGCTGCATACGGACCTGTCCCAGGCGGCGGCGTGGGCCAGGCGGATGGCCGTCGCCGGGTTCGACGAGCACGTTACGGTCAGCGGCGACGAGCGCGAGTACGAGCTGCTGCTGCCGCTGGCCGGCTCACCTGACCGGGCCGGCCTGGACCTGCCCACGACGCTGGGCGAGCCCGTGGCGACCGCGCTGATCGGCGTCACCGCGGCCGACGACAAGCCGCACACGCTGGATGCTCGCGGCGACCCGGCCCGCTTCGGCAACGAGAGCCGCATCGGCGGCCCGGCCACCGTCCTGCGCGTGCGCCGCGTCGCCCCCGACCCGCCGCCGGCGCTGCCCGACAGCCCCCGGCTGTTCGCCTCGCCCGCTGACTACCACGGCCAGTCGCGCTTCACCGTGCGCTGGACGCCAGCGCCCGGACTGCGCGTGCTCGTCTCGCGTGCGCTGGACGACGCGGTCTTCCTGGCCGACCGCTCCTTGCGGTCCCGGACCCCGCTGAGCGGTGATGACACCGCCCGCTTCCCGCCCGACTGGCCGACGACCCGGCGCGACCAGATCGCTGCCGAGCTCAACGTACTCAACGCCGACAGTACGCCCGGCGCCTACGCCAGCCTCTCCAACGACGCGCTTCGCGTCCTCGCCGCGCTGCCGGGCATCGAGCGCGTCTTCACGCAGATCACCCCGACGCCATTGGACCCGGCCGCGCCCGACGCGTCCGCGCCCGACGGGCTGCGCTGGCGTCGCGTCGGCCCCGACGTTGCCGCCGACGCGCTGGACGCCGGGCTGCGCGCCTACGTCGACACGCTCGACGGCCGGGCGGTCAACCGCTGGTTCTACCGCTGCGCCAACGTCGACGAGGTCTACAACGTCAGTCCGCTGGGGGCGTCCACGCCGCCGGTGTGGCTGCCGAACGTCACC
Source organism: uncultured Alphaproteobacteria bacterium (assembly GCA_963776505.1). Taxonomy (GTDB): domain Bacteria; phylum Pseudomonadota; class Alphaproteobacteria; order Acetobacterales; family Acetobacteraceae; genus JAMXLO01. The sequence goes on from CAVZNH010000085.1 coordinate 23,602, forward strand.
CCGCCGCGCGCGCCGGTCGTCGTGCGCATCCGCGGCGGCGAGCGCCAGATCACTCTGGAATGGAGCTCCAACCGTGAGCCCGATCTCGTCCGTTACGAGGTCTACCGCGCGGAAAGCGACGCGCAGGCGAGCGATCTGCGGCGGATGGCGCTCGTCCACACCGAGCCAGTCGCGGCCGGCGACCCCGCCGGCCGTCCGCCGACGCTGACATGGAGTGATCAGCCCGTGGCCGGCCTTGTCACGTTCCGCTACCGCCTCGTCGCGATCGACGACGCGGGCAACCGCTCCGACCCGTCGCCAGCTCACGCCGGCCGCGCCCACGACACCGCGCAGCCCGTCGTGCCGACGCCCACGATCGCCTGGGTCGGCGTCGCGGGCACCACCCGCGCGCAGATCGGCTGGACCAGCGAGAACGAGGTCCTCGTCCAGACCCGGCCGGGCGACGGCGGCACGTGGGTCGACCTGTCGCAGTGGCGCCCGCCTGGCACGATCACCATCCGCGACCCATTCTCGAATCCGTCGACCGCCGTCCAGTACCGCTTGCGCGCGCGCCGCCCGACCGGCGCTGTCGCGCTCGGCCCCGCGATCCTGCTGGCGGCGCAGTGATGGCCGACGACGTCGAATTCAGATACATGGTCCAGCCGGGCGACGGCAGCGGGCCGAGCGAGACCGTTCCGCCTATCGACGTCGACTGCAAGGTCACCCCGCTGATCGATGGGGCTGACTTTTACCGGGCGATCCTCGACGCGCTGAACACGGTCGGCACCGGCTCCACGCCCGCCGACAACGCCAACCACTTCATCTTCGTCGCCAACTGGTGGCTGGCCCTTCGCGGCGGCCGGTACCGAGGCATCGACTCGATATTCACGTCCGCCGGGCCGGCGGTCATCGGCACGGCGAACCCGCTTGCGCTCGACGGCCCGGGCGGCACGCAGATCCTCAGCGACATCCTCAAGCAGAAGTCCAAGGCAGGCGTCGACGTCCGCGTCCTGGGCTGGGTCTCGTTCGCGGTGATGGACTCCAACATGGCAATCAAGAACGGCGCGGGGGGCATGGCCCGCGTCAACACAATGACGATGGACGCGGTCGTCGACCTGCGCAGCGAGCCCAGCCTGGCCCAGAAGGTGATGCTCAACATCATCGGGCACACGGCCGGCTCCGTCCACAACAAATTCGTGGTCGTCGGCAACGACACCGACGCGGTCGCGTTCACCGGCGGGATCGACTTCCAAGAGCTGCGCTGGGCACACCCCGGTCACCCGCCCGGCGAGCCCTGGCACGACGTCATGGCCCAAGTCAAGGGCCCCGCGGTGCAGTCGATCTACCACCACTTCGGGCTGCAGTGGACGGAGAACCTGTCGCGCCCGGCCAAGAGCTTCCGCTTGGCGGGGGCGAAGGTGCCCAGCCGCCTGCCCGGGACCCCGGCACTGTCGATCCGCCAGCTGACGCTCGCGCCGACGGGCGCACACCATCACGTCCAGTGCGTGCGCACCGTCCCGCAGTTCAACTACAAGTACTTCAACTGCCTGCCGGAGAACCCGCCGATCCGCTTCGCCGCGCAGGGCTCCTTTCAGTACAAGCTCGCCTGGCGCAAGGCGTTGAGCGCCGCACAAACCTACATCCTCATCGAGGACCAATCGTTCACCGGCAAGGAGATACTCGGCTACGCCAACACCGCCATCAAGAACAACCCCGACGTCCGCGTGGTGCTGGTCATGTCGGGCATAAGCGACCCTATCGACGGCCCGAACAACATCGCCGATCAGCTGACGCAGTCGATCAACCACGGTCTGCTGCAGGGCCTCGACGGCGGGCAGATCAACCGCGTGCGCGCCTTCTTTGCGGCCGGCGGCGACAAGACCTACGAGGTCAGCAACGTCGCCGACGAGGGCGCCACCGCGCTGCTGACGCTTACCGCAGTCGCCGAGGGAGATCTCCCCGCCGATGCCCTGGCTTCCCCGCACTTCATCCTCGAACCCGACAGCGAGCCTGGGCGCCTGCTGACCGTCGTCGGCAACCCGAAGACGGCGGCGAACGACCCGGTCGTCCTGCGCGTGGCCAAGGGCGGCGGCGGCCCGCTGGCCCTCGGGGCCTACCAGTCGCCGGCGGGCTTGTTCGTCCACGCCAAGACGGTGCTCGTCGACGACCAGTGGGCCGTGATCGGCTCAGGCAACTGCATGCGCCGCAGCCTCTACACCGACCTGGAGCACGGCGTCGCGTTCATCGACGAGGACGGCACCGCGGTGCGCGACTACCGCGCCGCCCTCATGGCCGACCACTTTGGCCACGACGTGGCCGCCGACTTCAACGACGTCCAGGCCGCGCTCAACGCCTGGGATCCGAGCTGGGGCACGCCCGGCGGTGCGCCCCCGCTGCCACCCAAGCGGCTTCAGCGCCTGACACTGCCGCTGGCCGAGGTGGCGTTCACCGACGCCAGGCGCAAGCACTACGACATGTACGACGACGTCGACTCGCGAGACGACTGGGGCGGGCTATGTCCGTGAACACCGCCACCGATCCCGACGCGAGCGGGTTCATCAACGTCGGCGAGGCGATCTCCAGCCGCTGGCCGTCCGCGCTGCCGCAGCTGCCCGACGACACGATCCTGCAGCAGCTGTGGGCCTCTGCGCTGCAGGTCAGCATCTCCGAGGATGCGATCGTTGCGGGCGCCAAGCTCCTGTTCGACCAGGAGTGCGTGCTCTCGATTCCCGGCCTGGACGCGGTCGCCGTCGCAATCGCCGCGGCCGACGGCGGCACGCTGGTGGACATCGAGGTCACGATCCTGCCCGAGCTGGTCATCACGCTGCGCAAGATCCCGATCGCGCTGCGCCTCAGCGCCGAGCTGCTGAAGCCCGCGACCAAGCAGCCCGGCGGCGCACCCGGCGCACCGCCACAGTGGGTGGCCGACACAACCGTCGACCACGTCGACATCCGCCTGGCCGAGGTAACGATCAGCGTCAACGCCGACGGCGACGTCACGTTCGAGGCTGACAGCTCGATCGACCTGCCGCCGTGCATGATCGGCGACTCCGGGGTCGTCGTCGAGGCCCACGACATCGGCCTGCACCTGTCGGCCAGCGATCCGCCGCCTGGCCAGCCCGCCGGCTGGAAGGGCCTGCACCTGGCATCCGCCAGCCTGTACTTGCCCGGCGAGCTGTCGGGCAGCGTCGGGACGCTCTCGCTGACCGACGCCTACATCGGCAACGGCGGCTTCACCGGCGCGGTCGCCGACACGTGGACGCCGGCGCTGTCGGCCTCGCTCTTCGGGATGGACGTGACGCTGGCCAAGGCCGAGCTGGACTTCGTCCAGAACGTGCCGGTCACCGCCGCGCTGACCGGCACGATCACGCTGCCGTTCTTTGACCAGCCCGTTGGCGTGGACCTGCACCTCGGCCTGGACGGTTCCATCGGCGTGACGGTCTCCGCGATACAGCCCACGGGAGCGACGACGAATGCCGGGCTGCTGCAGTTCACCAAACCCGGCCTGCTGACGCTGCAGCTGGACAGCCTCGGGTTCCAGCTCAGCGGCGGCATGTTCACCGCGATGCTGAGCGGCACCCTGACCCCGCTGGTGGGCGGGCTTGACTGGCCGGGCTTCCACGTCCAGGCGCTCTCGATCGACTCCGACGGCAACGTCCACATCGACGGCGGCTGGCTCAACCTGCCCAGCCAGTACAGCCTGGACTTCTTCGGCTTCCACGTCGCGATCACCAAGCTCGGCATGGGGCACGGCGACGACGGCGGGCGATGGATCGGGTTCTCCGGCTCGATCAAGCTCGTCGACGGCCTCAGCATCGGCGGCTCGGTCGACGGGCTGCGCTTCACCTGGTACGACGACGGGCGCCCGACCGCGCTGACGCTGGACGGCGTCGGCGTCGAGCTCGACATCCCGGGCACGCTGCGCTTCAAGGGCGCGGTCGCCTACAAGGAACTGCCCGGCCCCGAACACCGCTTCGACGGCGACATCACGCTGCAGCTGACCTCGCTGGACCTCACGCTCGACGGGAAGATCGTCATCGGGACGACGACGGCGGCCGACGGCTCCACCACGTCGTTCTTCGCCCTCTACATCGCGCTCGAACTGCCAGCCGGCATCCCGCTGTGGTCGACGGGTCTCGGGCTCTACGGGATCGCGGGCCTGATGGCGATCCAGATGGCGCCCAACAAGGCGCCGGCCGAGGACTGGTTCGAGCAGGCCGACGGCAGCCCCGGCTGGTACAAGCGCGCCCCCGAGGGAGTCACCGAGCTCGCGGCCAAGTGGGATCCGCTGCCCGGAGCGTTCGCGCTCGGCGGCGGCGTGACCATCGGCACCGTCGCCGACAACGGCTTCACCTTCAACGGCGGCCTCCTGCTCGTCGTCTCCCTCCCGGGTCCGGTGATCCTGCTGGAGGGCAAGGCCAACCTGCTCAAGGAGCGCTCCAAGCTCACCGATGACCCGATCTTCCGCGCGCTGCTGGTCCTCGACGAGCGCGCGGGCAACCTCACCGCCGGCCTGGACGCCAAGTACCGCTTCGGCTCCGGCGGCGAGCTGATCGACATCGGCGGCAGCGCCGAGGCCTACTTCGACTTCGTCGATGCCTCCCAGTGGCACGTCTACCTCGGCATCAAGGACCCCAAGGAGAAACGTATCCGGGCGCAGGTGCTGAGCCTGTACGAGGCCGACGCGTACCTGATGGCCGACGACGCCCAGCTGCAGATGGGGGCGTGGGTCGGCTACGACAAGCACTGGAAGTTCGGCCCCCTGAGCGTGACCGTCGAGGCGTGGCTGGACGGCGGGGTCGTCTTGTCGCACAAACCGCTGTACTTCCACGGAGAGCTATGGCTGCACGGGAAGGCCGAGCTGAAGGTCTTTGGCTTCGGGCTCGGCCTGACCGTCGACGCGCGGCTGGCCGCCGACGTCTTCGATCCCTACCACGTCAAGGGCGAGTTCAGCGTCGGCATCAGCCTGCCGTGGCCGCTGCCCGACTTCAGCGCCGACATCACGCTGGAATGGGGACCCGACGCCGGGCGAGCCGCCCCTGCCGGTTCCGCTGAAGGAGATCGCGGCTGAGCATTTCAAATCGACGGTCAGCTGGCCCCTGCCGCGGGGATCGCTGCTGCTGCCCGGCGGAGTCGACGCCGGCGACGGCTTCCTCACCGTGCCGCCGCCGGCCGCGCCGCTGGCCGACGGGCCGCCCGCAGGAACGCCCGTGGTGCCCATGGATATGCGCCCGCACCTGACCTTCGGGCGCGCCGTCCACGACGACGCCGGCGTCGGCGTCAACCCCAGCCCGCCATGGCCGTCGGCCGACCCGCCCGGCTGGGAGTGGATCGGCGATCCGACCGCCGGTGAGGGCCCGCTGGCCGTGCGCTTCGCCGTCAAGGAGGTGACGCTGGCGCGCTGGAGCGGCACGGCGTGGATGGACGTGGCGCGCAAGGCGGCGACGCCGAACGCGCCTGGCGTGCGCGACCTGTACGGCTCCTGGGCCCCGACGCCGCAGCTGCCCTCCGGCACGGTCGCGCCGGGAACGGACCCCCCGGTCGGCCAGGTGAAGCTGTGGCTGTGGTCCAAGACGCCCTTCGACTACAGCCGCCACGGCGGCAGCGCCTGGGACGAATGGTTCACCGATACGTTCACCACCTACCCCTGCATCCCGCCGGTACCCGAGCGGACGATCTGCTGTGATTTCGACGGCATCCCCGTCGGCGCGCGGGTCACGCTCCCCTCGCCGTGCCGCCACCACCGCGAGATCCTCTACTTCGGCACGGCGACAGCGACGGTGGAACAGCTGGCCACCCCATCGCATGGCCACGGTCACGCGCTGTGCTGGGGAGGCACCGGGCGCGACATCGTGACGGGCGCCGCGGTCGCCAGCCAGGGGCTGTTCGGCGTCGCGGTCGTCGGCAACCAGATGGCATCGGCGATGGTGCTCGTGCTCGACGCGACGCGGGCGAAGGGGACCGTGGACGTGATCGCCGTCGACGAGTTCGGCACCCAGTTCGGCCCGTTCGCGCCGGAGGGCGACACGGTTACCGTCAAGGTCAAGAACCTGCGCGCGGTGCTCGTGCGCGGCAGTGGCCACGTCTGCCTGATCTCGGTCTGCGTGACGTTCCCGCCCGACGGCACCGCCGTCTCCGAGGCCCAGGACATGGCCAAGCACCTCACCGACTCGATGGCGCTCTGGGGCGCGGAGGGCGAGGTGCTGGATGCCGATACCGACTACCGCCTCGCGGTCGTCACCAACGTGCGCTCCGTGCCGGGCAGCGATCCGACCGGGCCGCCCAACCACGACATCGACGTCACCGAGCTGGCCTACTTCCGCACCGAGGGCCCGCCGGCGCTGGCTCAGCTGTCGGTGCCCGTCCAGCAGCCGCCTGGCGAGGCATTCGACTCCGGCCTGGACGACCTGCACCGCTACGTCGCCCAGACCGTTCCCGCCACCGTCCCGCCGCCGGGCCAACCGCCGTTGCTGCCGCGGCCGGTCTACCGCGCCTACGACGTCGGCGTGCAGTTCAACGAGGACTACGTCGACCTGCTCTACCGGCTGGCCGGCCGCGACCTCACCCTCGCCCTCTACGACGCCAACAACCGGCTCGTGCGCGACGCGGCGGGCCGCCTGCTGATCTCGTCTAACCGCTGGGGCGTGACCGAGACGCTGACGCTGAGCGCCAGCCAGATCCGCTACCTGACCGTGATCGACGGCTCGACCTGCGTCCAGCTGGACCAGACGATCATCCCCCGGCAGGCCACGCTGACCGCGGCCGATCCGGGCCAGGTGCTCAATCCCGACGTCGTCTACGAGGCGCGGCTGGTGCCGCTGCTGCTGCACGAGGACTTCAGCGACGGGCTGGCGGGCTGGACGGTCGTCGACGTCGGGACCAACCAGACGCCGTCGCAGTGGACGGCGCTGGGCCACCCGCGCCTGACCGGGACCGGCGCGACGGCGGCCGGGGCGGTCGTGACGCTGACCGGCGCCGGCGACCTGACCAAGCTCGACGCGGCCACCGACATCGTCATCCTCACCACCGACACCGCGCGCGCGAGCAAGCAGTACCGGGTCGTCTCCGTCGACGACGCGACGAAACAGGTGACGATCGACGGCAGCCCGGTGCTGTTCGGCGGCAGCTCAGCGTGGACGGTGCCCGGCTGGGGCGCGGTCCTGCAGAGTTCCAACATCTGGGGCGGCGCTGTGGAGGCGACCAGCGTCCCGCAGCCGGGGACGCTGCTGATCGGCGGCGACCCCGCCTGGACCGACATCCGCGTCACCGTCCTCGTGCGCTCCAGCGACGACGACGGCATCGGGCTCGTCTTCCGGTACCAGGGTCCCGGCGACCACTACCGCTACGCGATGGACCGTGAGCGCCGCCACCGCCGCCTCGTCCGGGTCCATTCTGGCGCGTACACGGTACTGGCCGAGGACGTGTTCGCCTACGAGCTCGACACGGACTACGAGCTGACCGTGGAGGCGGCCGGCCCATTGCTGCGCGTCTACCAGGACGGCGCACTCGTGTTCGAGGTGTCCGATCCTGCGTTGACCGCCGGCCAGATCGGCGCCTACTGCTGGGCCAACCAGGGTGCGCGCTTCGCCGACGTCCGCGTCGACGATCTAGGCAAGAGCGCGATCGCGGCCTATCGCTTCGGGTTCACCACATCGGCCTACGCGACGTTCTTCCACCAGTTGCACAGCTACCAGGACGATCTCTGGCTGGTCCCGGCAGCGGCGGGCGACGTCGCCGCGGCGGCCGCCGCGGCGGCCGCGCCCGCGGCCGCGGTCACCGACGCCGAGACGCGCGCCTACGCCACGCTGGCCGGCGCCGCGCTCGGCCCGGACGCCAACCACGCCCCAGACCACATCGAGGCACAGCTGCTGACCGCCGATGGCGCTCCGAGCGGGCTGCTGCTCCGGGGGCCCGAGCCACTGGACTGGACGCGCATGACACTGGAGGTCGCCCACGCCGGGTGGCCGGCCGCGCCGAGCTCGCCGCCCGCCGCGCTGAAGCTGACCGACGTGTCCAGCGCCGCCGCCGCGCCCAACGACGAGACGATCACGCTGCTGGCCCGCGAGCGCGGCAGCCTGGCTGGCGTAAGCGTCGAACGCCTGGCCATCCCCGCGCCGCTGGCCGAGCCGGAGGCGCAGACGCTGCTCGAGTACGCCTTCGGCGCCGTCGCCGGCGTGCTGTGGCGGGAGCGCTTCGGGGCCAATGCCCTGGACGCCTACCGGGTCAGCGACGCGCCAGGTGCGCTCAACGGCCCGTCGCAGTGGAGCGCCCAGGCCGACGCGATCGTCCAGAGCGCGAAGGTCTTCGCCGGCAGCACCGACCCGGCGATCCCCGACAAGCCTGGCACGGTGGCGATCACCGGCCCGTACCTAGCAGATTTCCGCCTCACCGCGGCCTTGCGCAAGCAGGGGACGGGGCGATCGGCGTCCTTGTCCGGGTTTCCATGACGGCAGCTTCTACCGCTTCTCGATGGATCATGGCGGGCCCTACCGGCGGCTGGTCAAGTCGGTCCGCGGGACCGTGACCGTGCTGTGGGAGGACGCGGTCGCCCCAGACTCCGGCCGTTCCTACGAGCTGCGCATCGAGGCGTTCGGCGACCTGCTCACCGGGTGGCTTGACCATGAGCTGCTGTTCGTCGTGCGCGACGGCGACGTCCGCGACGGCCAGGTCGGCCTCTACTGCTGGGCCAACGACGGCGCGCGCTTCGAAGGGCTGGAAGTGCAGACGCTGGAGACGACGCCGCTGCTGGCACAGCCGCCGCTGGCCGGTCGCGGCGAGCTAACCGTTACCGACACAGGGCTCACGGACGCGCCGTCGGCGTGGCAGGCGGCGGGCGGCACGGTCACCCAGGGCGCAGCTATCGACGGCACGACCGCCCTCCTGGCCCCGGGCTTCGGAGACCTCACGCTGACGCTGACGCTATCGTCGAGCGCTGACGGGTCGATCGGAGCGGTCCTGCGCTACGCCGACGCAGCCAACCTGGTGCGCTTCGCGATGGACCGCACCGCCGGGCGGCGCTCACTGATCTCGCTCGTCAACGGCTTCGAGGCGCTGCTGTGGCAGGACAACGTAGCCTTCGACCTCGACCACGACTACGCGCTCACGCTGGCCGCGCAGGGCGGGCGGCTACAGGGCTGGCTGGACGGCACGGCGCTCTTCGACGTCATCGCCCCGGCCGGCGCCCGCGCGGGGCAGGTGGGCCTGTGGACCTCGCGCACGGGCGGCGCGCGCTTCACCCGGCTCGTCGTGGGCGACCCGGTCGCGCGGGTCGGCGCGTGGACGATCACCGACGACGGCGCCGCGTCGCTGTGGCGCGGCGGTGGCGGCGCGATCATCCAGCAGGCGGTGGTCGGCGACGCAAGCACGCCCGCGGCGCCAGGCACGACAGCGGTCGCCGGGTCCGACGGCTGGGCCGACGTGCGCATGAGCGCAACGCTGCGCAACGACGGCGACGGCGCGATCGGCGTCGCCGTGCGCTGGCGCGATCCGTCCAACTTCTACCGCCTGGCCTTCGACGCCCAGCACGGCTACCGCCGCCTCGTGCGGACCGCCGGAGGCGTGCCCACGGTGCTGTGGCAGGACGCGGCGCCGGTCCCGACCGGCACGCCGCTGGCAGTGACCATCGACGCCGTGGGCGAGCGGCTCGTCGGGCGCCTCGGCGAGGAGGTCCTGTTCGACCTTACCGACGACGCGTTCGCGTCCGGGCGCGTCGGCCTGTACGCCGCAGGCGATGACGGTGCCCGCTTCGCCAACGTCACGGTGACCCGTCCGCCGCTAGACGCGCGCGCCCGGTTCCGCGACGCCTTCGGTCAGGGGAACATGAGCGCGTGGACGGTCGTCGACGAGGGCGACCAGAGCACGCCGTCGCACTGGGCCGTTGAGGCTGGCGCGTTGGTGCAGTCGAGCAACATATACAGCAACCCGGTGGACGGTGCCGCGATCGAAAAGCGCGGCACGCTCGCGCTTGCCGGGGACCCGTCGTGGACAAACATGGTCCTGAGCCTGACGCTGGCCTCAGCTGACGACGACGCGATCGGCGTCCTGCTGCGCTACGCGGGGCCCGGCGATTTCTACCGCTTCTCGATGGACCGCGAGCGCGGCTACCGCCGGCTCGTGCGCTGCTCGGGCGGGACGTTCACGACGCTGTGGGAAGACGCGGTCGCCTACGAGATCAACCGCCCGTACGCGCTCGTGCTCGCCGCCGTCGGCACACGGCTGACGGGGTGGCTTGACGGCGTGCCGCTACTGGAGGTGGAGGACCCGAGTGGCCCTCTCGGCCGCATCGGCCTCTACTCCGGAAACGTTCTTCGCCTGCTGGTTCGGTTGGTCTTGCTGATGTCGAAGCCGAAGCCGCCGGTCACACCGAGCGCCGCCTGCACGCGTAGCGCCGTGGCGGGGAAGGCCTCATCCGGCGTGCTGGTGGCCAGGATGATCGCATCGACGTCGGCGGGTACGGCCCCGGCATTCGCCAGCGCGGCGCGCGCGGCCTCGGTGCCCATGAACGCTGCCGTCTCGTGGGCTGCCGCGATGTGGCGCTGGCATATGCCGGTGCGTTCGCGGATCCACTCGTCCGACGTATCGACCGTGTGTGCGAGCTCGTCGTTGCTGACCACGCGTTCGGGCAAATAGGCGCCGACACCGGCGAGGATCGAGCGAATGGCCATTGTCTTCCTTAAGGTGCGGTGGCGAGGCGCGCGCCGGTGCCGCCTTCCTTCTCTGACGCGCCGTTCTTCGCAGTCAGCGCCATCAATTCGGCGATTCGGGTCAAGTCCTCGCGAATGTGGTCGTTGAACCGGTGCACCACCATGTCCATCGCCACGTCCACCGCGTGGGCGAAGCCCTCGTGCATCGGTGCCGCCGTGCGACTTCACCGCGACGCCATTCAGCCCGAGCATAACCGCGCCGTTGTAGCGGCGCGGGATCCAGCCATTCGCGCAGCCGCTCGAGCGAGGGCCGCAGCAGCAGATACGCGAGCTTCGCAGTGAGGCTGCTGCGGAACACCTGGCGCAGCAGGTCGCCGATCAGCTTGAGCGCGCCCTCGCCGGTCTTCAGCGCGACGTTGCCGGTGAAGCCGTCGGTCACCACCACGTCGGTGGTGCCGGCGGCAATGTCGTGGCCCTCGACGAAGCCGACGAACTGCGGCGCGATGTGGCTGGCGCGGAGCGTCTCGGCGGCGAGGCGCAGCGTGTCGTCGCCTTTCAGCTCCTCGGAGCCGACGTTGAGCAGGCCGATGGATGGGCGCGGTGAGCCCGAGCACGGTGCGTGCGAACACGTCGCCCATCACGGCGAACTCGACCAGGTTGCGCGCGTCGCACTGCACGTTGGCGCCGAGGTCGAGCAGCACCACGTCGCCGCGCGCCGAGGGGCCGATCGCCGCCATGGCCGGCCGGTCGATGCCGGGCAGCGTCTTGATGACGATCTTGGCGAGCGCCAGCAGCGCGCCGGTGTTGCCGGCGGTGACCACGCCGGATGCCTCGCCGCCGGCCACCGCGTCGATCGCGACGCGCATCGAGGAGCCGCGGACGCGCAGCGCGGCGGTGGGCTTGATGTCGTTGCCGATGGCCTCGGGGGCGTGCCGGATGTCGCAGGCCGCGGCCGCGCGGCTGATGGCGCTGCAGCAGCGGGGTGAGCTGCGTCTCGTCGCCGACCAGCAGGAAGCGTGCGCCGGGGTGGCGTTCGGCGGAGATCTCGAGCCCTTCAACCACCATGAGCGGCGCGCGGTCGCCGCCCATGGCGTCCACCGCCAGCGTGTAGGTCGCGGTCAAGGGAGGAGGGAGGCCACGCCGCGTCCGGGCGTCAGGCGCGAACAGCGCCCTTCAGCGCATCCCCGGCAGGCACAACCTCGCGCCCGTCATAATAGCCGCAATGGCTGCAGACGTGGTGCGGCCGCTTCAGTTCGCCGCAATTCGGGCACTCGGCGTGCGCCTCGCGGGGCAGCGCCTCGTGACTGCGACGCATGCCGCGGCGGGACGGCGAGGTCTTTCGCTTGGGAACGGCCATGGGACAGCGCCCCTCCGGTCTTGGTGACGCCCTGCGGCCCGGCTAGGGAGGAGGGGACGGTCACAATATGTCAACAATGCAGGATCGCGGCGTCTAGCAGAGGGTCTGGCGGGTCGCAAGGGAGGCCAGTCTGATCGCTGCGCGACGCGTCCGAATACCGCGTCGCAACGGCTTGGCCACCGGCTTTCAATAAGCGACGTACTCGTGCCCCCTGTCACGCTCCGCCGCGAACGCCGGATCGAACACCCGAGCCAGGTCGGATCGCGAGAGGCCGATATCTGACAGCTCACGATCGGTCATGAGCGACATCTCCTGCATAACGGCGCGCCGGTGCCGCCATTCACGGAACATCGACACCAACCGCGCAACCCAACCCGAGATCCGATGATCCAGCGGCTTTGTGGGAACATACGGCTCATCGTATGCGGAATTGATATAGCTCAGGTTGCCGAGCGAAAAGTCAAAGTGGTCATTGGCGATTGGAGCGCTCATGGGTTTAATTCCCAATTCCAGAGGTGACCCGAAGAAGGCTACCTCGTGTCAGTCAATACGAGGTTTAAGGCGGAACGCAGGGGCATGCGCGCACGTCTCGCAGCTGCCGGACCGACGCGCGCCCGCCCCAGACGCTCAAACTGAGACCTAACCGTCGATCAGTTGGCCGGCTTGGCGAGCTGCGTCGACGGGTACGGTCACTGGAGCACCCACCGGCGTCACGCTCACCGGCACTCCGTTGATTGTCTTGCATGCTTCCACCACCGCGGGATGCACCAGCAGGTCCACCTGGGCGGCAGTGGCGCCCGCCGGGCCGAGTGTGGCCACGATCGGCTGCGCCACTGGCACAACCACGCCATCCACGTTGCAAGCCACCGTCAGCACCTGCCTGATCGTCGCCTGCTGTTCGGGCGTCACGTTGCTGCACGCGGACAGGCAGGCGAGCAGCGGCAGCGCCATGATGCGTCGCATGGTGATTTCTCCGGTTGTTGCGGGAATTCAGGCGGTCGGCGAGGCGCCGATCGACACGTTGGGATCGGCGGCAAGGAGCCCTCCGAACCGCGCCTCGACCATGTTCCGGACGTGCTCGGGCGTGACGCCGAGCGCGGTCAGGGCTTCTGGTGTCGAGGCGACAACGTGCTGCACGCCCTTGGCGATGGCGGCATCGCGGATCGCCACGTCGCGATAGCTGGCGGCGTGCGCGGCGATGTAGCCGTAGGCCGCCTGCGCGCCGGCATCGGCGGCGGTCTGGATCGCGGCGGCCTGGGTCGCGGTGAGCCTGATGCGCAGATAGCGGCGCAGCAGCGGCGCGAGATAGGGCGTTGCCGCACTGATCGCCGCCAACGCAAGCGCGGCCAGCGCCTGCACCAGCGGTGTCAGGTCGATGCTCATGATGTCTCCGGGGGTGACGGGAGGCGCTCTGATCCGAGAGGCAGAGTCCGCCTGTTGGCGACGGACTAGTTAGTATTAATAACTGCAATGTCAACAGAAATTTCACCTTGCCCCTCCCGTGAGGGGAGAGATCGACCACACTCGATCGAATGCCGCCTGGTTCGCCTCAGTGGCGGCGCCGCAACGCGCGCAAGCGCGGCAAAGGGCTGCGCCTCAGGGTCGTCCGGAATGTCCGGCAACACGGCGTCCGGCGCGCGTGGATACGGATCGAGCGCCAGCGCCAGTTGCTCCGCGGCGGCTTCACCGAGGTCGAGGATACCATCGACAAAGGTGATCTCGTCGAGCGCCTCAGGGTCGGCGTCGTCGGTTTCCTCGCCGTCCGGAACGCAGCGCACCGCAAAGCGCTCCTCGACAGTGCTGACGAAGTCATCCAGCGAAACGACACAGGTCTGCATCACGCGAGCGACGAGGTGTCCGCGCGCCAACAGCGTGCCGGCCGCATCCCGGTCCAGATGGAACGTGCAGGTCAGTGCGAGCACCGCGGGCAGACCCATGCGTTCGGCGAGCGCGGCGCATTCCGCGGCCGTGGCTTCCACCGTCACATCCAGGCCGGCCGGCCCGATACGCTCGACCGCGATTGGCCGGTGCAGTTCCGGAATCATCGCATTGCCTCCGTCGCTGGCAGGAATTGCGCCTGCCCCGATTCCAGCGTCGCAAGTGGCTGCGTGGCAAGATGGGCCGCTTGCGCCGAGCACGACCCGGCCAATGAGGCGGCCGCCCCGGCCGGCGCGGCGCCGCGCCAGACATTGCGCGCCAGTGCGGCCTCGAGTGCCGCTCGATCGGCCGTCTGGATGGCCTCGGCATAGACTTTGGCGCGGCCGTGGAACGCCTCCCACATGGCCCGCATGCGCTTGCCAACGCTGAGGTCGCTCACCCCGATCTCGCGCAGGTTGTTGTCCATGTCGATGAACATGGCGTCGAACACCGCCTGCGCCAGGGCCGGCCCGGGCTCCGGCGCGTCCTGCAGGCGATGGATCAGCAGGAAGGCATGCAGCGCGACCAGATCGAACCGTCCGTCCAGAGTATCCGGCACGCCAAGTGCCCGATAGAACCAGGGCGCGCGTGCCGCGGCGACCGCGGCGCCATAGAGCGCGAAGCCGGCCTTTTGGTGCCGGTTGGCCCTGCGCAGACCCTTGAAGCCAAGCAGCCCTGACACGCTCGCGATCACTCCTTCCGCCGCTGACGCGCCGATTGACAAGCATCGAGCCGTCGTGACACCGAGGTGACATACCGCGGAGCGGAGGATACGCCCAGGTGAACAGAGACCATTCAGCGGCCTTGTTGCCATCGCTCACGCTGCTCGCCTGCCTGCTGGTCGGCGGCTGCAGCTTCTTCGAGGCCCAGTCGCAGCTTCGCGGCAACCACGTGGATGCCGACCAGCTCAAGGAGCTGGTGCCTGGCACTTCGACGCGGGCCGATGTCACCGCGCTGATCGGTTCGCCGACCGCGAGGGCCACCTTCGACGACAATACCTGGCTCTATATCAGCGAGGTCACCCGACCCCGAATCGCGCGCGTCCAGGGCATCCTCAATCAGAACGTGACCGTTCTGAGCTTCAACGATCAGGGCGTGCTGCAGGAGGTAAAGCAACTGAACAAGGACGACGCAATACCGGTATCCGTCGTGGCGCGCTCGACGCCGTCACCGGGCACCGAGGCGTCGTTCCTGCAGCAGCTGTTCGGCAACATCGGCCGGTTCAACGCAATCGGCCAGACCCCGACCACCGGGCCGGCCGGTGGCGCGCCGGCCCCGGCCTATTGAGCCGCCGCCGGCGCCAGACGCGCGCGGGCCGCCCAGTGCCAGATCACCAGCGCCGCCGCGATCAGCTGTCGGCGGCACGACCACCAGGTTCAGCGCCGCCCAGCCGCCGGTCGCCTCGATCGCGCCTGAGGCGAAGGCGGTGCAGGCCACCGTGCCGAACACGATGAAGTCGTTGGTGGCCTGTACCCGGACCCGTTCGTGCGGATCATGCGCGGTCGCCAACAGCGTGGTGCCGCCGACGAACATGAAGTTCCAGCCCACGCCCAGCAGCATCAGGGCCACCATGAAGGTCGGGAGCAGCGGCGGAAACAGCAGGTTGGTGGCAACGCAAAGCGAGGTCAGCACAGCGCCAATGCAGACGATGGGATGTGCGCCGAAGCGGTGGATCAGACGTCCGGTCACGAAGCCCGGCAGGAACATGGCGATCGAGTGCGCGCGGATCACATCGGCGCTGGCGTTCACCCCGAAGCCGCAGAACAGCATCTGCAGCGGCGTCGAGGCCATGATCAGGTTCATCGTGCCATAGCCGACCATGCTGCAGACGACGGCGGTCAGGAAGCTCGGGCGTGCGATGATGGTGCGGAACGGCACCGGCGCGCTGACCTGCCGCATCGCGGGCGGCAGCTCGGATGAACAGCAGCAGCGTGGCGCTGATCAGCGGCAGGACGGTCAGGCAGAGGTAGGTGCCGAGGAACATCAGCGGCGGCAGCAGCATGTTGCTGCGCTTGACGATCTCGGGGCCGATGATGGCGGCGAGCACACCGCCGGCCATGACCAGCGCGATGGCGCGGGCGCGTGCCTCGGCCGCCGCCACCTCGGCCGCGGCAAAACGCAGGTGCTGGGCGATGCCGAAGCCCAGGCCGGCGAAGACGGCGCCGATGCAGTAGACCTGGAAGTTCTGCGTCCAGACCCCGAGCGCGAATGTGAGGCTGCCGAGCAGCGAGCCGACGCAGCCGAGCCAGAAGCCTGGCTTGCGGCCCAGCCGGGCGAACACGATGCCGGCCGGGATCGACGCGGTCATGGTTGCCGTCATCTGGATCGCCATCGGCAGCGTGTTGAGCGACTTGTCCACCGCGAGCGCATGGCCGATCAGCGCGCTCATCACGGTCTGGCCTGACATCACGGCGTTCATCAGCGCCTGACAGCAGAACAACAGCCAAACGTTGCGATTCATCGAATAATGATAACCATATCAACCATTTGTCGGGTCCAGCGTGTTCAACGCGTCGGTAGCAAGCGGATCATCGCCGCATTGAAGCAGGCAGGGTGGAACGGCGGAAGTCGCCGATCATCACACTGCTGCCCGGCGGGAGCATAGCTATCATGCGGCGCCTAGGACCGCGCCGAATTCAAATTCGCACCCTGGACAGAATTATACCGCAAGTGAGTGAAATATCGTTATCGTAAGGGCCGTCGGAGCAGCGACGGCGCGCTCGGGCGCCCATTTACCGCGACCTGGTGATCGATGGCTATTGTAATGGAAAGACAACGGATAAGACCCTTTGAGGAGGGGAACAAACGGTGAGCGAACCGTTAACATCGCCCGCCTACCAATCTGCGCTGCTCGCCAAGGCGGTCGCCGATTGCGCCCTCTTCATGCTTGATCCGGAGGGGCACGTCCGGAGCTGGAGTCCCGGCGCTGAGCGCATCAAGGGCTATGCTTCGGCCGAGATCAATGGCCGGCACTTCTCGTGTTTCTTTACAGACGCTGATCGCCAGGCAGGCGAGCCACTACGTGTCCTCGCGACTGCCGCCGAGCATGGGAGATATGAAGGGGAAGGCGTGTTCGTGCGCAACGACGGTTCAACCTTCTGGGCGAGCCTCGTCGTTGAGCCGATCAGGGACGGCGCTGGACAGCTCATCGGCTATGCCAACATCACGCGCGACATCAGTCAGCGCAAGCTTGCCGAAGAGCGACTGCTGGGCGAGCAATCGAAGTACCGAGCAATCATCGAGACTGCGGTCGATGGCATCGTGGTGATCGACGCGCGCGGTATAGTTCAGGCGTTCAACCGCGCCGCTGAGATGATCTTCGACTATGCCGCGGACGAGGTCATTGGCCACAACGTCAGTCGCCTCATGCCGGAGCCAGAGCGTAGCCGGCATGACGGGTATATCGCCGACTACCGGCGAACCAGCGAGGCAAAGATTATCGGCGTTCGCCGCGAGGTGACGGGCCAGCGCAAGGATGGCTCGGTCTTCGCTCTCGATCTCTCTATTGCCGAATGGCACGCTGGCGGAGAACGCTATTTTACCGGCATAGTCCGGGACATTACGGCACGCAAAGAAGCCGAAAAGAAAATGCAGCAAACGGTGGCGATGCTCCATCGGGCGCAGAAGATGGAGGCGGTGGGCCGGATCACGGGCGGCGTCGCGCATGACTTCAATAACATCCTGCAGGTCATGATCGGCAGCCTGGACCTGGCCGATCCGCTCACCGTTGGCAACGATGAGCTGCGGCGTCTTCTCTCGGCTGTCCGGCGCGGCGCCGTGCGCGCGGAGCGTGTGACCCAGCAACTTCTCGCATTCTCACGGCAGCAACCGCTGCATCCGGAAGCGGTCAATGTCTCGACGCATATGCGCGAGGCCGTCGACCTTTTCGCCCGAACACTGCGTGGCGACATTTACGTCGAGGTCGATCTGCCCAGCGATCTGTGGCCTATAATGATCGATGCGAGCCAACTTGATCTCGCTGTGCTCAACGTCGCAGTCAATGCGAGAGACGCTATGCCGAACGGCGGCACTTTCAAGATATCGGCGCGCAACGCGACCTACCAGGGCTTGACGCTTGAACAGGGCAATCATGGCCTCGATGGCAGCTACGTCGTAATGACCTTGTCCGACACCGGTGACGGGATCGCCCCCGACGTACTTCCTCATGTGTTCGAGCCGTTCTTCACCACAAAGGACGTTGGAAAGGGAACCGGACTTGGGTTGAGCCAGGTCTACGGCTTCGCACTACAATCAGGCGGCGTCGCGACGGTCACCAGCAACGTCGGCCAGGGCACATGCATAACCCTCTATCTTCCAGCACTCGATCACGGGGCTCATGTGGGGGTGGCAGATGGGACCGTCGGGACAACATCCACCAAAGGCACTGTACTCGTCGTCGAGGACGATGCCGATGTCGCGGAACTCGCGACCAAGGTGTTGAAGGATGCCGGTTACGCCGTCGCACAGGCTGAGCACGCGCCCGCCGCGCTCACTGCTCTTGCCTCCGGGGCACCTATCGATCTCGTCTTCTCCGACATCGTCCTGCCCCACGGCATGAACGGGATCACGTTGGCGCACGAGGTGCGGACGCTCTATCCAAAGCTGCCGGTGTTGCTGACAACTGGCTATGCGGAGGCGTTGGCCGATGCGGAGGTCGAGGGCCTGACCATCCTGCGGAAGCCATACCCTCGCCAAGACCTCCTGGGGGTCATCGATAGCATGCTGCGCGACCGCGATGCGTTGTCACCGCCGGCGCCGTGACGCGGAGCAGGTTCCGCGTCCTGGCATGGTATCAGAAGTGGCTCCAGCCGCCGCGGTCGAGGGACATGGGCTCCCCGTCAGTCCCGCGGACCACGACCTCGGGCGGCCCTGACCGGAGGGCGCCGATGCGCGTGACAGTCACGCGTGCCGCCCGTGCGGCCTGCTGCAGTGCTGCCTCATGCGCCGAGGGTACCGCCAGCAGCAACTCGTAGTCGTCACCACCGGTGAGGCACGCGGTCAGCCATTCCGGGCCTGCTGCGCGGGCTGGGTTGGATAGTGGCACCTTGGCCGCCTCGACATCGCCGGCAACATTGCTGGCGCGGCAGATGTGGCCGAGGTCCTGCACCAGCCCGTCCGAGATATCCATGCCGGCAGACGCGACGCCGGCGATCGCCAGTCCGACGCGCGGTTGCGGCAGGCGGTAGCGCCACAGCAGGTGGCCGGCTCGGATCCGCGAGCCTGCCGCGCGCCACCGCAAGACCGAGTGCGCCATCACCGATCGTGCCAGTGACCCAGATGCCGTCGCCGCGCCGTGGCGCCGGCGCGACGCACCGCCTGGCCCGGTGCCACATGGCCCAGGATCGTCAGCGACAGCGAGATCGGGCCAGGCGTTGAGGTGGTGTCACCGCCGAGCAGCGTGATGCCATACTGTTGCTGGTCTTGTTTCAGGCCGGCGCAAAAGCCTGCGAACCAGGAGTCCGGTGTGTCGCGCGGCGTGGAGACCGTCATCAGATAGCCAATGGGCGTCGCACCTTTTGCCGCGAGGTCGGACAGGTTCACACGCAGCAGCTTGCGACCGATCAGTTCGGGCGGGTCGTCATGCAGAAAGTGGACGCCGCCGACCATGGCGTCGCAGGTCAGCACCAGTTCGCGCCCGGGCGGCGGCGCCAGGACCGCGGCATCGTCCTGCAGGCCGAGCGCGCCCGGTCCGGCAAGCGGCCGAAAATGCCGAGCGATCAGCGCGAATTCCGCGGGAAGTTCGCTGGCCACGCCTCAGGCCAGGTCAACGGCGAATTTCTTCAGGTCCGCCAGGCTGCAGTGCTCCAGCGCACCCTCCTGCGTCGCGCGCAGCACGACACGCGGTGCGGCGCCCGCGTCCAGCGCCTCTTGCCAGCGCGGGCGCACACAGGCACCAGCGATCGCCAGGTTGCAGGCCCGAGAAGCCAAATTCAGGATGCGGCGTCGAGAGGTCGTTGCCCGAAGCCTTGCTGAATGCCAGGAACTCCGCGGTCATCACCGCGCAAACGGTGTGGCTGCCGAAATCCTCGGCGCTCGTGTCGCAACAGCCATTGCGGAAGAAGCCGGTCATCGGCTTGATCGAGCAGATATCGAGGACGCCGCCCAGCACGTTGCGCGACGGACGGCGGCCGGGTTGGCGCGAAGTTTCATCGAATGGCATGGCTTGCCTCCTTGCCGGGAGCGCGTCGAACAAGCTTACCCCAGATCGTCGCCGTGCGGCACTCCCCCGGCGATTCAGAACCCCGCGTCCGGTTGCGCCAGATATGCCAGCTCATCCGGCGTGCTGATACGTCCGAGCGCCGCGTTGCGATGTGGGAATCGGCCGAACCGGCGGATCACGTCGCGATGGTCCTCGGCGTAGCGGGTCATTTCCTCGCCCAGCGACGTGAACAGGCGCACGGATTGATCCTGATCGGCGAGATCTTCCGAGTGCTCGAATGGCAGATAGACGAACAGGCGCTCGACCTCGCCAAGCACCCGATCGATGCCGCGCTCAATCGCCGTGCGAGCGATCTCGCGCGCCTTGCCATCGGCAGCGAACGCCTCTGGCGAATTGCGGTGGAGATTGCGCGGGAACTGGTCGAGTAGGATGATCAGTGCCAACGTGCCGCGCGGCGTTTCCGCCCAGTGGTCGAACGCCCCCCTTCTGGCGTCGCGCAATCCGTCAGCGAAGCGTGTGCAGGCTGCGTCGAATTCGGCGGTCTTCTCGAACCACTCCTTGCGATGAGTGTCGGGATCACCGGCGAACCAGAAATTGAGCACTTCGTCTTGTGTCATGTTGCCAAGGCCCGATCGAGCAGCCGGATGGAATGAATCGCCTCGCGGCCGGCCAGATCGCGGATCTGGTGGCGGCACGAGGTACCGTCGGCGACCAGGATGTCATCGGTCGCGGATTTGCGTACCGCGGGCAGCAGACCGGCCTCGGCCATCGCGCGTGACTCGGCCTGGGTTTCCGCCTGATAGCCGAAAGCGCCGGCCATGCCGCAGCAAGACGATGCGATCGGCGTCACTGCGAGTTCCGGGATGCGCTTCAGCATGGCAAGCATGGTCGGGAAGGCGCCAAACGACTTTTGATGGCAGTGACCGTGCACAAACGTTGTGGCCGGCAGCGGCTTCAGTGGCAGGTCGGGTTTTTCGCGAGCCAGAAACTCGCTGAACAGCAATGCACGGCTGGCCAACGCATCGGTCTCGGCACCAGGCAGCAGCGAGCGGTATTCGTCGCGCAAGGTCAGCAGGCAGGACGGTTCGAGGCCGATCACCGGCAGGTCGCCGGCAAGGTGGTCGAGCGTGCGGCGTGCCTCATCGCGTGCCTTGTCCACCATGCCCGCAGAGAGAAAGCTGCGGCCGCAGCACAGCGGTCGACCGCGAACCTTCGGCATCCGCACGTGATATCCGGCGGCGGTAAGCACTCGCAGGGCGGCGCGCAGGTTCTCCGGCTCGAACCAGCGATTGAACGTGTCGGCAAACAGAATGACGTCGCCCCGCGAGTTCGCCGGTGCCAGCGCCTCGACCTCACGGTCACGGAACGCATCGCGACGCCAGACGGGGAGGGGACGTGCGGCTGCGAACCCGGTGAAGCGCTCGCCGAGACGGCGCAGCGGAGGGATGCGGTTCCGCAGATTGGCCAAGGGTGCAAACGGCGCGACCAGTCGCGCATAGCGGGGCAATTCTGCAACCAGCCAGTCGCGACGTGTCAGGCCGTGGCGGTCGAAGCGGGTCGCAAGCACCTCGATCTTCATCTTCGCCATGTCGATGCCGGTCGGGCATTCGCGCTTGCAGGCCTTGCAGGATACACAGAGCGACATCGCATCCGCCACAGCGTCGGATGCCATCGCATCGGCACCGAGCTGGCCGGTCAATGCCAGACGCAGCGTATTCGCACGCCCACGCGTAAGGTGTGTCTCGTCGCGTGTCACGCGATACGAGGGGCACATCACGCTGGCATCGAAGGCGCGACAGGTGCCGTTGTTGTTGCACATCTCGACGGCGCCGAGCATGCCGCCGAGCGGCCCGGGATGATCCGACCAGTCGAGCTTCGGCACGAAGTCGCCGATCGCGGCATAGCCGGGCGCGTAGCGGAACAGCGTGCGATCGTCCATGCGCGGCGGTCGCACGATGCGGCCGGGATTGAGCATGTTGTGCGGGTCGAACGCGTCCTTCACCGCCTCGAACGCCCGCACGATGCGTGGGCCGAACATTGTTTCGTGGAATTCGCTGCGCGCCAGGCCATCGCCGTGTTCGCCGCTGTGCGAGCCTTTGTACTCTCGCACCAGCGCGAAGCACTCTTCCGCCACGGCGCGCATGGTAGCGACGTCCTGCGGGTCCTTCATGTTCAGCACCGGCCGGACGTGCAGGCACCCGACCGAGGCATGGGCGTACCATGTGCCTTTGGTAGCGTGCTTCTCGAACACTTCATTGAGCCGCTCGGTGTAGTCGGCGAGGTCCTCGAGATCGACGGCGCAGTCCTCGATGAAAGACACCGGTTTCCCGTCGCCCTTCATCGACATCATGATGTTGAGGCCGGCCTCGCGCACCGCGGCTATGTCGTTCTGGAACGAAACGTCGGCGGCGCGAACCACTGCGCCGGGATAGCCGAGATCGCTCATCAGTTCGTCAAGGTCATCCAGCTTGGCCGTGAGCGGCGCATCGTCGTGGCCGTGGAATTCGACGATCAGCAGCGAGTTGGGTTCGCCGATCAGCATGCGGTCTATGGTGGCGCGGAAGATCGGGATGCCGCGACCGAGATCGATCATGGTGCGATCGACCAGCTCCACCGCCTCGGGATCGAGCTGCACGATGTGCTGCGCCGCGTCCATCGCGCTGCGAAATGTCGGGAACTGACAGATGCCCAGCAGCTTGCGCGGCTTGATTGGATGCAGCGCGAGTTCGATTGCCGCGGAGAAGGCGAGGGTGCCCTCCGATCCCACCAGCAGCCGAGCCAGGTTCTCCTGACCGGCGAGCCGTGCGACCGGTGTCAGCACTTCGATGTTATAGCCGCCCACGCGGCGAAGCTGTGAGGGAAACCGCGCGGCGATCTCCTCGGCTTCGGCTGCACCCAACGCCCTGAGCCGCTGTATCAGCTCAGCGATACCGCCGGGCACGTCGGCGCCGATGTTGTCGGGCAGCAGGCCGAATTTGTGCTGCGTGCCATCGGCCAGAATCGCGTCGATCGCGCGTACGTTGTCTGCCATCAGCCCGTAGCGTATCGACTTCGAACCGCAGGAGTTGTTGCCGGTCATGCCACCGATCGTGCAGCGGGCATGCGTCGAGGGATCCACCGGGAAGAACAAGCCGTGCTCACGCAGCGCGGCATTGAGATGACCCAGCACCAGTCCCGGTTCCACCAACGCCGTGCGGGCATCGGGATCGACATGCAGGATGCGGCGCAGATGTTTCGAGCAGTCTATCACCAGCGCGCGGTTGACCGTCTGGCCGCACTGGCTGGTGCCGCCGCCGCGCGGCAGAACCGGGACGCCTTCCTCACGCGCGATCGATAAAACCGCCGCGACGTCGCCGATTTCCTCCGGCACGATCACGCCGATTGGCTCTACCTGATAGATCGACGCATCGGTGGCGTAACGGCCGCGGTCGGCGCGGGTGAACAGCACGTCGCCGCGAATCTCGCGCCGCAGCCGATCGGCCAGACGTGAATCGCCTGGCGCGACGGTGGTGCCACTCATCGCGTTTGCCTCATGTGAGGGACCTGCCCCATTGCATCCATCGGGTCGTGCGTAACATGCTGGCGGACATGGGTCACGCCCGGTCGGGAAGGATGCCGTGGGCCTCTGATGGGGTTGCCCAAGAGCCTGCTGGGGAATAAGTCAATCGAGTTGGGCGCGGGTCGTACTCCTTCGTCATGGTGGGGCTTGGTCCCGCCATCCACGTCTTTGTCGGCGGCATCGAAGTAAAGACGTGGATGGCCTGCCGGCGGCCATGACGGGGGGATGCTGCTCGGCACGCGCGAGGAGGCTCCATGACGCAATACCACGCTGGCCGGCACTTTCTGCAGATCCCTGGCCCCACCAACGTGCCGGACCGTGTGCTGCGCGCGATCGACAGCCCGACCATCGATCATCGCGGCCCCGCCTTCGGGCGACTCGGGATGGAGCTGCTGACCAATCTGCGCGCGATCTTCCAGACCAGCGGTCCGGTCGTGATCTATCCGGCGTCTGGCACCGGCGCATGGGAGGCGGCGTTGGCCAATACGCTGTCGCCTGGCGATACGGTGCTGATGTGCCGCACCGGCTGGTTCGCCACGTTGTGGAACGAGATGGCGCAGCGACTCGACCTCAAGCCGATATTCATCGACACCGACTGGCGGCGTGGCGCCGATGTGGACGCGATCGGCACGGCACTCGCCGACGACCGCTCGCACCAGATCAAGGCGGTGTGCGTGGTGCACAACGAGACATCGACCGGCTGCACCAGCCGCATCGATGAGGTGCGGCGCGCGATGGATGCCGCGCATCATCCGGCGTTGCTGATGGTCGATACCATTTCATCGCTCGCC
Source organism: uncultured Alphaproteobacteria bacterium (assembly GCA_963776505.1). Lineage (GTDB taxonomy): Bacteria > Pseudomonadota > Alphaproteobacteria > Acetobacterales > Acetobacteraceae > JAMXLO01. The sequence continues at coordinate 48,008 of CAVZNH010000085.1, forward strand.
TCGATCGACTACCGGCATGACGAATGGGGTGTCGATGTCACGGTCGCCGGCTCGCAGAAGGGGCTGATGCTGCCGCCTGGGCTGTCGTTCAACGCGATCAGCGAGAAGGCGCTGAAAGCGACCGAAAGCGCTCGCCTGCACCGCAGCTACTGGGACTGGCGGCCGATGCTGGAGGCGAACAAGACCGGCTACTTCCCCTATACGCCGGGAACCAACCTGCTGTTCGGCCTCAACGAGGCGGTGAAGATGCTGCTGGAGGAAGGCCTGCAAAACGTGTTCGCTCGTCATGACCGCCATGCTGAGGCGACGCGCCGTGCGGTGCGAACCTGGGGGCTCGAGGTGCAGTGCGCCGATCCGCGGCATTATTCATCGTCGCTGACCGCGGTGCGCGTGCCCGAAGGACACAGCGCCGATGCGCTGCGGGCGACCATCCTGGACAAATACAACATGAGCCTGGGCAATGGGCTCGGCATCCTGAAGGATCGCGTGTTCCGCATCGGCCACCTCGGTGATTTCGGCGACCTGCAGCTTGTCGGCACGCTCGGCGGGGTGGAAATGGGACTGCGCGTGGCCGGCTGTCCCGCACAGAGTCTGGCGGTGCGCAGGCGGCGATCGACTATCTGGCAGGAAATGCCTGAACACGTCTCAGCACCTGCCGATTCCAAAGAAGATCACGAGCCGGCGTGCGGCGTCACCGCCTGCGATCCGGTATATACATAGACTGCGGCGATCTTGATCGACGCCACGACCGGCTTGCCGGTCATGTACTTCAATGAGGTGTGCCAGAAGCTCTGTTTCACATCAAACGAAGCGCTGGCGTCCTTGCTTGTCGTTCGGGGGTAGAGCCGCTCCCAGAGATAGTCGTTCGTCGTATATACAGTCCAGCTTTGCAGGGTGTTGAACGCGGTCAGCAACACGCCGCCGGTAAGCCCGCCTGCGCCGACCGTCAGAAAAGCGAAATTGTTCAGCGTATTGCCAATTTCGTAGGTGACGGTCTTCAGCCCCGAATGCGCGAATGAAGGCTTGGTGCCGGGAGTGCCGTCGAGGGCCGGCGCCGGATCGGTCGGCGGCGCGCTCCAGGCCGGGGCGAAGGGCGTCATGAGGCTCGCGGTCACAAGCCAGGCCGGCAGGCTCGGCAAATGGGCTGCCTTCGAGCGCATCGCACAGCACCCTGATCTCCGCAACGGCGTATGACTGCGACCATCGAAGCGCGCCTCGGTCACGGAATGGATAGGAGCTGTGCCGCGTCGGAGGAAAGCAGCCGGCGGTTGATTATCTGGCGGCAATGTCTGAACAAGAAGTGAAGGCGCGTCGCGGCGATCTGCACGCGACGCTTGCCGCGATGGCTATCTGGCGGGGGATGCCTGAGTGTCGCAGACTGGTGTGGCGGCAAGCAGGCGGAGGAACAAATGATTGAGGTCTGGACCTGGCCCACGCCGAACGGCCACAAGGTGCACATCGCCCTCGAGGAACTCGAGCTGCCGTACAAGGTGATCCCGGTCCACATCGGCAAGGGCGATCAGTTCAAACCGAAATTCCTGTCGATAACGCCTAACCACCGCATTCCTGCGATCGTCGATCCCGATGGGCCGGGCGGCAAGCCGCTGACGCTGTTCGAGTCGGCGGCGATCATGATCTATCTGTCGGAGAAGACGGGCGGAAAGCTGATTCCGAAGGACCCCGTCGGCCGCTACAAGTGCCTGGAATGGATGATGTTCCAGATGGGCGGCGTTGGCCCGATGTTCGGCCAGTACAATCACTTCGCCAACTATGCGGTCGAGAAGATACCGTACGCGATCGATCGATATACCAACGAAGTCGCGCGGCTCCACCGGGTGCTGAACAAGCGGCTGGGCGATGCGACGTGGCTGGCGGGCGAAGAATACAGCATGGCGGACATCATCACGTTTCCCTGGATCCGCAATCCCGAGCGCCGAAACGTCAACCTGGACGATTATCCGAATGTGAAGCGTTGGCACGACACGATGGCGGCGCGGCCTGCGGTGCAGCGAGGCGTGGCGGTGCTGCTGGAGGAGCAGCGCAAGGGGAAGATGACCGACGCCGAGCGGGAGATCATGTTCGGCAAGACGCAGTTCGCCGTGAGGTAGGGTGCGCGCTGATCTGTGCTCGATCAGTCAGGGTGACAGCGCCCCGGTTCTCGGCGGCTTACCATCCAGCATCCGACCGACGAGATGATCAGCCCGACCACCGTCAGCGCTGACAGCCGTTCACCCAGCAAGGCCCAGGCCAGCAGTGCCGCCGTGCCCGGCACAAGATAGAAATTCGCCGTCGCTCGCGCCGCGGTGCCGCGCTTGAGCATCAGGTAATACAGCGCCATTCCACCGAGAGATACAGCTCCCGCGTTCCAAACCGTGGCAGCAATCGCAGGCGCAATCCACTGCGCGTGCGGCGTCTCCAACACAATCGTCGTCACTGCACATGCGGCGGCGGCGGCAATGAGCTGCACTGTGGTGCCCTCCAGGATCGGCACCCCGCGGCAGAAGCGGCCGAAATACAGCGTGCCCCCGCATAGCCCAGCCACGCCACCGGCGGTCAGCAGCAGGCCATGCAGTTGCAGCGGGCTGCTCATCGCGGCCATGCCGACGATCAGCACGACGCCGGCGGCGCCCAGACCCAGCCCCAGGAATTGCAGCGGCCGCAGCCGCTCCCCCAGCAGCGGCCACGCGAGCACCGCCGTGAGCAGCGGATTAAGTGTCTGGACCAGCGCGATCTGCGCCGCTCCCACATGCACCATGGCGTAGTGCGCCGTCAGCAGCAGCACGCTGTTGGTGAGCACGCCGGCAACCGCCAGATGTCCCCACCGCCCTGCAAGGACGCGCCACGACCGCCGCAGCGCCACCATCACGCCCACCAGTACCACGGCGGCAAGCATTAAGCCGTACTGTGACGAACAGCATCGGCGACAGATATCGCAGCCCCACCCGCGAAGCGATGAACGAGGAGGCCCACAGCAGCACGAAGGCGAACGGCGCCAAGCGAAGCATTGCGCCCAGTCAGTAGCATCAACCGGCGCTTGCCTATCGGTCCACTACGAGCCGGGAGCGTACCGCCACACGCTGGCAGGCGGGAAGTTGAGCGGCGTCCAGGCCTCGCGCCGAGCCGTCAGGGCGTGCTTGCGCCATGGCAGCGGCGAGGTGACGCAATAGCTGTACTGCAGGAAGCCGCGGCCCGGTGCGACCTGCCTCGATCGCGGCGATGAACCGCCGCTGCTCCGCCAGTGGCAGCAGCACCAGCGGAATGCCGCAGACCACGCTGCCGATCCTGCCATGCCAGTGGTGGGGCAGCAGGGTGGGCAGGTCCCTTGCGTCGCCCTCGAGCACTTGCACGCCGGGCAACACGCCGCGCAGGTGGTCGGCCATTTCGGGCACTATCTCGACGACGATCAGGCGCTCCGGTGGCACGCCCCCTGCCAGCAGCGCCCGTGAGACCACGCCGGTGCCCGCGCCCAATTCCAGCACCGCCTCGTCCGCGGCACGCCGTCGTATGCTTCACGATCCGTTGGCACAGCGCAGCCGACGAAGGAATCACCGAACCCATCTGTAACGGGTTCGCCAGCCAGCGGCGGAAGAACATTGCTGGATTGGCCACGCCGCGCCGCAGCCGTTCATCGAACGTCGCGACATCATCAGCATCCGTATTCATGGTGTTTGTCATGAAGTTGACACTCTTTCTTCATAAGTTACTTGAGTGACTGTAAGGTCTACAGAAAACTTCCGGCGTCAGCGGAAGTCCTGGTTCGTTGCCGACGCAGGCGATCCATGCATTTTGAAACTGCAACCGTCGGTTAAACTGATCCGATGTATTGGGGGCCGCCAAAGCCACTCCAGGCCAGCAAAGGGCGAAGCTGCCGCCGATGACCGCCAGGATCCTGATCGTCGACGATGTGCCGGCGAATACCCGACTGTTGGAGGCCAAGCTGTCGGCCGAATACTATCAGGTCGCCAGTGCCAAGGACGGCTTCGAGGCGCTGCGCATGGCGCTTGACTGGCAGCCGGACCTCATCCTGCTCGACGTGATGATGCCTGGGATGGACGGCTTCGAGTGCTGCCGCAGGCTGAAGGGCGACCCGACGACACTCCACATCCCTGTCGTGATGGTGACCGCGCTTGGCGAACCAGGCGAGCGGCTGCGCGGACTGGAGTCGGGCGCGGACGACTTCCTGACCAAGCCGGTCGAGTACGAGACGCTGATGGCCCGGGTGCGCAGTCTGATCCGGCTCAAGCGGCTGCTCGACGAATGGCGCGCGCGCGGCGCGACCGCCCGGGCCATGGGTCTGACCAGCGAGAGCGTGGCGCCGCCATCGGTTGCCGGCGCCCGCGCGTTGGTGGTGGATGACTGGGACCTTGGCGCCCAGACCATCCAGGATGCACTGGCGCGCGATGACATCATCGCCGGCTCGTGCCCGCACGGGCGCCGAGGCTACGGAGCTTACTGCCGCCATCCCGTTCGATCTGATCGTGCTCAGCCTGTCGCTCATCGAGGAGGACCCCCTGAAGCTCGCCTCGTCTCTGCGCGCGGCCGATGCCACGCACGAGATCCCCATGCTGCTGATCGCCGAACCCGAAGAGCGCAGCCGCATCCTGCGCGGCTTCGACCTGGGCGCGAACGACTGGCTGGTCCTGCCGCTCGACGAAAACGAACTGCGCGCCCGCGCTCGCAACCAGATCCGGCGCAAGTTCTACCAGGACCGGCTGCGCACCGATCTTGGCACCGCGCTGGAGATGGCGCTGATCGACCCGCTGACCGGGCTGTACAATCAGCGCTATCTGATGCGCCATTTGCGGGGGCTGCTGGAGAGCACGCAGAACCCGGATCTCGGCGTGCTGATGATCGATGTCGATCACTTCAAGGCGGTCAATGACGAGTTCGGCCACGCCACCGGCGATCAGGCGCTGCGAGTCATCGCCGATGTTCTGCGCGCCGGCACCCGCGTGTTCGACTCGCTTGCGCGCTACGGGGGCGAGGAGTTCGTGGTGGTGATGCCGGGCACCGGACTCGCTGACGCATTGCTGGCGGCCGAGCGGGTGCGGTCAGCGGTGGAAGCCACATCGTTCACGTGGGGACCGGGAAGGAAGTGCCGGCTGACGGTGAGCATCGGCGTGGCCAGCAGCAGACAGTGCCCGGGAACGCCGGAAGCGCTGCTGCATGCTGCCGATCTTGCGCTTTACACAGCCAAGCGTACAGGGCGCAATCGGATCGAGATCGCGACCCCGATCGGTCCAGTCGCCTAGTCCGGCTTACTTGATCTTGGCTTCCTTGAACGCAACGTGCTTGCGCACGACCGGATCGTATTTCCGCATCTCGATCTTGCCGGTCTGGGTGCGCGCGTTCTTCTTCGTCACGTAGTAGAAGCCGGTGTCGGCACTCGAGACGAGCTTGATCTGGATCGTGTTGGTCTTCGCCATGGCTGGTCCCTTTCGATCAGCAGAACATGCGATTCCGTTGGCGCACGGTCAAGGATGGATCATCGCGTGGCCCCGGTTCCACTTGCCGCTGCCGCCTCGCCGGGGGACCTGAGCGGTGGCAGCAGGGCGGCGGCATATGCCGCTGGATCGTGGATGAGCGCACGAGCCGTGTCGAAGTCCGCCTCGCGACCCTCCGCGGCGGGACAGTTGTTGCGGATTGCGAGGATCTGCGCCGGTTGCAGCGGTGCCCTGGCTGCCCGGTGGGCCTCCAGCGCCTTCGCCATCGGCTGCTGCCCCTGCGCCAGTGCCGCGAGCTGCCAGCTCAGAGTGCTCTGCCCCAGGCTGGTGCAGACCTGAGGCAGCACGCCCAGGCCCTGAATGGGCCAGCCACGCGGAGCCAGCACGCGGCTCCAGGTAACGAACAGCTCCCCACCGTCCGGCAATGCCGTGATGGTCTGCACCAGCCCCTTGCCGAGGGTCGAACTGCCGATGACCACACCGCGGCCTCGGTCCGCCAATGCAGCGGCCAGTATCTCTGCCGCGCTGGCGGTGCGACCGTCGACCACGATGACAACCGGCGTGTCCCCCGCCAACTCGCCCGGGTTGGAGCGCCAGATCCGTGTCGCCTCCGGATCGCGTCCGACGGTCATCGTCACGATCCCGGCGGGCAGCAGCGTGTCGGCCGCGCTCACAGCCTGGCGAAGCAGGCCGCCGCGATCGCCGCGCAGGTCCAGGATGATACCCTCCGGCGGGCGGGTGCTGGCGAAGCCTTGGCCGATGACCTCCGCCAGGTGGCTGTCGGTGCTGCGGTTGAACTCGGTGATCTGGATCAGCAGCGCGTCGCCGATGCGCTGCGCGAAGACGGTCTCCGGCGGCACCATTTCGCGTTCCAACTCGGCCGAGTGCGTCCGTCGTTCCTGGTCGCGCCAGGCAATCGTGAGGTGGGTCTCTTCCGGGCCGGCGATCCAGGTCATGACAGAGCCGGCGTCCTTGCCGCGGGTTGACCTGCCGTCGACCGACAGGACCGTGTCGCCGGGCCGAATGCCGGCGAGCGCGCCAGGTCCATCGGCGATCGCCTCCTCCACCACGATGGCCGATCCGCGCCGGGCAAGGCGCAGCCCCGCGCCTGCCTGGCCAATCCGGCGTTCGCGATCCTGGCTGGCATCGCGCGGCGACACGTAGCGAGAATACGGATCGAGGTGATTGAACAGCTCGTCGAAAAAGCTTTGAACGATGCCCTGTGCGCTGGCTCTATGGACCGGCACAGACGCGCCAGCAGCTGCCACGGCAAAGTCCGTGGCAACGCGCGCCCAGCCGTTGACGTCGGTTTCGGCGGGCGGTGGCCGTGCCGCGATGAGATGGTCCCGAACGGTCAGGCGGAGGGTTCCGTCATAGACCTGCACCGTCAGGTCCGGATCGAGCGCCGTGAGCCCGTGCAGTCCCCAGATGGTGAGCTGCGAGACCGCGACCGGTTCCAAGGTGCGCGGGGCCATGAAGGCCAGCGCCGTCGCGTAGACATCGGTTACGAGATTTGGGTCGATACCAGATGGGGTGACGACAGTCTGGGCGTGCGCAGGGACAGCCAGCAGCAGGACGCACAGGACGCCGATGCGGATCACCTGGGCCTGAATCGCACCCCCTTCTGCGGTCTGCCGCCAGGGCGATCAGGAACGCCCTGCAGAATGTGGAAAACCAGGCCGCCATTGACCGGACTCGCCTCGGCAAGTCGCACGTCGACCTCCTGAGCCAGGCGGAACGCGAGGCGGGTCCGACGTCCTGTCAGGGTCTGGCTCCTTTCATCGTGCTGCCAGAAGTCATCCGGCAGCGAGCGGACTGGCACGAGGCCACTCGCGCCGTTTTCGGCAACTGTGACGAAGAGTCCGAAATCGCGTCACACCGGAAATTCGTGCAGCGAAATTCGCGCCCACTTTATCGGCCATGTATGCAGCAAGGTAACGGTCGATGGCGTCGCGTTCAGCCAGTTGGGCGCGGCGCTCGGTTGCCGTTATGTGCAAGGCAGTATCGGGAAGGTGCGCGGCTTCGTCGGAGGCGAGGACACCATCGCCAAGCCGCAGGCCAGCGATCAGCGCGCGATGCACCAGCAGGTCGGCGTAGCGGCGGATCGGGCTGGTGAAGTGCGCGTAGCGCGGCAGAGCGAGGCCGAAATGGCCGATATTGTCGGGACTGTACTCCGCCTGCGACTGGCTGCGCAGCATGACCTCGTTGACCAGCGAGGCTTCCGGGGTGCCGGCGACACGGCGAAGCACGCGGTCGAGGTCGCGTGGATGCACCTGATCGCCGGGTGGCAGCGAGATGCCCAGCCCATGCAGGAAGTCGCGAAGCGACGCGAGCTTCTCGTCGGACGGTGGGGCATGGATGCGATACATCGTCGGCTGGTGACGGCGCTCGAGTTCCTCCGCGGCGGCGACGTTGGCCAGGATCATGAATTCCTCGATGAGCCGGTGGCTGTCGAGGCGTGGCCGAGGCGCCACGCTGCGCACAACGCCGGCGCCGTCGAGGACGATGCGGCGCTCCGGCAGATCGAGGTCGAGCGTGCCGCGTGCGGTGCGGGCGGCGAGCAGCGCGCGGAATGCCGCGTACAGATGCGCGTAACCGGTGTCGCCCGACTCGTGTGCCGCGCTGCACGCTGTCATAGGTGAGGCGCGCCGCGCTGCGCATCAGACCACGGCCGAAGCGATGTGCTGTCTTGCGTCCCTGCGCATCGATATGGAGTTCAGCGAACAGGCAGCCGCGCTCCTCGTTCGGCCGCAGGCTGCACCAGCCGTTCGACAGCGCCTCCGGCAGCATCGGCACGACGCGATCGGGAAAGTAGACGCTGTTGCCGCGGGTGCGCGCCGCGTGATCCAGCGCCGATCCGGGGCGGACATAATGGGCGACATCGGCGATCGCGACGATCAGGCGAAAGCCCGATCCGTCCGGTTCCGCGAACACGGCATCGTCGAAGTCGCGTGCGTCCTCGCCGTCGATGGTGACCAGCGGGATGTCGCGCAGATCGGTGCGCCCGCCGAGCGGCGTGGGACGGGCGCGCTCGGCTTCCTCGAGCGCGGCGGCGGGAGAATGCCTGGGGAATGTCGTGGGTATGAATGACAATGAGGCTGACGGATCGCGCATCGCCCATGGCGCCGAGGCGCTCGATGATGCGGGCGGGCTTAAGGCCCAGACGATGGTGAGGCAGCGGTTCGGCGAGCACGATCTCGCCTGGTTCCGCGCCGCCGTCCTGACCGGGCGGCACCACCCATTCCGCTTTGGCGCGGCGGTCGGTGGGGATGATGCGGCCGTGGCGGAAGACGCCGAGAACGCGGCCTGGCGTGTCGGCCAAACGCCGCATCGTGCGGCCTTCGTAACGGCCTGAGCCGGTGGGCCTGAGGCGCGCCAGCACGCGCTCACCGGGGGCCAATGCGGGCTGACCGCGCGGTTCGGGCTACCATGAACACGGTGGGTGGCGAGCCGTTGGCGGCGTCCCAGTTGGCCGGCCGCGCGATGGCGTCGCCGTCGGGGTCGGTGCCGGTGATGACCACGATAGCCGTGCCTGGAAGACGGCCCCCTCGCGCAAAGGGAGGGGGAGCATCAGGGACCGAGCTCCCCCTCCCCTTGCGGGAGGGGGTTGGGGGGAGGGGGCCTGTCAGATCAACCCGGTCGCGTCGCTGTCTTGCCACGCGCCGCGGCCTTCTTCTTCGGCGATGCCTTGGCGGTCTTCTTCGTCGCGGGGCGCTTGGCCTTTGCACTGCGTCGTTTGGCAGCGGCCTTTGTCTTGCGTGGGGGCGCTGGTGTCTTGGGTTCAGCCGCAGCTTCAGGCTTCGCCGCGGTGGCACCGCGACCTCGCCGTCCGGCCGCGCCGCGTGGCCGCAGCGGCTTGCCCTTCTCCTTCAGCAGCGCCACGGCCTCATCGAGCGTGACCTCTTCCATCATCACGCCGCGCGGCAGATTGGCCACCGTCTTGCCGTGCTGCACATAGGGGCCGAAGCGGCCCTTGCGCACCGCGATCAGTTCCTTGTTCCCCGGGTGCGGTCCGAGCGTTCGCACGCTCGCCATCTTGCGCGCGATCAGATCCACCGCCCGGTTGATGCCGATCGCCAGCACATCGTCGTCGCGATCGAGCGAGCCGAACACCGCGCCCATGCGCACATACGGTCCGAACCGGCCGATCCCGGCCTCGATCGTCTCGCCGGTTTCCGGATGAATGCCGATGGCTCGCGGCAATGACAGAAGGCCGAGCGCCTGCTCCAGGGTGATCTGCTCGCCGTCCATGCCGCGCGGCAACGCGGTCCGGCGCGGCTTCACCTTCTTTCCCTTGTCCTCGCCGTTCTCGCCTTGCTGCACATACAGCCCGTACGGGCCCGCGGCGAACCGTGATCTCCTCGCCGGTGTCGGGGTGGGAGCCGAGGACGCGCATGCCCTCCTTCAGCGTCTCGCCCTGGTCCTCGCCGTTCTCGATCGCCAGGCGCCGCGTGTACTGGCAGGTCGGATAGTTCGAGCAGCCGATGAAGCTGCCGTAGCGGCCGAGCTTCAGGCCGAGCCGTCCGGTGCCACAGGCCTGGCAGGCACGCGGATCGGTGCCGTCCTCGCGTGGCGGGAAGAAGTGGGGGCCCAAGGTCCTCATCCAGCGCTGCGATCACGTCGCTGATCTTGAGGTCCTTGGTCTGGTCGACCGCCCGGGAGAACTCCTCCCAGAACGTGTGCAGCATCGCCCGCCACTCGGCATTGCCACCGGCGATGTCGTCGAGCTGCTCCTCCATCGAGGCGGTGAAACCGGTATCGACGTAGTGCTCGAAGAAGCTGACCAGGAAGGCGGTGACCAGCCGTCCGCGGTCCTCCGGGATGAAGCGCCGTTTCTCCAGCCGGACGTAATTGCGATCCTGCAGCACCGACAGGATCGAGGCGTAGGTGGAGGGTCGGCCGATGCCGAGCTCCTCCAGCTTCTTCACCAGGCTGGCCTCGGAATAGCGTGGCGGCGGCTGCGTGAAGTGCTGCGTCGCGGTCACCTCGCCGAGGCCCAGCGGATCGCGCTCCGCCATCGGCGGCAGCATGCGGCCCTCGTCCTCTTCCGCTGCATCGTCGGTGTCCTCGCGGTACAGCTTGAGGAAGCCGTCGAACGCAACGACCGAACCGGTCGCGCGCAGCGTGGTGCCGTGGCCGTCGGTCACCTCCACGCTGACCTGATCGAGTTCGGCGGACTGCATCTGCGACGCCACGGCCCGCTTCCAGATCAGCTCGTAGAGCCGGCGCTGATCGTTGGAGAGGAAACGCGCGACACTGTCGGGGGTGTGCGCGACGTCGGTCGGGCGGATCGCCTCGTGCGCCTCCTGGGCGTTCTTGACCCGGGTCTGGTACTCGCGCGCCGCTGACGGCAGGTAGTTGTTGCCATAGTTGGCAACGACGTGTTCGCGGATCGCGTCGACCGCCTCGCGCGCGATCTGCACGCCGTCGGTCCGCATGTAGGTGATCAGACCGGTGGTCTCGCCATCCAGCTCGACGCCCTCGTAGAGCTGCTGCGCCAGGCGCATGGTCTGCTGTGCGCCGAAGCCGAGCTTGCGCGATGCCTCCTGCTGCAGCGTCGAGGTGGTGAACGGGGCATTCGGATGCCGCCGGACGCGCTTCTTCTCGACCGAGCCGACATGGAAACGGCCGGCCTCGACGCGTCGCTTCGCGCCCAACGCCAGCTCCTCGTTGTGCAGATCGAACTGGTCGAGCTTCTTGCCCTCAAGGTGGGTCAGCCGCGCGGTGAATGGCGCGCCGGCCGGCGTGGTGTAGTCGGCCTCGACCGTCCAGTATTCGCGGGCGCGGAACGCCTCGATCTCGGCCTCGCGCTCGCAGACCAGCCGGAGCGCGACCGACTGCACCCGGCCAGCCGACCGGCTGCCCGGCAGCTTGCGCCAGAGCACCGGCGAGAGCGTGAAGCCGACCAGATAGTCCAGAGCACGGCGGGCCAGGTAGGCCTCGATCAATGGCTGGTCGAGATCGCGCGGGGCGGCCATCGCGGCGCGCACCGCGCTGCGGGTGATCTCGTTGAAGGTGATACGGCGTACCTTGATGCCCTTCAGCGCCTTCTTCTCGGCCAGCATCGCCTTGACGTGCCAGGAGATCGCCTCCCCTTCGCGGTCAGGGTCGGTGGCCAGATACAGGGTGTCGGCACCCTTCAGGGCTTTGGCGATGGCGCCGACCTGCTTCTCGCCCCGCTGATCCGACTGCCAGTCCATGGCGAAGTCCTGCTCGGGGCGCACCGAGCCATCCTTCGGCGGCAGGTCCCGCACGTGGCCCAGGCTGGCCAGCACCGTGTAGCCGCCACCGAGATAGCGGTTGATGGTCTTGGCCTTGGCAGGGGATTCGACGACGACGACGTCTGACATAATGATCCTTGGTGTGACCTAAAATCCGGCCTCCGGCAGCAATGCCACGCGGCTGCCGGGGAGCGTCTCTATCCGGCCGGCGAGCTCCAATTCCAACAGTACCGCCATGACCGCTGCCGCAGAGAACTGGCAGCGCCGCACGACGTCGTCAACGGCTGTCGGAGAAGTTCCAAGGAGATCAATGACTTGCTGACGAGCTACGGCGAGGTCGGCGCCGCATTCCGCGGGTTCCTGCCACGTCGGCGGCGGTTCGGCGAGTCCTGGTTTGGCGTCGCGAGCGAACAGCGGGACGCGGGCCAAGCCTTCACGCGAGGGGTGGTCGGGAAGGTTCTCGAGCACGTCCTGCGCCGTCTCGGTCAGGTGCGCACCCTGGCGGATCAGATCGTTGGCGCCACGTGAGCGTGGGTCGAGCGGTGATCCGGGCACCGCGAACAGCTCTCGGCCGGCCTCCTGGGCGAGGCGCGCGGTGATCAGGCTGCCGGAACGCAGCGCCGCCTCCACCACCACGACGCCGAGGGCGAGGCCGGCGATGATCCGGTTTCGGCGTGGGAAGTGGCGCGCCTGGGGCGCGGTCCCGAGCGGCGCCTCGGTGACCACGGCGCCGCCTTCCGCGATGCGCCGTTGCAGATCGGCGTGTTCCGGCGGGTAGGGATTGTCGAGACCGCCAGCCACCGCCGCGATGGTCCGACCGGTCTGGAGGGCGCCGCTATGGGCCGCGCCGTCGATGCCGCGCGCGAGGCCGGAGACCACCACCAGCGATCGTGCCAGCTCGGCGGCCAGGCTCTCGGCCATGCGCTGACCATTGGCAGAGGCGTTGCGGCCGCCCACCAGGGCGATCGCGCGGCTTGCCAGCAGCGCCGATCGCCGAGCACAATGAGAGCGGCCGGTGCATCGTCCAGCATGGCCAGCAGCGGCGGGTAATCCGGTTCTCCGGCAAAGATCACGCATGCGCCCAGCCGGGCGAGGACGTGCAGTTCGTGCTCAGCATCGTCCGACGAGGGGACAATCCGAGGCGTGCGAACGTCCGCCGGCGCGGGCCAGGGCCGGCAGCGCATCGAGTGCAGCCGCAGCCGATCCATACCGGGTCAGCATGCGTCGATACGCGACCGGCCCGACGCCCTCGGTGCGGGCAAGTCGCAGCCGATCTATCGTGTCGGCCGAGGGTGGCTGCGGTGGCTCATGCTTTTTGCCCAATGCGCGGCTCGGTGCCTGCGATCAGGCGGCGGATGTTCGTCGTGATGACGGGCGAACACCAGCACGGCGATTACCAACGCAAGCTTAACGATGGTCATGTCGGCCAGGATGGCGGCAAGGATCGGCGCGAGCGCGAACGACAGCGAGCGCAGCGAGGCGATGAGACAAGCCGTGCCAGCGCGGCCATGACCAGCCAGACGGCGCCGGCGCAGATGCCCAACTGGCCAGGCGGCGGCGATCAGCACGCCGTAGGCCGTGGCGACGGCCTTGCCTCCCTTGAAGCCGCAGCCAGACCGGGAAGGCGTGGCCCAGCACCGCGCCGACGCCGGCCCACAGAACCGCCGCGTGACCGCCCAGCCAGAGCGGCGAGCAGGACGGCGGCGGCGCCCTTCCGGCGTCCAGCAGCAGCGTGGCCGCGGCGAGCGCCTTGTTGCCGGTGCGCAGCACGTTGGTGGCGCCGATATTGCCCGAGCCGATGCGGCGGATGTCGCCCAGGCCGGCGGCGCGCGTCAGCAGCAGGCCGAACGGGATCGAGCCCAGCAGGTAGCCCGGAAGCAGGAATACAATGGGCGGCATCTAACCGAACACCCGCCTGCCGGCCTTCCAGGTGCCCAGTACCACGTCCCTCCAGCGCGCGGCCGTCGAACGGCGTGTTCTGCGCCTTGCCGGGCAGTTTGCCGGCCTCGACCTGCCAGACGCGCTCCGGATGGAACAGGCAGAGATCCGCCGGCCGCCCCTTCGCCAGCCGTCCCGCCGTCGATGCCGCAGCAGTGCGGCCGGCCGCGCCGTCAGCAGCTCGATCGCGCGCAGCCAGGGTCAGCGCGCCGTTGTGCACCTGCGCCAGCGTCACGCCGAGCAGCGTGGCAAGGCCGGTGCCGCCCGGCGTGGCCTGGGCGAAGGGCTGGCGCTTGTCGTCGGCGTCGCGCGGCTGGTGGTCCGAGGCGATCGGCGTCGATCGTGCCGTCGGCCAGCGCCGCGACCACCGCCAGCCGGTCCGCTTCCTTGCGCAGCGGCGGCGACAGCTTGGCGTAGGTGCGGAAGTCGCCGATCGCCGTCTCGTTCAGGTCGAAATAGGGCGGCGCGGTGTCGCAGGTCACGGCGAGCCCATCGGCCTTCGCCTGGCGGATCAGCGCCAGCGCCTCGGCGGTGGAGACATGCGCGAAATGCACCGCCCCGCCGGTCAGCGCCGCGAGCCGGATGTCGCGCGCGACCAGGATCGCCTCGGCGGCGGCCGGGATGCCAGGCAGGCCGAGCCTGGTCGCCAGTTCGCCCTCGGTGGCCGCGCCGCCTGCCGGCGAGCGAGGGCTCCTCGGGATGCTGCACGATGCGGGCGCCGAAGCCGCGCGCGTAGGACAGGCCAGCCGCATCAGCCGGGCCGAGCCGATGGCGCGGCTGCCGTCGGTGAAGGCGACCGCGCCGGCCTCGCGCAGCAGGCCGAGTTCGGCCAGCTCCTCGCCGCGGCAGCCGGCGGTGACGGCGCCGTAGGGCAGGATGGTCAGACTGCCGGTCTCCTCGCCGCGCGCGCGCAGCAGGCGCACCAGGGCCGGGTCGTCGATGGCGGGCAGGGTGTCGGGCAGGGCGGCGAGCGTGGTGATGCCGCCGGCGGCGGCCGCCTCGCGCGGCCGAGGCGATGGTCTCGCGGTATTCGTAGCCCGGCTCGCCGAGGGCGGCGCGCATATCGACCAGGCCTGGGCACAGGATCGCGCCGTCCTCGGCAATCACCGTCGGCGCCGTCCGGCCGGCCCAGGCCCGGGGCCGAAATCGGCGATCAGCCCGTCGCGCACCAGCAGGTCGCCGTGCTGGTCGACGCCTGATGCTGGGTCCAGCAGGCGGACGCCGGTGAAGAGCGTATCAGGGCTCATTCCGCCCGTGTCCGCGCGACAGCGTGTCCAGCACCGCCATGCGCACCGCGACGCCCATCTCCACCTGCTCGCGGATCACGCTGCGCTGCGGGTCGTCGGCGACGGCGCTGTCGATCTCCACGCCGCGGTTCATCGGCCCCGGATGCATCACCAGGGCATCCGGCTTTGCGACGCGACAGCTTGGCGGCATCCAGGCCGAAGAAGCGGAAATACTCGCGCGCGCTCGGCACGAGGCCGCCCTGCATCCGTTCGTGCTGCAGCCGCAGCATCATCACGATGTCGGCGCCGGCGAGGCCGCGCTCCATGTCGTGGAACACCTCGACACCCAGCCGCTCCGCCTCGGCCGGCATCAGTGTCGGCGGCCCGACCACACGTACCCGGCTGCCCATCGTGGTAAGCAGGTGGATGTTGGAGCGGGCGACCCGCGAGTGCAGCATGTCGCCGCAGATCGCGACCGTCAGGCCTTGCAGGCGACCCTTGCGGCGGCGGATGGTCAGCGCGTCGAGCAGCGCCTGGGTGGGATGCTCGTGAGTGCCATCTCCGGCGTTGATGACCGCGGCATCGACCTTCTGCGCCAGCAGGTTCGGCGCGCCCGACTGGGCGTGGCGCACCACCAGCAGGTCGCAATGCATGGCATTTAGCGTCGCTGCGGTGTCGAGCAGCGTTTCGCCCTTGCTGACCGAGGAGGTTGAGACGGACATGTTGATCACGTCGGCGCCCAGCCGCTTGCCGGCCAGCTCGAAGCTGGTGCGTGTCCGCGTCGAGTCCTCGAAGAACAGGTTGATCAGCGTGCGCCCACGCAGCAGGTCGCGCTGTGTCTTGCCCGAGCGGTTGAGCAGCACGTAGCTCTCTGCCAGGTCGAGCAGATGGCCGATCTCGGGCGGGTGGAGGCCCTCGATCGCCAGCAGGTGTTTTTGTCGGTACGACACGACCCTAGGTCGCAGAAACCTCCGCGGGCCGTCAATGTCTCCGCGCATCGCCGGCAGGCAGTGTTCACTGCGCGGCGGTGGCGGAGCCCAAAAGGAGGGCGACATGCTTGCTCGCCGGAGCTCCGTAGCCGCCGGCTGCCATCGCCAGAAGCTCGATATCATCGAGATTGACCAAGAGGTCGGCCGATGCGCCGCAATCGGCGCCGTCATTGCTGCTATGCGCTCCAGCCCAGTGCACACGATAGGCGAAGCTGGTCCGCGGCTCCCGCGAACTCGATGATCACGCTGCCGCCGTTGGCGTGCATGGCGCGCACGTCCAGGACGCAGGCCACGCCCGGCCCGTCATTGACCGGCATAGCGGCCAAGCGTGCGTGCATGTCGCGCGAGATGGAGTCGAGTGGATCGAAGGAGACGATATCGCCCACCTTGGGGCCGAAATCATCGATCTGGTGGACCAGGCCGATGGTGCCGACCATTCCCGCCAGCGCAATCGCAACGATTCCGAGGAGAACGGTGCCTGCACCGCTGGAGTGTTTGTCATTTGCGCGCATCACCTGGGCTCGCCCGCTCTCTGCCTGCCAACCGACTATCGCCGCCGGTGGTTCACAATTGATGAAGTCATCTGGAAAAAACAGTTCGTAAAACCCCGTATTAAAAGAAAAAAGGCGGCGCATAAGCGCCGCCAAGGTTATGGGGAGGAGTCCAAGAGAGAGGCAAGAGCGGGTAGAACCCGCCAACCTCACGTCCGGTAGAATGCGGCATCAGTCCGCGCGCGACATTGATCCAGATCAAATCTGCAGCATTTTATTTGTCGGCGTCAGGCGACCGCGGCGAGCCTCGCCAGCGCCTCTTCCTTGCCCAGCGCCGCCAGGGTCGCGTCGATGCCGGGACTGGCCGTGCTGCCGGTCAGCGCGGCGCGCAGCGGCTGTGCCACCTGGCCCAGCTTACGCCCGTTCGCCTCGGCGAACGCGCGCAGCGCGGCGTCGATCGCCAGTGGGGTGAATTCGGTCGGCGGCCAGTGCACCGGCGACATCGCGCAGCATCAGCCGCACCTCCGGCGTCAGCAGCGAGGCCGCCTTCGGCTCCATCGGCAGCGGCAGCGGGCGCGCCAGGAAAGCTGCAGCATCCGCCAGCTCCACCAGCGTCTTGGCGCGCTCCTTCAGCGCCGGCATCAGCGCGCGGATACGGTCAGCCGCACGGGAACCGAGCGCCAGGTCGGTGCGATGCGCCAGGCGTTCCAGGACTTCGCGCGTCAGTCGGTCGTCGTCGGCGTGGCGGATATAGATGTCCGTTCAGGTTGGTCGAGCTTCGCATAGTCCATCCGGCTGGGCGCGCGACCGACTCCGTCGAGATCGAACAGCCGGATCGTCTCGTCGCGATCGAGCACCTCCACATCGCCATGCGCCCCAGCCGAGGCGCAGCAGGTAGTTGCACAGCGCTTCCGGCAGATAGCCCTGCTCGCGGAACTCCAGCACCGATACGGCGCCGTGCCGCTTCGACAGCTTCGCGCCATCGGCGCCGTGGATCAGCGGGATATGCGCGAAGTGCGGCAGGTCCCAGCCCATCGCCTGATAGATCTGCACCTGGCGGAACGTGTTGGTCAGGTGGTCGTCGCCGCGGATGACATGGGTGATGCCCATGTCATGGTCGTCCACCACCACCGAGTGGTTGTAGGTTGGCGTGCCGTCGCTGCGCAGGATGATCATGTCGTCCAGCTCGGCATTGGCGACGCGCACCGTGCCTTGCACGAGGTCCTCGACCACGGTCTCGCCGTCGCGCGGCGCCTTCAGCCGGATCGCGGGCGCGACGCCAGGCGGCGCCTCGGCCGGATCGCGATCGCGCCAGCGCCCGTCGTAACGCGGCGAACGGCCCTCGGCGAGCGCCTGCTCGCGCATCTGCCGCAATTCCTCGGCCGTGCAATAGCAGCGATAGGCATGGCCGGCGGCCAGCATCTGCCGCGCGACCTCGGCGTGCCGCGCCAAACGCGTGGACTGGAAGACCGGTGGCTGGTCCGGCGTGATGCCGAGCCATTCCAGCCCTTCGATGATGATCCGGGTCGCCGCGTCCGTGCTGCGCTCGCGGTCGGTGTCCTCGATGCGGAGCAGGAATTCGCCGCCGTGGTGGCGAGCGAACAGGTAGTTGAACAGGGCCGTCCGGGCGCTGCCGATGTGCAGCAGGCCGGTCGGGCTGGGTGCGAAGCGGGCGCGAACAGTCATGGCGCTGATTTAGCACGCGCATTCACCGGCTGTAGAGGCGGCTGCGTTAACATCGCGCATGTGCGGCAAACGGTCGTGGCATGGCTGAACGGCTGGCAGGCGGCTGAACGGGGACGTTTCGCGCCATGGCTACCGGTGTTCATGGGCACCGGCGTGCTTTGCTATTTCGCGTTGCGCTCGGAGCCGCCGCTCTGGCTGGGAATCGCGGTCGCGATCCCTGCCGCCTGCTGCGTGCTGCTGCTGAGCCGCCACGCTGTATTGCGTGCCGTCGCAATGAGCCTCGCGGCAGCGTCCATCGGCTTCACCGCGGCGCAGTTTGCCACCGTGCGCGCGTTGCCCCAGCCAGTGCTGCCGCGGCATGCGACCATCCTGACCGGCATAGTCCGCTCGCGTGGAGCTGTTCCCCGAGGGAAGACGCATTGGACTGGAAGCGGTGCGACTGGACGGCGGCGATGAACTACAGCGCTGGGTTCGGATACGATTGAAGAAGGGCGACTCGCAGGCGGTCGCCACCGGCGACACGGTCCGCTTGCGCGTACTGGTCCGTCCTCCGATGCCGCCCGCCTATCCTGGCGCCTGGGACCTCCAGCGCGATGCCTGGTTCAGCGGACAGGGTGGCTCCGGCTACGCGTTGGGTCCGCTCGAGCGCATCGCCGAAACGCCGCCAAAAGGTCCGCTCCGCCTGGTGCAGCGCCTGCGCGAGACGATCGCCCAGCACATCTCGGCCGTGGTGCCCGGTGCTGCCGGCGCAGTGTCGATCACTCTGCTCACCGGGATCACCACCGGCATCCCGCCGCCCGACCATGAGGCCTTCCGCGCCTCGGGCCTCGCGCATCTGCTGGCGGTCGCGGGGCTGCATATCGGCATCGTCATGGGGTGGACGCTGGCCTTCGCCCGCCTGGCGTTCTGCGGCGTCGGAGTATGCCAGTCTGCACTGGCCGACCAAGAAGCTGGCGGCTCTGGCGGCTTTGGCTGCCGGCGGCGGCTATATGGTGCTGACCGGCATGCATGTGCCGATCGTGCGCAGTTTCGCCATGGCGTGTCTCTACACCGTTGCCGTGCTCGCCGGGCGGCGGGCGATTTCGCTGCGCGGCCTCGCTCTGGCGGCCATGGTCCTGATGTTGCTGGAGCCGGAGCAGGTGCCTGGCGTCTCGCTCCAGATGAGCTTTTCCGCTGTGCTGGCGCTGATCTCCGGCTACGAGGTGCTGCGACCCGCACTCCGCGCATTGCACGGCAGCGGCGCCTGGCGGCGGCAATTCGCATCGCATCTGGCGGCACTTGCGCTGACCAGCGCGCTCGCCGGCACAGCGTCCGCGCCATTCGCGGCATATCATTTCGGCCGCATCCAGATCTATTTCGTCGTGGCAAACATGATTGCCGTGCCGTTGACGGCACTCTGGGTGATGCCGGCCGGGTTGATCGCCCTGCTGCTGTTGCCGTTCGGTCTCGATTGGCTGGCCTTCGTGCCGATGGGCTGGGGCGCTGACAGCGATACTTTACGTGGCGCGCACCACCGCTGCGTGGCCATCCGCGACGATCGACGTGCCGCACATGCCGCCGTGGGGTTTGGCGGTGACCGGTATCGGTATCGCCTGGCTCGGCCTGTGGCGCAGCAGGCTGCGGCTGGTCGGCGTGCCGGTGATCATGCTCGGCCTGGCATCGCTGCTGTTGGTGCGACCGGCCGATCTCATGGTGTCGGAGGACGCCCGCCTGATCGGCGTGCGTGTGCGGAACGCGGTCTACCTGCAGCAGGAATCCGGTGCGTCGAGGTTCACGCGCGACGCCTGGCTGCAATACTGGGCGACAGGCGCCTCAGTGCCGATACCCGCTGATGGCGCGCAGGTGGACGGTGCCATCGCCTGCCGCGAAGAGGCGTGCCTGCTGCGGCCAGTGCCGAATGCAAAGGCCGCTCTGCTTGTGCGAGGCGCGCCGCACCCGGAAGGCTGTGCCGAGGCGTCGGTGATCGTATCGGCGGAGCCGGCGCGCGGTCTGTGCGCACGGCCATGGCCGGCGTTGGTCGATCGCTTCACGGTATGGCGCTACGGCGCGACCGCCATCTGGTTGGACGGGCCGCGCGCGACGATCCTCACAGACCGCGCCTATCGGGGTAATCGGCCCTGGGTGCCCCCGCCGCCTTCGCCGCGTGCCCGCGTTGCACCGACACTGCCGGTGGCACAACCGGGCAGCTGACAGCGGCGCCTGGACTTCGGACGATAAGTGTTAAGGATATGTCCGCCCGGGACATTGTCTGAGGGCGACGGAGGAAACGATGTCGTGGTCATGCAGCTGCGGCCTCATGTGTAGCGAACGGCGCGTCCGACGCGCGCCCGGTTCACCAGCAGCACCAATGACAAGGCGCCGCGGCGCGTGACCGCCTCGCCTGCCTCCAGCCTGCACTACGACATGACACCGCGGGTCAGCTATCGGCAGTTGGCGCCATTGGTGCGGGTCCGGACGATCCAGCATCGGCGGCGGGCCGTGGCGATGTCTCTGCTGGTGCATGGCCTCGCGTTGTCGCTCATCGCAGGCCTGCCGGATCGAGCGTCGGCCCCGGTGGCGCCGTCAGAGCCCACCGTTGCGTTGATGTTTGCGCCACCGTCACAGCAGATCGAGCCAGCGCCCGCTGTCCCGACGCCACCCACTCCGCAGCCGCCAACGCCAAAGGCAGACGTGGAACCGCCACCTCCGGCTCCCGCTCTGTCGCAGGCAACGCCCGAACCGGACCTGCAACAGGACGTCGAATCACCAAAACTGCCGGCGCCCATCATGCCGCCACGCGCCGTTGCGTCGCATCCCGCTGTGCATCCATCGCAGCAACCTGCGAGGGCAACGCCGTCCGCACAGCCGCCTGCGGCCAATGAGACCACAGCCGCGGCGACGGCCCTTACGCCGGCCCGGCCCGTGGCGGGGATGGAGTCAGATCGGCCGCCAGCCTATCCGGAGATCGCCCGCCGCCGTGGCGAGCAGGGACGCGTGTTGCTGCGGGTCGCCGTCTCGCCAACCGGGCTGCCGGTCAATGTCTCCGTGGCCGAGAGCAGTGGTTTCCCCATTCTGGACTCCGCCGCCGTGAATGCGGTGGAGCAGTGGCGCTTCGTGCCGGCCACGCGCTCTGGCGCACCTGTCGCCGCAACCGCGGAAGTTCCCCTGAGGTTTCGGCTCGTAGATTGATCCGCGATCAGTACTGGCGAAGCAGCGCCACGAGCCTGCCCTGCACCTTCACCCGATCTGCCGGGAAGATGCGGGTCTCGTGCCGCACGTTGCAGGGCTCGAGCGCGATCGAATTGCCGCGCCGGCGCAGCCGCTTCAGCGTCACTTCCGCGTCGTCCACCAGGGCCACGACAATCTGGCCGGTCTCCGCCACTTCGCTCTTGCGGATGATCACGGTGTCGCCGTCGAGGATGCCGGCCTCGACCATCGAATCGCCGGCAACCTCCAGCGCGTAGTGTTCGCCGTTGCCCAGCAGGTGCACCGGCATGTCCACGTAGCTGGTGGGATCGCGCAACGCCTCGATCGGCAGGCCGGCGGCGATGCGGCCATACAGCGGCAACTGGATCGCCGTTGCGTCGTTGGCCGCGCGCACGCCGGGGATCTTCGGCGTGAAATCGCCGCGGATCACGTTGGGCGAGAAGGTCTGACCGGTTTCCTCGGCAGGCGCTTCGCGGCCGGCCACGTTCTCCGGCAGCTTCAGCACCTCGAGCGCCCGCGCCCGGTGATGGCGGCGGCCGAGGAAGCCCCGCTCCTCCAGGGCCGAGATCAGCCGGTGAATGCCGGATTTCGACTTCAGGTTGAGCGCGTCCTTCATCTCCTCGAAGCTCGGCGAGAAGCCGGTCTGCTTGAGATGCCGGTCGATATACAGCAGCAGCTCGTACTGCTTTTTTGTCAGCATGGCGGGCGGTCTTTCCCCTCGGGCGGAGCCGGATGCTCACGGAACGGAACAAATCGGCAACTGACATGGCGTTCTAGATAGGTTCGCGCCGTGTCGTCAAGATTTCCTGAACCGTGAGGCGAAAAATCCGCGTCAAAGGCCGAGCGAATCGAGGCGAATCACCGTCACCTCGCTGCCTTCCGGCAACGCTGGCGCATTCGGGGCGCGCAGAATCAGCGCGTCCGCCAGGGCAAGCCGCCGCAGCATCGCCGAATCCTGCACCGGGAACGGCGTTGCCACGATGCGGCCGTGCGAATCGAGTCGTGACGGTGGCGCGCAGGTGATCGGCGCGGTGGTCATTGGCGCGCAGGGCGGCGCCGGCGATCGCCTGCACGGTCGGCGGCGGCGCGGCCGGCAGGCCGCACAGCCGGCTCAGCGCCGGCAGCAGGAACAGGATCGAGCAGACCATGGCGGAGACCGGATTGCCGGGCAGTCCAAGCACCGGCACCGGACCCAGCTGGCCGAACAGCAGCGGCTTTCCGGGCCGCATGGCGATCTGCCAGAAGTCCAGTTCCAGTCCGCGCGACTTCAGGCTTTCGATCACCAGGTCATGGTCGCCGACCGAGGCACCGCCGGTGGTCACCAGCAGGTCCATGCCGTGCACCGCATCGGCCACCGCCGCGACTGCCTCGCGCGTGTCGGCGGCGACCGGCAGCACGACCGGCTCGCCGCCGGCGGCGCGCACCAGGGCCGCAAGCGCATGCGAATTGGAACTGACGATGCCGCCGGGAGGGATCGGCTCGCCCGGCATGGCGATCTCGTCACCGGTGGCGAGGATGGCGACCCGCGGGCGGCGATGCACGGTGAGCCAGGGATGGTTGGCGGCGGCGGCCAGCCCGATGTCGCGGGCGGTGAGGCGGCGGCCGGCGGGAACCACAGCGTCGCCGGCGGCAAAATCCTGGCCGGCGCGGCGGATGTGGCGGCCGGCGGTGACCGCCTCGTTCACCCGCACCTCGGTGCCGGTGGCGGTGGCGTCCTCCTGCAACAGGATGGCATCGGCGCCCTGCGGCACGACGCTGCCGGTGAACAGGCGGACGATCTGGCCGGGGCCGACAGTGCCCTCGAACGGGTGGCCGGCCGGGGCGCTGCCGATCACCTGCAACACGGCGCCGAGCGTGCCGTCGGCGGCGCGCAGGGCGTAGCCGTCCATCGCCGAGACATCGAGCGGCGGCTGGGTCAGGCGCGCGATCACCGGCGCGGCGGTCACCCGGCCCCAGGCATCGGCGAGTGCGACGATCTCTGCCGGGCGTGGGGCGAAGCGTCGGCCAGGATGCGTTCGCGGGCTTCCTCGACGCTGATCATGCAAATGCCCCATGCATGAAGGGGAGGGTTGGCTGATTCGCGGCTCTCGCATCAGTTCATACCCGCCAGTTCCAGCAGATTGTCGTCGGTCATCGGGCGGCGACCCTCCTCCACTTCGTGGATCATCGCCACCAGCTTGCGCGTGGCGCGGCAGTCGATGCCGTGGCGCGCGCCGATCTCGGCAATGGGCGCGATCTGCACATCCACCTCGGTGCGCCGCTTGCGGATGGCAAGATCGCGCCAGACGCCGGAATGCGTCTTCGCGCTGGTGCTGTTGAACGCGACCATCGCGGCGACGCTCTGTCGCGCGGCGTCCTCGCTCGGCGCCAGGCTTGAACGCGTCGACGTCGTAGCCGTTGAAGCCGCGCGGCTCGACGCCCTCGGCCTGCGCCACCACGATCGCCTCCTCGCCGAGCCGGCGCCACAGCCCCAGCAATTCCGGCCGTGCCAGGCAATCGGCGATGCCCTTCTGGCCGAGCGCCTGGGCGAACAGCATCGCGCCGTAGCCGAGCTTGCCCCACAGATACGACCAGATGTCCGGCGTGGTGATCGCATCCGGCTCGAAGTCGCGCATCGACCGCGAGCAGCGCTTCGAGCCGCGGCGTCATTGCGCCATCCAGTTCGCCCAGCACGACGGCGCCGCGGTTGCCGAACATGATCTCGCCAGGCGCCATCCAGTCGGCGCCGAAATTGATGAAGGCGCCGATGGTGCGGTCGCGACCCGACGATGCGCTGGATGATCAGTTCGTTCAGCCCGTTCTGCAGCGACAGCACATAGCCGTCCTGCGCGAGATGCGGCGTGAGAGCGCGCGTCGCCGCCTCGGTGTGCTGCGCCTTCACCGCGAGGAAGATGCGCTGCCAGGTGCCGGTCAGTTCCTCCGGCGTGAAGGCCGGCGCGTGCACGGTGAATTCCTCGACCGGGCCGGTGATGCGCAGTCCCGTGCTCGCGGATTGCCGCAACGTGCTCCGGCACCACATCGACGAAGGTGATGTCGTGGCCGGCGCGCTTCAGCCACGCGCCGACCGAACCGCCGATCGCGCCGGCGCCCCAGATCAGAATCCGCTCGGCCATCACCAGCTCTCCAGCAACGCGCGCGTCTCCTGCACGGCGACGTCCCAGATCTCCAGCATCTCGGAATCGTCGCGCTGATAGCGGCCGCCGAAGTTGCCGTCGTCGATCAGCGTGCGCACCTCGAACGGCGGCAGCGTGCGCAGGCGCTCGGTATCGACCATGCGCTTGATGCCCTCCTGCGGCGGACGGTTCGCCAGACGCGTCCAGGGGAAATTCTCCATCCAGCTCGCGTGGCTCGCCACCGGATCGATCGCGCGCACCGCGGCGGCGGTGAGCGGCGCGCGCCACCAGTCGTGGAAGCGGACATGCGCGTCGGGATTGTCCATCATCCATTCCTGCGCGACCGATCCGGCCGGCGCATTGCCGCCATGGCCGTTGACGATCAGCACGCGACGAAAGCCGGCATGCTTGAGGCTGTCCAGCACATCGCGCAGCACCGCGGCATAGGTGGCGACGCGCAGCGTGACGGTGCCGGGAAAGGCGGTGAAATACGGTGTCAGGCCGTAGGGCAGGGCAGGGAACACCGGCACGCCGAGTGGTTCGGCCGCCTCGGCCGCGACGCGTTCGGCGAGGATCGCATCGGTGGCCAGCGACAGGCCGGCGTGCTGCTCGGTGCTGCCCAGTGGCAGCGCGCACCTGTCATCGTGGCGGACCCAGTCCTCCACCATGCGCCAGTCCATCTCGGAATCCGCATGACCGTCCTCGCGCTGCAAGGACGCGCACGCTGAACAGAGATGCAGGCAGCGTCAATCGGCCTGAGGCGGTCTCGATCAGATGAGCGCTAAAGGTGACCCTGCACCAGCCAATCGCACTGCATGCGACCGGCCATCAGGCAGTCCTCGATCGCCGCCTTGGCTTGCAGTTGGTGCACCAGCGAAAGGCCGACCACGAGCAGCAGCAGCGTGATGGCGACGCCGGCAAGGCTCGCCGTCTGGCGATCGGCGGCCTCGTCGTCCTGCTCGACAATCCAGGGGCGTTCTTGTTGCATGCTGAATGCGTATCCTACTGCCGGGTAGGGGGGCCGAGGCAAGTCACGAGTTGCGGTGTGCAATGACGATGAGCGTGCGCCATGATTGAAGACGCGTTGCGCCACCTGCGGCGCGACAAGACGTTCGCCGCGCTCATCCGGCGCGTCGGACCGCCGCGCATCGGCATCCAACGGGGGCGCAGCCCGTACGAGGCGCTGATGCGTGCGATCGCGCACCAGCAACTGCACGGACGCGCGGCACTCGCGATCCTGGCGCGGTTCGAGGCGCTGTATCCAGCCGACAGCTTCCCCGCGCCGGAACTGGTGTTGGCGAGTTCTGAGGCAGAGTTGCGTGCATGCGGCTTCTCCGGGGCGAAGATCGCCGCGATGCGCGCAATCTGCGCGGCGGCCTTGGACGGCACAGTACCGACGCGCCGCGGCTCGGCGCGGCTTTCGGATGAGGCACTGATCGAGCGACTGACCTCGATTCGCGGCGTCGGCCGGTGGACCGTGGAGATGCTGCTGATCTTCACGCTCGGGCGGCCGGACGTGCTGCCGGTCGACGACTTCGGCGTGCGCGATGGCTATCGGGTGCTGTACGGGCTGGACGAGGCACCGAAGCCGAAGGCGCTGGCCGAGATCGGGCAAGCCTGGTCGCCGCACCGTTCGATCGCGGCCTGGTATCTTTGGCGCGCGTCAGATGAGGGAAAGCGCGCGAAGCAGCCGACGTCGCGGGCGTGAGCCGATCAGGAGCTCGCCAGCTCGGTCAAAGTCTGAGTCAGCACACATGTTCCCGCCGCCAGTTGCGACGGCTCGGAGTATTCGGCGGGGTTGTGACTGATGCCCTTGTGGCACGGGACGAAGATCATCCCGGTCGGACATACCGGCACGACGAACTGAGCATCGTGAAACGCGCCCGACGGGAGGCGCATGTGTCCGCAGCTTTGCTCGGCCGCCGCGCGCTCCACTGCATCGATGACGAGCGGCGAGAACTCCACCGGCAGCGCGTGGAAATTCTCCTGCACCGTCACGCCCGCACCGCGTACCGCCGCCTGCACGACGCCGGCAATCGCATCGCCGCGCGCCAGGAGCACGTCCTTGTCGGGATGGCGGAAGTCGATGGTGAAGCTGGCGCGGTTCGCCACCGAGTTCGACGTGTTCGGCTCCACAGCGATGCGGCCGACAGTGAAGCGCAGCACGTCCTGCGGATCGTGCATCAGCGTGTTCAGCGCAGCGATCGCGCGCACCATGTCCTGCACCGCATCGCGCCGCATCGCCAGCGGCGTGGTGCCCGCATGCGCGGTCTCGCCGGTGAGCGTGACGGTGAACCAGCGGCTGCCCTGGATGCCGGTGACGACGCCGATATCCAGCCCCTCGGCTTCCAGCCGCGGTCCCTGCTCGATGTGCGCCTCGACATAGGCGTGCGGCCTGCCACCGAGAGGGCGATCCGGCAGGTCCGTCTCGCTGGCGAGATGCGAGGCGAGTGCATCGGCGAAGCGCATGCCGTCGGGATCGACGACGTCGGCGAAATCCTCGATGCGCCGGAAGCCACTCCAGGACATGCTGCCCATGCAGCCGGGGGCGAAGCGGCCGCCTTCCTCGTTGGTCCAGGCCACCACCTCGACCGGGCGGCGCAGCGCCGTGCCGGAGCGGTGCAGCGCGGTCAGCGCCTCGAGGCCGGCGATGACGCCGTAAATGCCGTCGAAGCGACCGCCGTTCGGCTGCGTATCCATGTGGCTGCCGGTGACCACCGGGGCGGCTTGCGGGTCAGCGCCTTGGCGGCGCAGCCATAGATTGGCGGCGGCATCGACCGACACGTCGGCGCCGATCTCGCCGGCCCAGGCGATCAGCAGGCGGCGCGCCTGACGGTCCAGTTCGGTCAGGCAGGCGCGATTGACGCCGTCGCCCGCGATGGCGCCGATCTTCGCCATCGCCATCAGCCGATCCCATTGCCGCCTCTCGTCAACCGCCGCCACTGCCTTGTTCATGCATCCGCCCCTGCCGTCGGCGGCAGATGACGGGCGCGTGGCGCGGGCGTCAATCGCTCAGGTGCGGATCAGACCGGCCATTGGCTGCACCGTCGCGCTGTCCGGAAACACTGTGGCGAGTGCCTCGGCGCCAAGCCCGAGATGCTGCGCCAGCAAGCCCTTGGCGACGGCGCGCAGATCCCGGGTCGGCTGCAGGTCACGGTCCTCGAGCAGCTTGCCGGCGCCGAGGCCGGGCCAATCCGCCGACGACGCGTCCCCCCGCCACCGCGCCGCCGAGTACGAAGGCGACGGTGGCGGTGCCGTGGTCGGTTCCCTTGGTCCCGTTGATCCGTGCGGTTCGGCCGAACTCTGTCATGACCAGCACGGCGGTCTGTTGCCAGGCCGGCCCAGCCCATCCTTCAGTGCCGCCAGCCCTGCGTCGAGGTCCTTCAGCACGCGGGTCAGCCGCGGAACCTGTGCCACATGCGTATCCCAGCCGCCGATCTCCGCCGCCGCGATACGCGGGCCGTCCGCGGCGCGCAGCATCTCGCCGGCCGCACGCGCCAGGGCGGGAAACGCGTAGCGGTTGCCGGCCTGCTGCTCGCTGTCGTCGGCCAGGACCGCACCGGTGAAGCCGCGCTCCCTCAGACCCTCGGCGATCGCCGGGCCGGTGATTTTGTCGGCCTGATTGAGCGCGGCAATCTGCGTGTAGAGGTCGGGCGAGGGGGAGATGACGCCATGCGGCGCCCAGTTGCCCACCGAGGCCGACCCGCGCAGCAGCAGCGGCACCGAGACGCCGATCGCCAATGCGTCGCCCTCGGGGCGGCCGCTCGCGGCGCCCGGCATGCGCGGCGACCGCGCGATTGAGCCAGCCACTCGTCATGCGATGGTCAGCGCCACTTTCCAGGCAATCCTGCGCTTCGAAATGGCTGCGCACGCGCGTGGGTCCGGCAACCGCATGGACGGGCAGAAGCTCGCCCGTCTGATACATGGCGTGAAGGTTGGTCAGCGACGGATGCAGGCCATAGAAGCCGCCGAGATCCAGCAGTCCGTCGGGAACCAGATTCGCCGCGCAGCTCCATCGAGTGCGGGATCGCCGTGCGGCACCACCGCCGACATGCCGTCCAGCGCGCCGCGCAGGATCACCACGACGAAGCGCTGCTCGGTCGGCGCCGCCGCCAGCGCAAGCGATGCACGTCCGAGAGCGAATGCCGAGGTAAGGCCAAGCAGGGCGCCACGGCGGGTAAGCTGCAACATCATCGCCTCTGGAATTCTGGAGCGGAGAACAGGAGGGTCATGGCATCGCGGCGGGAGCCGGCGCGGCGCACCGCCTGAAGGGTGTCGTCGCGCAGGAGCGGGCCAAGGTTGGCTGCGGCGAGTTCCGCCACGTCGCGCGTGCCGGCGCGTCCAGACACGGCGTAGGCCCAATCGATGCGTCGCATCATGGCTTCGGGCGCCGCCCAGTCGCCGGCTCGGTCGGGCCAGCCATTCGGCTGCGGCGCGGCTTGGAATGGCTGACCCTGCCCGGCCAGGATGGCCTGGAGCGGCACAGTCGCCAGCTCCTCGTCGGGCAAATCCAGTGCGCGCAGCGCGGCGATGACAAAATCCTGGGGGGTGCGCAGCTTGCTGGCGGGTTCCCAGGCGACATCGAGCGTCACCAAAGCCTCGGCGGCGGCGCCCAGATTGCCGCCGCTGTCCCGCAGCACCCCCTCGATCCGCCGGACCGCCATGTCCGGCGGGTCGTCGGCGACAAAGTAACGCACCAGCTTGGTGGCCAGGAACCGGTGGGTGGAAGGGTGGTTGGCGAGGAAGTGCAGCGCCGCCAACCCGCCCTCCTCTCCGGCAGGAAAAGTGTGGCCCATCAGGACCTGCTCACCCGGCTCATGTGCTCGAGGGTGGAACTGGAACCCCGGCGGGTCACCACGGATGGCGACCGACCAGCCGGTAAGGATCTTGGCGAAGTTGGTGACATCCGCCTGGGTGTAGCCCGCCGCAGGGGTGACCGTGTGCAGTTCCAGGCACTCGCGGGCCAGGTTCTCGTTCAGCCCGCGCTTGCCGTCCCGCCCGGCGATACTGTCCGGCCCCACTGAACCGACATTGTTCAGGTAGAACAGCATCGCGGGGTGATGCATGACCGCCAGCAGCATGTCCTCAAACCGGCCAGTCACATGCGGGCGGATCGCTTCCTCGATATACGCGCATGCCCCCGCTGCGATGCCGCCACGTATCGAAACCGTGAAGTGATTGGTCCAGAACCAGACCAGCCGCTCGCGGAACGGCGCCGGCGTCGTCAGTGCATTGTCGAGCTCCGCCTTCACCTCGGAGCGGAACAGTGCCCTGACTTGCGATTCCTCTGGCTTCGGCTTGTTGGCCCGATCCGCGAGGAAGGCCGCCGCCGCCGTGGCCGTGCTTGGTTGCGGGTCGAAATGCGCCGGATCCGGCTGCCGGAGTTGCTCCAGCAGCCACTGGGCGGGATCGGCAGGCACCGGCTCGCTGCCTCTGCGCCCAAGCCCGAACCGGATCAGCGCCTGTGCTGTGCGTAGGTCCATGGCGGCAAATCTAGCCGCAAACGCTGTGTCGGAAGGTGACAAAGGGTGAGCCCGCCGCCACGACGGCTCAATGCATGCGTGAGTTGCACCGCTCCATGCCGATAGTCCTTGCAAACACCCCCGCAGTGCAGCATTTGTGGGGTGACTTACGGGCGCGCGGAACAGGGGTTCCGGGGCGCCCGTCGTGGTATGGAGGTTCACCGTGCCGGGCACGCCGTTAGACAAGATCCGCAATATTGGCATCACCGCGCATATCGACGCGGGCAAGACAACCACGACCGAGCGGATCCTCTATTACACGGGAATGTCACACCGGATCGGCGAGGTGCACGACGGCAACACCACGACCGATTATATGGAGCAGGAGCGCGAGCGGGGCATCACCATCACCTCGGCCGCGGTGACCTGCGAGTGGCACGACCACCGGATCAACATCATCGACACGCCGGGCCACATCGATTTCAACATCGAGGTGAACCGCAGCCTGCGCGTGCTGGACGGCGCGATCTTCATCATCGAGGGCGTCGCCGGCGTGCAGCCGCAGTCCGAGACCAACTGGCGTCTGGCCGACCGCTACAACGTCCCCCGCATCATCTTCATCAATAAGCTGGACCGCACCGGCGCCGACTTCTTCCGCGCATTCGCGACGCTGAAGGAGAAGCTCGACATCGTGGCGCTGCCGCTACAGTTGCCGATCGGCATCGAGGACAAGTTCCTTGGTGTCGTCGATCTCGTGGAAATGCACGCCGTGATCTGGGAGGGGACCGAACTCGGCGCGAAGTTCCACATCGAACCGATACCCGCCGATCTCGCCGAGCAGGCCAAGGAGTACCGCCAGCTCCTGCTGGACACTGCACTGTCGGTCGATGACGCGGCGATGGAGGAGTATTTCGACAAGGGCGACGTCGGCGTCGAGACACTGAAGCGCTGCATCAAGGCCGGCACGATCTCCGGCGCGTTCCGTCCGGTGCTGTGTGGCACCGCGTTCAAGAACAAGGGCGTGCAGCCGCTGCTCGATGCGGTGATCGACTACCTGCCGAGCCCGATCGACGTACCCGGCATTGCGGTCGCGACGGAGGAAGGCGACGACGAGCACTGCGGAACGCCGGCGCATCAAGGCGGATCCGAGCGCGCCGTTCGCCGGGCTGGCATTCAAGATCATCAACGACAAATACGGCACGCTGACCTTCGTGCGGGTTTATGCCGGCACGCTGAAATCCGGCGACACCGTCATGAACACCACCAAGGGTCATCGCGAGCGCATCGGGCGGATGTTCCAGATGCACGCCGACAAGCGGGCCGAGATCAAGGAAGTGCACGCAGGCGACATCGCCGCCTTCGTCGGGCTGAAGGACACCGGCACCGGCGATACGCTGGCCTCGCAGCAGGATCAGGTGGTGCTGGAGCGGATGGCGTTCCCGGTGCCGGTGATCGACATCTCGGTCGAGCCGCGCACCAAGGAGGCGGTCGAGAAGATGTCGCTCGGCCTGCAGAAGCTGGCAGCCGAGGACCCGTCGCTGCGGCTGCGCACCGATCAGGAGACCGGGCAGACGATCCTGTCGGGCATGGGCGAGCTGCACCTGGAGATCATCATCGATCGCCTGAAGCGCGAGTACAGCGTCGAGGCGAACATCGGCGCGCCGCAGGTGGCGTATCGCGAGACGATCAGCCGGCCGCACACCGAGACCTACACGCACAAGAAGCAGACCGGTGGATCCGGCCAGTACGCCGAAGTGAAGATCATGTTCGAACCGCTCGCTCGCAATGAGGGCGTGGTGTTCGAGAACAAGGTGGTCGGCGGCTCGGTGCCGAAGGAATACATCCCGGCGGTGGAGAAGGGGATCAGGCAGCAGGCCGAGACCGGTGTGCTGGCCGGCTTCCCGACGGTGGACTTCAAGTACACGCTGCTGGATGGCAAGTACCACGATGTCGACTCGTCGGCACTGGCGTTCGAGATCGCCGCGAAGTCGTGCTTCCGCGACGGCATGAAGAAGTCCACGCCGATCATCCTCGAGCCGGTGATGGACATCGAGGTCACGACGCCCGCCGATCACGTCGGCGATGTGGTGGGCGACCTGAACCGGCGCCGCGGCATGATCCAGAACCAGGAGAGCACCGGGACCACGGTCATCGTCCGGGCCCATGTTCCCCTCAAGGAAATGTTCGGTTATATTTCAGATCTAAGAAGCATGACCAAGGGACGAGCGTCTTTCACCATGCAGTTCCACCACTACGATCCGGTGCCGCGGGCGATCGCGGACGAGATCATGGCCAAGAGCGCATGAGGGCGGCCTTCGCATGAAGGGGGCAGCCTAGTGCACGCCCCCCGCCTCCACTGGATGCGGGGCCGGCAGGAGGAGGGGACCGGTGTCCACCGGACCCTCGAATGGATCGGACACAACGACGCGGGCGAGGCCATTGCCCGCGTCGTTCGCATTCTGGGCCCGGTGTGGTCAGGCTGGCGAGCCTATCGCGCGGTGGCGCTCGACGACGATGCGAAGGTGATCGAGCTGCGGCCTGGCGGCCCGCCGGACGGAGCGGGCTGGCTGGCCTGCGTCGGCGGCCAGGTGGTGGGCCGCGCGTCGGTCCCGCTTCAGGCGGTGCGCGCCGCGGAGGCGGCACTCGGCGGGGACTGAACAGCAGCGTCACGGGCAAAGGCTATTCTTGCCGGCAGGCGGATACGCTTGTATGGACGACGCGAAGGTCCACGGCGGGGAGAAAACATGGCCCGGGCGAGCAGCAAGCCAGCTTCGAAGTCGAAGGCGAAAGCAGGCAGAACAGGAGCGAAGAAACCGGCGGCATGGACCAACCTCAAGGTCGCTTGGCCGCAGCCGAAGCAGGCGATCTCGCTGCGGATCGATCAGGACATACTCGACTGGTTCCGCGACGGCGGTCCCGGCTATCAGACCCGCATGAACGCCGTGCTGCGTGCATTCGTGAATGCCCAGCAGGGCAAGCGCTGACCGCCCCAGGCTTTCAGTCGCTCCGGTTGATCCAGCGCTGCGCGTCCTCCAGTGTGCGAAATACCGCCAACGCGCGGCCGGCAAAGCACAACTGGATCGCCTTGAGGTAGATCGGTGCAAAGCGATCGAGCGACACAACCGCGGTTCGCCTGGCAAGCTCGGGACCGCCGCAGAACAGGCGCCAAGCCTCCGACAGTGCGCGTATGTCGTCGAAACCGATATTGCCGGTAAACTCCCGCATGTCGCAGATCGAATCGTAGCCGGCGATCTGCGGATGCTGTTGCCATAGTCGGCGCATCGCCTCGCGCAGCGTGTGTCCATCGACGTCGCCGGCAAAGCGGATCAGCGCGCGGCGCGCGTTGCGGTCGATGTCATAGTCGATCGAAGTCACCCGTCCCCCGACTTGATTATTCTGTTTCGGCAATTAGCATCGGACCGCCAGCCGATGACAGAGTTATCCGGCATGCCCTGTTGCTTTGCAGTCGTGCTAGGCTGCCCGTGCCGAAGCAAAAACAGGGAGTTCATCATGGCCGACATTACCACGGTGGCCCGGCAGTTCTTCGAAGCATGCGAGGCGGGCAGGGGCTGGGACGTGTGCAAGGCCTATTGCACACCGCAGGCAAGCTTCTCGGCTCAGGCGGAGCCGTTGGCGGATGTTCATACGCTGCGCGAGTATTGCGACTGGATGAAGGGGCTGCTGACCTTCATGCCCGACGGACGGTATGAGGTCAGGTCATTCGCAACTGACGACGAGCGCAAGAACGTCTGTGCCTATGGCGTGTTCTCCGCCACTCATACCGGCGCTGGGGGTCCATGCCCGCCGACCGGAAAGAGCACCAAGACGGACTATGTCTATGTCATGGACTTCGAGGGCGACAAGATCAGGCACATGACCAAGATCTGGCACGCCGGGCTGGCGATGAAGGAGCTCGGCTGGGTCTGATCGGAGCCGGCGACGCCATCACACCACCGGCGTCGCCGGCGGGCCGCCTTTCTCCCAAACGTTGAAGGTCGCATCCCATAGCGCGATGCGGCCGCTCGCGCACGACCCAGATCTCCGTGCCGCGGCCGAGCATCGGCTTGCCGGTCTGGGCATCCTGCCAGCTCGCGTCCCAGGTGTTCGCCAAGCGTGTCGCCCATCAGGCAGTGCAGCGTCTTGGTCAGCCGGTAGCCTTGTGTCCTGGCGAAGCGGGCACGCAGGAAGCGCATGATCGCGTCGCGGCCGCGCATCTCCGGGAAGTCGGCGAAGCGGGCGACGGCGTCCTCGGTGAAGCCCTGCTCGATCGCTGCCAGGTCGGCTGCGCCGAAAGCGTCCTCCACCGACTGCACGAGTCGCTTCGCATCATCCCAGTTCATCGCTTCATCCCTCCGGTCGCACGATCAACACTGTACCATCGACGCCCTCCACGCGCAGGCGCGATCCGGAGGCTGGTTCGGCGACGTCGGGTGGCACGCGCGCCGCCCAGTCGCTGTCGCCGACACGGACGCGCCCCTCGCGGCCTTGGAAGGTCAGCGCGGTGGCGGTGCGGCCGGCGAGCCCGGCCTGCTGGGTGTTGAGCCTGACGGGGCGATGGCGCAGGCGCAGCCCGACGGCGAGCGAAATCGCCGCCAGCACGGCGCATGTCACGACCTGCAGCTCGAAGCCGATGCCGGTTGCCAGAGCGACGAGGCCGGTGCCGCAGGCGGCGAGGCCGAGCCACATCATGAACGCGCCGGGCGCGTGGATCTCGATCCCCAGCAGCGCCAGACCGGCGACCAGCCAGATGATCCAGTCCCTCATCCCGGCGACCCGGTTCCCCAGGGCGAAGCGACGGGCGCCGGGGCGAGCGGCGGCATCGGCGTTGGCACGATCGGAGGCGGGGGCGGCGGTTCGGACGGCGGCGGCACCTGCGGCGATGTGCCGCCCGCCGTCCCATCGTCGCCGCGCAGGAACTGCATCGCCTGGGTGATGCCGCCGGCAAGCGCGGAGGACTCCATCGGGACCACGACGAGACGCGTGTTCGGTGCCGATGCCAGCGCCTGGAACGCCCGCACGTAGCGATCGGCGATGAAGTAGCGCAGCCCCGCCTGGCCATGCTGCGCCGCGGCGTCGGACACCATCTGCGTCGCCTGGGCTTCCGCGCCGGCCAGCGCCACCCGCGCCTCCGCATCGCGCAGCGCCGCCTGCTGGCGGCCCTCGGCGGACAGGATCAGCGCCTGCTTCTCGCCCTCGGCACGCAGGATCGCCGCCTGCCGCTCGCCCTCGGCGCGGGCCACCGCGGCACGGCGTTCGCGCTCCGCGGTCATCTGCAGGTTCATCGCCCGGATCAGGTTCTCCGGCGGCTCGATCTTGCGGATTTCGACGCGGCTGACACCTTGACGCCCCACGGCTCGGTCGCACCGTCCAGGATGACCAGCAGCGCCGTGTTGATGCGCTCGCGCGAGGACAGCGTGGCGTCCAGTTCCATCTCGCCGATCACCGCGCGGATATTGGTCATCGCCAGCGTGGTCAGTGCGAGCGTCAGGTTGGTGACCTGATACGCCGCCTTCTCCGGCTCCATCACCCGGTAGTAGATGATGCCGTCGACCAGCACGGTGGCGTTGTCGCGGGTGATGACGCTCTGCTCGGGGATCTCGACCACCTGCTCCTGCACGTTGAGCTTGCGCCCGACTCGATCGACATAGGGCAGGACGAAGTTGAGGCCAGGCTGCAGCATGCGCGTGTAGGCGCCGAAGCGCTCCACCGTCCAGACCTGGCCTTGCGACACGGTCTTCACGCCGGCGAACAGGGTGACCACGACCAGGATCAGGACCAGGACCCAGACGATGACAACGGTTTCGAACATGCGTGTCTCCGCAATGGTCGACGGACCTGATCACCCTCCCTGACGGGAGGGGAAGGTTTCCAAACCGTGCTTAGTCCAGGATCAGTTTCCTTTCCATTGAAGAATGTACAGGCCGGCGTCGTAGTCCGTGGCGTAGATCAGCCCGTCCTGGGAGACGAACACGTCGGCGGTATGCCGTATCTTGGCGCGGCCGCGCATCGGCTCTGCCCATTCTGTCGGCTGCGGTGGCACGAAATAGCCGACCTCCTGCGGCCGGTATGCGTCGGAGATGTCGAACACACGCACCCCCGCGCTCTGCCAGGTGGCGAAGATCGTGGTGCTGCTCTGGAACGACCCTGGCCGGTTCTCGTGCAGATTGTGCGGTCCGAACTGGCCGCCCATCTTGACGTAGTCCTGATCCGACGGCGTCGGCAGCGTGGCGATGGACACGGGATTGCTCTTCTCGCGGATGTCGAACACCCAGGTGCGTTTGTGCTGACCTTCCTGATCGAGGTTCAGCACCGCCTCGTCTGCCACCACCAGCAGATCCCCGATCGTGCAGCGGCAGGGCGTTGTGCGTGCCGCCGCCGTACGGCGGGCACCAGTTGCGGTGGGCGATCAGTTTCGGCGCCGACTTGTCCTTCACATCCAGTATGGTCAGCCCACCGTCGCGCCATGAACCGTAGGCGAAATCGTCCACCACCACCGCGTGATGCAGGGCGTGGCGGTTCTTCCAGGTCGGCGTCTCGCCGGCGGCGGCGTTCATGCCGGGGATCCACCAGCGGCCGACCTCCTGCGGGCGCGTCGGGTCCGCCATGTCGATGACCATCAGGATGTGGTCGGTGAAGCCGTCGAGCAGCGCCGAGGCATAGGCATAGCGCCCGCCGACCCACCAGATGCGGTGCAGGCCGAGACCGGGCACCTCCATCGAGCCGATCTTTCGCGGATTGGCCGGATCGGCAATGTCGTAGACATTCATGCCGGCGGCGTAGTCCTCGCCGCGCTTGCCGAAGCGGCTGCTGTCCACCTTGCTGGACCCGCCGTAGTATTCCTGCTGCGACAGCAGCGCCCGCTGATCTGCCTCCTGGATGCACAGCAGCATGTCGTCGGCCGCCTGGAGGTGCATGCTCACGGAGTTCGGATGCATCGCCACGAAGTTCACCGGCTTCGGATTGCGCGGGTCGCGCACGTCGGTGACCATCACGCCGCGTCTCACCCGTGTGCCGACGTATGCGTGGCCGCCTGCCACCATCACCTGGACGCCGTCGCCGCGGCCGCCCTGGTCGGTGTGGCCGACAAATTCAATGTTCCGCGCGCCTTCCGGGACGATCATGACTTGCTTCCCTCCCTGATCAGTCGTCAGCTTAGGCCGGGTTCCAAGGACTGAGTAGGAGGGACGGACCATGCCGACCTATGTCATGCTCGCCAACTGGACCGAACAAGGCATGCGGTCGATCGGCGAGAGCCCGAAGCGCGTTGATACTGCGAAGAAGACACTGGAGGAGATGGGCGGGCAGTTCCGCTCGGTCTACATGACGATGGGCGATTACGACCTGATCATGATCTACGACGCGCCCGACGACGCGGTGGCGGCGCGGTTCACCTTGATGCTGGGCAAGCTGGGCAACGTGCGCACCACATCGCTGAAGGCGTTCCCCGAGGAGGCGTTCCGCCAGATCGTCAACTCGCTGCGCTGAGTTACGAGGCTGAGAATGATCGCCGCCATAAGTCTGATGCAAAGGCGACAGGACGTCGCACTGGCCGAGTTCCGTCGGCACTGGCTCGACGTCCATGGTCCCCTGGTCTGCCGATTTCCCAGCCTGCGCCATTATGTGCAGCATCATGTCATCGCGTCGCCGGTGATGAATACACGCGCGCGGAACATGCGCATCGACGGCTTTCCGATCCTGCGGTTCGACGACGACATCGACAGGCAGCGCGCCCATGCCTCGCCGGAAATGGCGGCATGCAATGTTGATTCGCGGGCGTTCATCGGCGCTGTTTCCCGCGTCATCTGTGAGCCACACGTAGCCATACCTGAATCGGGAGAGGTGTCGCGCATCAAGCTGATCGCGTTGCTGCCTGGCGAGGCTGCGGATGACGCTGCGCTGCAGCGCTATGCGGCCTGGGCGCGCGGCCTGCCTCGGCTTACCGGCATTGTCCTGTACAGCGTGCTCGACCAGGGGCGTGCACCGAACAGCACCATCCCCCACCTGCCCGTCAGCACAGCGGGGCTCGCGGAGCTGGCGTTCCCCAGCATGGTCGACCTTGAATGCGCCGTGCAGAGTGATCACCCAGACGCGGCACACTTCGTGGTCGAGGAACACCGTCTGGTCTGATCCCGGTTGCTTCGCTGGCTTGAGCGAACGCGCCGCACGGATCAGACTGGTCCCGACAATGCGCGGGAGGAACAGCGATGCAGATCGGATTTATCGGCCTCGGCATGATGGGTGCCGGCATGGCAAGCAACCTGCAGAAGGCGGGCCATCAGCTCATCGTGCATGATCTGTCGCGCCAGGCAGCTTCGCGTCATCTGACGAACGGCGCCACCTGGGCCGAAAGCCCGCGTGCTGTGGCGGAGGCGGTGGATATCGTGTTCACCTCATTGCCGACGCCGGCGGATGTGGAGAAGGTCGGC
Source organism: uncultured Alphaproteobacteria bacterium (assembly GCA_963776505.1). GTDB lineage: Bacteria > Pseudomonadota > Alphaproteobacteria > Acetobacterales > Acetobacteraceae > JAMXLO01. The sequence goes on from CAVZNH010000085.1 coordinate 86,190, forward strand.
ACCGGTGAGGACGGGTTGCTGTCCGGCTTCCGCAAGGGTGCCGCATGGTTCGATCTGTCCACCAACGCGGTCAGCGTCGTGCGCGCGCTGCATGCGCAGTTGGCCGAACACGGCGTGGAGTTCCTCGATGCGCCGGTCAGCGGTGGTCCGCGCGGTGCCAACAGCGGACGGCTGGCGATCTGGGTCGGCGGCGACAAGGCAGTGTTCGACAAATACAAACCCGTACTCGACGCGATGGGCGATGCGGCGCGCTATATCGGTCCGATCGGTGCCGGATCGATCGCCAAGCTGGTGCACAACGCCGCCGGCGCCGCGGCGAACATCGCGATGGCCGAGGTGTTCACCATGGGCGTGAAGGCCGGCGTCGATCCGCTGCCGTTGTGGGAAGCGATCCGCCAAGGTGCCGGTGGCCGCGCGCGGCTGTTCGACCGGATGTCGGATCATTTCCTCACCGGCAGCTACGAGCCGGCGGACTTCGCATTGCGCCTGCTGCACAAGGATGTATCGCTCGCCTGTCAGTTGGCGCGCGACGTGGGCGTGCCGATGCGCCTGACCAACCTGGCACAGCTCGAGTTGACCGAGGCGCTGGGTCGCGGCTGGGGCAACCGTGACAGCCGCGTGGGCATGCTGCTGCAACAGGAACGGGCAGGGATCGACAAGATCGCGGTGCCGCCGGACAAGCTGAAGGCCGTGCTGGACGCGGACAAATAAGGAGCAGGCAGATGGAACTCGGCGCACTCATTCCGCTCGGCGACATCGGCGGCGATCCCGCAGTGGTGCGTGAGTACGCGCAGGCGGTGGAGGCCATGGGCTATGACTTCCTGGAGGCGCCCGATCATGTGCTGGGTGTGAATGCGGCATCGCGGCCCGATTGGGATCTCAGTCGCAACACATCCAAGGACCTGTTCCACGATCCGTTCGTGCTGTTCGGCTTCCTTGCAGGCTGCACCAGCAAGCTTGGCTTCTCCACCGGCGTCCTGATCCTGCCACAGCGGCAGACCGTGCTGGTGGCGAAGCAGGCGGCATCGCTGGACGTGTTGTGCGGTGGGCGTTTCCGTCTCGGCATCGGCGTCGGCTGGAATGAGGTGGAATTCCTCGGCCTCAACGAGAACTTTCGCAATCGAGGCCGGCGTTCGGAGGAGCAGGTCCAGGTGATGCAGGCGCTTTGGGCCGAGGATCATGTCACGTTCAAGGGACGCTATCACACGATCGACGATGCCGGGATCAATCCGCGGCCGGCGTCTGGTCGCGTGCCGGTGTGGTTCGGCGGCCATCATGATGCGACGCTGACACGCATCGCGAAGTGGGGCGACGGCTGGATGCCGAACGCGTATGCGCCGGACCAGAGCGCGATCGATGTGTTCGAGAAGCTGCGCGGGCTGACGCGCGCCGAGGGCCGCGATCCGAAGGCAATCGGCATCGAGGTATGGACGTCGTGTGGTTCAGGCACACCGGCTGACTGGCGCAAGGAGGTGGCCTTCTGGAAGTCCGCGGGTGCCACACACATCGCGCTGACGACCACGTTCAATCGGCGTCACCACCATCGTATAGCCGGACAGAAACCCGCCGATCATCTGGCGGCGTTGCGTGCGTATCGTGACGCGGTGGCGGACGCGCTATAGCGCCGGGCGCGTCAAACCGACCCGAGGATCGCCGGTAGATCCAACCCGTGTTCGCGGGCGCAGTCGAGCGCCACATCGTAACCGGCATCGGCGTGCCGCATCACGCCAGTCGCGGGATCGTTCCACAGCACGCGCTCGATGCGTCGTGCGGCCGCTTCGGTTCCGTCGCAGACGATGACCATGCCGGCGTGCTGCGAATAACCCATACCGACGCCTCCACCATGGTGCAGCGATACCCAAGTGGCGCCCGACGCGCAGTTCAGCAGCGCGTTCAGCATCGGCCAGTCGGACACGGCATCCGAACCGTCCAACATCGCCTCCGTCTCGCGATTTGGCGAAGCGACCGAGCCGGCATCGAGGTGGTCCCGGCCGATGACGATCGGTGCCTTCAATTCGCCGCGCGCCACCATGTCGTTGAACGCCAGACCAAGCCGGTGACGATCGCCCAGCCCGACCCAGCAGATGCGCGCCGGCAACCCCTGGAACCGAATGCGCGTGCGCGCCATGTCGAGCCAGTGATGCAGGTGCGTATGATTGGGCAGCAGTTCCTTCACCTTGGCGTCGGTGCGGTAGATGTCCTCGGGATCACCGGACAGCGCGGCCCAGCGAAACGGGCCGACGCCGCGACAGAACAGCGGACGGATATAAGCCGGCACGAAGCCCGGAAAGGCAAATGCGTCGGCCACGCCAGCATCCTTGGCGACCTGGCGTATGTTGTTGCCATAGTCCAGCGTGGGCACGCCCATCGCGTGGAACGCCAGCATCGCGCGCACATGCTCCGCAATGGAGACACGCGCGGCCGCGGCAACCTCGTTCGGTGCTGCCTCTCGCCGACTTTCCCATTCGGCGACGGTCCATCCCTTTGGAAGATAGCCGTTCGCCGGATCGTGTGATGAGGTCTGATCGGTCACCACATCCGGCCGCACGCCGCGACGCAAAAGTTCCGGGAGAACATCAACGGCGTTCCCCAGCAACCCGACCGATACCGGCTTGCGCTCACGGCATGACCGGTCGATCACCGCCAGCGCCTCGTCCAGCGTGGCGGCCTGCGTGTCCAGATAGCCGGTGTGCAGCCGCATCTCGATCCGGCTGGCCTGGCATTCGATTGCCAGCAGTGATGCGCCCGCCATCGTCGCCGCCAGCGGCTGCGCGCCACCCATGCCGCCCAGACCCGCAGTCAGGATCCAGCGTCCCGCGAGATTGCCACCGTAGTGCCGACGCCCGATCTCGACGAATGTCTCGTACGTGCCCTGGATGATCCCCTGACTGCCGATATAGATCCACGAGCCGGCCGTCATCTGGCCGAACATCATCAGGCCTTTGCGATCGAGTTCGTTGAAATGCTCCCAGGTCGCCCAGTGCGGCACCAGGTTGGAATTCGCGATCAGCACGCGCGGCGCGTCCGGGTGCGTGCGGAACACACCGACCGGCTTGCCCGACTGCACCAGCAAAGTCTGATCTGCCTCCAGACGGCGCAGCGTTGTGACGATGCGGTCGTAGCTCTCCCAGTCACGCGCAGCGCGGCCGATACCGCCGTAAACAATGAGCTCGCCCGGGCGCTCCGCCACTTCGGGATCGAGGTTGTTCATCAGCATGCGCAGCGGCGCCTCGGTAAGCCACGACTTCGCGGTGATGTCTGTGCCGCGCGGTGCACGCACGGTTCGCACGTTGCTGATCTGCGTCATGCCACCTCCGGTTTACTCAGCGACGCCTGGCAGGCCGGCCTGCTGGGCCGTGTCGGCCAGCCGGCCGGAACGCACAAGAGCGGTCGCCTTGGCAATGTCAGGCGCCATCTCGCGATCCTCTTCCAGATGGGGAACTTCGGCACGCACCAGGGCGCGTATCTGCTCGAGCATCGCGCTGGACTTGAGCGGCGCATGAAAGTCGCAACCTTGTGCGGCGGCCAGCAATTCGATGCCGATAACGGCGGCGACATTGTCCGCCATTGGCAGCAGCCGGCGGGCCGCATGCGCCGACATGGACACATGATCCTCCTGGTTGGCTGAGGTCGGAATTGAATCCACACTGGCCGGAGTGGCGCGCTGACGGTTCTCCGCGACCAGCGCGGCTGCGGTGACCTGCGGCACCATGAAGCCTGAATTCAAACCCGGCTTCGGCGTCAGGAATGCCGGCAGCCGCGACAGCGACGGATCGATCAGCATGGCGATGCGGCGTTCGGCGATGGCGCCGATCTCGCACAACGCAAGCGCGATGATATCTGCTGCGAAGGCAACCGGCTCGCCATGAAAGTTGCCGCCAGAGAGCGCTTCCGGTGGATCGCCGCAGATCAGCGGATTGTCCGATACGCCGTTCGCTTCGACCTGCAACGTGGCGGCCGCATGACGAAGGATATCCAGCGCGGCGCCCATGACCTGGGGCTGGCAGCGCAGGCAATAGGGATCCTGCACGCGATCATCGCCGGTGAGGTGCGACGCACGGATCGCACTGCCGGCAATCAGTATGCGCAGGGCGCGAGCCACGTCGATCTGTCCGCGATGGCCGCGCAGTGCGTGGATGCGCGCATCGAACGGCGCATCCGATCCGCGCGCAGCATCGATGGAGAGCGCCCCCGTGATCAGACTCGCCTGCAGCAACGTCTCCGCCTCGAACAATCCAGCAAGCGCGTAGGCTGTGGAGAACTGAGTGCCGTTCAGCAGTGCAAGGCCTTCCTTGGGGCCGAGCACAATCGGCTGCATGCCGGTCTGCGCCAGCGCTACGGCAGCGGGTAAGCGTTGGCTCGCATGGATGACCTCGCCGGCACCAATCATCGCCGCTGCCATGTGCGCGAGCGGTGCGAGATCGCCGGAGGCTCCAACGGAGCCTTGCGTCGGCACGACCGGCAACAGTCCGCGGGACAACATTGCAGACAAGAACTGCACTGTTGCCAATCTCGCGCCCGAGGCACCTTGCCCGAGGCTGGCCAGCTTCAACGTCATCATGAGCCGCACGAGCGGCGAAGGCATCGGCTCGCCTACACCGGCGGCGTGCGACAGCACTATGTTGCGTTGGAGTGCGGCGAGATCTGCCGGCTCGATGCGCACGTTTGCCAGGCGGCCAAAGCCGGTGTTGATGCCGTAGATCGGCTCGCCGCGCGCGAGTATTGCCTCGACCGCTCCTGCGCCAGTCGTTATGGCACTATGGCTCACAGGATCGAGCGCTACGCCGGCGCCGCGATAGATCGTGCGCCAATCCGCCAAACTGGTCTGACCCGGCCGCAGCACCACGTCGGCCATGGCGGCCTCACGGTTCTAGCCGGACATCCAGCAAGGCGAGGTGTCCTTGTTCCACTGCGGCGATGGCGCTGCGGATCGCCTGTTCGAGGCGCGCAGGTTCGGTCACGCACTCGCCATGCGCGCCGAATGCCGGTGCCATTGCAACGTAGTCAGGTGTTGGCTCGATCACGCGGCCATACGGGTTGTTGTCGCGCAGCGCGTAACCAGAGGGGAAATACTTGTACAAGTTCCACTCCTGTGAGACATAGCCCTGGTTGTTGCAGATGACTACCAAAATCGGCACGCCATACTGCTGGGCGAGACCGAGGCACGCGGGCACGGGGTTGTAGTTGAATGCGCCATCACCGATGACGCAGACGACGATATCGTTGGGTCGCGCGAGCTTGACGCCGAGGGCCGTCGGTATGCCAGTACCAAGTGCGCCTGCCCAGCCGCGGATGTGACTGATATCGCGATCGCGGAACAGATGCCGGATCATCGCGGGCACCTGGGCGATGATCTCATCGACGATTACCGAATGATCCGGCAATAGCCGATGCAGCGTGTCGAACAGCAACGTCGCGTGGATGCGATCGTTGTTGCGGACCGTCTCGCGTTCCTTTGCCGCCTCCGCCGTGCCTATGGCGTTGTGTGCCTGCCAGCGGTGCGTGCGGCCTTTCACCTCCGTCGTGGGCGACTGCTCCTGCACCAGCGCGGCAAGTTGCGCGAGATTGCTGCTGATGTCGCCGGCGATGCAGTAGTCGGTGTGGAATCCCCAGTAGGGTGCACGTGGTCTAAGCGGGTCCTCCTCCATGTGGATGACCTTGCAGCCGTCCGAAAGTGGGGTCTCCTGAGGATGCCAGGGGCCGTGGGCGCCGATGACGAGTATGCAGTCGGCGTCCTTGAGATGCGCCTCGATGGGATCGGTCGCGTAGAGAGGATGTGCGCGCGGGAAGTTCACGTACATCGGCATCCAATATTCGAACACTGGAGCGCCAATGCCCTCGGCAATCGCCACCAGTACGGCCTGATCCTGCGGCGTGCGCGCAGCGTGCTCGGTAACGATCAGCGGTGCGTGACTCCGCATAAGCAGTTCTGCCACCTCGCGAAGGTTTTCGGTTGGCGCGACCAGCGGCGAAGCCTTGGTCTTGTCACCTTGTGGTACCTCCATTGGGCTCATCAGGAGGTCGAAAGGCACACCCAGCAAAGTCGGGCCACGAGGGACGCTCTCCGCGAAATACCATGCGCGGCGAACGTCAGCGGCAAGATCGCTGCTGGTCTTTACCTCCTTGGCCCACTTCGTCACGGTTTCGCTGTTGCGCACCGGACCGGAAAGATCAACCAGGAGCGTCGGCCATTCGGGGCCGGGATCGAGGTCTGGCTTAGCGCCGTGGGACAGCGTGTCCGGCGAGACGATCACCATAGGGATGTGTTCGTGAAATGCCGAACGCATCGCCATGGCGCCGTGGAGCACGCCGAGCCCGGTCGGGAGCAATACCACCTGCGTTCGTCCGGTGGCCTTGTAATAGCCGGCTGCCAGAGCGACAGCAAGAATCTCATGACGGCAGTTGAGGTATTTCGGACTCTCGATGTTGGTTGTTGCCTTGCGCTTGGCGAGAGCCTCCCACAACGGCGCCCATGCGGCGATCGGCGAGCAGAAGATGTAGTCAGCGCCCTGGGTGCGAAACAGTTCGAGCAGGGCTTCCGCGCCATTCACGGTCTCTATCTGGCTCATTGGTGCCTCCAGCCTCTCGCGACCTAGACTTGCACAGCGGCTGCCTGTTGGCGAAGTACGAAGCGTTGCAGTTTGCCGGTACCTCCGCGCGGCAGTGATGGCACGAACTCGATCGCGCGTGGATACTTATATGGTGCTATCGCGGCCTTCACGTGGTCCTGCAACGCCTGCACCAGTTCGGAGCCTGCTGTGTCGGGGTCACGCAGCACGACATAAGCCTTCACAATCATGCCCCGCGCTGCATCAGGCGCTGCCACGACGCCGCATTCCGCGACTGCAGGATGCGTCAACAGTGCCGCTTCGACCTCCGGCCCGGAAATGTTGTAGCCGGACGAGAGAATCATGTTGTCCGAGCGTGCCTGAAACCAGAAATAGCCGTCCGCATCCTGATGGTAGGTATCGCCGGTGACGTTCCAGCCGTTGATGACATACTGGGTCTGCCGTGCATCGGCGAGATAGCGACAGCCGGTCGGACCGCGAACCGCCAGCCGGCCAGTGCTGCCGCGCGGCAGGTCGATGCCATCCTCGTCGATCAGCTTCGCCTCATAGCCGGGCACAGGAATGCCGGTGGCACCTGGCCTGATCTGCTCCACCGGCGCGCCGACGAAGATGTGCAGCATTTCAGTGGCGCCGATACCGTCCATGATCGAAATGCCGGTTGCCGAATGCCATGCGTCCCATGTCGGCTTCGCCAGCGGTTCGCCAGCGGAGACGCAAATTCGCAAACTGCCAATGTCGCCCGGCTGCATCCGGCTCAGCATGGCTCGATAGGCGGTCGGGGCTGTGAAGCAAACCGTCGGCCGCATGCTGCAGATTGCCTCCAGGAGCTGTTCGGGGGACGCCTGCTCGAGCAGGATCGAACTGGCACCGACGCGCAGCGGAAACAGCACTGCCGCACCAAGTCCGAAGGTAAATGCGATCGGCGGGCTGCCGATAAAGATGTCGTCAGGTCGCGCACGCAGCACCTGCGCGCCATACGTGTCACAGGTTGCCAGCATATCGCGATGAAAGTGCATGGTGCCCTTCGGTTCACCGGTTGTGCCGGAGGTGAATGCGATCAGGCACACATCGTCTGCTCTGGTGGGACAGGCGGAGAAATCGTCCGCTTCGCCCGCCATCATTGCCAGGAGATCATCTGGCTTCTTGCCACCCATTGCGACAATGCGGAGATCTGCGCAGCTGTGCTGCACGGTCTGGAGGTCGGCCAACAGCCGGTGATCGCACAGCGCAAGCGTGAGGCGTGCCTTGTCGATGATCGTTTGGAGCTCTCCCGCGCGGAGCAGCGGCATGGTCGCCACGGCGATGCCACCTGCCTTGATCACGGCGAGATAGGCGGCGACCATCATCGGCGTGTTCGGTGCACGCAGCAGCACGCGGTTGCCAGGGATCATGCCGAGTTGCCGCGTCAGCACATTGGCGATGCGATTTACGCGCGCGTGCAGATCGGCATAGGTCCAGGCCTCGACCGCCGAGCGCAGACACGGCTGTGCGCCGTTCCCGGCAAGAATTTGCTGATCCAGCAGTGCAGTCACGCAGTTGAGCTGATCCGGGTAGTGCAGCCCTTCCAGCAACAGGTCGGGCCATTGCTCATGCGGCGGCAGATTTTCGCGAGCAAAATTGTCACGTGCGCGGGAGTTGATCCCGGTTGTCATGTCGGCAGAACCGCGGTCGCCTCTATTTCCACCAGCGCACCGCGCTCCACGAGGCAGTGCACGCCAATCACCGACATTACCGGAAAATGCCTGCCCATGACGCGGCGATAAGCCTGCCCAATCGCTTTGGTTTCCAGTCTGTATTGCTCCATGTCGGTCACGAACCAGGTCAATCGAGCGATGTCGGCCGGTGAGACGTTTGCCTCGGCCAGAACCGTGACGATGTTGTGCAGTGCCTGCTCGACCTGCGCCGCCATGCCTTCGACCACACGACCGGTTGTCGCATCCCAACCGATCTGTCCGGCGAGATACACGGTGGATCCCTTGGCAACGATGCCATTGCTGTAACCTGACGGGCGCGGCCACGCTGCAGGCTGCAGGATGCGATGTGTCTCGCTCATGTTACCTCTCCACCGGCCACCACGATCGCCTGGCCGGTGACGGCCGAGGCCGCGTCGCGACAGAGGAACGCCACGGCTTCGGCGACCTCCTCAGGCCGCACGAGTTGTCCTTGGGGATTATAACGCGTCAGCGCCGCTCTGGCTTCCATTTCGCTGCGCCCGGTCTGTCGCGCAATGGTATCCGTTGCGCGGCGCACCAGGTCGGTATCGGTGAAGCCGGGACACACGGCGTTCACGGTCACGCCGGTCTGGGCGAATTCGATCGCCAGGCTGCGGGTCAGGCCGATCACGCCATGCTTCGCTGCACTGTACGCTGCGGTATAGGCGTAGCCCTTCAGACCAGCGGTGCTGGCAATATTGACGATGCGCCCCCAGCCGTGAGCAATCATGTGTGGCAGAGCGGCCTGGCAAGCCGTGACAGCCGCGGTCAGATTGACGGCGAACATGGAAGTCCAGTCCTGCGCCGTGCTTTTCAGGAAGGGCTGCGATGAGGCTGCGCCGGCATTGTTCACCAGAATGTCGCATGGGCCGAGCAGTGCGATGGCAGCGACGAGTGCCTCGGGCTCTGTCACGTCCACGACCTGATATGCGGCGTTGAGTTCACCGGATGCGGCCTGCAATGCGTCGCGGTCGCGGCCGAGTAGTGCGAGGGTAACACCTTCCTGCGCCAGACGTCGGGCGATTGCCAGTCCGATACCCTTGGCTCCACCTGTGACGAGAGCACGGCGCGACTGCGTCATATGATGATTGCCGCATCGCCGTCGCGCTGCACCGTGCGTTCGAGCTGTGCCTTGCCGGGCAAGTACTGTTTGGGCCACGCCTGTTCGGCGTAGCCAAGTTCTGCCGCGGCGTGCAATGCGAAATGCGGGTTGGACAAATGGGGCCGGCCCAGAGCGCACAGATCCGCACGGCCCGCCGCGATGATGGAATTCAGGTGATCAGGCTCTGTTATGTTGCCGACGGCCATCGTGGCGATGCCGACCTCGTTGCGGATGCGGTCGGCGAATGGCGTTTGGAACATGCGGCCATAGACCGGTTTTGCCTCGATCGAAGTCTGACCGGCGGATACGTCCAGCAGATCCGCACCCGCGTCCTTGAAGGCTCGAGCGATCAACACCGCATCGTCCGGCGTTATGCCGCCCTCTACCCAGTCGGTGGCCGAGATCCGCACTGACATTGGCTTGTGCGCAGGCCAGATGGTGCGCATCGCTGTGAAGACTTCCAGTGGAAAGCGCAGCCGGTTTTCCAGGCTGCCGCCATAGTCGTCAGTCCGGCGATTTGTCAGTGGCGAGATGAACGACGACAGCAGGTAACCATGTGCCGCGTGCAGTTCGACCATGTCGAACCCGGCTTGCTCTGCGTAACGCGTGGCATGCACGAACGCATCGCATACGGGGTCCATGTCGGCAGAGTCATTGGGCGCGGTACCTGATTGCGGTTGCTCCATGGCACCGGGCTTGGCGCGATCACTTCCCAATTGTCGGCATCGAGCGGCTCATCCATGCCTTCCCAGCCCAGCTTCGTCGATCCCTTCAGTCCGGAATGGCCGAGCTGCAGGCAGATCTTCGCCGCGGCATTGCCGTGCACAAAGTCCACGATGCGCTGCCAGGCTTGCATGTGGGCATCCGTATACATGCCGGCACAGCCAGGGGTGATGCGACCCTGGGGTGTCACGCAGGTCATCTCAGTGATTATGAGACCTGCGCCTCCGAGTGCTCGCGCGCCGAGGTGGACGAGGTGAAAGTCGTTCGGCAGGCCGTCGTGCGCACTGTAAGTCGCCATCGGCGACATCACGACGCGGTTCACGAGTTGCATATCACGCAGGCGGAACGGCAGGAACATAGGCGGAAGCGGCCGGTTCGACGCGTCGCCATTGGCACGCGCAGCAAGCCAGCCCTCCATTCCTTCGAGCCACGCACGGTCACGAAGGCGCAGGTTCTCGTGGCTTATACGCTGACTGCGCGTCAGCAGGCTGTAGGCGAACTGCTCCGGCTCCAGGTTGGTGTACCGTGCCACATTCTCGAACCATTCGGTCGAGTTCCGCGCGGCGGATTGAAGCTTGAGCACTTCGACGCGGCGTTCCGACTCATAGCGAGAGAGCGCCCTCGCAATGTCGTCGGGAGACTGGTCGATGCACCGGGCAAGACCGATGGCATCCTCCAGAGCGAGCTTTGTCCCAGATCCGATGGAAAAATGTGCCGTTTGAGCCGCGTCGCCCATGAGCACGACATTGTCCATCGACCAGCTTTCGTTGGATACGCGGTGGAAGTTGATGAACTGCGATCCGCGCAAATGACGCATGTTGGTCAGCAGCTTGTGGCCGTCGAGCCAAGGCGCGAAAAGCCGTTCGCAGAAGCCGACTGACTCAGCCACGTCCATTTGGTCGAGGCCCGCCGCGCGCCAGGTCTCGTCGCGTGTCTCCACAATGAACGTCGAGGTATTTGCGTTGAAGCGGTAGGCGTGCGCCTGAAACCAGCCGAATTCGGTTTCGACAAAGATGAACGTGAAGGCCTCAAACAATTTGTGTGTACCGAGCCAGGCAAATCTGTGGTGCGAACCTCGATCGACGGCTTGAAGTGATCAGCGTACCGTGTGCGGATCGCGCTGTTGACGCCATCTGCTGCCACGATGAGGTCCGCTTCGCCGAACTCGGCGACGTCATGCACCTCGCGGTTGAAGATCAGTTCCACGCCAAGCTCGGCAGCACGTTCCTGAAGGATGTTGAGCAGGTGTCTGCGTTCGATGCCGCAGAAGCCGTGTCCGCCCGAACGAATTACGCGGCCGCGAAAATGGATGTCGATATCGTCCCAGTGCGCGAAATCTTCGC
>CAVZNH010000086.1:0-13480 GCA_963776505.1 uncultured Alphaproteobacteria bacterium
ACGCGCACGGGACTAGCAGGGGAGCGACCAGGTGATCTCACGGCCCTTCAGTTCTCGATAGCGACGTGCATGGGCGCGTAGGCTCGCAGGATCAGACATGCGACGCGACAACCAATCCCGATCGAGCCGCGCCGCGGCATCGATTGCGGCCATCGTCGTCGCCTGCAAAGCGCGCTTCGCGAATGCGTAGGCCGGGTAGCAGTCTGGTGGCACGAGAGCCGCCCAGGCCACTGCATCGTCCAGTAGCCTGCCTGGCAAAGCAGTCTTGTCTATCACGCCCATCCTCGCGGCTGCCGCGAGATCATATACCTGACCGAACAGGGTCAGCTCATTCGCCGCGCGCGGACCGATCGCGTGCTTGATGATCTCGCAGTAGACCGCTGGCATCGGGATGCCGATCGGCACCTCATTCAATGAGAACTGCAGGGCGCCGTCCGAAGCGATGCGATGGTCACAGCCGAGCGCCGTGATCAGTCCGCCAGCGTATGCATGGCCGTTGATCGCCGCCACGGTCGGTCGAGGATAGGTGAAGAGGCGCAGGTTGGTGGCACGATAGGCATCGAACCAAGCGTCGATCTCTTTGAGCGATTGTCGCGCGAACAAGGGGAAGTGGTGGTCGAAATCCAGCCCCGCCGAGAACGCGCCGCCGGTACCGGTTAGAACTATCGCGTAGTCGTTGAACTCCGCTTCGAGGCGGTCGAATGCTGCATGCAAGTCATCGAAGAACGTCGGGTTTTGCGCGTTGACCTTATTGGTATTCATGGTCACGACGGCGACGTGGTCGTGCTTGCGCTCGATAGTCCAAGGCATAGTGACTCCCCTTAACGGTCCGTGAGCGACCAGGATGACGGTCAATCGCGCCCAATCCGACGCGGTTGTTTAGCCGTTCAACTTCCGGAGCCTTTCGGGCTCAGCACAATCAAACTCATCCCGCAGCTGCGTCCGCTGCGTCAACCACTAAGTCGTGAACGACGTCAGCCCGCCGATGGTCGCGCCCCGCCAGGGCGGCGAGTGCCGAGATGTGAGCGGGTCCATATCGCCCCAGGAGCGCATACTGGCCGGCGCTGTAGCTGCCGCATGATCCAGTATATGGTAAGTTGCGGCGCTATCATGGCACCAACGGCAGGGCCTTGAGCTCCTTACGGGCAGTGCCGAAGCTTCCGAGATGATAGACCGATGCGCCTGCCGGGGAGAACGCGAACGCCTCGAACGGTTCGGCAAGCATGCGGTTCAGGTAGGCTTCGGTGCCGACACCGATCGTGACATGCGGATTGAACTTCTCGCCAGCCGCGATCGTCACGAAGTTGGCCACGTATTCCAGCAGGAACGGCTGTATGTCGCGGCCCCCCTCGGTAGAGAAGAACGCTGCGGGTGTTCCGCTGTTCACCGTGAACGGCGAAACGGCGTCGATCAAGGCGTTCTGCAGCCTATGCAAATCGTCGGTCGGCTCGACGACGATGCCGGCGAGACCGACCGGCGGGCTGGGGATATAGTAGTATTTTATCGCCCTCAACTTCCATGCGAGTGGCTTTTCCTTGAGGAACACGCCGGCTGCGGCGGCGTAGACCTTGTCGAGGTCGGCCGTGCGGGCGAACTGCTGAAGCAACGAGACGTGGGGGTGATGCGTCGCGTCCAACGCGAATCCTTTCGGGAACACCTTGAGCAACCGCGCGTTCGCAGCTTTCGCATGCTGGATCATCGTCGCGTCCGGCTCCAGCGCGATGTCGATCGCCGTGACATGGTCTGGCGCCACCGCGGCCGTCTGTGCCTGCGCGGCGGTTGTGCCCTGAAGTGCCTGGATTGCCGGAATTGCCGCGAGGGACCCCAGCACACGGCGTCGGCTCGGATCATCGGAAGCCAGGAATGTCATTGATCACCTCCTATTGTTCGTCCGGCTATCTCCGTCATTCGAACGGAAACACGCGCTGCCAGTCGTTTTTCATATCGGCAACCACCCAGCGGTTCGCATTTGCTTCCTTGAGCGCCTTGTCCAGACGCCCGAAGCAGGAATGGTCATAGGCCCATTCCCGAATTCCGTCGGTGTGGTGGACGAGCAGCGCGAGGCGGGCGCCTTCTCCAGCGGTCGTCCATTGAAGCATCTCCAGGTCACCATCGGAATTGCCGAAGGCAGCAATCGGGCGACGCCCGATATGCTGCTGGATAGCGACGGGCTTCCCAACGTTGTCGTTGATAAAATCAACCTCGGACAACTTGATCAGAATCGGCTTGCCGTCTCTCATTTCGAACTTCAGCTTGCCACTGCTACCGACCACTTGCTCAGGTGGCACGCCGTAGGTCCTTTCGGCGAAGGTCCGCATGAATTCGACGCCGCCTCCCGAGACGATGAAAGTCTTGAAGCCGCTGGCACGGAGATAAGTGAGCAACTCCAGCATCGGCTGGAACACCATTTCGGTATAGGGCCTGTTGGTCTCCGGATGGCGCGCCGTTGTCAGCCACGCACGCACCTCCGCCTCGAATTCCTCCGTCGTCATGCCGAAATGCGTGGCTGCGACAATCTCCAGGAGCGCGCGCTCGCCGCCGGTCAATATCGACTTCGCATCGCCCGCCAGCGCCGACTTGAAGGGTTCCCTGCTCTGCCATTCCGGGTGTTGTGGCGCCAGTGCCTTGATTTGGTCGAGAGCAAAGGCGAACTGTATATAATAGGGCTGCTCGGCCCAGAGCGTTCCGTCATTGTCGAAGGTGGCAATACGCTCTTCCGGTTCGACGTAGTCGGGGCTGTCCGCTGTCGTGACACGCGCGACGAAATCCATGATCGCGCTCTTCGCCGCACCCTCGCACCAGGACGGTAACGGATCATCAAGCGCGGCGCCGGCGCCTCCTGACGGTGCCATTCCAATCCTCCACATTCAGTTTGAGAACGACTGCTGCTCGATCGAGCAATGGTCGCATGTCATCGCCTTTGGAGACAAATTCGGCCGTAGAAGCCAGCCAGCGCCTTAGACCCTCGATTCAACATCTTGTGGTTTCGCTGACACCGCGCGAGCGCGCGGAAGCCGCATAAGGCCCTTTATGGAAGGTCCGTGGCGGGATCGGGATGCAGCCGCATAAATGCCGCTGTCGCCTTGGTCGCCCGTCGGGCGGCCTCGGCCGGTGTGGGCGTCGCGGCAACCCCCAGCAGCAGACCGACCATCAGGACCTCCCAGAGAAGTCCCAGGAATTGCCTCGCCATCTCCGCTGGCTCTCCCTTGCCGATTAGCCCGGCCGATTGGGCGCTTGCGAATAATCCGGCGAGCGTGCCGCGCGTGGCTGCGGGACCGGCCAGGTCGAGAGTTTTGGCAATCTCCGGGGAACGTGTCGCCTCAGCGATCGCCAGGCGGAACATGGCGATGACTGTCGGGTGCGAGGTCTCACGCACGAGGTTCGTCGCAAAGGTGGTGAGCGTTGACGCAAGCATCTGCCGGGTGCGCGGGGCAGGCAGATCCTGAGCCAGTCGCATTCGATCGGCACGGCCTTTGATGCAGGCGACAAGCATCGCGTGCTTGCTGCCGAAATTGGCATAGAGATCACGCTTCGAAACTTTTGCGCGCGTCGCGATATCGAGCGTGCTGGTAGCGGCGTAACCGTCCTCGGTGAATGCCTTGAATGCGGCGCCCAGGATGCGCTCGCGCATTTGGTTGTCGGGCGGGGTGGGCGCGGGGTTGGTGGGCTTTTTCATGGTCCGCGAAAATCAGCGTTGCCTTGGTACCGGATGTACCATATGGTGTGGGTACCGATGGGTACCTGTCAATTCTGCAATGAGGCCACCATGAGTGACCAGGCTTTTCGGTCTACAGGCGTCGAAGCTCAGGAAGCGGCCGTCAGGCTTGGCCGCACCACCACCGCGGATCGCGCGCGGACGCCGAAGGGGGCCTGGCTGATCGTCGCGCTGCTGTTTTCGTTCATGTTGATCAATTTCGCCGACAAGACGGTGATCGGGATCGCCGCGGTGCCGATCATGCAGGAACTGAAGCTCAGTCCGAGCGAGTTCGGGCTGATCGGTTCGAGCTTCTACCTGCTCTTCGCGTTGTCGGCGGTCGTCACAGGCTTCGTCGTGAACCGCGTGCAGACGCGTTGGGTGTTGGTGGCGATGGGTCTGGTCTGGGCGCTGACCCAGTTTCCCATGATGGGTGCAGCAGGGTTCGGAACACTGGTGGCCTGCAGAATTGCGCTCGGTGCCGGTGAGGGGCCGGCCGCTCCGGTGGCATTGCATTCGGCGTACAAGTGGTTTCCCAATGAGCTACGCACGTTGCCCACCGCCGTCATCGTGCAAGGTGGCGCCATCGGCGTCATGGTGGCGTTGCCGCTGCTCAATTGGGTCATCGTGCATTATTCGTGGCATTGGGCCTTCGGGGTACTCGGCATCGCCGGTCTCGTCTGGACCGCGGCGTGGCTGGCGCTTGGCCGCGAGGGCTCGCTCGCATCGGACGCCGTCGCAACCGGTGCGGCGCCGACACCTTCGCGGGTCAGCTATGGGAAGTTGGTGCTCAATCCGACAATGCTGGCGAGCTGGTGCGCGGCATTCGGGGCCCAATGGGGCTTGTCGCAGGCGCTGTCCTGGCAGGGCGCGTTTCTGATCAAGGGGCTTGGCCTGACGCAGGGCTCGATCGGCTTGCTAGGGCCGCTTCCGGCAGGTGCCAGCGTGGTCGCCATGCTTGCCGCCGGATGGTATTCGCAGCGACTGCTCACTAGCGGGTCATCGAGCCGGGTGGCGCGCGGTATCCTGGGCGGCAGCTGCGTTGCGCTGGGCGGCCTGGCGCTGGTGCTTATGCCGTACCTGCCGGGAGTGCCCATCAAGATCGCGCTTACGACGATCGGGATTGCGTTGCCGTCGGTCATCTACGTCATCAGCAATGCGGTGGTCGGCGAAATCACTCCGGCCGCACAGCGTGGCGCGCTGCTGGCGATCGGCACCGCGGTCGGCACCTCGGCGGGGCTGTTGGCGCCCTACGTCATGGGCAGTCTCATCGAGAACGCGGCGACCCCGCTCGACGGCTTCAACACGGGGTTCATCATCTGCGGGGTCATCATGCTGGTTGGGGGCATTATTGGAATGGCGCTGATCCGGCCCGAGCGCGAGGCGATGCAGTGGGCCAGAAAGACGTGGATGGTCGGCCTTCACAGCGAAGGCCGGCCATGACGATCGGAGGCAGGCCAGCAGCGCTCAAGTTAGCGCCCCGTCCCTAGCCCTCCCGCACGAACCGCTGTCGCGCCTGGATCTCGGCGACATCCGCGGGACGCTCGAACGGCGGCGGCATCGCCTCTCCTGGACGGCGCGGGCGGCCTATGGCGCGGAACCAGTCCTCGAGGCCGGCCGGCGCGATCATCCACAACAGGCGCATCTGCGTGTTGCCGGTGTTGTGCACCGTGTGCCAGGCGGCACGGCCGATCAGTAGCGTGGTCTCCGGCTGCACCGTGTGGCGCTGGCCGTCCACCTCCGCCCAGCCCTCGCCTGCGTAGCAAAACAGCACCTCGTGCTGGCGCTCATGCGCGTGGCGGCGGATATGCGCGCCCGGCTCCAGCACCTGGATGCCCAGCGAGAAGTTGTCGTACGGCGTGTTGTACGGCGTCAGCTTGTTGACGATGTAGCCGCGCGAGGGCAGCGGCTGCCAGAAGGACTCGCCCTCGTCCGGGCCGAGCACGACAACATGCCCCTTGGCGAAATCGTTCATGCGTGTCTCCATTCCGCGGTGATCCAGGGAAGGAGCCGACACGATGTCCGCAACCGCCGCAATGTGGCCCGCCGGCGCCGCTTATGTTGACGGCCGCTTCATGCCGGTGGCCGAGGCGATGATCCCGGTCACCGACTGGGGCTATCGACGGTCGGATGTGACGTATGACGTGGTCAGCGTGTGGGACGGCGCGTTCTTCAAGCTGGATGATCACATGCGGCGGTTCCGCGCGTCGATGGACTGGATGCGCCTGAAGCCGCGCGAGAGCGATGACGACATCAGGGGCGTGCTGCACGAGCTGGTGCGGCGGACCGGGCTGCGCGAGGCATATGTGGCGATGGACTGCGTGCGCGGCGCGGCGCCGCCGAGTGTGCGGCGGCATCCGGCGAATGCGCGGAATTATCTGCTGGCGTTCGCGGTGCCGTATGTCTGGCTCATGCCACGCGATGTGATCGAGCGTGGCGTGCATCTCATTGTCGCGTCGACGCCGCGCATCCCCGAGGTGTGCGTCAATCCGCAGGCGAAGAATTTTCATTGGGCGGACATGACGCGGGCGCTGTTCGAGGCGCAGGACAAGGGGGCGGACAATCCGGTGCTGCTCGATCTGGAGGGCAATGTGACGGAGGGGCCTGGGTTCAATGTGTTCGCGGTAACCGATGGCGTGGTGGCGACGCCGGATCGCGGTGTGCTGGAGGGGATCACGCGGCTTGCGGTGATCCAGTTGTGCGAGAAGCTTGGGCTGCGCTGCGAGGTGCGGACTGTGCCGCTGGCGGAGTTGCGCAATGCGGATGAGGTGTTCATTTCGTCGACCGCTGGTGGAGTGATGGGCGTGACGCGGCTGGACGAGCGCATTCTGGGGAATGATCGGCCGGGGCCGGTGACCGAGCGGCTGCATGATGCTTATTGGCGGTTCCGGCGCGAAGGTTGGTGCGCCGAGCCGATCGACTATGCGCGCGCCGAGGCGGCGGAGTAGCGGCGGGAGATGGACGCGCTCAGTGCGTTGAGATTGCAGATCGAGTGGGGGGCGGATGAGGCGCTGGAGGATGCGCCGGTGGATCGGTTACGGGCGGTGCCCCCTCCCCCCGCCCCCCTCCCGCAAGGGGACGGGGAGAAACACGTTGTTGCTGCTCCTCCTCCCGTTGCGCGCGCTACCGCGGTGGAACGCGCACTGCAGTGCGCTGGCGCGGCGGGCACGCTGGAGGAGCTGCGGGGCGCCATCGCGGCGTTCGACGGGTGCGGCTTGCGCGATACCGCCAGCAACCTGGTGTTCGCCGAGGGTGATCCGGCGGCGACATTGCTGCTGATCAGCGAGCCTCCGGCTGCCGATGATGACCGGTCGGGCTCGGCGTTTGCGGGAGCGGCGGGTGCCTATCTGGACCGGATGCTCGCCGCGATTGAACTGGAACGCGGCAGGCTCATGCTGACGCCGCTGATCCCCTGGCGGCCACCTGGCGACCGGCCGCCCAGTCCGGCGGAATTGGCAGTGTGTCTGCCGTTTCTGCATCGACTGATCGCTCTGGTCGGGCCGCGACGACTGCTGTTGATGGGACTGCTCACCGCGCGGTCGCTGCTGCCGCAATCTACATCACGCCGCAGGCCGCGTGGGACGTGGATAGATGTCACGGTGCCCGGCACGTCGCTGGTTGTGCCGGCGCTGCCCACGTTCAGCGCAGGGGAGCTGATGCGCGACCCGAGCAACCGACGCGCCGCGTGGGAGGATCTCCAGCTACTGCGCCGCACGCTGGATGAGGACGCGGCGTCTGCCGTGAAGTAGCGTCAGGCCACCGGCGATCAGCAATGCGGCTGCCGCCGCGATCGACGGCACGGTGAAGCTCCCCAGGGCGTCCGACACGACGCCGGCGAAGGTTGGCCCGACGATCTGGCCCAGGCCGAAGGCGGTGGTCATCAGAGCCAGCGCCCGGTGGGGATTACCCGTTGCCAGGGTGCGCGATTGGATCAGACCCAGCGCGGTGAGCCCCATGAAGGTCCCACCCACGAGGACCGCGGCGATGAACACGCCGGTCACGGTGGGCCAGGCGACACTGGCCAGCACACCGCCGGCCTCGACCGCACAAGCCAGGGCGAAGGTCATCGGAATGCCGAGGCGCGTCGAGATCGATGTCCACAGGACGACGGATGGCGCCGCGGCCAGGCCGAACGCGACCCAGATTTCGGGCTCCAGGGCGTGGGTCGCGGGCGTGCCGCGGACGATGATCACGATGAAGGTGGCGGTGATCACGTAGCCGAAGCCGAACAGCCCATAGGCGGTGATGAAACGGCGCAGACGTGGATCGGTCGCTGGTCGGGCGTGTGGCCGCGCCGCTGGCACTGCGTGCGCCGCACCATCTCGTATCAGCAGCGCCGCAGCGAGCGTTCCCGCGAAAGACAGCAGTCCGCTGCCGAGCCACAGCGATCGCCACGAACAGCCGGCGCTGGTCAACGCGGCGACAAGGACAGCAGATGCGGCAATTCCGGTGCCTACACCGGCAAAATGGAGTGCTGACAGCTCAGGGCGGCGCGCTTCCGTGAGGTGCTCGAGGACCACCGCAGTCGCGACGACAAGAACGATGGCACTCGCAGCACCGCCGAGGAAGCGAAGGACCAGGAAGGGCAGCAGGGATCTGTGCCAAGCCCATACCGCCGGTCGTGATCGCACTGACGGCAAGGCAACCGACCAGCCAGCGGTGGCGGGACACTGGCAGATTTGGCCGGGCTGCCAGCAAGGCACCGAACAGGTAGCCGAGAAAGTTGGCGGAAGCGATCAGGCCCGCGGAGGATCTGCCGAGACCCAGTGCCGTGATCATTGCCGGCAGGATGGGCGTATAGACGAAGCGGCCGATGCCGAGCGCGGTGGCCAGGGCGATCAGGCCGCCAAACGCGCTGGACCAGGGCTCGGTCGTGGTTGGTCGGACGCGTACGGCTGGTTTTGTCTGCATGAGCGCGCACATATGTCGTGCATGCAATTCCAAGAAGCGATTTGATATGATAAGTGCGATCGCTGAAACAGATAGGTGCGCCCATGGACGCCCGCGATCTCAGAGTGTTCGAGGCGGTGGCCCGCCTCGGTGGCATGAACCGGGCGGCGACCGAGCTGAACACCGTGCAGTCCAACGTGACTGCGCGCATCCAGGCGCTGGAGGCTGAGGTCGGCTGCACGCTGTTCGAGCGCCACAGCCGTGGTGTCAGCCTGACCCAGGCGGGTCGCCGGCTGCTGCCTTACGCCGGCGAGTTGTCGCGGCTGCTGGCGGATGCCATGCACGCTGCCCGCGACGACGGCGCGCCGCGTGGCACCCTGACGATCGGGGCGCTCGAGACGACCGCCGCATTGCGCCTGACGCCGTTGCTGACGCGCTTTGCGGCTGACAATGCCGCGGTCGATCTCGTGCTGCGGACCGGCACCACCTGCGAGCTGATCGAGCAGGTGCTGGAACAGCGTGTGGACGCTGCGTTCGTCTGTGGGCCGGTGGCGCATCCCGACCTCGAAGAGCGGACGATGTTTCGCGAGGAACTGGTCGTGCTGGCGGCTCCTCATGTCGCGTCGCTTGACGCCGCGCTGGGTGCCGGCGAAGTGCGGCTGGTTGTGCTCCGCGCGGGGTGTTCGTACCGGCAGATGCTGGAAACGCTGCTGGCGCGCCGCGGCATCGTCGTGCAACGACAGTTGGAGTTCGGCACGTTGGAGGCGATCTTCGGATGCGTCAGCGCCGGTCTTGGCATCACCCTGCTGCCGCGCGCGCTGGTTGGCGGCGTTTGCGAGGCTGGCCGAGTGAGTGCCCACACACTGCCGCGCGGCGATGCGATGGTGGATACGGTAGTCGTGCGCCATCGCCAGAGGTTCATATCCAGCGCGCTGCGGGCATTTCTCGCCTGCGCGTCCGATGGACTCGTCATGGCACAGGCGGCTTAGTGCGGTGCAGGCGCGGTCGCCGCATTTGCATTGTTAGGTCAGGAGATGGCTCCCATGGCACGAATCGACGAGACCAGACCGTTCATCCCGGTGAACATCGCTATCCTCACGGTGTCGGACACACGCACGCTGGCCAACGACACCTCAGGCGGCACGCTGGCCGAGCGGATCGCCAAAGCCGGCCATCGGGTCGCGACGCGGGCGATCGAGAAGGACGATGCGGGTGCGATCGAGCGCCATCTGCGCGCCTGGATCGCCGATGGCGAGATCGATGTTGTCATCACGACGGGCGGCACCGGCATCACCGGGCGCGACGTCACGCCTGAGGCATTCGACCGCGTGCTGGAGAAGCGGATCGAGGGTTTTGGCGAGCTGTTCCGCATGCTGAGCTACCAGAAGATCGGCACGTCGACCATGCAGTCGCGCGCGCTCGGCGGTGTTGCTGGCGGGACCTACCTTTTCGCGCTTCCCGGCAGCACCGGCGCGGTGAAGGACGCATGGGACGACATATTGGTGTTTCAGCTCGACAACCGGTTCCGGCCCTGCAACCTGGTGGAGCTGATGCCGCGGCTACAGGAACACCTCAGGACGGCCGCGGCTTACGGCCTGTCCGCTTAGGGTGGAGAGCAGACATAGACGTGTGACCCCGCGAGGACCTGCTCTGCGCCAAAGTCGGTCGCTTAGGCGATGTCGATCGCTTCTCGAGAGCGGACATCGGGGGGGCAGACCGTTCGAGATCTCCTCATTCCCCCACAGGCTATCGTTGGCCGCCCAAGACAGAAGAAAGCTCTGCCCGGTAGGTCTCGAACTCGCCAGATCCGGGCATCGCACCCGAGCGCGCTTCTGACCCGAAACGGACATCCCTATTCTGGGACATCTTTCTGAGCTTGCACGGAGCGACGGCGGCTACGGGTTCGTGCGCTCCACGTCCGACAGGTTGGTGCGTAAGTTCACCAGCTCCTTTCGCAGGTGCTGGAAGTCCGCAGCGCTGAGCCCCATCGCTTTGACGAGCTCGCTCCGAAACGCGAGGGCCTCCTCCCGCACGCTTCGACCCTGCGGCGTCAGGCGCACGCGCACCTGCCGTTCGTCCTCCGGATCGCGTTGCCGGGTCAGGTGTCCCATAGTCTCCAGCCGCTTCAACAACGGTGTAAGTGTGCTGAAGTCGAGGAATAGCTTGCCGCCGAGTTCGCCGACGGTCTGATCGTCGCGCTCATACAACGCCACCAGCAGGATGTATTGCAGATAGGTCAGCCCCAGTTTGTCGAGCACGCGTTTGTTGAGACGGTTGACCGCCAGGTTCGTCGAATAGAGCGCGAAGCACAGGAAATCGTCGAGATTCTGGGCGTCGGCGGGATCATTGGGGGGCAGGGGCTCGACCAAGGTCCTGATTCCTCTGAAGGCGGCGGCACCTCCGCCGGATAGGTCCCTCAAAAATAGTTAGTGCACGATTTAATCGCAAGCTTGACATCAAGATAAGGGTGTGAGAATAATTATTGTGCGATCTAATCGCATGATATCAATATCGGCCACCGGCCCTCAATCAAGGAGAGTTGCAATGACCACGATCACCGCATCCGAAGGCATCAACCAGTCCCGCCGCGCCAGCCAGAGTGTCCTCAACCGGCTTCCAGGAAACGCATCCTCATCCATCGCCGCTAGCACCGAGGACACCTCAATCCGGCCCTTCCGCGTCGATATTCCAGAAACCGCTCTGGCCGACCTGCGTCGGCGCCTGGCGGAGGCCCGCCTGCCGGAGCAGGAGACTGTCGCCGACTACTCGCAGGGCGTCCCGCTCAAGACCGTCCAGCAGCTTCTGCGCTACTGGCGGACCAACTATGACTGGCGAAACGTGGAGGCGCGTCTGAACGCCGTGCCGAATTTCATCACTGAAATCGACGGGCTGGACATCCACTTCATCCACGTCCGGTCCAAGCATGAAGATGCCTTGCCGCTGATCGTCACGCACGGATGGCCCGGTTCGATCACCGAACAGATGAAGATCATCGATCCGCTGACCAATCCGACCGCGCACGGGGGAAAAGCATCCGACGCTTTCCACGTCGTGATTCCGTCGATGCCCGGCTACGGTTTTTCCGGGAAGCCAACCACGACCGGGTGGGATCCCGCCCATATTGCCCGTGCCTGGACGTTGCTGATGAAGCGCCTCGGGTACACGAAATTCCTGGCGCAGGGTGGCGATTGGGGTGCGATCGTCACCGAGTTGATGGGCGTGCAGGCGCCACCGGAATTGATCGGCATTCATACCAACATGGCCAACGTAATTCCGCTCGACATCGACAAGCTGGCCTTTTCCGGCGCACCGGCGCCGACCAATCTCTCGGCCGACGAGAAGCTCGCGTATGAGCGGCTGAGCTTCGTCTATGCGAAAGGCATCGGCTACGGCTTCCAGATGGGGCTGAGGCCGCAGACATTATACGGAATTGCGGACTCACCCGTCGGTTTGGCGGCTTATTTCCTCGATCATGACGCGCGCAGTCTGGAGCTCATCGCACGTTCCTTCGACGGGCAGACCGAAGGGCTCACGCCGGACGACGTTCTCGACAACATCACGCTCACCTGGCTGACGAATACCGCGATCTCGGGGGCTCGTCTCTATTGGGAAAACAAGGGGGCGTCGTTCTTCGCCGTTAAAGGCGTCGCCGCCACGGTCCCGGTTGCCGTGAGCGTCTTTCCCGACGAACTCTATCCAGCCCCGCGGAGATGGGCAGAGCGAGCGTACCCCAACCTCATACACTACAACAAGGTCGACAAGGGCGGTCACTTCGCCGCCTGGGAACAGCCGAAGCTCTTTACCGAAGAGCTTCGCGCGGGCTTCAGGTCGCTTCGGAAATAGCCAGTCCGGAAATGCCGACGCGTGCTAGAAGCACGCGTCGGCCCCGATCTAAACAACGTTCCCTGGCTGCAAGCCGGCCATTGTGCCTCCGGCCTTGAATGGCGCACGGCTGAAGGTCGATTGAGGGGTCTCCTTCCGGGGATCGCTGCGGTCGTCGCGGGCAGTTTTTGGACATCGTCCCCATCCGTTTCTCAGCGTCCGCTTTCCAAGTCGCATACCCAAAGCCACCGTTCTGCTTTCGGCGAGTTGCGGTCATTGCCTATGCCGCAGCCGAACGGCCGCAATGGGTCGCAAGCGGCCGTTTCGCTATCTTTCAGAGGCAGGCTGGCGACACGAGCCACGATCGCCTCGCGGGCCTCACGCATGGCGGCACCGCGTGCGCGTGCCGCCTGGACGACATCGGCGTGCGCCGCCTCGGGGGTTCCCGCATCGAACGGCGGTGCCGGCGCGTATTCGATCTGCAACTGGATTGCCTGGGCGATTTGCGGCCCGGCGAGTTCGGCGACCATGGTCAACGCGAAATCGATGCCGGCAGTGACGCCGCCGCCGGTGAACAGGTTGCCGTCGCGCACCACCCGGCCGACGGTGGGAGTGCGCCGAATG
The DNA here is from genome assembly GCA_963776505.1 of uncultured Alphaproteobacteria bacterium. Lineage (GTDB taxonomy): Bacteria > Pseudomonadota > Alphaproteobacteria > Acetobacterales > Acetobacteraceae > JAMXLO01. The sequence goes on from CAVZNH010000086.1 coordinate 13,031, forward strand.
CGGGGAGCAGATCGCGGGCGCCCCAGTGCGACGTCGCCCGCCTGCCGCGCAGCAGGCCGGCGGCGCCCAATACCAGCGAGCCGCTGCAGACCGAGCTGACGTAGCGCGCGTGCTCCGCCTGCCGTCGCAGCCAGTCGAGGATTTCGGGATCCTCCATCAGCGCGTTGACGCCAGGCCCGCCGGGCACGCACACGACATCGAGCGGCGGACAGTCGCGCAGCGTGGCATAGGGCAGCAGACGCAGACCGGAATCCGCCTCGATCGGTTCCAGCGTCTTCCACAGCAGCAGCACCTGGGCATCGGGCAGCCGTGCGAACACCTCGAAGGGGCCCGTCAGGTCGAGCTGAGTCATGCGCGGGAACAGCAACAGACCGATCCGTAGCGCGGGCATGGCGGGTTTCTCCTGCTAGGCAGAGCGATCGTGCCACGCCGCCGGATTATCGCCAGGGC
>CAVZNH010000087.1:0-11854 GCA_963776505.1 uncultured Alphaproteobacteria bacterium
CAACGGGTTAATATGCCGGGGGGCTAAGTTAAGCTCCGGTTTCCACACCCAGCCCCAGATGTGGATAGGCCCCAGGGAGCGTCCCCGTCCGTCCCAACGATAAGTTGAAAGAGCTTGGACGAAACAACAAACCAAGACAGCCAATAAAGGGGCGTCGGAAGATAACGGGGCGGAGCCAGAACCGTCGATGTGCAGCGCCTGAGCGATCTGGAAGCGCAATGTCCGTCCGCGGCCATCGGTTGAGCGTAACCCAGGCTGGCTCAATCAGGCCAGCTGCCCGAGGAACCATCACCGCACCGCTAACCACCCGAGCCTCAGGCCTGCCGATCGCGCATGTCCGTCCGTCCGCAGGGCTGAGCGGCCCGAGGAGCGTCCTCTTGGTCCGTCTGCACGCGTAGGTTCCACCGGTCGTCGGTCCGCGCACCCCGTGCGGTGGCTGCTGCTGCGGCCGCACTACTCCGGGCCGGCGAACCGATCGATCAGTCGCGCAACTGCGGTTCTCTCAGCTGTGGATAAACTTGAGACCGTGGTCGTGAAGCGCTAACGACGGAACGCTCTGCAGCAAGATGGTCTCGCCATCCTGGAGAGAAATCTCCGACTGACCCCCGGTCACGGTATTGACCGAGGTGCCGCCCGGTTCGTTGTTGAAGGTCTGGAAGATTGCAGAATTGGTAGTGTCGGTGGTGAGCTTCTCCTCCAACTGCGTTCCATTCTGAATTGAGCCTCCTAGGAATGTTCCCAGCCGGCGTCGGTGTCATTGATTTTACGAAGTCGGCCGTCCTGATGCCGTTAGGGGCGGTGCCGAGGGTTGCCGAGACCATTGTTCCGGTTGCCAGCAGACTATCGCCTTGGGTACTGGCGAAGGCAGGATTGTTGGTGTCGCTGACCGTGGGCGTTCCATCGTTGTTGTGTGGGTCGAGCCATAGCTGAGAAGTTAGGGTTTCGAATGTACTCCCTACGAGGACAGCTTCAACTTCAAGATACAAACCATAGGTCTTGCCGCAACCTTCCACGCTAGCTGGCTGACCATTGTTTTGGAAGCTTGTCACTGGCATCAGGAAGTTCTCGACGGTCAGCGTACCGTCGGCGCTGTGGACCGCGCGGAGAAGGTTGCTTCCGTCGAGCGTGTCTACCGGTGTGAACAATGAGTGCATGGTTTCCCCTCCAGCCTTGTCGGGGGGTGCCCCCCGATTTCAAAGCTGGAGGACGAGTGGCGACTGGTGGTCGAAACGTCTACGGGACTTCGCCAAAGATCGCCAAATTCCCCAAAAAAGTTCCAAAACACATGCCTTCCCTTGCTGATGGCGATGCGTTGAGCCCGACGTGACTCCCTGCCGTGGCGGCGCTACGCTCCGCACGCTCCTCTGGCCTGCGCCTCTAGATATGAGCCTCGATCATGGACGCCGGCGGTTCACACATTTTCCTGTTCGATCGGTTTCGCCTGGATCGCCGCGGCGGCCTGTTCCAATGCTTCGATGGCGCTGCGCCAGTGCCGATCAATATCGGCTCCCGCGCCCTCGAAATGCTTATGATACTGGTGGAGCACAGCGGGAATCTTGTCTCGAAGGACGAGATTTTGGCTGCCGTGTGGCCCAAGACAATCGTCGACGAGGCCAATCTTTCGGTCCAGATATCGGCGCTCCGGAGAGTTCTTGACCAAGGGAGAAGCGGAAAAAGCTGTATTCAGACCGTGCCGGGGAGGGGCTACCGTCTTGCCCTCTCGGTGACGCAGGCCGAAGACGCGCCATCTGAAGGCATTGCCGCCGGACAGATCCCTGGACAGGTCGCGCCCACCAGGCGATCGACACAGTCATGGTCCTCAGCTTGGCGCCGCCGCCGATCGGACCTCGCCGCGCTGACCGGTGCCTGCCTGGTCCTCGTCGCGCTGTTAGTTGTTGCCAACAACCAGGGCGTCCGGTCTCTCTTTCAGCCCGACCGACCGCGGCTCTCCCTCGTCGTGTTGCCGTTCGATAATCTCGGCGGGGAGCCCGACGACGCATATCTCGTCGCGGGCGTCACCGATGATCTGACCACGGCGCTGTCGCACATTCCGGGCACCTTCGTCATCTCGCGAGCCACCGCGTATTCGTATCGTGGCAAGGCGGAGGACATCCGACAAATCGGGCGTGACCTTGGTGTCCGCTACGTCGTCCAAGGAAGCCTGCGACGGTTCGGGCTCGACGTTGCGGGTGAATGTCGAGCTCAGCTCAACGGAGACCGGCGCGCAGCTCTGGTCCGACAGCTTCGACCAGAAGGTCGCCGACCTCGCGTCCGGCCAGGAGCAGATCGTCATCCGCATGCGCGCCGCGCTCAACGTCAGCCTTGTTGACACCGAGGCGGCACGGAGCCTGCGGGAGCGTCCGACCAATCCGGATGCGTTCGACTTCATCTTGCGGGCGCGTGCGGTAATGTTGCTGCCGCAAACAAAGGACACGATGGCTCAGGCCGTTGGGCTGTTTCAGCAGGCGCTCTCGCGTGACCCGAACGCGGTCTTGGCTCTGGTCGGAGCGGTGCAGGCAATTCTGAATGAGCAATATCTCGGTGGCCTATCGTCTGAGGTCGGAATGGATGAGGCGGAGCAATACCTTGGGCGTGCCAAAATGCTCGCCCCGAACTCCGAGGCGGTCCTGGCGGCTGAGGCGATGGTGGTGGAATACCGGGGCCACGGACTGGATTACCGACGGTGGCGACCAGAGCAGAAGGCGGTTTCGCAGCGACTGATCGATCTTTACCCAAACAATCCTGGGGGTTACTTCCGTCTTGGAGTCCTCGCGCGGCAGGAGGGCAGGATACGACGAGTGCGCCGAGTACTTCGCAAGAAACATCCGGCTCAATCCCCGCAATCCCGGAAGCAAGACGCCGTATTGGAACATGGCCTTCTGCCTCATAACAGCCGGCCATGATCGAGAAGGACTGGAATGGGCCGATCGTACTATGGCCGCACCGGGTTCCCTCCCGTCATTTCGTGAGAGCACTCCTGCTCGGCCGACGGGCCGTGGCCTACTTCCGTATCGGCGACGTCGAGACGGCGAAACGGTTGGCCGCGGAGTTGAATGCTCGCTTCCCATTCGAAACGTGGCGCGCGCGCTGCCCGGACGACCCGGATTCCGAGACCCAGCGAAACCAATACCGGAGCATCCAGGAAGCATTGAAGGCAGCGGGGAATCGCGACCACCTCGACCCGGACGCGGATTTCGGCGTGGCCCCTGACAACGTCCTGCACGAAGACTTGGAAGGCAAGACACCGACAACTGCGCCTGGCGTGACGACCGTGAACACCGAGCAACTCGCTTCGATGCTGAAGACCCAGAAGCCCCTGGTGATCGATACGATGGACGCTTCCTGGTACCGCTCGGTCCCCGGAGCGGTCGGCCTCGATATTAATGGCTTCACCCACGGCACCTTTACGGACGCGGTGCAGAAGCGACTTGAGCAAAAGTTGCGCGCATTGACCGGGGACGACATGGCGAAGCCGATCGTTGCGATGGGCTTCAACGTCGCGCGCTTCGACGGTTACAACCTCGCGCTCCGCTTGCGCCACGCTGGCTACACCAACGTCTATTGGTACCGCGGCGGCCGAGAGGCGTGGGAGGTAGCTGACAAGCCCGAAGACGTGGTGCGGCCGGCCGACTGGTAATTATTCGCTTGCGGGCATGTCCGCTCCAGGAACGCCGGCTAGGATGGCTTAGCGACCGTGGAGGGTAGCCGCCGCCGGCTGCCACTTCAGGGAGCCGATGTAGCGGCAACCGAAAACTACTGGCACGCCATCAGGGTCCTGCGGAACGGTGTAGGGGCACAACCACGGCCCCACATGCGCCACTACCTTGAGAACATGTTCGCCACAGGGTTCATGATTGATCGCGCTCGGATAGTGGAGATGATGCCGGCGCTTGAGGAACGTGTACGCGTTTTGAAGAAACAATCTGATTGAACGCCCGATCAGTAGCGCCTGGCGTTTCGGGTTTCGGCGCGAACAACTCCACTGCGTGTCAAAGCGAGGGTCGCCGGGCCAAGCCATGACGAATGGGTGTGATCAGAACCCTGGCCCAGGCGGCTTCTGGCGGGTGGTGAACGAGTGTGTCGTATCCGGTGTCGAGCTGTCTGAAGTCGTGGAAGAGGACGTTGTAGTGTCGCCGGTGGTAAAGCCTGGCTTCTTTTGCAGTGCGGCCGCGGGGTTGTTGTTCATTCGCTGCAACAGGTTCTTGAAACTGACGTCCGGTATGCCCAGCGGACTGGGCTGCTTGAAACCGACGTCTGGCGTGGCGGGGGGATCGGGCTGGGGGGGAGCGATCACCGGGTCGGGTGCGGGCTCGAATGGATCGGTGGGTGCTGGGTCAATGTATGCCGGTGCCTGGATCTGGTTATCGTCTCCCATGGCCGCCAGGAGAGTCGCCGGCGCACCGATGCACCCTGCGATTGCAAACATCAAACGAACGGTTACTTGCCAATAGGCCACTTCTTTCTCCGCTGGGGGCAAACGTCACTTTCCGGACGGTACGTCTCTCGTGCGTTGGGCACAAGGGACGACTGCAACGAGGCTTGAAGGGGTGCGGGCCGTTGCGGTATTGCACGGTCGAGTTCAATTGGGGAGTGGGAATGTCGTACTGTCTGCCACGTCTTGTCGTGGCCGCTATGATTGCGGCTGCGCCTTTCGCTGCGACGTGCTCGGCCGAAACGCAGGTGGAGCGCGGAAAGTACCTCGTCGAAATCGGCGGCTGCACCGACTGTCATACGCCGGGCAACTTTCTCGGCCATCTCGACCTTGCGCGGTATCTCGGCGGCTCGGATGTAGGCTTCGGCATTCCAGGGCATGGCGTGTTCGTCGGCCCGAACCTGACGCCGGACAAGGAGACCGGTCTGGGGAACTGGTCCGAACAGCAGATTGTGACGGCGATCACCAAGGGGGAACGGCCCGACGGGCGGATGCTGGCTCCGGTCATGCCATGGATGGGGTTCTCGCACCTGACGAAGTCGGACGCGCTGGCGATCGCGGCATTTCTCAAGAGCATCCCAGCGGTGAAGAACAAGGTGCCGGGCCCGTTCGGGCCGGATGCGCAGCCGAGCGTGCTCGTGATGTCGGTGCTGCCCGGCGAGGTCTACGGGGGCTTGGCGAAGCCGAAGTAGTCGCGCAAGGGCTTTCACCGCATGCGCCTGGGGTTCAGTAGTGCCGTGTGGGTGCCAGTTTGCCTCCAGACAAAATGATTCGCATCCCAGTCGATTGGGCCGCACGTCCGCACTGTGGCATTCTGAGATAGCCAATCGGAGTGGGTGCCATCAAACCGTTCCTCCGCTTGTCTTTGAACCGCCAATAGACTGCTTGCACGGTGTCGGCGTAATAATAGCTTACGGCCGGGAACATGACGCGATTGGGTCCGGCATTATACGCCACCAATGCCAAGTACAGATTGCCGGCAAAGCGGGGTAGGTTCGACGATCCGCCGCAAGTATTCCATGCCGCCGTATATCGATTGGTACGAATTGAAGGGGTCGATCACCCGCATCTCATCGCTGGTTCCCGGCATCAGTTGCATCAGGCCCTGCGCGCCTTTTGGTGAGACGGCGGTCGCATTGCCGCTGCTCTCCACCCATGCAATCGCGCGACCAAGATCAGGGTCAATGCGGAATCGTTGACCGGCTGCCTCGAAGGCTGCATCGAGGCCTGTCGCTGCCCAGTGAAGGGATGGCGCAAACACAGATGTGCAGGTCTGCGCGAGGGCAATGCCCGGCCATAGCACCGCCATCAGCAGGAGAGTGCTGCATGCAATTACAAGTTGTCTTGGGTCGCGGCCTAAATCGCGATCTGGCATCTGATGTGCCGACGCACGGACATCCGAGGTGACGGTTGGACAATTTCGCTTGGCAACCATCCCACCCCGCACTCCGACACCCCGGTGAAGATCTTCTGCTCGGTTGGCCCTACTCAATGCTGCTGGATGGAATTACAACTGGAAGAAGAGAGCTAACAACTCATCAGGTCATCGATTAGACGCTTTGCCCTATCCAGTATGTCGTCGTGACTGGTCGGGTCGGTCGATTGCGGACCCAGGATCGGTTGAGTGCTGTCGGGGGCATAAATCGTGGCACGCCAGCCGCCGCCGTACGGTCGGATTATGATGCGATACCCGTGATAGTCATGCGGCTGGATGGCCAATGCCTATTCCTCGGTCGCGCATCGGATGGACCTCAACCCACTGTTGTGTTGCAGCACCGGGTTCGCTGGTCGGACCGCTGTTGTCGATAATGCCGGGATCGTCGGGCACTGCACGCGCGGTAACTCCGTGGGGTCGGTTGCCCCCGGCTCCGGCCCGACACCATGCCTACCGGAACAGTACCGACCTAATCCGGCAATTTTTGATATTGCAATAGGAAAACTTTACACTTGGTCTAAAGATATAGAGCTGATCAAAAGGTTATACCAACTCTCAATGCAAATAACTCACTGCCTCTTCGATCGTTATGGCTGGTCGAATGCCTGCCGCCCAACTCTTTGCCGCGCGCGTCAAGAGAAGACGTGGATGGCTGGGCCAAGCCATGACGAATGTGACGGATGGGTCTTTCTCATTTGAGCGTTGGAATTAGCGGTCGCCATCAATTCTTCGTGGTCGGCGGCCCGCATCTTTGTAGTGCTTACCGTCTCATTCGGACAATGCTGATGATTGCCAGCAATATCGGCGTGCAACGCGACCTCGCCGACAGTTGCGGCTCTATCGAAGCGGAGGCGGAATATAGGGTCGCCAGTACGCGAAGGTAGATGTACTGGCGGGCTGTCAGCCTTCAATCCAGTCCGGAGACTGGAGGGGCGGCCGATGATGGTTTATTCCGTCCGATATCCCGCGCAACTGAAAGGTCTTGCTGCCATGAATATCCGCCACACTCCCACCTCGGTTGCCGCGCCGTTCGGCCCTTACAGCCATGCCGTCGAGGTGCCCGAGGGCTCGCGGCTTCTCTATATCTCGGGGGAAGTCGGCGTGCTGCCGGATGGAACAGTGCCCGAGACGATCGAGGCGCAGGCCGAGGCTTGCTGGCGGAACATCATCGCGATCCTCGCTGCTGCTGGAATGGGGGTCGAGGATCTGGTGAAGATCACCACTTATCTCGTTCGCTCAGAGGATGTGGCCGCCGCCGGCGCAGCACGCGCCAAGCACTTCGGTGATGCACGTCCCGGCTCGGCGACGATCATTGTCAAAGCGCTGGTCAATCCGGCGTTGCTGATCGAAATCGAGGCGGTTGCGGCGGGTGCCGCTCGCCCACGCTGATCTGCTGTTGGCACGGAGGGGGCCGCGTGACTTTATCGACAGGCAACGGGCAAATTCCTACTTGCCGTAAGTACCAAAGCGTTACGGAAACCAATGGGAGGGAAGCGATGGCGCAAATCACGGGTGGCTGCCTATGCGGGGCCGTGAAATACTCCACCGATGCGGAACCGGTACGCACAGTGGTTTGTCACTGCACAACATGTCAAAGGCACATCGGCTCGGCCTTTGCGACGCTCATGGCATTTCCGGCGGGCAGTATCGCTGTCAGCGGCACGCTGAAGACCTACACCGAACCAGGCGGGACGAGCGGCGAGCCATTTCACCGGCGCTTCTGTGCCGACTGCGGAACTCCGATCATCTACGAGCGGGAAGGCGGTGAGAGGACATTGATCGCGGCGGGAACGCTGGACGACAGGACCATCATCAAACCCAGCGTCAATCTGTTCTGCGCCTCGGCGCAGGCGTGGGTGCCGATCACGCCGGATACCCAGAACCTGCCGGGCTACTTCACGTAGGGCACGCGGGTTCCAGACCCTTGTCTGCGGCGCCGGGCATGCGGTAGCCACACCCCGCTACCCTCCATCAGACCGGGGACCAGAAGATGCCGCAGACCGAAGTGGGACGCTCCGAGGACCTTCTGGCCGAGCTGGCCAAGTGGGTGGCGATGGAAACGCCCACGACGGACGCCGCTTCGGTCAACCGGCTGATGGACGTGGCCGAGGGGGAACTGGCGCGGGCGGGCGCGGCGCTGACCCGCATTCCGGGGCGTGACGGGTTCGGCGACAACCTGATCGCGCGCACGCCGGGCGAGGGCAGTCCGGTGCTGGTGGCGGGCCATCTCGACACGGTGTGGTCGCACGGCACGCTGGACGGCATGCCGTATCAGGTGAACGGCGAGAAGGCGCACGGGCCGGGCATCTACGACATGAAGGCGGGCAGCTTTCTCGCGTTCCATGCGGTGCGTTCGATCCTGCTTCAGCGGACGAAGACGCGGCGGCCGATCGTGCTGCTGCTGACGCCGGATGAGGAGGTGGGCAGCCCGACGTCGCGCGAATGGATCGAGCGCGAGGCCGCGGAGGCCGCTTGCGTGCTGATCCCCGAGCCCGCGGGTCAGGGCGGCGCCTGCGTCACCGCGCGCAAGGGGGTGGGGCGGTTCGTCATGCGGGTGGAAGGGCGAGGCGCGCATTCAGGCGGAGCGTTCCAGGATGGCGCATCGGCGGTGGTGGAACTGGCGCGGCAGATCGTGCGGATCCACGAGATGGTCGATCTCGATCGCGGCATCACGCTGAATGCGGCACCGGTGTGGGGCGGGTCGCGGCCGAACGTGATATCTCCGGATGCCGGGTGCGAAATCGATCTGCGGGTGAATTCGATCCCCGACGGCGAACACATGGAGCGCACGCTGTTGGAAACCGCGGCGTTGACGCCGGGCTGCCGCGTGGTGGTGGAGGGCGGCATGAACCGTCCGCCGTACACCGAGGGCTCCGGGATTCTCGCGCTCTACGACAAGGCGCGGGGGATCGCCGAGATGGTGGGGATCGCGTTGCCGCGGCAGCATCGCGGCGGCGGGTCGGATGGCAACTTCACCGCGGCGATGGGCGTGCCGACGCTCGATGGTCTGGGCTGTCCCGGTGCCGGCGCGCATGCCAGTCACGAGCACATCCTGTGGCAGCATCTGGCGCCGCGAGCCGCGCTGATGGCGGGACTGCTGGAGACGCTGGAGTAGCGCGACGCGGATCCCTCGTGACCGAGATTGCCGCGTCGCTTCGCTCCTCGCAATGACAGGGGCGTAGGGTCGTGCTGTTCAATTCGCAGGCGTTCATCTGCGGCTTTTTGCCGGTTGTGCTGGCGCTGTACTACACGTTCGCGGCGCATCGTGTGGCGCGGCAGGCGATCGTGGTGGTCGCATCGCTGTTCTTCTACGGCTGGTGGGATGTCCGCTTCGTTCCGTTGCTCGCCGGCCTGACCGTTGCCAACTGGCTGATCGTCCGCTGGTTCGCCGCCGCTGGCGCGCAGGTGGATTCCGGTGCTCGGTGTCGTGCTGAATCTCGCGGTGCTCGGGCTGTTCAAATACGCGGACTTCTTTCGCGTCACCGTCGATGCATTGCTGGGTGAGAGCTATCGGCCCTGGGACCTGATCCTGCCTCTCGGCATCAGCTTCTTCGTGTTCCAGAAGATCTCGTACCTGATCGATTTGCGACGCGGTGATCGGCACATCTACGGCTTCCTCGACTTCTGCATGTTCGTCACGTTCTTCCCGCAGCTTATTGCCGGCCCCATCGTCCGGCACAACGAGATCATCCATCAGTTCCGGCTCGATCCGCGCCGGCCGGCGATGTGGGAGAACCTGTCGCGCGGCTTCGTGCTGTTCGTCATCGGCGTGGCGAAGAAGGTGGCGCTGGCGGACACGCTGGCGATGATGGCCGATCCGTTGTTCGGCAAGGCAGTCGGCACGTCGCTGTCGGCCGCCGAGGCGTGGATTGCCACCGGTGCATATACGCTGCAGATCTACTTTGATTTCTCCGGCTACTCCGACATGGCGATCGGGCTGGCGCTGATGTTCGGGTTCAGCCTGCCGCTGAACTTCAATGCGCCGTATCGCGCGGTCTCGGTGCGGGATTTTTGGCGGCGCTGGCACATGACGCTGTCGCGGTTCCTGCGGGACTATCTGTACATTCCGCTTGGCGGCAACCGCTGCGGCCCGCTGCGTCAGGCGGTGAACGTCGTCGCCACCATGCTGCTGGGCGGGTTGTGGCACGGCGCGAACTGGACCTTTGTCGCGTGGGGCGGATTGCATGGCGCGGCGTTGGCGGTGAACCATGTCTGGCAGGGCAGGGGGCTGCGCCTGCCGCGCGTCGTCGCGTGGGCGCTGACGCTGCTGTTCGTCATGGCCTGCTGGGTGCTGTTCCGCTCGGCCGAGTTCACCACGGCGGGTGACGTGCTGGCGTCGATGATCGGGTGGCACGGGCTGGGCCGCATCTCGCTCGATCGCGAGTTCGTCGTGGCGCTGATCGGCGGCGCGGCGATCGCGCTGCTTGGGCCTACCAGCCAGGAGATCGCACTGGAGAAGCTCCAGCCCAGGGCGTGGCTCGCCATGCCGGCCGGCGTAGCGCTGGCGTATCTACTGCTGCTGGTAGGCGGGCGATTGCCGAATGTCTTCATCTACTTCCAGTTCTGACGCTGCGCCTTGGCGGCGCTTCTTCCGCATGGCGGCGGGCACCGCCGTGCTTGTGGTCATGGCGATCTATGCCTTCGTCGTGCTGGTGGACCCGTTCGACACACTGCCGCTGTCGCCGCCGGCCGATCGCGTGCCGGTGGCGACCAATGCGCGCTTCGCTTTCCCGTCGCTGGCGCGATCGGACCGGTTCGACAGCGCGATCTTCGGGTCATCGACCAGCCGTCTGCTGCGTCCCGTTGTGCTGAACGCGGAGTTCGGCGCGCGGTTCGCGAACCTGTCGATGAACGCTGCCACCGCGTACGAGCAGTCGCGCCTGATGGCGGTGTTCCGAACGGCGCATCCTGCCGCGCGCGTGGTGATGGTGGGGCTCGATATCAGCTACTGCATGCCCGGTGAGGCAGCAGGCAAAATTCACGCCGCGGCCGTTCCCGGCGTGGATGTACGACGGCAGCCTGTGGCGTGGCTACGGCGAGATGTTCAACCTCTATGCGGTGCAGGAGGCCGGGCAGGAGTTCGGCATTCTGATCGGCATCAAGCGCCAGGTCTACGGCAGCGACGGCTATACCAGCTTCGTGCCACCGGACAGTGCCTATGATCCCGCGCGTGTCGCGCAGCATCTGCGTGACGATCAGAAATTCATATTGCCGGTCGGCAGCGGTGATCCTGCGAGCTGGAGCTATCCGGCGCTCGATCGCCTGGATGCGGATGTGTCGGCGCTGTCGGAGAACACACGAAAGATCCTGTTCTTCGTGCCGTACGATCAGAAGATGATGCCGGCGGCTGAATCACCAGGTGCGTCGGGATGGCGTGAATGCAAACGGCGCGTGACTGAGATGGTGAAGCGCCTGCCGAACGCGCTCGCGGTCGATTTCATGCGGCCGAGCCCGATCACCGACGACGATGACAACTACTGGGACGGCATGCATTACCGGATTGCGATCGCCGACCGCATTGCGCGCGACCTGGCGGCGGCGGATCGCGGCGAGACATCGGCGGACTATGTGTTGCTGGGCGGCAGCGCGATCGCCTCAGCCCGGCGCTGAGCGCTCGGCCAGCCTCATGAACACCGGTACGGCGGCGGTGAGATCGGCGACACGCGCCTTTTCGGTCGGCGTGTGTGCCTCTGCTATGTCGCCTGGCCCCAGCACGACGCACGGCGCGATCGCCTGCAGTTCGGATGCATCCGTGCCGTAGGGCGCGGTGCCCGCGGGCTTGCCCAGCACATCGACGCACAGGCGCACCAGCTTGTGGTCCGGCGGCAGTTCGGGCGGGAAGCCTTCGCGCGCCTCGCTGACCGCGATGCCGAAGCGGCCTGCGGCGTCATGCACGGCTTGCAGCACCGGCGTCGGATCCATCTTGGCGGAGTAGCGGAACTTGATGCGGGCGGTGGCCTTGGGCACGGTCACGTTCACCGCCGCGC
>CAVZNH010000088.1:0-82621 GCA_963776505.1 uncultured Alphaproteobacteria bacterium
CTGATTGCCGAAATGGCACCGCTATATGCGAAATACGACATGCTGCTGACCGCCGCGCCCGGGCCTGCGCCACGCCTGGATAGCTGGCGCACGATCGGCTTCTGGCAGAAGCCGTCGTTGACGACGCCATTTAACGTGACTGGCGGCCCGGCGCTGGCGCAGTGCATCGGCTACACGCAGGACGGATTGCCGTTGTCGATGCAGATCGTCGGCCGACCATTCGACGATGCGACCGTGCTGCGCGTCGCTCACGCCTACGAGGCCGTGACACCATGGCGGAAGCGCCGCCCGACGCTGGTACCAAATGCAGCGATCTCGACGACGCTCCCGGCAGTCCCCGACCCGGCGCAGCCGGAGATCGACACCGTGCGGTTCGATGAGATCGCTGCCGTCTGTCGCCGGGCTGGGCTGACCTTGAACGAGCGGCATTTCCAGCAGCTTTGTGCGACGGCACCCTATGTCGAGGCGATGGTCGGGCGGTTGCGGCGCGATCCGGAGTTCTATGAGGAGCCCGCCAGCATCGTTTGCTTCAGCGAAGCCAAGCATTATACCAATGCTCGGTAATTACGACCTATACCGTCATGTCGGGGCTTGGCCCCGACATCCACGTCTTTCTTTGCCGCGAGCTACAAAGACGTGTTGGTGTGGACGGCCCCACGGCATCGAGTGCCAGATGTTGGGTCGTGCAACGCCAACATAGGAGGCCGTCCGTGACGGAGCTTAAGCTGATATCGATTGATACGTCCAAGCATGTGTTCACGCTGCATGGCGTGGGCGATCGGGGAGAGGTGGTGCTGCGTCGGGAGTTGCGTCGCCAGCAACTGGAGGGGTTCTTTGCCAAGCTGCCACGGACGGAAGTGGTTCTGGAGGCATGTGGCGGCTCGCATCACTGGGGCCGCGTTCTGATGGCATTGGGACACCGGGTGCGGTTGATCCCGCCGCAATATGTGAAGCCCTTTGTCAAACGCAACAAGAACGACCGCGCCGACGCCGAGGCGATGTGTGAGGCGGCAGCGCGGCCGGGCATCAACTTCGTTCCGGTGAAGTCGGCTGAGCAGCAGGCGGCGGCGATGGTCCTGTCGGTGCGCGAGTTGCTGGTGAAGCAGCATACGCAACTGGTCAACGCGGTGCGTGGCCATGCCGCGGAGTTCGGCGTGATCGCGGCCAAGGGAACCGGGCACGTGGAGCCGCTGTTGGCGCGCATTGCCGACGACCCGGCGGTGCCTGAGCCGGCCGGCGCGATGTTCGCCGAGCTGGGCGGACGGATCGCCGAGTTGAGCGTGCGGCTGACAGCGCTCGACCGCGACCTGGCCCGGCTGCACAGGAGCAACCCGGTGAGCCAGTTGCTGGCGGAGATACCAGGCGTCGGCCCGATCACCGCGCTGAGCTTCGCCCTCACGGTGGATGTCTCGCAGTTCCGCTCGGGGCGTCATCTCGCCGCCTGGCTCGGCCTGACACCGAAGCAGAAGTCGACGGCGGGCAAGCCACGGCTGGGCGGGATCTCGCGCCAGGGCAACGAACGGCTGCGACAGTTGCTGGTGCTCGGCGCAACCGCCGTGGTCCGCACTGTCAAACCAGGCAGCCGGCATGCCAGCGCCTGGCTGCTGGGCCTGCTGCAGCGCCGTCCGCGCAAGCTCGCGGCGGTCGCCCTGGCCAACAAGATGGCCCGTGTCGTGTGGGCCATGATGACCAGCGGTGAGGCATACCGTCCCGCGACGGTCGCCTGAACCGCTGGCATCGCGGGTGAAAGGGCGACAGCAGAAGGTGGCGATCGGTCGAACCGACGAGCGAGATACCCCGTGGCATCCAACGGCGCTGTGCGAAACCGCAGACGTGTTGAGGGCTCGCTCGCGGAACCCATCTGGGCCGCGGTCATGTCGACCGCACCGCGAGGCCGGACACATGACCGCACTCGTACCCGTCGTCGATTCTGCAGCATCGCCCTTGAACCCAAAGGGCCGTCCACACATGGATGCCGGGCCTTCGCCCGGCATGACGGTATGAGTCGTCGTCAGCGGGGCTTGGTATTAGAGGATTACTGCAATGACGACATTCGTTCTGGTGCACGGTTCCTATCAAGGTGGCTGGATCTGGCAACGTGTCGCTACTCGCCTGCGTGCGGCTGGCCACACCGTGTATGCGCCAACCATGGATGGCTGCGCCGAACGCCGGCATGCGCTGCGTCCGGGCGTCGGCATTTCGACCTACGTCGATGAAATAGCCGACCTGCTGTTCTACGAAGACCTGCACGATGTCGTGCTGGTCGGTACCAGCTCAGGCGGCATGGTGGTCTGCGGTGCGGCGGAGAGGATGCGCCACCGGGTCGCACGCCTCGTGCTGGTTGATGCGCTGGCGCTGTTCAACGGCGAACGCACGCGTGACATCGTGAAGCGCGCGACCACCGTTCCACCCAGCCTCGCCTACGCCCCGCCGCGCGAAGACGCCGAAAAGGGACTGTTCGCTGATCTCGACCCAACGACGCGGGCCTGGGTGCTCGATCGCTATACCCCGCATCCGACCGCGACCTCGGAGATCCCGGTGAGGCTCACCGATTTCTGGGACCAGAGCTGGAAAGCGACAGTGATCTGGTGCCGCCAGGCGCCCAATCCGGGAGAGGCGCGTCAACGCCGCGCCGCCGCCCGTCTTGGGGCAAGATGGCTGGAACTGGACACCGGCCACTACCCGATGCTGAGCATGCCGGATGAGTTGACGCGCATGCTGACCGAGGCGACCTGATGCGCTGACCTACGCGCGCTACAGACCGAGATACGCCTCCCGCACAGCCTCGCTGCGCATCAGGTCCTGCGCGTTGCCCTGCATGACGATGGCGCCGTTCTCCAGCACATAGGCATCGTCCGATAGCTTCAGCGCCATGTGGGCGTTCTGCTCGACCAGCAGAACATCGACGCCGCTGCGGCTGATGGTCTGGATGATCTGGCCGATGGTCTGCACCACCGTGGGCGCAAGGCCGATCGAGGGCTCGTCCAGCAGCAGCAGCTTCGGACCCGACATCAGCGCGCGACCGATCGCGACCATCTGCTGTTGGCCGCCGGAAAGCGCCATCGCGCGCGCATCGAGCCTCTCGCGCAACGCGGGAAAGTAGTCCAGCACACGATCGAAATCGGCTCGGATGCCGGCTGGGTCGCTGCGTCGATAAGCGCCGATCTCCAGGTTCTCGCGCACGCTCATGGTGGGGAACAGGCGGCGGCCCTCTGGCACCAGAGACACGCCGGCCGCGACGATCGCGTCCACCTGCCTGCCGATGAGTTGCTCGCCGTGGAAGCGTACCTCGCCGGATACCACCTGCTTGAGACCGGTGACGCCCTTCATGATGGTGGTCTTGCCGGCGCCGTTCGAACCGATCAGCGTGGTGATGCGGCCGCTCAGCACCGACAGATGGATGTCGCTCACCGCGCGCACCTGGCCGTAGCTGATCGTGAGTCCGGCGATCTCCAGCACCGCATCGCTCACGCGTCGTCTCCCAGATAGGCGCGGATCACCTCCGGATCGTTGCGGATGTCCGCAGGCGTGCCCTCGGCCAGCTTCTGCCCGTGGTTCAGCACCACGATACGATCGCATATACGCATCACCGCGCGCATGTTGTGATCGACCAGCATGATCGTGGTGGCGAACTCCTGGCGGATGCGTTGCATCGATCCCAGCGCCGCGGCGATCTCGGTGGAATTGAGCCCGGTCAGCGGCTCGTCAAGACACAGCAGGGTCGGGCGCGCCGCGAGGGCGATGGCAATGCTGAGCATGCGCTGATGGCCGTGCGGCAGGCTGCCGGCGGTTGTGTCGAGCAGTCCACCGAGCCCCAGCAATTCCGCAGTATCCTGCACATGGCGCTGACGTTCCCGCCGATCGCGCACGGCGCGCAACGCGCCGATCAGGATATTGTCATGCACGCTCATATCGCGCAGCAGGCTGCCGTGCTGGAAGGTGCGCACCAGTCCACGCCGACTGATCGCACTCGCCGACATTCCTGTGATGTCCTCGCCGCGAAACGAGAGCCGCCCCGAAGTCGGGCGGTAGAAGCCGCTGATCACGTTGAACGTGGTACTCTTGCCTGCGCCGTTCGGACCGATCAGGCCAAGCACCTCGCCCGCGCGGACCTCGAAGCTGAGATCGCTCACCGCCAGCAGGCCACCGAACCGGCGCGACAGATCCTGCGCGACGAGCAGCGCGCTCATTGCCGCAACAACCGCAGCAGGCGTCTGCCGGCACCCCACAGCCCGTCGGGCAGGAGCAGCATTGCCGCGACGATGGCGCCGCCGAACAGTATCTGTTCGAGCGCGCCAGCACCTTCCAGCGCCTGCGCCACCAGCGTCAGCAAGGCCGCACCGAGCACCGCGCCCAAGACATGCGAATCGCCGCCGATCTTCACGTAGGCCAGAGCGAACACCGGCACCAAATAAGAAAAATCGCCCGGGCTGATGACGTTGTAGATGTGCGCGTGCAGCGCACCCGCCAGGCCGACCGCAAAGGAGGCCAGCACCAGGCAGAGCAGCTTCACCGACACCACGTTGATGCCGACGGTCTCCACGATCGCGTCGTTGTTCTCGATGGCACGAAACACGCGGCCGAGGTCGGAGCGCTCGCACAGATAGAGCGCCAGGATCAGCCCACCACACAGCAGAACCGTCAGCGCCGGCATCCACGGGTCCAGGCTTTGCGGGGGGAACACGCCCATGACGCCGGAGTTGCCGCCGATATAGTTGATGCGGGTGTAGATCAGCCGCGTCACCTCGGTGAAGGCGAAGCTGATCAGCATGAAGTAAGGTCCCTTGGTGCGCAGCGTGACGAGGCCGAAGCCGGCGCTCACCACCGTGGCGACGACAGCGCCGGCGAGCAGTGCGAGGGGGAATGGCACGGCGAAGTTCACCGTGCACAGTGCGGCGACGTAGGCACCGATGCCGTAGAACGCTCCGGTGGCGATGTTCGTCTCGCCGACCAGCAGCACGAAACGCAGGCCAACCGCGAGCACGGCGTTCAGCGCCACCCACATCAGCACATGCTGGTTGTATTCGTCCGGTATCAGCAGCGCGAACGCCAGCACGCCGGCTGCTCCGAGCGCGGTGAGCACAGGCCCAACGCGCGCACGATGCATGGCCGAGCGCGGCAGCTCGGCGGTATCGACCCTAGCGCTGGGCATAACCGAGCATCCCTTCCGGCCGCACCAGCAGGAACACGATCACCAGAGCGAACATCGCGATGGTCGCGTAGGACAGGTCGAAGAAATACCCGGCGACGCTCTCGATTGCGGCGATCAGGAAACCACCGAGTATGGCGCCCGGTATGCTTCCCAGCCCGCCGATGATGATGATGATGAAAGCCTTCGTCAGGTAGTCGCTGCCGAGCGCCGGCGTGATTGGCGTCAGCGGCGCCAGCAGGCCGCCGGACACCGCAGCCAACCCTGAGCCGATCATGAAGCCGTAGAACGAGGTGCGACGGTAGCGGATGCCTTGCAGCATCGCGGCCTCGCGGTCCTCGGCCACCGCGCGCAGTGCCTTGCCCAGCCTGCTGTGCTGGACGAACTGGTACAGCGCGACGGTGAAAGCCAGCGACAGGCCACAGATCACCAGCCGCTGCGTCTCCATCGCGCCGCCGGCAAGCGAGACCTGACCGGGCAGTATCTTCGCCACCACGCGTGGTGACCCGGTGAACAGCCAGAGATAGACGCCCTCGAGAAGCAGCAGCAGCCCCAGCGACAGGATGAACGAGCCGATCAGGTCGCGCAGATAACGCTCGAAGCCGATGAAGTACAGCGCGGCGGCGAGCAGGCCGACCGCGATCATCGCCAGCACGAAGCTCACCAGATAGTCGAGCCAGACCGGCAGACCGAACTGGACGGTGAACGCCGGCATCGACGCGGCGATCAACAACGCGGCCAGGGTAAAGAACTGGCCGTGTGCGAAGTTGATCACCTTCATCACGCCGAACACGAGCGTGAGGCCCAACGAGAACAGCACGTACACCGCACCGATCTGCAGCGTGTTGAAGCAAAGCTGCGCGAGCAGTCCCATCCGCGTCGCGTGCTCGCCGCTATTGCGTCTTTGCCAGTCGCTGCTTCAGTTCGTCGGGGATGATCCGCTCGATCTCCACGGTCTGGCCGTTCTTGATCTGCGTGACGATGATCGGCACCAGCATCTGCTGGGGGTTGCCGTAGGTCGCTTCGCCACCGAACGCCGCCGGGCCGTAGCTCGAATTCGAAGATCAAGGTCGGCAACACCTTCGCCACCGCCTTGGGATCGATCGAGTTAGCCTTCTCGATGCCGGCCTTGATCGCCATCGCCGAGTCCCAGGCAGCCATGTGCAGGATGTTCACCGGCTCGCCCAAGGCCTTCAGTCCATCGGCATTGAGCTGCCGCTGCAACGGCGTGGCCGTCGGTCCGCCGAAGTCGGCGGCGTTGCCCATGTAGACATCCTCGACCGAGGCTCCACCGACCTTTACCAGCGCGTCGCTGCCGGTACCGGAGGACGAAATCTTGACGCCCTTCCAGCCCTGAACCGCCAGCTCTTTGTAGACCGAGCCGGCATCGGCGGGCGGCGCGCCGGACAGATCCATGACATCGGCATGCGTCTGCGCCAGCTTGGTCGCGATCGGCTGGAACTCGGTGGTGCCGCGCTCGTACCAGGCGCTGAGCGCGATCGTGTAGCCGCGCGCCTTGTACTGTTTCACCGCCTCCACCTCGACCTCCTGGCCGGTGGCGTCGTTCGGGTTGAGCAGCGCCACCGTCTTGGCTTCGGGATGCTGGCGCTTCACCAGGTCGAACAGCGGACCGAACAGCTCGAACGGCGTGTTGGCGCAGGTGAAGGTGAGCGGTGCCTGCGGTCCCTTCACGCTCTTGCCCCAGGCGTCCTGCATCATGAGGGCGCCGACGCGCTCCGACAGGCTTTGCAACGCCTTCACCGGTGCCGTGCCGATACCCTGGATGATGAAGCGCACGTGGTCACGGTTGAGCATGGCCTGCGCTGCTTTGCCGCCGTCGGCCGAATTGTAGCCGTTCTCGTAGGTGGTGAGGGCGACCTTGTAGGTCTTGCCGCCTGCGGTGATGCCACCGTGCTCGTTGATCCACTTCACCGCCTGTTGGCCGACCCAGTCGGCTCCGATGCCCCAGCTTGCCGCGGCCCCAGACATCGGCGCTGTGATGCCGAAGCGGATCACATCGTCGTCGGCGCGCGCGGTGGATGCGGCGGTCGATACGCAGACCGCAAGTGCCGCGACAGCGGCCCATGTCAAAAGCGTCTTCATGGCGTTTCCCTCTTCTTGGAGCCAGTTGTCACAGTGTGTGCATGCGACGCGCGGGCCGACAAGGGCAGACTGAAAGTGGAGCCGGGCATACCGCGGCCGGCAGGGAGCGGCGCGTCTGCATTTGACAACGCCGCGGTAATTCCGAGACCATCAGATCAACCCGGAATGCCTCAGATGATCCGGGATGAGTGCGTCTCGTGCCGCATGTAATAACGCTCGGGGAGAAAACCGATGGAAGCGCTTGAAGTGCGCACCATGGCAAGAGTATCGCGTCGCCTGATCCCATTCGTGATCATCTGTTATTTCGTTGCATTCCTGGATCGGGTCAATCTGGGCTTTGCCGCACTCCAAATGAACAAGGATCTCGGATTCAGCGCGACGGTCTACGGCCTGGGCGCCGGCATGTTCTTCATCAGCTATTTCTCGCTGGAGACACCGTCGAACCTGATCCTGGTGCGCACAGGCGCACGCATCTGGATTGCGCGGATCATGTTCACCTGGGGCATTCTGTCCGGCGCCATGGCCTTCGTCCAGGGTGAGACCTCATTCTACATCGTCCGCTTCCTGCTCGGAGCTGCCGAGGCTGGGTTCTTTCCGGGCATCCTGTTCTACCTGACGCTGTTCTTCCCGGCCGCCTATCGCGGCCGCATGGTCGCCATGTTCATGGTGGCGATCCCGTTCTCCGCTGTGATCGGCTCACCGTTGTCCAGCGCAATCCTCTACGCTGACGGTTTCCTCGGCCTGCGAGGCTGGCAATGGGTGTTCATTTCGGAGGCAGTGCCAGCGGTCATCCTGTCCGGGTTCGTGCTGTGGTATCTGACTGACAGTCCCGCCCAGTCGCACTGGCTTGCGGCCGATGAACGCGATTGGCTGGTGCAGCGCCAGGCCGCGGAACGACGGCAGCGGGAGGCGGTACACAACCTCTCGGTATGGGAGGTGCTACGCAACCCGCGAGTGCTGACTTTTGGGCTCAGCGGCTTCGGCATCGGCTATTCCGGCTACGGCTACTTCTATTTCATGCCGCAGATCGTCAAAGCGTTTGGTCTGACCAACATGCAGACCGGCATCGTGACGGCGGTGCCGTTCGCGGTCGGCGCAATCAGCATGATCTGGTACGGAAGACGCTCCGACCGGGTCATGGAACGCCGCAGCCACACCGCCATTGCCTTCATGATCACGGCACTCGGCATGGTCATCACGGCGCTGACGCCGAACCCTTACGTGCGCCTGCTTGCCCTATCGTTTGCCGGGTTCGGCGTGTTCTCCGTGCTGCCGGTGTTCTGGGCCATGCCGACCGCATTCCTGAGCGGTACGGCTGCCGCTGCTGGCGTCGCCTATATCAACTCGCTCGCCAATATTTCCGGCTTCGTCGGCCCGTTCGTCATGGGCTTCATCAAGGACCTCACAGGCAGCTTCGATGGGGGACTGCTGGTGATTGCCGGAGTAAGCCTCGTTTCCGGTATAGCCACTTTGTGCATCCATCACGACCATGAGCTGGAACAGCGGCCAGAGGAAGGGGCGGTGGCGGCTCAATAACGACAAGCACGGGCGGGCGCGCAAAGTTTGGTGCGGAGCTGCGAGCCTGCCGCGTTCGCGCTCAAACACAGCGATTGCGACACCAAGGTGGGATGGCCACAGCGATCGAGACGGACCGGCGCTGCATGGCCCGCATTTCGGAACTGGTGAATGCGGACGTCCCGTCAGGCAGAGGCTCATCTGAAGGTATCCTTGGTTCCCTGTTCATAAAACACATGGTTCTGGATACGGTCAGAGGAGGCGTGGAAACCCATGTTAAAAGCAACTCTTGGCGGCGGTCAGGGAAGGGGATTTCCGAACAGGGTCGGGTATGAATGCGGCCACTGACCGATGCCGGCATTCAAGTCGGGTCGCCGGGGGAAACCACTGCGGCCCGGTTCCTCATCAGACAACAACGGGCATAGGCTCGGTGATGGGCAAAGTGATCGCTTGCCGGTCATGCAGCATCACCCCACGGCGCGGCTCGGCCGACACCCCGACGGCACCGCTCGATACCGGCAGCATCTTCAGCCGGGTGCTCAGCAGTGACGGCAAACATCAGATAGGCCATGATACGGCAGTCGTTCTTAGGAGACATCAATGTCCTGGCGGGACATTCCGGGCAATCCCGTAGCGTTCGAGCGCTTGCGCGATCTCCTGATCGGTGGAAATGCCATCGCATTAGTAGGTGCCGGCGCTTCCGCTGGATTATACCCGCTTTGGGCTGAACTGATCCAACGCCTGGGTGATGAAGCGGTAAACCGTGGGCGCTCAAGTAATGCTGACCGTGCCACTTGGCTGCGGATTTTAGCTGATTACCCGGATGGAGTTGTGCGTAGCATCAAGACATCACTTGGTGATGGCCTCTACACTGAGATACTTCGTGAAATTTTCCGTCCACGTGTTGGTCCAAAAGGGGACCACTTTACCGAACTGCATGCGCTTCTCCTGAGGCTAAATTTCAAAGGGTATATCACCACTAATTTTGACGCGGGCCTCCTGGAAGCACGTTTGAAGATTCGGCCTGATAGTCGCGCAACCGGCTATGGAACGTGGAAAGACCGCGATACACTATATAAGTGGGAAACCGGCGAGGTCTTCCAGGAACAACCTTGCCCAGTCCTATTCGCCCATGGTGTATACGACCGGAGCGACACCGTGGTGTTGGGGACGGCGGAGTATCGGGAGGCATATAGAGAAGGTCTATTCCGCCGCTTATTCCTGAACCTGTGGGCACAGAGCACGTTAGTGTTTGTCGGATTTAGCTTCGCAGACCCTTGGGTAGAATTTGTTGCCAACGAGGTTTTGCTTAGCGGTGGTGATCGCCGGACCGGCGCCCCGCGCCATGTGGCACTTCTCGGTCTCCGCGCCTCCGAACCATACTCCGCCGTCATGCGGAGCCTATTCGTCGATCAGTACAATGCAGAGCCGCTCTTCTATACGATAGAACAACATGCTGACGGTAGTGAAGACCACGGCTCACTGCAAACCATTTTGCAAGAACTGGGAAGCAGTTCGGTCGCCGCAGCGCCGCCACCAACTATCGCTGTACAACCATCAGCTTGGACGACCATATCAAACTCTCCAGTAATCCCGCCGACACTGATTCCCCAAGGCTGGTGTCACCAAAGTACCGAGGATAGTGCTTCTCCGGCCGCCGGAACGCCTTGCACAAGCTGGAAAGATGGGCTTCCGATTCGCAGGTCCGTATAATAGCTGTCACCGGCATGGGAGGGCTTGGGAAGACCTCCTTGATCGGCCATTGGCTTAAGCAAGGCCGAGGTATCCAGACACGAACAGTGACTGGTTTGTTCTACTGGAGCTTCTATTCCGAACGCGATCTCGACAAGTTCGTCGAGCGGTTTCTGGAATTTGCTGTAGTCGAGATGCACGTGGCCGTCCCATCCAGTGAGGCACTGCCCTTCGACGTGGCACTAACTATTCTGCGTGCGATGCCTGTGCTGCTGGTATTGGATGGCCTAGAGTTGCTACAGGAACTACCTCATGCCGCCAGCTATGGCGAGTTCCTGCGTGACGAGCTTCGCGAATTGCTCGTTGGGGCTGCGCGCTCACCCTGCGCCGGATTGGTAATGCTGACCAGCCAATTCCCATTTACTGACCTTACACCATATCTTGGGGACAGCTTTCGCGCGCTCGACCTTGAAAACCTTGACCCAGAAGAGGGCGCGGCGTTGCTGGGGGCTTGCAATGTTGGTGGAAGCGAGGTCGAACGCCAAATTGTGAGCCGCCGTTTGAATGGTTATCCACTAGGATTGCGGATTTTCGCGATGACGCTAGACAAGATGGCCAAAGGTGATCCCAGCCGGTTGGTAGAGAAGGTATTCGATGAGGCGGGTCTTTCCGAAATCCGATCCACTTGAGCGCAAGCTGAGACATCTACTAACGTTCTATCGGTTGACGCTACGGCCTGAGCAAGTAGCCCTATTAGGGTTAGTTTCTCTATCCCGTGCTCCTACACCAGAAGCAACGGTCCTTATGCTGGCTAGAGGTATGCCGTCGCTTGCAGCAATCTTAGCTGACCAGTCGGATTCCTCCAATTTTCGCTCATTATCGGCGATGGCGCACGAGCACTTGCTTACTTACGATCGTGCCGCGGATGGAGCGACGAGTTGGACTTGCCACCCAGTGCTGCGAGACCACTTCCGGCAGGTGGTCCTAGGGCTAGGCACCGATACCGGTCCGGAGGCGGCAGGTTTGCTGGCGGGTCGGCCGGGTGGTGCTACGCCGTCTGAATTTCGTGCGTTGCAGCCTGTGCTCACCGCTGTCGAACTCCTTTTGGACGCCGGAGAATTAACTGAAGCCGATCGTCTTTTCCGTGAGCGTCTCGACAACGGCCAAGTTTTTCGGCGTCTAGATGGGGTAACGGGCTGGCAGCAGCCCAACGTAGCAGTTGGATGTGGTCGTCCCTCAGAGTGATGGTGTCTATGACCGGAGTCAGGACTTGTCCTGCTCCAAGCATCATCGAGGAGGAACGACCATGGAGCATTATGCCGGGATCGACGTGTCGCTGGAAAGTGCCAGCGTGTGCGTTGTGGATGCAAGCGGGCGGATCGTATGCGAGGCCAAGGTAGCGAGTGAGCCGGACGTACTCATCAGGTGGTTTGGCAAGTTGGGCGTGGAGGTCTCGCGGATCGGCCTGGAGGCCGGTCCGCTGTCACAGTGGCTTTATGCAGGAATGCGGGAAGCAGGGCTTCCGGTGGAGCTACTGGAGACCCGGCACGTGCGTGACGCATTCAAGGCCATGCCGGTGAAGACTGACCGCAAGGACGCGCGTGGCATAGCGCTGCTGATACGTCTCGGATGGTTCCGACGAGTGCATTGCAAGTCGCTGCCAGCACAGGAACTGCGCGCATTGTTGACAGCACGCAAGCTTGTGCAGGGCAAACGCCATGACATTGAGATGAGTCTCCGTGGCATCTTGCGTGGCTTTGGCTTGAAGGTTGGACCGACAACGACGCGCGCCTTCGAAGGCCGCATTCGCGAACTCGTGGAGGGGCATCCGACGTTATCGGCGGTTGCCGATGCGTTGTTGCTGGCCCGCGCGACACTCGGAGAGCAGTTGGGCAAGCTGCAAAAGCGACTGGTCTCATTGGCCCGCGATGACATGCGAGCGCGGTTGCTCATGACGACACCAGGTATCGGAGTGCTCGTCGCGCTCACCTATGTCGCGGCGATAGACGATCCGACCAGGTTCCGATCTTCCAAGGCGACAGGGGCACATTTCGGCCTGACACCCAAGAAGTATCAATCCGGCGAGACGGACGTCACCGGGCGGATCTCGAAGATCGGCGACGCAAGTGTGCGCACTGCACTCTATGAGGCAGCCAACGTCATTCTCACGCGGCCGGTGAAGGGATCCTCACTGAAGAGCTGGGCGATGCGCGTGGCCAAGCGTGCTGGCATGCGCAAGGCAAAGGTGGCGCTCGCCCGGAAGCTCGCCGTGGTCTTGCACCGGATGCTGGCCGACGGAACCGAGTTCGTCGCCGGCAGGGCCGCTGCCAAAGCATAGACGAAGGAGAAAATCACGAGTTCGGGCGGACAGACACCAAACGCCCGGAGCAGGTCCCCTCGCCGGGACGATGGATCCGGTTAGACCGCAAGAGCGGGAGCAGCTCGTAAGATGACTGCGCGTCGCTAGATTGGCCGACCGATCCTCATCAGACCCCATCAGGTGGCAGCTCCGCGCTGACCCCGGACAGAAGCAAGATACCGGCGACAGGGATATGCTCGAAGGGGATTGACACAGGAGGGCCCGTTACAGAAGCTCCGCGCTGACCCCGGACAGAAGCAAGATACCGGCGACAGGGATATGCTCGAAGGGGATTGACACAGGAGGGCCCGTTACAGAAGCTAGGAGTACCCGGACGAAGGCGTATCTTGTCGCCTCAGGTTCGTCAGCGATCCAATCAGAAAGCGGCAATATAGACGACGCTTCTCGCGTCGGCGCTTATCTTATATGCTTAATGGTATTGGCTTGAACGCAATGCAAGCCGGTGAACTGGCATTTGCACACAAGTACATTAGAAGAAGCCAATTCTATTCTGCGTCAAGCAAAGGATAAGCGTAACCTCATTCAGGGGCTTCAGAACGAGACGAGTCTGAGTTGTTGTTGGTGCTTGGCCAACTTACAACGCCGAAACCCTGGCCAGAGAAGCGCTCTCGCTGGCCACCACAGTCGAAAGATTACCGGGAATTCAGACGCGAAATGCGCTGTGCTACCTCGCCGACGTTTTGGCTAAACAGGGGCAAGTGGGGGAAGCTCTGGCGGCATTCGAAGCGGCTAATTCCGTAGAACAGGCTATAAGTCATTTGGTTTGGAGCTTTACTCCTCACGTTGTGCCAAGTGGGCGACTTTGCTACTGCGTATTGGTCAGGTTGAACGTGCCGAGGCATTGATCGTAGCAAACCGAGAAGTCTGTGAAGTTTATAAGTGGGCGGACGACGTCGCACGCTGCTACTGGCAACTCGGTGTTATTGCAACTCTACAGCAAAACTATTCAGCGGCTACCCAACACCTTGAGATTGCCGAGATATCGTTCCGACGCAGTCGAATGAACATGGATTTGCCAAAAGTACCTTCTGGCTCGTGCGGCGCTGGAGTACGGGATGCAACGGTGGGATGCAGCAATGGCGTTCGTTGGCGAAGCGCTCCGGTTGGCGGCAGTAAGGCACATGCGACTTGACGAGTGCGATAGCCTCGTGCTGCGCGCACGGATTATTTGCGGTCGTAATGCGCTACCGATTAGTTCAGGCAGCGGGTGGAATGATCGCGCTGATGATGATCTCAATTCTGCGCTCTTGTTGGCGCGAGCCTGTGGGTATGCCTGGGCTGAACGTGACGCATTAGCAATGCTTGCTGAGATGGATATATCGTTAGGCACAGCAGGCCGCTATGACAACGTCACCCAAGATGCCCTGATTCTCTCTCGTCGTCTCGCCGATACATCGCGGCCACCTCCCGGTCACTGGTCCCGTGGTCAAATGAAAACCTAGTGCTGGTACAAACCCTGAGACTTGTTAATTCGGGGCTGAGGGTCGAGATGAGTAGCCTCGCGACAGGTCAACTCGCCGAATTGCTTTTGCCGAGAACGTAAATATACGGTGGGATGCTCCTTCAGTTTTTTCGTATCTGAACCTTCTTCGTGCGGTCGAACGATCAGGCGATAGTTGGTGGCGGCGCTGCGGCGACCGAACTGCTTCCCAGTTCTTGCAAAATGGTTTGCAGTGAGCCGTGGTCTTCACTACCGTCAGCATGTTGTTCTATCGTATAGAAGAGCGGCTCTGCATTGTACTGATCGACGAATAGGCTCCGCATGACGGCGGAGTATGGTTCGGAGGCGCGGAGACCGAGAAGTGCCACATGGCGCGGGGCGCCGGTCCGGCGATCACCACCGCTAAGCAAAACCTCGTTGGCAACAAATCTTACCCAAGGGTCTGCGAAGCTAAATCCGACAAACACTAACGTGCTCTGTGCCCACAGGTTCAGGAATAAGCGGCGGAATAGACCTTCTCTATATGCCTCCCGATACTCCGCCGTCCCCAACACCACGGTGTCGCTCCGGTCGTATACACCATGGGCGAATAGGACTGGGCAAGGTTGTTCCTGGAAGACCTCGCCGGTTTCCCACTTATATAGTGTATCGCGGTCTTTCCACGTTCCATAGCCGGTTGCGCGACTATAGGCCAATCTTCAAACGTGCTTCCAGGAGGCCCGCGTCAAAATTAGTGGTGATATACCCTTTGAAATTTAGCCTCAGGAGAAGCGCATGCAGTTCGGTAAAGTGGTCCCCTTTTGGACCAACACGTGGACGGAAAATTTCACGAAGTATCTCAGTGTAGAGGCCATCACCAAGTGATGTCTTGATGCTACGCACAACTCCATCCGGGTAATCAGCTAAAATCCGCAGCCAAGTGGCACGGTCAGCATTACTTGAGCGCCCACGGTTTACCGCTTCATCACCCAGGCGTTCGATCAGTTCAGCCCAAAGCGGGTATAATCCAGCGGAAGCGCCGGCACCTACTAATGCGATGGCATTTCCACCGATCAGGAGATCGCGCAAGCGCTCGAACGCTACGGGATTGCCCGGAATGTCCCGCCAGGACATTGATGTCTCCTAAGAACGACTGCCGTATCATGGCCTATCTGATGTTTGCCGTCACTGCTGAGCACCCGGCTGAAGATGCTGCCGGTATCGAGCGGTGCCGTCGGGGTGTCGGCCGAGCCGCGCCGTGGGGTGATGCTGCATGACCGGCAAGCGATCACTTTGCCCATCACCGAGCCTATGCCCGTTGTTGTCTGATGAGGAACCGGGCCGCAGTGGTTTCCCCCCCGGCGACCCGACTTGAATGCCGGCATCGGTCAGTGGCCGCATTAGTACCCGACCCTGTTCGGAAATCCCCTTCCCTGACCGCCGCCAAGAGTTGCTTTTAACATGGGTTTCCACGCCTCCTCTGACCGTATCCAGAACCATGTGTTTTCAGCGACACCCTCGGCGATCGGGCATGGGACTCGTGGGGAATCGAGGGTCTGTTGATCGGGTACTGGCCCTATCCGGGCACCACGCCCCGGACGGAGCGGACAATCGCTGCAAACGATCTCGGTCCGTCGGACATGCCGGCGAGATAACCAAGCCTGACGAGACGCTGGATTTCGTCCCGTCTCTCGGCGGGCATTGTTTGCATGCGTTGTGCGCTGCGATTTGGACCCGTGCAGAAGCTGCTCCAGTAGTCGTCGAACGTCTGGTAATCGAAGCTGATCACGATCGGCACCTCAACGACATCGGTCAAACCGACCTCACGCCAAAGCTTTGCTTGACCGTTCGGCCACACAAGCGGACGGGATCGCAGAAAGTCCTGTATCGTTCGCAAGCCCTCGTCGAGGGTCGCCCCGGTGTCCAGAATGAGGTCTGAGGCGGACAAGCCGCCCCAGAAGTCGAACGTGCCGCAGGCTACGATCCCGCCGGGGCGCGTGACACGCCGCATCTCTGCGGCGACTTTCTCAGGCTGCGGAATTACGTCGATGGCCAGCGTCGAGACACATGCGTCGAAGGACGCAGTGGCATAAGCAAGGTTGCGGGCGTCGCCCCGCTCGTATGTCACCGACGCGTGCGCCCGGCGGCGGCGCGCGCCTTCAAGATACGGCTCCGAAGCGTCCGTCCCGACCGCCGAGCAGCCGTGCGTTGCTAGGGCGAGTGTGATAACGCCGGTCCCGCAGCCGACATCCAGCACGCGCTGCCCCGCCTGGACGCCGGCAAAGCTCAGGAACGGGTCGGCGAGACGGGTGCTCCACCGCCCCATGAAGTGTTCATACACATCGGGATCAGACGCGACGAACGAGGGCACAGAGCCGCTCATGGCACTCCTCCCGGTTTATTTTGC
Source organism: uncultured Alphaproteobacteria bacterium (assembly GCA_963776505.1). Taxonomy (GTDB): domain Bacteria; phylum Pseudomonadota; class Alphaproteobacteria; order Acetobacterales; family Acetobacteraceae; genus JAMXLO01. The sequence continues at coordinate 16,667 of CAVZNH010000088.1, forward strand.
TAGCTCAAGCATCTTTGCCGAGGGGATGTGAAATCACAATGTTTGGTCCTGGTGGTGCATTGTTCAGCTAGGCTCAGGACTCACTACCGTCACCTTCTGGCTGCGGTAGTGATGACAGGGTGGACAGCCCGTCATGCCGCCTTTGAGTAGATCGTCATCCCGTGTTCGTCGTACGTGTGGATGACCGAGCCGAAGCGCACGGTGACGGTGGAACTGGTGAATCCCAGCAGCCCGTCCCTGGCGCCTGATCCCTTGGCCTTCGAGAACAGCGTGCGCCCGTGTTCATCGTAGACGAAGATGAACGATCCCCGCTCGATCGCGCTGCCAATTGCCACGGTTGGTCTCCTCGTGATGTGACGGGTCTGGACAGCGCATGAGGCTGTCCTTCCATCAGCGGCTACTCGGAACTATGGCGGAATGATACCATCGATCCGCAGTTTGTCGAGTATCCGATCGCGACCCGTGGAGAGATTTGCATGAGCACGACGATCAGACGGCGATCCAAAAAGTCCGGAATCCGAATTCCTGGCCCACGCATCCCTACACTGGCCGAGATGATCCGTGACGGGCAGGCGTCACATGCCAAGATCAGGCGATCGACGCAGGAAGCCTTGATCGAGTGGTTTGCCCAGTCCGAACGGCTCAACATCGCACGCACGCATTACCAGTTGCGCGGGGATCGGTTCCGTGACTTCGCCCGGCGAATTGGGATTGATCGATCGTCCGCATTTCAGCTTGTGAAGCTGCACCGACATCGCGCCGCGATCATGTCGCGCTGCCTTGACGAACAGGAGCGCGCGACGGCTCGCGGTGAGCCGTATTCCTTCCCAGGCTGGGAGACTGCACTGGGATGGTTTGAGCAAAGGGGTCATCACCATACGCCCAAAGTCACTTGGCAGCACGGTTCCGACGAATGGGAGACGCCACGGGCATTGTTCGCATTCCTCGATCGGTTCTTTCGCTTCGATGTGGACGTTTGTGCCTCATCCCAGAACGCCAAATGCCGACAGTTCTTTAGCAAGGATCAGAACGGGCTGTCCCAGACTTGGCGGGCGGGGCGCACGTATTGGATGAACGCGCCGTATTCCGAAGCTGGCAAGTGGGCGAAGAAGGCAGCCGAGTCAGCAAAGGGTGGTGCCGTCGTTGTCGGCTTATTCGCTAATCGCTCGTCAACCGGCTGGTATCGAGATCATGTCGTGCCGCACGCTCTGATCGTGCAACTGTACGGTCGCTTCAGGTTCACGCGGGGTGGCAAAACGATCTCGATCAACATGTCATCCGCTCCGTTCGCCTCGATCTTGGTGATCTGGCCGCGTGAGGCGGGTGAAGTGCTTCTGCGTCATTGCACGCCAATGTCGGCGGTGTTGCTGAAACTGCCGGAGTAGGCGTGGGTAGGCCGGCAGCAGCCGCACGACAGAACCCTCGACCGGCGAGACCCGACCCACGATCATTGCTTGACGAACTGCCGATCCGTGCGACGCTTCCGCTATGGCAACATCCAGACGCGCCGCCCTGTATGTGCGGGTCTCGACCAGTGATCGCGGGCAGACCGTTGAGAACCAGTTGCAGCCGCTCCAGGAGGCCGCTGGGCGGCTTGGCTGGACGGTCGTGGCGATCTACCGCGACGAGGGTATCAGTGGCTCCAGGGGCCGCGACAAGCGGCCTGGACTGGATGCCTTGCTCAAGGGTGTCGCCCGGCGCGAGTTCGACATCGTGGCGGCATGGTCGGTCTGTCGGTTGGGACGGTCGCTGTCCGACCTGATCGGTCTGCTCGGCGAGCTACGGTCCCGCGACATCGATCTCTATTCTGCACCAGCAGGCCCTCGATACCAGCACGCCATCTGGCCGTGCCTTGTTCGGCATGCTTGGGCGTGTTCAGCGAGTTCGAGAGAGCGATGATCCGCGATCGGGTCATGGCGGGCCTGGATCGCGCCAGGGCATCTGGCAAGCGATTGGGCAGGCCGAGGACGACGCCGTTCAAGATCGATCGCATCCGCGCTGGCATTGGATGAGGGGCGTGGTGTGCGCGAGACGGCTCGGCTGCTGAAGGTGATCGCCGCCAAGGTGTCCGAGGTCAGGCGCATGGCGGCGACCACGACAAGCCGGCTGCAGGCTACTGATCGGATGCCCTGACGCGCTCGTGCCAAAGCAGTCCTAGATATAGCCTTCGAGCGCCGGATGCGCTCTCAGCCAATCACGCAATCTCTTGTCCTGATACCTTGCCATCGTACAAGCGTCCGGTGGCTGAGGCCAATGTAAGCCGTGCCAAAGTAGCCTCAACGCATTGATGCAATGAACGGCGTGGACTGCAACATCGAACGGCCGTAGAACTGCTGTGATGCCATTCGCCGCGACCTGACGGCGTCCGCCAGCCCATGCCTCGTCCTGATCATCCGGCGAGGTCCGATACTCGTGCCTTGGCCCGTACGACTGGCTGAAGCCCGCCATCAGGCAGCGTTCCTGGGACGCTTTGCGGACATGGCGATCAGTCCTCGCAGATTCCAGCACGCTCCAGTTCGGAGATCTGAGAGCATGGCTCGTCAAGACCTCAACGAGTCTTCACCCATCAGCTTCATGGTGGCATTCGCCACGGCATCGGCTGCTGCCAGCAGCACGGCATCGGCGGAATGCATGTACCTGCTGGTGATGCTGTGCGTCTTGTGGCCGAGCAAGCTGGCGATGGTCGGCTCGTTGTAGCCAAGATCGGCGGCAAGACTGGCGAAGCTGTGGCGCAGCACATGCGGCGTGATGTCGGCTGGAAGATCCACCCAGCTTGGCGATCCTCAACCACATCTTCCGATAGCCGACGATCGGCGTCTCGCCGGATCGACTGGCGAACACCACATCGCCGATCCTCGGTTGGGACTGGATCACGGCGCAGGCCAGTTCTGACAAGGGACGGATCGATGCTCCGGTCTTGGTGTCGGCCAGTCGTGCAGTTCGTCGCGGCAGATCGATCTCCGACCATCGCAGGCCCAGCACTTCGCCGCGTCGCCATCCCGTCAGGATCATCAGCCACGTGGCGGCGATGGCTGGCTTCCAGACATCCTCCTGTCCGCCATCGACAGCGCCATGCCAAGCTGTCGGTACTCGTCATTGGTCAGCCGTCGCTGTCGTCGGCCTTCGGCGAACTTGACGATCGCCATGCACCGGATTGTCGAGCCGAATGCCCTGGCGCACGGCATAGGTGAAGATCGCGCCGAGCAGCGCCACGGTGCGCCCGGCGACACCACGACCGCCGCGTACGATCGAGAGGCCGCGTGGCTTGGTCTTCTCCCTGGCTGGCCGTCTTGCCGGCGGCGACGTCGTGCATGAAGCGTTCAACATCGTCTCGCCTGACCGTCTTGACCGGCATCCGCCCGAGCAAGGGGACGATGTGCCGCGCGATCCGGCCACGGTCGGAGATCAGCGTGGACTCCTTCTTGGCGATCTTCCGCCGGGTCAGCAGCCGACCAGCTTCGACGTCGGCGAGGTATTGCTGGCATAGCTCGGCGACCGTGATCGCCTTGCGGCCGGCGATCTTGTCGGCCACGGGATCGGCACCCTTGACCACTTCGCCGAGGATACGACGAGCTTCCTGGCGGGCTGTGTCGGGCGACCAGGGCGATCCATGCTTGCCGATGGTGTAGGTGCGCTGGCGGCCTTCCCTGGTGCGGTACACGACGATGTAGGAGACGACCTGCCCGACCTGGCGGCGTGCACCGAAGCCGCTCACCGACCCGTCCCAGATCGTCTGCCCTGGCTGAACTGACCGGAGATCGCGAAGGCCGATCTTGGTCGTCGGCGATCCAGACATCGTTCAGCCGAGGCTCCGGCTTGGAGCAGGGCGCATCGGCCGGTACCGGCGAGTGAGTAGGCCGGCTCGACTATCTCAGTTCTCGCGGTCAAAACTGGAAGCTCAGCAAGCCAGCACCAAGACAGCATCGCCGGCCACCCAATCGCCGCTCGACTCATCAGCTAACTCATTGAAAAGGCGACTGAGGAGACCCTCAGCCCGTACTCCGAAGGCGAAGGTCGCACGTTCGAATCGTGTCGGGTCCGCCAATATTTTCAATTGATTAGCCGCCCACCGCTTGCTTCCGTGAGGATCGGGGTAACACTGGGATAATAGTCGACGAACAGCCGCTCGCCGGCGGCGTGGACCTGTCGCATGGTCGGCGACAGCCGCGCCTCCCAACTGCGGTACAGCTCACACCAGCGGCTGTAGCCCTAATCGCCTCCATGGGAGGCTCGGTATTCTTCCCGGAGCAGCAGAAGTGTCACTCGGGGGCGGCGCAACTCGCAATGGACCGCCGTCCGGGCCGGCTCCGCCTTGAGCCCCTTGCCCGGTTTGAAGCCTCCAAGCGGCGCGAACAGCAACGCTTCAAGGGCTTGCTCAGTCAGCGTTTGGGCTCCGCGCCACGGCAATCGCCCGGTCAGAGCGGCCGCACTCGCTGTGGAATACGCCATTGATCTGGTCTTCCGCTCGACCGCCACCCTTGGCCCACTCTGCGAGCAATTGGTCCGCCAATCGGTCCGTAACGTGAAGGCCGAGCAAGTCGCCACGTTCCTCGGCCGGCAGATCACGCCGCTGCTGGCGCAAGAGGTCGGCTCGCAGTTCTCCACCCGGATCGAGACACCTACATCAGGCACCGCTTCGGCAAGTGCTCGATCAAGACGGTCGGTTGTCCGCCGGAGGGTTCTGTCAGCAATCACGCCCGATGCAGCGCCGTGACAGTTTGCGAGAGACCCACCCAAGCGGCCTGCAGCATCGCAAGGACGGTGGCACAGTCCCGCGGTCTCACTGAGGAAGTTGTGCATCGGCCGACACAGCGGCGCCGAGAAACCCCTCTGCGCAGGAAAAGGCCCCCAAATGCCGACATCATGCGGAACGCCAACGTTTCACCACTGATCCGCTTGTTGGCGTTGTGATCATGGCAAACCCTAGCGCTGCGTAACGGTGCGACGGATCGCCTGCACGGTTTCGGACACCTGGGCATCAATGCCGAGGCGCCCGAGCTCAGCGCTGGATTTCCGTGGGTCGCCGCCATACACGCCCGTGGATGCATCGGGTTTCGGCGCCGACTGCAGCTGCTTCAACCGCACCATCGACGGATCGACGGCGAGCATCAGCGACGTGTCAGTCAGGTCCGCATGCGTGCCGATATCGGGACCAAGGCCGCGGATCTGCAGCTCCTTCACGAATGTGGTCTCTACCGCTTTGTAGTATTCGGGGATGTAGTGCACCCGAGCGTGGGTGGATGCCCATTTGCGGTTCAGCCGCTCGGCCACGACCTTCAGGCTGTCCTGATAGCCGCCGTGATCGCCCAACAGCACGATATTGGTGAAGCCATGGACGCGGAAACTTTCGGCTGCTGATTCAACGGTCATTTCGAACACGTCCGTCGGTACGGTGATTGTTCCCGGAAATCGCATGTGCGATGTCGGCGGGTTCGTGTTTCCTTCCGGCACGTAGGCGATCACTGGTGCGACCAGCGCATTCCCAAGCTGGCGCGCGATGCGGTCGGACAGCGCGGCGACACGTACATTGTGCTTCCCGACGGCCATGTAGGGCCCGCTCTGTTCGGTGCCGCCAATTGGGATAATGATCGTGGTTGTGCCAGCATGCACCGCGTCACGAATTTCCGTCCAGGTCAACCGTTCCAGCAGGACGGTATCTGGCGCCTGGGCTGCCACGGGTGGCGTCCAAGCCGAAACGCGCAACGCAGCCACGAGGCTGATGCAGGCTAGCAATATCTGCAGGAGAAATCGATTTGGGGTGATGGCCATGGCAGGGCAATCGCTTGAAAGGAGTGGGTAGCTTGGCTGAAAGTTTGCTTCATAGGGAGCCTCATCGATGGAGGTCCCGCCATGGCTACGATGGTCAGCGTCCCGCTGCTGGATCACTGCGCCGCGCTGTCCGGGCCGCGCCAGCATGGCAAGGTTCTATTCTATATCCATTGCCTGAGATCTTCCTTCTGGTGTTGTCCGCGACGCTCGCGGAGCGGACGACTTCATCGAGACGACGCTCTGGGGAACGGAGCATCTGGTGTTCCTCAAACGCTTCTACTGCTATGCTGACGGCATCCCGAGTCACGACACGCTGTGCGACGTGTTCGCGGCGCTGGACCCGGGGTTATTCAAAGCCTGTCTCCTGGCCTGGACAAGGGCCTACGCGATGAAGACGTAAGTGGGGCAAAACCGCGGGCGAGTAGGTTAAATTGGCTGTCCGCGGCAACGGATGAGTTCTGGGTCAGGTAAGGAACGACCGGTGAGCGGCTGGTCTGCAGCCGTGCACCGAGATAATCGCGGCACACCGACTTGAACAGGGTGCTGCGTGAGATGCTAACGCCAGCCGGCGGCCTCGCAATGCGATCGAACGTCGCCTTCACGTCATCGGCAGTCAGCTCGGCACCATAGTGGAACTGCACGCCCTCCTGCTCGCCGGGATAACCCAAGCTCTGGGCGCAGAAGTCGAAGCCGGCCAGGTCGCACACGAACGGGAGGCGGGGCAGGCCGAAGCTCATGTCGATCCGTCGCTGATCCCGATTCCTATCGCGGTGCGGCCGCGCGACGTAGTCGATCGTTTATCGCGCGGCCAAGGCCCCGGTCCGGCACCGGCATTACAGCAATGCGCTCCAATCGAAGAGCTTCGGCAGCCTCATCTAGTTTGCGCAGACCAGTGAACAGGCGGGAAGCGGCCTCTGCCAAGTCACTCTCTTCGCTCAAATTGAATACGACACCCGCGCCGGGCAGCGGAGCACCGAAAGCGAGCAACGCCTCATTCGGTGTCACGCTTGCTGCACAACACCGCAAATGCGTCCGCGGAGCATAATGCAAGGCCAGCATACCGGGCGAACGCAACGGCTCGGATGAGGGTGGCATAGCACTCTCCACCTTACCGATCACATCCTCGATTGCCTCGGTTGTCACGCCGCCCGGTCGCAACAAAACGGGCATCGGTGACGAAACGTAGAGCACCGTCAATTCCACTCCCACCGTGCACGGCCCGCTGTCCAGCACTGCCGCGATGCGGCCCGACAATTCCTGCAGCACGTGCTGCGCCGTGGTGGGGCTCACGCGTCCCGAGCGATTAGCCGATGGGGCGGCGATCGGCACGCCGGCCTCCCGGAGCAGCGCACGAGCGACGCAGTGCTTGGGAACACGCACCGCCAGGGTATCCAGTCCCCCACTGGCGAGCCGGCTTATTGCGCAGTCGGGTCGACGTGTAAGTACCAGCGTCAGCGGACCTGGCCAAAATGCAACGGCAAGGCGACGTACGTGATCATTCGCGACCACGTCGCGCAACGCTGCATCTTCATCTGCATAATGGCAAATCAACGGATTGAACCGCGGCCGCTCCTTCGCAGTAAAGATGGCCGCCACAGCGCCGTCATTTGTTGCATCTGCACCCAGTCCATAGACCGTTTCTGTCCCGAAAGAGACAAGTGCGCCCTCACGCAGCAGGGCTGCGGCATGAGCAATGCCGACTGCATCAGGGCTCAATAACTGGGTCATCCGCAGCGGACATACCCGGTTGGCATGAGGCATGGCAATGGCAGGATCCGCTGCTAGAGTTCTCACCCGCCGTGTCGTCGGCGCCGGATTCTTCGGGAGTTGCACACAATGCTCGACATTGCCTTCGCTAAGCCGGCCTTACCGAGGTCAGGTGCGCTCGTGCTTTTGGTTGGCGAGGGGGAGATGCCATTTGGCCTGTGGCAGCAGGCCGATGAGGCGACGGGGGGTGCTATCGCGCGTGCCTTCGCCGTGGCTGAATTCAAGGGCGGGAAGGGCAAGATATGTACGCTCCTCGCGCCAGGTGCAGGATTATCGCGCGTCGTCGCCGTAGGTCTCGGCAAACCAGCCGAACTGTCCGCGCATGTGCTGAACGAGGCAGGCGGGCACGCTGTGGCCGAGGTGTTGCGCGAGCCTGTGGCGGTTATCGCCACGGGCTCGTTGCAACCCACTCACGCGGCGGAAGTCGCACTCGGCGCCTCGTTGCGCGCCTATCGCTTCGACAAGTACCGCACCAAAGAAACGCCAGAAGATATGCCAAAGCTGGCGAAACTCACGCTGCTCACCAGCGAACCAGCACGCGCCAGAGCGGGGTGGGAACCGCTGCAGGGAGTGGCGAAGGGGGTTTCTCTATCACGCGACTTGGTCAGCGAGCCGCCCAACGTACTGAATCCTGTCGAGATGGCCGACCGTTGCAAAAAACTGAGTGAACTTGGACTGAAAGTGGAGGTGCTTGGACCTCGAGAGATGGGCCGACTGGGATTCGGTGCTCTTCTTGCGGTCGCGCAAGGCAGCGCAAATGAGCCGCGCATGGTGGTTATGCAATGGCACGGTGCCTCGGGCAATGGGCGCAAGATCGGGAACAAGCCTGTTGCGTTCATCGGAAAGGGGGTCACGTTCGATACTGGCGGGATCAGCATCAAGCCTGCCGGTGGCATGGAAGACATGAAGTGGGATATGGCGGGTGCCGGGACAGTGATTGGCCTGATGGCGGCACTCGCCGCACGCAAGGCGAAAGTTGATGCGGTCGGATTGGTGGGACTGGTGGAGAACATGCCCTCCGGCACCGCACAGCGGCCCGGCGATGTGGTGAAGAGTTACTCGGGCCAGACGATCGAGGTGATCAACACCGATGCCGAGGGACGCCTCGTGCTGGCGGATGTACTCTGGTATTGCCAGCAAAAATTCGACCCACGCTTCATGGTTGATCTAGCGACGCTGACTGGCGCCATGATAGTGGCACTTGGGCACGAGTATGCTGGCATGTTCAGCAATGACGATGCGCTGGCGCAGAAGCTGTCAGCTGCAGGGCAGACGACAGCTGAGAAGGTATGGCGCTTCCCGCTCGATGATGCGTACGACCGGCTGATAAGATCAGACATCGCTGACATGAAGAACGTAGGTGGCCGTCCCGCGGGATCCATTAGCGCGGCACAGTTCATCAAGCGCTTCGTCAACGATAAGCCCTGGGCACATCTCGATATCGCTGGTGTAGCCTGGAGCACGAAGGACGCCCCTTGTATTCCTAAAGGGGCCACCGCATTCGGTGTTCGACTGCTGGATCGACTGATAGCGGACCACTACGAGGGCTGACGGAAACTGGAGTTGACCCGGTTCGGTGGGCGCCTTTCCAATTCAGGAAGAGGGCCGCGATGCCGAAGAGTCACCATCTGTACTCGCTGGAATTTCCGGCGTCAGATGGTCGGACTGGTCCGCTCTGGACGACGGCCTGAGGCGCATGCTTAGCGTGTCGACTGCCGGCTACGTCGGGATGAGCCTTGAACAAGACGTCGCTGTGCGCCTGATAGTATTCCTCCAGGCTGGGAATTCGATGATTTCGGCGAACGTCGGCTGCATCTGTCAGGTGATGCGGCTCGCGCACTGCGACATTTAGCGCGAGCACCAGAAGCCGATCGATACGAGCGCGATCCGCCATGCCTTCAGCCTCGTTGCCCGCACCTTCGGTGGATCACCCGGGGTTGACAAGGCGGTGACCATGGTGGCCGCTTCCGCGATCCTGCGGAGGAGGGTGTCGATGGCCGGGCAGCAGAACACCGATCGTATCATGACCACGCATGTCGGCAGCCTGCCGCGGCCACACGACCTGCTCGACATGATGAAGGCGCACCTGGAAGGCGGCAATCACGACGAGGCCGCGTTTCATGCGCGCGTGCGGGAAGCGGTGGCGGAGTGCGTGCGCAAACAGACCGAGTGCGGCATCGACATCGTGTGCGACGGCGAGCAGTCGAAATCGGGCTTCTTCACCTACATGCGCGAGCGGCTGGATGGGTTCGAGGCTCGCACACAGCAGCGCCGCACTATGTTCGCAGCCGAGCTCGCGGCGTTTCCCGAATACTACGAGCAGTACTTCAAGACCGCGATGATGGGAGGTGGCGTCGCGCCGGCATCGCCACTGATGTGCACCGGCCCGATCCGTTATCGCGGTCAAGCGGCACTGCAACGCGACATCGACAACCTGAGGGCCGCATTGGCGAGCGTGCCGCACGTCGCTGCATTCGTGCCCGCCGTCGCGCCGAGCGGCGTGGGTGAGAACGAATACTACAACACGGATGAGGCGTTCTTTCACGCGGTGGGTGCGGCGCTGCACACGGAGTACCAGACCATCATCGATGCCGGGTTCATCCTGCAGATCGACGATCCGTTCCTGTCAGATTTGTTCGGCGATCCATCGTTCGATGCCGCGCAGCGCGCCGCACGGGCGGAGATCTATGTTGCGGCGCTGAACGCCAGCCTGCGGGGCATCCCGCGCGAGCGGGTACGTTACCACACCTGCTATGGCATCAACCACGGTCCGCGCATTCACGAGGCGGCGCTGGCGGACGTTGCGGGCTACATGCTGCGAATAAATGCCGGCGCCTACAGCTTCGAGGCGGCGAACGTCCGGCACGAACACGAGTACCACCTGTGGGAGACGGTAAAGCTTCCTGAGGGTGCGGTGCTGATCCCCGGGGTGATCACGCATTCGTCCAACATCGTCGAGCATCCGGAATGGATCGCCGAACGTCTCGTGCGGTTCGCGCGGCTGGTTGGGCGCGAGAACGTGATCGCTGGCGCGGACTGTGGGTTCTCGTCCCAGGCAACGTATCGTCCCGAGGTCCACCCGACAGTGATCTGGGCGAAGTTCGAGGCGCTGCGGGACGGTGCGCGGATCGCAAGCAGGACGCTCTGGAGGTGAGGCGGCGATGCCGGGCGACGGGCATTGCGCCGCCGCCCGGCATCAAGCGCTGCGTCAGGCCGGCGCCGTCTCGGATAGCGCCACGATCACCTCCTCGGCCGTGCCGTGCAGGTGCACGCACTGCCAGTTGGTTGGGCGATGCGGGATACTGTTCGGCCCGCCGAAGGTCTCTATCACGCCGATTGTCGTGACCGGCACCTTTTGTCCGAGCGTCGCCTGCACTTCAGGCAGGAAGAAGCCGAAGCGGGTGCCACCGGTGTCGACCGTCTGCACCAGCGCCACCGAGACCAGGGTGCCGAGCCCGGTGTGATCGGTGGTGATCTGCCCTGGGTTGAAGCTCTTGGTCGTGCCGCCCTCGGTGAATGTCAGAGCGGTGAAGCCGGGGTTTCCGCCGATCGTGTAGTCGATCTGGATCCCGTTGCCGCTCAGCACATACTTGTTGGCCATGGGCTGTCCTTTGCCTGTTGCTGTGCCGGCGGGAAGCGATGCCGGCAGCAAAGACGGTATCAAGACCACTCCATTGTCTGTGTGAGGCGTTTCACAACCCAAGCTGGTCATCTCATTGCGGGTTCCACACCCGCCTGGCGGCGGGGGTGCGCCTTATCGCGCCAGAAACGCCGCAACCACCGGGTTCGCCTTCAGTGCCGCCAGCTCCTGTTCGTTCGGCAACTGTGGCCGGTCGCGCAGCGCATTTACCATGCAGAGGAACCCGAGCGCCTCGCCCTCCGCGGCACGAAACTGGTGCCATGCCAAGGACGGGATGGTGACAAGGTCGAACGGCTTTACCGCCCGCACCTCGTCGCCGACCAGGCACTGTCCCCGCCCGCGCAGAATCATCACCGCGTGCACGTGCTGATGGCGTTCGAGTGTCGAGTAGCCGCCTGCCGCCATTTCGAAATAGCGCAGCTCGCAACCAAGCTCCGCTTCGGAGAACAGCACCTGGCGAGAGATCGCCTTGAATGGCGCCGCACCTTCCTCCTTGTAGGGCAGGCAGGTCACCTCGTCCCAACGATAGTCGTGGAAGGCGCGAAATTGGGTCGACTGTTCAGTGTCCATGGACAATCACCGATAGCTGTGCTGCGCGACCGCTCTGGCAAACGCGGCGGTCTCCTCGGCCAGCCGCTCACGCGCGGCGAGCAGACTGCCGCCGATCAGCAACATCGCGTCCGGTCCATAGAAGTCAAGTATCTCGGGTACGCGCTCGAGCGTCATGCCGCCGGCGGGCACCGGCATGCTGGCTCGGATGCCGTCCCACGGCTGGCGCGCCTGCTCGAGCGAGGCTCCGGCAGGTTTCCGTCGTATAGCCGAAGCGGCCGCCGTGGTTTGGGAAGATCACCGCGTCGGCGCCGAGTACGCGGAACAGCTTGCCGATCAGCAGGTCCGATGCGATGCGCGCAGCGCCGCCCATGGTCGGGTGCGCGAAGAATGCCACATCCGGATATTGCCTCACCAGCGTCTGCATCGTGGACCAGCCGGCAATCATCGGCGCGATCAGCACCGTGTCGATGCCGTGCGCCCGGGCGATGTCGATCTGGCGCCGCATTGCGTCCAGATCGCCCGACAGGCTGGGCACATACCGCGTGCAGCCGATGCTGCCGGCGATCGCGGCGACGCGTTCGGCGAACGGCGAATAGGCCTGGTTAGCCAGGCCATGATCATCCTTGATAAAGTCGATGCCGCCGCGGGCAAACTGTTCCGCCAGTTGCGACAGCCGCGCAGGCGGCACGCCCTGCGGCTTCAGCGCCGAGCAGGTGAGCGCACGGCCGAACGCCCCAGTTCGCCGGCGCAAGCCATCGATGCCATGCCGTGGGCCGCCGAATGCGGCAGCAAGGTCGGCGGGAACGTCCACGTCCAGCAGCACGACATCCTCGTGCAGCGAGGTATTGCCGAACACCATGTTGAGGAACTGCCCGGCATCGCCGCCTATCGTGGCGGTAGCCAGACCGATGCGCACGTCGAAAACCCCGCCGCCGCGGTCCTCGATCGCTTCGACGTCGCCCACGATATCGCATAGGATTGCCTGCTCGGCGATGGCGGAGAGCGGCATCTCCACGCTCTGCTCTACCGCTATCGACTGCGCCCGCGCCTCAATCGAAGCGGCGTCCGAGCGGATGCGGTAAACTGCGGTGAAGCGTGACGCTGGCATGTGCCGCCGGATGATAGGCCACGCCCGTGGGAGTGCCTACCCGACGGCCGCTACCGGCACGCCCCAGATGTCCGTGGCGTATTCGCGGATAGTGCGGTCGGACGAGAACCACCCCATCTGCGCCGTGTTCAGCACGCTCGAACGCCACCAGGCGCGCCGGTCGCACCACCGCGTCGCGACCTTCCATTGCGTGTCCGCATAGGCGTCGAAGTCGGCGGCCACCATGAACCAGTCGCTCGAGGTCAGGTCGGCCACCAGATCGCGATAGCGGTCGTGCTCGTCTGGCGAGAACAGGCCTGAACCGATCGCGTCCAGCACCTGTCGCAGCGCGGGTGACGGAACCGACGGCGGGCTGTGTTGCCACCGGCGGTCCTCGACCTGCTCCGCGGTCAGACCGAAGGTGAACATGTTGTCCGCGCCAACCCGGTCGAGGATTTCCAGATTGGCTCCGTCCAGCGTGCCGATGGTCAATGCGCCGTTCAGCGCCAGCTTCATGTTGCCGGTGCCGGACGCTTCCATGCCGGCGGTCGAGATCTGCTCGGAGAGATCCGCCGCGGGGATGATGACCTCCGCCAGGCTGACATTGTAATCCGGCAGAAACACGACCTTCAGTTGATCGCGCACCGCCGGATCGTTGTTCACCACGTTCGCCACATCATGGATCAGCTTGATGATCAGCTTGGCACGCTTGTAGCTGGCAGCCGCTCGGCCGGAGTAGAGCTTCACGCGTGGCACCCAGTTCCGTGTCGGCTGAGCGCGCATCGCGAGGTATAGCGAAATCGTCTCGAGAATGTTCAGCAACTGCCGCTTGTATTCGTGGATCCGCTTGATGTGCACATCAACAAGCGCGTCCGGATCGATCGTGATGTCCAGCCTCTCGGCAACCAGTGCGGCCAGCGCCGTCTTATTGGCGCGCCTCACCGCGATCAGCCGTTCGTGCAGGGCCGTATCGTCGGCCAGCGGCACGAGACGCTCCAGCGCCATCCCGTCATCGAGTATCTGCGGTCCAACCGCATCGCACAGCACGGCGGTGAGACGCGGATTGGCAGTGTGGAGCCAGCGCCGGAAGGTGATGCCGTTGGTCTTATTGACGATACGGTCGGGATACAGCTGGTGCAGTGATCGGAACACGGTGCACCGCATCAGCTCGGTGTGCAGCGCGGACACGCCGTTGACCTTGTGCGAACCGACGAAGGCCAGTGTGCCCATGCGCACCCGCCTCTCGCCATGCTCATCGATCAGCGACACCTCGGACAGATCAGGCACATCCGGTCGCCCGGCCAATGCGTCGAGATGCAGCCTGTTGATCTCGTAGATGATCTGCATGTGGCGCGGCAGCAGCCGCTCCATCAGTGGAACCGGCCAGGTTTCCAGCGCCTCCGGCAGCAGCGTGTGATTGGTGTACGAGATGGTGCCGCCGGTGATCCGCCACGCCTCGTCCCATGGCAATTGGTGCTCGTCGACCAGCAGGCGCATCAGCTCGGCGACAACGATCGCCGGATGGGTGTCGTTGAGCTGGATGGCACACTTGTCGGCCAGGTTATGCAGTTCGCCGTACTGGCGGATATGCCGATGCAGCAGGTCCTGCAACGATGCCGAGGAGAAGAAATACTCCTGACGCAGCCGCAGCTCCTGACCCGCTGGGGTCTCATCGCTCGGATAGAGGATCTGCGAAATGGAGTTCGCGCGGGCACGCGCAGCCAACGCCCCGACATGATCGCCGCGGTTGAAAGTCTCCAGCTCCAACGGGTCTGGCGCCCGCGCCGACCACAGCCGAAGCGTGTTTGCGTGCTTGCCACGCCAGCCGACCACAGGCGTGTCGTAAGCGATGGCGTTCACCGTCTCATCAGGATGCCAGACGGACGCTAACGTGCCGTCCGAGGCTGGGACAAGGTGCACGTGTCCGCCGAAGCCCACCTTGTAGTTGATGTCAGGCCGCTCGAACTCCCATGGATTGCCGAAGGACAGCCAGTTCTCTGGATACTCATGCTGCCAGCCGTCCCGCATCACCTGCTGGAACAACCCATGATTGTAGCGAATGCCGAAGCCATGGGCTGGGATATGCAGGCTGGCCATGCTGTCCATGAAGCAGGCCGCGAGGCGCCCAAGGCCGCCGTTGCCGAGCGCGGGGTCCGGCTCCATCGAACGCAGACGGTCGAGGCTCACCCCCAATTCGGCAAGTGCAAGCCGCATTGGCTCGATCAGGCCGGCGTTGTTCAGCGAGTCCATCAGCAACCGGCCCGGCAGGAACTCCAGCGAGAGGTAGTACACACGCTTACGCTGCTTTGCGGTATCGTTGCGCGTGCTCTGCAGCCATCGATCTACGATCCGATCTCGCAGTGCCAGGGCCGCCGCCACGAACCAGTCGCGATCGCCGGCAACCAGCGGATCCCGCCCGGTCGCATAGGTAAGCTTCTCAACGATGAGACGACGCAGCGCCTCGACATCCCTTTCACTCGTGGGCGCATCGATCGGGTCGAGGAAAATTTCAGGTCTGTCCATGGGTCACCGTGTCCCTAGGGGGCCTCAAGACGCAAGCTGGTCAATGAGTGAGGTTGACTTCCAGCCGATTGGAAGCGCCCTGGCGGACCGCACGCGCACGTCTGTCAGACAACCGTGTAGCGCGACGTTTCGTTTGTGTCATCAAATTCTCCTCGCCCTTCATGTGTTAACGAACCGGGCGGCGGTCATGCAACGAGGAAATAAAGGAAAAGCTATGGCAGGAAATTCACTGACGCAACCTCCGGTTATATATTCTAGTATGCAATCAACTATTCGTTGGTGAAACGGAGACCGGCTCCCGCGACTACCGGGCAAAGCGGCAGGGCCGCTACCAACAGGGCAGCGAGCAACAGCAGATGAGGCTGCGGGCTGAGTGCGTCTGACGCGGCATCCGCCGCGGCAACGCCGAAGATCAGCACCGGTGTAGTCAGCGGCAGTACGAGCAGGGGCAGCAGCACGCTGCCGCGCCGGGCGCCCAGGACAATTGCGGCGACGGCGGTCCCGAGTAGCGACAGCAGCATTGTGCCGGGCAGCAGGCCAAGGAGCAGCGCCGGCAGCGCCTGTTCCGGCATCCGCAGCATGACCGCCAGCGGCGCGGCCGCAAGCAGCAGCGGCAGCCCTGTGATCAGCCAGTGCGCCGTGGTCTTCGCCAGGGCAAGCGCCGCTGGCGGCAGTCCGCAAAGCAGGAGTTGGTCGAGCGAGCCGTCCTCGAAGTCGGCGCCGAACAAGCGGTCCAGCGGCAGCAGCGCGGCGAGCAGTGCGCATACCCAGACGATGCCGGGCGCGATGCGGCCGAGGGTTTCGGGAGCGGGTCCAATGGCGAGCGGGAACAGCGCCGCAGTCAGCAGAAAGAACAGCAGGGCAGCAAGCGTGTCAGCGCCGTGGCGCACCGAAAGCCGCAGTTCGCGCACCAGGACCGCGAGGAATGCGCTCATGGAATCACTACGCACGGGGGGAGGGAGAAGGGGCCATGAAGATCCGCGGCCCCCCTCCCCCGCCGCCCTCCCGCAGGGGGAGGGTGAGAATCTGAAGCACGCTCATCCCAGCGCGATTTCCGTGGCATCGCTCAGCGGCAACGGCAGGTGCGTCGCGGCAACCGCTATCCCACCTCTGTTGCGGTGCACCGCCAGCATCGCGCCGAAGCGCTCGACTGACCTCGCGTCCAATCCAAGCGTCGGCTCGTCGAGCAGCCACAGTGGAGCGTGCGATAGCGCGAGCCTCGCCAGCGTTAGACGACGTCGCTGTCCCGCGGACAGCATGCGCGCCGGCAGGTCGGCGAGTTCCTCCAACCCGACCTCGGCCAGCGCCTCTCCAACGGCACCACCGTTCAGCCTTGCCGCGAACCGCAGGTTCTCCGCCGCGGTGAACATGGGCTTCACCGCGTCCTGATGCCCGACATACATCACCCGCCGCGCGTGTGACCGACAGATCGGCCAGTGCATCCGCGCCATCCCACAACAGCGTCCCTGCTGCCGGTCGCAGCAGTCCGGCCAGCAGCCGCAACAGTGTCGTCTTTCCCGACCCGTTCGGCCCTGTGAGCAGGAGGACGCCCCCTGCGGCCACGACGAAGTCAAGGTCACGGAACACCAGCCGCTCGCCGCGCAACGCCGCCAGACCCGCCGCCTGCAACACGACCGCCCCCGCCTTGTGGACGCTCGCTGGCTGGTGTGTTCTAAGCCCGCGAGCGCAGGGACCATTGCACCTGCGGCACACCGCCTCAACTTCGCCGCTCAACGGAAGGCGCATCCATGAAAGCGATCGGGCAGGATACCTTGAAGACACGCCGCACTCTCACGGTGCAGGGCAAGAGCTATGATTACTTCTCGCTCACCGAGGCAGCGAAGTCGCTGGGCGACGTATCGCGCCTGCCGGTGACCTTGAAGATCCTGCTGGAGAACGTGCTGCGCTTCGAGGACGGCACCAGCTACACGGTGGACGATGCGAAGGCGATCGCCGGCTGGCTTCCCGCCGCGCACTCCGACAAGGAAGTGCCGTTCAAGCCCGCCCGCATCCTGCTCCAGGATTTCACCGGTGTTCCCGCGGTGGTGGATCTCGCCGCGATGCGCGACGGCATCACACGCCTGGGCAGCGATCCGAAGAAGGTCAATCCTCTGGTGCCGGTGGATCTGGTGATCGACCACTCCGTCCAGATCGATGTCTTCGCCCGTCCGGACGCACTGGCGAAGAACGTCGAAATCGAGTTCGAACGCAACGGCGAGCGCTACAAGTTCCTCCGCTGGGGCCAGGACGCATTCGACAACTTCCGCGTCGTTCCGCCGGGCACCGGCATCTGCCACCAGGTGAACCTGGAATACCTCGGCCAGTGCGTGTGGACCGGTGACGCCGACGGCAAGACGATCGCCTATCCCGACACGCTGTACGGCGCTGACAGCCACACCACCATGGTGAACGGCCTCGGCATCCTGGGCTGGGGCGTCGGTGGCATCGAAGCCGAGGCCGCAATGCTCGGCCAGCCGATTGCCATGCTGATCCCCGATGTGATCGGCTTTCGCATGACCGGCAAACTGCCGGAGGGCGCCACCGCGACAGACCTGGTGCTGACAGTCACGCAGATGCTTCGCCGCAAGGGCGTGGTCGGCAAGTTTGTCGAGTTCTTCGGCCCCGGGCTCGATGAACTGGGTTTGGCCGATCGCGCCACGGTGGGCAACATGGCGCCGGAGTACGGGGCAACCTGCGGCTTCTTCCCGGTCGACAAGGTGGCACTCGACTACCTGCACATGACCGGTCGCGACGAGCACCGGATCGCGCTGGTCGAGGCGTACCTGAAGGCGCAAGGCATGTTCCGCGAGCCTGGCTCGCCGGAGCCGGTGTTCACCGACACGCTGGAACTGGACCTGTCCACGGTGGTCCCCAGCCTCGCCGGCCCGAAGCGGCCGCAGGATCGCGTCGCGCTGAAAGATGCCGCATCTGCGTTCAAGG
Organism: uncultured Alphaproteobacteria bacterium; assembly: GCA_963776505.1. GTDB lineage: Bacteria > Pseudomonadota > Alphaproteobacteria > Acetobacterales > Acetobacteraceae > JAMXLO01. Next base: position 34,945 of record CAVZNH010000088.1, read on the forward strand.
CCGAGCTGACCAAGGGTCTCGGCGTTCCAGCGAACGACGTCGATACCAAGGTGAAGGTCGAGGGCAAGAACTACGAGATCACCCATGGCGACGTGGTGATCGCGGCGATCACCTCGTGCACCAACACGTCGAACCCTTCGGTGCTGGTCGCTGCCGGCCTGGTCGCGCGCAAGGCGCATGCGAAGGGACTGCGTCCGAAGCCGTGGGTGAAGACATCGCTCGCGCCCGGCTCCCAGGTGGTCACCGAATACCTGGAAAAATCCGGCCTTCAGGCGGACCTCGATGCGATCGGCTTCAACCTCGTGGGCTACGGCTGCACCACCTGCATCGGCAACTCCGGCCCGCTGGAGGACGCCATCGTCGATGCGATCGAGGACAATCGCCTGGTCGGCGTCGCCGTGCTGTCCGGCAATCGCAATTTCGAAGGCCGCGTGCATGCCAACGTGCGCGCCAATTACCTCGCCTCGCCGCCGCTGGTGGTCGCCTATTCGCTGTTGGGCAAGATGACCGAGGACATCACCACGGCACCCCTCGGCACCGGCAACGACGGCAAGCCGGTCTACCTGCGAGACGTCTGGCCCTCCAACAAGGAGATCGCCGACATCATCGCCACCTGCCTCTCGCGCGATCAGTTCCTCAAGCGCTACGGCGAGGTGACCAAGGGTCCGAAGCAGTGGCAAACCATCGAGGTGGACACTGACAGCGAGACCTATCGCTGGTCCGACGGCTCCACCTACGTGAAGAACCCGCCCTACTTCGAGGGCATCACGATGGACCCGCCGCCGGTCGGCGACGTCAAGGGCGCGCGCATCCTGGCCGAACTGGGTGATTCGATCACCACAGACCACATCAGCCCCGCGGGCTCCATCCGCAAGGTTTCGCCCGCCGGCGACTACCTGCTGGAACGCCAGGTGCTGCAGAAGGACTTCAACAGCTACGGCGCGCGGCGCGGCAACCACGAGATCATGATGCGCGGCACGTTCGCCAACATCCGTATCCGCAACGAGATGCTGACCAACGTCGAAGGCGGCATGACCAAGCACTTGCCGTCCGGCGAGCAGATGCCGATCTACGACGCGGCGATGCGCTACAAGTCGGAAGGCGTTCCGCTGGTGGTGTTCGGCGGCAAGGAATACGGCACCGGCTCCTCGCGCGACTGGGCCGCGAAGGGCACGCTGCTACTCGGCATCAAGGCTGTCATCGTCGAGAGCTTCGAGCGCATCCATCGTTCCAACCTCGTCGGCATGGGCGTGCTGCCGCTGACCTTCAAGGAAGGCATGGATCGCAAATCGCTCGGCATCACCGGCGAGGAGCTGATCGATATCATTGGCCTGGAGAAAGCCATCACGCCGCGCATGGACCTGTCGCTGGTGATCCACCGGCCGGACGGCAAGGTGGACACGGTGCCAGTGACCTGCCGCATCGATACGGTGGACGAGGTGGCGTACCATCGCCACGGCGGCATCCTGCACTACGTGCTGCGCGGAATGGCGAAGGCTGCTTGATACCGACACTGAGGGTCCGCCTTCAGCAACTATCGAGCAGCCTGAACCTTCAGGCGTTGAGCCTGGCGGAGGGTATCCGCGCAGCGCTGTCCGTCGCCGCCATCATCGCGTTGAACGAATATCTGCAGTGGCCCCCACTCATCATGGCGGCACTTGCAGCGCTCAATACCTGCATGGGCGATCCGGGTGGGGCAATCCGCCGACGCGTTCCGGTATTGCTCACGTTCACGGTGCTTGGCGCGCTAGTTGTTGCCGGCGTTGGCCTGGCGCGGGGCTGTGGGATCGCGGTGGCGCTGCCACTTGGGATGTTCGGCCTGTTCTGCGCAACGTTCGTCCGCATCTACGGTGAGACGGCGCAGATGCTTGGCGTGCTGCTGGGCGTCATGCTGATCATCTCGCTCGATCGCCCTGTCCCGGACGTCACACAGGCCGGCATCCTGGCGGCGGTATTCATCGGCGGGGGTCTGTGGGCAACGCTGCTCACGCTGGTCATCTGGCCGATCTACCCATACATGCCGGCACGCCGCGCCGTGGCCGAGGTCTATCGAGCTTTGACGGCGGCAGCGGAAAATCTCCGCGCCCTGCTTCAAGCAGGCGACACGGATGAAGCCTCGTGGGACGCACATGCCCATGCGAACCTGAGTTGTGCGCGCACGGCGATCGAGGCAGCACGCGAGGCGGTCACGGACATCCAACGGACGCGCGGCGGTCCAAGCGAAGAGGCGCGACATGGCGTCATCCGTCTGGAGTTCCTCCGATCAGCTTCTCGCCGCACTGATCGCGTTCGGCGACCGACTGCAGCGCGCCGATGCGCAAGAGCGTGCCGTTGGCGAAAAGCTGCTGGGGCGGTTGCAGCCGACGCTGCTGGCGTTCGCTCAGTCGATCATGACCGGCAGCACAGAGACGAACCAACAGATCGACCAGTCGATCACGGCGATGGCGACGGACGCCGCGTCGCTGCCTGAGCCCAACGCTGTACGCGCCATAGCCGAGAAGATTGTCGAGCAACTGCGCATCGCCTACACGATGTCGGTCCCGGCCAATTTCCTGCCAGGCGCCGGGCTCGACGGAACTCCGCCGAGCCTTCGCCAGCGACTGCTCCAGCCGTTGCTGGCAAACCTCGATTGGCAGTCTCCGGCATTGCGCCACGCACTGCGGTTAACGGTGGTCGCGACACCTGCCCTCGCCTTCACCATGCTGTGGTTCACACCGTATGACCATTGGCTGACAATAACGATCGCCATGACGATGCAGCCATATTTTGGGCTGACCTACAGCCCGCGTATTTCAGCGTATCGCCGGAACCGTCATAGGCGGGCTGGCGGCGGCACTGATTGGGGTGATCTGCACCACGCAGATAGCGCTGGCTGCAGCAATGTTTCCACTCGCGATGGTGACGCTGGCGGCACGCACACTCAGCTACGGCCTCTTCATCGCGTGGCTGACGCCGCTGATCGTGCTGCTCGTTGATATCACCCAGCCGGGCGCCAGCGAATGGTTGGTTGCCGGCATCCGCGCGCTCTTCACTGTGATCGGTGGCGCCGTGGCGGTGGCTGCGTGCTTCCTGCTGTGGCCCAACTTCGAGCCGCAGCGCCTGTTGCAGGAGATGCGCGATGCCATCGCCGCACAGGGACGCTATGCCGACGCGGTGCTGTCAAACCTGCTGGGCGAGAAGGCGGTCACCACGGTGGAGCGAGCGCGCCGCGAGGGCGGCCTTGCCACCAACAGTCTGGAAGCATCCATCAGCCGGGCTTTGCTTGAGCGTGGCACGGGCTCGCAAGCCATACTGCGGGCGGCCACGCTGATCGACGCGGCGTTGCGCCGCTGCGCAGGTCGCATGACTGCGATCATGCTCGACCCGACCATGCGGACCGCGCTGCCGCAACCGGCCTGGCGCGCCTGGCAGGATTGGATCGCTCGTTCGAGCGCGGCTCTCGCAGCAGGGAGCACGCAACTCGATCCGCGACCGGTTCCTGCCATCGAGGCGGTCTCCCGTGTCGGTCGTCAGTTCGAGCTGATCGCCGGGGCGTTGGAGCGCCTGCCCGGCTGAGATACCCTGCAAAGGAGGATCGGGGGCAGCGAATGAGCGACGGACCGCCGGCGTGGATCGAGGTCATCGAGCAGCGTACGCGTCGCAACCTTGGCCGGGCTCTGTTCGCCGCACGTTGGATCATGGCGCCGATCTATGTCGGCCTGCTGGTCGCGCTGGGCCTGGTGGTCGTGAAGTTTGTCCAGATGCTGATGCAGACGGTTCCTGGATATCTCGCGTTGGACACGCAACGAGGCAATCTTTCTCGTCCTCACGTCTGGTCGATCTGTCGCTGGTCGCCAATCTCGTTGTCATCGTCATGCTCGCCGGCTGGGAGAATTTCGTTGGCCGCCTGCTGGCATCGACGTCGGATGACAGGCCGACCTGGCTGGGAGGCATGGATTTCGCGACTGTTAAGCTGCGTCTTCTCGGATCGATCGTGGCGATTGCCGCAATCCAGATCCTCGAGACGTTCGTGCATATCGAGAACGTCAGAAGCCAGGACGCTGGCTGGCGACTTGCCATCCTGATCGGGATAGGCCTGGTCGGTGTCCTGTTGGCGGTGGCCGACCGGCTGAGCGAACGCCACGACAGGAATTGATCAGATGCAGGTTGGCATTCAGTTCTTCCCCGATATCGGCCCGGACGTGAAGTCGGGACGCGACTACTGGCAGGACGCACTGTCGCTGGTCGCGCTGTGCGACCGTTACGGCTACAGCCACGTCCGCACGGTGGAGCACTATTTTCATCCATACGGCGGCTACAGCCCGAACCCCGTGGTGTTCCTCGCTGCCGCCGCACAGGTGACCAAACGCGCTCGGCTCGTGACGGGTGCGGTGCTGCCGGCATTCAACAATCCGCTGAAGCTCGCCGGCGAACTCGCCATGCTGGATGCGCTGTGCGACGGCAGACTCGACATCGGCTTCGCGCGCGCCTTCCTGCCGCACGAATTCGCCCGCTTCGGCGTCAGGCTAGACGAAAGCCGTGCGCGCTTCGACGAAGGCATGGAGCAGGTGAGGCTGCTGCTGGAGCAGGAGAACGTCTCCTGCGAGGGACGCTTCCACAGCTTCCGCAATGTCACCTCCCTGCCGCGCCCGACACAGCAGCCGCGGCCGCCGTTCTACGTCGCCGCACTGGCGACCAGAGGAGTCGTTCGAACGCGCCGGCGCGGCGGGCCATGGCATCATGGCGATCCCGATGGCCGGCGGCGCGATGGCGGAGCTGATCGGCATCTACCGCGAGGCATGGCGCAGGCGCCGGCCATCCCGGCCGCGGCACGGTGATGTTGGCGTTCCACATGTTCTGCCACGCCGACCAAGCGAAGGCTGAGCAGATCGCGCGCGAGCCGCTGAACCGCTATCTACGCTCGCTGGTCACCGCGGCATCCGACTGGATGAAGGGCGAAAGTTCGGCTGACTATCCAGGCTACGACAAGATCATCGCCGCGTTGTCACGCGACACTTTCGAAACCCAGGTCGAGAAATGCGCTGCATGGATCGGCACCCCACAACGGATACTTGATACGGTCGCGACCTATCGCGCGCAGATCGGCGATTTCGAGATCGCCTCGGTGCAGGTCAACTTCAACGATATCACACTGGCTGATGCACAGTCGTCGATGCGCCTGTTCGGTGAGGAAGTGCTGCCCCGCCTGCCGAAGCTATGACCGTCAGCGGCGGCGTTTGCGCCCGAAAGATCAACCGCGACGCACCATGCCAGGACTGACGCCGAAGCGTTGTCGGAAAGCCCGATAGAACGAGGCGAGGCTGTTGAAGCCCCAGGCGTAGGCGATGTCGGTGACGGACCGGGCTCTGCTCGATGGGCTTTCCAGTATCGCGCGGCATTCTTCCAGCCGCCGGCCCAGCACATGCTCCGCAAAGCTGGTCGCTGTCGGCTCGAACAGGAGATGCAGTTGCCGAACAGAGATCTTCATCGCGGCAGCCACTCTTGCCGGGCTCAAATCCGGCTCCGATAGATGGAGCGCTATATAGTCCTTCACCTGGCGCAGTTTCGCAGCCCGGGTTGCGGCGCGCTGGTCGCCAGGGCCGCCGCCGCAGGCCAACGCGAGAAGGCGGCAAAAGTTGTCGATGATTCCTGGCAGTTCGGCGCTGTCGCACTCGTCGATGGCATCGTTCAGCGCGTGTAGATAAGCCTGCACCAGCCCGTTGATGCCGTGTGACCCAGTGAACTGCGCGGAGAGGGGCCGGCGCCCGGACGGCAGGTGCGGTTCGATCCAGGCACGGGGCAGCATCCACCGGCGATAGTCGTGCGCGCTGCGGGGGCGGCTGGAGAATGGGATCGTCGGATCGGTGAGCAGCAGGTCGCCCGGGCGCGTGGTGAACTCGTTTCCGGCGTGCTGGAAGGCGGCGCCGTCGCTCACCTCCTGATAAAGGCAGATCCAGTTTTCCAGGCTATGCCGGCTGATCTCGGGCAGCCCGCGCGACACCAGGAAAGGGCCGGTCTCCAATCGCAGCCGGATCACGCAAGGGGAGGTCCACGCGGTCGCGCGCGCGTAAAAGCTATGCCTCTCACCCGGGGCAAGCTCCCCCGTCACTCCGGCCGTGCCCTGGCACCACTGCTCGCGCCAATACGCGAAGCGGTCACCTTCGCCAATGTGATCGACTGCCAGAGCTGTGGTCGTTATCGCAGTTCCGACCGGCGCAAACCCCGGCCGCGTTGCTACCAGGCGCGCTCGCCAACTCCTCTCAGTCCCGCCGGATGGCGGTCCGTTCCGGTCCGTGTCCCTGCTCATGATCTCGCCGCAACGTTAGCGCTTCCCCTTCGGTTGCGACAAGCGATCGTGCCGTGGGCGATCTGGGCGCTTTTGCAGCGAATGCGAAGCCTGGCTGCGCTGCTTGAGAAGACGTCGAGTCCAGCGCCATAGTAAGAGGCGCCCCAGTCGAAAATGGAACTGTCTCGCGCCAACTTTGGCCACGGCGGCGATCAAGCATCCGATGTGAACGAAGTCATAGCGGCTACGGCACATTACAGGCCCCTTGGGCAGGTGCTCTGGGAGGGCCCAGGGTGAGAACCACCAACCTACTGGCAAGGGGAGCCAATGTTCAATTCGTCTCCATCGGGTGTACAGCATCGCGTCGTCGCGGCATCGTCCTCAATCAGCGACGAGGTCGAGACAGTGGCATGGCTGCGGCATTGGTGCCCGCATCGGGCACGCGCGTTCGCCCTGGCCATGCATGAACTCGCGGCTTGGCGATACGATGACGGCCGGACCGAGCACTGGCGCCTCGTGCTTGGGCTGTTGCCAAGGAACTAGCTCTGGGCGGCGCTGAGTGCCACGGGCAACCCGTTCCTCAGCTCGCTAGCGCATGCCGAGTGTCGGAGCATGCCCGATGGAAACTGTTTGTGCAGCACGGTGGATGCGGCGCATCCAACCCTCTATGTGGACATCGCCTCGCTGAAGGTCAACTGCAACGATATCGCACTGGCCGATGTACAGTCGTCGATACGCCTCTTTGGCGATTAAGTGCTGCCGCGGTTATGAGCTGTCATTGCGAGGAGCGCAGCGACGCGGCAATCCCCATCAGCGTGATGGAGATTGCTTCGTTAGCTTCGCCTCCTCGCAATGACAGCAGGTGAGGTCAGCGTCGCAGCGCGCTGACATCGTCCGGATTGATCAGGTCCGGGACCGACCATCCATCCAGGTCGTACTCCGCCATGCACGATGCGACGAACTGCTTCCACCGCTCTGCCTCGCCGGACGCGAGCGCGCCGAACAGCGCATAGCGACGAATCTCCTCGTGGCTGCCGGCATAGTTGATCTCGTACAGTTCATGCCGCCCGCCGAATTCCGTGCCGATCGAATCCCACAGCAGCTTCATCAGCTTCACCCGCTCCTCAGCCGAGGCGCCGCCGGAACCACGCACGTACGTGTCGAGGTACTTGCGGATTTCCGGCGCGCGAAAGTCGGACGCGTGCGAGTTCAGATAGATCAGACCGCTGGCCACCGTCTTCTCGATCACATTCTTGATCTGCGCGTACGCCTCCGGCGCCAGCACGGTGTAAGCCATGGCAGCGCGGGCACCTGGCAGGATAAATCCGCCCTCCCAGGGATCCGGCGACTTCGCCATCGCGTCCGACAGGCTCCAGATCATGTTGCGCCAGGCGATCACCTCGCCCAGGTTCGCCTCGACGCCGCGGAAGCCGCGCGAACCGGTCAGTTCCGTCGCTCGCAGGAACAGCCCGGCGATGAAGTCCAACTTGACTGCCAGTCGCGTGCTGCCGTGCAGGAAGGCGCGCGGCACGAACCCGGTGCGCGGGAAGAAGTTGTTCGCCTTGTCGACATCGGCGTAGACGAACACGTCCTCCCACGGGATCAGCACGTCATCCAGCACGAAGATCGCGTCGTTCTCGTCGAGCCGGCTCGACAGCGGATAGTCGAACGGACTGCCAAGCACCGCGGCGCGCTGCTCGTTCGATACACGGCAGATCAGCTTCACGCCCGGCGCATTGGTCGGAACCATGAACACAAGGGCAAAATTCTTGTCCTGCACCGGAATCAGCCCGTGATGCGCGACGAACGTGTAGTGAGTGAGCGCCGAGCCGGTTGCCACCACCTTGGCGCCGGTCACGCGAATGCCGGCATCCGTCTCGCCGGTGACGCGCACGCAGACATCGGCAGGACCGCCGGCCGCGCCCGGCGTCATGTTGCGATCGACCGGTGGATGAATGATCGCGTGGTTGATGAACGGCACCCGCTCCTGGCTGAACCGGTACCATCGACGCGCGTTTTCCTGATACGGCGCGTAGAATTCGGCATTGGCACCGAGCGTTGCGAGGAACGCCGCCTTGTAGTCGGGCGACCGGCCAAGCCAGCCATAGGTGATGCGCGACCAGGCGGCGATGGCATCGCGCGCCGCCACCTGTTCCTCGACGGTGCGCGATGCGATGAAGTAGCGATGCGTGAACCCGCCCCATTCAGTGGGGCAGGTCAGCACGTTGGCGCCGTCGCGATGATCGGCATGCAGCGCGTCATACAGCCGCGCGATCATCCGCGCGGTGTTGCGGAACGCTGGATGCGCCGTGATGTTGCCGACGCGCTCGCCGTAGATCCACACCTCGCGGCCGTCGTCGAGGCTGTCGAGGAACTCCTGGCCGGTATAGGGCAGCGTCACGCCGGATAGGACACGAAACACTTCTCCGACATGAAGACGTGCGTTTCAACATAGTCATGGATGACCGGCTGCCGATCGAGCGCCTCCATCGCACCAGCGAGCGCCATCCAGTTCAACATTTCGTGCTGCCCAGCCTGCTCCATGGCCTTGAGCGGACGCTTCCGCCAGTAGCCATAATCGCCGGCGGACAGCGCGTCGAACATCAGCCGGTCGGCCTTTTGGTCAGGCCACAGATAGCCGTTCGTCGGTGACAGGAAGCAGTGCGACCAGCTCGACGACGCTATCAGCGCGACCCGCCACGGCGACTCCGCCAGCACTTCGGCGACCGCACGGCCCACATCCATACAGCGCCACGGCTGCGGCGCCGGCGGATCGGGTGCCTCGGTCGATGGCGGCACGAACAACGCCGCCATGCCGCCCTTCGCATGGATCAGGTTGCGGCCATAACAGTTGATCGCGAACGGCAGCACCGGCCAGGGAAACCCGCGCCGGTCCCAGTCCAGATACAACAGCGTATTGGTGAAAGCGTGCGCCAGTCCCTCGACATGCAGCGGCTTGTAGGCATACGCCATATCGATGCCGCGCTCGATCAGCGCGCCCGCCAGGTGTTTCGCCGCATCGCGCGCCCCGCGAAGCTTCATCGTCCAGTCGCCGGATTCGCCCCAGCGATTCGGCTTGCCGCCATTGCCGTTGTGCCATGGCCTTACGCCGAACTGCTCATCGAGCCCGAACACGCAGAACGCCGGGATGATGTCCTCGCGGAAGTTCTGGTACTGATCGTCTCCCCAGATCAGCACCAGGTCCGGACTGAAGTCGTCCAGCGCCTTGCGGATGGCGCGGAAGTCGTCTGCCATGCGCGCGCCGTAGCGCCGCGCCGATGACTTGCCGCCATCGTTGCCGAGTTCCGCCACCAGTTCGGCGGGCCAGTTGGCGCGATTCTTGTACTCCGCAGGAACGTTCGGTGCGGTCAGCAGATGATGAAAGCCCCCAGGCAGTCGTTCGTCGGGTTGCAGCAGACCCGGGTAATGCGTGCAGCCCAGTCCGATGATCTCGGCCATTTTTTGCTCCCTTGTTTTTTTGGTGTTTGTGTCCCTCCACCAAGGGGGACGGTAGGCAATATCAGGGCAGGTTGCCAAGCCCGTTGACAGGCCTACCATGAGGCGAGATGCACAAATGCTGTGCCCGGAGGACGTTATGCTTAAGCAATTCGATAGCTCATATGCCGGCCATATCGACCTGGAGAACGTCGGTTACGGCGGCACGCCGATCAACGATCGCCGCTACCCGAACGAAAAGCTGGCGACGGCGCTCAGCAAGGCGGAGGAAATGGCGAAGCTGATGGACCGCCTGGGCTATGGCACGTACTGGATGGCGGAACATCACTTCCAACCCGAAGGCACCGAGTGCATCCCCAACGTGCTGCTGATGGCGCTGCACCTGACGCATCTCACGAAGAACCTGCGCATCGGCTGCGGCTTCAACATCACGCCCATGTGGCATCCGCTTCGCCTGGCCGAGGACTACGCGATGGCGGACATTCTTTCGCATGGGCGCGTCGTGTTCGGCGTGGGTCGCGGCTACCATACCCGCGAGGTAGAGAGTTTTGGTACGCCGCTGATCGATCAGGCCGCCAACCGCGAGCTGTTCGAGGAACAGGTCGAGATCATCTTCAAGGCATTCAATGAGGAAAGCTTTTCCCACCGGGGCAAGCATTACACATTGCCGCCCGAGGTGCCGTATCGCGGCTATACGCTGAAGGAACTGACACTGGTGCCGCGCCCCGAGCGCCTCCCGGTCGAGTGCTGGCAGCCGATCCAGGGCGGCACGCAGCGCGCGCTCGACTTCATGGCGAAGCACGGTATCTGCGGCGTGATCGGCGGCGGCTCGGCTGAAGGCGGCGCGGTGCACAAGTCGATGGTCGACTTCCAGGCCGCCTACGCGCGCGCAGGCAAACAGATCGAGCTCGGCGAGCGCATGGCTCTCGGCTTCCAGTTCTACCTCGCCGACAGCGTCGAGCAGGGCATGAAAACGGCGGGGAAGTACTACGAAGAGAATATGAAGATGTTTGGCGAACTGCGCCTGGTGCGAGCGCTGACTGACGAGCAGATCGAGATCATGCGCGACCCGAAGCGCGCGCCAACGGCAAAGCTGCCGCGCATCGAGGACGCGGTGAAGGCCGGCGGCTTCCTGACAGGCAAACCCACCGATGTCATCGAGGCGCTGAAGAAGCTCGAGGAGCGTTATCCTGGTCTCGACCGCGTCACCGTCAGCCTGTCGGTCGGTGTGCCGCTGTCCGAGGCACTGGAGCAGTTGGAGTGGTTCGCGCGCGATGTGATGCCCGCGTTCAAGGGCGTGAAGGTAGCGGCGCCGGCAATGGCGAACTGATCGCCCAAGTCAGCGTGCAACCAGCCTGGTAAATCCGTCGGCGCTCCATTCCTCGCTGCCGACGCCGTGATGAACGATGAACAGGCCGTCAGGGTCGTAGGTCTTCTTGACGGCCAATAGCCTTGGGTAATTCGCGTCCCAATACGACTTCTGCCATGCGCGCTCAAAGTATCCGCTTTCCGCGACATAGGAACCGGGCTCAGGAACTAGCTTCCTGAGTTCGGCCATCGCCGAAGCAATGCGTTGCGCGTTGCGACGCGCCGCGGGCAGATCCGGTTCGTGGCCGCGCAGGCCAGGATAGGCCGGCGGCCCTTCACCCGCGATGATCGCTAGAACGAAGGCATCCAGCACCGCAGGATTGATCGGCGTATCTGCCGCGGCCGCGATTGCCTCGGCTGGCGCTCCCGCCAGACCCTTCTGGAAATGCAGTTCCACTGACCAATGTCTGCTGGCGGCGAACAGTGCATCGGCGAGTTGTTCCCGGCGGTCCTGCTGAAGCAAAGCAGCGGGCAGCCAGGCAGATTCGAAGCCATGAATGAAGTGCCCCGCCTCGCTCAGGTTCGCCGACCAGAAGATGTTGTCGGACGGTGCTGCGGGCCGATCATCCGACAAGATCGCGCTTGGCGCGCGCTCGCGCAGAAACGCAGGGTCCCAGCGATGGATCGCGGCGGCAGCGCGGATCAGGGGTGCGACCCGGAATGCGAAGTCGTCCGATGACGCTGTCACCCACTCGAAGAAGGGTTGCCAGATGGCCTCCGCCTGTTGCCGGTCGAGGCCCTGGAAGGCCATGGTGATTTCCAGTCGATTGGCCGACCGGAGGGTGGCGATCTCGCCCCAATGCGGGTTGAACAGGCTGTCCGCATAGAAGTCGACAAAGCGACCGAGCAATCTGCGATACGCTTCCGGGGATGATGCCTGGATAGTCGCGTCCACGACGCCAAAGAACGTCGGCAGGTCGCGCGTTCGAAGCGTCAGCCGGGTGACGACGCCGAAGCTGCCTCCGCCGCCGCCCTTCAGCGCCCAGAACAGGTCGTCATGCGTGCAGGCATTCGCGATACGGACTGCGCCATCCGCCGTGACGATTTCCGCCTCAAGCAATGCCGCGCCGGCCGTGCCATAGAACTTGGAATAGCTGCCGAAGCCGCCGCCCTGCACCAATCCCGCGACACTGACCGTGCCGCAGCCGCCACCCTGCACGTAACGCCCGCCTTTGGTGGTGACCGCATTGTAGGTGTGCATCCAGATCGCGCCGGCTCCGACAGTCACCGCCGGCTGCGGCGCGGCGTGCCCGGCACAACCCTGCGCGACGAACGCATCGTGCAACGTGATGTCGTTCATACGGCGCGTCCAGATCAACAGCAAATCCGGTACATTGGAGGTGCCAAGATAGCTATGACCACCGCCGCGGACGACGAGCCGGAGATTATTCTGGCGCGCGAAGTTGACGGCCGCGACGACATCCGCGGTGGTCTCGGCCGCAACGGCGTAGACGCTTTGCTGCAATGACCATGCGTCGATCCAGCCCGTGGTCTGGGTCAGCCCGACCGTGTCACCGATGAAGTACGGGTTCTTCAGTTCCTTGAAGAGATCGAGGCACTCCGCGCCATCGGGCGCCTCCTGACACACGGTCAACGGCGACTGCACGCGGATCAGGCGTCCCTGGGTGTCGTGGTTCAATTGCTGCCAGCTTGTCTCTGCTGGCCATTCAGGATCGGAGGGACGTACCCGCGACACAGGCTGCGATGGGGCCGCGCGCGCTCGTGCCAGGAAAGGCAGAGCCACGGCGGCGCCGAGCAGGTGTCGTCTGAGCATCTGCGCAGACTATTGCAACGTCATGATTGGTCGCACCAGCAGCAATGCGCTGACCGCCGGTTGCCGCCATCGCCAGAAACGCCAGCCCGCCGAAGAGGGATAGAGAAATCCGGTAAGCAGCATCAGCAACCCGACGGCGCATCCATGCCCAAAGCCGAGTGCAGCGCCTGCGCCGTGGCGGCGCGTTCGGGCGGCACACGGCTCAGCAGCAGCATCGCCGAGAGGTGCTGCATCGCGAACGTCGCCGCGTGCAGCAACTGGATCGCCGCGAGCACCGGCAGAGGTGGCGCCAGCGCTGTCACGCTCCAGCGCACCGCCGATGCCGGCGGCGGCGCAGGCGGTCAATCCTGCCGGACCGAGCCGCTCGATCAGGCGGCGGCCCCAGGCGAACAGCGCAATCTCTGCGATGATGGCCTCTGCCATCAGCAGGCCGATCACCGCGTCGGACATGCCCTGCGAGCGCCAGTAACAGCGGCGCGAAGCCGTAATACGCGGCGTGTGATCCCTGGATCAGTGCGCTGGCGATCACTGTCAGGCGGAACGGGCGGCTGGCGAGCAGGCGCAGCCGGCGAGACCCGCGCGATACCGGCCGGCGGCTCGCCGCCTCCGGCAGGAACGGCGTCACCACGGAAGCCGCGCCATAGCTGACCGCCAGCAGCCACGGCACCAGAAGGTCCCGGTGACGGACAGCAGCCAGCCCGCGCCGGCGCTCGCCGCCATGTAGGCGATCGAACCGAACGAGCCGCACCGGCCCGTACTCCATGCGCCGTCGCGCGCCAACGCGAGAGCCAGCGAGTTGATCAGCGGATTGAGTGCCGATCCCGCGACTCCCTGCATGGCCGCCACCACCAGCAGCGGCAGGAAGCCGTGCAGCGGCAGATAGAGCAGGCGCCGCCAGGCAGCGATGCCGGCGGCCGTCATCACTGGCCGCCGGCGTCCGATCCGGTCGGCGAGCGTACCCCAGCTCGGCCCCGCGATCACGCGCAGCAGCGACGCGAGGCCGAGGACCTGTCCGATTGCCGCGGCGCTCAGGCCGCGGTCGGCGAACCACAGCGGCAGGAAGGCGGTGTTGATCGCGGAGGCGGAGAACAGCGCCGCGAAGAACAGCGCGACGCGTACCCCGTCGGACATGCCGCGTCGTCACGCCGCGCGTTGCAGCGCAGCCAGTTCGCGGATCTTGCGCGCCATCGCGGCGATGCCGTTGCCGCGGTTGGTGGACAGCGCCTCCAGCAGGCCAAGCTCCTTCAGGAACACCGGATCGGTGGCGACGATCTCCGTCCGGCGCCCGGCCGGAATAGACCCGCAGCAGCAGCGCGATCAGGCCCGACACGATGGCGGCATCGGAGACGCCCGCAAGGAACAGCCTGCCGTCGATCAGCGAGCCCTCCATCCATACGCGGCTCTGGCATCCCGGCACGCGATGGGCATCGTTCGCCCAGGCGTCGGGAAACGGCGGCAGCTTGCGGCCGAGCTCGATGATGAACTGATAGCGATCCATCCAGTCGTCGAACACGTCGAGTTCGTCGCCGATCGCGGCGATCGCATCGGCGGCGGTCGGTTCCTCGGGCAGCGAACGAACGGCATGCCGTCACAGCTTCAGCAGCCGCATCGCATTGCCGCTGGCGATCTTCGCGCGATCCTCGGCGCTGAGCGGGATGGTCGGCAGCCAGTCGGTGCCCGGCTTGTTGAGCACGAACGGATAGTCGACCGAGAACATGATCCGGTCCACGCCCAGCTCCTGCACGCAGCACAGCAGCGCCGGGTCGGAGAAGAAGCCGCTGGTGGTGATGTAGAAATGCTCGCAGAAGATGTCGCGGAACGCGCGACGCCCCGGCCCTTCGCGCTTGAACCCCATGTTGATGCGCCACAGCAGGAACGGCAGGCCTTCGCCCAGATGGCCCAGGATGATCTTCAGCTTCGGATAGGCATCGAAAACGCCCGACAGCACCATGCGCACGCCCTGCGTCGCGGTCTCCACCGTGAAGCCCCAGGCCGCGCGCATGATCATCGGCCAGTCCTGCACGTAGTCCTTGTAATAGGTCTCGATCACCGCCGGGATGCGGCATGGTCGGATGTAGATACAGCGGCACGTCCAGCGCCGCGGCACGCTCGCAGATCGGCCAGAAGCGCTTGTCATCGAAGAACACGCCATTGGTCGTGCCGTTGATCAGCGCGCCCTTGAAGCCGAGGTGCGTCACCGCGCGCTCCAGTTCATCGGCCGCGGCCTGCGGATCGGGCGTGGGGATGGCGGCGAAGGCGGCGAACCGGTCGGGGTGCGCGCGCACCGTCTCGGCCAGGCGATCGTTGGCGATGCGCGCCAGCGGCACCGCGGTCGCCGCATCCATCTTCTGCAGTCCGGGATTGGCGTGCGACAGCACCTGCATGTCGATCCCCGCCTCGTCCATCTCCTTGATGCGGAGGCCGGTCAGGTCGTTCAGCCGCTCCGCGATGGCGGGAAGCTGCCGCTGATCCTCGGGCGCATACGCACGCGCCACGTCGGGGTCCTGGTAGTGTTCCTCGATGGTGATCACGCGCGGCTTTGCGGGCATGGCGGCCTCCCTGTTCGCCCCGACTTCTGCCACAGTGGCGGATGCCTGCCCAGCGGATGCGCCAGGTGCAACCGCTGGCACGCCGGACCGTTCAAGATCACAATGACCCCGGCCAAATTCCTCGCCGTCCTGCCGTTCCTGGGCATCCTGCTCGGACCCGTGTTTTCTTAATCGCGTCACGCTATTCGTACTCGGCATGCCGCTGCTGCTGGCGTGGCTGTTGCTGTGGATCATGCTGACCAGCGGCATCATGGCCCTGATCTACCTCACCGACCCGGCGAACCGCCGCCCGGAGCCCGAAGCGTGAGCGCCGCCCTCGCCATCATCGCCCTCTCCGCACTTGGAGCATTGCTGCTCGACCTGCAGGCCTGCCACGGGCGCGACATGAACCTGGAGCAGTGGACAGTCGGCGGCCGCGGCTTCGGCGCCATCTTCGTCTTCCTGCTGATGGCCGGCGAAATCTACACCACCTTCACCTTCCTGGGGGGCAGCGGCTACGCCTATGGCCACGGCGGCCCCGCCTATTACATCCTCGGATACGGCTGCCTTGCCTACGTGATTTCGTACTGGATGCTGCCGCCGATCTGGCGCTACGCGCGGCAACATCGGCTGTTCTCGCAGCCCGACTACTTCGCTGCCAGATATGACAGCCCCGCTCTCGGCGTATTCGTCGCCTTGGTCGGCATCGTGGCGTTGGTCCCTTACCTGGTGCTGCAGTTCAAAGGGCTGGGCATCATTGTGGCCACCGCGTCTTACGGCGCCATCCCGTCGACTGTGGCGATCTGGATTGGCGCCGGTGTCGTCACGGCCTACGTGATGGTGTCGGGTGTTCACGGCTCCGCCTGGACCGCGGTCGCGAAGGACGCGGTGGTCCTGGCCGTGGCGGTTTTTCTCGGTATCTATCTGCCCATCCATTTCTACGGCGGCCTTGGTCCGATGTTCTCAGCCATCCAGGACGCGAGACCGGGCTTCCTCGCCCTGCCACTCCAGGGTGAGAGCATAGCGTGGTTCAACTCCACGGTCCTGCTCACCGCTCTCGGCTTCTACATGTGGCCGCACAGTTTCGGCTCGGTGTTCACCGCGCGCACGGAGAGGGTGTTCCGACAGAATGCCATCGTCATGCCGCTGTATCAGCTAATTCTGGCGTTCGTGTTCTTTGTCGGCTTCGCCGCGGTTCTCAGGGTGCCAGGGCTGAGCGGGCCGTCGATCGATCTCGCGCTATTCCAGTTGTCGATCCAGGCGTTCTCGCCCTGGTTCGTTGGTGTGATTGGCGCGGCGGGCGTGTTGACCGCGCTGGTGCCCGGCTCGATGATCATGATGACCGCGGCGACCTTGCTGGCGAACAATATCTATCGCCCTGTGCGCGGTGATGTGCCGGATCAGGCTGTGTCGCGACTGGCTCGCTGCCTGGTGCCGGTCGTGGCTTTGGTCGCGGTCTTCTTCACTCTGCGAGGTGGGCAGACCATTGTTGCGCTGCTGCTGATGGGCTACAGCTTCGTCACCCAGTTGTTCCCCGCGCTGGTGATGAGTCTGCGCCGGAACAATCCGCTGAGCAGCATTGGCGTGTTCGCCGGCATCGTCGTGGGGGTTGCCACAGTTGCCGCCACCTCGGTCACCCACACCACAATCGCGACGCTGTTGCCGGGCCTGCCGGAAGCGCTGCGCGACCTGAATATCGGCATCGTTGCGCTGGCACTGAACGTCTTGACCGTGACGGTGGTGGACGTGATCGCGCGGTACGTTCCTGCGGCGCGCTCCGCGTGATCGTTTGAAAGTGCGCCGTTGTCACTGCGCGCGCCGGCGGCCGTCGGGCTGACAAGGGATGACCTGTTCAGCCTGGGTCGGTTTTCCGGGACTTGGTTTCGTCCTGGCTGGGCGCGGTTGGCGTGTGCGGTGCAGCAGGCGGGGGCGTGCTGGGCGGACTGTTGGTGCAGCCGGGTGGCGCGGGTCCTAAACGGGTGTCGTCCCAGCGCTGATAGGCTTCCAACTGGCGCTGACTGGGAATTGAGGTAGTGATCGCTCCGCTGGCATTGCGAAACTCAATCACGACCAGTCCGAGCGATTCATCCAGTCGTATGACAGGGTTTGTGGTCAGCGGTTGCGTGGGGGCAGGATCCGCCACAGTCGTGGGCTCGACCGCCGCTAGCCTTTGCCTTCGCGGCTGTGTTGTTGCCAAACGAATTTGCGGCAACTGCTGGGATGGTGAGATCATTCGGCATGGCGTCTTTGATCGCAGATACGTGTCCGCGTCGTTTTGGCGCCTTGAATGTGCCACCCTGCACCCTCTTCAGTTAAATCCGGGTAAACAGTCCTCCGCCAAATCGATCGGCGCGCAAACGCCATCAGCCGGTGGTTCGACCGACGAACCGGCGCCGCGCACCCGCGTCGATTACCGCTCGGATCACCGCGTCCGCATCTCCTTCGTCTGATCGATGATTGACGAATGCGGCCCGAAGCACCATTCGGCCCATGATCGATGTCGTCGAGAGGACCACCTGACCCGATTCCTGCAGGTCTGCCGCGATCGCCGCCTGAAACTCATCGTCACCGAGGCGATAGCGAAAGCAGACGATGTTCAACCGGACCGGCGCCATCCGCTCGAGCAGTGGTTCATCGTCGATCGCTGACGCAAGCCGACGCGCCAGTGCACAGGAGCGCGCGGCAACTTCGCCGAGCCGGTCCGTGCCATAAGCCTTGATCGTCATCCAGACCTTGAGCGCACGAAAGCCCCGCGACAGCTCCGGACCGAGATCGACCGGCCAGGGCCTGCCGGCCGCCAAGCCACGTGTCTCGCGCCGCAGATAGGCAGCCTGGTGTGCAAACGCCGCCTGGTGCGCCGCCGGATCGCGGACCACGATGCAACCGGCGTCATATGGGACCTGCGCCCATTTATGGAAATCGAAAGCCACCGAGTCGGCGCGCTCGATCCCCGCGAGCAGGGGCCGGAGCACCGGTGACAGCATGGCGATGGCGCCGAACGCCGCATCGACATGAAACCATAGCCGCTGTTCCTCGCAGACCTGCGCCATTTGCGGTCAGGTCATCGATTGCGCCGATATCGACCGTGCCAGCCGTTCCCACCACGAGGAACGGCAACAGGTTCCGATCTCTGTCCTCGGCGATAGCAACTCGCAATGCCGCGACGTCCATTGCACCCCACGCGTCGCATGGAATGAGGCGCAGCGACGCCGACCCTATGCCGGTGATGTCAAGCGCCCGACCGACGCAGAGGTGGACCGCTCCGACGCATAGACGGTCAGCTGCGGCCTGCCGGAGCCGTGATCATGTATCGCACTACCCAATGCCGCGCGTCGCGCGATGATGACGGCCACGAGGTTCGCCATCGACGTGCCTGTCACCACCAGACCGGACGAATCCTGAGGCAGGCCAAGCATTTTTGCTGCCCAACGGATCACCTGCTGCTCGCAGGCAATCGGCGCATGATCACGGCCGCCACAGTTCGCATTCAGTCCAGCGGCCAGCATTTCGGCCAGTACGCCTACCGCGGTGCCAGCGCCATGCACCCAGCCAAAAATCGCGGATGTCTGTTGCCGACCACATACGGCGCGAGCAGCCGTCGATACTCGTCGTAGACTTCCGCCATAGGCAGGCCTGCGCGCGGCAGCGGCTGATCCCAGGCACCGCGCACACTGTCCGGCATCGGCTGCCAAACCGGTTCCTGCCGAATGCCCTCAAGTTCATTGAACAGGTCGTCGAGCATACGATGACCGAGCGCACGCACCTCCGACCAATCGGCCGGATCCAGCGATGCCTGGGGGTATCCCCGTTCCGTCATCGCCGACCTCGTCGTAAGTCGTTGTGGTAGCACACCTTTCACCGCCCCAAGGAAGCAACACCAGGGTGCGAGATACGAGCTAACCGATCGTTAAGCCAGTCGCCGCACAGTCAGGCACGCCACGGACTGCTCGCATGCCTGCATTTTCCGCCGATCCGCTGCCATGCCTCAGCGAGGCGTGTGTCCCGCCTGCCATCATCGGCATGGCCGCGCTGACGACCACGGCGATGCAAGGTGCCGATGCTGCCGCTCTTGCCGCCATGATCGGTCGACTGGACGCTGACCCTGTCGCCCGGCTCTACGACACCTCCATCGCATACCAATTGGGTTTTCGGCGCGCCGAAGGGCTGGGTCTACAGGACGAAGCTATCTCTGCATCTCCGCTGTTTCGTATTCGGCGAGACGGTGAGAGCCGCGCCGGCTTACGGCTGCTTGCGATCGTGGCACCTGGTGTGTTGATGCTGAACACGCCGATTGACTTCATCACCAACCATCTGGACGTGCGGCTCGATCTGCTCTTCGTGGTACCCGACACACCTCTGCCGGCAACCATTCCCGACCATGACGTCGCGTTCTTCGCTGTCGGCGAAGCCGATGCCGCCATGGTCGCGAGACTGCACCGGCTGTTCATGTTGTGGCCACGGCCGGCGTTGAACGACCCAGGTCTTCTGCCCGTATTGGCGCGCGACAGGCTGTCCGCATTGCTGGCCGGCGTGCCCGGCATCTGCAGCCCGCCGACTGTCATGGTCAGTCGCGAACCAATTGGATGACCTGCTCCGAGACGGGGGCGATATCGGCGATCTCCTGCCGGGCTGCGCCTATCCGGTTCTGATCCGCCCGCTCGGCTCCCATGCCGGCGCGGGCCTCAAGAAGATCGAAGGTCGCGCCGCTCTGGACTCTTATCTGTTGTTCTCGTTTGCGATCTCGTACTTCGTCACCGAGTTCGTGGACTACCGATCGGCGGACGGGCTTTACCGGAAGTATCGGGTCGCATTCATCGATCGGCAGCCGCATCTTTGCCACATGGCCTCGTCGCAGAACTGGATGGTCCACTATCTGAACGCGGGCATGACCGAGAGTGCGGACAAACGCGCCGACGAGGCGCAGGCCATGGCGCATTTCGACGCGACCTTCGCAGCCCGTCACCGCAACGCGTTTGCCGCTCTGCATGAACGGGTGCCATTCGATTACTACTCGATCGACTGCGGCGAACTGCCGGACGGTCGCCTGCTCATGTTCGAGGCGGACAGTGCAGCCATCATCCACCTTATGGACCCCGAGGATATGTTTCCCTACAAGCACGCGCATATGCGGAGCGTGTTCGACGCGTTCGGCGACATGCTGCGCCGGCGTGCGACCGCTGTGGAACCTGCCGGTCCCCGTTGAGGGATGTCTAGCGCAGGACGGTCCAATATCCTGGGCTGTCGCGTCGTTCGCCAACTTGCGATATGTCTGCTACATCGACCTCGCACATGGTTCTGACGGCAGTGATCGCTGGTGCCGGAGCCCAAAACGTGCGGATTGCGCAATCGGGGCATCGGCAACAGAATGGTCAATGGGTTTGTGTTTGCGGGAGCGATCTGCTGCCTCGCGCTCCTGACGGCATGCAGTGGCTCCAATTCCCAACCATCGCAAACCTTCAGGCCGGGCAGCCAGCTGGGTCAAAGCAATGCGGCGGCGCCAGTCAGTCCAGTCCCGCAAAGCAGCGCGACAACCCAAATAAATCCAGCCACCCTTACACAATCGGCCGCGAACACCGCTGAGAGCTTCTTCTCGAAGCCCCAATGGCAGGCGATCCGCAACCTGACCGGTGGTGCACGCGGGATCTTCATTGCGCCGAACTCGACCAGCATGGGGTTCATTCTGGGTGCTCAGCGGGGAGTCGGCGTCCTGTTGGCGCGTCACGGACAGGTGTGGAGCGATCCGGTCTTCATCCGCCTGTCCGACTACGACATCGGATTCCTGGCGGGCGCCGAAAAGTCCGAAGTGATGATGCTGGTCCTCACCGACGCCGCCATCAGGCAATTTGTCGACGGCGTTTCGAAGTTGAGCGCCGGTGGCAGCTTTGCTGTGGGGGACTGGGGCGTCGGTGGCATCGGCGCCGGCGGTATCTCAGGTGGCGCCCAGGTCATGACCGTCGAGACCTCGTCGGGCCTGTTCGCTGGCAGTGGGCTGGGGTCAATGAAGATGGGCCTCGACCAAGATCTCAACCACGCCGCTTACGGGAGTGGCTTCGATGTGAACAAGACGCTTGCTGGCACCGGTGGCAAGTTCCCGGCCGCTGCCGGACTGCGGAAAACTCTCTCGAACGCGGTGCAGCAGTCCTGGGGCCGTTGAGTCCTCGCAAGCCTCCTGCGCTCACTTGATTGCCGCAATGGCCTCGACCTCCAGCAGCAGGTCTGGGTCGGATAGTTGCGGCATGGCGACGGTGGTGCTCTGCGGCGAGGGTGGGCCGAAGTAGCGCGGGAGCAGGTCGGCGTATTTGTCGAATTCCGCCGGCGCCGCGACATGGCTGACCGTAAATACAATATTGTTGACGGTTGCGCCGCCGGCCTTGAGGCACGCATCGACATTTTCCCCAACCTGTTCGATCTGCGTCCGCATATCGCCCTTCCCGACGACATTCCCGGCCGCGTCGCGCGCGACCTGTCCGCCAACGACCAACCAGTGGCCGCCATCCCTCAGTGCGACCGAGGTCGTGGGCGGGGAGGCAGCGCAGGGTGGTCCGACAATGGTTGGTGCCGGCAGATCCGCAATGGCCTGCCAGTTCGCGTCGGCTCGCTTTATGAACTCCTTGGCCTGCTCCCGCCATTTCGCAAGCCAGTAGCCGTCGTGATGAAGCAGATACAGTTTGCCGTCCACAATGGTCCAAGCGGCTGGATCAACGGTGTCCTTGTGCGCCGCCTCGTCCAACGACGCACCCATCGCACAATAGCCATCGTACTGGGGCGCATAGCGCGCCGGGTCCTTGCTGAACAGATCGCGATGCTCACTGCTGGCAAAGCGCCAGCGCAATTTGTGCCACTGATATTCGAGATCCGACTTGCCGGGCACGGGTTTCCCATCGGTGAAATAGGCGACCGGATCATAGCCGCTGATCGAAAGCTTCGGCTCGTCGCCCCGGGCCGTGGACCCGGGAAGTGTCAGGAAGAGCAGGGCGACTGATGCTGCGCCCCACGCCGGCACAAGAAAAGCAGCTTTCGACATGGTCTGTTTCCCCCTCCAGGGCGTCAATGACCAGTCCCTGATGGCGAGATACTGCGCACTGTCTATTGCCCGGGTCAAACAAATCTGCATGTGCCCAGACCGGTGAGCCAATCCAAGTATCGGCGGAAGGGCGGCCGGTGCTAGGATGCCGTTCAGGAGGCTTCTGAATGGCGTTGTGCCCTGCCGCATTGCCGGTAAGGCGTCCACCATGTCGATGACCGGAACGTCGGACATGACGGGTGGGCTTCCAGATCCACGGCGACTTATCGCGGTCGTCTACGCCGACATGGTTGGCTACAGCCGCCTGATCGGGCTGGATGACCTGCAAACGCTCGAACGGCTGCGTAAACTCCGGAGCGAGGTCATCGATCCAGCCCTCGATAGTCACGGCGGTAGAATTGTCCAGACCGGCGGCGACTCCCTGCTGATGGTATTCAACAGTATCGATGGGGCAGTGCGCTTTGCGGTCAAGGTGCAGCAGGATGTTCCTGTCTTTGATGGCGACCAACTTCCTGATCGGGCTATCCGGTTTCGGATCGGGATCAACATCGGAGATGCGATCGCGGATGGCACCGATCTGCACGGTGACGCGGTCAATGTGGCGGTCAGACTCGAGGCTGAGTGCCCACCTGGCGGCATTTGTGTGTCCCGGGCGGTCCGGGACCATGTGCACGGTCGGCTCGATCTCGCTTTTGAGGAGCTGGGGTCGCTGACCTTGAAGAACATCGCGAGACCGGTTGAGGCGTTCGTACTGAAGTTTGATTCCGATCACCACCGTCCGGCGATCGGCCGATGTCGCGGCGATGTCTGCCAACGCGCGAGTCTCGCGAAGAGAGAAAACGCCGGGCCTTGATTGCTGTCGCGGGGGCCGCAGTGTTCGTGTCGGCCGGTTTTGTTGCCTGGGCGCTGTCACGCGCGTGGGGGATTGGACCAATTCGGGCCCGGCTCTGCGGTCAAGCCCGTCGAAGTGGCAACTCTCGCCGCTCCGGCTCGCCTCGCCGAGCGTCCTTCGGTGGCGGTTTTGCCATTCAAGAGCCTGTCAGGCGATACCGGTCATGATTTCTTCAGCGACGGAGTCACTGAAGACGTCATTACCGCACTCGGCCATTTCTCGAACCTGCTTGTCATCTCGAAATCGGCCAGCTTCCCGTTCAAGGACTCGAATGCCTCCCCCGCTGAAATCGGGCGCCTGCTGAATGCGCGATACCTGCTCGAGGGCAGCATCCGTCGAGCGGGCAATCGCATTCGCGTCGGCGTCGCTTTGACCGAGGCCGCGACTGGGCGGAATGTATGGTCCGAAACATACGATACCGAAGGCAACGACATTTTCGCTGTGCAGGACGATATCGCCAGGCGTGTCGTCGGCGCGGCGGCGGTAACGCTTACCCGCTTCGAGCAGACTCGCGCGCTCGCCAAACCGACCAGCAACCTCGCGGCGTACCAGTACGTTCTGCGTGGTCGCGACATGCTTTCGCAAGAAACGCGCGACAACAACGACGAGGCAAGCGAACTCTTTCAGCGCGCCATTGATCTCGACCCCAATTACGCGGAGGCGTATGCGGCATTGGGCGGCTCGTATTTTGAGGCCGTCGTGTCAGGGTGGTCCCAGTTCCTTGCGGACGATCTCGAACATGCTGAAGAGCTGGCTCAGAAGGCGCTCGCGCTGGATCCGGCAACGACGCGGGCCTATCGTGTGCTCGCCCTTATCAATCTTTTCAAAAAGCGATACGATGCAGCGCTCGAGCAAATCGACCGCGCATTCGAAATCAATCCGAGCGATGCGGACAATTATGCCTACCGCGGGGCCATATTGACCTGGGCGGGTAGGGCCACCGAGGCACTGCCGTGGTTGGAGGGTGCGCTTCGCTTTGACCGAGCCAATGGCTTCGCAGCCGCAAGACTCTGCATGGCGTATTATCTGCTTCGCCGGTATACCGATGCTGTCGGCGCATGCGATCGGTCGCTTGACCGTGACCCAGGGCGCAACACCCAGATGGTCACGCATCCGATGCTTGCCGCCACCTACGCGGAACTGAGCCGCCAGCAGGATGCAGAGCGCGAGCGCGGCATCACCGCACATTTATGGCCACTCCTCGACGCCCGAACATTCGCCGCGCAATTCGGCACGCAGGAGGCGCAGGACCATATGCTCGAAGGGCTGAAGAAGGCCGGATTCCAGTGACTGTGGCGAGCGGGCGAGGCCGATCCTACCCGCCGCCGACGCGCCGCAGCAGGAACAGCCCCTGTTCGCCGAACAGATTGGCGAGGCGCGGGAAGCGCCGCCACGGCGTGCGGCCGCCCGCGTCGTCCGCAGCGAGCCAGCTCTCCACCACATAGCCGTCGTGCTCGCATAACGCGAAGAAGTCGCGGATCGTGCATGGGTGGATGTTCGGCGTCTCGTGCCATGGCCGATCCCAGGCGGGCGTCACCGGCATCTTCCCGGTGCTGACCAGTTGCCAGCGCACCAGCCAGTGGCCGAAGTTCGGAAAACTCACCACCGCGCGCGTGGCGATGCGCAGCATCTGGCGCAGCACGACGCGCGGCTGCTCCACCGCCTGAAGTGTGCGCGACAGCACCACGTAGTCGAATGCGCCGTCCGGATAGTGCGCGAGGTCGGTGTCGGCATCGCCATGCATCACCGGCATGCCGTGCGCCACCGCGCGGATCACCTCGGCCATGTCGATCTCGATGCCGCGCGCGTCGCAGCCTTTGGTGCGCGACAGATGATCGATCAGCATGCCGTCGCCGCAGCCGATGTCGAGAACGCGCGAGCCGGGCGCGATCATCTCGGCGATCAGCCGGAGATCGACGCGCATGTTCTTGGCGACGAAGCGGACGGGGTCGTGAGTTGTCATTTCGAGTGGCGGAAGCTAGCAGGCGGGACCGGCCGATCAAGAGGGCGCGGTGATCTGGTCGATTTCCTGCATATCGGCCTGTGTCAGGCGCCAGTCGGCGGCGCGGACGTTGGCTGCCAACTGCTCGGGTTTCGTAGCCCCCGCGATAATGCTGGACACGCAGGGCCGCGCCGCAAGCCAGCCGAAGGCGAGTTCCAGCAACGTACGCCCATGCGCTTCGGCGAATGACCCCAGACGCTCGACGACGGGCCAGGTGGTGTCATTGAGAAAGCGATCGCCGTAGCGCGCGCCATGCACCTTGAGCCGCGCGCCTTCGGGCATCGGCGTATTGCGGCGGTACTTGCCGGTGAGAGCGCCGCTCGCGAGCGGATAGTACGGCAGCAGGCCCATGCCATGCGCCTGCATCATCGGGATCAGTTCGCTATCGGCGCGGCGCATCAGCAGGCTGTATTCATCCTGGCAGGACACGAACGGCGCCAGACCCAGTGTACGCGACGTCCAGCGCGCCTCGACAACCTGCCACGCCTTCTGGTTCGAACAGCCGATGGTAGCGCACCTTGCCCTGGCGGATGAGGTCGTCGAACGCGCGCAGCGTCTCCTCGATCGGCGTCAGCGGATCGGGTTGGTGCTGCTGGTAAAGATCGATCCAGTCGGTGTTCAACCGCCGCAGGCTTGCCTCTACACCGGCGATGATGATCCGGCGTGACGCCCCGCGCTGTCCATCGTCGGTCGGCATGCTCACCTTGGTCGCCAAAACGATGTCCTTGCGGCGAGGTCCGAGCGCGCGACCAAGGAACTCCTCCGAGCCGCCGATCGCGCTGCGATAGACATCGGCGGTGTCGAACAGGGTGACCCCGAGATCGAGCGCCTTGTGCACCACAGGTTGCGATGCGGCATAGTCGATGCGGCGTCCGAAGTTGTTGCAGCCGAGGCCGACCAGCGACACGCGCAGTCCTGAGCTGCCAAGAGTACCGATACTCCACCGCGTCCCCCATGCCTGACGCTTCGATGCGGCCGCTATAGCAGTGCTGCCGGCGCGAGAGAACGCCATGCTGCAATCGCGCCGCGTCGTGTTTGCTGCAGCTACCCTATGGGCCGGGAGCGGGTGACGTCGAGCGGATGATCGATCAGCAGACTGCACATGTTTGAGGAAGCGTACCGTGTGCGGGAGTTCGGCGTGGCGATCGAAGGCCGCTTCATCCTCCCAGCGCGAGTGGATGTAGAAAAGCGATGGATCGCGCGTGGAGCGATAGGCCTCGACCGCCCGACAGCCTGGCTCCGCGCGGGTTGGGGGAATGACATCGCCCAGCGCGGCCGCAACGGCGTCCTGCTGGCCCTCGCGAGCGTGGAAGCGGGCGAAGACGAACAGTTCCATCGGGTGCTCCGCTCGAGCGGATCATAAGAGCGCCGGCGCAAGTATTAAACCACGATCACCGTATCGCTGTATCGCGCAACGCGGGCATCGTGCGTGAGCAGGCGCAGCGGCACCGTGAGCGCCTGGGCGACCAGTATGCGGTCGAAAGGATCCGCGTGCAGCATCGGTAATCGCTCGACCGCCACAGTGTGCGCCGACGCAATATCCAGCAGCGCGTAGCCGGCGTCGCGAAAGTAACCGAGCGCCTCCTGCGCGGAGACCGGCATGTCGTTCGCCGTGCCGCGGGCGAGTGCACGCTTGATCGCAATCTCCCACAGGCTTGCGGCGCTGACGAACACTTCGTTCGCCGGATCGGCGATCAGCTCGGACGCTGCCGGAGATAGACTGCTGTCGTCCGCCACGAGGGCGATATGCGTGTCGAGCAGCAGCCTCACACGGGATGTCCGGTGAACAGCGCGGCGATCGCTGCCTCATCGGCGTCGATCGTGTCGGGGACCACAAACCTGCCCTTGGCGTCCCCGATCCGCCTGAACGCCACGAGACCAGGTTCAAGGCCGTCACGGTGGACAGAGGGTCCAGCAAGGCATATGTTGCGGCATATGCCAATAAAATCACCTGCTTCTTCCGGAGCGTCATGTCAGGCTCTTCAAGAACGGGCGTAACCAGGCTGTGCGGATTCCGCGCGAGTTCGAGTTGCCCGGCGAAGCGGTCATCATGCGCAAGGAAGGCGAGCGGCTGATCATCGAGCCCGCCCCGTCCAGGTCCCTGCTCGCTCTGCTGGCGACCCTTGCGCCTCTGGACGAGGAGTTTCCGCCGATCCCTGACGCGCCGCCCGATGCCGTCGAGTTTTGATGCGGTATCTGCTGGATACAAACATCGTGTCCGATCTTGTCCGAAATCCGCAGGGCCGCGTTGCTGACCGGACTTCGCGAAGTCGGCGAGGCGCAGGTCTGCACCAGCATCATCGTCGCGGCGGAATTGCGCTATGGCGCTGCAAAGAAGAGCTCGGCGCGGCTGACGCGACAACTGAATGCGGTACTCGGCGCACTTGATGTGTTGCCGTTCGAGGCGCCAGCTGACGCAGCGTATGGTCTGATCCGCGCGCGGCTGGAGCGCAGCGGCAGGCCGATCGGCGGCAACGGCCTGCTGATCGCGGCACAGGCGCTGGCGCTTGGCTGCACGATCGTCACCGACAACATAGCGGAGTTCTCGCGAATCGACGGATTGCTCTGCGAAAACTGGCTGCGCGATGCATGATCGCGCATGGTCCGCCGCTTTGAGATCGCAGGCCAGTCACGCTAGCCTCTGCGCGGCAACGGACTGACAACCCTCCATGTCCCTCATCGAACCAGGCGGCGTCGACTGCGACATCCATCCCGCGGTGCCCAACCTGCGCGCCCTCCATCCCTATCTTTCCGACCACTGGCGCGACGTCGTCATCCAGCGCGGCGTGCACGAGCTTGAGTCGATCGCCTACCCCGCCAACTCGCCCCTGACCTCCCGTCCCGACTGGCGTCTGCCCAACGGCAAGCCCGGCTCCGACCTCGACGCACTCCGCGCCCATGCGCTCAACCCGTTCGGCACGTCCATCGCCATCTGCAACTGCCTCTACGGCGTACAACTGCTGTTCTCCGAGGACATGGGCGCCGGCTTTGCCCGCGCGGTGAACGACTGGATCGCTGCTGAGTGGCTGGACAAGGAGCCGCGGCTGCGCGCCTCCATCGTGGTGCCGATGCAGAACGCCGAACTGGCGGTGGAAGAAATCAACCGCGTCGCTCCCGACCGCCGCTTCGTGCAGATCCTCCTGCTGGTGATGCACGACCATCCGTTGGGCAAGCGCCACTACTGGCCGATATACGCCGCCGCCGAGAGGCACGGGCTGCCGGTCGGCATCCATGCCGGCTCCGCCTATCGCCACCCGGTCACGCCGCTCGGCTGGCCCACCTACTACACCGAGGACTACGCGGCACAGGCCGCCGCCTTCCAGGCCGCGCTGTCGTCGCTCGTGTGCGAGGGCGTGTTCACCAAGTTCCCCGACCTGAAGGTCGTGCTGCTGGAGTCGGGCTTCACCTGGCTGCCGGCACATCTGTGGCGGCTCACAAAATTCTGGCGCGGGCTGCGCATGGAGGTGCCTTGGGTAGACCGCGCGCCCACCGACATCGTGCGGTCCAACGTCCGCCTCACCACGCAGCCGTGTGACGCACCGCCGACGACCGAGGCATTCCAGAAGCTGCTCGACCACATGGGATCGGACGAGATGCTGCTGTTCTCCACCGATTATCCGCATTGGCAGTTCG
This sequence comes from uncultured Alphaproteobacteria bacterium, assembly GCA_963776505.1. Lineage (GTDB taxonomy): Bacteria > Pseudomonadota > Alphaproteobacteria > Acetobacterales > Acetobacteraceae > JAMXLO01. The sequence goes on from CAVZNH010000088.1 coordinate 63,887, forward strand.
ACCGCGACGAGGTGCTACCGGAGGGGCTGCCGCGGGAGCTGGTGCGCAAGATCATGATCGACAATCCACGGGCGACGTATTCTCGATTGACTGAGCGGGCGAACTGAACGGAACGCCGTATCCCGTGCCGAAACCTGTTGTCTCCACTTCACATCGCCCCGATCTAGTTCGTCGTGCCTCACGCGCGGGGCCGCGGTCATGCGGGTAGTTGATCGCCGCCATCGAACGCGAGGCGGGCGCAGCGTCCCGTTCGCCGCTATGGCTCTATACGAACACGGCGGAATGGACCTACGCCCGTGCCGGGCGGCGGACCGTCGAGACCGTACTGCACCGGAGCAAGCCATTCGTACTGATGCGGCGCAATCTTTTCCACCGAGGGTAAGCCGTTGTTGCCGCAAACCGCAGCAATGCCCACTATAGTCCCGTCTCATGAGCGTCGCTAACCAGCTTCCCGCCGCGATGACGGTGGCCGAATTTCTCGACTGGAACCCGCAGGACAGCGACCGGTGGGAGTTGATCGACGGCACCCCGCAGGCAATGGCGCCCGCATCGCCCCGTCATGGCGCGATCCAGAACGAGTCAGGGCGGCTGATTGGCAATCATCTTGCTGATTCGCGTCCGGCATGCCGGGTCATCACCGAGCCTGGTATCCAGCCCAAGGTCCGCGCCAACCTCAACGTGCGCGTGCCAGACCTTGCCGTGACCTGCGCCGAATGGGACCCCGACGAGCGCCTGCTGCACAAGCCGGTGGTCGTTGTCGAGATACTGTCGCCATCAAACAAGGCGGACACGTGGGCGAACGTCTGGAGCTACGTCACTATTCCAAGCGTCCTGGAGATCCTCGTGTTGCACACAGCGGAAGTCCGCGCGGATCTGCTGCGCCGCGAACAGGACGGCGCCTGGCCGGACAACCCAGCGCCATTGGCATCGGGCGACACCGTGACGCTGGAAAGTATCGGATTCACCGCTCCACTCGTAGCGTTCTATCGCACGGCGTGATGCACTTGTCGTAGGCCTCGTCCTCAAGAGCGTGATCCACAATTTCCGGAATACGTACCCGCGTATCACTCAGTCAGGCTGCGGTCGTCTGTTGTGAGGCTGAAGGGTCATTGCTATTAATGCGACACCGAGGGGCCGCTGGTCTGCGCCGCCGTCGATGTCAGGGCGACGCGGTCGGGAACACGTCAACTCCACCAACGCACGAACACCTGCCGGCAGCGCGAGCCGGATAGAGATATGATCGCCCGCGAGGGCGGCCAGGTCGATGCAGGCCAACACCAATCCGTTGACCGCAACTTCCAGCAAGCCTGTCGTCGCCGTAGGAGGCCGATACGCCATCAATCGAAAGTCGATCTGACTGACTGGCTCTGCTGCCATGAATTCCACCGCCGACTGGATGCCAAGCGACCAGGTGAAATCATCCTCGGGCGTCGCCCAGCCCCAACGCAGCAGTCCCCGACCTTCACCGGCACGCCCGAACAACACGGTCTTGTCGCAACTTACTGTCATCACATCCGGTGCCGGGCAGGCCGGGTACGGAGACGTGAACCGTGTCTCCGCCATTGCTATGACGGCAGCCGGGGCGGGCATCCGTGTGGGGCGAACCGCCATTGGAGGTGGCAGATCGCCGCAGCAGGTCGGTTGTACTGGCGTGATTCTCGATCGCGGCGAACGCATCACGGCGTACACAATGACTGGTTTGACTTTGCCCCGCGCAAGCAGATCCTCTTCGAGGCTGTGCACTCGTTCCAGGAACTGTACGTCAAGCGCATTGCTGAGATCGAAGTTGGGTCCGAAGCGGCGATCGTAGAACACATCGGTCAGTCCGCCGGTTGCGAAAAAGCGTTCGAACCCAAAACCGAACTCAATGAGCAACGGCAGAATGTCCTGAGCGCGAATGCCTTCAAAGCCTTCGATCGAGCAATCCCAATTCTGGTACCAACGGTCGAGGCCGCCGAACATGTGGTCCCATTTCAGCCGGTCCGGAAGCTGCGGCCAGATCTGACGGACGATCGCGAGAGTCTCGGGCCAGCGCATATGGCCGTTGCGGCCTATCACGTCCATGGTGATAAAGGCCCCCTCGGGGTCCAGCCATTCCACAATCTGACCGAACAGGGTCTCCAGCGCCACGATGTGGTGCAGCGAATGATGCGCCATGAAAGCGCCGACCGGCTGCGCCAGCGGCAGGTCTCGGTTCAGGTCCGCCGGAAGGACGTGGACCATGTCATCGACCCCCGCCTTCCAAATGGCCCGTCGCGCCCTCTCGATCAGGATAGGCGACAGCTCCAGGCAGGAGATACGGAATGGTGATCCGCCCCGCTCCCGCGCCGCTTGCGCGACTTTGATCTCGAGCGAACAGTCACCCGACCCAAGGCTCACCACCTCGGCCGCACCGGCCCGCTCGACGGCTCGGGACAAACAGGTCGCGTAGCAGCCAGCGACGGTGTTCGAGCCAAACACCTGGCGCAGTTTGGGGACCAGGAAGCGATCGCCCATCCACAACGCTGCCGGCGCATTCTGGTGGATGTCGTCGGCGTCGGCATATTGCGCGATTTGAGCCTCGACCTGCCGTTGATATTGGGTCCGCTCCGGCTGCACGTCCCGCGCCGATCCAGAACCTCCAACCATGACACTTCCTCCTCGAAGGAGTTGCGCACCGCCGTGGGGCGCATCCACCAGCGTCTTGCTATGTGTGGCAACGGACGTCACGCGCGGGAATCTATCCTCGCAGCCGGTAGAGCCATAGCCCCGACTTGCCACACATGCCACGCGGCACGATCATGTAAGCATAATTGGATTTAGTGCCCGCCCTGACGGAGGCCCTTTGATGAACGTCCAGGTCACCAGCCACCCGACCGTCCAGTCCCCCGCCACCTCGAAGCTGGCGATCGCCGACGGCGACATCCATCCGCAGCGCAACTCCTACAAGGACCTCTTCCCCTACATGGAGGCCCGCTGGGTGGAGATGGCGAAGACGTTCGGCTCGCGCCCGCGCCAGGCCTACCAAGCCGGCCCTGCCTATCCGAAGGGACAGCCCAACGCCTCCCGCCGCGACGCCTGGCCGCCGAACGGCCGCCCCGGCAGCAGTCTGCCGTTCATGCAGAAGCAGCTTCTGGACGAGAACAACATCCAACTCGGCATCCTGAACCCGACCGGCGACAACGGCTCCAGCTTTCAGAACCGCGAGTTCGGCAACGGCGTCGCCAGCGCGATGAACCGCTGGGTAGAGGCCGAGTGGCTGATCGAGCCGCGTCTGAAGGGCTCTATCGTGGTGCCCTACGAGGACGCCGATGCCGCCGTGGCTGAGATCGAGCGCTGGGCCGGCGATCCGCGCTTCGTCCAGGTGCTGATGGTCACCCGCACCGCCAATCCGCCTGGCCAGAAGCAGTACTGGAAGATCTACGAGGCGGCCGCCGCGGCCAATCTGCCGATCGGCGTGCACGCGTTCGGGTTCGGCGGCTATCCCGTCACCGGCAGCGGTTGGCCCTCGTACTACATCGAGGACATGGTCGGCCACGCCCAGTCGTCGCAGTCCTTCCTCACCAGCCTTGTGATCGAGGGGGTGTTCGAGCGCATCCCGAACTTCAAGCTGGTGCTGATCGAGTCTGGCTTCGCCTGGCTGCCGCCGCTTGCCTGGCGGCTCGACAAGCTGTGGAACCGCCTGAAGCAGGAGACGCCGCACCTGAAGCGGGCACCCTCCGAATACATCCGCGAGAGCGTCTGGCTGACCACCCAGCCGATGGAGGAGCCGCTCCCACGCGAGCACGTGTTGGACGCGATTGACTGGATCGGCTGGGACCGGCTGCTCTTCGCCACCGACTACCCGCACTGGGATTACGACGATCCCGCCCAGGTGCTGCCGATGCCGCTGCCCGAGCAGCAGCGGCGCGATTTTTTCTTCAACAACGCGATGAAGCTGTATCGGCAGACCTGACCGCCGCCTTTTGGTTGACCGCTCCGCCGGCGCTCCCTAGCCTGCCGGCGGAATCCCGTGATGGACAAGCCAAGCATTCCGCCCAGTTTCGCCGCGCGCGCCGCTGTGCCGCCCGGGCTGGACGCCCGCTCGGCCGCCGTGCTGCGCGAAATCGTCGAACAGTATGTGGAAACCGGCGAGCCAGTCGGCAGCCGCACGCTGTCCCGCCGACTGCCGATGAGCCTGTCGCCCGCCACCATCCGCAACGTGATGGCGGACCTGACCGATGCCGGCCTGCTGTTCGCGCCCCACACCTCCGCCGGGCGACTGCCCACCGATCAGGGGCTCCGTCTGTTCGTCGACGGTCTGCTGCATTTCGGCGAACTCGCCGAGGACGAGCGCGAGGCGATCACGGCGGCGCTGGCCGCCTCTGGCCGCAGCCTGGAGGATACGCTGGCCGAGGCCAGTTCCATGCTGTCCGGCCTGTCGCAGGCGGCCGGCCTCGTGCTGGCGCCGAAGTCGGATGGCGCGATCCGGCACATCGAATTCGTCCCTCTCGGTCCGGGCCGCGCCCTGGTGGTACTGGTCAACGCGGACGGCCACGTCGAGAACCGCGTGGTCGATACGCCGCCCGGCCTGCCGCCCTCGGCGCTGCAACAGGCCAGCAATTACCTCAACGCGCGGCTGTCGGGCCGCTCGCTGACCGAACTGCGCCGCATCGTCGCCGAAGAGATCACAGCCAACCGCACCGAACTGGATACTCTGTCCGCCATGGTGGTGGAGGCCGGCCTCGCCACCTGGACCGGCGAGGGCCGTGCCGGCAGCCTGATCGTCCGCGGCCAGGCGCGCCTGCTGTCCGACGTGACCCAGATCGAGCGGCTCTCCGCCATCCAGTCGCTGTTCGAGCGGCTGGAGGCGCAGGAGACCATGCTTCGCCTGCTTGAGCTGGCGGAACAGTCCGACGGCGTCCGCATCTTCATCGGCGCGGAGAGCGGGCTGTTCGGTACCTCCGGCGTCTCGATGGTGGTGGCGCCGGCGCGCAACGATGGCGGCCGCATCGTGGGAGCCATCGGGGTGATTGGCCCGACACGGATCAACTATGGTCGCATCATCCCGGTGGTGGACTACACGGCGCGGGTGATCGGCCGGCTGCTGGGGTAGGATGCCGCCGCCTCGCCGGGGACGTGACGCGGTTCGGGTTGATTGCGGTAAACGCGCGGTTCACCTTTCGGCGCTAAACTGAACCCGCACCCCCGTGGACCGGCCCGGACCGCTTGCCCCTCGCTCATTGTCATCCTAACTGAACGCGCCATGAACAACGAAAATGACCCCATGAAGACCGAGCAGGCGGCCAACGACCAGTTCCGGAGGGAGCCGCGAGACGCTCCGCAGACGCCCGAGCAGGTGATGCAGGCAGCCTCGGCGCGCATCGCCGAACTCGAGGCGGAGCTGTCGGAGATGAAGGACCGCTGGATGCGCGCCGAGGCCGAAACGGCCAACGTCCGCGCCCGCGGCCAACGCGAGGTGCATGAAACACGGCAATACGCCGTTCAGAAGTTCGGCCAGGACGTGGTCGAGGCGGCCGAGAACCTGCAGCGTGGGCTGACCAGCCTGCCGGCTCCTTCGACGGGTGAGCCCGAGATCGTCACCCGCATGCGCGAGGGCCTGGAGAGCATCGAGCGGAACTTCCTGGCCATCCTTGAACGCAACGGCATCAAGCGGGAGGACCCGACCGGCACTCCGTTCGATCCCAGCTTGCACCAGGCCATGTCCGAACAGGAGAGCGCGGCGCATGCGCCTGGCAGCGTGATGCACGCCTGGACGCCGGTCTGGACGCTGAACGGCAGACTGCTTCGCCCGGCGATGGTGGTGATCGCAAAGGCGCCGCCGAGCGAGATCACATCGGGCGCGAGCGGCGCGGCACTGGACACCACGGCCTGATGATTTTCGTGTCGGCCTCGCATGAGAATCCGCCGCTCGGCCCCCTTGCCCGACCGGCTACCCCCCCATACATCCATGTCACACTTCCCGCGTGGGGACGCTCGCGGTGCTTCGGGTCGCGCGCGTCCGCTGAAAGGAGCCAACATTAATGAGTAAAGTCATAGGTATCGACCTCGGCACGACGAATTCCTGCGTCGCCATCATGGAGGGCAAGGACGTTCGCGTGATCGAGAACAGCGAGGGCGCGCGCACCACGCCATCGATGGTCGCTTTCAGCGACAATGGCGAGCGTCTGGTCGGTCAGTCTGCCAAGCGCCAGGCAGTCACCAACCCGTCGAACACGCTGTATGCCATCAAGCGCCTCATCGGCCGTCGTTACGAAGACCCGATGGTCGGCAAGGACAAAGAGCTGGTGCCCTATACCATCGTGCGCGGCGACAACGGCGACGCCTGGGTCGAGGCGAAGGGCGAGAAATATTCGCCCAGCCAGATCAGCGCCTTCATCCTCGGCAAGATGAAGGAGACCGCCGAGGCGTATCTCGGCGAGCCGGTCAGCCAGGCGGTGATCACCGTGCCGGCTTACTTCAACGACAGCCAGCGTCAGGCAACCAAGGATGCCGGCCGCATCGCCGGTCTGGAGGTGCTGCGCATCATCAACGAGCCGACCGCGGCGGCCCTCGCCTACGGCATGGACAAGAAGCACACCGGCACGATCGCGGTGTACGACCTCGGCGGCGGCACGTTCGACATCTCGATCCTGGAGATCGGCGACGGCGTGTTCGAGGTGAAGTCCACCAACGGCGACACCTTCCTCGGGGGCGAGGACTTCGACGCCAGGGTTATCGACTATCTCGCCGACGAGTTCCGCAAGGAGCAGGGCATCGATCTGCGTCGCGACAAGCTCGCGCTGCAGCGGCTGAAGGAAGCCGCCGAGAAGGCGAAGATCGAACTGTCGTCCTCCAAGGAGACCGAGATCAACCTGCCGTTCATCACCGCCGATGCCTCCGGGCCGAAGCACATGGTGATGAAGCTGACGCGGGCGAAGCTTGAGAGCCTGGTCGATGACCTGATCAGCAAGACGCTCGATCCGTGCCGCGCCGCGCTGAAGGATGCCGGCGTGAATGCGGGCGAGATTTCCGAGGTGATCCTGGTCGGTGGCATGACCCGCATGCCGAAGGTCATCGAGACGGTGAAGACCTTCTTCGGCAAGGAGCCCGCGCGCAACGTCAACCCCGACGAGGTGGTGGCGATCGGTGCGGCGGTGCAGGGCGCGGTGCTGTCGGGCGACGTGAAGGACGTGCTGCTGCTCGACGTGACCCCGCTGTCGCTTGGCATCGAAACCTTGGGCGGCGTGTTCACCCGGCTGATCGACCGCAACACCACGATCCCGACCAAGAAGAGCCAGGTGTTCTCGACTGCTGATGACAATCAGCAGGCGGTGACCATCAAGGTCTATCAGGGCGAACGTGAGATGGCAGCCGACAACAAGCTGCTGGGCAACTTCGACCTGACCGGCATCCCGCCTGCTCCGCGTGGCGTGCCGCAGATCGAGGTGACGTTCGACATCGACGCCAACGGCATTGTCTCAGTGCAGGCGAAGGACAAGGCGACCGGCAAGGAGCAGCAGATCCGCATCCAGGCCTCGGGCGGTCTGTCGGAAGCGACATCCAGCGCATGGTCAAGGAAGCGGAGGCGAACGCCGAAGCCGACAAGCAGCGTCGCGAGCATGTCGAGACGCGAAACCAGGCGGACAGCCTGATCCATCAGGTGGAGAAGAACCTGAAGGAACACGGCGACAAGCTGCCGGCGCAGGAGAAGGGTGAGGCCGAGGCGGCGATTGCTGCGGCGCGCTCCGCCATGGAGGGCACCGATGCGGCCGCACTGAAGCAGGCCACCGAGCGTCTGAGCCAGTCGGCGATGAAGCTTGGCGAGGCGATGTACAAGGCGCAGCAGGCTGAGCAGACGACGGACACGACGGGGCAGTCTGGCCCCGGGCAGCCGAGTGGTGGCGCTCAGCCGGACGAAAAAGTGGTTGACGCCGAGTTCGAGGAAGTTGACGAGAAGAAAAAGAAGTCTGCCTGATAGTCAGGGTCGACAGGCATGAGGGATCGCGCCCGCGCTTCGTCGAAGGCGGGCGCGCTTCCGTTCAGCGCCAACGAGAAGGGCTGAAATGGCGAAGCAGGACTACTACGCCACCTTGGGTGTGGCGCGGGAGGCGGGTTCGGAGGACCTGAAGAAGGCCTATCGAAAGCTCGCCATGCAGTATCACCCCGATCGCAATCCGGGGGACAAGAAGGCAGAGGCGAAGTTCAAGGAGATCAACGAGGCTTACGACATCCTGAAGGATGATCAGAAGCGCGCGGCCTATGATCGCTATGGCCACGCCGCCTTCGAGCAGGGCGGCGGGCCGGGCGGCTTCAGCGGCGGGTTCGACTTTGCGGCAGGCGGTGGTCTCGGCGACATCTTCGATCAGATGTTCGGCGACTTCATGGGCGGACGCCGCGGTGGTCCCGCGGGCCGTAGCCGCGCCGGCGGCGACATTCGCCAGGCCGTCGAGATCGAGCTGTCCGACGCGTTTACCGGTACCAAGGCGGATCTGCGTGTGTCGACACGCGTGGTGTGCGATGCCTGCACCGGTTCGGGATCCGAGGACAAGAACCATGCGGCGGATACCTGTGCCACTTGCCGCGGCGCCGGCAAGGTCCGCGCGCAGCAAGGGTTCTTCCTGATCGAACGCACCTGTCCGACCTGCGGCGGCCAGGGCCGCGTCATTCGCAGTCCATGCAAGGTCTGCAGCGGCGTCGGCACGGTGCAGCGCGAACGCACGCTTCAGGTGGCAATCCCGCCTGGCGTGGAGGACGGCACTCGCATACGGCTGGCTGGTGAAGGCGAGGCCGCCGGGCATGGCGCGGCACCTGGCGATCTCTACGTGCACGTTGCGATCCGGCCGCATCCGATCTTCCAGCGCGATGGTCAGAACATCTTCATGCGGGTTCCGCTGCGGATGACGCAGGCCGCACTCGGTGGCGATGTAGAGGTGCCGGCGATCGACGGCAGCAAGGCGAAGGTGAAGATCCCGCCCGGCACGCAGACCGGCGACCAGTTCCGACTGCGCGGCAAAGGCTTCTCGGTATTGCGCAGTGCGGTGCGCGGCGACATGTATATACAGGTCGCGGTGGAGACGCCGCAGCATCTGACACGGCGCCAGCGCGAGCTGCTTGAGGAGTTCGAGGCAGAAGCTGAGGGCCACGGCAAGGGCAGCCCGGAGAGCGAAGGCTTCTTCTCCAAGGTTAAGGAGTTCTTTGAGGGCGGCCGCGGATAAACGCCCGTCGACCCGCTTCGCGGCTCGACCGCGCGGGGCGAGGGTTGGGGAGGGGTGCAACCAATGGCAACACGCATCGGCATCGCCGGCGTTACCGGTCGGATGGGCCAATTGCTGGTCGAGGAGGTGACCGCCGCCGGTGCCGAACTGGCTGGCGGCATCAGCCGCACTGGATCGAGCAAGCCCGACCCCTGCTGGCGTGGCGGCAATGCCTGATATCGGCGCGCTCGCCGCCACATCCGACGTGGTCGTCGATTTCACCAATGCCGCGACCGCGCAACCCTATGCGGCAGCTCTGGCTGCGTCCGGCAAAGCCTGGGTTCTCGGCACGTCCGGCCTCTCCGCGGCGGACGAGGCGGCAGTGGAGACTGCGGCGCGCCACATCCCCGTCGTGTATGCATCCAACTTCTCCACCGGCGTCAATCTGGTGCTGGCCTTGGCGGAGCGGATGGGGGCTGCGTTGCCGGCCGATGGCTATGACGCCGAGATCATGGAGATGCACCACCGCCAGAAGGTCGATGCGCCCTCCGGCACTGCGATTGGCATGGGCCGTGCGGTTGCGAAGGGCCGCGGCGTGACGTTGTCCGACGTGATGGAGAGCGGCCGAGATGGGCACACGGGCGCGCGAAAGACGGGCGCCATTGGCTTTGCCGCGTTGCGCGGCGGCCAGGTGGTCGGCGAGCACACGCTGATCTTCGCTGCGGCCACCGAGCACATCGCGCTCACTCATCGCGCCTTCGACCGCCGCGCCTTCGCGACTGGCGCGGTGCGGGCTGCGCTGTGGGCTGTGGGCCGGCAACCCGGTCTCTATTCGATGATGGATGTGCTGGGAATGTGAGCGGCGGCGCCGCCCGCTTCGCCGCACGATATCCTCGTGTCTGGCATGTCATCGAGGCCGACGGCGCCGGGCCCTGGCTCGCCGAGACAGGCCTGCTTCCCGCGGGCGATCTGCGCGAGGGCGGCACCAATCGCGAAGCCTTCAGCTGTGTCGCTCTGGGGAGCGGTCGTGTCGCGGTGCTCCGGCCACAGCAGATGCCGGACCATCGCCTCGTGCCGACGCTCGCCGGCGTATTCGCCGGCCAGCCCGACCTGTGGCGAAGACACGTCGACAGCCACGTCTTCTTCTGGGCGGACGCGCGTCGTCGCGATGCCTTCACTCGGGCGTGCCTACGGCTTCGCGCCTCGTCCGGCCCACCCCCGGTGATCCTGGCAATCGAGACGACTGCGCTGCTGGCCCGACACGGTGCCATCGCCTGGTTCGCCACGATCAACACCGGCTCGACAGTGCGCGGCGGTGCCCGTGCGCGACGCGATGAGAATACGCTGCGGCCTGTCACGGACTACCGGACGGGACCTGTCGCGGAACTCGCGATACGTGGCCGCGTGGACCTCGCCCGCACAGGCTTTGGCGCCACTTGACCCCTTTTGGGCTTTCCGCCACACCGACCGCCGGTCTGCCGGTTCCACCTCTGCCACCCGAGAGAAATCATCCATGCGCGATACAGGCGAATTCCTGTTTACCTCTGAGTCTGTCTCCGAGGGGCATCCCGACAAGGTGGCCGACCGGCTCAGCGACACGGTGCTCGACGCCTATCTCGCGGCCGATCCCTATTCGCGCGTCGCCTGCGAGACGCTGGTCACCACCAACCGCGTGGTGTTCGCCGGCGAGACCCGCGGGCCGTCCACCGTCACGCCCGACCTGCTGACGCATCTCGCCCGCATGGCGATCCACGACATCGGCTACGACCAGGCAGGCTTCAGTTGGGACAAGGCAGAGATCTCCTGCCACCTGCATTCGCAGTCATCCGACATCGCCCAGGGCGTCGATGCGGCGGGCAACAAGGACGAGGGTGCTGGCGACCAGGGCATGATGTTCGGCTACGCCTGCCGCGAGACCGAGGCGCTGATGCCCGCGCCGATCCATTACGCCCACGCCATCCTGCACCGCATCCGCGAACTGCGGCATATCCGCGACAAGTCGGTCGAGGGCCTGCTGCCCGACGCCAAGAGCCAGGTCACACTGCGCTACGTCGACGGCAAGCCGGTGGGGGCGACCAGCGTGGTGGTGTCGACCCAGCACGTCGAGGACATGGAGCAGGCCGAGATCAAGCGGCTGCTCTGGCCGATCGTGAAGAGCACCCTGCCGGATGGCTGGATGTGCCCGGAAGCCGAGTTCCATGTGAACCCGACCGGCAAGTTCGTCACCGGAGGCCCGGACGGCGACTGCGGCCTGACGGGACGCAAGATCATCGTCGACACCTATGGTGGCGCGGCACCGCACGGGGGCGGCGCTTTCAGCGGCAAGGATCCGACAAAGGTCGATCGTTCGGCCGCCTATGCCTGCCGCTATCTTGCCAAGAACGTCGTGGCGTCGGGCCTCGCCGATCGCTGCACCATTCAGATCAGCTACGCGATCGGCATCGCGCGTCCGCTATCGGTCTATGTCGATCTGCAGAACACCGGCAAGGACGTGGACGAGACTCGGCTCGAGCGGACGTTGCGCGAGCTCATGAACCTCACCCCACGCGGCATCCGCGAGCATCTGCATTTGAACCGGCCGATCTATGTGCCCACCTCGGCGTATGGCCATTTCGGCCGCGAGCCGGATGAGGAAAAGGGCACGTTCACGTGGGAGAGAACCGACCTGGCGCCGGCGTTGCGGTCAGCCTTCGGGCGCTGAAGCCGCCGCCGGACCGGCTTTACGGCAGGGCGCGCGGCCATCGGTTGCGGCCGCGCCAGCAGCGACTGCTGGAGGTCACGCTGCCGCGCCTTGCCTTCGCCCGCCGCCCATATTGGCGATCCGCTGGCGGCCTTTTCGCCGAGGCCAGCGGAGCTATGGCTGGAGGTGGGCTTCGGCAGTGGCGAGCACGCGCTGGAGCAGATTGTCAGGCATCCAGAGGCCGGACTGATCGCCTGCGAGGTGTTCGACAACGGCATCTGCTCGCTGCTGTCGCATCTGGTGGCTGAGGGCGGCGAGGCGACCGCGCAATTGCCAGGCAATCTGCGGCTGTGGGCCGACGATGCGCGACCGCTGCTGCGGCTCTTGCCGGATTGCTGTCTCGATCGCCTGTTTCTGCTGTTTCCCGATCCCTGGCCGAAGGCGCGTCACGCCAAGCGCCGCTTCATCCATCCCGCAACTGCTGCCGCTACTGGCGCGCCTGCTCAAATCGGGCGCCGAGTGGCGGGTGGCCAGCGATGATCCAACCTATCAGGCGTGGGTGACAGAGGTGATGGCGGAGCAGATCTGGTTCGATGGACCAGTCGCCGACAACCGAACGGCCATCGGACTGGCCGCCGACACGCTACGAGTCCAAAGCCCTTCGTGAAGGCCGGGTGCCGCGGTACTGGACGTTTGTCCGGCGCTGATGAAGGCACGCGCTATGCCGCGTCCGTAGCGCTGCGCAGGCACCTCGACCCGCCCGTGGAGCCACCACGCCGCGAGAACCGGCAGAACCACGGCGCCGGGTATCCAGAGTGCGGTGAACAACGGGGCGTCGCCGCGCACCAGTGCCGCAAGCGCTATGCCCAGGAGACGCTGCACGGGCTCGTGCACCAGATAGATGCAATACGAGACGGCCCCGAGCCAGACCAGCGGCGGCGACTGCAGCAGCGCGGCCAGCGCCCGCAGCGTCATCCTCGCGACAACCGAGGACCAAGCCTCCGGGTAACTGCCGTCCGGGGAGCGACGGCATCATTTGCGCCGCAAGACACGCGGTCCACACGACCGGTGGCAGCAGTTTGTCCACGCCGCCCCGTGCCGCACATATCGCCAGCGTGGCGGCCAGCACGGCAAGGTAGATGCGCACTGCCCCTCGCGGGGTCGCGAACCACGATCGCGCTGACGACGCCGAGGGCGAAATACTGTGCCTTGTTGGGCAGGAAGGCGCGGCTGAACTGCCATGCCTCCGGCATCGCCACCTGCCAGACGAGCGAGGCGGCTGCGAGCGCCAGAAACAACGCGGCCATCCGGACCAGGCCGAGTCTGTGGCCGAGGAGCAGCGCCAGCACATAGAACTGCCACTCGGTCGAGAGGCTCCAGGCCGTCCCTAGGAAGGCCACCCATGCGCCGGGCAGTACGCCGTCAGGAAAGAGCCCGTGCGTCATCGTCAGATGGGTCGCGATGCCGATGCCCCAGTTGGACGGCCAGCCGCCCGCCCATAGGTATCGCGCCCCGCTTTCAGGGCCGATCCAGGCCATGTCCTCGAACGAGGTCGCCAGCGGCTGCACCGCCACCGCGAAAACGAACACCACCAGGAACACCGGATAGATGCGCGCGACACGGGCGATCAGGAACGGCAAGGACTGGTATTCGAAGCTCGCCAGTGACTGCACGATCACCAGCCCGCTCAGGACGAAGAACACGTCCACACCGGCGCCGCCATGCTGGAACATCCAGTGCAACCAGTGCGGCAGTGGCGCGAACGGCAGCGAGTGGCTGAGCATGACGTAGAACGCGAGCACGCCCCGCAACCCATCCAGGCACACCAGTCGCCGCATGTGGCCGCAGTATCGCGGACGCGACTTAACAAGCCGCGAAAATCTTTTGTCCCGCCTGCATCCGATCTCGCGCTTCGCGACGATAGGGGACAGCGGTCGCTGTTGGCCGCTCCAGGAGAGGAGATACTCAGATGAAGCGTGCTGGCCTGTTCGCCGTGATCCTGATGGCGTCAACCGCCCCTTTGGTAGCCCAGACCATGTCCGATCCGATCGTCCGCGTCGGCGGTCAAGCCATGTTCCCGACCAAGACCATCGTGGCCAACGCCGTGAATTCTGCGGACCACACCACGCTGGTCGCGGCGGTAAAGGCCGCGGGGTTGGTCGATACACTGAATGGTCCCGGACCTTTCACCGTGTTCGCGCCGACCAACGAGGCGTTCGGCATGCTGCCGGCGGGCACGGTGCAGACCCTGCTGAAGCCGGAGAACAAGGCGATGCTCGCCAAGATACTGACCTACCATGTTGTTCCCGGGACGTACGACACCAACAAGCTGCGTGCGATGATCCTCGCCGGCAACGGCACCGCGACGCTGAAGACCGTCAGCGGCGGCGAGCTGTGGCTGATGATGAACGGCTCATCCAATATCACGGTGAAGGATGAGAAGGGCGACGTCGCCGATATCACGATCTCCGACGTGCGCCAGTCGAATGGCGTGATCCAGGTCGTCGATCACGTGCTGCTGCCGCAAGGCTGATCGATGTATGCGGGCGGCCTCACCCCGGAGTGCCGCCCGCATACTCGTGCAGCAGATCAGTGGTCGAAGCGGAGATGCACGATGGTCCTATCGTTGGCCGTGTTCGCTTCCATCCGGTCCGCGTAGCGTCTTATCAGGAAGCCGGCGAGCCGACGATGTCCCTCGTCGGTCTCCATGATCTCCTCCTTGGTCGGCGGCTGGGTGGGAAATTCCAGCGGCGCGCCGACATAGGCCACGACCGCATCGATAACAAACTCGTCGTAACTGATGTCGATGCTGATCGGGCCCTTGGCATCACAGGTGGTGATGATCGCCTCGATCGTCTGCTGAACCGCGAATTCGACCCGATTGGTAACATCACGCCGCGCACCCCAGATGCCGGCATTACGCTCGATGAAACTGGAGATCCCCGCTATGTCGGGTGCGCCTGGATCGACCGTCGCTGCCACCTTCCTGCGAATGCCGATCCGGAACAACAGATTGAGCGAGAGTGCGACAAGGGTCGCGAGGACGAGCGGCGATGTCACCAATGGCTCCGCCCATCGCGGCGCATTGGTGAACACCGCCGGATAGACCGAGACGACAAAGAACGACATCATCCCCATGCCGATGACCAATGTGCGGCGGCCGTCGAGCACCCGCGTCGAGATGATCTGCACGCCGCTGATCATGATGAAGACTGCGGTGAACAGCATCGCTGCGGCCATGACCGGACGGGGCATGATCGTGAGCACGCCGATGAACGTGGGCTGCAGTGCGGCAACGCAGAGAATCGCAGCAACCGCGAACGCGATCACCCGGCTGGCCACTCCTGTCGCGGCTACCAGGCCGACATTCGCGCTCGAGATCGAGGGACCATAGGTCCCGAGCACGCCCGCGACCGTTGCCGCGATCCCGTCGCCGAGTACGCCGCGCCCAATTGACGTCATGTCGGGCCGCACCCAATCAGCGTCGGTCAGGCGCTGATAGGTCGTCACCACTGCGGTTGAGTTCATGGCCGCCGCCAACCCGGTGACGGCAAACGGCACCACCAGTGACCAGTCGAACGCCCATGAAATGCCCGAGACGGTGGGGAACGCGAGCAACGGTCGGTACAGCACTTCGCTCAGGTCACGAGCGGTCAGCAGGCCCGCCACTGCAGACGCAAAATAACCGAGGACCATCCCCGTCAGAATACAGAACAACTTCAGCCGGCCCTTGTTCCAGATGTTGAGCGCAGCCATGACGGCAAGGGCGAACGCGGCAACAAGGCCCTCGCGTGCTGGGAGTGCACCCGATGGGCTGTCTTCGAGCAGCACACGCAATGCGGCGAGTCCAACGATCGTTCCGACGAGGAAAACGACAAGACCGGCAGATTCCGGTGGAATGAAGGGACGCAGGCGCGACCAGGCTCGCGCCAGCGCCATCTCCACGACGCCGGCAAAAATCGTCATGCCCCACACCAGCGGCAACCCGCCAGCCTTCACCGCAAGCAGGGAGGGCGCGAGATAAACGCCGGTGAAGATCGTCGGCGCCAGCAGTCGGCTGCCGACCGGTCCTCGCGGGAGCGCCTGAAGCAGCACGGCAATTGCGAGGACCAGGAAGCCTAGCTGCAGGATGTTGGTGATCTGACCGGCTGGCAGTCCGGCCTGGCGCGCGATGATCAGCGGATAGACCATGAATATCGAACACACGCCGACATGCTGGAGCGCGCTGACCCAGGTGACGACAGCGGGCGGCGTTTCTTCAAGTCCGTAGCTCAGCGCAGCCGGCTTCTTGACGACCGCACCATTGGGCGGTGGCGTCAGGAGTGCACTGATGCGCGTCCATAATCCGTGTTGTTGGCCCGCCCTTATGAGGTTCATGACCTAACTCTCCCGCGGCACCAACCACACTCTGATCAGCGCTAAAGCGACTCCCACAGAGACGAGAGTGACTGCCGTCAGTCCGGCGAATCCGGCGACGCCGAAGATTACCCCCGCCAAAGCCGAACCGACGGCCGCGGCCAGCGAGGTCGCAGCGTTGAACAGCCCGACACTCTCGCCACGCGCCGTCGGCGCAAGCCGCACCGACAGCGAATTGGCGGCGACCGCGAGCAGTGGCCAGACAAACTGGATCAGCGCGAACCCAACCAGCACCAGCCAACCGATCCATCCGATCGACACCACCCCTGCGACGACAAGAACACCCAACAGCGCAAATCTCGCACCGAAGCCGAACATCAGCATCCGCTCACCGCCAATCCTGTGCGTCACCGCGCCGACACGCGCATAGAGCAGCAGGCTCGCCGCAACACCGGCCGCATAGGCGATCGACGGCATGATCGGATCCATGCCGAACTCGCGCGTCATTGCCACCGGGAACAATGTCGCGAAGCCGTTCATCGCAGGGTACGCGATCAGCCAGATCAGCAGAAACCGTCGCAAGGGGCGATTGATCACACTGAGGTAGTCGCGGAGCTGCGACCAGGAAACATGATGGCCCTGGTGGTGCGGCCCCGACACGCCTGCGTCGCCGCCCACCATCGGCCGCGGCGCGGGCTTTTCGGCCGGGTCGCGTCGCACCCTGCCAGGCGCCGATACAGATGCCAGTGCGCCGGCCACCAGCAATGCGACGCCGGCAAATATGAAGCCAACGCCTGGATACCTTCGCGCGAACAGCCCGGCGGCGACCAGACCGATCACCTGGCCGGCGCTGATGTAGCGTTGCAGCAACGCGACGCGCGAGTCCCACTCGGCTTCCGGAAATCCCTGGATGGCGAGCACGTTGCCCGCAGTCGTCGTTGCCATCACCCCCAGCCCGGCGCCGGCCGCAAGGACGATCCGCAGCGGAGTATTCGCTGCGTAGAACAACAACAGCAATGCGCCTGCACCGAGCGAGCCGCAGATCAGCAGATCCCGGTGTCGGCCGGTGTGGTCGGCCCAACTACCGAGCCCAGGAGCAAACAGGCCCAGCAGCGAAAACGCGGCATAGGTCAGACCGGCCGCGCCACCATGCGGAGCGACGAGAGGCATCAGCACCGGCACCAACCCGTTCTGCGTCAGTCCGAGCAGACCATACGAGAAGAACCATGCTTCGGTGCGCAACGCGGGATGCTCCGTGGCGAGCGCGCAGATGAAAGCGGGATTGCCGGCGGGTCAAACGGCCTAACCTCGTGGCGGTTCGATGCTGGTGAGGTATCCGCCGTAAAGCACTGGACCGGTCGGCTGCCCCGTTGGCGATCCGCCCTTCGGCTCCAGACTTACCAGCAATTGCGTATTCGACGAGAGCCGCGCGGCAAGTTGTCTCCCAGATGACGGCAGCACGCCGAGCGAACGCGGTTGCGTCTCGCCCAGCGGTAGCGCCCACAGCTCAAGGTCCTTGTCAGTCGGGACCGTGATCGAGGCTGTCGGCCTAACCAGCAGTTCGCCATTGCGCTCGGCCGTCGCAATCAGCACCGGGGCGCCTCCCGCGATCGGTGACAACACGGCGACACGCAGCGGCTCCGGTCGGTGCAAGATCAGGAAGGCGGCGAGCGACGCGGCGATCACGAGCGCTCCCGCCGTCGCTCCCTGCCAGAACCGTACGCGCCGCCGCAACGGCACGACGCTGGTTGGCATGATCGCAGTCTCGATCCGGCCCCAGAGATCGGCAGGCGGCACTGCAGGCGTGACATGCGCGGCGAGCGGGACCAGGCGCCGCTGCCACGTGGACACGGAACGGGCAAACGCCGGGTCGCCTGCCAGCAGGCGCTCCGCCTCGCGCCGGTCGTCACCCTCGAGCGAGCCCAGCACGTACTCGGCAGCGAGCAGGTCGCGGTCCGGTTCGTCGCTCATGACGCGAGGCACCCACGCAGGAGGATCAGGCTGCGCCGGATCCAGGATTTCACCGTACCAAGTGGCACGCTCATGCGCTCCGCGAGTTCGCTGTGCGACAGGCCGTCAACGAACGCCATCACCACAAGCCGGCGTCGATCCTCCTCCAATTCGCCGAGGCAGCGGTGCAGCGCGGCACCCTCTGCCGTACTGATCAGTCGCGCGAGCGCATCGGGGGTCTCATCCTCGCGTTCGTCTGGTTCGTGGGCCGGCACCTCGCGCGACTGGCGGCGGACGATATCGAGCGCACGATAGCGCGTGATACCGATGAGCCACGCCTCCGGCCCGCCGCGCTCAGGGTCGAAGCGGTGCGCCTGCTGCCAGATCTGCACGAAGGCGTCCTGCGTCGCGTCCGCGGCAAGCGATGCCTGTCGCGTGATACGCAGCGCGATGCCGTAAAGTCGGCTGCCCCATCTGTCGTAGAGCAGGCGAAATGCCGCACGGTCCCCGGCGGTGCAGCGATGCAGCAGCACGCCGGTGTCGTCGGCCTCAAGGGCGGCAGTCTTGGTCGCAGACATACTCGGACGCTGTTTG
>CAVZNH010000089.1:0-7052 GCA_963776505.1 uncultured Alphaproteobacteria bacterium
CGGGATCGCGGCGCGGGTCGAACCAAAAAATCGACGCAAATTCAAACCACTCGCTTTAGGGCAATATCGGACTGCTGCTGACAGCAAGCGCAATGCCATCGTCCTATGCTGGACAACCCCATACAAGATAACACCACTCGCCTCTGATCTTGACGTACGTCTCGTCAACGCGCCACGGCCGGCCGACTGCAAGGGCATAGCAGCGCCAGCGCTTCTCGAACTCCGGCGTGTAGTGCCGGACCCATCGCATGATGGTCGTATGTGCCAGCGACAGGCCACGCTCCGCCATCATCTCCACCAGGTCGCGCAGGCTCAGTTTGAACCGAAGGTACCAGCGCACGCACAGAATGATGCCATCGCGGTCGAAGTGTCGGCCTGCGAACAGCTCTTCCAGGCTCTCCAGCTTGTCCATAGGCGACCTCTCCCGGTTCAGGGCGCCAGCATAGCCGACCCGCCCGCTTCCTTTGCACCAAGGCCATCGGTATTGGGCTCTTTCTGGTCAGCACGCTCTGGCAATATCGACTGGGCGATCGATCTCAGTCGTTCCACATGCGACTGCCTTGGTTCGTCCCGGTGTCGTTCGTCTCCGGTCTGACCTCCGCGATTGTCGGCGCCAGTGGTTTGCTTGCGAACCCATTCTACCTCAATTACGGCCTGACCAAGGAGCGGATGCTGGCGACCCGCGCGGTCAATTCCCTGGTGATCCAGCTCGTCAAGATTGCGGCCTATCTGGCCTTTGGTGTGCTGAACTGGGACCTGGTCCGCCACGGGGTCTCCGCGGGTGCAGGCGCCGGGCTGGCCATCTGGTCGACCCGGCCCTGGCTGCACCGCCTCGAGCCACGTTACTTCCGCAAATTTGCCGTGTCGGTCATGGTGATCGCCGGCTTGCTGACCCTTTGGCAACAGCGCGTCTGGATCCTTGGCCTCCTGACCGAGGAGTGATCTTCATCTCCACCGGCAGACTGTGATTGGCCCCCTGTCCGTCACTATCGCTCGAAAGGCCAGACATGATCTGGATCAATGTGCTCAAGTGGGATCGACGCTAAAATATGTATTTGATGGCGGTGGGGCGCGAAAGCATGCAGTGGAATTTGGGGCGAGCCCTGATTTGGACCACGATCGGCTTGGTCGCCTGCTCCTTTGTCTTGGCACTGGTTGGCGAGGAGGCTTCCTCCACGCAGTTGCGAGAACAACTCCTAGACTGGCACGAGTGGCTGGGACTGCTCTCGCTGGTTTATCTAGTTGCCGCACTGATCGCCGGGCGCTTTGAGCTAACTCCCGGCAGGTCGTCATTGCCACACTGGCTTCCTCGGCTCCGTGGCGCGGTCGAGGTTACGCTTTATGTTCTGCTGGTACTGCAGCCGCTCTCAGGCTGGCTTCTCGCCAGCCACGAAGGCCAGCTTGCCTCTCTGCTTCCGCCGCTTGTCTCACCGGGTGGTATCCTTGCCGACATTGGTTACATCTATCACGGTCTTGGCGGCGGTCTGATTCTGCTGATCGCGGCTCTGAGCCTGCGGCTCAACCTCACCGCGTATGCATTCAGCTTGGTTGCGTCGGTTCGAAGGCGGCGCCGTACGGCGCCCGAGGCGCAGAAACCTACATACCGCGACGGCACGTGAACCAATTGCAGACGGGACAAAGTCAGCAGCAATTTGTACCAGCCATCGGCCATCAGCAACCGCGACAGCATGTCGGGCCATTGCAACGTCCAGTCCCACGAAGCTTCGCTATGCTCGCCCATGGCTCGTCCCCTGCGCCGAGGATAGGCTCGCCCCACGCGAGCAACCCTCGCGATTGCGCAGTATGGAACGAGACACTCTTCATCGCCCACGGACATGCGGTGATACGCAGCAATGCGGGACGCATCAAGTTATACTTGCGGCCGTGATACGCCGGAAACGGCGCAGCGAAAGCCCAAGAAACAGCAGCGCCATGCCGAATACGGCAAGGAACTGCGGCCAGACCACGTCAACGCCCGCGCCACGCAGCAGGATCGACTTGGCAAAGGCCACGAAATGCGTCGCCGGCGAGCCCTGCATGATGTACTGCAACGGAACAGGCATGCTCTCGATGGGGGTGTTGGCGCCCGAGAGCAGCATCATAGGCACGGCGACGAGGATGAAGAGCAGGCCAAGCTGCGGCATGGAACGGGCGACCGTACCAAGAAAAATGCCGACTGAGGTGGAGAAGAACAGATAGATCATTACCCCGCCGATGAACAGCGGCACCGACCCCTGCACCGGAATGTGTAGAAGCAGGCGCACAACAAGCGTCAAGGACAGCCATGCGGCCACTGTGATGACAACGCCATTCCCCACGATCTTGGCCATGGCGATCTGGAGCGGCGTCAGCGGCATGATCAGCAGGTGATCCATCGTGCCGTGCTCACGCTCGCGCACGACGGCGGCGCCACAGAGGATGATGGCCAGCATGGTCACGTTACTGACGATGCCCATGATGCCGTTGAACCAGGAGGTCGTCAGATTCGGGTTATATGCCATGTGCGTCACCAGCTTCACCGGCTCGGCCGGCACCTCATCCGAGCGGGTCGCGTACCGCGCAATCTGGCTTGCCAGGATCTGCTGGATATAGCCGGCGCCGATACCCGCCTGCATCGCGGCGGTCGCGTCCACGTTGACCTGCACCCCAGGCGTCCGGCCCGCCACCACGTCGCGCGCGAAATGCGGCGGTATATCGAGGATGAAGGTGTACGCCGCCGTGTCGAGCAGACCGTCGACCTCCTGTGGTGACACTGACATGCTGGGCTGGAAGTAGGGAGGCAGAAAAGCCTTGGCGATATCGCGTGACAGTTGCGAGTGATCCTGATCCACGATTGCGATCGCCGCACTATGCAGCTCCCCGGTGGTGCCTTGCGATTGTGCGTAGATTGCCAGCGAGAAGCTGTATATCACCAGCCCCAACAAGGCGAAGTCGTGCAGCATACTGCGGACTTCCTTGGTCGCCAGCCAGAAGATGTTCTCCAGCGCATGGCGCATCGGTTCAGCGCTCCTGCTTGCGCAGCAGACACAGGCTGAGCAAAGTCAGTGCCGGGACGAACAGCGCAAGACCCGCCATGGTTGGCCAGAGTTCGGCAAATCCGAGCGACTTCGTGAATGTGCCGACGCTGATGGGCAGGAAATAGGTCATTGGGAACAACCGGCCCATCAGCAGCGGGAAACCCGACAGTGTGGAAACCGGGACCAACATGCCGCTGAACTGCGTTGCCGGCAGCACCGTCAGGATCGCGGTGCCAAACAATGCAGCGATTTGGCTGCTGGCAAAGCTGGAGATCAGCAGCCCATAGGCTGTCGTGGCCGAGACGTAGATCAGTGCGCCAACAACGAGCGTCGCCAGGCTGCCCTTCAACGGCACGCCGAAGATGAACACCGCCATCGCCGCTAGAATCGCGAAATCCACCATGGCAATCCCGACGTAGGGTAGCTGTTTGCCGAGGATGAACTCGATCCGGCGGACCGGTGTGACGTAAAGATTGGTGATCGAGCCCAGTTCCTTCTCGCGAACAACTGCCAGCGCCATGAGGATCGCTGGAATCAGTGCCAGCAACATCGACATCGTGGACGGAACCATCGCTTCGATACTGTTGAAATCCTGGTTGTAGCGAAACCGGACCTCGATCGAGGCTGGTGGCGCGGTTTGTACGGTACGGCTGACCGCGGCTAACTCGGTCAGGAATTGAGCGTGTACACCTTGCACATAGCCGCGCACCAACTCAGCGTGGAAGGGCATGGCACCGTCGATCCGGGCGTCAACTTCGGCGGACCGACCACGTCGAAGGTCACGCCCGAAGCCGGCCGGGACCTCGATTGCGAACTGAAGTTCGCCGCTGGCTAGGCGGTGTTCCATCTGCGCGGTATCAGCGATTGGCGCATGTTCGACGAAGTAAGGCGATCCTCTGAACCCGTTCAGATAGGCCCGGCTCCCCGTCGTCCGGTCACTGTCGAGCGCCGCGAATGCGATGTGGTCCACATCGGTGTTGATGCCGAAGCCGAAGGTCAGCATCAGGAAGGCTGTGCCAAGTACGGCGAACCCGAGCCGCACCGGATCGCGCCACAGCTCGAGCCATTCGCGGATCATGTAGGCTGACAGCCGCCGCAGGCTGCCACCTGTGGCGGAGCGTCTCCGCTCGGCCGATGCCGGCACGCGCAACGGTGCCAGGGACAGCGGTTGTTCCGTCTCTTGGAGAAAGGAAATAAAGGCTTCCTCCAACGTAGCCTCGCAGCGATCCGCGATCAGTTCGGCCGGTGTGCCGGTCGCGAGCACGCGGCCCGCATGCATCATCGAGATGCGATCGCAGCGTTCCGCCTCGTTCATGAAATGCGTCGAGACGAAAATGGTGACTCCACGGTTGCGTGACAAATCGATCAGCAGCTCCCAGAACGCGTCCCGTGCCAAGGGATCGACGCCCGAGGTCGGCTCGTCCAGGATCAACAGATCCGGCTCATGCACAATCGCAACCGCAAGCGACAATCGCTGACGGATGCCGAGCGGCAGGGCCGATGCCTCGGTGTTCACGTGCTGCGGCCAGGCCAAACTGCTCGATCAGCGCTGTAACGCGCGAACGCGCGTAGTCCGGCGGCAGGTGATACAGCCGCGCATGCAAAACCAGGTTCTGCCGCACCGTCAGTTCTGTATAGAGTGAAAAAGACTGCGACATATAGCCGACACGCCGACGCAGCGCGGCACTCTTACCGTCGACTGCATGGCCGAACAGGGTCGCCTCACCCGCTGTCGCGGGCAGCAACCCCGTCAGCATCTTCATCGTTGTAGTCTTGCCGCAGCCGTTCGAGCCTACAAAGCCGAAAATCTCGCCGCGGGCTATCGTGAAGCTGACGCGATCGGCGGCGGTGAAATCGCCGAAGCGGCGGGTTAGCTCACGCGCCACGATCGCCGGCTCGGCCTCGATTGTGGCGCGAGGCGGGATGTGCAGCGTCAGATGTCCGGCTCGCGTCGCCGCGGGCAGTAGGGCGATAAAACTGCTCTCCAGCGTCGCGCATCCTGCCGTGGCCTTAATCTCCGCTGGTGTACCCTTGGCCAGGATGGCCCCCGCATTCATCACGACCACCTGTTCGAAACGCTCGGCTTCCTCCATGTAGGCGGTGGAGACGATTACGGTCATATCGGGACGCTGCTCGCGCATACGCGCGATCAGGTCCCAGAACTGTCGGCGCGACAGCGGATCGACACCGGTGGTCGGCTCGTCCAGGATCAGCAGGTCCGGGTCATGAACCAAAGCGCAGCAAAGCCCAAGCTTCTGCCGCATCCCGCCGGAGAGCTGCTTCGCGGCACGGTCCTCAAATGGGGCGAGCCCCGTGCTTTCTAGCAAAGCGCCGATGCGCGGCTCGCGTGCAGCTGCTCCCTGGCCGAATAGGCGCGCAAAGAAGGTGATGTTCTCGCGCACACTCAGGTCGGGATAGAGGTTCCTTCCAAGCCCCTGCGGCATGTAGGCAACGCGAGCGCAAATTGCGCGACGATGGCGGGCATCGGACACGTCGCCACCAAGCACATAGACCTCGCCGGTCTGAATTTGCTTCGCACCAGCGAGGATGGCCAACAGCGTCGACTTGCCGACACCGTCAGGACCGATTAGCGCGACGAAGCTCCCCTCCTGCAGGTCGAGCGCCACGTTTTCCAAAGCGATGCGCTGCCGATAGCGATGCGAAAGGTCCTCTGCCGACGCGACAAGCATCATACGGTCGTCCATATCGCGTTATGGCCGGGCTTGGCCCGGCCATTCACGTCTTTCTTGCATGCACCCGACGAAGACGTGGTTGACCGAGTCAAGCCCCGCCATGACGGTAAGACCGGCCGCGTCATTGGCCCGCTCGGGATTGCAGACTTGTCGGCCACGTCGCACGCGGATCAATCAGCACATACGCAAGCCCTGGAAGTCCCGCGCGTATCTGCGCCGCCTGTGTCCGCGCCAGATCGGGATCAATGCGCACGCGCACGCGGAACATCAGCCTGTCGCGCTCCGCCTTGGTCTCCACCATCTTCGGCGTGAACTGGTTTTGGCTCGCGACAAACACGACCTTAGCCGGAACCGGCGCATTCGGCTGCGCATCGAGTACGATACGTGCATCGGCACCCAGTTCGACCCGCCCCGCCTCGCCGGTCGGCAGGAATATATCCATGTAGACATAGCTCATGTCGAGCATCGTGAAGACACGCCCGCCGGCGCCAAGCACCTCGCCGACGTTCGCCAGCCGGTACTGGATTGGACCATCCTTGGGCGCTACCAACGCGCTGTCGGCAATGTTGACGCGAATGACATTCGCATTGTGCGTCGCGGCATCGCGCGCCGCGCTGGCTTCATCGATCCTCGCCTGTGCGGCGGTGTAAACCGCGCGGGCCACATTGAATTGCGACTGGCGCTGGTCCTCCACCTCTTGCGTCTCGAAGCCCTTCGCCCGCAGGGTACGGGCCCGCTGCAATTCCTGCGCGGTGAGCGTCACCTGGCTCGCCGCCTGCTCCAACACGGCGCGCGCCGCAGCGATGCTGTGCTCGGCCTGGTCGATCTGCGACTCCGCCTGCTTCAGCGAGGCTTCGAGATCGCGCGTGTCCATGCGCGCGACCACTTGGCCGCCATGCACGATGTCTCCCTCGTCGAAGAGCACTGTCGCGATGCGGCCGGCAAATTTCGTGTCGATATCGATTTCATCAGCCTCGAGCCGCCCATTCGACCACGCGATCCCAGGCGGTAGTACCGGCCCTCTATGCGTGACCCAATAGGTGGCGCCAGCAGTGCCGGCTGCGATCACCGCCACTGCCAGTACCGCGCGACGCCAGCGCGACGAGCGAGGTGGAGGCTGCTCGGGGATGACGGCGGGGAGGCCCGCGCCTCCGGAGGATGTAGGCGGTATCGTGCTCGTCCGTTCGAGCGTGTCCTCGCGAGCCATCACCTGCCTCTTCCGTCTGAGGTCGCGCGGCCGCCCGCGCCATCGCGTGGGGCCGATGGCTCGGATGAAGCACCCGCAGCGTCCCACCGCATTGATTTCGATCAATGCGACGTCTCTGGCATCAGGCTAGTTCAG
>CAVZNH010000090.1:0-128307 GCA_963776505.1 uncultured Alphaproteobacteria bacterium
CGGTCGTTCTTTCAGCGGCAGTTTCGATATCCATCTCTCGGCCCGTATGTTGCAAGCAGCCCTGAAAAGAATGTCATTGCGAGCGAAGCGAAGCAATCCCCATCAAAGTCCCTCCACGCATCACCATCGTCATGGCCGCTGTGCCGCGCGACGGGTCAGTGACGGCGGGAGAGCATCGGCCAGTACACCTGCAGCAGCATGCCATTGGCCGCGCGCCCCGTCATCCACCAGTGCGGTTCCAGGTTAAGGCGCGAAGTGCCTGCTGTGGTCATCGAGCCTGCGGAATAGAGCGCCGCTCCTCCAGAATCCTCAGCATCAGGAGGGCCAGGAGTACGACCACCGTCGTGTCGCCCATCACCACCGCACACCCTGTATTCGGCACTCGATCGACTGCGCACGAACCATCCGCCGAACATTCAGAAGGTCAGCGTGACCTGCGTTATGATCCGACGGCGCCGATAAAAACGGGCGGCCCTTGCGAGCCGCCCGCCGTGATGATCATTCCGCCTAGTCGCTTGCGCCGTGGGCCGCCTGCTCCGCCTGGGCCATCCTTTGCTGCATCTCCGCCTTGACCGCGTCCAGGTTGAAGCTCGCGCCACGCTGCATCGGCGGGAAATCAAGGAAGGTCTGGAGCTCCTTGGCCATGAGCTGCTGGACGAACACGAAGCGCCAGAACTGGTATTTGAACCAGTCGAAGTATTGCTGCGCGCCGTCCTTCGTCCCGTTGTTCGGCCAGCCCGTGCGCTCGAACGGATCGAGACGCAGGTTGGTGATGTAAGGCACGTCGGGATGGGTCTTTTCGCCCAGCCAGCCCGCAGGCTGGTCGATGAAGCGGAACTTGTAATCGTCGATGCGCACCGCGCCGACCGTGCTTTCGCCGAGATAGAAGATCTCGTGACGCGCGGATGGGCCTTTGCCGGTGATGGCGGCCATCTGGTCGTAGCCGTCCAGATGGTTCTTGTAGGTCGTGTCACCGAGTTTCACACCTTTGAGCAACTGTTCGGTGATGTTCGGGTTACCCGCGGCATCGAGGAAGGTGGGGTACCAGTCCATGCCGGAGAAGATGCCGTTCTGTACCGAGTCCGCCGGCACATGACCGGGCCAGCGAAGGATCGCGGGCACGCGGAAGCCGCCCTCGAGGACTGTTCCCTTGGACTGCGCGAACGGCGTCTGACCGCCATCGGGCCAGGTGAAGACTTCGGTGCCGTTGTCGGTGGTGAACAGGACGATGGTGTTGTCGTCCTCGCCCATGTCCTTGATCTTCTTCATGACCAGACCGACGTCGTCATCGAGCTGGGCCATGCCGGCTTCTTCTTCCGACCAGCCATTCTCCGCGTTGCGCATCGCCTCATATTTCGGCGAGAGATGCGTGACGATGTGCATCCGGGTCGGGTTGAGCCAGACGAAGAACGGCTTGCCGTCTTTCTTGGCCTTGTCCATGAAATTGATGGCGAGATCGCGGATCTCGTCATCCACGGTCTCCATGCGCTTGGGATAGAGCGGGCCGGCGTCCTCGATCTTCTGTTTGCCGATCTTGCCCCAGCGCGGCATTTCCGTCTGGTCATCCACGTCCGTCGCCCAGCTATGAACCATGTTGCGCGGGCCGACGACGTTCAGGAGATTCTGCGGGTAGTTGGGATGCGCCGGGTCTTCCATCGCGTCCAGGTGATACAGATAGCCGAAAAACTCGTCGAACCCGTGCACCGTCGGCAGGAACTCGTTCAGGTCGCCGAGATGGTTCTTGCCGAACTGGCCGGTCTCGTAGCCCTGTACCTTGAGCGCGGTCGCGATGGTGCTTGCTTCCGCCGGGATGCCGATTTTGGCACCCGCCTGGCCGACCGTGGTCATGCCGGTGCGGATCGGCAGCTCGCCGGTGATGAAGTTCGCCCGACCCGCCGTGCAACTCGCCTCGGCGTAATAGTCGGTGAACAGCATGCCTTCCTTGGCGAGCTTGTCGAGGTTCGGCGTCTTGCCGGCCATCAGGCCACGATGGTAAGCGCCGATGTTCCACATGCCGATATCGTCGCCCATGATGACGACGATATTGGGTTTGCGTGCGGGCGCCTGTGCATCCGCGGGCTTGGCGCCGATGCTCGTGGCGGTCAGCAGAACGCCAGCGGCAAGCGTGGCGCCCATCAGCGTTTGTCTTAAGCCCCCACTCATTCAGACCTCCCCGTTTCAGCACCCGCGCAATGTCGTGGGTGCCAGCCAATACCAACTGTTCAATGGCGAGAGACGCATCCGTCACCACTCCCCGCTCTTCATGGCTGGGCTTGGCCGGCTTGGTCGAGTTATTCACGTTTTTCTTTATGAGTGCGGATAAGACTGATGGCCAACAGCACGATTGAGGCCGTGATCCACTTTCAACTTTCAACGTCATTGCTATTGGTCAAAGGGACGCCAAGCTATGCAGAATCGGCAAAAGGATGCGCTTCCGCGAATTCGTTGAACCGGATCACCCCTCGTGCACCCTCACCATCGCGCAAGCTGCTCGGCGCGTGGAAGCGGCTGCCGGCCAGCCGGGATGACCCCCGCCGGGGGACCGACGGGGATCGTCCACGATCAGTCCTTCTTGCGCTCGTCCTTGCGCTCTTCCGCCTGCTGGCGATTGATCACGCGAGCCTGCGCTCCTTCCTTGCCCTCGTGCTGGGCAATATCCGTATGCGCTTGTTTGTCAGCCTGAGGAATCATGTCCTCGGATTTGGTTTTTTCCTGTGCCATCAGTGCTCCCCTTCTTCAGCGTCACGGGAACGTTTGCCAGGGTGCCGAGTTCCAGTGCCGATTTGCCTCGGTCCGGCTCGCAACTGGCCAGAGTGTCAATCGCCCAGTGCCCGGTCGATCTTCCGCCCCGCGCTCTGCGCTGGGCCCTGGGGCGGATTGAGGGTGTCGCTAATCCGCTGACCAGCATTGTCCAGGTTCTGGCCGGCTCGTTCGGCTGGTCCTTCCTGATGGCAGGCACCGAGGCAGAGAGTGGTCACAGCCAACACCGGCAGCAGAATTCGCATTGTGTCTTGTCCTTTGTGCGCCCGAGACGCCCGAACGCAATTGACCGGCACAGGGTTCCCGAAGTGGCTCCGAGTACGGAGACGGTGCGGGCATCAGACATGGGCGGGCGATCGGTCCCCTGAGCGGCCACCATGCAGCACATTCTGTCGGGCATCGGCTTCGGCGGGCGGCGTAGCGGCACATCTCCGGCGCGGTGACAGCCGTTTGGCCGCTCGGCGTGCTGTTCGAATATAGATCGCTGTAAGGCGCACGCGATTCCATTGGACCTGAGGGAAGTAACTGCGCCAGGCAGCGCACGATCCGCCCCCACAACGTCATGCCGACCTACGTCGGCATGACGGAACGAACAACCGCGCGCCGAGAGATGGTTCGGTTATTTTCCCGTCAGGTCTTGAGACTGAGGAAATCCTGTGACGGACGCCCGCCTCACCGCGCCAGCGGGCGATACTTGATCCGGTGCGGCTCCGTCGCGTCCGCGCCCAGCCGCCGCCGCTTGTCCTCCTCATACGCCTCGAAGTTGCCCTCGAACCACTCCACGTGGCTGTCGCCCTCGAACGACAGGATGTGCGTCGCCAGCCGGTCGAGGAACCAGCGGTCGTGGCTGATGATCACCGCGCAGCCGGCGAACTCGATCAGCGCATCCTCCAGCGCGCGCAGCGTATCCACATCCAGGTCGTTGGTCGGCTCATCCAGCAGGATCACGTTGTGTTCGGCCTTCAGCATCTTCGCCAGATGCACCCGGTTGCGCTCGCCGCCTGACAGGATGCCGACCTTCTTCTGCTGATCCGGCCCCTTGAAGTTGAACGCGCCCACATACGCGCGCGACGGCACGCCGCGCTTGCCGAGGTAGATGATGTCCTCGCCGCCGCTGATCTCCTGCCACACGTTGTTGTTCGCGTTCAGGCTGTCGCGCGACTGATCGACATAGCCCAGCTTCACCGTCTCGCCGACGCGCAGCGCGCCGGCATCCGGCTGCTCCTGGCCGATGATCATGCGGAACAGCGTCGTCTTGCCGGCGCCGTTCGGGCCGATCACGCCGACGATGCCGCCGGGCGGCAGCCGGAAGTTCAGGTCGTCGATCAGCAGGTTGTTGCCGTAGCCCTTGCGCAGCCCTTCCGCCTCGATCACCACGTTGCCGAGACGCGGCCCGGGCGGGATGACGATCTCCGCCACGCCGGCCGCCTGCTCCTGCGACCGCGCCAGCATCTCCTCGTAGCGCTGGATGCGCGCGCGGTTCTTCGCCTGGCGGGCGCGCGGCGAGGCGGCGATCCATTCCTGCTCCATCGCCAGCGCGCGCTGGCGGGCGCTTTCCTCCTTCTCCTCCTGCTGCAGGCGCTTGCGCTTCTGCTCCAGCCAGGACGAGTAGTTGCCCTCGAACGGATAGCCGCGGCCGCGCTCGATCTCCAGGATCCAGCCGGTGACGTTGTCGAGGAAGTAGCGGTCGTGGGTGACGATCATCACCGTGCCGGCGTAGTCGTGCAGCGTGTGCTCCAGCCAGGCGACGCTTTCGGCATCGAGATGGTTGGTCGGCTCGTCGAGCAGCAGCAGGTCGGGCTTCTCCAGCAGCAGCCGGCACAGCGCGACGCGCCGCCGCTCGCCGCCGGACAGCGTGGTGATCGGCGCGTCCGCCGGCGGACAGCGCAGCGCGTCCAGCGCGATGTCCACGCGGCGGTCGAGGTCCCAGCCCTCCTCCGCGTCGATCTTCGTCTGCAGGTCGGCCTGCTCGGCCAGCAGGTCGTTCATCTTCGTCGTCGCTCATCGGCTCGGCGAATTTCTCGGAGATTTCGTTGAACCGAACGAGCGCCGCCTTCAGGTCGGCGAACGCCTCCTCGACGTTCTCGCCCACGGTCTTGTCGGGATCGAGCTGCGGCTCCTGCTCCAGGTAGCCGACGCGCGCGCCCTCGGCGGCCCAGGCCTCGCCGCCGAAATCCGTGTCGATGCCGGCCATGATCTTCATCAGCGTGGATTTGCCGGCGCCGTTGATGCCGAGCACGCCGATCTTCACGCCGGGCAGGAAGGCGAGCGTGATGCCGCGGAACACCTCGCGGCCGCCCGGAAAGGACTTGGTCAGATCCTTCATCACATAGACGTACTGATAGCTGGCCATGGCCCCGTCCCCTCGAAATGCGCGCGAGGTTCTAGGTGGGGGCTAGGCCCCGCTCAATACCAGTGGTGCTGCCGCCAGAACGCGACCGCATTGTCGGCGGTGCCGTAGCGCTGCTGGATGTAGCGGATGCCGCCCTGCGCCTCCTCCACCGCGTTGCCGAACGAGCCGGCGCCGTTCGGGTTCAGGTGGTAATTCGCCGCGGTCAACTGGAAGAGCCCGCGCGCCGAGTGCACCGGGTTCCTGGCGTTGACCTGGCCGCCCGATTCCTGCGCCATGATGAAGCGCAGCCCCGATTGCCAGGATGACGGCACGCCTTCCAGCGTCATGGCGTGGGTGAGCGCCGCGTCGGCTTGCGCCGGAAGGGCGGAATCCGGCTTCTCGATCCAGCCGGGATGCGCCATCGTGACAGCGGCACGTGCAGCGCCGCCGACTGGAGGGCCGAACTGGCTGTCGGAGTGGCGCGTGGAGAACGTGCCCCCGCCATAGCGGCAGCGAGCACGTGATGGAACGCTGGGCCGCCATGCCGTCGCGCACCGCTTGCCGCCTGACCGCCGTGGCGGCCGTTGGCAGCGCGCAAAGCCGTCAGCCCGAGGCGCACCACGTCAGCCATCCCTTACAACCTAGCGCCGGATTCCTTTCGGGTCGGTTATCAGGACAGTACGCGAGTCGAAGCAGCTTCAACCGGGCGTTGAGCGGGGACCTTGGACTGCAAGCCAGGTAACCGGTATGTAAAGCCATGCCCGACCGTACCTGGACGGTTCTCGTGGTTGAAGCCGAACACCCCGCGCGGGGCCTGATCGCGGGATGTCTGGACGAGGACTACCGGGTGCTGACGGCGGCTTCCGGGGGCGCCGCACTTGAAATGCTGAGAGCCGAGGAGAGCGATCTGGTCCTGTGTGATCAGGTGCTGCCCGACATGACCGGTGTTGAGTTCTTCAGTCAGATCCGCGTAGCCAACCCGGAAGCCATTCGCGTCCTGCTCACCGAATGCCGCGACCCTGACGAGGTGATCCGCTCGATCAACGAGGCCGCGGTCTACCAGATCATCTCCAAGGCCTGGCAGTCGGATCAGCTCCGGCTGCTCATCCGGCGCGCGCTGGAAAGTCGCGAACTGGCCCGCCTGCACCGCTACCTCAGCCGCGAGCTGAAGTTCGCCGACGAGGTGCTGCGGCAGCAGAACGGCAAGATGACGGCGCAGCTGCAGAGCGCCTATGAGTTCGACAAGCTGGTATTCGTCAGCGACAGCATGATCGAGGTCTGCAACCTCGCGCGGCGGGCGGCGGCGACCGATCTGCCGGTGCTGATCCAGGGCGAGACGGGCACCGGCAAGGAGCTGATGGCACGCGCGGTGCACTTCTTCAGCGGCCGCAACAAGTATCCGTTCCTGGCACAGAACTGCGCGGCACTCCCGGACGAGCTGCTGCACTCCGAGCTGTTCGGCCACAAGCGTGGCGCGTTCACCGGCGCGATCGGCGACCGGCTTGGCCTGTTCGCCGCGGCCGACGGCGGCACTGTGTTCCTGGACGAAATCGGCGACGTGTCACAGGCGTTCCAGGTGAGCCTGCTGCGGTTGCTGCAGGACGGCGAGGTCAAGCCGCTGGGCAGCCAGGTGACCAAGCACACCAATGTTCGGATCATCGCCGCGACCAACCAGCGGCTCAAGGAACTGGTCGAGCGGAACCGGTTCCGTCGCGATCTGTATTTCCGCCTCCGGGGCTTTGAGCTGAACCTGCCGCCGTTGCGCGAACGGGTGGAGGATATCCCGATCCTGGCGGAACACGCGGCGACGAAATACGCGAAGTCGATCAATCGCAGGATCGCCGGCGTCTCCGCCGAAGTGTTGCGTCGGCTGCGGGCGCATCCGTTCCCGGGCAACGTGCGCGAGCTGGAGAACGAGGTGCGGCGGATGGTCGCGCTCGCCGCGGACGGCGAATTCCTGTCTCTGAGACACATGTCGCCGGAGTTTGCCCGGCTCAATCCGGAAAGCGGCGGGCAGGCAAGGATGCCGGGTTTCCTGAAGAGCAGAGCGACGCTGAAGGCAAAGGTCGAGGCGCTGGAGGCGCAACTCGTGTCCGAGGCGCTGCTGCGGCACAAGTGGAACCACAGCCGCGCGGCGGTCGAGCTCGGGATTTCACGGGTCGGACTGGCCAACAAGATCAAGCGCTACAATCTCGATCGGGTCACCGCCCATTAGTACGCTGACATTGTCATTCCGGAGCGCGGCGACGAAGCAAATCTCGTTCGATGCAGCAAAGTTACGATGGGGATTGCCTGTCGCTGCGCTTCTCGCAATGACGGTACACGCGCAGCCGCTGCCAGGGCATCTGGTTCGGCTGCACGCTGGAGGCCGAATGCCCGGTGTGCGGTAACCGCAAGGGCTGAGGGACGGAGCCGACAACTGCAAAGCAGGTTTGCAGATCGCCTGCTCCTGTAAACCAACTTCGCAGTCATTGTCCCCTCTGATCGCCCAGCGACCCAGACGATGTCGTTGAAATTGCGAGGAACTCCGATCGCGCTCCCGGCTGGCTCAGAATTTGCTGAAGGCAACCTCGCCAACGCGACAAAACATTGGGAGGAAAGCCGAAATGGCCAACCTGCTTTGGCTTCAGGGCGGTGCGTGCTCCGGCAACACCATGTCGTTCCTGAACGCCGACGAGCCCAGCGCCTGCGACCTGGTGACCGATTTCGGCATCAACATCCTCTGGCACCCATCGCTCGGCATGGAACTCGGCGACAACCTGCAAAAGATCCTGCGAGACTGCGTCTCTGGGGCCATCCCGCTCGACATTTTCGTATTCGAGGGAACGGTGGTGAATGCACCGAACGGCACCGGCAACTGGAACCGTTTCGCCGGGCGGCCGATGAAGCAATGGGTGCGCGACCTGTCCGACGCCGCGCAGTTCGTGGTGGCGATCGGCGATTGCGCGACCTGGGGCGGGATTCCGGCGACGGCGCCGAATCCGATCGGACTCGCAGGGTCTGCAATTCCTGAAACGCGCGCATGGCGGATTCCTGGGTGCCGACTTCACCTCGAAGGCCGGTCTGCCGGTCATCAACATCCCCGGTTGTCCGGCGCATCCAGACTGGATCACCCAGATCGTCGTTGCGGTCGCGACCGGACGTGCCGGCGACGTCAGCCTGGACGATCTGCAGCGGCCGAAGACGTTCTTCCAGAGCTTCACGCAGACCGGCTGCACCCGGAACATGCACTTCGCCTACAAGGTCTCGGCGACCGAGTTCGGCCAGCGCAAAGGCTGCCTGTTCTACGACCTGGGTTGTCGCGGCCCGATGACTCACTCGCCGTGCAACCGCATCCTGTGGAACCGGCAGTCGTCGAAGACCCGCTCCGGCATGCCTTGCCTGGGATGCACCGAGCCGGAGTTTCCCTTCTTCGATCTGGCGCCAGGCACAGTGTTCAGGACGCAGACCGTGATGGGCGTGCCGAAGGACCTGCCGCAAGGCATCGACAAACGTGGCTACATCGCGCTCACCGGTGCGGCCAAGAATGCCGCTCCGGCCTGGGCCGAACAGGACATGTTCGTGGTCTGAGCCTACTTACAGGAAACCTAGCAATGCCCGTACAGACACTCGACATTTCGCCGGTCGGCCGCGTCGAAGGCGATCTCGACGTGCGTGTCGATATCGAGAACGGCGTGGTGACCAACGCATGGACCCAGGCCGAACTGTTCCGCGGCTTCGAGATCATCCTGCGCGACAAGGATCCGCAGGCCGGGCTGGTCGTGACGCCGCGCGCGTGCGGCATCTGCGGTGCGTCGCACCTGACCTGCGCCGCCTGGGCGCTGGACACCGCATGGCAGACGGAGGTGCCGCGCAATGCCATTCTGGCACGCAACCTGGGTCAAATCACCGAAAGCCTGCAAAGCCAGCCGCGCTACTTCTACGGCCTGTACGCGATCGACATGACGAACAAGAAGTATCGCGCCAGCAGCTTCTACGAAGAGGCGGTGAAGCGCTTCGCGCCGTTCACCGGCACGTCGTATGAAACCGGCGTCACCGTGTCGGGCAAGCCGGTGGAGATCTACGCGCTGTTCGGCGGGCAGTGGCCGCATTCCAGCTTCATGGTGCCGGGCGGCGTGATGTGCGCCCCGACGCTGTCCGACATCACGCGCGCCTGGTCGCTGCTGGAGTACTACAAGAATACCTGGTTGGAACCGGTCTGGCTCGGCTGTTCGATCGAGCGTTATGAGCAGATCAGAACGTACGACGATTTCATGGTGTGGCTGGACGAAAGCCCGGCACATGCGAACTCCGATCTGGGGTTTTATTGGCGCATGGGGCTGGATGTCGGCCTCGATCAATACGGCGGAGGCGTCGGCAAATACGTCTCCTGGGGCTATTTGCCGCACGAGGACAAGTACCAGAAGCCGACCATCGACGGCCGCAACGCCGCGCTGATCATGAAAAGCGGCGTGTATGACGGCAAGACCGACTCGCATACGCTGATGACTCAGGAGCGGGTGCGCGAGAACACGCTCCACTCCTGGTACGACGAGGGCGCCGGTGACGTGCACCCGTACGAGCGCACCACCCGTCCTGTGCAGAACAACGACACCGACTTCGACAAGAAATACAACTGGGCAACCGCCGTGCTGCATAACGACTTCGGCCGCCTCGAAGCGGGCCCATTCGCGCGGCAGATGGTGGCCGCTGGCCGGCATGGCGAAGCCTGGCAGCACTACGACGGCCTGATCCTCGACATGTACAAGAAGATGGGCGGCCCGAGCCTGCATCTGCGCCAGATCGCTCGGATGCATGAGACCGTTAAGCTGTACCGCCAGGCCGAGCACTGCCTGCGCGAGTTCCGCCTGAGCGATCTGTGGTATATCAAGCCGCGCGAGCGCGACGGGCGCGGGTGGGGTGCGACGGAGGCGATCCGCGGTGCGTTGTGTCACTGGATCGAACTCAAGGATGGTAAGATCAAGAACTACCAGATCGTCGCGCCGACCACCTGGAACGTCGGTCCGCGCGATGCCAGCAGCAACCTCGGGCCGATCGAGCAGGCGTTGATCGGCGCGCCGATTGCCGATCCGCACGATCCCGTGGAGGTGGGACACGTCGCCCGGTCATTCGACTCGTGCCTCGTGTGCACCGTGCATGCTCACGACGGCAAGACCGGAAAAGAACTGGCGCGATTCCGTGTTGGCTAGCAGCCTGAACCGAAAGCCGTCGCTTGCGGGAGCCGCTGGTGAGGGGTGCCTCTCCTGACGCACCCTCTCCTCCACGCAGAGGGGACAAGGCATGACCACGGAGAAGGAGTCCGCGCTCCGAGAGTTCATCGGGAAGCTGCTGGCCGATGGTCTGAAGACGCAGACCGAGCCGTTTCCCGAGACCGATCGCGAATTCGGTGCTTTGCTGGTCGCGCTGCGCGAACTTCCGCCGGGCGATCTGGAGGCGAAGTTGGTTCTGTCAGGCTTCACCGATCGTCCATATGGGCCGGACGAGATGCGCTGCCAGGAATGCATGTACTACCTGGTGCACCGCAAATGGTGCGACCTGCCGGAGCTTGCCGTGCCGGTCGAGGCCGACTGGTACTGCCGTCTCTGGCGTATCTAGCCGCGCCATGTTGACGATCATCGGCTGTGGCAATTCGACGCGTTCCGACGACGGCGTGGGTGTGTTCGTCGCCCAGGCGTTGCAGGCGCGTCTGCGGGAAAATCCGCGCGACAATGTGCGCGTGTTCGATGCCGGCACTTCCGGCATGGAGGTGATGTTCCAGGCGGCCGGAACGCGGCAACTGATTCTCATCGACGCGGCAAGCAGTGGGTCGAAGCCTGGCGCAATCTTCAAGTTGCCCGGCGCAGAACTGGAAGCGGAGCGTGCGCCCAGTTTCAGTCTGCATGATTTTCGCTGGGACCACGCACTCGCCGCAGGACGGAAGATCTACCGCGAGCGCTTCCCGACCGATGTCATCGTTTACCTGATCGAGTTGCAGAGCGCTGAGTTCGGATTGGAACTCAGCAAACCCGTTCTAGCCTCGGCGAGGCGCGTGATCGCGAAAATCCAACGCACGATCGATGACTATGCCGTACCCTGACACAGGCACGATGGTCAGCGTCCGGCGGTTGCCCTGCTGGTCCGGGACGACGCCGTGCTGACCGTACCCCTGGTGCGACAATCGGGAGTTCGCCGAGCTGCAGGCGCTCGTGAGCCTGGTGATACCTTAAGTGCAAACTTACTTTGCACTATGACAAATTGATTGGCGGTGAGCTGGTCGTGCGCTTTAAGCTGATGGCAATAACATCGCTTCTAGTGAATGCGGCGGCGCTGGGGAGGATGTGGTGGGGCCTACGCTACCCGAAGCACAATTCGATGCCGCGCTGAGGGCGGTCGAGTCCGAGGCAGAAACCGCCGAGGAGAAGGCCGAGATGCTCATGGAGATCGCCATGGGCATGCAGCTTCGGCCGAAGACACCCGATCAGCTGCGAGACGCGGCGGACCTGTATCGTCGCGCGCTCGACTTGGCCGAGGACACCCTGTTGCGGGCTCGTATCACCGCGCGGCTGGGTACGGCTCTGCAGGCTCTTCCTGATGGCGGCACGACCGCGCTGAAACATGCGCGCGACGCGTACGAAGCGGCGCTGCCGACCTTGCGGGAACACGGCAAACAAGCGGAATTTGCCGAGGTTGAAATGAATCTCGGATTGGTCACGCAATCGCTTGCCAGCGCGGGCGCGGCTCGGCTGCAGGATGCGATCCAGTCATATCACCGCGCGCTGCGGACCTTCACACGCAGCGAGTATCCGCAGGAATACGCAATCCTGCACAACAACCTCGCCATCGCCTACCTGTCGCTGCCGATGGCCGATGAGCGCTGCAAGATGCGCGAGGCGCTTGCGGTGCAGTCGTTCGAGGAGGTGCTGAGCGTCATCACTCTGGTGGACCATCCCAGCGAATACGCGATGATCCAGAATAATCTCGGCAACGCGCTGCAATACGCATCCAGCGGTCATGTGCTGGACAACAATCTGCGCGCGCTGGCCGCCTATGCCGAGGCACTGAAGGTTCGCAACGAGCGCGACACGCCGCTGGAATACGCGAGCACCATCGCGAACAAGGCGAACGTTCTGCGCAATCTGCCGGACGATCCAGACCAGCCGGGACTGGGTCGCGAGGGCTGCCTGATCGCTGCGCGCGATCTCTACCAGGAGGCACGCCGCATCCTGCTCCGCTTCGATCAGGCCGACAGCGTCGCAATGATTGAGGAGGCGCTGGCCGGGATCGCCGACGACCTGGCTGCACTGTCACATCATCCGGCCGGGAGCTGAATGCGCATGACCGGCCTCTGGTACCAACTTGCAAGCGGGCAATTGACCGCGGCTACCATCGTGATCTGGACGTGCTACGGGTTCGTGGTGGCGACGTTGGGTGGCGCGCTGGCCGGCATCCTGCTTGCCGGCAAGGATCTCGGCAACGAATTGGCGGGAGCGATGGGTGCGATGTTCGGTCCGACCGGCGCGGTGCCAGGCGTACTGCTCGGACTGATCATCCTTGCACTGCTGTAGGGGCGCAGTATGTGGCCGATGTTCACCAATTCGCTTCGACTGTTCCTGAAGGGCAAGCTGTTCCGCGACCCGAAAGCGGTGCTGCTGCGCTGGTTTGCGGGTTTCGCGATCGCGCTGGCGGCGGTGGTCATTCTGAGGCTGCTCGGCGTGCCGGTCTGGCTTGCGGTCGTGCTGGCATCGCTGGGCGTCGGAGCGATCCAGCCGTATCTGTTCCGCGACCTGAAATACGCCTGAGGACGGGGTTGTGAGCAGCGCCGCAACCGAACGCACACAGGCTCCGCCGCAGGATGAGGCGGCGGCGGAACTGGATCGTCTGGTGCATGCGATCACCAACCAGGAAGCCATCGTCGACGGCTGGGACGCCGCGCAAGGCGCGACCGTGCAGGCGCTCAAATCGGCGATCGAGGCGCTGCACAAGGAAGCGTTGCGTCGTCTGATCCGCACCTTGAAGGATGATCCCGCCGCGCTGCCCAGATTGCGCGAGGCGGTGGCCGATCCGATCGTGCATGGCGTGCTGCAATTCCACGGGCTGCTGCGAGAGCCCGTGCAGACGCGGTTGGAGCGAGCGCTCAACGACGTGAGGCCATCGATGCGCCTGCACGGTGGCGACGTGGAACTGGTCCGCGTGGTTCCGCCTGATATGGTGGAGATCCGTCTGACTGGTGCGTGCCACGGTTGTCCGGCCTCCAGCGAGACATTGCGCGAAGGCGTCGAGCGCGCCATCCGCACGCATTGTCCGGAGATTGTTCACATAAGGCAGGTCAGCAAAGGCCCGATGAAGCAGGCTGGCGACGTGACTCACTTCATCAGTCCGTTCGCGGCCGATACGGATCAGGGCTGGGTCGATGCCGCGCGGCTGGACGAAATTCCCGAAGGCGGCATCATTGAACGCAGGATCGCGGGGCGCTCCGTGCTGCTGAGCCGGCACGACGGACGGATCAGTTGCTTCGACAACGCCTGCGCGCATCTCGGAATGCCGCTGGAGATGGGCGACATCGCCGACGGCGTCATAACCTGCACGTATCACGGCTTCCGCTATTTGCTGGAAACCGGCGAATGCCTGACCGTCCCGGAGGTGCAGCTTGTTGTGCATGCGGCGCGCGTGCGGGGTGACCGCGTCGCTGTGCAGCTGGCGGTCTGAACGGTGGCAACCGTGCTCCGTGTCAACCTGACGCCCGCGCTGAAGCATGCGCCGATCCCATCAAGTCTGGCGGTGCTGGACCGCGAGGGACCGTTTGCGTGCCTTGGTCTGTCTGGCAGCGCCGACGGACTGGCGATACCGGTGGCGCCAAGCGCGACCTCCCTGTTTGGGCCGCGCGGCGCCAGCCTGATGGGGCCGTGCGGTCCGCTCTGGGTGAGCGATACAGGCCATCACAGGCTGCTCGGCTGGGCGACGGTGCCGGACGGTGACAATACGCCGGCCGACTGGGTGATCGGACAACCGGACTTCATCCGCGAAGGCCGCAACGCCAAGGGCGAGCCAGGGCCAGCCACGTTGAACATGCCGACCGGCATCACGCCGCTTGGCGACGGGATCGCGGTCGCCGATGCCTGGAACCATCGCGTGCTGATCTGGCATTTACGGCCCGAGCGCAGCAATGCACCCGCCGACGTGGTGCTGGGACAGGCGGATTTCGCGTCGGTGGAGGCCAACGGAGGCCGGCGCCACGGCATCGGCGCAGTCACTGTTCTGGCCCTACGGCGTGCATTGGGACGGCGCGCGGCTTTGGGTCGCCGACACCGGCAACCGGCGGGTGCTGATGTGGCATGGTGTGCCGATGAGCAATGGGTGTCCGGCCGATCTGGTGCTGGGTCAGCATGATTTCGGCACACGCGACGAGAACGGCGGCGGCGAGCCGAGCCTGTCCAGCATGCGTTGGCCGCACGATGTGACGGTGTGGAACGGCTCCCTGTGCGTAACCGATGCCGGCAACAACCGGATCATGATCTGGGACGACCTGCCGACCCGCAACGATCAGGCCTGTGATCGCCTGCTTGGCCAGATCGATCCGACGCAGGTCGATCATAACCAATCGCTCTACTGGCCGAGCGCCAGCACGCTGCACATGCCGTACGGCATCGCGTCGAGCGGAAAGTGGCTGGTCGCGGCCGACACCGCGAACTCGAGGCTGCTGGGCTGGCACGCCGATGACAACGCACATCAGGCCAGCGCATGTGCGTTGACCGGACAAGACGATTTCCATGCCAAGGGGGACAATCGCTGGGCTCTGCCCAGCCGGGACAGCCTGTGCTGGCCATACGGCATAGCGGTGTGCGGCGACGTGGCAGTCGTCGCGGATTCCGGAAATAACCGGGTCCTGCTCTGGCGTCTTGCATCGGACCTGGTCACGTCATGAATACGCTGGCGGATCCGTTGGCCGATGATCGGGACATCGCCGAACTGATCCGCGTGCGCGGCCTGGTGCAGGGCGTCGGGTTTCGACCGACCGTATGGCTGCTGGCGCGCCGCTATGGCCTGCGCGGGTGGGTGGCCAATGACGGCGACGGCGTCATCATCCGGCTGCGTGGCTCAGCAAAAACGATCGAGCGGCTGATCGGCAGTCTGGCGGATGAGGCCCCGCCACTGGCGCGGATCGATCGGATCGAACGCACCGTGTGCCCACCATCGCCGGACGACGCCGCGTTTCGCATCATCAGCAGTATGCCGACCCGGGCACGCACCGGCGTCGTGCCCGACGCGGCAACCTGCCCGCAATGCCGCGCCGAGGTGTTGGACGCCTTCGAGCGGCGCTATCGGTATCCGTTCACCAACTGCACGCATTGCGGGCCGCGCCTGTCGATCATCGAGGCGATCCCTTACGACCGGCAATCCACCACGATGCGACGGTTCGGTGTCTGCCCGGCCTGCGCGGCCGAATATGACGCGCCGGAAGACCGCCGCTTCCACGCGCAGCCGATCGCCTGCCACGCCTGCGGGCCGCGCGCCTGGCTGGAGCGCGGCGACGGCCGACCGCTCGCCTTGGATGCCATCACCACACTGGACGATGTGGATGGCGCGGCCACATTGCTGATGCGCGGGCAGATCCTGGCGATCAAGGGGCTCGGCGGTTTCCAGCTCGCCTGCGATGCGAC
Source organism: uncultured Alphaproteobacteria bacterium (assembly GCA_963776505.1). GTDB lineage: Bacteria > Pseudomonadota > Alphaproteobacteria > Acetobacterales > Acetobacteraceae > JAMXLO01. Next base: position 15,730 of record CAVZNH010000090.1, read on the forward strand.
CAACCCGGACGCCGTGGCGCGCCTGCGCGAGCGCAAGCGCAGGCCGCGCAAGCCGCTCGCCCTGATGGTGCGCGATATCGACGTCGCGCGGGCTTGGTGCGACATCGACGCGCAGGCGGCAGATGTTCTGCGCAGCGCCGCCGCCCCAATCGTGATCGTCAAACCACGCGCCGACGGCCGCCGCGTTGCCGAGACCATCGCACCCGGCGTCGGCACGCTTGGCGTCATGCTGCCGAACACGCCGCTGCACCATTTGATGATGCGGCGGATGGATCGGCCAATCGTGCTGACCAGCGGCAATCTGTCGGACGAGCCGCAATGCATCGACAACGCGGAGGCACGACAGACACTCGGCGGCATCGCCGATTATTTCCTGATGCACGACCGCGACATCGCTCGGCGCGTCGATGACTCTATCGTGCGCATCATGGCCGGCAAGCCCCGCATCATGCGGCGCGCACGCGGCTACGCCCCGGCACCCATGGCGCTTCCGGATGGCTTCGCCGCGGCTCCGGCGGTCCTTGCTATGGGCGGTGAACTCAAGGGGGCGTTCTGCCTGCTGCGCGACGGCCAAGCCATCCTGTCGCACCACATGGGCGATCTGGAGAACGCCAAGACCTTCGCCGACTACGCACAGTCGATCGAGGCGTATCAGCGATTGTTCGAGCACGTGCCGACGATCATCGCCGTCGATCGCCATCCCGAATATCTGTCCACCAAGCTGGGGCGCGATCTTGGCCGCCCGGCAGAGTGGCCGACCTGGCGGAAGTGCAGCACCATCATGCCCATATCGCCGCCTGCCTCGCGGAGAATGGCATCGCCCTGGACGCCGCTCCGGTGATCGGCGTGGCGCTGGATGGGCTTGGATACGGGCTCGACGGCACGCTCTGGGGCGGCGAATTCCTGCTGGCCGACTACCGCGACTGCCAACGGCTGGCGACGTTCAAGTCGGTCGCTATGCCGGGCGGCGACCAGGCGATCCGCGAGCCATGGCGCAACACCTACGCGCATCTGATGGCTGAGATGGGCTGGGCACGGTTTGCGATGGACTATGCCGATCTCCCGCTTTACCGGTTCCTGGAGACGAAGCCTCGTGCGGTGCTCGACGGCATGATCGCGCGCGGCATCAACAGCCCGTTGGCAAGCTCGTGCGGTCGCCTGTTCGACGCGGCGGCAGCGGCGGCCGGCGTCTGTCGCGAACGCGCTGAATACGAAGGCCAGGCGGCCGTGGAGTTCGAGGCAATGGTGGATGCGCAGACCCTCGCGCACGAGGACGAGCGTCTCGCCTATCCGTTCGCAATTCCTCGGCTCAAATCCAGCAACCTGCCGTATGTGGAGCCGCTGCCGATGTGGCAGGCGCTGCTCGGCGATCTGATCGAGGACACGCCGGTGCCGGTGATTGCCGCGCGATTCCACAAGGGGCTTGCCTCGGTCATCGCGCGCATGGTCGACAAGCTGCGGCAGCGCGATCAAGACATGGCACCCGTGACGACTGTCGCGCTGTCCGGCGGTGTGTTGCAGAACCGCGTGCTGCTCGAGCTGCTGGTGGGCCGGCTGGAAGCGCTGGGCCTTCGCGTGCTCACCCACGCACAGGTGCCTGCCAACGATGGCGGGCTCGCACTCGGCCAGGCGGCGATCGCGGCGGCTCGGGCGATTTCGCCTGGTGTAGAACAACGAGGAAGCACACCATGTGCCTAGGCATTCCCGGACGCATCGTCGAGATCTGCGACACCAACAGCAATCTCGCGATCGTCGACGTCGGCGGCGTGCGTCGGCCAATCAACATCAGCTTCATCGCGACGGAGGGACGGGAGCCGGAGTCCTATATCGGCGAATGGGTGCTGATGCATGTTGGATTCGCCATGAGCCGCATCGACGAGGACGAGGCGGCGCGTACATTGGAACTGCTGCATGAACTGGGTGAGGCGCAGGCCGAGATGGAAGCCATGCGCGGGTCCGAACCATGACAGAGGGCCGCGCACTGCAGGAGCTGTATCCGTTCCTCCACGGCGACAAGCCGGATGCGGCCCGGCTGCGCGGCACGTTGCTTGAGTCGGTGCATCGGAAGGCGCACGACAGCATTGAGGCGAAGGAGCGTTTCTTCGCCGAGAATGACGCTGCCGTTGTCGCGGCGGCGGAAGCGATCGCCGGCGTGTATCGCCGCCGCGGCCGACTGTTCAGCATGGGCAATGGCGGATCGAGCTGCGATGCCGCGCATTTCGCGGTGGAGTTCCTGCATCCGGTCACCGCGGGCCGACCGGCGCTGACCGCAATCAACCTGACCGCCGACATTGCGATGCTGACCGCGGTCGGCAACGATGTCGGCTTCGGCCACGTCTTCGTCCGCCAGTTGATCGCGCAGGCGCAACCCAGGCGATGGGCTGGTCGGGCTTCTCGACCAGCGGCAATTCCGAGAACCTGCTGGCCGCATTCGCCAAGGCAAAGGAGATCGGCCTGATCACGATTGGCTTCGCGGGCAACGACGGCGGCAAGATGGCGCGCGACGGCGGTCTGGATCATTGTCTGGTGGTGCGGAGCGACAGCATCCACCGCATCCAGGAGACGCATGTGGCGATCTATCACATCCTTTGGGATCTGGTGCACACGCTGCTGGCCGATGATCGCGGTGGATTTGATGAGCGGGGCGGCGTCATGAAATATGTCGACGAGTTCCGCGATCCGGTAAAGGCGCGGGTGCTGCTGGGCGAGATCCGCAAGCTGAGCGCGGCCATCTCGCGAAACGCGGACGCGGCCGCTGCAGATCATGGAAGTGTGCGGCGGGCACACGCACGCGATCTTCCGCTACGGCATCCAGCAGATGCTGCCCGACGAGGTGGAGTTCGTGCACGGGCCCGGCTGCCCGGTCTGCGTGCTGCCGATGGGCCGGGTCGACGACTGCGTGGCGCTGGCGGAACGGCCGGAGGTGATCTTCACCACGTTCGGCGACGCGATGCGCGTGCCGGGATCGCGCAAGAGCCTGCTGAAGGCGAAGGCCGAGGGTGCGGATGTGCGCATGGTCTATTCGCCGCTCGATGCGCTGGCGATCGCGCGCGAAGCATCCGGATCGGGAGGTCATCTTCTTCGGCCTGGGCTTCGAGACCACGATGCCGAGCACCGCGATGACGGTGATCCAGGCGCGCAAGCAGGGCGTGACGGAATTTCTCGCTGTTCTGCAATCACATCACCATCATTCCGACGATCAAGGCGATCCTCGATTCGCCCGACCTGCACCTGGACGGGTTCCTCGGGCCTGGCCATGTCAGCATGGTGATCGGCACCGCGCACCTACGAATTCATCGCGCGGCACTATCGCAAGCCGATCACCATCGCCGGGTTCGAGCCACTGGACGTGCTGCAATGCGCTCTGGATGGTGCTGAAGCAGATCGACGAAGGCCGCTGCGAGGTCGAGAACCAGTACGGCCGCGTCGTTCCGGCGGATGGCAATCCGCACGCGCTCGCGGCGATCGCACGAGGTCTACGAACTGCGCGAGTTCTTCGAATGGCGCGGGCTGGGCTCGATCGATCATTCCGGCGTGCGGATGCGCGAGAGCTACGCGGCGTTCGATGCCGAACGGAAGTTCGCCGTGCCCAACATCAGGATTGCCGATCCGAAGGCGTGCCAGTGCGGCGAGGTGCTGAAGGGTGTGATCAAGCCGCGTCAGTGCAAGGTGTTCGGCACCGCCTGCACGCCGGAGACGCCGCTGGGTTCGCTGATGGTCTCCACCGAGGGCGCCTGCGCCGCCTATTACAGCTACGGCCGGACCGACATGTCGCTCGTGGCGGACGCCGCCGGATGAACGTCCCAGCACGGACCGGCGTGCGGCGCGGCGGCACGGTGCGGGATGCGCGCATCAACATGTCGCACGGCGGCGGCGGCAAGGCGATGCGCACGCTGATCGAGGACGTGTTCGTCGCCGCGTTCGACAATCCCATGCTTGGCGCGCTGGAGGACCAGGCGCGCATCCCACTCGCGGACCTCGCGCGCATGGCGACCGGCTGGCGTTCACCACCGACACCTATGTGGTCGATCCGCTGTTCTTTCCGGGCGGCGACATCGGCACGCTGGCGGTGGCGGCACGGTCAACGATCTGGCGATGTGCGGCGCGCGGCCGTTGTTCCTGTCGTGCGGCATGGTGCTGGAGGAAGGACTGGACGTCGAATCGCTGCGCCGCGTCGACCGCCAGCATGAAGCGCATCGCCGATCAGTGCCGGCGTCGCGATCGTGACCGGCGACACCAAAGTGGTCGAGCGCGGCGCCGCCGACAAGCTGTTCATCAACACGGCCGGCATCGGCGTCGTGCCGCACGGCGTTGCGATCTCGGCGAACCAGGCGCGGCCGGGCGACGTGGTGATCGTCAACGGCGTCCTCGGCGATCATGGCACGGCCATCCTGATCGCGCGCAACCAGTTGGCGCTGGAGGCCGATGTATCCAGCGACTGCCAGCCGCTGGATGGGCTGGTGGCGGCGATGCTGGCGGCGTGCCCATCGATCCACTGCCTGCGCGACGCGACGCGCGGCGGCATCGCCACGGTGCTGAACGAGTTCGCGCAAAGCTCGAATGTCGGCATCCGCATCCGCGAGGACGCGCTGCCGTTGCGCGAGGAGGTCAAGGGGGCCTGCGAAATCCTGGGGCTCGATCCGCTGTATCTGGCCAACGAGGGCAAGCTCGTGGCGGTGGTGGCCGCGACCGACGCCGACCGTGTGCTGGCGGCGATGCGAGCGCATCCGGCCGGCACCGGTGCGGTGGTCATCGGCGAGGTGACTGAACGCCCCACAGGCATGGTGGTGATGCAGACCGTGTTCGGCGGCGAGCGCATCGTCGACATGCTGGTCGGCGAGCAATTGCCGAGGATCTGTTAGCGATGCGATGCGATGCATGAACTCAGCATCGCCAACGGGATCGTGGAGATATGCGCCGAGCGCGCTGGGGATGCACGCGTGATGCGGGTGCGGCTGGAGATCGGCCGGCTGTCCGCGGTGATGCCTGATGCGGTGCGCTTCTGCTTCGATGTCTGTGCCAGGAACACCGTGCTCGAGGGCGCCGCACTGGAGATCATCGAGACGCCTGGGCGCGCGGTGTGCCGCGACTGCGACGGTGAGGTATCTTTGGTGCAACTTGTTGGCCGCTGCACCTGCGGCAGCGCAAACCTTCGCGTCATTGCCGGTGAGGAACTGAAGATCAGGGAAATGGAGGTCGCGTGATGTGCACCACCTGCGGCTGCTCGGACAATCAAGATGTCAATTACACGATGCCGGGCGCCCATACACATGGCCCCGACGGGCACACCCACAGCCACGATCATGCGCATCCGCACGATCATGACCACGCGCATCCGCACGATCATGACCACGCGCATCCGCATGATCATGCCACGCGCATGCCGACCCGCGGGCCGCGCTGCATGCCGGCATGCATGGCCGCACCATCGCGCTGGAGCAGGAGATTCTGGCCAAGAATCAAGCTCTGGCCGAGCGTAATCGCGGCTGGTTCGAGGGCCGCGAGGTGCTGGCGCTGAACCTGATGAGCTCCCCTGGATCGGGCAAGACCAGCCTGCTGGAACGCACCATCCGCGCGCTGCGCGACGAGATGCGCATCTATGTGGTGGAAGGCGACCAGGCCACGACCAACGACGCCGAGCGCATCCGCGCCACCGGCTGCGCGGTGATCCAGGTCAACACCGGCACCGGCTGCCATCTGGAGGCGGACATGCTGGCGCGCGGCATGCAGCAGCTCAAGCCGCCGCCCGGTTCGCTGGTGCTCATCGAGAACGTCGGCAACCTGGTGTGTCCGGCATTGTTCGATCTCGGCGAGCGCGCCAAGGTGGTGGTGGTGTCGGTGACCGAGGGCGAGGACAAGCCGATCAAGTATCCGCACATGTTCCGTGCCTGCCGGCTGATGCTGATCAACAAGATCGATCTGCTGCCGCACGTCCGTTTCGATGTTGATCGCTGCATCGCGTATGCCCGCGAGGTCAATCCCGACATCGAGGTGCTGCGCGTGTCCGCTGAGACCGGCGAGGGCATCGAGGCCTGGTATCAGTGGTTGCGCCATGAGCTCGTCGGGCAGCAGGAATTTGCATCTGCGGACCACGCCGTGTGAGTGGCATTGTCGGCGGGCTTCGGGGATCCGCGTCGCTGTATGGTGGCCTCATCGCGGCCAATGTCATGGCCTGGACATGGGCCTGGGTGGCCTTCCATGACCGTCCGGCGCTGCTCGGGATCGCGCTGCTGGCCTGGGTGTTTGGGCTTCGCCACGCAGTCGATGCCGATCACATCGCCGCCATCGACAACGTGGTCCGCAAGCTGATCCATGACGGGAAGCGCCCGCACACTGCCGGGCTATGGTTCTCGCTCGGTCATTCCAGCATCGTCATCCTGGCATCGCTGGCGATTGCCGCGACGGCCACGGCCATGCAGGACCGGTTCGACACCGCGAGGCAGGTCGGCGGTCTCGTCGGGACTGCGGTGTCGGCTGCGTTCCTGTTGGCGCATTGCACTCGTCAATCTGGTCGTTCTGCGCGGCGTCTGGTGCAGTTTCCGCGAGGTACGGCGCGGCGGCAGCCTCAACGACGACGCGCTCAACCTGCTGCTTGCCGGGCGAGGAATGCTGGCGCGCCTGTTCCGCCCGCTGTTCCGTGCAATCACGGAAAGCTGGCACATGTACCCACTCGGCTTCCTGTTCGGCCTGGGCTTCGACACCGCGACCGAGGTAGGTCTGCTGGGGATCGCGGCGACGCAGGCAGTCCACGGTATGTCGCCCTGGCAGACAATGGTGTTTCCCGCGCTCTTCACCGCCGGCATGGCACTGGTGGACACCACGGACAGCGTGCTGATGGTCGGTGCCTATGGCTGGGCCTTCATCAATCCGCTGCGCAAACTGTGGTACAACCTGACGATAACCGCCGTCTCGGTGCTGATCGCTTTGTTGATCGGCGGCATCGAGGCACTCGGACTGATCGGCAGTCAGCTCGCGTTGAGCGGGAGGTTCTGGGACGCCGTCGGGAGGCTGAACGATAGCGTCGGAAATCTCGGGTTTGCCGTCGTCGGCATCTTCATCCTGTGCTGGGTTGTCTCGACAATCATCTATCGCGCGAAGCGGTATGAGCTGGTGATGCCAACCAAGCGGTTATGAGCGGCTACGTCCCCTGCCGCTGGCGGAATGGCGCGGCGGGATAGACGCCCAGAACCCGCACCTCGGAGGAGAAGAACGACAGCTCCTCCAGCGCGCGCCGCAGCGCCGGCTGTTCGGGATGGCCGTCGGCGTCGCACAGGAACTGCGTGGCGACGAAATGGCCGGCGAGCATGTAGCTTTCCAGCTTGGTCATGTTCACGCCATTGGTCGCGAAGCCGCCCAGCGCCTTGTAGAGCGCCGCGGGCACGTTCCTGACGCGGAACACGAATGTCGTCATCAGCTCGGGCTGCGTCGGCTCGGGCGTCCGCGGCTGGCGCGCCATGACATAGAAACGCGTCGTGTTATGCGAGGCGTCCTCGACATTCGCGCGCCAGAATCTCCAGCCCGTAGATCTCCGCCGCCAGGGACGAGGCGATCGCCGCCTCCTCCTTGCGGTTCCACTGCGCGACGAGCTGTGCGGCGCCGGCGGTGTCCGCCTGCACCACCGGCGTCAGCCCAAGCCGGCGCAGGCTGTGACGCACCTGGCCCAGCGCCACGGTGTGCGAATGCGCCCGCTTCAGGTCCTCCATCGCCGCGCCCTTCACCCCGAGCAGGCAGTGCTCGACCCGATGGAAGTGCTCGCCGATCACGAACAGACCGGATTCCGGCAGCAGGTGGTGGATGTCCGGCACGCGCCCGGCGAGGCTGTTCTCGCACGGCAGCATGGCAAGCTCGGCGCGGCCCTCGCGCACCGCGTCCATCGCCGACTCGAACGACTCGCACGGCAACGTGGTCATGTCCGGATAGGCGACGCGGCAGGCGAGGTCGGAATAGGCGCCGGGCACACCCTGGAAGGCGATCGTCCCGGTCATGCGGGCGCCGCCCGGTGCCAGCAGGCGGCGCGCCCGCTCCAGGTCCTCCGGCGTGTCGACGCCAAACAGCCCGTAGTCGATGCGCGCGCAGCCGATCCGCATACCCGCCTCCAGTGCGCGCAATTGCTCCAGCTTCTCGCGCATCTCCAGCGGCGAGGGCGGCAGCGCCACGTAGCGCGCGAGCGCGGCGCGGCGGTAGGCGTAGATGCCGACATGGTGCCAGCGCGGCCCCTCGCCCCACGGGATCGGCTGGCGCGAGAAATACAGCGCCGGTGCGACAGCCTGTCCTCCGCGAACGCGCAGGCGGCCTTCACGAACGATGCCGTATTTGCCTCCGCGTCGGACGCGATCGGCAGCACGAGGGTGCCGACGTCGTAGGCCGGATCGCCCAACGGCGCGATCACCGGGCGCAACTGCGCCTCGGTAATCGTTGGAACGTCGCCCTGCAGATTGACGACGACGTCGTACCGCCCGTCCGGATCGAGCTCGGCCAGTGCGACGAACACGCGATCGGAGCCGGACGGCAAGTCGGGATCGGTCAGTACCGCGCGGCCTCCCGCCGCGCGCACCGCGTCGGCGATCACCGCATCGCCGCATGCGACCGCCACCGGCCCCAGGTCCGCCTCGCGTCCGCGCTCCAGCACGTGCACGATCATCGGCTTGCCGTGGATGTCGGCGAGCGGCTTGCCGGGCAACCGCGTCGAGGCCATGCGGGCGGGAATGATGACGATCGGGTTCACGGGTTGATGGGCAAAGGTCGTTTCCCTATGGTGCGCGCACCTTATGGAGGCCAACGGCCGCGTGCAACGCCGTGCCGGCGGATCTCCGTGCGTCTTTGACCTGGTTCGACGAGGATCTCGCGCCGCATGGACAGTATGGAAGTCAACAAGGGCATTGCGGCGATCCTGGTCGCCGGCATTGTCTTCTTTCTCACTGGTCTGATCGGCGACTCCCTGGTGCGCGAACGGCAGCCGGAGAAGCCGGCTCTGCTCATCGCGGCGGCCCCGGCGGCGGCGGGCGGAGGTGAGGCCAAGCCGGCCGGTCCCGCACCCATCGCGCCTCTACTCGCCAGTGCCGACCCCAAGGTGGGCGATCAGTTCGCACACCGCGTCTGCGTCGCCTGTCACACCTTCGATAAGGGTGGCAAGCCCGGGGTCGGGCCGAACCTCTACGGGGTTGTCGCTGGGCCGCACGACCACGAAGAGGGTTTCAGCTATTCGCCTGCGTTGGAGAAGTTCAAAGGCCAGCCTTGGACCTTCGATGCGTTGAACCAATGGCTGTACAAGCCGAGTGCCTACGCTCCCGGCACCCGCATGTCGTTCGCCGGCATCACCAACGACAAGCAGCGGGCGGACGTGATCGCCTACCTGCGGTCGCTGTCGGACAATCCCGTGCCGTTACCGACGCCGGAGGCGGCACAACAACCCGCAGCCGGGCAGCAGCCAGCGGCCGGGCAGCAGCCCGCCTCTGCGCAGCCGAGCCCGCCGGCGGCGCCCGGCCAGCCGCCCAAGCCGTAGACCCGGCGCTCTGTTGCCAGGGAAACCGGCCGTTCCGGCCGAACTCGATCGGTTCCTGGCAGCCGCCGAAGCTGCTGCCGACGTTGCCGGCGCTGTGGTCCGCCCGTTCTTCCGAGCCGGCTTTGCCATCGACACCAAGTCTGATCGCTCGCCGGTAACGATCGCGGACCGCAGCGCCGAACAGGCGATGCGCGCGGTGCTGGCAGAGCGCTTCCCGGAGCACGGGATTCTGGGCGAGGAGTTCGGCCTCGACCGGCCCGAGGCGCGATTGCGCTGGGTGCTCGATCCGATCGACGGCACGCGTGCCTTCGTCAGCGGCCGGCCGACATTCGGCACGTTGATCGCGTTGCTGGACGGCGAGACGCCCGTCCTCGGCGTGATCGACCAGCCGGTCACGCGCGAGCGATGGATTGGCGCGATGGGACGGCCCACGGCTTTCCACGGCCCATTCGGCGGGCGCGCGGGTTGCAGGCCATGCGCCTCACTGGCGCATGCGGAGCTTTCCTGCACCAGCCCAGAGATGCTGGGAGCTGACGAACCGAATTGGCGGCGGTTGGCATCCACGGTGCGGCGCAACTACTGGGGCGGTGACTGCTACGCTCATGGCCTCCTCGCGCTAGGCCAGATCGACGTGATTGCGGAGACGACGATGAAGCTGTGGGACTGGGCGGCGCTGGTCCCGGTGGTCGAGGGCGCGGGCGGCCGGGTAACCGACTGGGCCGGGCAGCCGTTGCGTCCCGGCGGCGACGGACGGGTGTTGTCGGTAGGCGATCCGGCGCTGCTGCCCGCAGATCGTCAAGCTGCTTAACTAGTCTTTAGTTGCCAGCCCCCCCACTTGGCGCCACATCTGCTTTCTTATGCGCACCATAATCCTCTCGCTGCTGCTCGGCCTCGCCATTCTGCCCGCCCGGGCCGACGATCTGCCAACGACCCGCAGCAACGCGATCGCCATACTGGCGAAGCCTGCTCTGCCGCCGGACTTCCCATACTTTCCCGTATGTGAACCCGAACGCACCGAAAGGTGGCGAGGTCACACTGGCGTCGATCGGAACGTTCGATAGCTTCAACCCATTCATCCTGCGCGGTACATCGGCAAGCGGGATGGTCAGCCCGTGGGTGATCCTGCCCGGCGGCTCGGGCTCCGGCGCCACCGTGGGGCATGTGTGGGAAAGCCTGCTCACCTCGTCGGCCGACGAAGTCGCGACAGGCTACGGCCATCTTGCCGAGACCATCGAATTGCCGGCCAACAAGCTGTGGGTCGCGTTCGAGCTGCGGCCCGAGGCAAAGTTCTCCGACGGCACGCCGGTCACCGCCGAGGACGTAGCCTGGACCTACCGCACTCTGCTCGAACAGGGTCGGCCAGGCTTCCGCATCCAGATGGCCGACGTGAAGGACGTGGTGGTGGAAAGTCCGCGGCGCGTGGTGTTCCACTTCAAGTCGAACGAGAACCGTGAGCTGCCGTTGATTCTGGGCGGCCTGCCGGTGCTGCCCAAGCATTTCTTCGAAGGCCGTGACTTCACCAAGCCGTTGACCGATCCGCCGATCGGCTCAGGACCTTACCGGATCGAGAATTTCGAACTCGGCCGCAGCATCACCTATGCGCGCCGACCCGACTGGTGGGCTGCGAACATGCCAACCGGCAAGGGTACCAACAACTTCGATCGCGTACACATCGAGTATTTCCGCGACTCGACCGTGGCGATGGAGGCGTTCAAGGCCGGCCAGATCAATCTGCGCAGCGAGAACATTTCGAAGAACTGGGCAACCGCCTATGACTTCCCAGCCGTTGCGCGCGGGCTGGTAATCAAGCAGGTCTTCAAGCATCACCTTCCGACCGGCATGCAGGGTTTCGCGATGAACACACGTCGCCCGGTGTTCGCCGATCCGCTGGTGCGTCAGGCGATGGCGGAAGCGTTCGATTTCGAGTGGGAAAACAAGAACCTGTTTTACGGCAGCTACACGCGCACGCTGAGCTATTTCAACAACAGCGACCTGGCCTCGTCCGGCATCCCGCAGGGCGACGAGCTGAAGCTGCTGGAGCCCTATCGCAAGGAGCTGCCGCCGGCGCTGTTCACCGAGCCGTTCAAGCTGCCGGTGACCGATGGCTCAGGCAACAACCGCGAGCAGTTGCGGCGTGCTCTGACGCTGCTCGAGAAGGCTGGCTGGTCGGTGAAGGATCGCCAACTGGTGGATAAGAACGGCACGCAGATGAGCTTCACCATCCTGCTCGACGACCCGTCGCTGGAGCGCGTGTCGCTGCCTTACGTCCAGTCGCTCCAGAAGCTCGGCATCGATGTGCGGGTACGCACCGCAGATCCCGCACAGTACCAGCATCTGACGGACGACTTCGACTTCGACATGCTCATCATGATCTATCCGGAAGGCGACATCCCCGGCAACGAACTACGCGACTACTTCACCTGTGCGGCGGCCAAGGCGCCGGGAAGTTTCAATGTGCCTGGGATCTGCGATCCAGCGGTCGATGCGCTGGTCGAGCGGGTCGTCACGGCGCAGGACCGCGCGACACTCGACACGGCAGGTCGCGCGCTGGACCGGGTACTGCTGTGGCGTTGGTATCTCGTGCCCAACTGGGACAGTCTGGACTTCCGCATCGCCTACTGGGACCGCTTCGGCCATCCGGACAAGCCGATCCGCGAGGGATTCAACTTCGATTCTTGGTGGGTGGATCCGGCAAAGGTTGCGGCGAACGACGCGGCAAGGCAGCAGTGAGGCCCCTCCCCCCAACCCCCTCCCGCAAGGGGAGGGGGAGTAGCGCCACTGAATGACCGGTTATCTGCTCCGCCGCCTGCTGCTGGTGATCCCTACTCTGTTCGGCATCATCGCCATCAACTTCGCGGTGGTGCAGTTCGCGCCCGGCGGACCCGTCGAGCAGATGGTCGCGGAACTGCGGGGCAAGGGCGATTTGTCCTCCCGACTCGGCTCCGCCTCATCGGAAATGGGCGGCTCCGGTTCGTACCGAGGCGCACGCGGGCTCGACCCTCACATTGTCGCCGACATCAAGAAGATGTTCGGCTTCGACAAGCCGCCGCTGACACGATTTCTCGACATGCTCAGCGGCTACCTGCGCTTCGACTTCGGTCGCAGCTTCTTCCGCGACCAGACCGTTGTGCATCTCATCCTCCAGAAGATGCCGGTCTCCATCTCGCTCGGTCTGTGGTCGACACTGCTGGTCTATTTCATCTCCATTCCACTCGGCATCGCCAAGGCGGTGCGCGACGGCAGCCGCTTCGATATCGCAAGCAGTGCAGTCGTGCTGGTCGGCTACGCAGTGCCAAGTTTCCTGTTCGCCATCCTGCTTGTCGTGCTGTTCGCCGGAGGCAGCTATTGGCATTGGTTTCCCTTGCGCGGCCTCACCAGCGAAGGTTCCGCGGATTGGAGCCTTCCTGCGCGCCTTGCGGACTACGCCTGGCACATGGTGCTGCCCACCACCGCCGTCGTGGCGAGCGGCTTCGCCAGCCTGACGATGCTGACCAAGAACTGCTTCCTCGAGGAGATCCGCAAGCAGTACACGGTGACGGCGCGCGCCAAAGGCGCCAGCGAGCAGCGCGTGCTGTACGGTCACGTGTTCCGCAATGCCATGCTGCTGATCGTCGCCGGTTTCCCGCAGGCCTTCATCAGCATTCTGTTCACCTCGGCATTGCTGGTCGAGATCGTGTTCTCGCTGGACGGGTTGGGTCTGCTCGGGTTCCAATCGGCAATCCAGCGCGACTACCCTGTCATGTTCGGCACGCTCTACATCTTCACACTGCTCGGTCTGCTGATGCAGATCGTCGGCGACACGCTGTACACGATCGTCGATCCGCGCATCGACTTCGAGGCGAGGCGGTGACGCTCTCACCGATCACCCGCCGCCGGCTTGCGATATTTCGTCAGCACCGGCGCGGTTATGTCTCGTTCTGGGTATTTCTGGTGCTGTTCGGCACGAGCATGTTTGCCGAATTCATCGCCAACGACCGACCGCTGCTGATCAGCTTTAACGGGCACTGGTATTGTCCTGTCCTATGGGACTACAGCGAGGACACGTTCGGACCGGAGTTCATGCCGACCGAAGCGGACTATACGGATCCCGACCTCCAGCAGTTGATCGACGCCCATGGCTGGATGATCTGGCCTCCCGTGCCATACAACTACGCCACTATCGTGAAAAATCTGCCGACGCCAGCGCCATCGCCACCAACCATGCGCAATCCACTCGGCACCGATGACCAGGCGCGCGACGTGCTGGCGCGCGTGATCTACGGCTTTCGCCTTTCAGTGCTGTTCGGCTTCAGTCTCACCATTGTGTCCTCCGCCGATCGGCATCGCGGCCGGTGCGGTGCAGGGCTTTTACGGTGGCGCTGCTCGATCTGCTGTTCCAGCGATTCATCGAGATCTGGAACGGCATGCCGCAGCTTTATCTGCTGATCATTCTCGGCAGCATCATCACGCCCGGTTTCTGGGTGCTGCTGATCTTCCTGCTGCTGTTCTCGTGGATGAACCTCACCGGCGTGGTGCGTGCCGAATTCCTGCGCGGGCGTAACCTTGACTACGTGCGTGCCGCCAGGGCTCTCGGGGTTTCCGACATCGCTTTGATGTGGCGGCACATCCTCCCCAACGCGATGGTGGCGACGCTGACCTTCCTGCCATTCACCATGTCCGGATCGGTGACAATCCTGGCGAGCCTGGATTTCCTAGGCTTCGGCCTGCCGCCGGGATCACCATCGCTGGGCGAGCTGGTGGCACAGGGCAAGAACAACCTGCAGGCGCCGTGGCTAGGTTTCACCGCGTTCTTCGTGCTAGGCGGGGTGCTGACATTGCTGATCTTTGTCGGAGAGGCGGTGCGCGACTCGTTCGATCCGCGGCGGTTGCCGATATGAGCCTGGTCGAGGTGAAAGACCTGTCCGTCGCCTTCGGCACCAAGCGCGTGGTCAACGGCGTGTCGTTCACGCTCGAGCGCGGCGAGACTCTGGCGCTGGTCGGCGAGTCCGGCTCCGGCAAGTCGGTCACTGCGCTGTCGCTGCTGCAACTGCTGCCGTCGGGCGGCAGCAATCCCAGCGGCAGCATCCTGCTGAACGAAGAGCAGATGATCGGTGCCGATGCCGATACACTGCATCGCGCGCGCGGCGTGCTGGCCGGCATGGTGTTTCAGGAGCCGATGAACAGCCTCAATCCGCTGCATCGGATCGGCCGCCAGGTCGCCGAGGCGATAACGCTGCATCGCCGTATACCGGCTCACAGCCTGCGCGAACGCGTGATCGACGTGCTCGAGCCAGGCCGGCTTTGCCGATGCCGAGCACCGGCTGGAGGCGTTCCCGCATCAGCTCTCAGGCGGTCAGCGACAGCGTGTCATGATCGCGATGGCGCTCGCCAACAATCCGGCGCTGCTGATCGCCGACGAACCGACCACCGCGCTGGACGTCACCATCCAGGCGCAGATTCTGAAGTTGCTGACGCGGCTGCGCACCGAACGCCGAATGGCGCTGCTGCTGATCACGCACGATCTGCAGATCGTGCGCCGCTATGCCGATCGGGTCTGCGTGATGAAGGACGGCGAGGTGGTCGAAGCCGGTCGCGTCGCCGATGTGTTCGAGGCACCCTATCACCCCTATACCTGCATGCTGCTGGCCGCGGTGCCCCAAGGTCGCCCGGCGCCGCTGTCGAACCATGCGCAATGCCTGCTGAAGGCGGAGGACGTGAAGGTGCACTTCCCGATCCGCCGCGGCGTGCTGCGCCGAACCGTTGGATATGTGCGTGCGGTCGACGGCGTATCGCTTGCGGTGCGGGAAGGCGAGACGCTGGGGCTGGTCGGCGAGTCAGGCTCGGGCAAGACCACGATGGCGCTCGCGACGCTGCGTCTGGAACGCGCCACCGGACGGATCGAGTTCGACGGCGCCGACATAGCGACGCTCAAGCGGCGCGGAATGTGCGACCTGCGTTCCAGCATGCAGATCGTGTTCCAGGATCCGTTCGGCAGTCTCTCGCCGCGTATGCCGGTGGGAGAGGTCGTTGCCGAAGGGCTGCGCGTGCACGAACCCAGCCTCAGTCGCGCCGAACGCGACTATCGGGTCGCCGCGGAACTGGAGGAGGTCGGACTGCCGGCGGATACGGTGCATCGCTATCCGCACGAGTTCAGCGGCGGTCAGCGGCAGCGCATCGCCATCGCACGCGCCATGGTGCTGAAGCCGCGTTTCGTCGTGCTCGACGAGCCGACCAGCGCGCTGGACATGTCGGTGCAGGCGCAGATCGTCGATCTGCTGCGTCGGCTGCAGCAGGTGCACGGTCTGGCCTATCTGTTCATCAGCCACGATTTGAAGGTGGTGCGCGCGCTTGCCCATCGTCTGGTCGTGCTTCGTCATGGGCACGTGGTGGAGGAGGGCGACGCCGATGTCGTGTTCGCCAACCCACGCGAGGACTATACGCGGGCACTGATGGCCGCGGCATTCAAGCTGGAGGTCAGTCCCGCGCTGATCGACACGGTGGAGTAGTTGATGACCTGCGCGGGAGAGGCGTTCAGGTTGTGACGGACATGCTCCGCCTTCGTGGCCTGACACGCCGGTTCGGCAGCGTTGTCGCGGTTGACGCCATCGATCTCGATGTGCCGCCCGGCCAGATGCTCGGCATCATCGGCCGCTCCGGTGCCGGCAAATCGACATTGCTGCGCATGATCAACCGGCTGACCGAACCCTCAGCTGGCACCATCCATTTTGGCGACACCGACGTCACCGCGCTCACCGGCAAGGCGCTGCGCGCGTGGCGTGCACGGGCGGCGATGATCTTTCAGCAGTTCCACCTGGTGCCGCGGCTCGACGTGCTCACCAACGTGCTCATCGGTCGGCTGTCGCATCGCGCCGCGCTGTCGAGTTTGCTCGGCCTGTTCTCAGCGGAGGAGCGAGCGATGGCAGTGATGTTGCTGGAGCGCTTCGGCCTCGCCGAGGTGGCATTGCAGCGCGCGGGCACGCTGTCGGGCGGACAGCAGCAGCGTGTCGCGATCTGCCGCGCCCTGCTGCAGGAGCCTTCGCTGCTGCTCGCGGACGAACCGATCGCCAGCCTCGATCCGCACAATGCGCGGGTGGTGATGGACGCGCTGCGCACGGTGAACCGCCAGGACGGACTGACGGTATTGGTATGCCTGCATCATCTGGACGCGGCCCGCGCCTGGTGCAACCGCGTCATCGCCATGCAGTCGGGACGCATCGTGTTCGATGGCACGCCGGCGCAGCTCACCTCGGACAAGGTGTTCGACATCTATGGCGTGACCGAGGACGAATTCCACGCTGACCACGCGCCGCTGGTCCACGCGTGAATGGTCAGTGCCGCAACAGCAACGGCAGATCGGCATTGGCCAGCATGTGCCGCGTGACGCCACCCAGCAGCAACTCGCGCAGCGGCGAGTGCTGATAGGCACCCATCACCAGCAGGTCGGCGCCGAGTTCGTGCGCCTTGTCGAGCAGCATCGCGCCGAATACGCCGGCACCGATCGGCAGCGCATGCAACTCCGCGGTGATGCCGTGTTCCGCCAGGATCGCCGGTATTTGCGGCGTGACACCCGCCTCGCGTGCCGGCAAGCACGAACACGCTCTCCGCCTGGGTCAAACAGCGCAGCGCTGACAGCACCGCCTTGGTCGCCCGTTCATCGTCGCGCCAGGCGATGGCGACGCGGCGACCGAACGTCGCGGATGACTGCGGCGGCACCACCAGCACCGGCCGGTCCGTGGCGAACAATGCGGCACGCAGCGCATGCCAGCTCGTGCCGTAGTCGTGTCGTGCCGGCTGCTCGATGACCAGGTAATCGGCGCGGCGTCCGCGTTCCTCGACCAGCAGTTCGGCGATGCCGTCGATGTCGGTCCATTCGGTGACGATGCCGGCCGGCAGGTTCGCTGCCCAGGCATCGAACACCTCCCGCACACCGGTCGCACGACTTGCCTCCTCGTCGCGCAAATTCGCTTCGCGTTGTGCGGTCAGCACCTCTTCGCTTGGCGAGACCATCGCCTCGGGCGGCGTGCGCACCAGCAGCGCATTGATCCGCGTCGCATCACACAGTTCGGCAAGCCGTCGCGCGGCGTCGAGCAGCGCACCCGTCGCGTCCGGATGGTCGAGCACCGCGAGGATGACGCCGGACACGTCACCAGGCCTCGCGCCCCGCCTTCGGCCGCACCATCGTCGCCTGCCTCACGCGAACGCTGCTCGGCCTCGTGCTTGTCGAACATCGCACGCGCCGCGGCGGAGCGCTTCTCGGTCAGCTCGTCGCGATGCTCGGTGCACCAGTCGAACGACTCGACGCGCGGGATGTTGTCGCCGGAGAAATGCGGCATGACGTAGCGCGCATACAGTTCGTAGGAGCGCTTGGTCTCCTCCCAGTCCGCCCAGTTGTGCGCCTGGTGCAGGAACACGCCGAACTCGCCCTGCTTCGCCTGCAGCCGTTCGATCAGCGCGATCGCGTCGTCCGGCGTGCCGATCACGCCGAACTTGTTCTCGACGAACCACTCGGCCGGGTCCTGCCCGGGCGGCACGATGAAGCGCGGCTGGTTGTTGTTGAGATAGCCGAGATAGCGCTCGAAGCCGAAGCGGCAGTTCTCGAACGCCTTGTCCCGCGTTTCGGCGATGTGCATCGGCCCGACCAGGCGCAGCCGCGACGGGTCCATCGTGCGTCCCTGCTCGGCGGCGATGTCATTGGCGATCTGCCAGTTGGCGGCGAGCGCGTCGTAGCCGAACGGATTGGTCGCCGCGACGCAGATCATGCTGAGGTTGTACTTGCCGGCCAGCCGGCCGCCGGACGGGGTGACCGCGCTGACCACCGCGACCTCGGGATGCGGCCGTGTATACGGACGCAGATGCGCGCGCGCGTTGACGAAGGTATACCAGTCGGTCTTCTCGGTGACGATCTCGCCCTTGAAGAAGCGCAGGATCACGTCCAGCGCCTCGGCCATGCGGTCGCGCTGCGTGTTGGGATCGATGCCCAGCATCAGCGCGTCCGATGCCAGCAGGCCGGGGCCGGCGCCGAACATGACGCGGCCGCGCGTGTGGTGGTCGAGCTGGATGATGCGGTTCGCCGTCATCAGCGGGTTGTGGTACGGCAGCGAGATCACGCCGGTGCCGAAGCGGATCGAGCGCGTGCGCTCGGCGGCGACCGCGATGAACAGTTCGGGCGAGCTGATCGTCTCCCAGCCGGCGGAATGGTGCTCGCCGATCCAGGCCTCATGAAAGCCGAGCCGGTCGAGCCACTGCATCAGCTCGAGGTCGCGGTCCATGCAGGCGGCGGGGTTTTCGTCCATCGGATGGAACGGCGGCAGGAAGACGCCGTGGCGGAGCTGGATCATGGGCAGGCCCTCGGAACTGAACTGGTGGCATTGTGCGCGTCCTGGCCTCCAACCTCAATCGCGCTGAGGGGGCTGGCTGATAGGAAGAATAACACGGATTGCCACGGATGAAGGCACACGGATTACACTGATTTCGCGTTAACGCTTGGGCAAAGCTGTTGGGCGCGAGCTGAATATTATGAAGCCCGGCCTCGTACATGGTGGTGACATCACGTATCAGATCATCGGCGCCGCAATGCGCGTGCACCGAATCCTTGGCCCGGGCCTGCTCGAATCGATCTATGGGGCATGCCTGTGTCATGAGCTGCGGCGCGGCGAGATACCGTTCGATCGACAGGTCCGTCTGCCTGTTCGGTACGACAATGTGACTCTGGATTGCGGCTATGTCGCTGACATCATCGTCCGCTCCGCCGTCACTGCTTGAGCTGAAATCCGTCGAACGCATCCTGCCACTGCACGAGGCGCAACTGCTGACCTATCTTCGCCTGACTGATTGCCGCGTGGGGCTGTTGATCAACTTCAACACCGTCTCACTGACAGACGGCATCAAGCGCTACGTTGTGTAAACCTCGTCCGTGTAATCCGTGCGCCTTCATCCGTGCAATCCGTGTTATTCTTTCTTGCTTCGGTGGGGCGCTTGACCAGCGCTTTGCGCGGGTCTCTCCTGCCTGCAACAAGAAAAGGAGAGCGCCCCAATGCACGACACCGTCATCCGCGGCGGCACCATCGTCGATGGCACCGGCCAGAAGGCCTTCACCGGCGATATAGCCATCGATGGCGATCGCATCGCCGAGGTTGGCGGCAAGGCCGGCCCCGCGAAGCGCGACATCAACGCGGACGGCATGCTGGTCACGCCCGGCTGGGTCGATGTGCACACGCACTATGACGGTCAGGCGACGTGGGACAAGGAACTGGCGCCGTCATCGTGGCACGGCGTCACCACCATCCTGTTCGGCAACTGCGGCGTCGGCTTCGCTCCGGTGCGCCGCGAGCATCATGCGTCGCTGATCGGCCTGATGGAGGCGGTGGAGGAGATCCCCGGCATCACGCTGTCCGAAGGCCTGAAGTGGGACTGGGAAAGCTTCCCGCAGTATCTCGACGCGCTGGAGCGCATGCCGCGCGCGATCGACGTGGCGGCGCAGGTGCCGCACCATCCGCTGCGCGTCTATGTGATGGGCGAGCGCGCGATCAACCGCGAGAACGCCACCGCCGAGGACATCGAGGCGATGCGCCGCATGACGCGCGAGGCGCTGGAGGCGGGCGCATTCGGCTTCACCACGTCGCGCACCAACTCACACAAGACGCCGACCGGCGAGATGGTGCCCGGCCGCTATTCCGAGGTGCAGGAGCTGCTCGGCATCGGTTCGGCGCTGAAGGGTCTGCGGCACGGCGCGTTCGGCGTGAACAGCGACTTCGATATCGAGAGCGAGGAACTGGCCTGGATGACGAAGCTGGGCCAGGACACCGGGCGTCCGGTCTGGTTCCTGCTGACCGATCGCCCGACCGATCCGGTACGCTGGCAGCGGCTGATGGAGGGCGTGCGTACCGCCCGCGCGCAAGGCGCCTTTGTCACCGCGCAGGTTGCGGGGCGTCCGGTCGGCATCATGCTGGGTGTGGATACCGCGCTCAATCCGTTCTCGATCCGGCCGAGCTATCAGGAACTGCTGAAGCTTCCCGCGGCGGAGCGGCTGGCGCGGCTGCAGGACCCGGCGGTGCGCGCGGCGATCCTTGCCGACGAACCGTCCGATGAGCTGGTGCGACGGCTGTCGCAGTTCCGCACGCAGATCACCACGCGGTGGGATCGCATGTTCGTCATGGGCGATCCGCCGGATTACGAGCCGGAGGCGTCCAGCAGCATCGCCGCGATGGCGAAGCGCTCCAACCATACGCCGTCCGAGGTGGCGTACGACTATCTGGCGGGCGGGCTGGACAGGTTCCTGTTCTTCCCGATCGTCGGCTACAACGAGGACAACCACGACATCATCCGCACGATGCTGACCTCGCCGGAGACGGTGCTGGGGCTGTCGGATGGCGGCGCGCATTGCTCATCGATCAGCGATGCGTCGCTGCCGAGCTGGATGCTGGCGCACTGGGCGCGCGACCGGAAGCGCGGACCCGGGCTGCCGCTGGAGATGATCGTCAAGCGGCAGACCAGCGAGACGGCGGACTTCTTCGGCTTTGCCGATCGCGGCCGGCTGGCGCCCGGGCTGAAGGCGGACGTCAACGTGATCGATTTCGAGCGCCTGCGCCTGCACGTGCCGGAGATCCGCTACGACCTGCCCGCAGGCGGCCGGCGCCTGGTGCAGCGCGTCGATGGCTACATCGCGACGCTCGTCTCTGGCACGCCGGTGTTCGAGCACGGCCAGTACACCGGCGCGACACCAGGCAGGCTGGTCCGCGCCGGATAGATCCCGTATGCCTCCTCCGCTCGCGGGAGGGGGCAGCGCTCACCGTGCGCGAAACGTCCGGTGGCACGCCGCGCAGACGTCACCCACAACCTTGACCTGCGCGGCAACGCCATCGGTATCGCCGGCCTTGGCGAGTTCGGCCAGCTTGGTCGATCGCATCCGCAAGGTCGTTGGCGGCCTTCTGGAAGCCCGCCGTGTCGGACCAGACCGCGGGCAGCGCCTTGGTGTTGTGACCTTCCTCGCTCCCCTTGGGGAACTGCGTCGGAAACTGCCTGATCCAGCGCGCCATCGCCTTGGCTGGGTTCTCGAGCGTCTTCACGTCACCCTTGGCGGCCACGACAGCACGGATCCCCGCGTAGGTCCCAGCCAGCAGATCCTGACCGGCCTGGCGGGTCTCGATCGGATCGGGCCCGTCGGCCCGCGCGGCAACGCCACCGCCGAGCACCACAGCCAGAACCGCCAGAACCGCAAGTCTCCTCTCATCCGATCCGCCCCCCATTGCCACCGTCGATGGCTGACTATCGGACGCCGGGCCGCCGTCAAAATTCCCGGCTCGTTGCGAAACCGATGGCAAAAGCCGAACCGCCGGCCACATTGGCGCGATGCCACATATCCACGCCGTTGCCGTGTTCTGCGGCTCCCGATCGGGCAACGATCCCGCATACCGCACCGCAGCGCAAGCGCTCGGTCAAGGGTTGGCGGACGCGGGCATCCGACTGGTCTATGGCGGCGGCCGCATCGGCCTGATGGGTATCATGGCCGACGCCGCCCTGGCGCCGGCGGCACGGTGACCGGCGTCATCCCGGAGTTCCTCACCCGGCGCGAGGTGGCCCACCCCGCGATCACCGAGCTGATCGTCACCGATTCCATGCACAGCCGGAAGCAGCGCATGTTCGAGGCCGCCGACGCCTTCATCTCGCTGCCGGGCGGCCTAGGCACGCTCGACGAGACCATCGAGATCATCACGTGGCGCCAGCTCGGGCTGCATGCCAAGCCCGTGCTGATCTGCGATGTCATTGGCTCGGCCGCGCCGTTCCTCGCCGCGATCGAGGCCACCATCGCCGCCGATTTCGCGGACGCGGAGGCGCGACGGTTCTACGAGGTGCTGGACAACGTCCCTGCCGTGCTCCAGCGCCTGGCACACCTCCATCGCGCGGCACGCGGCGACGCCGCACGCCTGTGACACTGCCTTGCCGCAGGCACCGCCCGGGGCTATATGCGCCGCCTTGGCCGGAGTGTAGCTCAGCCTGGTAGAGCACTGTGTTCGGGACGCAGGGGCCGGAGGTTCGAATCCTCTCACTCCGACCAGTAAAGTCGATGACTCAACTGATCCTCTACACAGTCCTCGGTTGGCAATTCGAACTCGTTGCAGATGCCGGGGCAAGGCCGTATCACCGAGCGGACGCGGACGCTCGGCGCCGCGCACTGACGCCACTTTCGCAGGAGTCCACCGGTCATAGTCCGATCGGACGCGGTCGGCACGGCGAGGTGGCTCGCCTTGTCGATGACGTCTGCGGGTAGGATGCTTCGCCACGAGCTCCGGGACTTCGATTATGTCTGCCAACACGAGCGCTTCCTCGACGATTGCTTCCGCAGCACCCGTTCCGACCGTCGAGAGCCGCAGGTCCTGGGTCATCTGCGTGACCGCGTTCGCCATCACGGCGATTTCGTTCGCGGCTCCGGCGATCACGGTCGTTGGACTCCGCTCGATCGCCGAGGAACTTGGCGGGGAACGCTCGGTGCCGGCACTCGCTTATTCGCTCGCGTGGCTCGGCGCCTCCTTTGGCGGCATCCCTATGGGGCGCGCGGCAGAGCGTTTCGGCATCCGTTCCACGGTCATCTTCGGCTCCGCGATGATCGCGGTTGGATTGATCGTGGCGCAAAGTGGTGGCCGGCTGAACCTGCTTCTCGGGTACGGTCTGTTTGTCGGCCTGCTGGGCAATTCCGGCATCAACGCGCCGCTCTACGTTTACGTTACGCACTGGTTCGACCGACGCCGCGGCACGGCCCTGGCCTTGCTCGGCAGCGGTTCGTCGGTGTCCGCCGCAATCTGGGCGCCGATTTTCGTGGTCGCCGAGGCGCATATCGGCTGGCGCGATACGATGCTGGGTTTCGCCGCACTGCAATTCGCGCTGGTCGCGCCGGCGGCGGCGCTCACTTTCACCAGGGCGCCAGAAATCGCCCAACCGACGGGCCATCGCCATGGCTCGAAGCCGGAAGCCCAGGTGCTGGGGCTTAAACCGGCGCTGGTGTTTGGCGCGTTATGCACGGCGGGCTTTCTGTGCTGCGTGCCGATGGCGATGCCGCAAGGCCATCTGGTCGCGTTTTGCGGCGACATGGGAATCGCCCCGTCGGAAGGCGCAGCGATGCTGTCCGTGCTGCTCGGCTGCGCGTTCGTCAGCCGCCAGTTCTGGGGTTTCCTGGCCGACAGGATCGGCGGCCCCAGGACGATCCTCGCCGGCTCCGCCTGCCAGATCACGGCGATGATCGGATTCCTGCTGACGCGAAACGAAGCTGGATTGTTCGCCGTCGCGGCCTGGTTCGGCCTGGGCTTCAGCGGAATCATCCCGGCGTACGTGCTCGCGGTGCGCGAATTATTTCCGGCCAGCGAGGCGTCGTGGCGGGTGCCGACCGTCCTGCTGTTCACCGGTTCAGGAATGGCGTTTGGGGGCTGGTTTGCTGGCGCGATTTACGACGCCGTCGGCTTTTACGCCGCGGCGTTCGCCGCTGGCATCGTGTTCAATCTCGCGCACCTGACGACCATCGGCACACTCGTCTGGCAGCAGCACCGCGTCACGACATGGAGTGGATGGACAGGCGCAGGTGAGCGGATCCGCTGAACCCAGACAAAGTCCGTAAGCCTCGAGTTGTCACAAGCAGTCCCATAGTCTTGCCGTCCCATGGCCGACGTGTACACAGTTGCTCGTTGCCTTTCCGTCGTGGTTCACGCCAGAAAGAATTGTTGCTCGTAGTACTCGATCATCTCCTCGCGCTCTGCCTCCGTCAGGTCATCCGGGTCGCGGATAGGGTATACTCGACCGCCGCGAGCCCGATGAAACTGATATTTCCCGGCGCTGGCCCGACCGATCGGTGTTAGGCCGAGGACCCTGATCCGAGCGCGGTACCTGCTCACTCGTTGTCACTCTACATCGACGCGCAGGCGCCGCCCTGGCCGATCCATCGTCATCGTCGCAACCTTCTCGCCCTCGATATCAAGAAGATCCCGCAGGACAGGACCCATGTCCCGCCACAGCTCATCCTCCGATCTGCCCACGAGCATAAGGCTGCGCATCTGCCGGCCGCGCGCGTGAATGAGGCCGGCGTTGCCCTGTACGATTTCGATATCGATTTCGATGCTACGTAGCATCCGAATGTCCCTTTTTGCTCGCGCGGCGATTGGTTTGCCTTGCTCCCCGGTGACCCTTCAGTCAATCGGCACCACCGCACCGTTAACCATCTAGTCCGCGGCCTTCCGCAGCCGCTCGTCAGGCCCCGATCTCCACGCTTCGCGCATAGAACTATTGCGAATTCCGAGGTAATCGGGACAGACCTCCTGTCCTATATAATGCTGCAACGCAACACGGGCCGCTCGGGCCACAGGAGATCCTCATGCGCACCATCGCTGCCGACTGGTCGCTTCCCCAAGGGAAGAGTGGGAACTGGCTTTCAAATCTGGGGGCCAAGCTTAAGCGGGTCGTCGCCAGAGAGGCCCGCGCGCATGACCCGCTGGTGCAGGCTGACGCCGCGGCGTTCGTCAGTGCCTTCATGCGCATAGGCTGACGGCGCCCCACGCCACGCAGCAAGGAGAATAGTCGTGCACATATTGTCTGGGATCGGGGTGAAGCTGGGTCGCTTTGCGTCCAGATTGGCGGCGCGCCACAGGGCAGCAACGGAGATCCACAAGCTCTATCAGTTTGATGATCGCGAACTGCGGGACATCGGCCTCAGTCGCGGCGATTTCCCGGCGATCATGAGGGGCATCTATAACCGAGATTAACCGACGGATCGTCGTGACGCTCCTGTGGCCGATGAATTCCTCGTCGGGCCGGAGCCAGCAGGTACTAACGCCGGAGGGCCGCGGCGGCTTTGATCGGGATCATGCTGTTCGCCAGTCAGCCATCTCGATGTGATCATAGTCAGGCTGACAACCGTCCGTTTCCGGCCTCCAGTTTCCCCCCAAACCTGCTTCAGGTTGACCGCGATCATGCCAATGGTCGCATAGCGGCTATCTGTGCCGTCGCTCACATAGGTCCCGGTCTCGTCGAACACAGCGAAATCAAAGGCCTCACGGCCGGCGTGCCATCAGCTAGGCAGCGGTTATGGGGCGACTGCCCGGCGCCCAGCCCTCGATGCCCCATTGGCCTTGGCGGCTTGCTGATCCTGTGCGCTCGTCCATGTGAGGATGATGTGCGCCTGTGACGGCGCAATGGCAGTGTTCATGGCTCAGAGTGATGATCGCTGGGCCACGCCAAGCAAGAGCGACCAGCAAAGTCTTCGGGACGCAGAGGCCGGAGGTTCGAATTCTCTCACTCCGACCAGCTCGTTTGCACTTCCTTAGCGTTTCCACGCCACGCCATTAGCCAATCGCATGCTCGCAGGAGACGCGCGATGTCGGTTGGCAGTTCCCACTATCGGAAGCGCCATATTACCGTCAGGAGCCCCGCGACCCTGATGGTGGTCGTGCTCCTGCACTTCTGCTCGGCGACCCCGCTGCTCAACGCACTCGCTCCTCGCGACGGCATCGCGCGGACGCGCGACATCGCCTACGCCTCCGGCCCGCGACACACGCTCGACGTCTATGCCCCGCGTTCAGCGACCGCACCGGCACCGGTGTTGGTGTTCTTCTACGGCGGCGGTTGGACGTCCGGATCGAAGGAAACGTATCGTTTCGTCGGAGCAGCCTTGGCGGCACGCGGTGTGCTGGTCGTGATCCCAGATTACCGGTTGTATCCGGCAGTCCGCTTTCCCGCATTCATGAACGATGCGGCCGCCGCGGTCGGCTGGGCGCATGCGAACGCCGCAAGGTTCGGTGGCGACGCACACCGCCTGTTTCTGATGGGCCATTCAGCCGGTGGCCAGATCGCGGTACTGCTGGCGCTGGATCCCAGTTATCTGCAATCCGTCGATCTGGCCTCAGGGCGCGACATCTGTGGCGTGATCGGCCTGGCTGCGCCATATGATTTCCAGTCGATTGGCGACGCCGACATGACGGGAATCTTCGGACCCGAAGCGGAATGGCCACGCGCCCAGCCGATCAACCACGTATCAGCGGCGGCCCCACCAATGCTGCTGTTGGCGGGCCACGAGGATCGAACCATCGATCCTCGCAACACGCTGCAACTCGCCGCACAACTGCGCGCCGTCGGCGCCAGCGTCCGCGATGAACTTTATCCGGACGTGGGCCATTTGACCCTGATCGAGGCATTCGGCTCGCCGCTGGTATTCCTGGCGCCGGCACGCGAGGCCACTCTGGGGTTCGTGGCGGCGCATGGCGCATGCGGCGCGTAGGGATGCTTTGGCCGCAAGATGGCTATCTGTCGGTTTTCAGCTACAAGGTCGCGCTACCCCTTGTCGCCGGCGGTTGAGGAAACGCGCAGCTTTGCAATCGACCAATGCAGGCACGACCAGACAACAGCCGCAGCGACCGGCGGCAATGCCTGATCGGGCGGCGCAGTTGGTGAGCGAACTCGCTGCTGTTGTCGCGCGCACCGAGGTTGCGGCACCTGCCTGGCAGCGCTGGCGGCACGTCCTCAAGCAGAGCCTGAGGCGGCCGATCTATGCGCTGTATGGCCGCCGCTTGCTCGCCCAGGTGTTGCAGGGCCCGCCGCCGCGACATATCGGGATCATCCTCGATGGCAATCGCCGCTTCGGCAGGCTGTCCGGCGTGATGGATCCGCTAAAGGTTTACGCTCACGGGCGCGCAGAAACTCGACGACCTGCTCGACTGGTGCGGCGAACTGTCGATTCCAGCGGTCACCTTGTGGGTGTGCTCGACCGATAATCTCGCACGCCAACCGCAGGAGGTGGCCGGCATCCTCGGCGCGTTGGAGGTGAAGCTGCGCGCCTTGGTCGACGACCCGCAGATCCACCGGCGGCGTGTGCGGGTGCAGGCGATCGGTCGACTGGAGCTTCTGCCGGTCAGCACCATTGCGGCAATCCGCGCCGCGGAGGCGGCCACCGCGGACTATGACACGATGCTGCTGTCGATCGCTGTCGCCTACGGCGGCCACGAGGAGATCGCCGATGCGGTGCGCGAGATGCTGACCAGGGCGATGCAGGATGGTGCGTCACTGCCCGACATCGTCGAGGCGGTGTGCCCCGAGGAAATCGGCCGATATCTCTACCTTGCCGGCACGCCCGAGCCGGATTTGATCATCCGCACCAGCGGCGAGTTGCGGCTCTCGGGCTTCCTGCTGTGGCAGAGCGCCTATAGCGAGTTCTACTTCTCCGACGTGCTATGGCCCGCGTTCCGCAAGATCGATTTCCTGCGTGCGGTTCGAGCGTTCCAGCAGCGCAAACGCCGCTACGGCCGCTGACCCAACAGGTGGCGCCGCAGCAGCGGCAGGTAACCGCGCAAGAATAGCCGCAGCGAACCTTGCAGCAGGTTGTGCTTGCGCTGCAGCAAGTCATGGTCGTGTTGCAGCAGGTTGTGGCCGTGCTCCAGCATCGCGATGCGTGACTCGGCCCGTTCCGCGCGTTGACGCTGCGCGATCGATTCAGCCTGGGCGCTGCTGCGCTGGGCCGCGATCTGCTCTGCACGCAGCCGCTCGGCGTCCAAGGCGCGCTGCGTGTCATCATGTGCCTTTGCGAACGCGGACAACTCGCCAGCCAACCGCGTTGCCTCGGCCGCGTGCGCGTCACGCTCGATCGTCAATGCTTCGTGGTGAGCGCGGAACTCAGCGAGTCGCTTTTGCACAACGTCATGTTCATCAAGCGTGCTTGGCGCGGCTGGCGCGGCCGTCGCGGCCTCACCGCCCCGGTCACGCACCACGCCGAGTGTCGCATACTTCGCATCCAGCGAGGCACAGATGCGCTGGAACTCCGCCTCGCCGTCCAGCCCCCGCTCCTCTTCCCAAATTTTCAGCCGGTCAATCAGGTCATAGGTGGAGCGCAGTATTGCGACCGCTTCAGGATAATCGCCTGGCGAGACATTGCGCGTTCGTGACAGCCAGTGATCGATACTGCCATGTGCGAAGCTGGCGAGGCTCTGCCCATAATCCATCACCGCTTCACGATCGATGCGCGAAGTATAGCGATTGGTCTTCTCGATCCACTGCGCCACGTCCTGATGCGAGAGATGGTGGATGGCTGCACCTGTGTCTGGAGCTACCTGCATCACGTTATCGGAGTGCACCACCGTGCCGCCGTGCACCGTGCCGTTGAACGTCACTGCCCCACGGCGAAACAATCTGATCTGGTATTCTGGCCAATAATACGCGGCCTCGTCATGCGTGCCGAGGATATAGTGGCGCTGTAGCAGCCCATAGACATCGGCGCGCGGAGCCGCCAGCTCAGCTTGGATGAAACGGATGGCTTCGATGTTGAGGCATTCGTCGTCATCCAGACAGATGATCCAGTCGTGCGTGCATTGCGCCACCGCGAAGGCGCGGGTCTCTTCTACTGTCGGAGACCAAGGGACGGTGATTACAAGGTCGGCGTGCTGCGCGGCGATCGCCGGAGTGCCGTCGGTGGACGATTTGTCGACCACGATAAGCTCGTCCGCGAAACCCAGGGCGCGCACGCAGGTTCCGATGAGCGGTGCACGGTTGTAGGCGATAACGACAGCACTCAGCTTGCCGCGCAACAATGGATCTCCTCGAGATACAAGCCGAACGCCAGACCGATGCGCTGGCGTTTTGCTCCGGCTAACTGCGGCGCAAGAACCCGAACCCCAGGCTGCGCTAATTCAGTCGCGTACGAAGCTCGTCCATCGCACCACGGATACGGTTGGCCGCATCACCTTCCGGCACCAGCGCAAGGAAGTGCTCGAAGCAGCGCAGCGCGGCGCCCACACGATCGAGGCGCTGGTTCATCACTGCGGCCTGACGCCATAGGTCGGCGTGATCCGGCGCGATGCGCAGCATGTCCTCGGTGCAGGTCAGCGCGCCAGGCAGATCACCCGCCTGCAATCTCCGGCTCACGATGTTGTTCTGCAGCCGCAGCAGCACGCGGCGCGCGTTCATCGGCCGCAGCAGCCCCGGGCGCAGCTCGGCGCTCTCGCCCTCTACTCGCTTCAGCAGCACACGAAGATCGCGAGCGTCCAGCGTGACGCCACCACCGAACACGTCGATCACCGCCTGCACGCTCTTGCCTTCAAGTGCGACCAGGAAATGTGCGGGAAAGTCCACGCCATGCGCGCCCCATCCAGCGGCGCGCGCGGTGTGCAGCCAGATGATGCCGAGCGCGACTGGCAGTCCCCTGCGACGCTGGATGACGTTTATCAGGTTGGCGTTGGCGAGATCGTCGTAGGTCTTGGCATCGCCGGCATAAGCGTAGCGGCCGGCGATGAGACCCGCGAGCGCCTCGGCGCGCATCGACAGATCGTTGGTGCCGATCGTGTTGGCGAGGTCCACTGCATCGCGTGCCAGATCCGACAGGTGCGCGCGCGCCACATGCCAGTCGGAGATCTGGCGCATCGATGCGGGCAAGCTGCAAGGCCGCATCACCGATGTCGATCTCGGTGTCCGGCAGCACGCCGATCGCTTCCAGTGCGGCACGAGGGTCGCTCATGCGCGGCAGTGTAGGGCGATGGCGGCCGGGCGCAAGAACAATTCAACGCGACGCCACAAGGGCACGAAGGCGCGCTTCGTGCCCTTGTGTAACGGATGGCTTTATTCGGCAGCGGGCAGGTAGATTTCCTTGCCCTGCTCGACGAACTCCTTGCTCTTCTGCTCCAGCCCCGCCATTCGCTCGGCCTCCACGCGCAGGTCCTGGGTGATCTTCATCGAGCAGAACTTCGGGCCGCACATCGAGCAGAAATGCGCGACCTTGTGCGCCTCCTTCGGCAGCGTCTCGTCATGGAAGTTGCGCGCTGTGTCAGGATCGAGCGAAAGGTTGAACTGATCCTGCCAGCGGAACTCGAACCGCGCCCGGCTGACCGCATCGTCGCGCAGCTTCGCGCTTGGATGACCCTTGGCAAGATCCGCCGCGTGCGCCGCAATCCGGTAGGTGATCACGCCCACCTTCACGTCATCGCGGTTCGGCAGGCCAAGATGTTCCTTCGGAGTAACGTAGCACAGCATCGCGGTGCCGAACCAGCCGATCATCGCGGCACCGATCGCCGAGGTGATGTGGTCGTAGCCGGGGGCGACGTCGGTCGTTAGCGGGCCAAGTGTGTAGAATGGCGCCTCGCCGCATTCGCGAAGCTGCTTGTCCATGTTGACCTTGATCTTGTGCATCGGCACGTGGCCGGGGCCTTCGATCATCACCTGGCAGCCCTTGTCCCAGGCGATCTTGGTCAGCTCGCCGAGCGTCTCCAGTTCGGCGAATTGCGCCGCGTCGTTGGCATCGGCCTGCGAGCCGGGACGCAGGCCATCACCGAGCGAGAACGACACGTCGTATTTGCGCATGATGTCGCAGATCTCGTCGAAGCGCTCGTAGAGGAAACTTTCCTTGTGATGCGCGAGGCACCAGCGCGCCATGATCGAGCCGCCGCGCGAGACGATGCCGGTGACGCGACGCGCGGTCAGCGGCACGTAGCCGAGACGCACGCCGGCATGGATGGTGAAGTAGTCGACGCCCTGCTCGGCCTGCTCGATCAGCGTGTCCTTGAACACCTCCCAGTCGAGCTTGTCGGGTTCGCCGTCGACCTTCTCCAGCGCCTGGTAGATCGGCACGGTGCCGATCGGCACCGGCGAATTGCGCAGAATCCAGCCGCGGATGTTGTGGATGTTGCGGCCGGTGGAGAGGTCCATCACCGTGTCGCCGCCCCAGCGGATCGCCCACACCAGCTTTTCCACTTCCTCCGCCGCGCCGGAGGTGACCGCCGAGTTGCCGATGTTGGCATTGATCTTGACCAGGAAGTTGCGGCCGATGATGACCGGCTCCAGTTCCGGATGGTTGATGTTGGCAGGAATGATGGCGCGGCCCCGCGCTATCTCGTCGCGGACGAATTCCGGCGTGACGAACTCGGGGATGGCGGCACCAAAATCCTCGCCGTCGGCGCGACGTTCGGCGGCACCTTCCAGCGCCTTGGCGCGGCCTAGGTTCTCGCGATGCGCGACGTAGATCATCTCTTCCGTGACGATACCGGCGCGCGCGAATTCAAACTGCGTGACGAGTTGCCCTGGCCTGCCGCCGAGGATCGGATGCTCGGCCGGGCAGGAAGGGACGAGGCGGTCGCCTGACGCGCCGCCATTGTCGACGTCCTTCACCGCGCGGGCGGCGATACGCTCGAAGCCGCGTTTGGCGATCCAGTCGGCGCGCAGTGGCGGCAGGCCGGCTTCCAGATCGATAGTGACGGCCGGATCGGTGTAGGGGCCGGAGGTGTCGTAGGCGCGATAGGGTTCCTCGCGAGCGCTCGGTTCCAGCGCGACCTCGCGGAACGGGACGTTGATGTCGGGACGGCCGGCCGGCGACGTGTAGATCTTTCTGGAGCCGGCGATCGGGCCTGTGGTGACGCTGCTCGGGCGGGCGGCAGTCTTCGATTGGACGGTCATGGACGTCTCCTCAATCGCGCTCGCGGGCCTCACGGAGGAAGAACGGGGAGCGATTGCGACGGCACCCGTCCCTACGCCGGCATGACCCGGTTCAGGTTCAAGGGTCACCGCGCCGCCGCATTGCGCGGTCCTGGCGGTCTCTCAGCCCCGTTCGGCGGGGCTCCCCTCGGTAGCGGAACAGGATGGGGCGGCCGGGGGTTGGTGTCAAACGGGTGACGACTACGCCTCGCGATAGTTCAACAGCATCAGCCCCACCAGAATGAAGCAAACCGGCCAGAGCCAATGCGCGATACGCCACGCGACCGGGCTGGTGGCCGGATCGAGCCGCAGCTCCAGCCAGCGCGCCCAGCCGGCGACGATGCCGGCGAGTGCCAGCGGCGTGTGGGTCAGCTCAATCAGCAACTGCTCCTTCACGTTGGCGATCGCATGGCTATGGGTGAGCAGCAGCACGCCGCCGCCGGCACACAGCAATGGGAATACCAGGCGCGCCCACGGCTTCACGTTGTGGCTGGTTCGCACGCGCCATTCGAAGATCGCGAAGGCGGCGATCAGCACGACGAACACCCGGTGCTGCAGCACTTCGACGTCGCGGAGGCTGGCAAAGAACCCGATATCGCCGAGGGGCCAGACCTCGGGATCGGAGCGCAGGAACAGGAACACCGCGAGGCCCAGGAACAGCAACGGCCAATGCCGCGCCCAGCGCAGCCCCGCCGCGTTCAGCAGCGACAGGACGCCGATCGCGAGGACGAACAGGCCGGACCAGTGATGGTTGTATTCCGACCAGGCGATGTCGGCGGCGTTGCGTGGTGGCAGATCACCCGATCCAGGCACAAACGCCATCGGCGCGGCCGCGCTGTGATGCGCCGCCTCTGCGTCCAGTTTCGCCTGCAATGCCGGCAGCGCCAGCTTGTCGTGGTCAGGCGAGGTGAACGTTGGCCATTGCGGCGTATTGCGTTCGATGATCTCGGGCCAGGTGACGCGGTCCTGCGTGAGATCGATCGCCGGCGGCACCGAGGTGAGCGAAGCCGCGGCAAAGAATATCGCCACACCGATGCCGATCTCCACCTCGGCATAGCGCTTCAGCCGCGTGACCGGTACTGCGGACCGTGATCGCATTCTCTCAATCAGCAGGAAGTTGCCGCCGCCGAGACCGAGCAGCATGAGGAACATAGCGATCTTGGCGCCGACCATCACGCCATAGGCGGTGCCGTAGAAGCCCTCCCAGTCACCGATGTAGCCGAGGCTCATGGTGATGCCGCTCACCACGATGCAGGCCACGCCCGCCATCGACATGCGCGAGAACCGCGCACCGATCAGGCGCCAGGACTGTGGGTTCTGCACGCGGTTCAACGCGACCACGAAGCAGGGAATGCCACCGATCCAGATCGCCGCGCCGAACTGGTGCAGGAACTCCACCAGCAGCAGCGGCGTGCGGTTATCGAGCCGCGCGGCGGCATGCGTGGTCAGCGTCGCGGCGGCCAGTTCGATGACGCAAAGCGCAATCAGCGGTGCGATCGGCGCGCGTTGGCGCAGCGCGAACAGGGTCAGCGCGATCAGTGCCGCCGCGACGGTCTTCACCATGCCCGCCACGGCAAAGTTGGCCTGCAACGTGTCCGCGATCGAAAGATCCACGGTACCGACCAGCACCATCGTTTGCAGCGCGACGGCCGCGGCCTCGCACAACACCAGCGCCACTGCACTCCAGGCAGCGATGGATATGCAGGTGCGCTCGATGCTCTGCCCGGGCGAGCCCAGTTGCGGCAGGAGAGGGCGCACCAGCAAAGCAAGGAAGAAAACGCCGCCGAGAGCGATCGATTGCGCAGTGACGGTAAGGCCGTGGATGACGATCGACAGATAGCCGAACAGATCGATCAGCAGACCCACGCGTCAGTGGCCCATGACCGTGAAGGGCACGTCGCCACGCGTGATATGACCGTCGATTGCCAGCACCTGCCAGCGCACGACATAGGCGCCGGGTGACACCAGATTCGTGGTGGTCTCGAGCAGGTTGGGCGGTCCGTCGGGCGCGATCTTCAGCACTGACTGAGTGTGGTCGGGGCCGGTGAGGGTAAGGCGCGAACGGGCGCGATCGATGCGGCTGTTGTAGCTGAACGAAAGGTCCAGTCTGCCGACCGGTACCTTGGCACCTGCTGCCGGCTCGCTCTGCACCAGGATGGCGTGAGCACTGGCGAATGTCGGCGTCAGAATGATGCCGAGCAGCGCGGCGATGACGATGCGGAGTGACGGCAAGACGGCGGCTCCTGTTCGAGCGCGCCTCTATCGGCTATCAGTCGGCGGAACGCAAATGACCGCCGAGATATCTGAATGAGTCGCCAACCGCCGGGTCGTCGTGCCGATTATTGCTGGTTCCACGCGATCACGACGCGCTGGATGGATAACGACGTGTTCCGCCACGTGAACAACGTCAACTACTTTTCGTTCTTTGACACGGCGGTGACCTATTATGAGATGACGCATGGCGTGGTCGATCTGCTGGATGGTCCGGTGCACTGCGTCGTGGCCGAAGTGATGTGCCGGTATCACAGTTCCGTGGCATTCCCGGACCGCATTTCGGTCGGCATCAGGGTGGCGCGGATCGGCGGAAGCTCAGTGCGCTACGAGATCGGCGTGTTCCGCAACGATGACGATGTGGCGGCGGCGGAAGGATATTTCGTGCATGTCTTCGTTGACCGCGCGACGCAACGCCCAGCGCACGTGCCGGAAGAATCGCGGGCAATACTGCAGAAGTTCGCGGCGTAACCGCCGCCCTGTCATTGGCGAAGCGGTCCCGGAGGTGATCCGGGAAGCAATCTCGGCAAGCAGCGCTCGCGCTGTTTGAGCGTACTCCGATGCTTCGCCGCTTCGCTTATCACAAGAAACCATGAGCAGACTGTGCCGCTCGCATCAAAGGCAGACGTGGATGGCCGGCCTTCGCCGGCCATGACGGGTACCGGTTTCACCCAGCGCGGGTCCGCCGCCAGGCGGGTGTGGAACGCGCACTGACAGGGCGGGTGATCGAGCGGCTAGTGACTATCCACCCTCGATCTTTGGAATGAAGAATACTTCCGCTCCAGGCTTGATCGGGCGCAGGAAGTCGATCTCGTACAGCTCGCCGT
Organism: uncultured Alphaproteobacteria bacterium; assembly: GCA_963776505.1. GTDB lineage: Bacteria > Pseudomonadota > Alphaproteobacteria > Acetobacterales > Acetobacteraceae > JAMXLO01. Next base: position 50,731 of record CAVZNH010000090.1, read on the forward strand.
CGATCGCGACGGTGGTCTCCTCCTCCAGCGTCCCAGCGAGGCCCGGAAACTTCCGATCCATCTCCCGGATGACGCCGCGCAGGGTCTTCGCGGCCACCTGGAACTCCGTCACGCCGCCGGTGTAGCGGCGTGAGAAGCCGGTGGTGAAGACGACCCGCGCGGGCGTCTCGCTCACGAACTACGCGCCCTTGGCGTCGAGCGCCTCCAGCACCTTGGGCGGCGACATCGGCAGCTCGGTCATCCGGCATCCGATTGCGCGATCGATCGCGTTAGCGATTGCGGCCATCGGCGGGCAGATGTTCACCTCGCCCACGCCCTTCGCGCCGTACGGATGCGCCGGATTCGGCACCTCCACCAGCACCGCGTCGATCATCGGCAGGTCGGACGCGACCGGGCAGCGGTAGTCGAGGAAACCTGGGTTATCGAGCTGGCCCTTGTCGTTGTAGATGTACTCCTCGTTCAGCGCCCAGCCGATGCCCTGAACCACGCCGCCCTGGATCTGGCCCTCGACGTAGCTCGGGTGGATCGCGCTTGCCGACATCCTGCGCCGCGACGAACCGAAGGATGGTCACCTTGCCGGTCTCCGGATCCACCTCGACATCGCAGAACTGGGTGGAGAAGCCGGGCGCCTGGCCGCCGGCATTCACCGACGCGGCCGCGGTGATCGGGCCGCCGGTGGCCGACGATTTCGCCGCCAGCGCCTTCAGCGACAGCGGCTCGAACTCGCCCACATTGGACCCTGCCGGCTTGGCGAACCCGTCATCCCAGATCACGCCCTCCGGATCCACGTCCCAGATCAGCGCGGCCCGCTTGCACAGGTCCTTCACCACGGCCTTGGTGGCGTTCACCACAGCGGTGCCCGTGGCAAAGGTCACGCGCGAGCCGCCGGTGACGTGCGTGTAGCCCACCGATCCGGTGTCGGCGACGATCGCCTTCACCTGGTTGTAGTCAACGCCCAGCGTTTCCGCCGCCATGATGGCCATCGAGGCGCGCGATCCGCCGATGTCCGGGCTGCCGGTCGCCACCAGCACGGTGCCGTCGGCATTAACCTGGATCGTCGCGCTCGAGTCGCCGCCGCCATTGAACCAGTAGCCGGACGCGACGCCGCGTCCCTGGTTCTTGCCCAGCTTCACCTTGTAGGCGGGATGGTTCTGTAACGCCTCGATCGTCTGGATGTAGCCGTCATGCGCGTGCTTCGGCCCGAAGATGGTGCCCGTGCCGGGGCGCGCGGCGTTGCGGTGCCGCAGCTCGAGCGGGTCCATGCCGATCTTCTGCGCGCACATATCCAGCACGCTCTCCACCGCGAAGGCGGAGATCGGCGAGCCTGGCGCGCGATACGCCGCCGACTTCGGGCGGTTGCTCACGACGTCGTAGCCGACCGAACGCTGGTTGGGAATGTCGTACGGGGCGAACGCGCACAGACAGCCGTTCATCACCGGCGAGCCTGGGAACGCGCCGGCCTGGAACTTGAACACGCCGTCGCCGGCCAGGATCTTGCCATCCTTGGTGACGCCAATCTTCACCCACATCGACGAGCCCGAGGTTGGACCGGTGGCGCGGAACACGTCCTCACGCGCCATCATCAGGCGCACCGGGCTGCCCGACTTCATCGACAGCATCGTGGCGACCGGCTCCAGGTACGTCACCGTCTTGCCGCCGAAGCCGCCGCCGATCTCTGCTGGATAGACACGGATGTCGCCGATCGGCTTCTGCAGGATCTGCGCGGTCAGCGCACGCATCTGGAAGTGGCCCTGGCTCGACGACCATATCTCCGTCTGGCCATCGGCGTCGCAGCGCGCAAGACACGCGTGCGGCTCGATATAGGCCTGGTGCACCGCCGCCGTCTTGAACTCCTTCTCGATCACCACGTCGGCCTGCTTGAACCCGGCCTCGACGTCGCCAACGGCGAATTCCAACCGCTTGGAGATGTTGGAGGGCTTGGTAGGCGCAGGCTCGACGCCGCGCGTGATCATGTCCTCGAACACCAGCGGCGCGTCAGGCTTCATCGCCTCGTCCACGTCGATGACATGCGGCAGCACCTCGTAGTCGATCTTGATCAGCGCGCACGCCTCTTCGGCGATCGACGCACTGATCGCGGCCACCGCGGCCACCGCGTGGCCTTCATAGAGTGCCTTCTCGCGCGCCAGAATGTTGCGCGTGACGTGCCAGAAATTCACCGCGACGCGTTCAGGGCCGATGTAGTCGAATTTCTGGTCCGGCAGATCCTTGCCCGTGATCACAGCCTTGACGCCGGGCAGTTTCGCGGCCGCGGAAGTGTCGATCGAGCGGATGCGCGCGTGCGCATGCGGCGAGCGCAGGACCTTGCCGTACAGCATGCCAGGCAGCTTGTAGTCCGCGCCGTACATCGCGCGGCCGGTCACCTTGGGCACGCCATCCGGACGGATTGGCCGAGTTCCCACCCACTTGAAGCGCTTTACCGAGTTGGTCACGACTGTGTCGTTCACAGCTACCTCGCCTGATTGTTCTGGACTGCCTTGCTGGCTTTAACCGTCGCGCAGCGGGCGCGAGATGGCAAGTCCCGCCACCCCGGCGGTTGGCTATAGCAGGCTGCAATGCCGGATCACCGGCCGATCCCTGCGCGGCGAAGGCTGCGCTGCCAGCCGACCGCCAGTTCGTCCAATGCAACCTTGGCCGTCTTCTGTCCGAGCTGGACCTGGGAAATGGCCGACCGCATCTGCACCTCCAACGTGTCCCAGACCGGATTGGCCGGGGTCGGGATGCCGGTCTCGATCGCCTGCGCGGCGACGGGCGGCCAGCCGATCCGTTCGATCATGTCGGGATCCTCCAGTACCGAGCGCAGCGGCGGAGCATTGCCGCGAATCATGGCCCGCTTCTGCCATTCGCGGCTGCAGCACATCGCCACGAACTCCAGTGCCCACTCCTTGTTCCTGGTGTATTTCGGCACGCCGATCGTGTGGCCGTCGATCCAAGTGCGGCCTTCCTCTTTGTTGTGCGGACCGGGCACCGTGGTCCATGCCCATTTGCCGCCGGTCGTCGAGATCTTCGGATCGTTGATCAGCGTGCCGTAGGGCGCGAACATCTGCACCATGGCATAGCGGTCGCGCTGGCCGCCGGCGACAATTTCCTCGAATTGCCAGGTCATCGCGTCCGGCGGCACCAGATTGTACTTGGTGATGAGATCGCCGTAGAACTGCAGCGCCTCGACCGCCTTGGCGTCGTTGATGAACACCTCGCCGGTCTTGAAGTCCACCATGCGGGTGCCCCCGTTCGAGAACAGCCACGAGGCGAGGCAGGAATACATGCCGGCACCCTGCATGCCCATCAGGCCATAGGCATAACGCTCGGGCGGCGTGTTCACCGCCTGCGCGGTCTTGAGGAACTGCTCCCAGTTCTCCGGCGGCTTGGCGAAGCCCGCCCGCTCCAGTAGCGCCTTCTGGTAATGGAAGATGCCGGTGGTGATGCGATACGGCAGTCCGCACAGCTTGCCTTCGTAGCTCGCCGCCTTCTTCGTGCCGGTCAGATAGTCGTTCCAGTCGAAGTCGGGGAACTTCGCCTTGATCTGCGCCAGCAGCGGCTCGTGGTCCTCCATGTGCGGCGCCATCCAGCCGGTCATGCTGACCGAGAACTGCACGATGTCGATACCGCTGCTGCCCGAACCCAGTTCGGCCCGCAGCCGTGCCCGCCATGGATCGACCGGCAGCAGGGTGAAGTCGATCTTGATGCCGGTGGCCTTCTCGAATGCCGGCGCCACTTCCTCGACCATTGCGTAATGCCAGGGGCCGTTGTCACCGACATAGACCAGCTTCTCCGGCTTGCTCTGCGCCTTGATCTGCGGTGCGGCGAGCAGGCCTGCCGATGCCTGCAGCAAAGTGCGGCGCTTCAGCGCTCTCATACGTCTCTCTCCCCTTGTTTTGTTCAGCCCTTGACCGCGCCAGACGATAGCCCTGCGACCAGGTGCCGTTGCGCGAGGAACGAGAATATCAGCACTGGCAGAATTACCAGCGCGCCGGAGGCTGTCATGCCGCCCCAGTCAACGCCGGTGTCGCCGCCGGAATACGCCGCCATCAGCACGGGCAGCGTACGCGTTGCATTGTTTGTCAGCACTGCCGCGAACAGGAAGTCGTTCCAGGCAAGCTGAAGGCACAGGATGCTCGCCGCCACCATGCCAGGCCGGATCAGCGGCAGCACCACGTGGCGGAACGCGGCGTAGCGCGACGCACCGTCCACCCAGGCGCTTTCCTCCAGTTCACGCGGCAGGTCCTCAAAGAAGCCGCGCATGATCCACACCACCAGAGGAAGGCTGAACGTCGTGTAGGCGAGGACCACGCTGAACCGGGTCGTTGTCAGGCCGAACTTGCTGAACAGGATGTACATCGGCACGAGCACGGCGATCGGCGGCAACATGCGCATGACCAGCAGCGAGAAGAACAGGAACGACCCGCCGCGGAACGGAAACCGCGCGAAGGCGTAGGCTGCGGGGACGCCGATGCACAGCGACATCAGCACCGCACCTGACGACACCACCAGGCTGTTGACGAACGCCTGCATGAAGTCTGCCTGACTGAGCACGCCGAGGTAATTCTCGAACGTCGGCCACCAGAGGAACAGCGGTGGCGTCGCGAATACCTGCAGCCGCGTCTTCAGCGACAGACCGATGACCCACAGCAGCGGGAACAGAAATACCGCGGTCGTTGCGATCAGGCCAAGATAGATGGCGCCGGCGAACACCAGTTTGCTGCGTCGTGATCCGACGCCAGCGAGGGCACTCATCAGTTCGCCTCCCGACGGCGGATCGCCGCGATGAAGAACAGACAGAGCAGCAGACTCATCAGCAGCATCAACCACGAAGCCGCAGCGCCAAGACTCAGGTCGAACCGCACGAACGATGCAAGATAGGTGAACATCGACAGCGACATCGTCGCGTTCGCCGGCCCGCCGCTCGTCATCACATAGATGTTGTCGAATGCGCGAAATTCGAAGATCGTCCGCAGCAGCAGCGCGACCAGGATATACGGCCGCAGGAGGGGCAGTGTGACGTGCCAGAACACCTGCCACCGGCTTGCGCCATCGATCGATGCTGCCTCCACCGGCTCGCTCGGCAGCGAACGCAGTCCCGCGAGCAGCAGCACCGCGACATAGGGTGCGTTCTGCCACAGGTTCACCACCATCACCGAGATAAGCGCGGTGTCAGGGCGACCGAGCCAGACGATATGGCTCCCGATCCAGTAGTTGACCACGCCGTGGTCGGGATCGAGCAGCAGCTTCCAGCACAGCGCCGCGACGATGGGCGTGATCATCATCGGCACCACGAGCGCGGTGCGGAAGAAGCCGATCCACGGCAGATCGATATTCAACAGCAGCGCAATAGCCAGGCCAAAGGCGAGCTCTGTCGAGACGGTGATCGCGGTGTAGATGCAGGTGACCCACAGGCTTTGCAGGAACTGTGGATCGGTCAGCAGGTCCTCATAGTTGGCGGTGCCGGCAAAGTTGCCGGCGAACAGCGCCTGCTCCGGCGACCAGCCCTCGAAGCTGAGATACAGCGAGAACAGCAGCGGGACGCCGAAGATCAGCAGCATCATCGCACTGGTCGGCAGTAGGGCGAACCGCACAAACTGCCGATCCAGCCAACGCTGCGTGCGCGTCGTGCCGGATGTGGCGCCATGCGCTGCACGCACTGCAGTCGCTCTGACGGCGGTCGTGGTTCCTCCCATGGTCCCTCTTTGTCTCGGGCTCGAATGGTTTCCGCCGACACAATACAGGGCAGGATGCTCCGCGTCACCCGAGGGCAGGAACTGGCGCGGCAGTGACGCCATGCCAGCCGCAGGGTCATGCGCACAGCCGTGGCGGCAGCTGGATTTTCGCGACTGGATTTTTGTAACGGAATCTTCCGGAGTGCTACGTGATCGTGTAGCTTTGCAATGAATCCGCCGCTTCAATCACCCCGGCCCCATCGCGAACGACGCAGCCCTCTGATGCTGAAGTGATTATCGCTGGAGTTGCGGCCGGGTAACGGATTGATGATATCGGTGACACTTTCCGGCGTGCCTATTGAGGGATGGACGTACCAACTCCTAACCTTTGTCGACGCTGAGTTCGGTGCGAGCAATCGTGCCTCCCGCTGAATGCACAAGCTTCACGCAAGCCTATGGATGAACGTGTAGATAATCCGCAGACGCAAATCCGGCAGGCTCCGCTGTCCCGTGGACCAGTGCCGCCCGTTGTGAGGCGTTCGCGTTCGCGCGCATGGCTCGGTCTCATCCTCGTGCTGATTGTGGCCCTGGGGGGCGCTTACTGGTTTCTGTATCGCGCGCCCCATACCACGGGCCGATCAGGCGCCGGCCGGGCCACCGAGACCGCGCCACAACCGGTGGGTGCCGAGACGATCGCCAACGGCGACATCCGCATCATCCTGAATGAACTCGGCACCGTCACGCCGCTGGCCAATGTGACGGTGCGAACGCAGATCAATGGCCAGCTTACCGCCGTGGCCTTCCAGGAAGGCCAGACGGTGAAGCAAGGCGATTTCCTGGCGCAGATCGACGATCGCCCGTACAAGGTCGCGCTCGAACAGGCGCAAGGGACGCTCGCACACGACCAGGCGCTGCTCGGCCAGGCGCAGACCGACCTGAAGCGCTATCAAACGCTGGCGCGCCAGGACTCCATCGCGAAACAGCAGGCAGACGATCAGGTGTACCTGGTCGGGCAGTATCAGGGTTCCGTTCAGTCTGACCAGGCGCAGGTCGACAGCGCCAAGCTGAACATCGCCTATTGCCACATCATCTCACCGGTCGCCGGCCGGGTCGGATTGCGCCAGGTCGATGCCGGCAATTACGTGCAGACCAGCGATACCAATGGCATTGTGGTGATCACCCAGGAACAGCCGATCTCGGTTATGTTCTCGGTGACCGAGGACAATCTGCCGTCGGTGATGAAGCAACTGACTGGCGGCGCACAACTGCCGGTGCAGGCCTACGACCGCTCGAATACGACCCTGCTTGCCACCGGCACGCTGACCAGCGTTGACAACCAGATCAACACGACGACCGGCACGGTGAACATGCGCGCGACGTTCCCGAACGAGGATTTCGCGCTGTTCCCCAACCAGTTCGTCAACGCGCGGCTGCAGGTGGATACGCTGCGCAACGTCGTGCGCGTGCCGGTTGCCGCCGTGCAGCAAGGCGCGCCTGGGACATTCGTTTACGTGGTCAATCAGGACGACACGGTGAGCGTGCGTCCGATCAAACTCGGCCCGACCGATGGAGCCTACTCCGAGGTGATCTCAGGTCTGTCGGCGGGCGATCGCGTGGTGACCGATGGCACCGATCGGCTGCGCGACGGACAGAAGGTGACGATACCGACTCCCGCGAAGCAGGCTGCGGCTGGACAGCCTGCGCCGCCGCACCGACGCGGCGGCAAGTCGGCGCAGTGACTGACAGAGTGCGCCGCAGCGTGATAGCATGAATCCGTCGCACCTTTTTATCCTGCGTCCCGTCGGCACCTGGCTGTTGATGCTGGCGATCCTGCTTGTCGGCATCGTCGCCTACGGCTTCCTGCCGGTCTCTGCACTGCCCGAGGTCGATTATCCCACCATTCAGGTGCAGACCTTCTATCCCGGTGCCAGCCCGGAGGTGATGACCTCCTCGGTCACCGCGCCGCTTGAACGCCAGTTCGGCGAGATGCCGAGCCTCAATCAGATGTCGTCGGTGAGTTCGGCTGGGGCGTCGGTGATCACGCTGCAGTTCAGCCTGGACCTCAGCCTGGACATCGCCGAGCAGGAAGTGCAGGCCGCGATCAACGCAGCCGGCAATCTGCTGCCGTCGGACCTGCCCGCGCCGCCGATCTACGCCAAGGTCAATCCCGCGGACGCGCCGATCCTGACTCTGGCGCTGACCTCCAAGACGCTGCCGCTGCCGCAGGTGGAGGACTATGCCGACACGCGGCTGGCGCAAAAGATCTCGCAGCAGCCTGGCGTCGGGTTGGTCAGCATCGGCGGCGGGCAGCGTCCGGCGGTGCGCATTCAGGTCAACCCACGCGCGCTCGCGGCCTATGGGCTGAATATCGATGACCTGCGCACCACGCTGGGCAACGCCAATGTCAACACGCCGAAAGGCAACTTCGACGGTCCGCGTCAGGCCAGCACGATCAACGCCAACGACCAGATCACCAGCGCCGCCGACTACGGCACGCTGGTGATCGCCTATCGCAACGGCGCGCCGGTTCGCCTGACCGACGTCGCGACCGTGGTGCAGGGTGCGGAGAACACCAAGCTCGCCGCCTGGGGGAACCGCACGCCCGCGGTGATCCTGAACATCCAGCGCCAGCCGGGCGCCAACGTCATCCAGGTGGTCGACAACATCAAGAAGCTGCTGCCGGACCTGCAGGCGACATTACCGTCGGCGATCGAGGTCGCGGTGCTGACGGATCGCACCACGACAATCCGCGCCTCGGTCTCCGATGTGGAGTTCGAGCTGGCGCTGGCGGTCGGGCTGGTGGTGCTGGTGATCTTCCTGTTCCTGCGCAACTTGCCGGCCACCGTGATTCCCAGCCTGTCCGTGCCGTTGTCCATCGTGGGGACATTGGCGGTGATGTATTTGCTCGGCTTCAGCCTGGACAATCTGTCGCTGATGGCGCTGACAATCTCCACCGGCTTCGTGGTGGACGATGCGATCGTGATGATCGAGAACATCTCCCGCTACGTGGAGATGGGCGAGACTCCACTGCAGGCCGCGCTGAAAGGCGCCCAGCAAATCGGCTTCACGATCATTTCGCTGACCGTGTCGCTGATCGCGGTGCTGATCCCGCTGCTGTTCATGGGCGACGTCGTCGGGCGGCTGTTCCACGAATTCGCCATCACGCTGTCGGTCACCATCGTGATCTCCGCCATCGTGGCTCTGACGCTGGTGCCGATGATGTGTGCGCGGCTGGTGCGTCACCGACCGGAGCAGCAGCGCTCGCGGTTCGACCTGGGGGCCGAGCGTGCGTTCAACTGGGTGGTTGCGCGCTATGACCGATCGCTCAACGTCGTGCTGGACCACCAGCCGCTGACGCTGCTGATCGCCTTCGCCACGCTGTGCGTGACGATATGGCTGTACGTCATTGTGCCAAAGGGCTTCTTTCCGGTGCAGGACACTGGCGCGATCCAGGGCATTTCGGTCGCCGCACAGAGTTCGTCGTTCGATGCGATGGCGCAGCACCAGCAGGAGCTTGCCGATGCGATCCTGAAGGATCCTGACGTGGTCAGCCTGAGTTCGTTCATCGGCGTGGATGGGCAGAACCTGACACTGAACTCTGGCCGGTTCCTGATCAACCTGAAGCCGAAGGACGAACGCACGCTGGATGCCACCGGGATCGCCCGCCGCATCCGCGAGGAGACCTCACACATCGCCGGCGTCACGCTGTATCTCCAGCCGGTGCAGGACCTGACGGTGGATTCCTCGATCAGCCGCACGCAGTATCAGTTCGTGCTGGAGAACCCCAACGCCACCGCGTTCCAGACCTGGGTGCCGAAGCTGGTGCAGCGATTGGAGCAGTCGCCCGATCTTGCCAACGTCGCCAGCGATCTCTCGCAACAGGGGCTGACGGTGAATTTGATGATTGACCGATCCACTGCGGCTCGCTTCGGCATTACACCGGCGACGGTGGACAACGCGCTGTACGACCTGTTCGGTCAGCGCATCATCTCCACCATCTATACGCAGTCAAACCAGTATCGCGTCATCATGGAGGCGACGCCTGACCTCCAGCAATCACTTGCCAGTCTCAATTCCATTCGCCTTCCTTCGTCGGTCGCTGCGAACGGCCAGGTGCCCCTGTCGGCCATCGTGCATGTCGAGCAGCAGTCCGGACCGCTGGCGATCAGCCATCTTGGCCAGTTCCCCGCCACGACCATCTCATTCGACACAGCGCCTGGTGCGTCACTCGGTGCGGCGGTCGCGGATATCCGCCAGGCGGAGAAGGACATCGGCCTGCCGGACAGCTTCATCACGGCGTTCCAGGGCGCCGCCGCCGCACTGGAGAATTCGCTGTCCAACGAACTGCTGCTGGTGCTGGCGGCGATCGCCACCGTCTACATCGTGCTGGGCGTGCTGTACGAGAGCTTCATCCACCCGATAACAATACTCTCAACGCTGCCCTCGGCCGGCGCCGGCGCTCTGGTGGCACTGCTGATTGCTGGCGACGACATCGATGTGATCTCGATCATCGGCATCATCCTGCTGATCGGCATTGTCAAAAAGAACGCGATCATGATGATCGACTTCGCGCTGGAGGCAGAGCGCGAGGAAGGCAAGCCGCCGCGCGAGGCAATCCATCAGGCCGCGCTGCTGCGCTTCCGGCCGATCCTGATGACCACCATGGCCGCTCTGCTCGGCGCGCTGCCGTTGATGCTGGGCCACGGCACTGGATCGGAATTGCGCCGGCCGCTGGGAGTCGCCATCGTCGGCGGTCTCATCGTCAGTCAGGTGCTGACGCTGTTCACCACGCCGGTGATCTATCTGCTGTTCGATCGCCTCGCCGCGAGGATGACCCGACGCGGACCGGAACAGCGGCTGGCCGATGACAACCCGCCGCCGGCACCGACATGAACCTGTCGGCGCCGTTCATCGGCCGTCCGGTGGCGACCACGCTGCTGACCATCGGCATTGCACTGGCCGGTCTGTTCGCCTTCAGCAAGCTGCCGGTCGCGCCGCTGCCGCAGGTGGATTTCCCCACCATCTCGGTGCAGGCGCAATTGCCGGGCGCCAGTCCGGAGACGGTGGCGACCAGCGTCGCCAGCCCGCTGGAACGGCATCTCGGTCAGATCGCCGATGTGACCGAGATGACCTCGACCAGTTCGGTCGGTCAGGCGCGCATCATCCTGCAATTCGGTCTGGACCGCGACATCGATGGCGCGGCGCGTGACGTGCAGGCGGCGATCAATGCGGCGCGTGCCGATCTGCCGACCTCGCTGCGCAGCAATCCGACCTACCGCAAGGTCAATCCGGCCGATGCGCCGATACTGATCCTCGCACTCACGTCGAAGACGCTGACGCGCGGGCAGATGTACGACGCCGCCAGCAACGTCCTGGAGCAGCGGCTGTCGCAGATCAACGGCATTGGCCAGGTGATCATCGGCGGTTCGGCGCTTCCGGCGGTGCGTGTGGAGCTCAATCCGCAGGCACTGTTCAAGTACGGCATCGGACTGGAGGACGTACGCGCCGCGCTGGCCTCGGCCAATGCCAACAGTCCGAAAGGTTCGATCGATAACGGCCCGCAGCACTATCAGATTTACACGAACGATCAGGCGAGCAAGGCCGCCGACTACCTGCCGCTGATCATTGCCTATCGCAACGGCGCGCCGGTGCGGCTGTCGGATATGGCCGACGTGCAGGATTCGGTTGAAAATCTGCGCAACGAGGGTGTGGCGAACGGTCAGCCCGCGGTGCTGGTGATCCTGTTCCGACAACCGGGTGCCAATATCATCGATGCGGTCGACGGCGTGAAGGCGGCACTGCCGCAGCTCGAGGCGGCAATGCCGAGCGACATCAATGTGAGCATTGCTAATGACCGCAGCACCACGATCCGTGCCTCATTGCAGGACACCGAGGCCACGCTGATCATCGCGGTGATCCTGGTAACACTGGTGGTGTTCCTGTTCCTGCGCAATGTGCGCGCGACGCTGATACCGTCGGTCGCGGTGCCGGTGTCGATCATCGGCACATTCGGGACGATGTACCTGCTGGGCTTCAGCCTGGACAATCTGTCGCTGATGGCGCTGACCGTTGCCACCGGCTTCGTGGTGGACGACGCGATCGTGGTGCTGGAGAACATCTCGCGGCATCTGGAAGCCGGCGTGCCGCGCGTGCAGGCCGCGCTGCTGGGCGCGCGGGAGGTCGGCTTCACGGTGATCTCCATCAGCCTGTCGCTGATCGCCGTGTTCATTCCGATCCTGCTGATGGGCGGCATCGTCGGCCGGCTGTTCCGCGAGTTCGCGCTGACCTTGTCGCTCGCGATCATGGTGTCGCTGGCGATCTCTCTCACCACCACGCCGATGATGTGCGCGCTGTTCCTGCGGCCGATGCCAAAACGCGAGCAGCAGCGACGCACACTGTTCGACCGCGCGCTGGGCCTCTATGGGCGGACGCTCGGCTGGTCGCTGCGACACGGCCTTTTGGTCATGCTGGTTTTGGCAATCACCGTCGGCCTGAACGTGTGGCTGTTCGTCATCATCCCCAAGGGCTTCTTCCCGCTGCAGGACACCGGCCGGCTGATCGGCAGCATGCAGGCCGACCAGAGCACGTCGTTCCAGGCGATGCAGCAGAAACTCGACCAGATGGTGGCGATCGTGCGCAGCGATCCTGCGGTGGCGAGCGTTGTCGGTTTCACCGGACAAGGTAGCGGTGGTGCCGGCGGTCAGTCCAACACCGGCAGCGTGTTCATCGCCCTCAAGCCGATCGCGCAGCGTGGCAACATCAATGCCGTGATGGGCCACCTGCGCCGTTCGTTGTCGGCGGTGCCCGGCGCGCAGCTATTCATTCAGCCAGTGCAGGACATTCGCGTCGGGGGGCGCCAGAGCAATGCGGCCTATCAGTACACGCTGCAAGGTGACAGCGCATCGCTGCTGTACGAGTGGGCGCCAAAGCTGCTGGACGCGCTACAGAACAATCCCGTGCTGCGCGACGTCAACACTGACCAGCAGCAGAAGGGTCTGGAGACCGATCTGGTCATCGACCGTTCGACCGCGAGCCGGTTGGGCGTGAACGCAGCGCAGATCGACAACACTTTATACGACGCGTTCGGCCAGCGGCAGGTCTCCACCATCTACAGCGCGCTCAACCAGTATCACGTGGTGATGGAAGTGGCGCCGCGATACTGGCAAAGCCCCGAGACGCTGAAGGACATTTACGTCAGTACCGCGGGCGGCAATGCCAGCGGTACCGAGACGACAAACGCCGTGGTGGGAACTGTCGCCGCGACCACAACCACGACCCCGACAACCGCCGCAGCGGCTGCCGCCGCTATCGCCAGCAGTTCGTCACGCAACGCGGCTACCAATGCGCTGGCCAATACCGGGAAGGGCAGCGCGTCGTCCGGCGCGGCGGTGAGCACCAGCCAGGAGACGATGGTGCCGCTCGCCGCATTCACTCACTACGGGCCAGGCAACACGCCGCTTGCGGTGAACCACCAGGAGCAGTTCGTCGCGACGACGATTTCGTTCAATCTGGCGCCAGGCAGGTCGCTCAGCGATGCGACGCAGGCGATCGAGCAGGCCATGCGGCAGATCCGCATGCCGGCGAGCATTCACGGCAGCTTCCAGGGCACCGCGCGCACCTTCCAGGACTCGCTCTCCAGCGAGCCGCTGCTGATCCTCGCAGCACTTGTTGCTGTCTACATCGTGCTTGGCATCCTGTACGAGAGCACGATCCATCCCATCACGATCCTGTCCACATTGCCGTCTGCCGGTGTCGGTGCGGTGCTCGCGCTGCTGCTGTTCAACACGGAGTTCAGCATCATCGCGCTGATCGGGGTGATCCTGCTGATCGGCATCGTGAAGAAGAATGCCATCCTGATGATCGATTTTGCGCTGGAGGCTGAGCGCGAGCGCAACCTGACGCCGCGCGATGCCATTTTCGAGGCTTCGCTGTTGCGTTTCCGGCCGATCATGATGACTACGTGTGCCGCGATGCTGGGCGCGATGCCGCTGGCTTTCAGCTTCGGCAACGGCGGTGAGATCAGGCGCCCGCTGGGTATCGCCATCGTGGGTGGGCTGATGCTGAGCCAGGCGCTGACGCTGTACACGACGCCGGTGCTGTACCTTTACCTCGATCGATTCCGTCTCGCGATGCGACGCCGCTGGCGGCAGGCTTTCCCAGACATCGCCGGCACGCCGAAAGCCGCCGAATGAAGCTGAGGTCTGCACACCGCCCCCTCCCCCCCGCCTCCCTCCCGCAAGGGGAGGGGGAGAACTGGGTCTGTGCAGATCCTGTCGCTGTTTTTGCGGTGTCGCTATCCGCCTGCATGGTCGGGCCGGACTATGATCGCCCCGACGCGCCCGTGCCTGTCGCCTACAAGGAATTGCAGGGCTGGACGATGGCGCAGCCGCAGGACGCGGCGGATCGTGGCGCGTGGTGGTCAGTCTATAATGATCCGGAACTCGATCACCTGGAACGTCAGGTCGACGTCTCCAATCAGACGATAAAGCAGTTCGAGGCAGAGTACCGCAATGCACAGGCGCTGGTGCAGGAGGCGCAGGCAAGTCTCTTCCCGGTTGCCACACTCAACGGGGCCGTGACGCATGGCTCGGGATTTGGCGGCAGCAAATCCAGCTCCAGCAGCTCATCCAGCGGCTCGTTGTTGAATGGCGGTGGCGCCGCGCACACGCAGTACACCGTGGAAGGTTCGATCAGTTGGGACCTCGACGTCTGGGGACGCATCCGTCGGCAGATAGAAAGCCAGAAAGCTGCCGAGCAGGTCAGCGCCGCCGATCTCGCCAATGCCAGGTTGTCAGCGCAGGCGACACTGGCGACCGATTACTTCGATCTGCGTGCTGAGGACTCGCTGACCGATCTACTGCGACAGACCGTGTTGGCGTTTGAACGGTCGCTCCAGATCGTGCAGAACCAGCACGCCGCCGGCACGGTCTCCTCCGCCGATGTGGTGACTGCGCAGGCGCAATTGGAAGGCGCACGCGCGCAGCTTGTCGGGGTCGGCGTGCAGCGAGCCATTTTCGAGCATGCAATTGCGGTGCTGACCGGCCGTGCGCCAGCCGAACTTACGATCGCGCCTGCATTGCTCACCTCCGACGTACCGGTGATGCCGCCTGGCCTGCCATCCACGCTGCTGCAGCGTCGCCCCGATATCGCAGCGGCCGAGCGCCAGATGCAGCAGGAGAACGCGCTGATCGGCGTGCAGGTGGCGGCGTTCTATCCGGACATCTCGCTGTCGACGCTGGGCGGTTTCATCGGCAGTCCGCTGTCGCAACTGTTCACCACGGCCAATCGCGTCTGGTCGCTGGGGGGCGCGGCGAGCGAACCAATATTCGAGGGCGGTGCGCGTTCGGCCGCGGTGGCGGCAGCGCGTGCGACCTACGACCAGAGTGTCGCCAACTATCGCCAGGTCGTGCTGACGGCGTTGCAGCAGGTGGAGGACGAATTGTCCTCTCTGCGCATCCTGGAGCAGCAGGCACGCGCCGAGGCGATTGCGGTGAACGCCTCACAACGTGCAGTCGACGTGACCCTCAATCAGTACCGCTCAGGCACTGTCGCCTATACAAGCGTCGTTACCGAGCAGACGACGCTACTAGGCAACCAGCAGTCGCAGCTGGCGGTGCAGCAGAGTCGCCTGGTCGCGAGTGTCGCGCTCATCGCGGCATTGGGCGGCGGCTGGAATGCCCAATTGCTCGCTGAGGCGGGACATTAACCCACCCGCAGCAGCCGGAACCCCTCTGCCTGTAGCCACGGGATCGCGGTCGCAGCGTGCGGCGTCAGACGATCGACAAGGCGCCAGAACCGCTTGCCGTGGTTCAGGTGCTTCAAATGCGCGACCTCGTGTGCCGCCACGTAGTCCTGCACGAACTCCGGCGTCATCACCAAGCGCCAACTGAACGCCAGCGACCCATCGGCGGCGCAACTCCCCCACCGGCTGCGCGTGTCCTTGACCGAGATGCGCCGCGCCGTCACACCAAGTGTTGCTGTCTTGGCAACCACCAACGCCGACAACCGTCGAAGCGCCTCGGTGCGCAGGAAATCCAAAACGCGACGCCGCAGGAACTCCGGCGCACCGCTGACATGCAGTTCGCCGTCCTGCAACCACGCGCCACCGCGCAACTCGGGGCACATGACGAATACGATGCGGCACATCGTCGATCGGCACCAATGTGCCATCGACGAAGGGCAATGCGTCAGGCAGCGCAGCCAGACGATTCGCCACCCACTCCGCATGATTCATCAACAGCGCGACACCGGCACCGCGATTGGCGCGTATCGGCAGCGTGACAACAACGCCACCGCCGCACGGATCGATGCGCAGACTGACGCGTCGCGCACGACAATTGCGTCGCCATTCGACGCGAGTCGGACCGCTTGGAAGAGTCAGCGTTTCAGATCGCGGCCATTCCATTCTGCCCACAAAGGGCAGATGCAACCGATTCGTCAACCAGTTTGGTTGGCCGTCTGGGCTGCGCGCTATGCAGCCCGCGCCAATTGCGCGCCGCTCGCGTCGAACGCAGCGAACAGTTTTGCCTGCTGCTCGCCGGTCAGCTTCAGATGCGGCGGGCGCATATATTGCCATGCAGCATCGCCGGTGTGGCGTGCCATCAGCGCCTTCAGCGCCGGTATCGCCGCGGGAGCGGAGACGATCGCCTTGCGCGTCGCACTCAGCGTTTCATGAATCTTCGCGCCGACGTCGTTGTTCCAGTTGGCATACACCTGCGCCGCAATCGGCGAATTCACGTTCGCCGCCGCGGTGATGCAGCCGGCGCTCCCGACCTGCAGCAACGGGCGCAGCAACGTGTCGTCGCCGGCGTATACCTCGAAGCCATCGCGTGCGAAGTTCTCCACATAGGCGCGGCCATTCTCGTAGTTGCCGCTGCTGTCCTTCACGCCCTTCAGAGTGCCAGGAAACGCCTTCAGCAGCCGCCCGATCAGATCGACGCTGAACGGCACCGCAGACTGCTGCGGAAAATTGTAGAGGTAGTATTTGATGCCACCACCAACGCGGTTGATCACCTCGGAGAAATACGCGAACAGCCCATCATCGGTCGGGTTCTTGTAATAGAACGGCGGCAGCAGCAGTGCGCCGCGACAGCCGACCTCCATCGCCTGCTTCGTCAGCAGCACAGTGTCGGTAAGCGCCGTCACGCCGGTACCCGGCATCATCTTCGCCGCCGGAATACCGCGCGTCACCAGTCCCGGCAGGATGTCGAGGCGCTCGCCGATACCAATGCTGTTCGCTTCGCCTGTGGTGCCAAGGACGCCAAGGTTGTTGCAGCCGTTGGCCAACAGCCAGCGACAATGCGCTGCCATGCGATCGAGATCGACCGACAGATCGGCGCGCATAGGCGTCAGCACGGCAGCATTCACGCCGGCGAACAAGGCATCCTTCATCATCGTGCTTACTCCTGTGACTGACGTTTGGCGCGCGGCATGCGACCGGGCCAATCGACCATATGGTGGTCGAACGGTCCGGCCTTGCGTTCGTCGACGGCTCGGCCGCGCACCGAGATGCCGGCCTCGTGCACAGTGTTGGGATCGCCTGACACCAACGGATGCCACCACGCCAGGTCCTTGCCTTCGGCAAGGCGTCGATAGGCACACGAGGGTGGCAGCCAGTCGATCGCGCGCACTTCGGCCGGCGTTAGCGCGACACAGTCCGGCACACGGCGGCGGCGGTGCGCATAGTCGCTGCATTGACAACTGTGCAGATCCAGCAACCGACACGCGATGTTGGTGAACGATAACGCGCCGGTGTCGTCATCGCGCAATTTGTGTAGGCAGCAGCGACCGCAGCCGTCGCACAGCGATTCCCACTCGTCGCGAGACATCTGCTCAAGCGTCTTGGTCTTCCAGAACGGTGGCGTCGCAGCCATGGCGACGGAGACTACCGGGTGCAGGCGTCAGTTGCCAGGGGTCCCCGGTTCGCGCGCCGGCGCGTCATCGACAGAGCGCGCGATAAACAGGCGGTCGGTCGCGAACGAGAACCAGATGCGTCGGTGGCTCAGAACATCCTGGCCTATCACCGCCTCGCTGAAATACTGTCCGCCGCCCAGCGCCGGCGGTTCCTTGGCAAGCACGACGACGGATACATCGTGCAGCGTGAGCGGACCGATCTGAATGGTCTGAAACCGGTGGACTCGCGCCTGCGCATCTGCACCGGCGATGACGTGGAGTCTCAGGAAGCGATCCTTCGCCAACGTTTGCTCGGTCAGGCCAAGCCGCTTGGCCAACCCCGGGGTGATCATTGTGGAGGATGCGCCAGTGTCCACAACAGCGGTGCCCGCAACGCCGTCGATCTGGAACGGTATCGCCAGCCAGCCCATTCTGGTGGATACCCCTGCGATAGACACAGCCGGCTCGCTCCATGGCGGATCCGCGCGCTCGCACGTGCGAACGCGATACAGCGTGAGCGCACGGTTCGGCGCGTCAATGTCAAGATCGAAATCTTTCAGGCTGCCGAGGCCGAGTACACCGTCAAAGCCCGGATAGGAATTCACCGATATGCGGTCCACTGAGAGCGGCACGCCGCCCAGTGACATGCTGTCGAGCCGGGCATCTGCACGCAACGCCCCACCAGCCACTCCACTCACTATTGTGGCTGTTCGTCCATCACGGACGATACTTAAACGGTCGGCCGCCGCGTCCGTAAGCAGGTTTGTCTTTGCGCCGGTGTCCAGCACCATGCTGATCATCCGGCGGTTGACGGAGACCGGGACCGTGAACACCCGGCCCTTCGGTTCGAGCGGCACCTGGGTGACCTTGACGAGATCGCACCCAGAGCCTTGTTGGCAACCGACGAGGACAAACAGCAGCAACCGGAGTGCCGCGAGTGGTCGCTGCAACACCCCGGCAGACCGGCGCGACGGTTACTTGGGCGGCGGCAGAGTCTGCTGCTGCACTTGCCCGCGCGGCTGCAACTGCGTCGGTTCATTGGACGCCGGCGGAGACGGCTGGTAATCCGCCGGCGCCGCCCCCGGAGCCGCGGCCTGCTTCACCTCACCACTACCGTAGCGGGTCAGCACATCGCGCAATGGATCGGCGCCGGGGTTGGATCCCTGCATGTCCATCACGATCTGCCGCGAGCCCATCTCGTGGCCGTAATAGGCGGCGTTCCAACTGGTGCGCTGGCCCATCAGGCTGCCTTCGAGCGACACGCCGCCATACAGGCCGCGTGTCTGCGAGAACGCGACGATATCGGCGCCCATCGCGCTCGTGGTGGAGCCCTGGATTCCGGCACCGATCGTGGCGATGGCAAGCGAGGCATCCGCACCAAATTTGAACTGGCTGTTCAGGACCGCGTTCAGCCCCTTCTCGGTCATGATCATCATGACGAACTGGGCGTCCTGGATGCCGATCTGGAAGCCGATGCTGCCGCTGCCCATGCCGTAGAACGCAGGGTAGGACCAGGTGCCGTTGCCGGCGCGCGCGAGCAGCACGCAGGCGCCACCTTCACCACCCAGGATAAAGCCGGCCTTGAACACGCGCGGGCAGATCAGCACGGCACGCGCCCTGGAAAGTGCCCGCCGCGGATCCGTCGACAGTGACTGATTCGCCATCTCCTGGACAGCGAGTGTCGCGCGGTCCACGAGTGTCTGTTCGTCGCCCTGGGCGTGCGCGGGTCGTGGCGCCAGCCATGGCAGCACAGCCAGCATGACTGCAAACAGCAGAATCCGGGTCATCGTCGCCTCCTCAATTCGCGGCCTGCATACTCCCTTTGCGCGGATTCGCGGCGGGATTGTACTCAATAACCCGGTAGTTCATTGACGCAGACGACCCGCCAGCCCTCCAGGCTGCGCTCCAAGCGGGTCAGTGACAGGTTCTGCACCGAGAGGTGCAGCGCGTTGTCCGGGCCGATGCGCAAACAATGCGCCACCGCAGCGCGGATCGCACCGCCATGGCTGACGATGACTACATCCGAGTCCTGATGCTGCGCGGCCAATTGTTCGAGGGCGGCGCCGACCCGCTCAATCACCTCCACCAGGGTCTCGCCGCCCGGCGGCCGCTCATGTCCGCCGAGCGGCCAGAAGGCGTGTTTGGGGAGAGTGAGCCGCGCGGGCAGTTCGGCATGCGGCAGGCCCTGCCACTC
The DNA here is from genome assembly GCA_963776505.1 of uncultured Alphaproteobacteria bacterium. Classification (GTDB taxonomy): domain Bacteria; phylum Pseudomonadota; class Alphaproteobacteria; order Acetobacterales; family Acetobacteraceae; genus JAMXLO01. The sequence goes on from CAVZNH010000090.1 coordinate 70,489, forward strand.
GCCCAGGCTCTGTTCGATCAGGTCCGGCTCGACCTCCGGCTCGGTGTGCGGATAGCCGGCAGCGAAGATCGCCTCGGCCGTGCGGCGGGTGCGCGAGAGCGGCGTGACCTTCCAGGCCGCGGGCCGCGGCAGGCGCGCGGCCAGCGCCCGATACATCGGTGACTGCTCCAGCAGGCTGGTCTCGCACAACGGCACGTCCATGATGCCGTACAGCATGGCGCGCGCGTTCTCATCGACGATGGCGTGGCGGATCAGCCAGAAGCGCGTTTCGCTCATGCCGGCGGAGGTGTTGGGGTGCGAGGGCTGGGGGATTGGGGGCACCGCCCCCTCCCCCCAACCCCCTCCCGCGAGGGGAGGCGGAGAGGCCGGTGCGTCATTCGCCGATGCTCAGCAATGCCCCGCGCAACCGCGCCTGGCGAAATTGGCGGGCGAACAACAGCGCCGCTCCGGCCACCCAGACCGCGTTCAGCGCGAAGGCGGCGATCAGGTGATCCCAACGCACCACGCCATTGAGCAGAATGCCGCGCATGCCCTCGAACACATGCGCCGATGGCAGCGCCAGGGCGATCGGCTGCAGCGCATGGGGCAGCACAGCCACGGGATAGAACACCGCCGAGAACGGCGTCAGGCCGAACAGCACCGACCAAGCCAGCGCCTCCGCGCCCGCGCCATGGCGCAGGATCAGCGACACGACGCCGAGCGCCACCGCCCAGCCCATGATCATCAGGTTGATGAAGAACAGCACCACGATCGGACCCATCGCGAACAGGTTGTAGGCATACAGCAGCCAAGCGACGAGAATCGCCGGCAGGACGCCGGCCGCCATACGGATCACCGATATCAGGATCAGTGCTTCCACCAACTCCCAGGGGCGTACCGGACTGACGAACACATGGCCCAGGTTGCGCGACCACATTTCCTCCATGAAGCTGATCGCCACGCCCATCTGACTGCGCAGTGCTACCTCCCACAACAGCACGCCGCCCAGCAACGTGGCTCCGGCAAGCGCGGCGGGGCTGCCCATGCGGGACGCGAGAAAGCTCGCGGTGAAGCCCCAGATGCACATCTGCAGCACCGGCCAGTAGGCGAGTTCCAGCAGACGAGGCCAGGAGCGGCGATACAGCGCGAGATGCCGATACATAAGGCCCCAGATGCGACGGGCGGAGGCGCGCGTCATGCCGGCGCCACTGCACGTCGGCGGCCACGGGCGATGTCCAGGAAAACCTCCTCCATGTCCTCGCGGCGGTAGCGATCGAGCAGCTGCTGCGGACTGCCCTGATCCACGATGCGGCCCTGCTTCAGCATCAGCACGTGGGAGCAAAGCCGCTCCACCTCCGCCATGTTGTGCGAGGCGAGCAGGATGGTGCAGCCACTCTCGTCACGATAGCGCTCCAGCCAGGTGCGGACCCAGTCGCCGGTGTCGGGGTCCAGGCTGGCGGTGGGCTCGTCGAGCAGCAAAAGCTCCGGCCGGTTGATCAGCGCCTTGGCCAAGGCGACCCGGGTCTTCTGGCCCGCCGACAGCTTGCCCGCCGGGCGGTCGAGCAGGTCACCCAGGTCAAGCTCCCGTGACAGCTCGGCGATACGTTCCTCCAGGCGGGTGACATCGTACAGGTGGCCATAGACCCGAAGGTTCTCCGCCACTGACAGCCGCTGCGGCAACGATACGTAGGGCGAGGAGAAATTCATCCGCGCCAGGGCGGAGAACCGATCGCGCGCCATGTCGTGGCCCAGCACTTCGATCGAACCGGCGGTGGGGATCAGCAGGCCCAGCAGCATGCCGATCGTGGTGGTCTTCCCGGCGCCGTTGCCACCCAGCAGCCCGACGGTCGCCTCCGGTCGGCACGGCAAAGGTGACATCGTCCACCGCCAAGGTCTCGGCGTAGCGCTTGGTCAGGTTGTGCACGCGGATGGCGTCAACGGCGGAGGGATATTCCGCCTGGCCTCCCTCCACTGTCAGCCGCTCATCCATCATAACCCTCTGAAAAATCTGGATAGCGCAAGCGTGGACCGTTGCGATTGACCACGCTTTACTGGCCTACGGTGGCCGCCGCTCCTGTGCACGGTTGTGTCTGGCTCTCATGGCCGAGAACTTGGCGCCGCTCCCATAAAGTTGAACACCCCGCAATACAAGCCAATGAGGCAGCGAGGTCTGTATTGCCTGTGTCTCCCGGTCTGGTCCGGGACGCATCGGTCGTGGGTGCTCCGCTACATGATCGACTGCCGCGCTTGGCTCAAGGCAGACGCACTACACAATCTGCTCGACAACGGCATTAGCCCGCCAGAACAGACCGCCGTCGCCGATCAGGAATCGGGGCCGCCTTGCGGACCAGACGAAGGGCCCTACCGGGGGGACTCCGTATCTGCCGCACGGCCGCAACGGCACGCCGCATGTCCGCCAGGAGGATCGCCGGATTGGTCAGCCGCATACGCGAGCGCTGCCGCCACAGGTGCACCAGCAATCCACCACGTCGGCGCCACAGCTTTTCCCGCTCGGCGCGAGCAGTCTTCTGCTCCCGGCGCCACGGGAACACTCGCGGCTGTCGCGCCGGAGTGGGCACAAGGTGGAATATGACCGCATAGGCGTAGCGATCGGTGTCGGACACGTTAGGTCCGGCAAAATGCAAGGTACGCCCAGTATGGATTATGCAGCCGCCTTCTGGCACGGGGCAGACGACACAAGCGGCCGGATCAAAGCCGTCTACGCACTCCAGCGCATGCACCCTACTGTCGCCGCCCGGAAAGCCATGTGGCAGCACCTCCCCACGATGGGAGCCAGGGATGTATTCCATGCAGCTGTTCGTCTGGTCGGTCGGCTGCAAGGCAAGCCAGAAACTGACCTCGCGATATTCGAAGTTTGGATCTTGATAGGCCTCATCCTGATGCCAGGGTGTCGGCGAGCCGATCCGTGCGGGCTTCATCAGCGAGATGTCCGCTGAGAAGCGCACATTGTCACCCAGTAGCTGGCGCGCGATATCGTGCGCTGTCCGGAAGAACTCAGTGCGGACGAGATGCGGCGCAAATGAGCGCGGATGCAGGATTTGCGGAAACAGCCGCGGTTCAACACCGTCGTCTATCCCCATCGCATCAAACTGGGCGCCCTCGGAGAAACCCGTGCCCTTCGAGTGCAGATCGACCAAAGTGTCGCGAATAGTCTTCAGCTCCGCAGGCGACACGCCCGGAAGAAATGATAGAAAGCCGTCGCATTGGAATCGGTGGATTTCGTCCTGAGCCAGCCCTCTAGGCATCAAGATTTGTTCCTGGATACCATGAGTCCAACCTCACGCTGATCAGACGTTCGCACTTGGCATTAAGCTGCCACCTTCTCGATAGCGTACCAGATTTGCGATTAGCCACAATAAGGAATCGAACAGAGCTCGAGACGTTACTGAATCGCGAAGCAACTCATGCGAGCGTGTATTTGGTCATTCTTCTAGTGATTGGACCATGACGCGGCTTTCCTCAACCGCCTTCTCTTGCGCGGTAGATTTGCGCAACCTTTCGGAATTCAACTCTTCCGATCCACTACCCCTGACGAGAGTTGCGATTGTCGCATGGGCGAGTTCGTCGGAGAGGGTTCCCGCGTCAATTCTCGCAAGCCCAAGAGATTGCCCGTAGCCTCTGAATCAGTCAGCACACTAGGTTGTGGCCATGATCGATTTCATCCCTGCTCCAGCAAGCCTGCCGCCCGGCCAGCGCGTCTATGCGATTGGCGACGTGCATGGCTGCCTTGATCGCCTGCAGGCCATCCACGAGCTGATCGCCGAGGACCTCGCGGCGCGGCCGGCAGAGGAGGCCGTGCTGATACATCTCGGCGACTATGTGGATCGCGGCCCGGACAGCGCCGGCGTGGTCGCGCGGCTCGCCGCCGGCGCTCCGCTGCCGAACGTACCCACCGTCAATCTGATGGGCAACCACGAGCACCTGATGCTCTCCGCCCTCGCCACCGGCGAGACCGAGACGACCGAGTTGTGGCTGGCCAATGGCGGCGCGGATTCGCTGCAGAGCTGGGGCGTTCCGCGATCGGCGCAGCCCAGGGAGTGGCCTACCTACCTGCCGATGCCGCACTTGATGTTCCTGCGCGACCTCGCGCTGCGCCACGAGGTCGGCGGGTACCTGTTCGTTCACGCCGGCATCCGCCCCGACATTCCGCTCGATCGGCAGAGCCGCCACGACCTGATGTGGATCCGCGAACCGTTCCTGTCATGGAATGAGTCATTCGGCCCGGTGGTCGTGCACGGGCACACGCCACGGCCGGAACCGGTGGTGCGATCAAATCGAATTGGCATCGATACCGGGGCCGTGATGGGCGGCGTACTCACCTGCGCCGTGCTGGAAGGCAATAGACTGGGGTTCATGGCCGCGTAACCGCGCCGTATCGCCAAGCGAGCCGCCGTCTAAATCATCGAGACTATGAGACAAAACGGACTATCGCGCCGCAGGAGCGCGATATGCTTGCGCAGGCCCAAGGCTCACGCTAGGGCGTGCATATGACGGACGGCGCAGCAGGACCCACCTCCACCGACCCAGACACCAGTCTGGCCACAGCCATCCGCCTGCTCGGCCGCACCAGTGTGCTGGTCGTGGGCGACGTAATGCTCGACCGGTACATTTACGGCACGGTCGAACGTGTCAGCCCGGAAGCCCCCGTCCCCATCCTCACGATCGAGCGTGAACTGGCGATGCTGGGTGGCGCTGGCAACGTGGTGCGCAACCTTACGGCGCTCGGCGCGGCGGTGGCATTCATATCGGTTGTGGGTGATGACCAGGCTGGCTCCGACCTCACCGGCCTGATAGGCGGCCAGCCGAACGTGGAGCCGTGGCTGCTCGTGCAGAGCGGCCGCACCACGACCTTGAAGACGCGCTTCCTGGCCTCCGGCCAGCACCTCCTGCGAGCTGATCGGGAGGAGACAACCGCGATCCAGCCACGGCTGGCCGAACGCCTTCTCCGAATTGCTCGCGACGCGATGGCCGCGACCTCGGTCACCGTGCTGTCAGACTATCGCAAAGGACTGTTCACCGGCGAACTGCCAGCGCAGCTCATCGCTGCCGCGCGTGAGGCGGGCCGGACAGTCATCGTCGATCCCAAAGGTCCCGACTACTCCCAGTATGCCGGCGCCCACATCATCATGCCCAACCGGTCCGACCTCGCTGAGGCGACCGGCATGCGGGTGGACAACGAGGCGGCCGTTGTGGCCGCCGCGACGGCGCTCCGCCAGAGGCACGGCTTCGGCGCGGTGCTGGTGACGCGGGGCAACGATGGCATGACGCTGCTCGACGACAGCGGCGCGCTGCATTTTCCAGCCGAGGCGGTGGAAGTGTACGATATTGCCGGCGCTGGCGACACGGCGGCGGCGACATTGGCCGCGGGCGTCGCGGCGCGGCTGGAGCTGCCGGTTGCCGTGCGGCTCGCCAACATCGCGGCCGGCGTCGTGGTGGGGAAGATCGGCACGGCAGTGGCGCGCGAGGCGGACCTGCTGACGGCACTGTCGCCGCAGGTTGGTGCACTGAGAAAGATCGTCTCGCCAGAGGCGGCGGTGGAACATGTGCAGCGCTGGCATCACCGCGGCTGGCGGGTCGGCTTCATTGCCGGCTGCTTCGACAAGCTTGCGCCGCCGGATCTCTATCGGCTGGAGGAGGCGCGTGAGGCCTGCGACCGACTGGTGGTAGGGCTCCAATCGCCGCTCGCCGCCGCAACCCAACCGGAGGCGGCGCGCGCCGCCATGCTGGCGAGCCTCGCCAGCGTGGATCTGGTCACCACGTTCGCCGACGAGTTGCCCGATGGGCTGATCGCCAATTTGCGGCCGGACGTGATCGTCCGCTCTGCTCCGGCGGCGTCGGACGTCCTGACGCCGGCATCGCGGAGTGCGTCGCCGACATAGCTTTCCGCGCCTCTTTTGCGCCGATTGCTCAGCCTCAAAAACCGCTTGCAAAGCAGGATCAGTGGAGTCAGAACGCGACTGCTTGCATTATACAAGCGGCGATGAAGGAGGCGCGCACATGGCGCTGACGCTCTACTATCACCCCTTCTCCTCCTATAGCTGGAAGGCGCTGATCCCCCTCTACGAGGCGGGCACGCCGTTCACGGCAAGGACGATCGAAGATCAACACGCCGCAGCCGAGTGGAAGCAACACTGGCCGATCGGGCGCTTTCCCGTGCTGGTCGAGGAGTTCGAGCGGACTGACGCTGCCGGAGGCGAGCATCATCGTCGAGTATCTGGACAGCCACTATCCTGGACCGCAACCGCTGTTGCCGGACGATGCGGACTTGCGGCTGGAGGTGCGGCTGCTCGATCGCTTCTTCGACAACTATGTCCACGGCTCCTTGCAGAAGATCGTGGCGGACCGCCTCCGCGCGGCCGAGCACCATGACGCACAGGGCGTCGAGGAGGCGCACGCGATGCTCGACACCTGCTATGGCTGGCTCGACAAGCGCATAGCGGATCGCGAGTGGGCGGTGGGCAACGGGTTCACGCTTGCCGACTGTGCGGCGGCGCCCGCGTTGTTCTATTCCGACTGGGTACATCCGATCGATGAAGCCCATCCCAATGTCGTGACTTATCGCTCTCGCCTGCTCGCCCGGCCTTCCGTCAAGCGCGTGGTGGACGATGCGCGTCCCTTCCGCGCGTATTTCCCGGGCGGAGCGCCCGACCGCGATTGAGGAGCTTTGCGATGACACCGATGGAAAGACCGAACTTGTGCGCCGCAGCTTTGCGGCTTACATGACGGCGTCGCGGGCCGACATTGAAGCCGTCCTCAACCCGGACTTCACCTTCACCTCGCCTTATGACGACCACATCGGCCGGGACGACTATTTCGTGCGCTCCTGGCCTAACGCCGGCAGCTTCGAGCACTTGCAAATCCAACAACTGAACGCAGCCGACGACGGCTGCTTCGTCCTCTACGAAGGACGCTCGAAGCGCGGCGGCAGCTTCCGCAACACGGAATACTTTCGCTTCGAAGATCGGTTGATCCGCTCAGTCGAGGTGTTCTTCGGACTTGAGCCGGATGGCACGCCGGCGGTGCCTCCGCCGCGCTGATCGCGGCGTCAGTGGCGAAGCCAGAACCAGAGGCCTGCCCCCAAAAGACACCAAAACGGCACGGCTAACAGGATGCCGAGCAGTATACCGCGCGCCGGGGCTAGGCTGTCGCTCGCTTCGTGGCGCGTGTCGGCCCGTTCGACAGTTGCGCCGCCCGGCTGTTGCGGCGCCAATTCGATGAGCGCCGGCTTCGCGTAACCAACCCGGCAGGGTTTGCGTCGATCCGCAACGACGGGAGGCGGCGGCGGAGCAATGACCGGATCTGCGATGGGTGTGTCGTCCATGCGGCCCCAATTCTTGCTCGCCCCGCACTTTGACAAACAGCAGGAGAGCGTTGGGAACGTACCCCGCCGATCCTTGCGTTTTGGTTACCACTCCGATCACTCCACGCGCAGAGCCGCCCGCATGTCGGCCACTCCGGCGGGATCCTCCAGCGTGGCAAGCCGACCCGCCGCCAGCAGCGCGAAACGGTGCAGCAGCGCCCGACGGCGAGCGCGCGGCCAGCGGGTGTGCCGGGGCCTCACGCAAGAGTTCCGCTTCCAGCCCCGCCGCGACGATCAGTCCGGCCGTCGCCGGCAGCAGTTCCTGCGGGAAATCGACATCGACGGCGAAGAACAGTTCGTCGGCAAACTCCCGATAGTCCTGCCACTTCAGGTCCGTCAGGAAATCCCGCGGCCCCGACTTCACCTCGATGCAGGCAAAGCAGCCGTCGGGCCGCAGCGCCAGGATGTCGGCGCGGCGACCGTTCGGCAACGCCACTTCGTGCAGTGGCGCCCACCCGAGCCGCAGGCACAGCCGCGCGGCGGCGCGACGAATACCCAGCGCGCGTTCCGGGAAACTCGGCTCCATCAGGCAAGCAGTGCGTTGATCGCCTGCGCGAGTTTCACGTCATTGTCAGTGAGACCACCGGCATCGTGCGTGGAAAGCTCGATGCGCACGCGGCTCCAGACATTGGACCAGTCAGGATGGTGGTTCTGGCTTTCCGCCAGCAGCGCGACGCGGTTCATGAACCCCCAGGCCTCACTGAAGTCGCGGAACCTGAAACTGCGTTCGATCGCATCGCGGCCATTGACCAGCGACCAGCCCGGCAGTGTCTGCGCCAGCTCCGCGCGCTGTGCATCTGTCAAACGTGTAGGCATGCGCACCTCCTGATTAGGCTCTCTTGATTGAACTCCAGATGGACCGCCGCCCACCATGTTTTCACGGATCACTGGAGTATACCACTGACCGAAGGGGAGACCGATGGCCGATACGACGATGGCACAGCAGAACGCCATTCACGGTCACATCGCTGCGCGCATCGATCGGCTGCCGCTGACGTGGGTGCAATGGCAGCTCGCCCTCCTGGTCGAGATAACCTGGGGCTTCATCATCTTCGACACCGACGGCATCGGCGCGCGGCTCTTTCCGTTCGTCTGGCGCCCGAACCACATCATCGATATCTACCAGTACGCCGTGATCCAGGCGCTGCAGGTCGGCGCCGGCATTCTGCTGGGCGTCTACCTGATGAGCTGGGTCGCTGACCGTTACGGCCGCCGCCCGGCGATCCTGCTCGCCACACTGCTCGGTGGTTTCTGCATATGGCCGTTTGCATATGTCACCAATTTCTGGGGCATGGTGGTGCTGTCGGTGCTCAGCACGCTGGGCGTCGGCGGCATCGTCGCGACGCACTCGGTGTATCTGTCCGAGATGACCTCACCGGAGGTGCGGAACAAGGTGCTGCTGACCTCGCAAGGTGTCACTGCATTGGTCGCGGTCAGCGTCAACATGCTGGCGTACTGGCTGATCCCCAGCCATTGGCAGATATTCCTGTGGGTCAGCGCGATCATCGAGATCGTCGTGCTGCTGCCCTGGCTTTACTTCAAGCTGCCCGAGTTGCCGCGCTGGCTGGAAGCGCATGGCCGACACGCGGACGCCGAGCGGGCCATGGAGGAATACGAACGCCGAGTGCAGCTTTACAACAGCGCACCATTGCCGGAACCGAGGGGTGCGGACACCCCGGTTGTCATGGCCGGACGCGGGGCCTGGAAGGAACTGTTCACCAACCCGCAGTATCGCAGCCGCACGTGGGTGCTGATCGTCTGCTGGCTCGCGGGCTACGCCGGTCTGATCTACGGCGTGGGCGCATTCTTTCCTGTCTACATGGTGGATCACGGTGGCACCGCGCACGAGGTGTTTCTGACCCTCGCGGTGGCCTATGGTGTGCTTTGCGTGGCGTTTCAGGTGAACGCGCGGCTCGGAGAGCGGGTGGAGCGGCGCGATGTCATCGCCGTCATGGCGACGCTGTTCGCGGCATGCTGGATTGTCGCCTGGCTGGTACCCAGTCTGTCGGTCATCGCACTTTGCTACATCGTCAGCCGCATCGGCACCGGGCTTGTTCCTCTTCAACCTGTACAACTACACGGCGGTGGCCTATCCGACGCGCATCCGCGCCACGGCATTCGCCTGGACCGACGGTCTGGGGCATCTCGGCGCCTGGGGCGGCGTGACACTTGCTTGGCCCGCTCTATGCGTGGGGACCCAACCATCTGGGATGGATACTTGTGGATCGTAATTCCGGGCGCGCTCTTGCCGGCGATACTGATCCGCGGCTACGGGATCAGGCAGTCGCGGGCGGTACTGGAGCAGGTCTCGACGTGACGCCACCGAGTGCCGACGACATCGCGGACCTGGCCGACCGAGCGCTCGCGGCGATCCCGGCGCCGCTGGCGGAACATGTCCGCGGCGTCGGCATCTCGGTGGAGGAGTTGCCCGATGACGAGACGCTGGACGATCTGGGGATCGAGTTCGGCCTGGGAGCTGACCGGGCTTTATCGCGGCATCCCACTGACCGAGCGCAGCGTCAGCGACATCGCACCGCAGCCGGATCTGATCTTCCTGTACCGCCAGCCGATCCTGATGGAGTGGATCGAGACCGGCGAGGACCTCTACCATCTGGTGCGCAACGTGCTGGTGCACGAGATCGCGCATCACTTCGGCTTCAGCGACGCGGACATCGAGGCGCTGGAGCGCGACATGGATTAGCCATGTGCGGCCGTTACGCATCCTTCCTGCCCGCCGAGGCGCTGCGGGCAATGTTCCAGACGGTGAACCCGACGCCCAACTGGGAGCCGACGTGGAACATGGCGCCGACCCGTGACGCACCTGTGGTGCGGCTGCATCCGGAGACGCGCGCACGGCATCTCGATCTGCTGCGCTGGGGTCTGGTGCCGCACTGGGCGAAGGACCCGAAGTCCGTGCGCCAGCCGATCAACGCGCGTGCGGAGACGCTCGCAACCGCGCCGATGTTCCGCGATGCGCTGGCACGGCGGCGCTGCCTCGTGCCGGCAGATGTGTTCTACGAGTGGCAGGCGACGGACGACGGCAAGTTGCCATTCGCCATCGCGCGCGCCGATGGCCAGCCGATGGTGTTTGCCGGGCTGTGGGAGGGATGGCGCGGTGCCGACGGCACTGTGATGCGGACGTTCACCATCGTCACGACGAACGCCAATCCAGTGCTGCGGTCGCTCCACGAGCGGATGCCGGTTATCCTCGAGCCGGCCGCCTGGCCAACATGGCTCGGCGAAATGGAGGGCGATCCGGCCGATCTCTTGCGACCCTCGGAGGCCGAATTGCGCGTCTGGCGGGTCGGCAAAGCCGTGAACAACGTGCGCAACGACAGCTCTGAGTTGCTGGAACCGGTATAGGCAGTGGCCGGTCGCATGAGCGACAGAACAAGCGGGCTGCGCCGCATCCTGTTTGGTGGATGTATCTACCGCCTCGGGCGCCTGCAATAGCAGCAGCCTGACGACGCCCGCATCCGACTCACCCAAGGAATCCCCGATGGAGCAACCACCTCAGGCCTCGGACCCGCGGGAAGCGGCGCAGATCGCCTATTGGAACGACAAGACTGCCGCGAGTTGGACCGCGTTGCAGGAACTCATCGATGCCATTTTCGCACCGCTCACCGCGCTCGCGATCCAGGCGGCCGCACCCAACGATGGAGAGCGCGCGCTCGATATTGGATCAGGCTGCGGTGCGACCATCCTGGAACTGGCCCGGTGCGTCGGACCTCGGGGGCACGTTCTCGGTATCGATATCTCCGCGCCGATGTCAGCGCACGCTTGCGAGCGGATCGCGGCCGCTCGTATCGCGAACGCTGAAGCCGTCGTCGCCGATGCCGCAACATACGACTTCGCGCCCGGTGACCGTGATCTGCTGTTCTCGCGTTTCGGGGTGATGTTCTTTGCCGAGCCGGTAGCGGCGCTGGTCAACCTGCGACGAGCGATGCGTGGCGACGGCCGGCTCGAGTGGGTCGTGTGGCGTAATCTTGCGGAGAATCCTTGGTTCGTGGTGCCACTGCAAGCGGCGCTGCCGCTATTGCCGCCCGCCGACGCCGTCGATCCCCTCGCCCCCGGGCCGTTCGCCTTTGCCGACGCCGATCGCGTGAAATACCTGCTGCGAACTGCCGGATGGCGAAATGCCAGAGTTGAGCGTCACGATATGTCGCTGCGGCTTGCGGCGGCGGACGACGTGGCCACGGCGGCCGAAATCGTCACCTGGGTTGGGACCGCTCGCGCGCCGCCTGGCGGGAAGCCGGGACAATGCCGCGTTGCAAGCTGCGGTGAAGCGCGCCATTGAGGATGCGCTGTGCGCGCATACGAAAGACGATGGGATTGTATTGACTGGCTCCGTCTGGCTCGTCTCGGCCAACGCCTGAAATCGTCCAGCAGCGCCATCGTCGGTCAAGGAAAGGACACATGATGCCACGTCTCAACCGGCTCGCTCTTGTTCTCTGTGCGGCTCTCGGCTCGCTTTGGTTGGCGAATCCGACACTCAGCCAGGTCGTCACACCACCAAAGGGAACCGGTCTGGTGATCGACAACGCCCTGCAGCTGCGGCCCGCGAAAGTCATGATGAACATGGATCATGACGCGTTTTCCGGCGATCTGCCGACCGGTCTGTATTACATGGAACTGATCCTGGCGAACTACAAAGGGAGTGATGTCCCCCTCCAGATGGTGGCGTTGTTTCATGACAAGGGCGCCTACATGATGCTGAACGACGCGGCCTATGACCGCTTCAAGCACACGAACTCCGGCAATCCGTGGAAGGAGAAGATTGCAGAGCTGCAGAAAGTGGGCATTCCGTTCGAGCTCTGTGCATACACCGCCTACAACAACAAGTGGGTCAATGCCGATCTGCTGCCCGGCGTGAAGGTCGACAGCGACGTTCTGCTGCGCATCATGTATCTGACGCAGGATGGCTACGTGCAGATCCAGCCGTAGGAGGAGCCAATGTCCGGCCAACGCATAGAGGACCATTACGCCCGATCGGGTTCGGGCAGTGACATCGCCGCCCGCATCATCGCGGCACTGCGCGCGCATGCCGGCGCCGATGTGGCGATCACGCCAGAGACGCTGGCGGCGATCGATCATCTGCACGGTCGGGGCGCGCTTGCGACCGAGGAACTGGTCACTCTACTGGAGCCTCGGCCAGGGGAGGCAATCCTCGACATTGGCAGCGGCCTCGGCGGTCCAGCGCGCTGGATCGCGACGAAGTTCATTGCACAGTGACCGGCGTGGACCTGACCGAGGAACACTGCGATGCGGCCCGCGAACTCAATGCCGCCTGCGGGCTGTCCGATCGCGTGCAGATCATGCAAGCCAGCGCGCTCGACCTGCCGCTACCGGACGCGAATTTCGACCGTGCCTACTCGCACAATGTGGTGATGAATATCGCCGATAAGGCGCGGGTGTACCGTGAGGCATTTCGCGTGCTGAAGCCGGGCGGACGGCTGGTGCTGTTCCATGTGAATGCCGGGGCGAACGCGCCGGTCGAGTTCTTCCCGGTAGGCTGGGCGTCGGTGCCGGAAAACAGTTTTCTCGCGACCCATGAGGAAACCCGCCGCGATCTCGCTGCCGCCGGGTTCGACATCCTGATGTTTCGCGAGATGTCGGAGGCCACTGGAGCCCCCAGTGCGACGGCGCGGCGCAAACTGGAAACCGAGGGCCTGCCGCCGCTTGGCCCGCACGTCGTCCGGCAAGGCGACGGTCTGCAAATGCAGATCAACAGCATGCGCGCCCGCGAAGATGGTCGCGTGTGCGAGGTACAGATCGTGGCCAGAAAGCCCGATCGCGCCGGTCTCGGCCGATGATCCGGCGTCGCAGCCTGCTGCAGGCGGCCGGTGCGGCGGCGGCTTTGCCGAAAGTGCGCACTCGCGCAACCGAAGCCCGACAAGCTGGTATTCGTCGGCGACAACGGACCGTGGCACTATTGCCTCGTAGAGGATGTGGCGCCGGCGTTCGAGAAGCAGACCGGCATCAAGATCGATTACACGTTGCTGCCGATCGACGCGTTGAACGCGCGCCTAAAATCCGAGCTTAATTCCGGCTCCAGCAGCATCGACATCATCCAATGGACCTCGCAGCAGATCGGCTGGCTGTATCCGCACCTGGATGACCACGAGAAGCTGTTGGCCGGCTCAGCGGGCAAGCATCCTGACTTCGACTGGGACGATTTCGTTCCCGCAATCCGCGAGATGGCGATCTGGAACGGCAAGCTGTCCGGTATTCCGTATCGTGTGACGATGGGTGTGCTCCATTATCAGAAGGCGCTGCTGCAGCAGGTCGGCATCGCCAAGGCGCCGGAGACCTTCGCCCAACTGCAACAAGCCGCGATCGAGACGACGAAGGCGGGTGCGACGAGCAATCGCTACGGCATGGGCTATCTCGGTCGCCAGGGACCGGCGATCGTCGATTGCTGGTGCCCGTTCCTACGGTCCAACGGCGGCGACTACTACAATCCGAAGACGTGGGAAATCTATGATCAACAGCCCCGAGGCGATAGAGGCGCTCGAGTTCTGGGGCGACCTGATGACGAAATACAAGGCGGTCGTGCCGGACTCCATCACCTGGGAGTTCGATGAAATCATCGCCGGCGGTCAGAACGACCGCTATGCGATGACGGTGACACTAACCCCGTACGGCACGCTGATCAACGATCCGCAGAAATCGAAGACCGGCGGCCGCTGGGCCTGGGCGCAGATGCCAGGCGCAAAGACCAAGGAGCAGAGCCGCACCTTCTTCGGAGGCTGGAGCCTTGCCGTAGCCTCGGACGGCAAGCACAAGGAATGGGCATTCGAGTTCATCCAGATGGCGTGCAGCAAGGAATGGATGCGGCGGTCGATGCTCCGCGGCAATGCACCGCCGCGCCTGTCGGTGCTGAATGATCCGGAAATGGTGCAGAAATATCGGCTGGGCGCCGGTTGCGGCCGCGGCTTTGCCTACCGCACTGCTGGACCCTCGCGACGCGATCTGGGCGACGTTGGAGTTGCAGTTGCGCAGCGGCCTGTCGCAGGTCCTGCTCGGGCAGCAGACGGCGAAGCAGGCGCTCGACGGCGTGGCCAGCGACTGGCAGCACAGTCTGCGGCGGGCAGGGTTGGGACGATGAACAAACAGCCCCTCCCCCCAACCCCTCCCGCAAGGGGAGGGGAAGAAAGCTGAGTTCTCCCCCTCCCCTTGCGGGCGTGGTGGGAGAGGACGTCTCGTGTTTGACACTCCGGAAGCGCCCCCCGTACAAGCGTTCCATGATCCCTGCTGGCGCGATCGACTGCGACATCCATCCCGGTGTCCCGAACATCAAGGCACTGCTGCCCTACATGGACGAGTTCTGGCGCGAATCATTTCGTCGCGCGCGGCATCGATGGCTTCGACATGATGAGCTATCCGTTGGGCGCGCCGATCACCTGCCGGCCGGACTGGCGGGTGAAGGGCGAGCGGCCCGGCTCCAGCCTGCCCAACATGCAGCGCGATGCGCTCGATGCGTTCGGCATCAGCCTGGCGATCTGCAATCCGCTCACCGGCGGGCAGATTGCGGTCAGCGAGTTGATGGGTGCCGCAATCTGCTCGGCCGTGAACGACTGGATCATCGAGCACTGGCTGAACAAGGAGCCCCGCCTGCGCGCCTCCATCGTGGTCCCGGCGCAGGCGCCGCTGCTCGCGGTGGAAGAGATCGAGCGCCGCGGCGGTGATCATCGCTTCGTGCAGATCCTAATGCCGGCGGCATGCGAGATGATGCTCGGCCGCAGCTACTATTGGCCGATCTATGAGGCCGCGGCGAAGTACGATCTGCCGATCGGGTTGCACGCGGGCAGCATGTACCGCTATGCGCCGACCTCGGGCGGCTGGCCCTCGTTCTATCTGCACGATTACGTGGCGAACTCGCAGATCTTCGAGGACCAGTTGCTCAGCCTGATCTCGAACGGCGTGTTCAATCGCTATCCCAATCTGCGCTTCGTGCTGATCGAGTTAGGCGTGACCTGGCTGCCGGGCTTCATCTGGCGCGCGGTCAAGACCTGGCGAGGCGTTCGCGCCGAGGTGCCGTGGGTGAAGCGCTCGCCGGCCGAGACGATTCGCGAGAATGTGCGGCTGACCGTGCAACCGATCGACGCGCCGCGCGATACCGACGTGTTGGAGCGCATCATAGAGCAGATCGACAGCGACCGGATGCTGCTGTTCGCCTCCGACTATCCGCACTGGCAGTTCGAGGGCGACGCGGTGCTGCCCGACGGGTTGGCACCTGCTCTGCTGCAACGCATACGCGTCGACAATCCGTTGGAAACCTATCCTCGCCTGAAGGAGACCGTGCAATGAACGCTCCCGTCGATATCATGGAGCGGCGGCCCGATGCAGATACGCGTCTCGGCATCATCGATTGCGACATTCATCCGTACATGAAGCCCGGCGCGTTGAACCAGTATCTGTCCGAGCGCTGGCGCAAGCACGTGGCTGAATACGGCAAGTTCAACTGCGGCATCTATGCCGATCGTGGCACCTATCCGCGCTTCTCGCCCAATACGTCGCGACGCGACTCCTGGCCGCCGGGCGGCGGCCTGCCAGGCTCCGACGTCGCGTTCATGCGCGAGCAGCTGCTGGACGCATACAACATCAGCTACGGCGTTCTGGAACCGCTGCTGGGCGGCAACACCTCGCGCAACATGGACGAGGCGGCGGCGCTCTGCTCGGCCATGAACGACTGGCAGGCGCATGATTTCGTCGATCAGGAGCCTCGGCTGCGCGCCTCGATCCTGGTGCCGCAGGATGATCCCGAGGCCTCGGTGAAGGAAATCGAGAAGCGCGCTGGTGACTGGCGGTTCGCGCAGATCCAGTTGGGATCGAAGACGTCGGAGCCGCTGGGGCGCCGGCGCTACTGGCCGATCTTCGCCGCCGCGCAGGCAAACAGCCTGTCGATCGGTCTGCATATCGGCGGTACGCAGAACAGCGCGCCTTCCGCCAGCGGCTGGCCGCAGTTCTACATCGAGGATCACCACATGCTGGTGCATTCGATGCAGAACCAGGCGGTCAGCCTGATTCTTGAAGGCGTATTCGAGGCATTTCCCAACCTGAAGGTCTGCCTGATCGAGGGTGGTTTCGCCTGGGCGCCGTCGCTCGGCTGGCGGCTCGACGCGCACTGGGCGAAGATGCGGGATGAGGTGCCGCAGGTGAAGCGGCCGCCATCGGAGTACATGCGGACCAATCTGTGGTTCGCCACACAGCCGGTGGAGGAGCCGGAGAACCCGGACGATCTGCGCCAGGTGTTCGAATGGATCGGCTGGGACCGCATGGTGTACTCGTCCGATTATCCGCACTGGGACTTCGACGATCCGCACTTGGCATTCCGCTTCCAGATGACCGAACAGGAGAAGCGGATGCTGTTCCACGACAACGCGCTCAGCGTATATACGTTCCGCTAGGCACCGCGCTCGCCCCCTTGTCATTGCGAGACGCGCACGCGACGAAGCAATCCCCATCGAGGTGGGTCTGAGTGCCGCCATCCCTGCTTGATGCTGGCTGGCGGATGGCCTTCCGCTATGGCTATCCGCTCGCCCGCATGTGGTGGCGGGTCCGGCGTCCGCGCCATGAGGCCGCGCTGGTGGCGGTCTATGTCGGCCAGGAATTGCTGCTGCTGAAGTCCTCCTATCGAGCCACCTGGAATTTTCCAGGCGGCGCTATCCGTCGTGGCGAGACGCCGGAGGCGGCCGCGCGGCGCGAGCTTGCCGAGGAGGTCGGTCTCACCGGAAACACACTGGTGCCGACAGAGGGCGTATCCGGCAACTGGGGTGGCCGAAAGGTGCGAGTACACTTCTTTGAACTGCGATTGGACCGGCTGCCCGAACTCAGGCTCGACAATCGCGAGATCATTGCGGCGCGGTGGGTATCGCCTGGCGAGTTGCCCGGCATGGCGCTGACCGGGGCTGCCACCGCCTATGTTCGCCGAGCCTGACAACGACCGGTGCGATTGTTCCTTTACGGCACGCTGCTCGATGCCGGCACGCTGGCATGGCGTAGCGGGCAACCCGGGCCGCCCCTGCGCTCGGTGCAGGCGACATGCACGGCTGGCGGCGCGTTGCGGTTCGCGGGGGACGCTATCCGACCTTGCGCCGCGATCGCACCGGGCTTGTGCATGGCGTGCTGGTCGATGTTCCGGCGCGTGCGATGGGACGGCTGGCGGTCTACGAAGGCCCGGCGTATCGCTTGACGCAGGTTGTCGTTGACACGCCGAACGGCAAGACTTCAGCCCACACCTGGATCGCACCGTGCGGCACACGCCGGAACTGGAAGGCCAAAGGGAGTTAGATCGCCATGTTGCAGCCACCGCCGGGGCGCCCCGGAATGCGCGAAGACGAAGTGGATACGCCTGCGCTGCTGATCGATCTGGACGCGTTCGAAGCAAATCTCGACCACATGGCCGAACTGCTGGCGCCGACCAGGACAAAGCTGCGGGCGCATGCCAAGACGCACAAGTCGCCGGTGATCGCGAAGCTTCAGATGGCGCGTGGCGCGGTCGGTCAATGCGTGCAGAAGGTGGCTGAGGCCGAGGTGCTGGCGTGGGGCGGCATTCCCGACATCCTGGTGAGCAACGAGGTGGTCGGCGCATCGAAGCTGGCGCGCCTCGCCGCGCTGGCGCGGATCGCGAAGGTCGCGGTGTGCGCCGATGATGCGGCACAGGTGGCCGCGATCGAGACGGCGGCACAGGATGCCGGTGTGCGGCTGCCGGTGCTGGTGGAGATCGACGTCGGTGCCGGGCGCTGCGGCGTGGCGCCTGGTCCCGATGCGGTGGCGCTCGCGAAGCGCATCGCCGCGTCGAAGCACCTGATCTTCGGCGGGCTTCAGGCGTATCAAGGCAGCGCGCAGCACAAGCGGACAGTCGCGGAGCGTCGCACGCTGATCGGCAACGCGGTGGATGCGTCGCGGCGGACGGTCGAGCAGTTGCGTCAGCAGGGGCTGGAGTGCCCGATCGTCGGCGGCGCGGGGACTGGCACGTTCCAGATCGAGTCTGTATCGGACGTGTACAACGAGATCCAGGCTGGCAGCTACGTTTTCATGGACGCGGACTATGCGCGGAACCTGGACGAGGCGGGCGCGCCGATCAGCACCTTCCGGCATTCGCTGTTCGTGCTGGCGACCGTGATGAGCGTGCCCAACAGGAACATCGCGGTGGTGGACGCGGGGCATAAGGCAGTAGCGGTGGACAGCGGGATGCCGACAATCTGGCAGCGCCCCGACATTCGCTACGTCAGTGCGTCAGACGAGCACGGGAAGCTGGAGGTGGGTTCCGAGACGGCGGCGCCGAAGCTGGGTGAGAAGCTGCGGCTTGGTGCCGGGGCATTGCGATCCGACAGTGGATCGATATGACTGGTACGTCGGCGTGCGAAACGGTCGGGTGGAGTGCCTGTGGCCGGTCGCGGCGCGTGGTGGGATGCATTAGTATTAGACATTCGCCACGGAGACACGGAGGAGCCTTTATCAAAGCACTATCCGGAATCATAGAACGGCGAAACATGTGGCCTGTCAGCGACGAGGCAATCCCCATCGTAGGTGCGCACTGATGATGGAGATTGCTTCGTCGCTGCGCTCCTCGCAATGACAATGTCCGCGTCACTCGCGCTCCAACGACAGTGGGTACGCGTTCATGCGGCACTCTGTGATTTCTGTGTCTGCGTGGTGAATTTCCCTCCTACAACCCCATAGACCCCACGCTCGGCTGGTAACGGCGCGAATCTGCTGGTGATCCCCAGCACCGTCTCCGCTCCACCGAGATACAACAGCCCGTCCGCCGGCATCTGCTGCGCAACGGCATCCAGCACCTTCGCCTTGGTCGGCTGATCGAAGTAGATCAGCACATTGCGACAGAACACCACGTCAAATTGCCCTAGCGGCCGCAGGTCGCCCAGCAGATTCCACTCGCGGTATTGCACCATGCCACGAATTGCCTCGCTGATCCGCCAGCCGTTCTCCTCCTTGCGGAAATGGCGCATCAGCATCTGCACCGGCAGGCCGCGTTGCACCTCGAACTGCGTGTACACTCCATCGCGCGCGCGTTGCACCTGGTCGCGGGCGAGGTCGGTGCCGATGATCTCGATGCGCCGGTCGCCGATGCCGGCGCGGCACTCGGAGATGATCATCGCGATCGAATACGCTTCCTGTCCGGACGACGATGCGGCGGACCAGACACGCAGAGGCGCACCAGCAGGACGCGACGCCAGCATCCGCGGCAACGCCTGGGCACGGAAATGCTGGAACGGCTTGTCGTCGCGGAAGAAGAAGCTTTCGTTGGTGGTCATCGCCTCGACCACCTGGCGGATCAGCGGTTCGGCACTGGGTGCGCGCAGCCGATCGGCGAGCGCCGCCAGATCACGCAACTTCTCGCGCTTCAGGATGGACGCAAGCCGCGTTTCGAGCAGATAAAGCTTGTCTGGACCGATCACCAGGCCCGAGCGGCTCTTCAACAGCGTCGCGAAGGTCTGAAATGCGGTGGATGACAACGCCTGGCTCATGCGCGCGCCATCCGCAGCATCTCGAGCAGCTTCGGCGCGATGCGCGGCAGCGGCAGTACCGCGTGGCACAAGCCCGGCCTGCGCGACCGCTCCCGGCATGCCCCACACCACGCTGGTCGCCTCGTCCTGTGCCACCGCGCATCCGCCGGCATCGATGACCCGGCGTGTTCCGATCAGCCCGTCCTGGCCCATGCCGGTCAGCATCGCGACCAGCACGCGGCCATCGCACGCCGCGGCGGCACTGCGCAGCATGGGATCGACCGAGGGCCGGCAGAAATTCTCCGGCGGATCGGCGCTGAGACGCGCCAGCAGACCGTTGCGGCCGGTATCGATCATCAGATGCCGGTCGCCAGGCGCAAGATAGATGCGACCGGTGGCCAGCACGTCGCCGTCCTTCGCTTCGGCGCACGGCATTCCGCCCAACTTGCTGAGGTGCTCAGCCAGGATCGGCATGAACGTTGCCGGCATATGCTGCGTGAGAACGACCGGCACATTGAGCTTCCGGCCAAGCCCCTGCACCAGGGTGAACAGTGCCTGAGGGCCGCCGGTGGAACTGCCAACCGCGAGCAGCCGCGGCGGCGCGATCGAGGCCGGTCGCAGACGCAGCGCGACGGTTTCCCGCACCGGCTGGGCAACGCGCCGCCGCATGCGGCCCAGGCCCTTGACCTTCTCAATCAGTTCGCGGCGAAACGTCTCGTCGCCCGCCACGGCGGAGGGCTTCGGCACATAGTCCGCCGCACCGAGCCGCAGTGCACGCAACGCGATATCGGCGCCTCGCGTGGTCAGCGTCGAGGCCATGATGACCTTCAGACCAGGGTCCGCGCGCAGCAACAGCGGCAGCGCGGTCATGCCGTCCATCACCGGCATCTCGATATCGAGGACCAGCACATCGACCTGCGTGCGCTTCAGCTCGTCGAGCGCCAACTGTCCGTTGGCCACGCGGGCGACCACCTGCACCGACGGTTCCGCCTCCAACATCCGCGCGATCGGCACCACGAATCACCGCCGAGTCGTCGCACACCATGACACGCACGGCCGCAGCCGCGTTCGCCACACTCGCCGTGCGGCCGGATGCGATCACAGCAGCCCGACCTGCTCGAACTTGCCGACCAGGATCTCCTCGTCGAACGGCTTCATGATGTATTCCTGGGCGCCGTTGGTGATCGCGAGTTCGATCGCCGACATCTCCGTCTCGGTGGTGCAGAACACGACGGGCGGCTTGTCCGGCCCGTATTCGGCGCGCAACTGCCGAAGAAATTCGAGACCGTTCATCACCGGCATGTTCCAGTCGAGCAGCACGCAATCCGGCATGCTCGCGCGGCATGCATCCAGCGCCTGCTGGCCATCGCCGGCCTCGGCCACGTCGAAGCCGTGCGCTTCCAGGATGCGCCGCGCCACCTTGCGCACAACGCGGCTGTCATCCACGACGAGGCAGACACGGGACATTGCGCCGTGCCTCAGGCGGCTTCGGTCAGTGCCAGCAGCTTGGCCACATCGAGCACAACCAGCAGCCGACCCTCCAGCCGATAGATGCCGCTGCTGAACTGCGCCCAGGCGGGCGGCAGGGTCGGCGGATTGCGCTCGAACGCATTGGCCTTGAGGCTCATCACCTCGGACACCTGATCGACCAGCAGCGCGTAGAGTTCACCTCCCTGCTCGGCGACCACGGACATGCGTGGCTGGTCGGCCGGCGCTGGCGGCAGACGCAGGCGTCGGCGCAGGTCGATCGCGGTGACGATCCGGCCGCGCAGGTTGAGGCTGCCGGCAATTTCCGTCGGCGCCAGCGGTATGCGCGTGATCGCGTGTTCGCCGAGAATGTCGCGCACCCCCAGCACGGGTACGCCGCAGAGCTGCTCGGCGACGGTCAGCGTGACGAAGACGCGCTCTTCCTCGTCAACCGCTGCGTCGGTTCGTTCGATGAGGTCGGTGCCCATATGGATATTCCTGTCGAGAGTTCTTCCCCTCGCTCGAGAGGGGGGAAGGAGCTTGCGTCGTCACGCCTCAATCGATTCCGCCAGACACTGGTGCAGGCTTGCGATCAGCGCCTCACGCTGGAACTTCGCGACGTAATCGGTGAACCCGGCGTCGCGTCCGGCCTCGATGTCAGCCGGCTCGGTGCACGCCGACAGCGCAATCATCGGCAATCTTGCCCACGGACCGCTGGCGCGCACCGCACGCGCGAAGTCGAGCCCGTCCATGTCAGGCATCGCGATGTCCGATACGATCGCGTCGAACACCGCACCGGCTTCGCGCAGGCGCAACGCCTCGGCCGCACTTGACGCGGCGGTGACGCGGTACCCCGCCGCGCCGAGGATCGGCGTCACCAGCTGACGAAAGAAGTCGCTGTCCTCCACCACCAGCACACGGCGCGCCGTATTGCGGTTTGCCGATTGTGCGGCTCCGTGGAACCAGTCCTGCCACGCCTGCGTCAACCAGTAGCCGGTGTCGATCACGTCGGTGGCATGGCCGGCAATCACCGCGGTGCCCAGCATTCCGGGTCGCGCGCCCGACAGCTCGATGTCCAGCCGGTCCTCGACCACATCGACGATTTCGTCGACCATCAGGCCCATGCTGCGGTCGCCGTCGTTGAAGACGAGAACGGATTGACGCGGCTTTTCGGCGTCGAGGTTGTCCGACAGCGCCACCAGCGGCATCAGCTTGCCCCGGTACTGCGTGACCGGCGAACCGCACGAGATTTCTATCTTGTCACGCGGAATATCCTCCAGCCGCGCGACCAGACCCAGCGGTACTGCCAGCTTCTGCTCGCTGCCCGCACGGAACAACAGCATTGCGGTGCGGTCGATGGTCCGCATCGTATCGATCGCACTCGACGACACCGCCTTGCTGTCACCGCCTGCGCCGATGCCGGTGCCACGCGAGATGCCGTTCGGATCGAGGATCATGATCACCGAGCCATCGCCCAGGATCGTATTGCCGCTGAACATCGTGACGTGGCGGAGGATCGGTGCCACCGGCTTCACCACGATCTCTTCAGTGTCGAACACGCGGTCCACGATGATGCCAAGGCTGTTGGCGCCCACCTGGGCCACCACGATGTAGGCGCCGGTGTCATCGTTGTGGGATTCTCCCAGCGCCAGCAGGTCGTTGAGGTTGACCAGCGGCAGCAGTCGGTCACGCAGGCGCAGCACCGGCGTGTCGTTGATCCGCTCGATGACCGATTCTGATCCGCCCTCGTTGTGGTCGCGGCTGCCTTCCTTCCGCGCGCGGACCAGCTCGACGACGCTGAGCTGCGGAATCGCGAAGCGTTCGCCGCCGGCCTCGACGATCAGCGCGGAGACAATTGCCAGTGTCAGCGGGATCTTGATGGTGAAGGTGGTGCCGGCCCCGGCCACGCTCTTCAAATCGATGGTGCCGCCGATCTTTTCGATATTGGTCTTCACCACGTCCATGCCGACGCCGCGGCCCGATACGGCGGTGACAACAGTGGCGGTGGAGAAACCGGGACGGAAGATGAAGCGCTGCAACTGCACATCGCTCATGCTGGCGAGCTCCGCCTCGGTGGCCAAAGCGTTCTTCAGGACCTTCGCCCGGATCTTGTCGAGCGGCAGGCCGCGGCCGTCGTCCGCGACCTCGATGATGATATGGCCGCCCTCATGATACGCGTTCAGCGTGATATGGCCTGCTTCCGATTTGCCGGCGGCACGCCGCTCCGCCCCGCTCTCCAATCCGTGATCGCCGCTGTTGCGCACCATGTGCGTCAGCGGGTCCTTGATCAGCTCCAGCACCTGCCGGTCCAGCTCGGTGTCCGCGCCGAGCATCGTGAGCTCGATCTTCTTGTCCATTTCGCGGGACAGGTCGCGGACCAGGCGCGGCAGCTTGTTCCAGGCATTGCCGATCGGCTGCATGCGCGTCTTCATCACCCCCTCCTGAAGGTCCGAGGTGATGTGCGACAGCCGCTGCAGCGGCACCGCGAAACCGGTGCTCTCTTGCGTGCGGGCGAGCTGGAGAAGCTGGTTGCGGGTGAGCACCAGCTCGCTCACCAGCGTCATAAGGTCTTCCAGCACATCGACGGTGACGCGGATGGTCTGGTTTGTTGCCACCGGCTCGCCCTGCGGCTGCTCCGATGGTACCAGAGCGCGCGGCGCCACAGAGACCGGTGCCGCCTCGGCGACGGGCGCGACTGGTTGTTCCGGTGCAGGTTCCTCCTCAGGCTCCGCCTCGGGCTCCGGCTCGGCCGCGACGACAGGAGCCGCCGGTTTAGGCGCCTCGCCCGCCGCCGTGGCATTCAGCGCCGCGATCAGTTCGCCATCGTCGCCCGCCACCTCGCTGCCGGTGGCTGCCAGGTCGCCCAAAATAGCCTTGATCCGATCGAGCGCCGCCAGCACCAGGGTCACGGTATCCGGCGTCGCGGTCAGCACGCCGTCACGTACCTTCCCCAGCACGTTCTCGGCGGCATGTGCCACATGCTCCAGCCGCGGCAGGCCAAGAAAACCGCAGGTGCCTTTGATCGTGTGCACCAGGCGGAAGATCAGTGACAGTGTGTCCTGGTCATCCGGCGTACGCTCCAGCTTCAACAGAGCGACATCCAGATCGGCGATGTTTTCGCTGGTTTCGGTGAGGAAGTCGGCGATCAGATCGTCCATGGCAGCCCTCTCGGGCCCGGTCAGACCCCGGGCGGAGCGCCATCTGGTCAGAAGCTGACGAACAATCGGTAAATGCCTGGCGGCTATCGCCGGGAAAGTGACAGCAGCAATGGTGGCGAGAATTCAGCCTCGCTCATCGGGCCGGCCGGCATCAACATGGACAGCCGGAAGCCGTGGCCGCGGGCCAGCAACGTGGTCAGCGGTCCCTGCAGGCTGCGGGCATCGGCCATAACCGCCTCCACAGCGGCGGCCTCGTCAACCAGCCAGGTGCCCAGCCCAGGAGGCCAGGCGGCGCGGGGACCGGAGATCGTCACCAGGATGCTGTCAGCGGGCGAGCCGGACAGCGCCACGATGCCGCCCCCCGCAAGGCTCTCGGAAGCCAGCAACAGGAGGTTGAGGACGACCCGGGCCGCCTCCGGGGGAAAGAGCGCGTCGCTGTCCAGGCCCTCAAGATCGAGCCGCACTCGACGACTGGAAAACAGGCTGTCCGCGAAACCGCGCAACCGGGCCACATCGAGGTCGTCGCCATCCCGGCCCCAGGCAGCCCGCAGCAGCTTCAGGCGCTGCGCGAGCTGGACAGCCGTTTCCTCGGCGAGCGCCAACGCCTCGCTGTCCGGCTGTTCGTCGCGGGCGACCTCCAGTACCCCGATCAGCGCGCCCAGCGGGCCGCTCAGATCATGGCAGAGCCGGGCGCAGAGCATTTCTGCGAGCCGCAGCGCTTCGTTCGTGCCAGTCATAGGAATCCCTTCCCCAAGGAAGCGACACGCATATGCCGGATATTTCACATGCAATTTACGGCCCCTGCCGCGCAAGAGTCGAGGGCCGCGCAGCACTTGAACCCTCGATCAGGACAGCGCAAGTCACAGTCTGTAAAGGAGCCATCGCCTCTGATGATTGATCCGTTCGGCCGGTCCATCACCTATCTCCGCGTCTCGGTCACCGACCGCTGCGACCTTCGCTGCGTCTACTGCATGGCGGAGGACATGTCGTTTCTGCCGAAACGTGACCTGCTGACGTTGGAGGAACTGGACCGGATCTGCGCTGCCTTCATCCGGCTGGGGACCAACAAGATCCGCATCACCGGCGGCGAGCCCCTGGTACGGCGCGACGTGATGACGCTGTTCCGCAGCCTGGGCGCCAGGCTGGGCGAAGGCGGGCTGCAGGAGCTGGTGGTCACCACCAACGGCACGCAGCTCGCGAAGCTGGCCGACGGCCTGTACGAGGCAGGCGTGCGCCGCATCAACGTTTCGCTCGACACCCTGGATCCTGACAAGTTCGCCAGAATTACCCGCTGGGGGAAGATGGGCGCGACGCTCGACGGCATCTTTGCCGCCAAGGCGGCCGGGATGGCGATCAAGATCAATGCCGTGGCGATGAAGGGCGTGAACGAGGACGAGTTCGACGGCATGCTCGCCTGGTGCGGCGATCACGGCTTCGACCTGTGCCTGATCGAGACCATGCCGATGGGCGACATCACCGGCGATCGCACCGAGCAATACCTGCCGCTCTCCATCGTGCGTTCGCGCCTGCGGCGGCGCTGGACGCTGGAGGACACCGACTACCGCACCGGCGGCCCGGCGCGTTACTTCAACGTGGCGGAGACCGGCCGGCGGATCGGCTTCATCACGCCGATGACCCACAACTTCTGCGAGAGCTGCAACCGGGTGCGGCTGACCTGCACCGGCACTCTGTACATGTGCCTCGGGCAGGACGACGATGCGGACCTGCGGAAGGTGTTGCGCGCGGGCGCGACCGATGCCGAGCTGGACGATGCCATCCGCGAGGCGATCAGCCGCAAGCCGAAGGGCCACGACTTCATCATCGATCGCCGCCACGACCGCCCAGCGGTGGCGCGGCACATGAGCGTGACGGGCGGCTGATAGCCTGCTACAGCGGCAGACACCAGCAGGATATCCACCCGCCGCGAGTTCGAGCACCACACGCCGCGACCTGAATCGCAGCGTGCCGCCGTCCCGCACGACGCGATCCAGATAGCGGCCGGTCGCGAACGTCACCGTGTCGCCGTCCTGTGCGATGCGGAACACGCAGAAATTCGACCGCACGGCGAAGCCATCGCCCTGTGGCTCGAAGCGCGGGCGGCCGAGCAGGTGGCGATAGCGTGCGGCTCGTAGATATTGGCGGTGCGCAGCGCCTGCACGCGGTCCTCCATCATGCCGCGGCTGCCGCAATACAGGATGCCGATCGGCAGGCCGGCATCGTGGCTCTCGCGCGTGATGATCTGGTATTCGCCATCCTCGGTGAAGAACGCCCGGCCAGCGTTCGAGCGCGCCGTCGTCGATCGCTTCGGCGTAGTCCGCGAGCAGCTCCTCGATCGCCTCGCGCACCGTCAGAAGCCCATCAGTTCGCGATAGCCCTGCCAGAAACCGCGGATGCCGGTCTCGGTCGCGCGCGACCCATCGGACGACGCGACGTCGCGCCCGCCCATCTCGAGGAACGCGTTGCGGTCCTCGCTGCCGCGCGTGCCGCGCTGGACGAATTCGTTGATGCAGCCGTCCTCGAGCGACACCAGTCCCGCCGCACCGGTCAGGTTGCTCTGCATCAGGCGCTGGCGCGTCTGCTCCTCGCTGTCGTCCTGGTAGCCGAGGTAGATCCAGAACAGTTCGGTCTTGTCGATCCCGCGCGGCGTGAAGAACCGAACCGCCAGCGAGTTCAGCGTGAGCTGCACGACCAGCGTCGGGAATATCGTCTGGATGCAATGGGTGATGCCGTCGTCGAACTCGGTCCAGGTATCGAGCAGTTGCGGCGCGGCGAGCGCCGACTTGTACTGCGCCGAATGGACCGTCTGATATTCGTCTGACTGTTGCAGCGTGTCGCGCTTGGCGTAGCTGATCGAGTGCCGGCCATCGTCCGACAGCAGCATGCCGCCATCCATGTCGAGCCGGTTCACCTTGAACGTGGTGTAGAACGTGTGCAGCAGAGTCGCGTGATACGAGTTCGCGCACGTTCTCCGCGTACAGCTTCCAGTTGTTGTGGATGATCTGGCTGTGCATGCCGAGTAGCCGGTGCGGCCGGCCGAGGTTGCGGCGGATCATGCGCGCCATCGTCTCGCCGAGATATTCTTCCACGGGCTTCGTCGCATCCGAGAACGTGCCGAACACGAGCCCGGAGAACACTTCGACGCGCAGCGGCTCCAGCCGATGCTGCGCGTTGTCGAAATCCTCCGGCATGCCGCCCTTGCCGCGCACGCCGTGGCGGAACGCGACGCTCTGCAGCCGGCCCGCGAGATCGTAGCTCCAGGAATGATACACGCAGGTCAGCGCCTGGCGTTGCCGCGTTCCTGCAGGCACACCAACGCGCCCTTGTGCGCGCAGCGATTCACCAATGCGTGGATCGCGCCATGCTCATCGCGCGTGACGACGACAGGCGTTTCGCCGACGGTGGCGAGGCGCCAGTCGCCCGGATTGGGAATTTCTATCTCCAGGCACAGAAAATTCCAGATCGGTCCACGGAACAGCCGCTTCTGTTCCTCGGCGTAGATCGCGGGATCAGAGAACACACGGAACGGCACGCGCGTCACACCGTCCTGCGGCCAGACCAGATCGCTTGCAAAATCGCGCGTCACCGGGACGTCCATCATTCGCCTCCGCCGGCATTTGCTGTCGCGAGCGACGGTAGCGGTCCCAGCGACGCTGACGCAATGCAACCACGATTGACCGCGGACAGTGCGGCAGCGCAGTGTCCCGCTGCTGGCCAACGAGCCGGCAGGGAGACTTGTATCGTTCAAGGAGAACAAAGCATGATCAGCCGCAGAGCTGCCCTCGCGGGCAGTGTCGCCGCCGCAACCGCCGTCACCCTGCGCAGCGCCCGCGCCGCCAATACGCCGGGCGTCACCGCAACCTCGGTCAAGATCGGCAACACCATGCCGTACAGCGGTCCCGCCTCGACCTATGGCGTGATCGGCCGCACCGAAAGCGCATTCTTCAAGATGCTCAACGAACAGGGCGGCGTCGACGGGCACACCATCGATTTCATCTCGTACGACGACGGCTACAGCCCGCCGAAGACGGTGGAGCAGGTTCGTCGGCTGGTCGAGGAGGATCAGGTCGACTTCTGCTTCCAAAACCTGGGCACGCCGTGCAACTCGGCAATCGCGGAATATCTGAACCACAAGCAGATACCGCATTTATTCGTCGGTTCGGGTGCCAGCAAGTGGGCTGACATCAAGAAGTATCCCTGGACGATGGGCTTCCAGCCCGGCTACCGCACCGAGGCGCAGATCTACGCCAAGCACATGCTGGCGAACGTGAAGGATCCGAAGCTCGCGATCCTGTATCAGAACGACGACTTCGGTAAGGACTATCCGACCGGCGTGCGCGACATCCTGGGCGACAACTGGGACAAGATCGTCGTCAAGACCGCCAGCTACGAGACCACCGATCCGACGATCAATTCGCAGATCGTCGAGGCGCAGAGTTCCGGCGCGAATGTGTTCCTGGTTGCCGCAATCCCCAAGTTCGCCGCGCAGTCGATCAGCAAGGTGTACGACGCTGAACTGGAAGCCGGCGTTCTACATGACCAACGTGGCGATCTCGGTCGGCGGCGTGTTGACCCCGGCCGGCCCCGAGAAGGCCATCGGCATGCTGAGCACCCAGTATCTGAAGGACCCGACGGATCCGGCGTTCAAGGATGATCCCGGCATGAGGCAATGGCGCGACTTCATGGCGAAATACATGCCGAGCGGCGACGTCACCGACGCGAGCTATGTGTTTGCCTATGCGGTCAGCCTGACGATGGCGCAGGTACTGAGGCAGTGCAACGGCGATTTCTCACGGGCGAATGTCATGAAGCAGGCGGAAAGCCTGCATGATTTCGAGGTGCCCGTGACGCTGCCGGGGATCAAGATCAACACGACGCACACGGACCACCGCCCGATCACATCGATGCAGTTCGTGAAGTGGGACGGCAAGACGTGGGTGCGCTTCGGTGACCTTGTCGCCGGAGCGACGGTGTAAGTGCAACAGGGGCGGCCTCAGGGCCGCCCCGATCGGTGGTACGGATGACCCGCCGCGATAGACCGCGCGCGGTAGACCTGCTCGATCAGCATGACGCGGGCGAGCAGGTGCGGCCAGGTCATTCGCCCGAGCGACAATGTGTAATCGGCGCGGGCAATCACCTGCGCGTCCAGCCCCTCGGCGCCGCCGACGAGAAAGCACACCGGCCGTCCGGCGGCGAGCCAGCGTTCCAGCAGGCGCGCCAGCTCTTCGCTGTTCGGCATCGCGCCGCCGGAATCCAGCGCCACCACGAAGCGCCGGATCGGGCAGCGCACGCAGCAGCGCTTCGCCTTCGCGCCGCTTCACTTCCGCGGGCGCGCCACGCGCTTCCGCGATTTCGGTCACCGCGAATTTCGGCCGCAGCCGCGTATTGTAGCGCGCGAAGAGCTCCGCCTCCGGCCCGTCGCGCAATCGGCCGACAGCAACCAGGCTCAGCATCTTCGGCCTCCTCTTGCGATTGGTCGCGGCAGGCTCAAGCATGTGCCGGAACCATAGGGGGAAGCGATGGCCTGGCCCACGCAGCAGGGGATTTTCGACGCCGGCGACCTGACGCTGCAATCGGGCGCCGTCTTGCGCGACGCGCGCTTGTCCTGGAAGGCGCACGGCACGCTTGCGCCGGCGCGCGACAACGTCATCGTCTATCCCACCAGCTACGGCGCGCAGCATCCGGATCTGGAATGGCTGATCGGCCCCGACGGCGTGCTGGACCCGACGCGCTGGTTCATCGTGATCTGCGACATGTTCGGCAACGGGCTGTCGTCCAGCCCGTCGAACACCGCGGACTATCCGTCGCTGGTGACGATATTCGACAATGTGCAGGTCCAGCGCCGCGCGCTGCGCGCCCTGTTCGGCATCGAGCATGTGGCGTGCGTGTATGGCTGGTCGATGGGCGCGCTCCAGGCCTATCACTGGGCCGCGCTGTTCCCCGACGCGGTGGACCGCATCGTGGTGAACTGCGGCGTGGCGCGCACCGCCGTGCACAATCAGGTGTTCCTGCGCAGTCTGATGGCGACGCTGGAGGCGGCGCCGGAGCATCATCGGCGACGGCCGTTTCTCTGCCGAGCCACGCGCGGCCAAGCGGGCGTTCGGGCGTATCTATGCAGCCTGGGCGCTCAGCCAGGATTTCTACCGCGCGGGACTGCATCTTGCGGGTGCGCCGGACCTCGAGACGTTCCTGCGCACCGACTGGGAGGATCGGTTCGGCGCGCGTCCCGCGGCAAATCAATATGCTCAGCTGCGCACCTGGGACGCCGCGGACATCAGCGACAACTCGTTGTACGGCGGCGATCTGCCGCGTGCGCTGCGCACGATCCGCGCGCGCGTGCTGCTGATGCCGGGTGAGACCGATCTCTATTTCCGCGTCGCCGACAACGCGGCCGAATTGCCGTTTCTGGCGCAGGCGGAACTGAAGCCGATACCCAGCATCTGGGGACACCGCGCCGGCAACCCTGCAACGAACCCGGAGGATGCGCGGTTTGTCAAAGAGGCCGTGCGCACCTGGCTCGCGCGGTAGCGGGAATCGCGCATGTCACTGTCACGTTCCAACAAGGAGTCCAGCCATGGCCGTCATCACCGCAACCAATCCGCCGACCGTACGTGCGCCGACCGGCTACACACACTCCATGCTCATCACCGGCGAGCAGCGTCGCCTCATCATCTCCGGCCAGGTCGGCGTGGCACCTGACGGCTCCGTGCCAAGTACCGGCGAAGGCCAGATCGCCCAGGCATTCGCCAATCTGCGCGCGGTGCTCGAGGCGAATGGCATGAGCGTCACCAATCTGGTCAAGACAACAGTGTTCCTGACTGATCGGTCGTTGCTCGCATCGTTCCGTGCGGCACGCGATTCGGTGTATGGCGAGCATGCACCGTGCTCGACGCTGCTGTTCGTCGCAGGGCTCGCCGATCCACGCTTCGTGGTCGAGATCGAGGCGGAGGCGGTTTCCTGAACACAGTCAGCACCCGAGTCACGACCGGCCGCTGGCACTGCATCTGGTGTGGTGCGATGGATGACGAGGACGGGTCGAAGGCGGCCGGTAGCATTCAGCCGCCTTCGTAAGTCCCTAAGCAGTCAAGTACGAACCGTTGGTCTCCTGACCTATTTCGGCAAACGCACTCTGCGAGGTTTCCAGCGGGTCCGACTGGAAGGTGAAGTCACCTGCCGCAGCCTGCCACTCCATTTGCGCCGTGCATGTGGCAAACGTGCCAGAGAAGATGCCCTTCGTCGGATCAGTGCTGGTAACGGGCATCATTGTTACGCCGCCCTGCCAGACAACCTTGAATGATATCCTACCAGGAACCGGCGGTGGGTTGTTGCCCGTCGTCAGCGCGTTTTGCAGCGTAGTATAGTCATAGACTGGCACTTTGCTCGCAGTCATCGTCGCGGTACCGATGGTCAGATCAACCTCGACACCCCTTGTAGGTAGAGGCACGGTCCAGAACAGGTCGACCGGTGGGAACCGCGATGGGTTGAATTCGGTCAGCGCCGACAAATTCACATTACTCAGATTGCTCATTCCCCCGGATGCCAGATAATTGACAGGCTTGCCGAATGCCGGAACGAAGCTCCCAAGAAGTCCTCCGCCAATGGGGCGGAGGGTGATTCTCTAACCCTTCCAGTTAGGGCTGTGCCCTGTCGAGGCGCATCCGCAGGTGCTATAGTAGCCGCCGAGGAAGGCATCCATCGCGGGGCTTATTCCCAGGGGAATATCCTTTAATAGATTCGCAGTTCCGCCAGACACGCCATTCAGTTCCTCGTCTGTCAGAATACGAATCGGGCCTTCTTCCATTGGTCTAGTCATGCTGCTCTCCTATCAGAGGCGTGGTCCATACCACACCGCTGCCAGCGTGGCTCACTTGACCCTGACCATGCTGTGAACCAGTTCACCCGGCATCAGACGCCGGCGACCGCCGCACCGCCTCGCACTAAAGGAATATCCAGCACACCACGAAAAGTAGGACACGCGAGACGATTTTCACCCAAGAGCTGGGGAACGGTGCCGTCATCTACGTCGAAATCCAAAAGGGATCAGCCCATGCCATTGATGCGCTAATGCTTTGCAGAACACAATCCGGATAAAACTGGAGGAGATATACAAGTCTTGGCGGACCAATCCGTCCTAACTGCAGCAGCCTGCAATTCGCCGCCGCCATCCGCGGAAGGGACACGGTCTTGCGCCGGGATCTGCGCCGTGGCCATGTCACCGGAGTGGAAAAAGCTAGCGATTTGAATTGATAGAAGGCAAACAGATATTCATCGATGCCATCGCGCCTGATGACCACCAGGGCCGCGCCAAATTCCGCGGCCATGCCAATGCCCGCGACCGCCACCGATCCAGATGCTGCCAACGCCGACTGATGCGCCCGAGTACCCATAGCAGCCTGGGTAGGAGCGAGGGAAATACCCGTTGGCAGCGTAAGGCTCATAGCCAACCGAGACACAGCCGCTAAGCGCGACTACCCATGTCGCGGCCACCGCGCAGCGGAGCTTTGGCATGGCAGTGTCAGGAGCCATGTCGCTCCAACGAGCGTGTGGCTCTGACGGCTGCGTCGAGATCAAGCGGTTTGGTGAAGGAGATGATATCAACACCGGCCCGCGATCGTTCGAGCGTAGACGCGCTTCAAAACCTCTGTTTTTCCGAGCAGCGGAACCCCTATGAAGATCCGCGCATGAAGCGTGGGCAACACCCCTGAGCAGAATGGGTTATTGTACGACGATAACGGGAGCAGCTCGCTCAGGTCGCCATGCGTGGCCTGGGGCGCACCATGCCGGTCATCCGCCGCAGCCCTGCCAGCACCACCACCGCGAGCCCAGCCAATGCCACGTAGTGCGCCGGCCGCAGGCCGAAATGCAGCGTCTCGCTCGCGGCCAACACACGCCATGGGTTGATCCCGGTCGCCAGCCCGTACCAGGCGAATTCGATGCCCGCACTGGCGAATGCCGCCACGACGGCCAGCGCCAGTTGCGCGAGCGAGTTCCGCTGCCAGGCCATCGGGAGCGCACGCCACAACAGCAGCCAGACGAACAGGCCGGAGAAGAACACCGGCTCCGATACGTTCGACTTCGATTGGATGAAGTAGTGCAGCAGTGCGATCGCGCCCAGCACGTAGATCGCCCGATGCAGTTGCTTCCACCGCCGCCCCAGTCTGCGGGCCCAGCCATCGGTCGATGTAACTCCGAGAAGGACCAGCCCGAGCAACACGGCGAAGCCGATGGTCAGATAGAACCGCAGCGCGATCTCCGAGGCGACCAAGCCCAACCGGAAGTTCTTGTCCACCACGTAGAGCGTGAAATGCGCCATCGCGTAGGCAAGCGCAGTCAGACCGACGGTCCGCCGCACCAGCAGCAGGCGCGGCCAGTTCAGCACACGCGCCGCCGGGGTGATCGCCAGCGAGATCAGCAGGTAGCGGATCGCCCAGTCACCGGTGCCGTGGATAACCTCGGTCACCGGGCGTCCGCCGAGCATGCCGTTCGCCCACCAGAACGCCAGCACCATGCCGGGAATGAAGCTCGCCGCCAGCACCGCCGCCTTCAACGGCAGGAAACGGCCATGCCGGTCACGCCATGGAACGATCATGCGATCATCATCGTGGGGCGCGATCCAGCGTCTGCCATTCGGCGCAGACCCGGCCCGCCACCGTCGCCTCGCCGCGGCGGACAAAAGATGTCGCAGCGCTGCCGCCGATCATGTCCGCCATGTCATCTGGAACCGTCATTTCGAGCACCGATCGCGTCGCATCTCTAACCACGCTCATTCGTCTCGCGACGTAGTCGATAATTACATGCAGCCCGGAAGCGGGCGGATCGATGGGCTGCGGCGGGACGACAGCCGATTGACGCATCAGCGCTCCGCCAGGCAGCGGATCTCGGCCGCGAGCGCCGCCGGGTCCGGATCAACGGGGAAATCGGCCGGCACGGTCAGCGCGTGGGCAAGCTGCGCCTTGTAGTCATCGCGCGGCAGCTCCTCGGCGCCGAATTGCGACAGGTGTGCGGTGACGAACTGGGTGTCCAGCAGTCGGAAGCCGCCGAGACGCAGTCGGGCAACGAGGTGCACCAGGGCCACCTTCGAAGTGTCGCGCACCATGCTGAACATGCTCTCGCCGAAGAATACGCCGCCGATCGCCACGCCGTAGAGGCCGCCGACCAGGTGCCCGTGCTGGCGGGTTTCCACCGAGTGGGCGTGGCCAAGTTGATGCAGCTCGCTGAACAACCGCTCGATCTGCGGATTGATCCAGGTGTCGTCGCGGCCAGGGGCGGACTGCGCGCAGCCGGCGATGGTCGCGGCGAAATCCTGATCGACAGTGACGGTGAACGCGTCCGACAGCACGGTGCGGGCGAGCCGGCGCGGCAGATGGAACCGGTCCAACGGCAGGACGCCGCGACGTTCCGGGTCGAGCCAGTAGAGGCGTTCGCCGCGACGGGTCTCCGCCATCGGGAACAGGCCGTGTCGGTACGCCCGCAGCATGAGGTCAGCCGTGATCTCAACCGTGCGCCGGGACATGCGGATATTGTGGGGACGGATAGCCGGTTCGGGAAGGCGCTCTTGTCGGTTTGGCGATCCGGGAGGTTAATGGCGGCGGAAGCCGATCGCGAGGAACGTCATGACCAAGTACACCTGGGAGCACATCCACCTGAAGTCACCGGACCCGGCGGCGACGGCGCAATGGTACGAGGACAAGCTGGGCGCAGAGATCATCCGCACGCCACTGCCCGATGGTTCGACGCGCTATGATCTCGATCTGACGGGCCAGAAGATCTTCATCGCCAGGTCGGACCCGGCGTCGACGGGTGCGTCGCCCCAGACGCCGTACATGGGGTTGGAGCACTTCGGACTGACGGTCGAGAACATCGATGCCGCGGTGGCCGAGCTGAAGGGCAAGGGCGTGGCGTTCACGGTGGAACCGAAGACCATTCGGCCCGGCGTGCGCATCGCATTCCTGACCGCGCCACAGAACGTGTCGATCGAACTGATACAGCGCGGATAGCACGCCCAAGGTCGCCGAACGGACCCAACGCCGTCAGCCAGGACCGCCGCGAGCCGCCGTCTCCACGCCGTAGCCCGCGCAGAGCTCCTGGCTGATCGCGCGGAGCTGCCGACGGGCCGCCGCGTCGTAGGCCTGCCTTTCGGCGCGCGCCTCGTGGAGGCCATTGAAGTAGCGCCCGCTCCGCCCCTCGACCGCCGGCGAAGCGGCGAGGTTGAGGATCGCCTCGGCGCCTTCCTCGACACTGCTCGCGGGCGTCACGCCGGCGCGCCGCACCATCGCAGTGTCCATGTATGTCGCCGGGTGCAGCGCGTTGACGGTGACGCCGGTGTCGGCGAGCGCCTCGGCGAGATCGATGGTGAACATGATCTGCGCCAGCTTGCTTTGGCAGTAGGCGCGCACGCCGCTGTATCCGTGCGTCAGCATTACATCGGCGAAGTCGATCGGTTGCTGTCCGGCCGAGGCGACGTTGACGATGCGCGCCGGCGCGCTCTGCCGGAGCAGCGGCAGCAGTAGATCAGTCAGCAGGAAGCCGGCAAGGTAGTTGACGGCGAACCGAAGCTCGTGGCCGTCGGCGCTGGTCTGGCGCGAAGTGCCAGCGGTGCCGATGCCGGCGTTGTTGATCAGTATGTCAAGCCGCTCCGTCCGCTGCCGCACGGTCTCGCCAAGCCGCCGCACCTCGGCAAGTGACGCGAGGTCCGCGGCGAGAAATTCCGCCGTGCCGCCCGATTGGGTGATATCGGCGACGACCTGGTTACCGCGGTCCTGATCCCGACCATGCACCAGGATGCGCACACCTGCCTCGCCGAGGCGGGTGGCAACCATGCGGCCGACGCCGTCGCTGGAGCCGGTGATGAGTGCCGTTTTGCCGATCAGGGAAGTCATGGCACTTCGGACTCCTGTGGCGGCCACAGCCAAGTGCCGTGAGCCGCATTGTTGACTGCCTCCGGGGACACGTTCGCGCCCCCGTCAGGATGGTTCGTATCGTGGTAGCGGTAGCCGAGTTGTGCGCCGTTCTGTGCTGACGCTGGGTCGATTGACGCGTCCGGGCCCGGCACACACCCCACTACCAAGGCACATAGGGCACACAACGCCGGATACCTGGAATACATCACGTGTCTCCGCCGACCACGTCGCTGTAGCTGGCGACAGGCTGCCAGATGTCAACGAATTGCGGCCAATGCCACCCAATGCCGGCGGATAGATTGCACAATAGCAACGCTCTGGGGTTGGTGATTGAGCTGGTCCCCCAACCGATCTAGATCTCAATCCCAGGTTGGACGCTGGCAGTGGTTGTGCGAGTCTCTGCCAAGGAACCTGACCCTCAAACCGGTGCTGCCACGCTCACAATGACCCCCATTGAGCTCTTCGAAATCACGCAGGCCGCCACAGCTCTGCCCGGCGCCTGGTCGGTGTCCGGTCAGTGTACCGATGACGGGACCTGCTACGCAGGCCTGATCGACCCCGAGGGAGATGGCCGAACCGCCCTGCTTATCGCGCGAGACCCCGATGGCTTCTATGTCGCGAAATCGAGCGGTGAGACTGTGGCCCACGGCTGCGCCAGCATCACAGAGGCGCTGGCGGCAGTGCGCTGGGTGCTGCGCCAGCGCTGACCGCGCCGCCCCCTGGAAGCAGCGCCCTCGCCTGACGATGCGGTTTCTACAGGGGAAGGCCGGCGTTCGCCGCCAGCCGGCGTAGTCAGTGCTATGGAACCACGAATTGCACCAGAACCAGCCAGGCGGAACACAACCCGAAGGCTATTCCGCTGACGATGAGGTAGGCGCGCACCACGGAGAGCGCTCGCCTCAAATTCGTTCCCGTCGCGAAAGCTGCGTCCGCTGCTCAACGGCTGCCGCGTAACGCACCGGGCAAAAGGTCACATCCCGGCTTGCCAGAAAAGCCGCGGTCAGAGCCTCCGCCTCCCCGACCCTCAACGGTGGCAGTCGCTTGCACCGTTGCCACCGTGCCTGGACGTCCGAGCGGTCTTGGGTGAACGACGCGGCGCTCCGATACATGAAACCTTCTCCCCTCGCTGATCCGCCGCGGTGTATCGGGCGGGACGCGGTGACGTGATGGGCAAAAAATAACAGGGAGTGGTTTCAAATCCGTATCCATTGGCGATTATTGAGATAGCCAGGCACAGCGCGGGGGCCCGCCACGTCCAGCAGTCCCCCCGCGCGCCGCCTCGGTTCGCCGACGAGTCAGCCAGTGTGCGGCAGGCTGGCCAGAAGCTGCTGAGCGATCTGAGAGTGCTGTAGAACGATGGGCCGCGTGTTCTGCACCCACGCGTTGATATGCTGGTCCTCGCCGTGGATCAGCTGAGCGTTGAGCTCATCTACCATCGCTGCGTGCGCGCGTACCATGTCGTCGACATAGGCACGATCGAAAGCGGGCCCAGTGAGCGTGGCCAACCGATTGAGCATATCTCGGTCCTGCTCGCTCAGCGTCCCCGTCGACTGAATGTGATGCGACTGCGCGATCGGCGCCAGCGTGTCCTGCGCGTAGGTGTGATCGGTAATCATCTTCTCTGCAAAGTTGCGCACGTCCTGGTTCTGGCTGCGCTGTAGCGCCAGCTGACCCGCCTGGTACTCCGCCATATTGCCCTCAATCTGGCTCTGCACGAACTGCGCGTCCCTCGAAGTCAGTGGTGCGACGGGAGCGCCAGGAAGTACCGCCGGGGCCGCCACAGTGGGGGGCGGTGCGGGCGCCGTGGTTGCCGGCGACTGCGCAAGGGCTGGCTCAGCCAGAATTGAAGCCGCCAGCAGCGCTGTAAGGAATGATGTTTTCATTGCCGTATCCTCAAAGGTGCTCGCCAATAATGCAGCCAGGCGAAAATGGTTCAGGGCGAGCCCGGTTATCGCGGAAACGTGGAGGCCGCGCGGCGATGGCGATGCGTTCGCTGCCGCGTCAAGCTGCCGTTCCGCTGCCACGCGATGGCATCGTCAAGACGGTCATCCCCAAGAACAACACCTGACCCGCCACCAAAGTGGGCGATCCGAAATGGACATTCCGATTGTCTAAGCTTCCGGTGTCCGACTACGCCGCTGATCTGGTGGATCGCGGCACGGCTACGGTACGTGCTCATTGTCGACAGGGCCACGTGGCGGTTGCAGGATGAGCTGGCAATCCAGCCCGGGCAGGAAACCAGAAATGCATGATACGCCAACCTTTGGCCGTTACGCTGAGGTCCCCTTCGAGCAGATGACGCCAGAGCAGCAGGAGGGCTATCGCTCCCTGCTCGAGACACGCGGGGCGCTTGGCGGCCCGAACAGGATCTGGGTACACAATCCCAAACTGGCGAAAGTCGCGGGGCCGTTCGGCGCCCATTTCCACGCCGGCCGTTACTCTCTTACCGAGCGCGAGCGTGAAATAGCGGTCTGCATTATCACCAGCAAATGGCATTCGGCCTATCCGACCAGCGCGCACGAACGGCGGGGCAAGGAAGTCGGGCTGCCTTCTGAGAAGGTTGAAGCACTTATTGCTGGCCTGGAGACCTCATTTCAAGACGAGCGCGAGCAGGTCGTCTATGAGATGGCGGTTGCACTTGCCAATTCGCGCTGGATCCCACAGGGCCTCTACGACCGGGCGGTCAAAGCACTCGGCCATGTCGGCATCACAGACGCGATCACTTTGATGGGCCACTATACCAGCGTCTCAATGACGCTTGCTTTTTATGACGTGCCGGCCGGGGCAACCGGCATGGCGCGCTGAGTAGGCGGAGGCCACGATCGACGTCCACTCTCGCATTCCCCGCCTGTCTGGCAGGCGTTCGACAGCGAGGCGCGCGTCCTGGAGCCGCTGGCAAGACAGCGGTCAAACGGGCTTATGCGATCGCCACCGGGTACGAGAAGACCGCACGTGACGTCGTGGCTGCCGTCCAGCTTGTCGCCAGCTTCGTTTGGCTCAATTGCTGATAGGCCTAGTTTGGCACCCAGACCGCCGCCCTGATCTCGCCGAACTCACGCGGGATCTTGCGCCACGACGCGCCCGCATCCTCGGTGACGTACACCTCGCCGAATAGGCTGAACGCGACAATGCGGTCGGCGTTGGCGGGATGGGTGGCAAGACCCCACACAGTGGCATTGGGCTGGGTGGGGAGCGGCAGGACCTCCCAACTCTCGCCAAAGTTTGTGCTGCGGAGTACGTGCCCCTTTTCGCCCGTCGTAGTCTCGCCGCAGCCGGCGAACAGCACGCTGGGATCGTCAGCCTTGACCGCCATGCCGCGGG
This sequence comes from uncultured Alphaproteobacteria bacterium, assembly GCA_963776505.1. Taxonomy (GTDB): domain Bacteria; phylum Pseudomonadota; class Alphaproteobacteria; order Acetobacterales; family Acetobacteraceae; genus JAMXLO01. The sequence continues at coordinate 110,165 of CAVZNH010000090.1, forward strand.
CATAAGGCAGCGGCCATTTCTCCTTGATACCCAGCGACTGCCAAGTGTCGCCCAGATCATGGCTAACAAACATTTCGCGCGCCGTGCTGGCATAGAGGTGCCTGGGCTGCGTCCGCGCGATCGTCACAGCGTGAACGTCCGGATCATACAAGCCCGACTCAAGGTGCGTCCAACTGTCCCCGCCGTCCAAGCTACCAGCGACCAGATCGTCGGCAGGGTGCCATCGGTACCAACTCGCTCCCACCGCGCTCCACCATTGCGGCTCACGAACAAGCCGGTATCGCCGCCGGCAAAGACGGTGTGCACCTGTGTCGGGTGGGCAGCCAAAGCCTGTATGCGGCTGTTGAGCGGGAATGGGGCGCGATGCCGTACCCAGGACGTGCCGGCATCCACACTATGCCATACACCCCAGCCAGCCGTTCCAAGACATATGCTGTAATCCGCCGCCATACGCTGCCTCCCTTTGGCTCTTCGTCGCGGTAACAGGCAATAACCTACAGGCGGAGGATGCTTTCAGCCGGATCCTCGCCGCAAGCCGGGTGTTTGTCGTCACCCCGCGTCGAGCCGTGCCAAGAGCTTTTCTGCGCGCTGCCGCTTCTCGGGCAGCGGATCGCGCTGAATGATTCGCAGGATCGCATCCCTTGCCCCGCGATCGCCGGCTTCAGCCATTTCAAACGCCATTGCGTCTCGTCGCTCGTAATGTGACCGATCCAGCGGCACGATCCTGATCGGCAGTTCCTTCCAGTAATACTGGCCCTCACGACTCGACCAACCGGCGTAAACCTCGGCCCAAGAACCGCAGCCGGCGTATGGCATTAGGTTCACATCCGCCATCGGCTCACTGAGCTTCTGATACCGTGCATCGAACGACATCCGGATCGACCGGGTTCGATTTGGCAGTGCCTTGTGCACCGTCACATCCTGGAAGATCAGAGCGTCGCCCGCCTCGAAGTCACCGGTGACCCAGGTGCCTGGGATCGGCACAGCGATATCCATGCCTCCTGCACCGGAACCGACCTTGGTTGGCAGAATGCCCGTGGTATGGGACCCCGCCGCGACCGCCAGTGTGCCCATCTCGCGTGGGCAGTCCCCGAGAGGCATCCACATCGCGTAACTGGTCGCGCCGCCGATGTGGACGCGATCCTGATGAGTGCCGGTGGTGAAGTCGAAACCATCTGACTGAGGGAAAATGTTGCGTTGGACAAACATCGGATGCGCCAAAGCACGCTCACCGAAAATTCGGTCGAACAGCGCGATCACTCGAGGATCTATACGAAGGCGATGCAACGCCTCGTCCGACCAGAGGCCACGAAACACGGACATATAGCGCGGCTCTGGGTCCTTGCAGGCGGCAGCGGAATTGGCGACACCGATTGCAATGGGTGAGTTGGGGGCCAGCCACCCGCCCTCCATCGCCCTTTTTAGAAGCCGGGCGCGCGCATCAAGGATCGCCTCTCGCGGCAACAGGCCGCGAAGGAACAGATAACCGTCCTCAGCCAGTCGGGCCCGCAGGGTTTTCTCGTCGTTCAGGTGACCGGTTGAATCCCTGAAGAGTTCGTACTGAAACATCCTTATCCTCTCGTCCGCGCCTCGTTGTGCCGATATCGCGATAACCGTCCCGGATTTCGTATAGCGCTCTTTTCTGAGGTATGGTGTGCATATTCTTGACCCCTGACAAGCCAGACGGTCGGCACGACCCGCGCCGAGTGCACGCAGTCGCGGCCGTCGGCTTGCCATGGTCGCGCCAGCAGGTTCTCTCCATTGACCAGGGCTGCCCAGGTCGCAAAATGCGCGACAAGTTGAGGGAGATACGGTCAATGACGAACTTGGTTGCGATAGGACAGAGCAAATGATGAGCGGACCCCTCGCTGGCATCCGAGTGCTTGACCTGACCACGGTGCAAATGGGCCCGTGGTGTACCCGTATCCTTGCCGACTATGGCGCCGACATGATCAAGGTCGAAGCACCGGAAGGTAACTCGTCGCGCTATACCGGTGTGCCGCGCAATCGCGGCATGAGCGGTAGCTTCCAGCACAACGCACGTGGCAAGCGCAGTATAGCCATGGACCTCAAGCAGCCGGCAGCCCGTGAGGCTCTGTTTCGTCTGGTGTCGACGGTCGATGCGTTTGCCTCGAACATCCGTCCGCTCGCACTTGCCCGTCTTGGGCTCGACTATGAGTCGGTGAAGCAACTCAATCCTTCCATCGTCTATCTCAGCATGGTCGGCTACGGCAGCGGTGGGCGTTACGCCGGACGTCCTGCCTACGACGACCTGATTCAGGCGGCCTCAGGTATTCCGATGCTGCTGCAACGCTCAACCGGCCAGCCGCGCTTCATCCCGATGGCGGCGATCGATCGCATTGTCGGTTCGGCGGCAGCCAACGCGATGCTTGCCGGATTGCTGGCACGGGCGCGCACCGGCATTGGCCAGCAAATCGAAGTCCCGATGTTCGAGACCATGGCGCAGTTTGTGCTTGCTGAGCACATGCAAGGCGCCACCTTCGATCCGCCCACCGGCCCACCCGGCTATGCGCGTACCCTGTCGCAACATCGTCGCCCTTATCAGACCAAGGACGGCTTCATTGCAGTGCTTCCGTACAACGATGGCCAGTGGCGCCGCTTTTTCGAGGCCATTGGCAAGTCGCATGTTGTCGAGACCGACCCGCGTTTCGCCGACATCGCCGCCCGCACGGCGAATATCGATGCGCTCTACGAGATGCTCGGCGAGGAACTGAAGCATCGAACCACCGACGAGTGGCTCGATCTGCTGCAGCAGAATGACATCCCGTGCATTCGCCCCAATACGTTGGAGAGCCTGCTCGAGGATCCACACCTTGCCGATATCGAGTTCTTTCGCTTCGAGGAGCATCCGTCCGAAGGCCGCATCCGCACCATGCGTGAGCCCAGCACCTGGTCAGAAACCGTGCCGCCCAGCGGCCGCTTCGCTCCTCGTCTGGGCCAGCACACACGCGAGATCCTTGCAGAGGTGGGCTACACGCCAGATGAGATCGACGTGCTGATTGCACAGAACGCCGTGATGTTGGAGGCGCACACGAATCTCAGGCCGTGATGACAGGTCGTCCCGACCGTCAGGCCGCAGCATGGTTTCGGTCACTTTCCTGACCCAGTCCAGTATTTCGTCGTCAGTGGTCAGAGCGGCGCCCAGTGCCATCTCCGTCACCCGCAGATGGGCCAGTGCGGGCGCAGTCAGGGCCTTCCAAGGTCGTCGCCGACCTTAGGCGACAGCGGACATTCCCTGCGACCGCGTGATAGTCGTGGTTCACGACGTCGGATCGCTACTCCCGCTTGAACCGGTAATGGAACCGATCGTCGTCCGCGGTCACCAACCCCACTGTCGGCGACGGGAAGTGGATTGGCAGCAGCAGTGTATCGGTGTCCGCGACCGCGGACAAAAACCGCCGGCGCGACATCGCCGCCTCCTTCGGATCCCAGTCAACCCCGGGGGACCAGTCAAGCTCCCGACACTGGATCGCGTGGTGCATCATGTCCCCGGTCACCACTGCGCGCTGGCCGCGAGAGAGTATATTGACGCAGCAATGACAGGGCGAGTGACCTGGCGTGGGCGTCAACGTGATGGTGTCATCCAAAGCGTAGTCGTCATCCACGAGCAGGGCCTGCCCGGCTTCCACGATCGGCAGGCAGTTATCACGGAATACAGTGCCAGGAGGATTGGCGCCCCGTGCGTGCTCCGCTTCCCAAGCCGCGTATTCTCTCTTGTGGAATACGTACTTTGCATTCGGGAACGTGGGCACCCAACGTCCGTCGCGCAGCGTCGTATTCCAGCCTGTGTGGTCGATATGGAGATGCGTGCAGAACACGTAGTCAATCTTCTCGTAGCCGACGCCCAGAGCAAACAGTTCTTTTCGCCAGCGCTCCTTGCCGGGGAAATCGAATGGTGGCGGATGCCCTTTGTCTTCCCCTGTGCAGGTATCCACCAGGATGGTGTGGCGCGGCGTCCGGACGACGAAAGTCTGATACGTGATGAACATCATCCCCGACACAGGATCGAACACCTCCGGCTCCATCACCTGCAGGTGCCGCTTGAAGGTGGCCTCATCGTAGGCCGGAAAGAAATCCTGCGGTCGCCGCCATGGACCTTCGCGTTCAATCACAGCGTCGATGGTGACGTCACCGATCTCGATCTTCCGCACCGTGGCTTACTCCCCTAGGTGGCCGGTGGAGCGTAACAAGCGCCCGCCAACGAGAACAGGTCCCGTTGGAACAGGTGCGATCGCTCAGAAAAGAGCTCGCCGGCCCGGATCAGTGACAGCAGACCAACGCCCTTGCGTCGGCGACATCCGCCCAGCGCGCGCCGATTGGCTATTGCGGCGCAATGCCCGCATGATCCGCGGGTGATCAACTCTGGTGCAGAGGTGAATGAAATGGCCGTCGAACTTCCGCCCGGGTACCAACCCTCGGCAGACGAGGAATTTATGAACCCGAAGCAGGTCGAGTATTTTCACCGACGGTTGGAGCAGTCGCGGGCGGACCTGCGACGGGAGCTCGATGCGATCCCGCCGCCGGAGGCTCAGGATATCACCCAGGAGGGAGACCAGACCGACCATGCCAGTGCCGCCTCAGAGCGAGAATTTGCGCTGCAAAACCGCGAACGGATCCAGAGGCTGATGCGGCAAACGGACCGAGCGCTTTCAAAACTCGAGGATGGTACATATGGCTATTGCGAGGACACGGGCGAACCGATCGATTTGAGACGGCTCATGGCTCAGCCAACCACATCGTTGTCGCTCGCAGCCCAACAGGCGCGCGAAGGTCGAATCGGCTGACGAGCCTTCACGGAGTGCCGAGCAAGTTTGTTTCCCGCCGTCCAGCTCGCTGCGATGCCCGGCTCCGATCGATGGCGCCACTGGTATTACGGCCGGCAACTTCGGGCTTGAGCACCGGACCGGCAGGGCGCCTCATCCATTGCATTGCGGCCGGCAATAAGACCCTGCACCAGCGCGCGAGCAAGGCCGTGCTGGCTGAACCCACCGGCGGACTCACCGCCGCAATAAAGCCCGCGGATGACCCGACCCGCGCGATCGATGACCTGGCATTTGGCGTTGATGCGTAGCCCTGCGCGGGAGTCGTGCGGAGTGGGCGTCGCCCATGCGGCGTGGTATGGTGGTTCGGTGATTTTATGAGCCGGGGTGGGTTTCCCGAAATCGGCGTCGACGCCTGAGTCGACAAAGCTGTTGTAGCGGGCGACCGTAGCCTCAAGGGTCTCCGGAGGCATGCAGACTCGTTGGTATTTCATCACGATCTTGGATGCAAGTTCAGCGATCGTGTCGGCGGAAAAGAAAACCTGATTACGCATAAACCTCAGCCAGTTTCAGGAGCCGGTAGGGCATAGGGGTGGTTCGGACGGCGGCCCATGTGAGACGCGGGATCATGGCGGCCAGATCGTATCGTCGGTTGAAGCGGTATTCGAATTCGGCGAGGTAGCGCGGGACATGCTTGCTGTTGACGGCACGGTAGGTGCCTATGATGGCAGCCTTGATGTTGCCGAGGGCCGTGTTGACCCATTTGAAGGCTGGCGTCCGAGCCGCTCTTGGTCCTGACCCGGTCTTGACGACCTGGTGCGCGCACCCGGCGTCTGCGACGCTGGCAAAACACTGAAGGCCATCGCTGACGACAGAGCAGTTTGGATCGAGACTGCGCTTGGCGAACCCTGCGATCGAGGTTGCACAGAAGCTGATGACCCGGCGCAGCTTCAGGCGAACCGGCTTTCCCTCGGTGGTCGTCTCGACAGCGGCGACGAACGGCGTCTTGCCAGGCGCGCCGCGACCTCGCTTCCCGCCGGAGCGTTCGCCGCCGAGATAGGCGTCGTCGATCTCGATCCTGCCGCTCAGGCGCTTGGTCGCATCACGTTCAAGCATGACCTGCTTCAGCTTGTGTTTGATCTTCCACGCCGTGGTCTGCGTCACCCCAAGGCGACGCCCCAGTTCAATGCTGGAGATGCCTTTCTTGGTCTGAGTGAGATGATAGATCGCACGGAACCATAGCCGCAGCGGCAGGTGGGTCGATGCAAAGATCGTTCCGGCGATCGGCGAAGTCTGCCGGCGGCACTTGGTGCACTGATAGAGATCGCGGGTCGTCACCAGACTATACCGTCTGCCGCCGCATGCCGGACATTCAAAGCCACGTGGCCAGCGTGACGCAATGACGATCGCCCGGCATTGCTCCTCGCTGCCGTACTGCTGTTCAAACGCAGGCTCGCTGAGACCCTTCTGGAACTGCACGACGTTACGAGCCATCGCCCCAACCTCATGAAATGCCACAAAATCCCTCGCCTGCTATTTCATCACGATCTTGGATGCAAGTTCAGCGATCGTGTCGGCGGAAAAGAAAAAGCCCTCGGCGCGATCAACGTAGGGTGGCTCAGTGGTCCAGGCCTCGCGTTTGGCGGCCGCGGAGTCGAAGATGGCCCAGATAGGACCACCGCCGTTATGGCCATCGCCGACACCAGCCAATGCGGCGTTCAACCAGTTTACGGGCCGGTATATAATGTTCTGCGCATTTCGGTAATCGCCATAGCGGTAGTCGATAATCTGATTGTGATTATTCGCTGTGAAGTTACCCTCGGTTTCGTCGAAGAAGCGCTGTCCGAGCATGTTTACGGTGATGACGTTCTGCCAGTCCTTCACCTGCAGGCCAGTGGCGCGCGCCTTAAGGAAGACAGAACTGCGGGGCTGCCAGTAACAGCGGTAATTATACTGGTTGCCGATGGTGAAGGGTTTGGTCAGGTGCAGGCCGAATTCGCCAGTCTGATTATAGAGGCCCCACAGCGAGGCGCCGATGGCCATCGCGGCGATCTCCCCGGACGCATCCTGATCGGACCAGGGCATGCCCGCGAGGCCGCAATATTCCGCGGTCAAGCGTGGGTCGAACTGGCGGCGGAATTCAACGTTGCCGGTATGGCCGCCAGTCGCGATGATCACCGCCTTGCGTGCTCGGATGCCCTGAACGTTGCCTTTGTGCACCACCTGAATTCCGGTGACGCGGCCGGCGCCGGGGAATTCGCGATGGATCGCGGTCATGCGGTGTTCCAGCAATATGTCGACGCCAACCTTGCGGGCCGCGGCTTCCAGCGGGCGCATCAGACCGTTGCCAGTTGATCGAGTTGCTGCCGTGGCGACGGGCTCGGGTTCGCCCGTTTGTGCGATGATCCAGTGCATCGGAACAGCGTGCATCTCTCGTGGGACAGAGTTGCCGATTGACGTGCCACCAAAGGAATCCGGAGCTTTGTCGGCGAACACGACGCCATGGGCTAACAGCCAGTCATAGGCCGCGACATTTTCATCGGCAAAGGCGCGCACCAGTTCCCGATCGTTATAGCGATAATCCGGAAATCCGTTGGGCTGCACGACGGACCAGTCAGTGTTGTCCAGGAACACGAGGTCGGGCGAATCCTCAATTCCCGCAGCTTTCTGCGCAGACGTGCCGCCGCCGAGCGGGACGTTTCCGCCAGAGACGATGGCGTGGCCGCCGATATCGGGCTCAGCCTCGACCAATATGACGGAGGCGCCGGCCTCGCGCGCAAAGATTGCAGAGGGCATGCCTGCCGCGCCTGACCCGATGACGACGATGTCGGCCTCTCTGTGCCATGAGGCTGGCGATGGCACGGCCACGACTGAAGCGGTGCCCGGGTGATCGTTCGTCATGACATGTCCCTCCGGCGATAGTTTGCCGACTGGGATGGGTGTGGTCCACCGAGCGCCCGGTGCCGCCATTAAGCGACCCCGAATTGACCGTGTTGCTGACGTCTGACGCGTACGCATTCTGACGCAACGCCGGTCTCCTGGTAACGCCGATGGGCGGCCACTGGCTGCGTGCTATCCAGCCGGCGTCGCTTCACGGTATCTGCGCCGCTATCGTCGCCTTTGCACCGTTGCCGCGGCTGTCGAGCTGTCGAACAACCACCACAGACAATGGCGCGAGATGCTTGGATCAGTGATGCAGTCCGCGCGGGGTGCGGGCTGATCGCCGACCCGTGAGCGGCCGGCTTCGAAGCACCCTATGCCGCATGGCGACCAAAAGGTGTATCCTCACAGCATCGGTTACATTGGCTGCCATGAGTTCGAGGAAACAACATGCCACATCATGCCGAGCAGGCTACGCTCCCTTACGGGGCTGACGAGCTATTCACGGTTGTGGCGGACGTGCGCGATTACCCTTCGTTCGTGCCGTGGTGCACCGGTGCGCGGGTCCGCCGCGAAGACCAAACAGAGGTGATTGCCGACCTCGTCATCGGCTTCGGTCCTTTTCAGGAGAGCTTCACCAGCCAGATCACGCTGGATCGGCCGCGACAGCTCCTGGTGCATGCGATCGAGGGGCCGCTGGAGCATCTCACCAATGCGTGGACGTTCACGCCGCTCGGGAGCAACACCCGCGTTGACTTCATGATTGATTTTGAGTTCAAGCAGCACCTGCTGGACCACGTGGCCAACGGAATGTTTCACGAGGCCGCAACCCGCATGGTCAGTGCATTCAAGTCTCGTGTTCATTTACTTCACATGATGAAGTTGAGGTCGACCCAGCACGCGAAATCCTGAGGCGCTGGGATTGGCGGCGGGAGGCCGAGCGCGGCTCTGGCGGCATGCGTACGCGACACACCATCGCTTGGCCCGACCATTCTTAACCGGGATCGTCAGCGCGACTGCAAGCAACGCGAAGCCGGCGGGCAGCACCAGCGACCATAGACCGAACGCCGCCTCGCACCCCGCACCGGCGACACAGCCAACGGCAAAACCAACTATTGCCGGCCAAGTGCGTTTTGCGCGAGCGAAGGCAGAGTTCGCATCGTTGCGGTCGCGTCCAAACAACACAGTGCCTATATCCACCGTGAAACGCATGACGTTGCTTGTCATCACCGCGGTGGATCGTCCTCGAATTCATTGCGCCTGCCCGCCCTCCACGATGATCGTAGGAGGAGAATCTGTCCGTATTTGACAGATCACGTAATCTTGCTCAGATCGAGCTGTCGGAGGCCTGAGGTCTGAAAGTCCGTGCGTTCTTCTGCACCAGTGGTGGGCTATGTGAACGCGGCGCGCAATTCCCTCTTGGCGCTGTATCACTCTTTCCAGAGCGGCAAGGCTACCGATACCGAGTGCCCAATCGACCGTCGATGGAGTGCTGGCCGGCAGGACGGTCAGCTCAGGGCCAACAAAGCGGAGTATCCGGTGATTTCCCGTTACGTCGCTCGCGGCGACGCTCCTGCTCGCAGCCTCGGCTGGGCCAGCCGGCGCCAATCGCGACCTGTTCGTGGTGGACCTCGTGAATAACCCCGCTTCGCTCGATCCCCAGGTGCAATGGGATCCGGACAGCTACTTCGTCTATCGCAACGTGTTTGACAACCTCGTCACCCGCGACGCCACCGGCAAGATCGTTCCGCAGGTCGCCACCGCCTGGTCCTACCAGTCCGACACGCAGATCATCTTCACCTTGCGAGACGACATTCACTTTGAGGACGGCAGCCTCCTCACACCCGACGACGTGGTCTTCACAATCAAGCGCATCACCGATCCGGCGTTCAAGAGTCCCCAGCTCAGCCAGTTCGATTCCATTGCCTCCGCCGAGGCGGTCGGCGCCAACCAGGTGCGTGCTGACGACCAAGCGTCCCTATCCGGTTCTGCTCGCCCAACTGGCCAAGCTGTCGATCGTGCCGCGCGCCGTCGTCGAGAAGCTCGGCAATGACGGGTTCAACCAGCATCCGATCGGCAGTGGCCCGTACCGCCTGACCAATTTCACCCGCGGCGTGAAGGTGGAGCTCGCGGCCAACCCGACCTATTGGCGTGGCACGCCTCCCTTCCCGCGCGTCGAGATGCGCCCGGTGCCGAACGAGGAAACCCGCATCGCCGACGTGCGCACGGCGCGCGCCGACATCGTGCGCGTGACCCTGACCGACACCGCCGACAGCCTGAAGGGCGACGCCCAGGTGAAGGTGCTGTTCTCCCCGGTCGAGCGGGCGGCCATGCTGATGCTGAACGCGCTGACCGGACCCACCAAGGATGTGCGGGTGCGCCAGGCGATCGCCCATGCCATCGATCGCAACCTGATCGTCGAGGCGCTGCTCAAGGGCTATGCCCGGGTGGTGGACGAGCCGTTGACGCCGGCCAATTTCGGTTGGGCGGACGGATTGAAGAGCTACGACTACGATCCTGCGAAAGCCAAGGCTTTGCTCAAGGAAGCCGGCATCGCTCCGGGAACGAAGGTCACCTTCCCCACCGGGCCGTTCTTCGATCAGCGCGTGGTGCAGGCAATTCAGCAAATGCTCGCCGATGTCGGGCTGGACGCGCAGATCTCGATGACGGACGGGCCGACCTATCTGCGACTGCGCCAGGGGCGGCCGGACGAAGCAGGCGACGTCAGCTTCTTCCGCTGGTCCTGCGGCTGCCAGGATGCCGACGGCGTGTTGTTCCCGTTGTTCCACTCCTCCAGCCAATGGGCCAAATACAGCAACCCGTCGGTGGATGCCGCATTGGAGGCGGCGCGCAATTCGCTCGATCCCGCCAAGCGTCTGGCGCTTTATCGCCAGGTGCTGGAGACGCTGCACACGGACATGCCGGCGGTGCCGCTCTACCAGGACGTGATGATGTTCGCCGCCCGCAAGGAAGTGAAGTTCCAGCCGACGCCGAACGAGGCCTTCTTTCTGATGGACATGGGCTGGAGCCCGTGAAGGCCGCAGCGGAGATCAGCCATGCGCCATCTCGTCCTCGCGTTACTCGTGGCCCTCGCCGCCACGCCGGCCTTGGCGCAACCCAAGGACGCGCTGACCGTCGATCTGCCCGGCGACGTCGCCACCATGGACCCGCAGCTGCAGTGGGACACCGAGAGCTACTCGGTCTACCGCAACATCTTCGACAACCTCGTCACCCGCGATGTCAGCGGCAAGATCGTCCCGCAGGTGGCCACCGCCTGGCGCTACACCGACGATACGACCATCGTGTTCGACCTGCGCACGGATATCGTGTTCCAGGACGGCAGCCCGCTCACGCCGGACGACGTCGTCTTCTCTGTCCGCCGCATCATCAATCCTGCGTTCAAGAGCCCGCAGCTCTCCCAGTTCGACCAGATCACATCGGCGGACGTCACCGGGCCCGCCCAGGTCACGCTGCACACCAAGACCCCCTACCCGGTGCTCATGGCGCAACTGGTAAAGCTCTCCATCGTGCCGAAAGCCTATGTGGAGAAAGTCGGCGACCAGAAGTTCAACCAGGAACCCATGGGCAGCGGCCCGTATCGCCTGCGCACCTGGCAGCGCGGCGTGCAATCCGTGCTCGACAGCGTCGACAGCTACTGGCGCGGCAAGCCGCCCTTCCGCACCGTCACATTCCGCGCCGTGCCGGACGGTCCCACCCGCATCGCCGATCTGCGCACCGGCCGCGCCGACATCACGCGCGGCCTGTCGCCCGACGATGCCGAGTCGGTGAAATCCGACAAGTCCCTGCAACTTCTGCCCGTCGCCACCGAGCGCGTCGCCTACCTGTTCATCAACACGCTGGCGACGCCGACGAAGGACAAGCGCGTCCGCCAGGCAATCGCCATGGCGATCGACCGCGACACCATCATTTCCGCTCTGCAACAGGGATACGCCAGGCCGGTCAACATCGTGCTCACGCCGGCGAATTTCGGATATGTCGCCGATGTCCCCGGCTGGCCGTACGACCCCGCCCGCGCCCGCGCGCTGATCAAGGAGGCCGGCGCCGACGGTGCGGTGCTGAGCTTCATCACCTCGCCCTCCTATGATCGCCGGCTGAACGAGGCGGTGCAGCAGATGCTCGGCGATGTCGGCCTCAAGGTCGAGATCTCGGTGACCGACCAGCCCACGTTCCTGCGCCGCCGCCAGGGCACGCCCGAGGATGCCGGCGCCCTCAGCCAGGGTCGCTGGTCCTGCGCCTGCCAGGACGCCGACGGCGTGATCTTCCCGTTGTTCCGCTCAGGCTCGATCTGGTCGAAGATGAACAACCCCGCCTTCGACGCCGAGGTCGACGCCGCGCGCACCATCCTCGACCCAGCCAAGCGCCTCGAACACTACCGCCGCGCCTTCCAGATCCTGCGCGAGGAAGTCCCCGGCATCGGCCTGTTCCAGGACTACGCGATCTATCTCGCCCGCAAGGAACTGAAGTGGACGCCGACCGCCAACGAGGCGTTCTTCGTCATGGACATGAAGTGGCAGCCATAACGGACGGCTAGCCATGTGCGGCCGCACCCTCTCCCGGAGCGCTGACGCGCTCCGACCTCTCCCGCATGGCGGGCGAGGTGAAACGGTACTTTACACCTCGCCCGCTTACGGGAGAGGTCGGCGCGCAGCGCCGGGTGAGGGTGCTACGGCACAAGGCTGGTCATGATCCGACACCTTGCCGGCCGCGTTGGCCAGGCCATCGTCGCCACGTTCGGTGTGCTGACCATCGTCTTCTTCATCATGCGGCTCTCCGGCGATCCCACGCTGCTGCTGGTCCCCGAAGGTGCGACAGCCGAGCAGATCGCCGAGTTGCGCCACGAATTGGGCTTCGACCGCCCGCTGCTGGTGCAATACGGCGCGTATCTCTCCGACCTCGCTCACCTCGATCTCGGCGAGAGCCTCGTTCAGCGCGCCGGCGTCGCCGGCATCGTGGCCGAGCGCATTCCCTACACGGTGGCGCTCGCTGCCGGTGCGTTGCTGGTCGCACTCGGCATCGGCATTCCCGCCGGCGTGGCCATGGCGGTCTGGCGCGGCAGCATGCTGGAACGTGCGCTGGCCGGGCTTCGTGCTCACCGGTCAGAGCCTGCCGACGTTCTGGTCCGGCATCCTGCTGATCCTGCTGTTCGGCGTCGCGCTGGGCTGGCTGCCCACCTCAGGTGCCGACTCTACTGCAATCCCTGATCATGCCGTCGATCGCCCTCGGCGCGCTCACCATGTCCACATTCGCGCGGATGACACGCATCGCCGTGCTCGACGAGTTATCGCGCGACTACGTCACGGCGGCGCGCGCCCGCGGACTATCACTACGTGCCGCCGTGCTGCGCCACGTCCTGCGCAATGCGTCCATTCCGGTCGTCACCATTGCGGCCCTCGAGGTCGGCAACCTGCTCGCGGGCGCCGTCATCGTGGAGACCGTCTTCGCATGGCCCGGCATCGGCCAGCTCGCCATCCAATCGATTGCGGCGCGCGACTTCCTGGTCGTGCAGGCCATCGTGCTGTTCGTTTCCACCGTCTATATCGGCATGAACCTGCTCGCCGACATCGCCTATGCGGTCATCGACCCGCGCATCCGGCTCGAACGATGAGCGGAAGACTTTCTCCTGGCATCATCCTCATCCTCGCCCTCCTCGCAGCCTTCGTCGTCGCCGCGGCCGGCGCCGACCTGCTCGCGCATAACGACCCGCTGCGCCAGTCGCTGCTGCATGCGCCTGCGCCCACCCGGCACCGACCACCGCGACGACCAGCTACCTGCTCGGCACCGACGATCTCGGCCGCGACCTGCTCGCGCGCATCCTGTACGGCGCGCGCGCGTCGCTTATGGTGGCGTCCCTTTCTGTCTCCGTTTCGCTGCTTGTCGGAACCATGCTCGGGCTGTTCGCCGGCTGGTTCGGCGGCTGGACGGCGATCCTCGTCATGCGCTTCGTCGATACCATGCTGAGCATCCCCGCCATCCTGCTCGCCGTGCTAACCGTTGCCGTGCTGGGGCCGGGATTTCTCACACTCGTGCTGGTTCTCGGCCTTACCCGCTGGCCCCGCTACACCCGGGTCGCTTACGCGCAAACGCTCCAGGTCGTGACCCTGCCCTATATCCGCGCCGCCGAAATGGCCGGCAGTGGACCTGTGCGCATTCTCCTCCGCCACATCCTCCCCAACATCGCCGGCCCGCTGATGGTTGTCGCTACCAGCGAATTCGGCCTGATGATCCTGTTCGAGGCCGGCCTGTCCTTCCTCGGCCTCGGCGTCCAGCCCCCGTATCCATCCTGGGGCAGCATCATGGCCGCGGGCCGGCAATACGTTCAGCGTGCCTGGTGGCTCACCGTGTTTCCCGGCGCGGCCCTGTTCGTCCTGGTCCTGTGCGTGAACCTGTTCGGGGACTGGCTGCGCGATCATGTCGACCCGCGGTCCCGCAGCCGATGACCGCGCCAGCCCTCAGCGTCGACAATCTATCGCTCGCCATCGGCGGCGCCGTCGTCGTCGACGGCATCGGCTTCTCGGTGGCGCAGGGCGAGGTCATGGCCATCGTCGGCGAAAGCGGCTGCGGGAAATCGATCACCGCCCAGGCCATCATGCGCTTGCTGCCGCCGGCGATCCGCCGCACCGGCGGCAGCATTCGTCTCGGCGACGACGACATCACCACCATCTCGGAACGCGCCATGCAGGCGATACGCGGCCGGCGCATGTCGATGATCTTCCAGGAGCCGCAGGCGGCCCTCGACCCGCTCGCCACCATCGGCACCCAGATCGCCGAGGCACTGCGTCAGCCGCTCTCCCGCGCCCGACCCGCGGTGAGAAAGATGCTGGAGGATGTCGGCATCTCCGACCCTGACCGCCGCATCGACCAGCGTCCGTTCGAACTCTCCGGCGGCATGTGCCAGCGCGTTTTGATTGCTTCCGCCCTGATCTCCCGCCCCACTGTTCTCATCGCTGACGAGCCCACCACGGCGCTCGATGTCACCATCCAGGCGCAGATCCTCGACCTGCTTCGGCACCTCGCCATCGAGCGCCAGCACCGCGGTGCGTGCTGATCACCCACGACATGGGCGTGGTTGCCGACATCGCCGACCGCGTCGCCGTCATGTACGCCGGCCGCATCGCGGAGGCTGGTCCGACGGAAGCGATCTTCGCCGCTCCCCGCCACCCCTATACGGCGCTGCTGCTCGCCTCCATCCCGCGCCTTTCGGATACCCCGAAGTCGCAGCTCGCCACCATCGAGGGTCGCGTGCCCACACCGGCCGAATACGGCCCAGGCTGCCGCTTCGCCAATCGCTGCCCCCGCGCCGATGCACGCTGCATCAGCGAAACCCCGAAACTGCGCCCCATCGGCCCCGCCCGCCTCACCGCCTGCCACCATGCCGAGGCAATGGCGTGAGCGACACGCTGGAAATCACCGACCTCAAGGTTCACTTCGCCGGCCGCGGGCGGCGCGCCCGATCCGCGCCGTCGATGGCGTGTCGCTATCGATCGCGCCCGACGAAACCCTCGGCCTCGTCGGCGAAAGCGGCTGCGGCAAGTCCACCGTATCCAACGCGAGCGTCGGCCTCATCCCGCCCACCAGCGGCAGCGTGCGCGTCCTCGGCACCGAACTCGCGGGCGCCGATGCCAAGGACGCTGCGCGCCAGTTCGCGCCCGCGCCCAGATGGTATTCCAGGATCCCATCACATCGCTCAATCCGCGCATGACCGTGGGTGCCGCGATCGGGGAGCCTCTGCTGGTGCGCAACATCGCCCGGGGCATCGCGCTCCGTGCACGCGTTGCCGAACTTCTGGAGGAAGTAGGCCTCCGCCCAGAGCATGCGTCGCGCTATCCCCATCAGTTCAGCGGCGGGCAACGCCAGCGGATCGTCATCGCCCGCGCGCTGGCGCTGCGGCCGGCACTGCTGGTCTGCGACGAGCCCGTCTCGGCACTCGACGTTTCGGTCCGGGCGCAAATCCTGAACCTGTTGGTAGAGCTGCAGTCGCGCCATGGCATGTCCATGCTGTTCGTCAGCCACGATCTCGCCGTCGTTCGCCACGTCTGTGATCGTGTGGCCGTGATGTATCTTGGTCGGCTGGCCGAACTGGCCCCAAGCGACGTCCTCTACTCACAGCCGCGCCACCCCTACACCAAGGCCTTGCTCGCCGCCGTCCCGGAACCCGACCCCGCGGTGCAGCGCGCCAAGCCCCGCGTACCGCTGACTGGCGAAATCCCCAGCCCGGCCAACCCACCCTCCGGCTGCCGCTTCCACACCCGCTGCCCGATCGCCATCGACATCTGCCGCCACGAGGTCACCCGCCTGGCGCCCCGTCGGCAACAGCCAGGTTGCGTGCCACTTGGCTTGAGCGCGGCGGTCGCAAACGAGATCGAACACGACGGATGCCGAACATGATCATCGTCTGATTTCGCCAGAGCTGAGGATCCATCGGGACACGACAGTTCGCCCGGAGGAGAGCTTGTGATTGCGCTGTTCGGGTCGTTCAGGATGACGCGGCGCAGGAGCGGCAAGGCGGGCCGGAGTCAGTGAGCAATATATCCACCATCGATCACCAATTCCGCCCCAGTGACGAACGAGGCCTCGTCAGACGCTAAGAATAACACTCCATATGCGACTTCGATCGGTTCGCCCAAACGGCGCAGCGGTGTCTGAGCAATCTTCGCTTGGCGCCCGGCAGCGTTGGTGGCGTTCAGCATCGGCGGCATGTAGCCTGGATGCACCGAGTTCACCCGCACTCCCTGCGGTCCATAACGACATGCTGCTGCCTTGGTATAGTTGCGCACAGCCGCCTTTGAGGCGGGATAACCCGGGTGACTCTCCTCACTGGCGACGATCCCCATGATCGATGAGATGTTGACGATCGACCCACCCCCTGTTTTCGCCATCTCCGCGGCCGCCAACTTGGTACCAAGAAATACACTTGTCGAGTTCACTGCGAGCAGTCGCTGCCAGCCCTCCAGGCTGTCCGCATCACCGACTGCACTGCCGCTGATACCGGCATTATTCACCAGGATATCGAGCCTGCCATAGGCGGCGATCGTCTCCGCGATTAGCCTTTGCCAATCGCTCTCCGATGTCACATCCGTCCGAACGAAGCGCGCTTGGTGCTGGCCAGCGGAAATTTCGGCAGCGACGACCTCACCTTCCTTCGCCAGTACATCGGCGATCACGACCTTTGCACCCTCATCTGCGAACAGCCGTGCCTCGACTTCGCCCATGCCATGGGCACCGCCCGTGATTATCGCAACCTTGTCCTTGAGCCGCATTATTTCCCCCCAACCATGACATCACGGATCATCCGATGCCGACTGGCAGCGCGCAATCCACTGGGATGTCCCGGATAATTGCTACGTCAGCTAATCTAAGTGGGTTCGCCTTTGGCAACAGCATTTGGCGACGGACTCATCGGTTCCATTGTCGTCTCTGCAGTAGGCGCAAACGGAATCGGGCCCGTAGTTACCTCTCATGCCAATCCGCGCTCTTCATAGACTTCGGCGGCGATACGGCGCGCCGTCACCGAAGCAGGCCAGCCGGAATAGAACGCGAGGTGAGTAATAATCTCAGCTATCTCGTCTTTCGTGACGCCGTTGTCGAGCGCCCGGCCGAGATGACCTTTAAGTTGCTCGGGTCGGTAAGTGGCGATCAGTGTCGCTACGACGATCAAGCTTCGGTCCCGCTTGCTGAGCCCGGGTCGCTCCCAGATGTCGCCATATATGACCTGCTCAGAGAGCTCGATCATCTTCGGCACGATACCTCGGACGCGTTCACGTGCAGGATTGGGCCGCTGCGACATAATCGCCTCCTCGTATTTGTCGAACCGTACGCCGCTGACGCGAGGTTGCATAGGCCCAGACATATCGGGCTCCAAGACACAACCCGGGGTGATTTTTGCCCCCCTTGTTCCGCAAACTCCTACCGGTCGGACTATCGCTGCAAGACTCAAACTTGAAGCCCGCCCCAACGCTTCATTCGACCTGAGGGCAGCGAGGTCAGTGGCGCCACCTCGCACCGCCTGCATGTTCGAAGCAGACCATCACCGGGATTCAGCCGCCGGCCAAGTCAAGGGGCTGAGAGGCAATGGCATTTGCATCGAGTTGATCGAGCACTTCTTCGCGATACCGATGCATATACTCGTCGGTGCTGACGCCGTGAACCAAGGGGAGGCTGCAGCTTGCGGAACATGATGTATATACCACCGAATGTGCCGGACCGGACGTCGGAGGGGATCCGCCTCCAAGTGGCGAGTGCGCTACGCCCGCGACCGCATGGACGGTCCTGAGCGAGACCGGGGCTCGTGGCGCCGAGCCGAAATACGGACCGGAGCACGGCCAGCGTATTCTGGCCCGATGTGGCGACAGGTGCAGGCTGCCGTCAAGGCTGGCCCGGATCCAATCCGGGCCAGCCTTGACGGCAGCTAACATGGCGCCACCACGGACTTCCCAAGGGCCGCAAAAAACAGTTGCTACATCA